>NZ_ATWY01000001.1 GCF_000421405.1 Butyrivibrio sp. NC2007
ACGCGAGCTGGGTTCAGAACGTCGTGAGACAGTTCGGTCCCTATCCGGCGCGGGCGTAGGATATCTGAGAGGAGCTGTCCTTAGTACGAGAGGACCGGGATGGACGGACCGCTGGTGTATCAGCTGCACCGCCAGGTGCATAAGGCTGGGTAGCCACGTCCGGAAGGGATAAACGCTGAAGGCATCTAAGCGTGAAGCCCCCCTCAAGATGAGATATCCCTCCTTTATGGAGTAAGACCCCTTGGAGAGTACGAGGTTAGATAGGCACAAGGTGTAAGCACGGTAACGTGTTCAGCTGATGTGTACTAATAGGTCGAGGGCTTATCCAAAAAAGCAAAGATTAGGGCTGTGAGAACTTGCTGAGGTATTTCACGAAGCTAGTTCGAGCGTGTTCTGGCTCGTGCAAAGCACGAGAGCAGAACTTCGATGTAACAGAGATTTCAGTATTCGGTTTTGAGGGTGCAATTTTTTATTGCATTTTTAAACGAAATACAAAATTTATAAAAAACTTATAAATCAAATCTTAAAAGACGGACAACTGCCCGTCTTTTTTGTTTTTTTGTATTTATTTGTAAAAAATTATGATATACTTAATGAGGATATTTAAATAATTTTCAATCGGTTTTATGTTAGTTTTTAACTTAAATTTCTTACGTGAGGTGAGCGAATGGAATCAAAAATCCTGCTTGAAAGCGGCAACAACGAGTTAGAAGTACTTGAGTTTAAAATCGATGATCACTGCTACGGTATCAACGTTGCAAAGATTAAAGAGATTATTGTTTATCAGGAAGTGACGCCTGTACCCAACGCCCACCCTAGTATAGAAGGTATATTTATGCCTCGTGATACTATGATCACGGCTATCGATCTTAGAAACTGCTTGCAGCGCGGCGCTTCTAAGGCTGGCGGATTATTCATTATCACAAACTTCAACAAACTTGATATTGCGTTCCATGTTGATTCTGTAGTTGGTATCCACAGAGTATCATGGGCTGATATTATTAAGCCTAATGCTACAATTTCAAAGGCTGAAGAGAGTATTTCAACAGGTATCATCAAGTTTGAGAATCAGCTGATCATTATCCTCGATTTTGAGAAGATCGTATCTGATATCAATCCTAATACCGGTCTTAATATGGATGCTCTCGGTGACATCGGATCCCGTCCTCGTAATGAGGTTCCTATTGTTCTTGCTGAGGATTCACAGCTTCTTAATAAGCTTATCGTTGATTCCCTTAACAAGGCAGGATACAACAACGTAAGACATTTCGAAAACGGAAAGCTTGCGTATGACTATATCAAAGCTTGTAAGGACAGAAATGAGCTTGATAAGGTTAAATGTATCATAACTGATATTGAGATGCCTATCATGGATGGACACAGGCTTACAAAGCTCATTAAGAGCGATGATGCTACCAAGGATATACCTCTTATCATTTTCTCATCCCTTGTTAATGAGGAAATGCGCAGAAAGGGAGAATCCCTTGGAGCTGACAGACAGTTATCAAAACCTGAGATTGGAAATCTCGTATCTGTAATTGATGAACTAGTTAATGCAACGGATGGCTGATATTAACTGATCCCAACTCCCTTTGCTAACTCAGTTATGAAAACATGTTTTCAATGACTGCTTTGGTAAAGGGAGATTTTTTTATTAAACGGGGTAATGATTATGGAAAAGAGCCTGTCTGAATATATAAACGAAAGCGATATGCTTGTTATTGGAATCGGCAGTGAATGGGACTGGATAAAAAAGGGTATTAAGAAAGACCTGCGATACCAGGAACTGCGTAAATACTGCGATGAAAAAGAAAACGCCTGGCTTTGGCCAATAGTTGAGTTTGAGTATGGCTATTACAATAATGATGAGAGAATAGACGAAGCTTATAAAGGCCTTAGAAAATTAGTAGGGCAAAAGAGCTATTTCCTTGTTTCTGATATTTTTATTCAGGACGCTTTTTTAAATGGCTTTGAAGAAGAAAATTGTGTTTATCCATGCGGTAATTACAGATATCTTCAGAGCAATGACCCTGAGGAAGAACTGATAGAAGTTACAAAATCAGAAGATTTTCAGGGGTTAGTAAGCAGGATACATAAGATAATTACTGAGAAAAATGGCAAACTCGGAGAGGAAGCAACCTTTTATAAACCATTTTTTGACGGAAAATTATTATATCTTAACCAAAAACGCGAAGAATATAGTAAAATTAAATATAACGAGAGAGCTTATTTATATTATTGGGATAAGTATCAACAATATCTTTCAAGTACCCTGGGTAAAAACCTGCTGATTCTTGAGCTGGGTGTTTCCCTGGATTATCCCACTGTTATAAGATGGCCTTTTGAGAAGGTTACTTTTATAAATAAGAAGGCTCACCTTATCAGAGTACACGAAAAGCTGTTTCATCATACCCCCGAAATAAAAGTAAAAACCGATTCTATACAGATGAATTCGGTTAATTATATTTTGCAGGAGAGTGAAGGGCTATGAATTCGAACAACGAGGAGTATCTCGACAGTTTACTGAATTCCGCTCAAAAATCGAATAGCAACAACCCTCAGTCTGCACTCAGCAGAATGTCCTCTATGCGTAATTCCTCCGGTTCACCAAGTGGATCAGGGGATATTGGCGCGCTTGTAAATAATTCAAATGGCAATAAAGATCTGGATGAGATCGGAAGTCTCCTCAGTAAGCTTGATGCTGATGAGATTGTAGATGACAGGATGGCAGATCTTATAGATGATATTGAATCTCCTACAGATCCGGCTGTTCCGGTGTTCAGAGTTGGCGCAGATCCCACAAGTGATGACGTAAGAGACCCTGAGGAAATAGCCCTTGATGAAGCTATTGCCGATGCCGAGAGAATGGATGCAGAGATCCAGAGCGGCAAATTTGACGGAATGCCGGCTAACACAGGGGCACCTCTTGTTGATACCACGGAGGGCGACGACGCTCTTTTAGAAATGGCTCCGGAGGTTTCGCTTCCGGAGGATAATCAGGTTATTTTGGAAAAAGACGGAAGTTCTGACGCTGATCAGACTCCTGAAGAGATTCTGACAGATCTTTTGGATGATATGCCTGACGGATCGCTGACGAATCCTGGCGAAGAGGATATGCAGGACAGTCTCAGCGAAGTCCTCGATAATATGAAGGAAGAGGGCGAGGATGAAGCTGGGCAGCCGGAGGCAAATCCGGAAGAATTAAATGTAGATAACCTTTCACTTGATGATCTTGAAAACGCTATGGATGAGATGGTCGGCGCTGATGCTGAGGCACAAGAGCCTGCTGCAGATGTAGGGAGTGCGCCGGAAGAGCCAAAAGATGAATTAGATGATATAGATCTTTCAGGATTTACTTTGGATGGAGGAGAGCCTGAGGAGCATAATCTTGAGGCAGCACCTGAAGCTGCCCCAGAAGAAGCTGATGCACCACCCATAGAAATCGACCTAAATTCATTTTTGGAATCACCCGATGATGCAGGCAGTGATGAAAAGAGCGCAGAAGCACCTGCAGCTGATGCACCTGCTGAAGATAGCGGTGATGTTTCCCTGGATTCTATATCTGAGGATGACTTTAATCTGGAAACCTTAGAGGCCAGCCTTGATAATCTTCTTGGGGCTGATGAAGGAGATACAAGCGCTACTGATGGTGAAGTAGCAGCACTTGCTGAAGTTGCGAAATCCAACGCCGCTGCCGGCGAGGAATCAGGCGGTGAAGAAGTATCCATGCAGGATCTTGATGCTCTTATGAACTCTCTCGCAAATGATGAGATTGAGGACATAGAGAGCACAGCTGCCAAGGACGAAGAGACAGGACATGCAGAGGAATCTGAGATTCCTAAGGAAGATATACTTGATGCGCTGACAGAGGATGGCTTTGGTGATGAAGGAGCAGGAGAGCCGTCTCTTGAAGAACTTGCATCAATACCCGAGAGGAGCAAGGAAGACTCCGGAGAAGAGGATGAAAAGCCCTCAAAAGGTAAGAAAAAGAAAGAAAAGAAGGGCGATAAAGGCGATAAAGAAAAGAAGCCCGGATTTTTTGCAAGACTGTTGCAGGCTCTGACTAAAGAGGATGAAGAACCAGAGAATGAGGGTCTTGCAAGCCTGACTGAGGAAAACCAGCAGGTTCTTGATGAGCTTGGCGAAGGCGGAGCTCCAAAGGGCAAGAAAAAGAAAGAAAAGAAGGAAAAGAAGCCCAAAGAGAAGAAGCCAAAGAAGGAAAAGCCACCGAAGGAAAAGAAGCCTCCGAAGCCCAAGAAGGAGAAAAAGCCAAAACCTCCTAAGGAACCCGGAGCGCCTGAAAAGGCTATTTCACCTAAGAAGATCGCTATTTCCGGAATATTTGCAGCCAGCCTTGGTATTCTGATCATGATACCTGCTCTTGTTCTTCCTGACAGGATTGCTTCAGAGAGAGCAGAGACAGCGTATACCCACAGAGAATATACCACAGCCTACAAGATGCTCTACGGAAAAGATATGACGGAGAAGGAGACTGTTATCTATGAGCAGTCGAGAGTTCTTGCCTGGGCACAGAGGTATCTCGACGGATATGATAATTACACTGCAATGAATATGAAGGAAGAAGCGCTTGATATGCTTCTTATGGCCAAGAGGAATAAGGAAGTTCTTTTAGCGGAAGCTGAAAAGTATAGTGTTGAAATTGAAGTTAAGAGCGTGTACGATAGTATAGAATCGTTGCTTTCAGAGAGTTATGGTCTGTCAGAGGCAGACGTTGAGGAGATTAACTCGATCAAGAAGGATAGAGATTATACTATCAGGCTCATGGAGATTGTAGGAACTCTGGAGTCGTAACTGCTTTGAGGCATCGATACCTGGGAAGGGAGAAGATGCCAAGTGGTAGCAATTATCGACTATGATGCAGGAAATATAAAGAGTGTGGAGAAGGCCTTTGAGTATCTTGGGGCTGACACAGAAGTTACCAGAGATTCTGAAACTATCTTCAGAGCAGACCATGTTGTTCTTCCGGGAGTTGGTGCGTTTGGCGATGCCATGGACCGGATCAGGGAGTATGGTCTTGAGAACATAATAAATGAAGTTGTAAAAAAGGAAGTACCCTTTTTGGGAATATGCCTGGGTCAGCAGCTTTTATTCGAGTCCAGTAAGGAGTCGGAGGGAGCTCGTGGCCTGGGCATTTTGCGTGGTGAGATAATAGATATTCCGGATAAGGATGATAAGGGAAACTTATACAAGATTCCGCAGATAGGCTGGAATAATCTTAAGATCACAGAAGGCGCAAGGCTCTTTAAGGGAATAACAGGTGAACCTTATGTATATTTTGTTCACTCATATTATCTAAAGGCTGCAGACAGGTCTATTGTAGCAGCAACTACGGATTATTCGGTAACAATAGATGCCTCGGTAGAGTGCGGTAATGTATTTGCCTGCCAGTTCCATCCCGAGAAGAGCGCAGACGTAGGAATGCAGATACTGGATAACTTTTTACACATATAGGAGCAAAAAGTATGCTTACAAAGAGAATCATTCCCTGCCTTGATGTAAACAATGGCAGGGTTGTAAAGGGAATAAACTTCGTAAATCTTAAGGATGCAGGAGATCCGGTATCTGTCGGTGAGGCCTATTCAAAGGCTGGAGCCGATGAGCTGGTTTTCCTTGATATCACTGCTTCCAATGAGAGAAGAGCTACCGTAGCCGACATGGTAAGGGAAGTGGCCAAAAAGGTCTTTATCCCGTTTACCGTTGGCGGAGGAATCAGGACTGTTGACGATGTCAGGGCAATTCTTAGAGAAGGCGCCGATAAGGTAGCTGTTAACTCTGCTGCCATAGACAGACCGGAGCTTATTGCAGAGGCTGCGGAGAAGTTCGGAAGCCAGTGCGTTGTTCTTGCCATCGATGCCAAGAGGCGAGAGGACGGAAATGGCTGGAGCGTGTATAAATTCGGCGGAAGAATAGATATGGGTCTTGATGCCGTAGAATGGGCTAAAAAGGGCGTAGAGCTTGGAGCAGGCGAGATTCTTCTTACAAGCATGGACTGCGACGGAACCAAGAACGGATATGATATAGAGCTTACAAGAGCGGTAGCAGATGCAGTTTCAGTGCCTGTTATAGCTTCCGGCGGAGCAGGAGAGCTGTCTCATTTTTATGATGCACTTACAGAAGGCGGAGCTGACGCGGCTCTTGCTGCATCTCTTTTCCATTATAAAGAGCTTGAGATCAATCAGGTAAAAGAGTACCTTGCTGGGAAAGGAGTTCCGGTCAGATGGGGATGATAGAAGGCGACTGGCTTGAAGCAGTTGGCGGCGAGTTTAAAAAGCCGTATTATAAGAACCTTTATGAATTTGTAAAAAACGAATACAGTACTCATGTGGTATATCCACCATCTGAGGACATATTTAATGCTCTGCATTTTACGCCTCTTAAGGACGTGAAGGTGCTGATACTTGGGCAGGATCCGTATCATGAGCCGGGGCAGGCACATGGCCTTTCATTTTCCGTGCTCCCTGGCAAGGCTGATACACCGCCGTCACTTCAGAATATTTATAAAGAGCTTAATGATGACCTCGGGTGCTATATACCCAACAACGGATATCTTAAGAAATGGGCTGATCAGGGCGTTCTTATGCTGAACACTGTTTTGACGGTCAGAGCACATGCTGCCAATTCTCATCAGGGAAAAGGATGGGAGCAGTTTACTGACGCCATAATCCAGGCTGTTAATAAGAAAGACGAGCCTGTTGTCTATATGCTCTGGGGAAGACCTGCACAGATGAAGAGATCAATGCTCAATAACCCCAAGCACCTGGTCCTTACAGCGCCTCATCCAAGCCCTTTATCTGCCTACAGAGGATTCTTTGGCTGCAAGCATTTCAGCAAGGCTAACGAGTTCCTGAAAGCCAATGGTGTTGAGCCAATTGACTGGCAGATAGAGAATATTTAAGTTTACTCTTGCAATATAGCACACCAACGTGTTAAAGTTTGAGGTAAGTTTTTATTGTATGAGTACCAGGAGGATATTATGAAAAAACCTTTTGTAACCCTGGAGAAAGTCCAGGAGATCGTTAAAACCTACCCGACACCTTTTCACATCTATGACGAAGAGGGCTTTACCAAGAATGCCAAGGCAGTATATGAGGCTTTTTCATGGAATAAGGGATTTAAGGAATATTTCGCAGTAAAGGCAACACCTAACCCAAGACTAATGGAGATCTTAAAGAGCCTTGGATGCGGCTTTGACTGCTCATCAATGACAGAGCTTATGCTCAGCAATGCTATCGGAGCAGCAGGAGAGGACATCATGTTCTCATCAAACGACACTCCCCCGGAGGAGTTCGTATATGCCGATAAGCTTGGCGCAATCATAAATCTTGATGATTTCACTCACATCGATTTTCTTGAAAAGACAATTGGCAAGATCCCTGAGACCATCTCCTGCAGATACAATCCCGGCGGAGTCTTCACCATGGCCAATCAGATCATGGATAACCCCGGAGATTCCAAGTATGGAATGACTAAGGATCAGCTCTTTGAGGCTTTCAAGATCCTCAAGGAGAAAGGTGCCAAGAGATTTGGTATTCACGCATTCCTTGCCAGCAATACAGTTACCAATGACTATTATCCTGAACTTGCAGGACAGCTCTTTGAGCTTGCTGTAGAGCTTCAGAATAAGACAGGTGCCAAGGTGGCATTTATCAACCTCTCAGGTGGCGTAGGCGTTGCATATAAGCCTGACCAGGAGAGCAATGACATCGCTGCAATCGGAAGAGGCGTTCGCGAGCAGTTTGAAAAGATCCTTGTTCCCGCTGGAATGGGAGATGTGTCTATCTTCACTGAGATGGGCAGATATATGATGGCTCCTTACGGCGCTCTTGTTACAAAGGCAATTCATGAGAAGCACATCTACAAGGAGTACATCGGTGTTGATGCCTGCGCTGTAAACCTCATGAGACCTGCAATGTACGGCGCATATCACCACATCACCGTCCTTGGCAAAGAGGATGCACCTCTTGATCACGTATATGACGTAACCGGTTCACTTTGTGAGAACAATGATAAATTTGCAATTGAGAGAGCGTTACCTAAGATCGACAAGGGAGATTATCTCTTTATCCACGACACGGGAGCTCACGGATTCTCAATGGGCTACAACTACAACGGCAAGCTCAAGAGCGCAGAGCTTCTTCTTAGGAAGGACGGAAGCGTAGAGCTTATCAGAAGAGCCGAGACTCCAAGAGATTATTTTGCTACTTTCGATGGCCTTAAGGTGTATGATAAGTTAAAAGAGATCATGGATAACGAAGGCGTTTGAAATTTATGAAAGTGCATTTAGAGCGCATAGAAAAAGAAATCTTTAAATATATCCCGGCACTAATGGGATGCTGGGCAATTCAGCTGCTAATGGGAATTACCGTAAGAAATCCACTTACGGTAGTTCTTTTTGCGTGTATTTATTTCCTGAATAAATGGGTGCTTGGCTCAAAATATAAGGAAAAGCCACCTGTTTTAATGCTGTTGGGATGGGGAATTTTGCCTACGGCTTTGTCTCTTCTTATAACGCGCCTTGTCTATAGAAGGATCACGGCGCAGTTTTCCAGTGGGATGTTTAAAGCTCTTGCTGTAATTATCATGTGCTGCGGACTTTTTATCCTGTTTTCGCTCCTGTACATGGCTGTTAGTATGCTCCTTAAGAGAGACAAATTTGAGAAAAAGGTAGCAGAAGCTGATGACGTAAAGTATAAGAAAGCAACCAAAGCTTTGGAGAACAAGGTTTTCCTTGTTACAGCCGCAATTTGCCTTCTGGGATATCTTCCGTATTTCTTATATGAGTTTCCCGGAATAATGACCGCCGATTCTCTGGTTCAGTATCAGCAGGTTGTGGGAATAACAGGATTCTCTAACCATCACCCGGTAATCCATACGCTTCTCATAAAGCTCTTTTACCGGATCGGTGTAATACTGACACAGGATAAGATTGCAGGGATTGCCTGCTACACGCAGTTTCAGATGGTGTTTATGTGTCTGTGTAATGCTGCTGCGGTAAGAGAGATTGTCAGGATTGAGAAGCATGTCAATTTAAAGCATGTTGTACCGGCTGTCATTTTCTTTGCTTTTGTGCCTTTTAATGCTGTATTTGCCGTGACTGTATGGAAGGATGTTCCGTTTGCAGGCCTTGCAGTTCTTTTTGGATGCCTTATTGCAGAGATGTACACCAGAAGGGATACGGGGGTTAAAGTTACTGATTATATCCTGTTTTTTGTGCTCTCTGTACTTCTGATGCTATTTAGATCCAATGCATTTTTTGCAATGATACCGTTCCTTGTAATATTCGTAATGCTCTTTAAAAAGCAGCTTGTGCCGGTTCTGGTTACAGCGATATTGTCGATAGCAGTAGTCGTTGTCATCAAAGGACCTGTATTTGAGGCCTTCAATGTGGCAAGTCCGGACTTTACTGAGTCTCTTTCTGTGCCGCTTCAGCAGGTGGCCAGAGTCCTTGTGGAGGATGGAAATGTCTCAGATGAAGAACTTGCGCTTATCGATGCCGTAATTGACAGAACTTATGTAAAAGAGCTTTATGCAGCAAATTACGCTGATAACATAAAAGAACTCGTAAGGGCCGGACATCCGGAGGTTCTGGAAGCAAATAAAGGTCAGTATTTTGGGCTCTGGTTTAAGCTTTTTTTAAAGAATCCGGGGTTGTACGTAAAGGCCTGGTATGACTTAACCGGCGGCTATATATATCCTGATGTGGCCTACAGCGTAGGAGATGTGGACGGAATCATGTCTAACGATATGGGACTCTATGCAAGCCCTATTATCGGTGGAAGGTTTATCAAGGTAAAAGAGATCCTTCTTAAACTCGGGGATTTCATGCCTATATATGGAATGTTATTCAGCATTGGTGCATATTTTTGGGGACTTCTGATAACACTTATTGTAGCTGTAAGGAAGAAGAGGAACATCACGCTTCATATACTGATGCTCCTTATTGTGGCTACACTTCTTATTGCATCGCCTGTGGTGGACTTCAGATATGGATATGCATACGTGCTTACTATGCCCATTTGGACAGTGCTAGCGCTTTTTGGAAAAAACAAGGAGAGTGAAGAAAAGTTATGATGGACACTCAGATACAGGAGTTTACAAGGTATCTCAAAAGTGTAAAAAAGACCTCCGATAACACCGTTATATCCTACAAAAGAGACCTGGAGAGAATGGTTTCTTACATGGAGAGAAGAGGGATAACCGATGTTAAGGACATAACTCAGGATCGGCTGTTGGACTACGCTGGTAGCCTTCAGGATGAGCATTTTGCTGCGTCATCCATAACAAGGCACTACACCTCGATCAAGGCTTTTTTCCGCTATATGCTTGAGAATGGTAATATTGATGATAACCCTGCGGAGACACTAAAGAGCCCACAGATAGAGAAGAAGGGACCAAGAGTACTGACTACGGTAGAAATTGAGGACCTTCTGAGCCAGGACTTTGGCAGCGATGCCAAGGGAATAAGAGACAGAGCGATACTTGAGCTTATGTATGCGACAGGTCTTAAGGCATCTGAAGTTATAGGGCTTAAGCTCTCAAACGTTGACCTGAGCCTTAGCTGCATCAGAATTACGGGAAGTGGCAAGAATGCCAAGGAAAGGCTCGTGCCTTACGGCAGGAAAGCCAAGGATGCCCTAGGGAGCTATCTTTTAAAGGCAAGAGCAGAGCTCCTTGAAGGGGATGAAGATGACGAGACGGTTTTCCTTAACTGCAGCGGAACACCTATGAGCAGACAGGGACTTTGGAAGCTGATAAAGACATATGTTAAGAAGGCGGGGATCAACTCAGATATTACGCCGTTTACTCTAAGGCACTCGTTTGCTGTGCACCTGGTTGATAACGGAGCAGATGTGTCATCGGTTCAGGAACTGATGGGATATTCGGAGAGTAACACGATTTCCAGATATATCAAAAAGAAAGATAATTCAAAAGACCCATTCGCCTGGGCAAGGATCAGAAACTAAAAATGAACCACTGACTCCGTCCCCAGGGCTCATTTCAATGTCATGACATTTCTGCGATATCAAGAAGGAGTCTCTCTGTGTCGTCCCATCCAAGACATGGATCTGTGATGGATTTTCCGTAGATTCCCTCGCCAATCTTCTGGCAGCCTTCTTCAATGTAACTCTCGATCATAACGCCCTTTACAAGCTTCTTGATGTCGGGGTTGTGGTTTCTTGAGTGAAGGACCTCTTTTACAATCCTGATCTGTTCCTTGAACTGCTTGTTGGAGTTATTGTGGTTGGCATCAATGATGGCAGCCGGATTAACGATTTCTCTCTGTTCATAGAGCTTAAGCAGAAGGCTTAAGTCCTCGTAGTGGTAGTTTGGAAGTGACTGGCCATGCTTGTTGCTGGAGCCTCTGAGTACGCAGTGTGCAAGAGGATTACCGTTGGTATTAACTTCATAGCCTCTGTAAACGAAGGTGTGAGGCTGCTGAGCTGCATAAACGGAGTTGAGCATGACGCTTAAGGTTCCACTGGTAGGATTCTTCATTCCGGCAGGAACATCAAAGCCGCTGGCTGTCATTCTGTGCTCCTGGTCCTCAACACTTCTGGCACCGATGGCCACATAGGAGAGGATATCTGCAACATAGCCCCAGTTCTCGGGGTAGAGCATCTCATCAGCTGCTGTAAGGCCGGATTCCTCGATGGCCTTAATCTGCATGTGTCTCATGGCAACAAGGCCTGCTCTGAAATCTGTCTTGCCCTCTGGATCGGGCTGAGAGGTCATTCCCTTATAGCCATCGCCTGTTGTACGTGGCTTGTTGGTATAGATTCTGGGGATAAGGATCAGTTTGTCCTTGACCTTATCGTTCAGTTTGCCAAGGCGTGATACGTAATCACAGACAGCGTCCTCGTTGTCGGCAGAGCATGGGCCTACAACAACCAGGAACTTGTCGCTCTTTCCTGTGAATACGTCAGCGATCATGGCGTCTCTCTCTTTTTTGAGAGCTGTCAGCTCCTTGCCAAGGGGATACTCATGTCTGATCTCCTCGGGAGTAGGGAGCTTCTGTATATATTCAAAAGACATTTCTATTCCTCCAAATTTAATAGTCGAGTTTCACTATAGCACTTTAAACCGTAAAAGTAAAGCTAATTCTTCATCAGTAATATCATAGAGCGAAGCGACTATTTTATCAATCTCAGCAGGATCCGGCTGCATTGTAAGCTCAGAAAGCCTCTTTTGGTCAGCTTCAGAGCACTTTGCGATAGGGAGCATTTCAAGGGCAGAGCGCAGAACCTTCATGTTTCTGAACCTGTGCCTATAATAAAAGCTCATGACTGAGGAATTCAGGATTGCCATTATGTATCTTGAGCTATAACCGCTCATATGCGGAATGATGATATTTGCGCTGTTCAGGGAAACAAGCCCCTCTTCATCAATGGCAATTACCGGCTCATCAGCTATAAATCGGTAAAAGAGCTTTTCCTTTGCCCTATAGAACTTCTCCGGAGCACATTGCTGAAAGCTCTCCGGGTTGAATCGCAGATATTTCCTAGCCGGAAGCAGTGAATACTTCGTCAGCTCTTTTCCCGTAATTACAGGTTCGTAGCCGGGAAGCGGTGTATCGGAGAGCAGAGTCTTGTTGGAGCCGGTTACAATGCCAAGGGCAAAGTCTGCATTGCCTTCCAAGGTAAAATGTGGCACTGACTCAATCTTTTTCAAAAGAGCATATTCCGTATCGTCGCAGATAAGCTGGAAGCTTGATGATGCAAGGCGTCCCGAGTCAGCAGTAAAGCTCTTTCTGGTTATGAGCTCAGATTTTCTTGATTTCGAAAAAGAGACCTCGGTTTTATAGTCTTTAGCTTTTTTGGATGTCTTTTTCAGTGTCAGTATCACGCATGGGCACTGGACCTTATCAAATACCTCACCGAGGTAATGGATTGACAGAACCTGTGCTTTTCCCAGCATGAGGCTGCGAATTGCAGTGTGGAGCCTGACATCCAGGATGGATTCCGGTAGGAGAAAAGACATTACTCCGTTATCTGCAAGGCTTTCAAGGCTCTTTTCTATAAATAATGAGAAAGACTCGGGATTCTTGTCGCCGGTATAGGAGACAAAGAGCTCTTTTAGAACCTTTTGCTCATTTTTAGAATACACGAATCCCCAGGGGGGATTGCCGATTATCAGGTCATAATGATTGCCCGAATTATTTTTTAAAAAATCCTGCAACAAAATGTGACTCTTGATTGTATCTAAATTAGAAGCGGTTCTAATGTTGTATTTAAGGACCAGATTGATCCTGACTATGGCGACAGCTTCCGGGTCGATATCAGAGCCATAAACGTTCTTTGGTAGCAGACCTTTTGGAAGACGAAGAAGGAAATTTCCTGTGCCACAGGCGGGATCTATCAGCTTCATATCGGTAGGCAGATCTTTTGGGAACGCTTCATCTACGATCTTGTCCACCACGTAGAATGGGGTGTAGTAAGAGCCGGTGGATTTCTTTTCCTGAAGACGGCGGAGCGAGATATAGAGCATGCCCAGGGTATCCTCCCCCTCAATATAATTTAGAGGATACTCGTCCAAAAGAGTGACAGGAAGGGCTTTAGGAGCCTTTCCCAAAAGGGAATCTATAACGCCCGCCGGAATGTCTTTTGACATGCAAAAAGAGCGCGCGTAGGCATGGATAATGTCACGGATGTTGATGTGCTTACCGGTCAGCTCATTGATAAGAGCCTTTATAATTGGATAATTTGGTGAATTGCTGTCGATGTAGGACTTTGGTATATAGTTTTCACTATTCCGGGTCTTGTTGCGACGGCTTTTTAAGTATTCGGAAGTATCCAGGGCTTTGTGAAGGCGCATGATATCAGCCCTTAAAAAGACATAGGGACGCCTTGAGATGCAGGAGAGCTTTCCAAGCTTCACCCAGTTCTTGACGGTAGCTTCTGAAATTCCTAGGATCTCGGAGGCCTTTGATATGCTGATTGTCTCGTTGTTTAAATCTTTTGTGCCCATATTTACATTATTAATGGGCGCAAACAAAATTGCAAGTGCAAAACCTACTCCCATGCTGTATAATGGCATGGTTTGATGTTTAGAGAAATTAAGGTAAGGAAAGTGTAATGAAAAAGGGAAAAGGTCTTTTAACAGGATTATTACTGGTGCTGGTCATGGCAGCCATAATTACAGGGTCACTGGTTGCGGGATATAAGTTTATTACGACCATTAACAGAGACGCCAAGAAGCGCTTTGATGAGGTTTCCAAGAATATCGAGTCTGCAAGCAAGGAGAAACTCGGCATTTCATTGGATCAGCATTTGGGCATTGATGAGACGAAGCTCCTGGGATATGAAGAGAAGGAGAAGAGAAACTATCAGGGCGCAAGGATATATGAGTGCAACAGCTATATCTTTAATGACAGGGGAGATGTTCTTACTGACTTTTTTAAGGAGGACAGCTACGGACTTCCTATACGCTTTGATGCTGACAGAAAGTATGGAGTGCTTCAGAATAAGGGCAGTTGCTATTTGATAGATTCCAATCTTAACTACACCAAGATAGCAGAGGACTGTGTTTACTGCGGAATAAATTTTGAGGGAACATACGCTTTTTATACATCAGATTCCGGAATTTGCCTCTATGAAATTGAAAATAAGAAAGAAATTGTGATAGATGATAGCGGCTTTGACGCCTGCATATCACCTGACGGTAAGATGCTTTGTTATGTTAAATATCAAAGCGGCGGAGATACAGCAGTTTATATTGCCGGAATTGACAAGGAGCCGGAGTGTATAGATATGACTGATTCCGGATTTTATCATCCTTATGTAGTATCTGACGATGGCAAGTATGCTTTCTATGAAGCAAATGATACATCCATTGGAACAGGGCTTATGTGCTCCAATAACGGCGAGAGAATGAAGCTCAGCAAAAACTATACCAGGACACTTCTTTTTGACAGAAATTGCCAGAAGGTTCTGTTTTATTACGACAAAAGGATAAGGTATTACGATGTGTTTACCGATTCTGTTGTGGACCTGAGCATTGATGATGATATCAGCGAGCTTAAAGGCTTCGGAGATTATAACTATGTAATGAATGATTCATACTACTCAATGGTCCTTGATGCATCGAATTTTGAAGAAAATGTAATAATAACAGGCTACAGGAGTGTATATTGCACAAATGGTGTGATTCCGGAAGCTGTTCTTTTATCAGAAGGCTATTGCAATAACTTTGGCTTATCCAAGGAAGGACCGGGCTGCGTTTTCGAGAGAGAGGATGCCATTGTAAAGGCGGTATATACCGGTGGTGAGGTTTTAGAAACTACACTGTATGAGGACACAGAACATATTGCCTACGTTTCAATGAATGATGATCTGAGCGAAGGAGTTATGCTCATACGTGAAAAAGTGGAAGACGAATACGTTTATAATCTCTACAGCTTAGCAGAAGACGGCACAAAAGAGTTTGTGGCTGAATGCGGTAAGAATTATATTGATTCCATTAGGTGGGATAAATTCTTTAAAAAATGCTATTATATAAGTGATGGTAATATTTACAGCTTAAGTATAAAGACCGGTGAAACAAAGCTCATAGCAAGTGATTGTGACTCATTTGACTATGTGTTTTCCAGGGATGCAGTCCCGGGATTTAAGGATAATAGCGGTAAATTGTTCTATATCATCAATGATAAAGTATACGAGCGATAAGGGATTTTTCTGATGAAAAAGCCGTATGGGGGCATAACAAACGTATCTAAATATCTGATGGAGCAATATGGACAGAGAGGAATTCTGGTCAAAAGAGGCAGATCCATCCTTATGAATCAGATGTCCATGGAGCAGATAAGCGGCCGAGTTACAAGGAACTGTTCAGTAGTGGCAGTTACGCGAGTGGTTGATTATTATCGCCAGCAGCTGAAGCTCCCCGGAATTCCTGAGGATATTCACGAGCTTTACAAATTCGTGGAAGAGGTGGCAGAAGCCTACGGCTATACAGATAAGAGAGGAACAATGCCGTTCTTTATCGCAGGTATTACAAGGGAGACCTTTAAAGAGTATGGAGTCAAGGCGAGATGCAGAGGCGTTTACGTCTGGAGTTTTGAAAAACATGTAGTTCGTGAGATATCGGAAGGAAGACCGGTGATCATGAACATCGCAAGGGGGTTCTATAAAGACCACACAATTGTTGTGGCAGGTTACAGTATATGGAAGGTTGGGGATAAGCTCTATCCCATGCTAAGAGTTATAGACGGCTGGAAGAAGGGCATCCACTACATAGATTACGAAGCATTTTCAAAAGATATATCGCAGTCAATTTTTGGTTCTTTTAACACCACCAGGATTTCTTAAGAGGGCTTGAAATGAAGAAGAAAACCGGAATTATTTTGGCAGTTGTTCTTTTGCTTGCAGCAGCGATCTGCGCTCTTGTTGTCGTGAAGATGAGACCGTCAGGAAGCGCAAATCCTTCAAGGCGCGATGATGCGCAGCTCGCCGGAGCTGTTACGGATGAAGATCTGTCGGCAGTTACGGGAGATGAAGTGACGCCGGCAGCTACACAGACGCCAAAGGATAATACCGGTGGGCTTACAGAGAGCATCGTTGAACAGGATGCCAATAAACCCCTTAGCGATGATGTTGAGACAGTCAGAGAGATCAGCCTCAACGAAGCTGTTGTCATGGGCGAAGGTGATATAGGAACTTTCTACGGTGATGAAGAGTATAAGGATGTTGTTCCGGTTGACATCAGCTCTTTTTCCGCATCAGACATTCCGTCCAAATACGATTCAAGAGATGTAGATGGCAAGAGATATGTTACTCCTGTTAAAGATCAGGGATATTCTTATCTGTGCTGGAGCTTTGCAGCCATGGGCGCCTGCGAGAGCGATATATTAAAGCATCATGAGGATATCGGCTACGAGGATATCAACCTTTCCGAGAAGCATCTTGCCTATTACAATATGCATGAAGCAACAGGCTCGCTGGACGGCGGGATTGATAGCGACTACCGAGAGTTTGTAAATGACGTGGGTGAGGCAGATGCATTTGTCGTAGATGCAGATACCGGATATCTTGCCTGCGGCGGTGTTACCAATTTCGTTATAAGCATTCTGAGCGCCTGGAAGGGCCCTGTTGATGATAAAGACGCAGATTCCTTTAAGAGCCTGTACGGAAGCTATTATCTCTTTACCGATAACACGGATAAGCCTTCGGATGCGTACGGCGGAGATTATCATGTGCAGAGCGTGCTTCAGATGCCGTCAAATATTAACAACAACACTCTGATCAAGCAGATGATAATGGAACACGGCGCAGCAACTGTCGGTGTTTGCGCAGATGGCAAGTTCTTCAAGGATCACAGCAGCAATCTCTACTCAACCTTTGGCGGCGAGACTCCGCTGACAGCTGATCATGAGGTTCTGATCATCGGATGGGACGATGACTACAGCGCATCAAACTTTAAGTATACGCCTGAGGGAGACGGAGCGTGGCTATGCAGAAACAGCTGGGGAGAGGGCTCAGGACAGAAAGGCTGCTTTTATCTTTCATATTATGACGAGACCACAGCTATAAGTAATGCTGCTTCCTATGATGTGGCTCTTAAGAGCGATGATAACTGGTATGACAATAACTATCAGGTTGCCGGATTTATTACAAATGCAGTAAGTACGCTAGATGATTCACTTAATACAGCTAAGGCTTATTCGGCAGCATCAAACCCTTACGGAATGATGTACAAGGCTCATTCTGATGAAGAGCTTAAGGCAATAGGCATTATGGCTTTTGACCTGTACCAGCAGTACGAGATAAGCGTTTATCTTAATCCGGAAGTTACGGATGAGGGAATTTCTTTTGCAGGAAAAGAGCCTGAGACTACCCAGAAGGTATCGGCAATAAGCGGAGGATATCACTCCTTTGAACTTGAAAAGCCAGTTTCTCTAAAGGCAGGGGATGAGTTCTTTATCCTGATAAAGCCAAATACCAAAGGAAGGCTGGTATTCGAGAAAGCCGGAGAGATAATGAGCGACCCATGTTATGATGAGTGGAATAACCTGACCGGTAACATTCATAACACCTATGCAGCCAGTGGGAGAAGCTACTATATTTCAGATGATGGAAACTACATGGTAAGTCAGGATGACAAGGACTTCTTTGTTAAGGCCTACACCAATAACAAATAAATAAAGACACTAAAAAAGAAGACTTAGGGAGAGTCTTCTTTTTTAATGGTTTCACAAGATTTTTTTGGGAGGAGGGCAGTTTAATGGGGAGTTAAACTGCCCAGGTATGAAAAAAGTTTTGTTGGGGGAGTGAGAATTTTGTTCTCACAATATATATCGGTGAACTTAGTTTATTCTTTATAGTTGATTTTAAATAAATATAAACGAAATATCGAATACTAATTTGTGCATATTGTAGGAACAAACGTTTGAAATATGTGAAAAAGTATGTTATATTGTGTTTAGAATAAAGAAAGGCACAAGATATATGAACAAGAACGAGAAAGAACTGGAACAGATCAGCACAACAGACAAATTAAAGGCATTTAAAGCTCTTAAGGATGCCGGCCTTCGCGTTGAGATGAGCGGAAGCGGAGTCCCTACTGTTGTATGCGTATCACCACTTGATATTGATAAAGAGATCAAGAATGTTAAGAAGATTCTTAAGGAACTTCGCTACAACGGAAGCTTCGGCGTAAGAGGACCAAGAAAGTCAGACCAGATCTCAACGGAAGAGGTTTCCGAGAAGAAGGAAGAGGGCGAAGCAATCCCCGCATAACGAACTTTCCAATAAAAAAGGCACCTGTTAAACAGGTGCCATGATTTTGGGAGGAGGGGTCGATTAGTGGGGAGCCAATCGACCCGGTATGAAAAAAGTTTTGTTGGGGGAGTCAGAAGTTTGTTACTTCTGATATGTTAATATCTTACTTGCTAAATTTGGACAAATTATGGACGATTTATAAAGAAAACATAAAGTAATTCGAAATAATAAATAATTGTCTAACGATATATAGTATAATTTATAATATAACTATAGGACATCATCGATTGCGAGGGGATTTGTATGGACAGGTTTTCTGCAAGAGACATGGGATTTTCGCTAAGTCAGATAACTTCGGGAGATTGCGCTGCTGCAGCTGCAAGAGCTGCTGCTGCGGATCTTATCTTTAAGATTAACAATGAAAATGTAACGATAAATCATTCACACGGTGCTTCAAGGACCTATATGTTGCAGCGCGTAGATGATAAGTGTGACAATGACCAGTCTGAGTATGTGGCCCTGATGGAGGGAGGAATGGCTCCCGATATCAGAGAAAGAGCCAACATTCATGTATGTGTTTCCAGGATCAAAGATATAAATGAAACTGCAGATAACTCTCATATAGACCTTCGCTATCCAAATCTCTTTTTACGAGGCGGAGAAGGCATTGGAACTGCAGCTGTAGATATGAACGGAATAAAGAAAGGTCAGCCTCTTATCGAGAAGGAGTGCAGAGCGCTGATATTTGACGCAGTTGCTGATGTGTGCGAGGCTTCAGACGGTTATCAGCTTCTGATGATAACGGTATCCTGTCCTGAAGGAATGATGATTGCTGCCAAACAGGCAATGGGACAGAGTGCATTCTCGGGCGGAATAACCATTATGGGCAGCTACGGACGCATTCCTCCAATCCATATGAGGGAGATTTCCAATTCCATCGATGAGCAGATACGTTTCCAGACGAGGCAGGGCATCAGATCAATTCTGGTAAGTCCCGGAAGATACTGCGCAGACAAGATAAATCAAAGCCTGCATGTTGACCTCAAGACCAGTATTTTCTGCTATAACTTCCCAGGAGAAGCAATTGATGAAGCGGTTGCTGAGGGAGTACAGAACTTCCTTCTTGTAGGAAATGCAGGCAAGCTGGTTAAACTCGCTGCAGGCATCATGAATACCAATTCATCCGCTTCGGATGCAAGGAGAGAGATTTTTGCAGCGCATGTAGCCCTTGTTGGCGGAACTTCCGCTCAAGCCAAGACTTTGATGGGCTGTGTAACTGTCGATGAGATGTTATCTCTTTTAGATAAATGGGGACTTCGAGACATGGTTATGCAGAGCATAATGGTTCAGATAGAAAACAGCGTCAGAAGAAGGTGCCGTGGAAAGATGCAGTTTGGAGTTGCACTGTTTTCCGAACAATTTGGGCTATTGGGTCAGACCTCGGATACAAGAAATGTCCTGATGAAAGTTTCTCAGGAACAATATGCATTGTCACTTAAGATGAAATAAGATATTCTATTATTATATAAATTAGTTAAATATTCTGCATAGGTTAGGAGATGACAGCTAATGAAAAACATCCTGTTTGTGGCTTCAGAAGGAGTACCTTTTATTAAGACAGGCGGACTTGCCGACGTTGTGGGATCACTTCCCAAGAATATCGACAAGAGATACTTTGATGTAAGGGTTATTTTGCCTTTATATAAGTGCATCAATCAGCAGATGAAGGATAAGATGGAGTACGTATCCAACTTCTACATGGATTTCCATTGGAAGAATGAGTACGTAGGTATCTTTAAGGCTGAGGTTGATGGTATTAAATATTACTTCATCGACAATGAATTCTATTTCAATGGCATGAAGCCTTATTGTGATGATGTTATCTTTGAGATTGAGAAGTTCGCTTACTTCTCAAAGGCTGCGCTGTCAATTCTTCCGGCAATTGATTTCAGACCTGACATCATTCACTGTCACGACTGGCAGACAGGCCTTATCCCTGTTTACCTCAAAGAGAGATTCCAGGGCAGTGAGTTCTACAGAGGAATCAAGGCCATCATGACCATCCACAACCTGAAGTTCCAGGGCAAGTGGGATATTAAGAAGGTTCAGGAGATCACAGGACTTCCGGATTACTACTTCACACCGGATAAACTGGGACTTTACAAGGATGCCAACCTCCTTAAGGGCGGTATCGTATATGCAGATGCCATTACAACAGTTAGTAAGGCCTATGCTGAGGAGATCAAGACTGAGTTCTACGGCGAAGAGCTTGACGGACTGTTAAGAGCAAGGGCTAATGACCTTCGAGGCATTGTCAACGGTATTGACTACGATGAGTTCAATCCTGAGACAGACCAGTATATACCTTACAAGTACAATGCGATCAACTTCCGTAAGGAGAAGGTTAAGAATAAACGTGCTCTTCAGAAAGAGCTTGGCCTTAAGGAAGATGACAAGATGATGATGATCGGTATCGTTTCAAGACTTACCGACCAGAAGGGATTTGACCTCATCAACTACGTTCTCGATGAGCTCTGCCAGGATGCGATCCAGCTGGTAGTTCTTGGAACAGGTTCTGAGCAGTACGAGAATTCCTTCAGACACTTTGACTGGAAGTACAATGATAAGGTTTCTGCCAATATCTACTATTCAGAGCCTATGTCACACAAGATATATGCAGCATCTGATGTGTTCCTGATGCCTTCGCTCTTTGAGCCCTGCGGACTTTCACAGCTCATGGCTCTCAGATACGGAACTATTCCGATTGTAAGACAGACCGGTGGTCTTATCGATACCGTTGAGCCTTACAACAAGTTTGAGGGAACAGGAACAGGCTTCGGCTTCCTTAACTACAACGCTCATGAGATGCTTGGTACCATCCGTGAAGCTGAGCATGTTTACTATGATCAGAAGCGCGAATGGAACAAGATGATCGACAGAGCAATGGCTGTGGACTTCTCATGGAAGGTTTCCGCAGAAAAATATCAGGAGATGTACGACTGGCTCAGGCCATAACAGTTTTTCTAAATGGATAGTAACAAGACAAGCGAAAACTCTAAAAAAGGACTATTTGTACAGGCCGGGATTCTTGCTATTGCAGGCGTGATATCAAGAATTATCGGCCTGCTTTACAGAAGCCCACTCACAGCTGTTATCGGAGATGAAGGTAACGGCTATTACTCGACGGCTTATAATTTTTATAGCATCGTCCTTCTTATTTCTTCTTATAGTATTCCGTCAGCTATTTCCAAGATCCTTTCAGGCAAACTGGCAGTAAAAGAATATAGAAACGCCCATAAGATATTCAGGGCAGCTCTGGTCTATGTTTCAATCGTAGGCCTTTTAGGCGCACTGATTCTTTTCTTTGGCGCAGACTTCCTTGTTGTGGGACGAAGTGCGACTGTCCTTAGGTTCTTTGCACCCACAATTTTCTTCTTTGGATTCTTAGGTGTTCTTAGAGGTTATTTCCAGGCTCACAGAACCATGGTGCCAACATCAATTTCCCAGCTGGTGGAGCAGGTCTTTAACGCTATAGTAAGTATTACCGGCGCTGTTATACTGACCGGAATGGTGGGCGAAGGCGACCCATCTAAAAGAGCTGTCTACGGAGCTATAGGTAGTGCCCTGGGAACAGGTTCAGGCGTTCTGGTTGCTTTGATCTTTATGTTTGTTGTCTATAAGTTTAACAGCAGCAATATTCATAGAAGAATTGAGAGCGATGAGAGCGAGGATATGGGCTATGGTCAGGCTTTCTTGTTGATTCTGATGGTCGTTACGCCTTTTATCCTGAGCACTTTTATTTATAATGTATCAACAACGCTGAACTCAACCTTCTTTACAAGAATTCTTATAAATGTAAAGGGAATGGAAGAGAGCACTGTGGCCTATCAATACGGAATCTTTTCCAGTAAGGCCATGGTCATCACAAACCTTCCGATTGCTCTTGCAAGCGCAGCTGCAGCTGCCATGATTCCCGAGATATCCGCGACTCTTGCTAAGGATGGCATGGATGAGGCGGCCAAAACTGTAGCGAGGGTCAACAGAGTTATTCTGATGATCTCTATTCCTTGCGCTGTAGGACTATTTGCACTGGCTAAACCTGTCATGATGATACTGTTCCCACAGAAGGCTTCTCTTGATGAGGCGTCGATGCTTCTGATGTTCCTTGCAATAACTGTTGTATTCTATTCGCTTTCAACTGTGACTAATGCTGTTCTGCAGGGAATTGGCAAGGTGTATATTCCTGTAATAAATGCCGGTATATCACTGATTGTTCAGGCAGCTTTACTGGTTTTATTGCTTCTGTATACTAATCTGAACGATATAGCGCTTTGTATCGTGACAATCACATATTCACTGATGATGTGCGTTCTCAATAACTTCTTTATGAAGAGAAGCCTGGATGTTGCTACGGATATTAAAAAGACCTTTGTACTTCCGGCATTTTCTGCAATAGTCATGGGTGCTGTAGCTTACGGAATTCATTTTGTGTTTATGCTATTGCTCGGACATCTTGAAAGAGGAGAATATTTTATTAATCTTATTGCAACAATGGTCGCAGTTGTAGCTGCTGTGGTGGTTTATTTTACAGTTTTGATCAAGAGCGGAGGTGCTTCAGAGGAGGATATCAAGCGTTTTCCGAAAGGCGCAAGTATAGCAAGAATACTAAAGAAATTTAAAATATTATAGTTTCTTTATACTTTTGAAAAAAATACAAAAAAATTACAAAAAAAATATAAATTATGATGGACATTATGATTGATATAATATTACAATAAGGTGTGAAAAAAATTCATAAAAATTTCACATCTTATTTTTTTCTTATGTAGGAGGAGGATTGTATGTTGAAGAAATGCAATAGAATTTTGGCTTTTCTTCTGGCTCTGGTTCTTGTAATCACAACTTTTAAAAGTGATTTCAACGGCTTAAGAGTATTTGCCGGTGAAGAAGATGCAATCACCGTTGATGCTCCGGAGACAGATGAAGTTGGAGAAAAGAAAGAGGAAGAGAAAGAAGAGACGGAGCTTCCACCAATCTTTGTCAAAACTGATGAAGTCCCGGTAGAATCGGTTGTTCCAGTAACTGTTTTGACAGCTGATGAAGTTAAGCCTGCTGAGACTATTATTAATGATCCTGATGCTGTAAAGGACAATACTAAGGATGGCCAGGGCGAAGAAGGCACTGTTAAAGATGAAAAGGCTGATGCAGATAATGCTGATAAAAAGCCTGTTGAAGGTGAAACTAGTCAGGCAGTGAATGCAGAAAACGATTCAGCAAATATGTTTGAGGCTACTATTAAGTTTTCATATGTCGATGCCAATGGCGAAACAAATAAAGAAGTCAAAACTGTTTCCTGGGATGCTGATGAAGATGGTGAAAAATATGATTACACTTTACCTTCATTTAATGAAATCTTTAAAAACGTAAGTTTTGAAGATCAGACCTTTGACGGATGGGAAGATGAAAATAACCAATCTCTGGAAGTATTGACTTTAAATAATGCTGATTACAGAGAAGTTACTGCTACTTGGAAAAAGGCTGAAGAATCTAACGAAGAAGGATTCGATGTAGAAGAAAATAAGGTTGATATAGACGTATTTGTAAGGAATAGTACAAATGACGTTACAGAAAAAGAATTTAAAAAGCTTTTAGGTCTGGAAGAAGCTAACGAAGGCCAGTATGCTATTGGTAGCGCAAGCATTTCTGAGGAATTTGTTAAGGCTGAAGCTTCTGATAACGATACTGTCAAAGGTATTTTTACAGAACTCAATACAGACGGTCTTAATGCAAATGCAAATAATACTGTTGCTGATAATGTCGATAAGCTGACTTTTGATTATATTATTGTGAATACTGAGGAAGCAGGATATCAGCTTGTTATTAATATCTCTGATATTGATACGAAGACAGTTACTTTTATAGCTCGTTATTTTGAAAATAAAGATAGCGAATTTATAGAAAGAACTATTGGAGAAATTAAGTATTTACCAGGAAATGATGTTCACGCTTCTGACTCAAATGCTCTGATCGCATATAAGAAGACTTTTAAAGGTGTAGTATATGCGGTAAATGCTATATTCACATTAAATGGTGAGGATGCTGAAGACTACGTCGGATTTAGTAATATACAAGAAGACAAGACTGTATATGTTAAGTATCTGCCATTAAATCTGGAAGGAGATATTGTTGATGCATATTTCTTCCTGTTAAAGCGTGGAGAGACACTTATATTTACTGAAGATGACCCATTAGGCGAGGATCATCAGCCTGACAATGGTTATTTCCCTGAAGGTTCAGGCTACTGGGCAGGTTATGCAAAGAATATTGATTCAGAAGAACTTGCTGATAAGATAACATATCCAAAGCCTGATGATTACGATTACAAGGCTATTTTTGATTGGTATAACGGTATTAACCAGAGCGAAATCGGTTTTGGATTTAAATCGGGAACAACTTCAAGAATTCAGGAACACCTTGATGCTGATTATAATGCTTATCTTGATGCTGATGATGAGCGTTTCACTTTGGATGATATTAGATGGTATGTCTATAAGAGTGAAAGAGCAGCCGCAGTTGCGAATCATATTGATGGATATGTTACCGCTTATGTAACTTATGATTCAAACTACTTCGATACTAAGGATGAAGATCAGACAAGAATTAAAGATGCAAAGATAAAGGTTGATGATAAAACTGCAGTCAAAGACAACATGTTTACATCATACCCTTATAAATTCATCGGATGGAACACAGAAAGAGATGGCTCCGGAACAGCATATTCAGCTACTGATGAAATTGTAGTTGATAAGAAGATTGTTCTTTACGCACAGTGGGAAAAAGCAAAGAAGTACAAGATAAAGATTCAGGTTGATGCTGATGGCAAGCAATTAGATGTTGTAGAAAAATACAGTGGTATATATTTTACAAATGATCTTAATGTAAATGTTAAAGCTGAAATGCTTGGACATGATGTCGACCAGAATAATACAAATGGCGTCTTTTTCAGAAAGGCAGTTTCTGACTTTGTAAATAAGGTTCTTAGTCTTGGAACACTGGTTGTATATGCTGCTGATGAAGATGCAGATAATAACAAGAGAGTTGTAGACCCTGTGACTGAGCTCATCGATGGGTTGGATGTAACTGTTGAAGGACTTTATACTACCGGTGGAAAGGGCTTGAATGTAGGTAATTATCCTGTAGATCTTCATTATGATGAGCTTAAAATTACTACCAAGGTAGATGGTAGTGATGTTGACGTCAAGGATTTATTCGAAGTAGAAGTTGAGCTGAAAAATGGTGAAGAAACTAAGACCATTTCTATTACAGAAGCTGAAATGAAAGAAACCACCAAGATTGCTAATCTTGAGATTGTTAAGAGAAATGTTGTTCTTACATCAGGCAGCGATAGTAAGGTTTACGACGGAACTCCTCTTACAAAGGATGGCGTAAGCGTTTCAGGTGATGGATGGGCAAATGGAAAAGAAAGAGGTCAGGAAGGCGCTACATATAACGTAACCGGATCTCAGACGGCAGTTGGTAGTAGTAGTAATCCGTTTACTTACACTCTTAAGAGTGAGAATACTTTTGCCGGTAACTATAACATCACAACTAATTTTGGAACACTTACTGTTACACCGCCTAGAAGTGATGATAATCCTCCGCCAGATGATCCGCCTACAATAACACCTCCTACAGAAGGTCAGGTTCTTGGTGCAACAAGACCGGTTGACGGAGCAGCAGTCCTTGGTGCAAGAAGAGGACGTACAGAGGATTCTACCGATACTTTTGGAAGAATAATTACAATTATCGTAGCAGCTGCTATCGGCTTCACAATGGTATTCATTAAAAGAAAGACAAAAGAAGAATAAGCCTACTACATAAAAGAAAGACGTCTGGCCGCTTTGGCGGTCAGGCGTCTTAGTTTTAGTATTAATCACTGATTAGTTTAAGTGATGATATATCAGGTGAAATAGCCATAGAGTAGTTTGTGTAATATACAACGAAACCGGGTTTTGCACCATTTGGTTTCTTTACATCTTTTCTCTGCAGATAGTCTATTTCAACCTTTTCCTGATTCTTACCCTTTGAATAAAAGCCGGCAAGAGCAGCTGCTTCCTCAAAGGCTCTGTCAGGAACTTCTTTTCCTCCGGTTAAAAGAACTACATGTGATCCGGGAATCTTTTTAGCATGGAACCACCAGTCGCCTCCGTTTGCTGTCTTAAATGTAAGTTCATCGTTTTGAATGTTATTCTTTCCTACATAAATATCAAAGCCATCGCTGGAGAGGTAGTGGAAAGGAGCACTCTTTACCTTGTCATTCCGTCCTTTTTTACCTGATACATGGGATTTAATATATCCGCTTTCTGCAAGTTCCTGCCTTATCTGAGCCAGGTCAGTTTCTTTCTGAGCTATATCAAGAGAAGTAGCAATAGACTCGAGCTGTTCAATTGCTTCAGCTACTTCTTTCATCTGTTCTTCCAGGGCTTCCTGAGTTCTCTTGAGTTTAGTGTATTTATCAAAATACCTTTTGGCATTCTGATTGGGCGTGAGAGTAGGATCCAAAGGAATAGTAATATCTTTTCCTGTGTTATAGTCATTGACGGTGATGGATTTATCGCCTTCCTTAGCATTGTAACCATAGGTGTTTAGAAGTTCTCCATATACTCTGTATTTATCTTTCTTCTCCGAATCTGCCATCTGCTTGGATTGAAGATCATATTTTCTGACATTACGCTCCAAAGCTGTCTGAACGATTTTTCTGAGGTCAACAGATTTCTGACGGATTCTTGTGAAAGTATTTTTTTCAGAATAATACTGTTCAATAAGCGAAGAGATAGAATCACATTCTTTTACCATCCATGAGCTATCAGACTCAGAAAGTTCCTTTCCGAAACCATAAAGTGTAAGAGGTATGGAAGAATATTCCTTAGGAGCATTTCCTTCATAGTAAATTGCCGGATTATAGTTGCCTGATTTGATACACTCAACTATATCTCCAAAATGTCTGTAGATAGAAGTAGATTCCCTGGTATCCAAGGCGATTGCCGATTTATCAGCATCAATTCCGGCTCTGAAACTTATCTCCTGTGCAATGATCGGAGATATACCTGTATAGCTGGAATAAATTGCTTTAAACACAGGCATTCCTTTGCTGAGAACGAGGGAAGAGAATTCATCAGCTGTAGTCGTTAGAGGATTTGCTTTCTCCTGTGATGGGATAAAATAGGTTCTTCCGGGAAGAACTTCTCTTACTGAGCTTACAGATGCCGGAATATGCTTAATAGAGTCAATTATAACGTCATTTTCATCGGTAAAGATAATATTACTGTATTTGCCCATAATCTCGATTATGAGAGTTTTATGGCGTAAATCGCCCATTTCGTCTAAATGCTCTACCTCAAAGCGGATGACTCTCTCAAGACCGCCGGGCTGTGTTATAGATATGATCCTTCCGTTTTGTATATGCTTTCTTAGGAGCATGCAGAAGTTGGGTGCAGTCATAGGAGATGCTTTTGTTTCATCCGTAAGATAAACAAGTGGAAGCGTAGCATCTGCTGAAAGCACCAGCTTTGTCTGCTTGATCCCGAATTTATCTGCTGCTTCAAAAGAGAGTTTCACAGTGATAAAAAGCTCATCACTTTCTGTCTGAGCTATCTTGTATATACGTCCTCCGACGAGCAGGTCGGAGAAATCCTTTGTAAGGTTTGCGATTGTAATTCCGTCAAATGCCATTTCAAATATTTCCTTTTCAAATAATAAATGCATGACTATTATACAGTAAAATAGCATATTTGGTTGAGATTTTTTGAAATTGCTGATATAGTATTTTAGTATACATTTTGGAGGATTAGCTATGGAAAACGAAAAGAAGATAATGCTCTCCGGCATTCAGCCAAGCGGAGATTTACATTTGGGAAATTACCTTGGAGCCATCAAGAACTGGGCAGACAGGGTAAATGATTTTGAGTGCTATTACTTTATGGCAGATATGCACACCATCACAGTAAGACAGGATCCCAAGGAACTCAGAAGACGTTCTCTTGAGATGCTTGCTCTTTATATTGCATGCGGACTTGATCCTGAGAAGAACACTCTTTTCCTTCAGTCACATGTTCCTGCTCATGCACAGCTTGGATGGGTTCTTGACTGCTATACAATGTTCGGCGAGCTTAGCCGAATGACTCAGTTTAAAGACAAATCCGAGAAGCACAAAGACAATATCAATGCCGGTCTTTTCACATATCCTTCTCTTATGGCTGCAGATATTCTTCTGTATCAGCCTCACTACGTACCTGTAGGAGAAGACCAGAAACAACACGTTGAGCTTACTAGAAATATTGCTGAGCGTTTCAATAACATCTATGGTGACGTATTTAGAATTCCTGAGCCTTATATTGCCAAGACAGGTGCTCGTATTTATGGCCTCACAACACCGGGATCCAAGATGAGTAAGTCAGAGCCTAACGGATGTGTATTCCTTATGGATGAGCCTGATGTTGTAATGAAGAAGTTTAAGAGAGCAGTAACAGACTCAGATACAGAGAACTGCGTTCGCTATGACAAGGAGAACAAGCCGGGCGTAGCTAACCTTATGAATATCTACTCAACCATTACAGGCAAGACCTTTGAAGAGATTGAGAAAGAGTTCGAAGGACAGGGCTATGGTGCATTTAAGCCTGCAGTAGGAGAGGCTGTGCTTGAGACACTTAATCCTATTCGTGAGGAAGCTAAGAGACTTATTGCTGATAAGGCTTATCTTGAGAGTGTATATAAAGAGGGTGCTGAGAGAGCATCTTATATTGCAAACAAGACACTTCGTAAGGTTTATAAGAAAATCGGATTTTATCAGCTCTGATTTAATATGATGATATAAAGGGAAACGCCGCTTTCAATAAAATGAAAGCGGCGTTTTTTAAAAGGATTAGGAGTTGAAATGAAAAATAGAATTACTGTATTTAAGGATTAAAGGCAGCTCTGGTATGCAGCCTTAGCACCCTCTGTGTGGATCTTCTTAAGATCAGCAATAACTGTATCTGTAAGACCATCAATCTTATTGAGGTCCTGATCCCACATCTTTTCATTGCCAAGGACAGCCTTTACAAGGTCTTCCTCAGAATCATTCTTGTGGTCATAGAAGAACTCAAGTGCCCATCTGTCATCGTTGACAGTGTAGGTGTTTCCGGCAGGTCTCTTACATACAAGTCCTGCATCTGTAAGTTCCTGAACATCATTTGAATAGAAAGCTATATATGCTGCCAGTGACATTGTAAGGCAAACAGGGAGCTTGCCGTTCTTATCAATATACTGAAGGAATGAAGGCATGTTTCTTGCCTTCCACTTACTTGTTGAGTTAAGTGAGATTGACATAAGCTCGTGGTTTACAAAAGGATTGTTGAATCTGTCCTTAACAGCAGCTGCGAACTGATTGAGGTCATTCTCATCAAGGTGATCAACGAGAGTAGGAATAACTTCTTCATTGAGCATCTTGTTCATGAAGCCTGCAACAGCATCATCCTGCATGCAGTCACGAACAATATCAAATCCTGCAAGATAGGCTCCGAGTACAAATCCTGTGTGAGCACCGTTGAGGATACGAACCTTACGATGCTTATATGGCATTACATCAGGAACAACATGTACATTTACACCGGCTTTCTTGAAAGGAAGTCTGTCCTCAAGACCTTCAGGTCCTTCGATGATCCATACTCCAAAGATCTCACCAACATCGATGAGCTCGTCGTGATATCCGTTCTCAGCTTCGAGCTTCTCAACTTCCTTAGGATCACGGATCCTTCCGGGAACAATTCTGTCTACAAGAGTAGAGCAGAAGATGTTTTCATTATTTACCCAGTTCTTAAACTCATCCTCAAGTTTCCACTGGTCTATGTACTGATTGACACACTTTAAAAGCTCTTTTCCGTTATTATCTATAAGCTCGCAGGAGAGAACTACGATACCCTTCTTGCCTGCCTTAAATCTTCTGTAAAGTACCTGAGTGAGCTTTCCGGGGAAGCTGGCTGCAGGCTGATCATCGAAATTGCAGGAAGGATCATAAGCAATACCTGCCTCAGTTGTGTTGGAAGCAATAATATCGAGATCGTCGCTTTCTGCAATTTCCATAATCTTATCAAAATCGCTTTTATCGTATGGATTTAAGCAGCAGTCACATGCGGAGATAACTCTCTTTGCATCAACTTTCTGACCGTTCTCACTACCTCTTAAGTAAAGGGTATAAAGACCTTCCTGCTTATTTACAAGCTCTGTAAGTCCCATTGAAATAGGCTGTACAAGAGCAACCTTACCGTTGAAACCGGCCTTCTCATTGCTGATGTCAAAGAAATAGTCAACGAAAGCACGCATAAAATTACCTTCGCCAAACTGAAGAACCCTGATAGGAGCATCCTTTAAAACGTACCCCTTGTAACCTGATTTCTCAAGTACATCATAGTTTAATAACTCCATATGAATTTACCTCCTGTAATGTAACCGCTTACAATTATTAGCGCTTAATTTCTTTTCTAAATATTGTTATATCAAATTATGTAAGCGTTTACAATAGTAAAATTTTAATAATTTTCAAATGCTTCTTTTGGCACAGTTACGGATTTCGTTGACATTGACCTTGAAATTGCGTTATATTATAATAACTTGTGTAAATTTATACCCAAAATAAGGGGGATTACTAGATATGGTCTGCAGTATGACTGGTTTTGGCAGAAGTGAAGTCACAGAAGGTCAGCGCAAGTATATTGTTGAGCTTAAGTCTGTTAACAACAGGTACCTTGATATCAATATAAAGATGCCCAAGAAGTTCAATTCTTTTGAGTCAGCTATAAGAGCTGAACTTAAGAACTTTATGAAGCGTGGCAAGGTCGATGTTTTCATTAGTTATGAGGATTTTTCAGAATCAGAATCCAGAGTAAAATATAATAAGGCTATCGCTGAAGAGTATTTCAATTACCTGAAAGAAATGGCGGATGATTTCGGACTTGATAATGATGTACGTATCTCAGTACTTTCAAGATTTCCGGAAGTATTTACTATGGAAGAAGAGGAACTTGACGAAGAAGAGGTCTGGAGCGGAATCAAGAAGGCTCTTGATGAGGCAGGCAAGCAGTTCTTAGAGTCAAGGACAAGAGAGGGCGAGTTCCTTTCCAAGGATTTAAATGCCAAGCTTGATGGTATGTTTGAGAATGTAGAATATATCACCGAGAGATCGCCTGAGATCATAACAGAGTACAAGGCTAAACTCAGAGAGAAGATAGCAGATCTCTTAGATGACAAGCAGGTTGATGAGAACAGGCTTGCGATGGAAGTTACCATCTACGCTGACAAGGTTTGCGTTGATGAGGAACTTACAAGACTTAGAAGCCACATTCTTGCTACCAAGGAAGCTCTTTCTACAGGCGATGACAAGGACGGAATAGGCAGAAAGCTTGATTTCCTGGCGCAGGAGATGAACAGAGAAGCCAATACAATTCTTTCAAAGTCTACAGACCTTAAGATCTCAGACAGAGGAATCGCACTTAAGACTGATATTGAGAAAGTAAGGGAGCAAATACAGAACATTGAGTAATCGTAAAGGTATAATAATAGTTGTTTCAGGATTTTCCGGTGCCGGTAAGGGCACACTTATGAAGGAGCTGACCAAGAAATACGACAATTACGCGCTTTCAGTATCAGCTACAACCAGAAACCCAAGACCCGGAGAAGTTAACGGCAGAGAGTATTTCTTTGTAACAAATGAGGAGTTTGAGAAGCTTATTAACGAGAACGGCCTCATAGAACACGCAGGTTACGTAGATCATTACTACGGAACTCCCAGAAAGTTTGTAGAAGATAAGCTTTCACAGGGAATAGATGTTATACTTGAAATAGAGATTCAGGGAGCTCTTCAGATAAAAGAGCAGTATCCTGACGCGGTACTTCTTTTCGTAATGCCGCCATCAGTGGCAGAACTCGAGAAGAGACTTCGAGGACGCGGAACAGAGACTGAGGAAGTAATTCTTCAGAGGCTAAAGAGAGCTAAGGAAGAGTCCGTAGGAATCGAGAAGTATGACTATCTTGTTATCAATGATGATCTTGAAAAGTGCACAGAGAGGCTTCATAGTATAATAGAAGCAGCTCACGGAGCACCATCAAGAAATCTTGATTTTATAGAAACCATCAGAGATGAGCTTAACAGGTTATAAACCTTTAGCTTGTATATGCGGTTATTATCGCAGGAAAGGAATAAAATGATACACCCTTCTTATGTAGATCTTATGAACGTAGTAAATAAGGAAGTTGAAGAGGGCGAGCAGCCTGTAATCAATTCCAGATATTCAGTAGTTATGGCTACTGCAAAGAGAGCAAGACAGATCATTGCCGGTGACGAGCCAATGGTTAAGGTTAAGGACAAGCAGAAGCCTCTTTCAATTGCAGTAGACGAGATGAACCAGGCACAGCTTCGTATTCTTACAGATGAGGAGAAGGCAGCCCTTCTTTCAGAGAACGAAGAGACAGCCGCAGCTGAGGAGACAGCAGAGAACGAATAATATGAAAATATTTTTTGTTTCGCTAGGATGCGACAAAAACAGAGTTGATACCGAGGTAATGCTTGGAATGCTCCAGGCACGCGGATACAGCTTTACAGATGATGAGGATGAAGCAAAAGCAGCAGTTGTAAACACCTGCTGCTTTATAAATGATGCCAAGCAGGAGAGTATCGACACTATACTTGAGCTCTCCGAGCGCAGGAAAGATGGCAGGCTTCAGGCACTCATAGTTACAGGTTGTCTCGGCCAGAGATACCAGGATGAGATACAGAAGGAGATTCCAGAAGTAGATGCAATCCTTGGAGTTACATCCATGGACAAGGTAGTTGATGCTATCGAAGCTACTGTTAAGAGGAACAAGCTCTTTTCCCATGAAAACTACTTCGAGGATATCGATAAGCCCGCTAAGGGCGGATATCAGAGAGTTATCACCACAGGAGGACTCTTTGATTATCTCAAGATTGCGGAAGGCTGTGACAAGCATTGCACCTACTGCATCATCCCCAAGGTAAGAGGCAGGTATCGCAGTATTCCCATGGATGAGCTTCTTATTGAGGCAAAAGACCTGGCGGAGGGCGGAGTTACTGAGCTTCTCGTAGTTGCTCAGGAGACCACCATCTACGGTACAGACCTGTACGGAAGAAAGATGCTTCCGGAGCTTTTACGAAAGCTCTGTAAGATAGAGGGCTTTAAGTGGATAAGAGTACTTTACTGTTATCCTGAAGAGATTGACGATGAACTGATAAAAGTCATGAAGGAAGAGCCCAAGATATGTCATTATCTTGACATCCCCATTCAGTCAGGGTCTGACAGGATCCTTAAGCTGATGGGAAGAAGGACGAACAGCGCCGAGATAAGAGCGCTGGTTACGCACCTTAGAGAAGAGATTCCGGACATCTGCATCAGAACTACGCTGATAAGCGGATTCCCGGGAGAGACTGCCGAGGATCACAAGCAGACTGAAGACCTTGTAAGTGATCTTAGATTCGACAGATTAGGGGTATTTACTTACTCTCAGGAAGAGGACACACCGGCTGCCACAATGCCGGATCAGGTTACTGAGAGGGTAAAGAACACTCGCAGAAACAAACTTATGCGAATTCAGCAGAAGATCGCATTTGAAGCTGCGGAGGATATGGTAGGAAAAACTGTAAGAGCAGTTGTGGAAGGCAGGATCACAGATGCTGATGATGACGATGGCCTTTCATACGTAGCAAGAACTTACAAGGATGCACCGGATATCGATGGATATCTTTTTATAACAGGAGTGCAGAGGGAGCTGATGACAGGGGATTATGTTGATGTCCTTATTACCGGCTCGAACGAATATGATTTGATAGGAGAGCTGAAAGATGAATTTACCAAATAAGTTAACTGTAGCAAGAGTAATTCTTATTCCGTTTTTTGTGTTTTTCCTTTTAAACGATTCTATGAACCCTAACTTTAAGTGGGTTGCGCTTGCAATCTTCATTGTTGCGAGCCTTACTGACCTTCTTGACGGCAAGATTGCCAGAAAGTATAACCTTGTAACAGATTTTGGAAAATTCATGGATCCCTTAGCTGATAAGCTTCTTGTTTGCAGCGCAATGATCGGCCTTATTGAACTTGGCAGGATCGAGGCGTGGATCGTAATCGTGATCATCGCAAGAGAGTTCATCATCAGCGGATTCAGACTTATTGCGGCAGATAACGGAAGAGTTATCGCAGCAAGCTATTGGGGAAAATTTAAGACTACATTCCAGATGTTCATGGTAATCCTTATGATTGCCAATATCGGAATGACACCATTTCCGCTTATAACACAGATCATCAAGTGGATAGCTCTTGTCCTGACTATCGTTTCACTTGTGGACTACCTTATCAAGAATAAGGACGTAATGAGCGGTCCCTTTTAAGCGATTTTAGGAGTATTAATGAGTAGTAAAGAAGTAAAAGAAGAAGTTAAGATCAGATACGACGAATCAGGTCTTGACGAGAGAATTATCAGAGCAGTGACCGAGATGGGATTTGAGTACATGTCACCCATTCAGGCAGCTGCAATCCCTGTGATGATGGAGGGAGTTGACATCATCGGTCAGGCCCAGACCGGAACGGGCAAGACAGCTGCATTTGGAATACCTCTTCTTCAGAAAGTAGATCCGGACAACAAGCACCTTCAGGCAGTGGTTTTATGTCCTACAAGAGAGCTTGCGATGCAGGCAGCTGACGATATCAGAGATTTTGCCAAGTTTATGTCGGGAGTTAAAGTTCTTCCGGTATATGGCGGACAGGATATTTCAAGACAGATAAAGGCACTTTCTGCAGGCGTTCAGATAGTAGTCGGAACCCCGGGACGTGTCATGGATCATATGAGAAGGCATACCATGAAGATGAAGGATGTCAGAGTTCTCGTGCTTGATGAAGCTGACGAGATGCTCGACATGGGCTTTAGAGATGACATTGAGACCATCCTTCAGGGAATGCCAGAGGAGCGCCAGACAGCTCTTTTCTCAGCAACAATGCCCAAGCCCATCCTCGAGATCACCAAGAAGTATCAGAAAGAGGATGCAAGGTTCATCAAGATGACTCCCAAGGAAATAACCGTGGCAGCCATCGAACAGGCATATTACAGAGTTCCTCAGAAGATGAAGGAAGAGGTGCTCACAAGGCTCATGGATTACTATAATCCTGCAAGAAGCCTTATTTTCTGCAACACCAAGAGAATGGTAGACCAGCTCTCTGAGAGCCTTAAGGGCAAGGGATATCTGTGTGACGGGCTCCACGGAGATCTTTCTCAGAACCAGCGCGATACCGTAATGAATCTCTTTAGAAGTGGCAGGATCAACATCCTCATTGCTACAGATGTAGCTGCTAGAGGAATTGATGTAAGCGGAGTTGAGGCTGTATTTAACTTCGATATTCCCGAGGATATTGAGTATTACGTTCACAGAATCGGACGTACCGGAAGAGCAGGTAAGAGCGGAAAGAGCTTTACCCTCGTCGGCGGCAGAGAGATGTACAAGCTTCGCGAGATTGAGAAGATCTGCCACACAACCATCGAGGAGAGACGAGTTCCAGGTGCAAAAGAGATAACAAGGGCCAAGTCTCAAAAGGTCTTTGCCGAAGTTATCGATATCATTGAGAATGACGACATCACTCAGGTTCTTGAGTATGTAAAGAGCAAGGTTGATGAGGGCGAGTACACAGCTGAGCAGCTGGCAGCCGGATTCATGAAGCTCAAGATGGGCGCTGACATTAAGGATATAGTTCTTTTTGAAAAGAGAGAATCCAAGCGAGACAGATACAGAAGAACCGGTGAAAGACTAAAAAGGCGCGAGGACGAGGGCGGAAGGCGCGGAAGATCTGATGATGAAAAGAGATCTTCACGTGACAGACGCTCCGATAAGAAGGACAGATTTGAGAAGACTGAAAAGAGATTTGACAAGAAGTCCGATAAGAGGAGCGTTTCCGGAAGACCTTCAAGAAAATCAGAGAAGAGACCTGAGAGAGTAGTTGAGAAAAAGCCTGAGAACAAGCTGGATATTGGCGATCTTAACGAACTCAAGGATATTTACAAAAAGAAAGAGAGCAGGTCAGCTGATAAAACTCGCAAGCCTTCAAACGACAGACCTGCAAGAAAGCGTTCATCAGATGCATTCGAAAATGTAGGACGTATCAACATCAAGGGTGAAGGCTCAACCAAGGCCTGGTATGTCGGACAGGACGAAGACACCATGAACCTGTCAAAGTCCAAAAAGAAGTCTGTAAAAGCTCAGAACAAAAAGAGGAGCCTTGATTATCTTCAGGATATGAGCGATCTTGTAATGGAGAGCTTCGGAAAAAGGAAGAACAGGGAGAGCGGGGATAAGAAATGACAAAAACTGGGGGTCGTAATCTAAACCGTGTAAGAGCTAAAGTCTTTAATATGGTCAGTACCGGCGTTGTTGATCAGCCAATCAACAAACTTTACGACATCCTGAGTATTATTGCCCTGATACTCAATCTTTTTGCGGCTTTCGCAATAACATTTGATTATATGGAGGAGCACTATAAAGGGCTCCTCCTTGCTATTGAAGCAGTGACGACATTTTCCTTTGCTGTTGATTACGTGCTTCGTCTTTTTACAGCAAAAGAGCTGTATCCAAAACTTTCAGAAAAAGATTCGGTAATAAAATATATCTTTTCCTTCGCAGGTCTGGTAGATCTTTTATCTTTCCTGCCATATTACCTGCCTGTATTCTTCCCTGCAGGAACCACAGTGTTCAGGCTATTTAGAGTGGCAAGAATACTGAGGCTCTTTAGGATCAATTCCTATTACGATCAATTGAATGTCATCACAGAAGTCCTTTCGTCCAAGAAGCAGCAGCTCACAGCATCAGTATTTATCATTCTGATCCTCATGATGGCTTCGAGTCTTTGCATGTACAGTGTTGAGCACGAAGCTCAGCCTGAAGTATTCCAGAATGCTTTCTCCGGAATCTGGTGGTCTGTATCTACGCTTTTGACGGTCGGATATGGCGATATTTATCCGGTGACCATAGCTGGTAAGATGCTGGGAATCCTCATAAGCTTTCTGGGTGTTGGTATGGTAGCTATCCCTACCGGTATCATAAGTGCCGGATTCGTCGAGCAGTATCAGAAGCTTAAGGCAGTAGGACAGTTCGCAGAGGAAGAAAATATTCACTTTATCAGGATCAAGCTTGGTGAAGAGGATTCATGGAATGGAAAAAGAATCTCTGAGATCGGTTTTCCTAAGGACATGATAGTTGTTTCCATTCAGAGAGAGAATGATACCATAATTCCAAGGGGAGATGTTGTCCTTAGGGAAGGAGACGTCGTTGCACTCTGTGCCGAGAAGGCAAAAGACCTCCAGCCGATTGAGCTAAGAGAGATCACAATAAACGAAGGGCATTCTTGGAATGGTGTTGCCATAAAAGATCTGGATATTTCAAGGCAGAGTCATATCTTCCTTATCAGGAGAAATGGAGAGGCAATCATTCCTCGTGGCAGTGTTGTCATAAATGCCGGAGACGTTGTTCTTCTGCAGGATAAGTATAAGAGAGTGATAATCTAAATTGTGACAAATATGTCACGTACTAGCGATAATTATTTGAGGTAGAACCGTGAGTGAGAATATTTTAAAGGACTTACAGGATATAGAATTAAAGAAGAAAATTTTAATAGATACAGAGCTCTTTGTGCTTGACATGGATGGCACTTTTTATCTGGGAGATGAGATCCTTGACGGAGCTCTTGATTTCCTTGAATCTGTTAAAAGAGCCGGTAAGAAATATATCTTTTTTACAAACAACTCATCAGTGTCATCAGAGAACTATATTGAGAAACTAAAAAAGATGAACTGTCACATTTCCAGGGACATGATCATGACCAGTGGAGATGTGATGATCAGATTTTTAAAGAGTAAGTACCCTGACAAGAGTGTATACCTGCTTGGAACACCTGAACTGGAAAAGAGCTTTAGAGAGGCAGGGGTCAATCTCTTTGAATCTGAGCGAGATGAAAAGGCAGCTATGAGCCATGCAATCTGCGAGAATATACCGGATATCGTGGTTGTGGCCTTTGATAAGACTTTAAATTATGAGAAGCTTTCAAACGCCTGCGTTTATATCATGAAGGGTGCTAAATTCCTGGCAACACACCTTGATATTAACTGCCCTGTGAAAGAAGGCTTTATTCCTGACTGCGGAGCAATGTGTGCTGCAATCGAGCTCTCAACCAAGGTAAGTCCTAAGTTTGTAGGCAAGCCATTTAAAGAGACTGTAGATATGGTAGTTGACGCGACAGGAGTAGATGCTTCTAAGATTTCTTTTGTCGGAGACCGCATATATACTGATGTTGCCACAGGTGTTAATAATGGGGCAATGGGAGTGCTGGTTCTGACCGGTGAGTGCAAGCTTGAAGAAGTGCCGGATTCTGAGGTTAAACCCACTGTTATATTTGACTCGATCAAGGAGATGGGAGAACTCCTTGATTAAAGCAAACAAATGTTCTATAATGTTCTTTAGAAAATCAGTTTGTGGGGGAAATTGCTGTGATAGCTTATGTTAACGGCATTTTAGAGAGTATTGAAGAGGGGCTTGCCATCGTAGATGTGGGCGGAGTCGGGATGAATGTATTTATCTCAGGCTCAACAATGGACAGAATGCCCGGCATCGGCGAGGCTGTTAAGCTCTATACATATACCTCGGTAAAAGAGGATTCTTTTACTCTATACGGATTTCTATCAAGGGATGAGCTCTCCTTATTCAAGATGCTCATTTCTGTCAACGGAATAGGCCCCAAGGGAGGTCTTTCCATTCTGTCGGTCATGACACCGGATGATCTCAGATTTGCAATAATGGCGGGAGATGCAGGAACTATCTCCAAGGCTCCGGGAGTCGGCAAGAAGACTGCCGAGAGGATAACTCTTGAACTTCGCGACAAGATCAAGGCTACGGAGGATGATATGCTTCGCAGCTCATCTGCCGTTACACTTGATGATCTTACAGGTGAGGCTTCATCAGCAAGAGATGAGGCAGTTGCTGCACTTGTAGCACTTGGCTACAACTCATCCGATGCAATGAAGGCTGTCAGGAAAGTTCTTGCTGAGAATGATTCTGCATCCGGTGATACTGAGATGCTGCTTAAACTCGCGCTTAAGGAGATGTTCTGATGGAGAAGCGTAAGATTGTAACCACTGCCAGAGGGATGGATGCGGAATTTAGTCCTGAAGATGTCAAGATTGAAGGTTCACTTCGCCCCAAGACTTTAGATAACTACATAGGTCAGAAGAAGATAAAAGAGAGCCTTAAGATTTACATCGAGGCTGCCAAGGGAAGAGGCGAGAGCCTTGATCACCTGCTTTTCTACGGACCTCCCGGACTTGGTAAGACTACACTTGCCAGCATTATTGCAAATGAAATGGGCGTCGGCATTAAGATCACATCAGGCCCTGCTATTGAGAAACCCGGAGATATGGCAGCCATCCTCAATAATCTTAAGGAAGGCGACGTTCTCTTTGTAGATGAGATCCACAGACTTAACAGACAGGTAGAGGAAGTCCTTTATCCTGCCATGGAGGATTTCTGCATAGATATCATGATCGGCAAGGGACCTACAGCCAGGTCCATAAGACTTGACCTGCCTCACTTTACTCTTATTGGTGCAACCACCAGGGCTGGAATGCTGTCAGCACCTTTAAGAGACAGATTTGGAATGATTCACCGAATGGAGTATTACGACATAGAGGAGCTTTGCAGCATTATCCTTCAGTCTGCAAGAGTACTTGATGTTGAGGTTGATAACGCAGGCGCTATCGAGATGGCCAGAAGGAGCCGTGGAACTCCGCGTCTTGCCAACAGAGTGCTTAAGAGAGTAAGAGACTTTGCCCAGGTAAGGTTTGATGGTAAGATCACAGAGGATGTTGCAATAACAGCTCTTGATCTCATGGATGTCGACAAGATGGGCCTTGATCACACTGATAGAAATCTGCTCCTGACCATGATCAATAAGTTCTCAGGTGGACCGGTCGGACTTGATACTCTGGCAGCTGCTATAGGAGAGGATCCGGGTACTATTGAAGATGTTTACGAGCCATTTCTTATCAAAAACGGGTTCCTGAACAGAACACCCAGAGGAAGAGTGGTAACAGAAGCTGCATATCATCATTTAGGGCTTGAAATGCCTACTGATAACGAATTATAATGTTAGTGATATGCGGATTCAAAGTCCCAAAATGTTGTGCTTGCACAAAATATTTTGGGACCTTGAAGACGTAACAGAAATGAGGAAAGATACGCGAAGTATGAGCGTATCAATTTCCGAATTTATGTAGATTTGCGAAAATGTCTATGACATGGAGCAAATCTATATCACTAACACTCTAGAGGAGAATCGTATGGCATCCAAGACAGATACCGAAGTATTGATCGGGGGCAAGGTTTTTACATTAAGCGGATATGAGAGTGAGGAATACCTTCAGAAGGTAGCTTCTTATATCAACAATAAGATTGCTGAATACAACAAGATCGACGGCTTTAAGAGACAGCCCATCGATACTCAGAATGTGCTTCTTCAGCTCAATATCGCTGACGACTACTTTAAGTCCAAGAAGCAGATAGAGCTTATGGAAGAGCAGCTCTCCGAGAAGGAGAAAGAGCTCTATGACCTCAAGCATGAGCTTATCGCAACTCAGATCAAGCTTGAGAACACTGAGAAGAATAGCAAGAACCTTCAGACCAAGCTCGATGATTCATCCAAGAAGATCATTCAGCTTGAAGCTCAGGTGAAGGGTAACAAGAAGTAAGGATTTTTAAGGCTGTCTCAGGACAGCCTTTTTTTAAGCGTATGAAAAGAGTAGAACTTCTTTCACCGGCTGGTGGATATGAAACAATGGTGGGAGCATTCAATGCGGGTGCTGACGCCGTTTATCTGGGCGGATCCAAATTTGGTGCAAGAGCCTATGCTGACAATTTTGACAGAGATCAGGTCCTTGACGCTATTTCCTACGCCCATCTCCATGATAAAAAGATATATATGACGGTCAATACGCTGGTCAAGGAAAACGAGTATGGCGAGCTTTATGACTTTATGCTTCCATATGCAGACAGAGGGCTTGATGGAGTAATAGTTCAGGACCTTGGTGTTATGCGTCTTATAAGGCAGGAATTCCCCGGGATAGAGCTTCACGCCAGCACTCAGCAGACAGTGACCGGTGTATATGGTGCCAAACTCCTTAAAGAGAGGGGCTGTACCAGAGTTGTGCCAGCCAGAGAGCTTAGTCTATCTGAGATGAAGGCCATTAGAGATGAGGCTGACATCGAGGTAGAGGCATTTATTCATGGTGCAATGTGCTACTGTTATTCCGGAATATGTCTTTTCAGCAGCGTTGTTGGGGGCAGGAGCGGTAACAGAGGCAGATGTGCTCAGCCCTGCAGACTTCCGTATAGAATGAATGGCAAGTCAGGAGAGCAGTATCCACTAAGTCTTAAGGATATGAGCACGATTGCCATTATTCCTGAACTTATCGAGGCAGGAATAGACTCTTTTAAAATCGAAGGAAGAATGAAGAAACCGGAGTACTCTGCCGGTGTAACGGCTCTTTACAGGAAATATATTGATAAATACTACGAGAATCCAAAGGGGGATCACAGCGTATCCAAAGAGGATATGGAGATACTTAGAAACCTCTATCAGAGGACCGGTATCAGCGACGGATATTATCACAGACACAATGACAAGGCTATGGTAACTGTAGTTTCACCGGCCTATAACCCAACATCGGAGGAGATTCTGTCAGAGGTTCATGAGAAGTTCCTTACATCAGAACTTAAGCTAAAGTGTGACATTTTCTGTGAGCTTAGGGTTGGAGAGGCTGCTAAGATTGCAATGTCGCTTTCTTTTGGTGACGATGTTATTTACGAGGAGTGCACGGGTAGTGAGGTACAGGCTGCATCCAAGAGGCCTCTCGAAGAGGAGAATGTAAGAAAACAGCTCCTTAAGCTAGGCGGAACACCTTTTGAGTGCGAGAACATCGAGATCACTATTGATGATAATGGCAGTGGAACAGGTATATTCATCGCTGTAAGTGAACTTAATGAGCTCAGAAGAACGCTTGTTGCCAAGGTAACCGACAGGCTTTACGAGATCAAGAAGAACGCTCAGAAACTAAACTCTTATGAGAATGTAAGGCACTTTACCGACCTTGATTCATATAAATCTGTAGATGCTAAGAGAGGACCTTTACATATCCTTTGCAACACTAAAGAGCAGTTAAGTACTGTACTTGAGAGAGCTGAGAATAATACCGATATTGGTAGAATATATGTAGACAGCAATATCTTTTTATCTGTTGATGTAAAAGAACTTTCGACTAACATTTCGAATCTTGAGATGTTTGTAGCACTTCCTTATGTCACAAGGAAGGAAGACTTTGACGGCTGCAAGGAAGTTCAGAGAGTACTTGATAAGCTCCCGGAATCGGGATATACAGGTGTTCTTGTAAGAAATCTCGAGCAGCTGGGCTATCTATGCGATAAAGGTTTTACCGGCAAAGCTGTCTCTGATTACAGCGTATATACCTGGAATAAAGAAGCAGCAATGGAACTCATAGACTGTAATGAACAGGATGGATTCAGACTTGAGGAAGTAACTGTGCCTTATGAGCTTAACTTTGGTGAAGCAAGAGATATGGCCGGAGAGCTCAAGAAGACTGTAGATATCCCTGTATCCTACAATCTCTATGGCCATATGCCTATGATGGTAAGTGCAGGCTGCATCAAGAAGACAACAGACAGATGCAGTGGACGTGTTCATGAGCTCTACACTGAGGACACCACCATTATAGACAGACTCGGCAATGTGCTGCCTGTAACCTGCAATTGCAGACATTGCTATAACGTGATCTGGAACGTCCATCCAACATCTCTTCATGGAAGAATGGGCAAGATCATGAACGAAAAGAGCTTTGATCACTACCGCATTGATTTTACTATTGAGAGTGCAAAGAGATGCGGAGAAGTTTTAGACTATTACACGGATCTGTATAACGGAGCAGATGCGTCAGATATATTTGAAAGTGGCAGCTTTACCACAGGACATTTTAAACGCGGAGCAGAATAAGAACTTAAATGGAATTATACGTAACTGAGATATCAAAATATGTCATAGATATTTTTATGCTGATCTATGTGATAGAGGCTTTCATGGCCTTTAGATACAAGACAGAGAAGAAGAGAAAAGGCTTATACATAAGACAGATCATCTGTATGTTTGCCATGCAGGTTTCCTGCTTTATCCAGATAATTGCAAGGACCGGTAAGCCTGTTTATCTCTTTTTCTTTGCGTTTCAGATAATCATCTTCGCATCGGTGCTGATGCTGTTTTATGTTATCTATCCTGAAGGCAACAGGCTACTTATCAACAACACCTGCCTTCTTCTGATGATCGGAATGATAATCCTGACAAGACTTTCCTACGATAAGGCCGTCAAGCAGTTCTTTATCGTAACGGCTTCCTTTATCATTGGCTTTTTTATTCCGGAGGTGATCCTTAGGTTTGATTATCTGAAGAAACTGACCTGGATATACGCAGGAGCCGGGATTGTTGCCATAGGAGCGGTGCTTTTATATGGCGCTGTTACTAATGGTTCCAAGATTTCTTTTACCCTTGCGGGAATTACATTCCAGCCGTCTGAGGCAGTTAAGGTGCTGTTCTTATTTTTTATGGCCGGAGCGCTTCTTGAGGCGGAGAATATCTGGCAGCTGTTTCTTGCATCAGTCGTAGCAGCCGGACATGTGATCATTCTTGTTCTTTCAAGGGACCTTGGTAGTGCGCTTATATTCTTTGTCATATATCTGGCACTGATCTATATTTCTACTGAGAACATCGGATATCTCTTCATAGGCCTTGGACTGGGGGCGGTAGCCAGCGTGGTTGCTTACAAGCTCTTTTCCCATATAAGACTAAGAGTTCAGGCCTGGCTTGATCCCTTCGGAGATATAGAGACTTCCGGCTATCAGCTCTCGCAATCTCTGTTCGGTATTAGTAGTGGAGGCTGGTTTGGCCTTGGACTATATGGTGGTTCTCCCAGATCAATTCCTTATGTTGAGCAGGATTTCATTTTTTCGGCAATTGCTGAGGAAATGGGGGTGATTTATGCTGTTCTTATGGCGCTTGTCTGTGTCAGCACATTCTTTATGCTCATGTACGAGGGATATTATATCAAGGATAAATACTACCGAATGGTGGTTTGCGGAATAGGCGTAGCATACATATTCCAGACGTTTCTTACCATCGGAGGAGGTGCCAAGTTCATCCCTCTGACCGGTGTAACACTGCCTCTTGTGAGCTATGGAGGAACATCAGTCCTTGTCACAATTGTTATGATCATGATAGCAGAAGGCATATGCATGATAAGGACAGACGAGAGATTCGAAGCCATGGAGAGGCGAAAACAAAAACGCGAGCAGGAAAGAAGACAGAATGGAACAACAAAAGCCTAAGAAAAAGAAAATACGATCATATCCAATACTTGTCATCTCTGCGTTTTATGCTCTGATTTTCTGTGTGATGCTGGGATATATCAGTGTTTATGCGTATAACAACAGACAGGTTCTTATGAACAACAGCTACAACACCAGACAGCAGATCCTTTTGAATCAAAACCTTCGCGGATCGATACTTTCAAGAAACGGAGATGTGCTGGCTTACTCAGAGACCGATGCAAACGGCAAGGATGCCCGTGTCTATCCCTATGGGAAAGAGTTTGCTCACGTGGTAGGTTATTCAACAAACGGAAAGGCAGGTATAGAAGCCCTTGCCAACTATTACCTGATAAATACAAGTATTGATCTGCCTGATAAGGTTGCACTGGATACACAGGGAAGCAAGTATCCCGGAGATATGTGCATCACAACACTTGATGTGAATCTTCAGGAGGTTGCTTACAATGCGCTTTCAGCCAGAAAAGGCGCGGTAGTTGTAACAAATCCCAAGACCGGAGAAATCCTTGCCATGGTGTCTAAGCCTGACTTTGACCCAAACACCATTCAGAGTGACTGGGAGAGCCTTCTTGCGGACAAATCTCCTGATGCCAAGCTTTTAAACAGAGCAACACAGGGAATGTATCCTCCGGGATCTACCTTTAAGATCATTACAACCCTTGCATATTTAAAGCAGCATCCAAAGGATTATACAAATTATAAGTTTAGCTGTAATGGAAGGTTTCAGGCTGAGGGAGAGAGCATTCAGTGCTTTCACGGAGAGGTACATGGCAGTGTGGATCTTACAAAGTCATTTGCTGAGTCCTGTAACTCATCCTTCGCCAACATAGGTGTAAGCCTTGATCGAAAGGTCTTTTCCGAAACAATAAACCAGCTTTTGTTCAACCAGGAGCTTCCAATAGATATCCTGTATGCAAAGAGCAGTGCCAAAGTTGACCAGAGCACAAGCGTGGGAGATGTAATGCAGCTCTCTATCGGTCAGGGAGCAACTTCAGTTTCGCCTATGCACATGAATATGATCACCTGTGCAATTGCCAATGAAGGTGTTCTGATGAAGCCTTATCTGGTGGATTCAATTAAGAGCGTAGATGGAAAGACTGTTAAGAATTATGAGCCGGATTCCTATAAGAGACTAATGACAGCCCTCGAGGCCGATACAATAAAGGGCATGATGAAAGAGGTTGTCGAGTCAGGAACTGCCAGCAAATTAAAAGGCCTTTCCTACACAGCGGCAGGAAAGACCGGTTCTGCTGAATTTACCAATACTACAACTGATTCTCATGCATGGTTTACAGGATTTGCACCTGCTGAAGATCCGGAGATCTGCGTGACAATTATCGTGGAGAACGCAGGAAGCGGCGGAAGCTTCGCAGTACCTATTGCTAAGAGAATCTTCGATGCATACTTCGGAGTGGAGTGAGCATCAGAATACTGAAACAATGGCCAGTTGCATGTTGGTCGAAAGGTCAATAAGTGAATTGTCACTAAGTTTAACGAGAGGGCGTGAGAGCGCCTTCTCATTTATTAATATGACTTCTCCGATCTGGCCGTTACTAAGCTGTACGTTAAAGCCAAGCTGAGAGTTTGCTATATGTGACAGGATGGACTTGATGGCAGCAAAGTCATATTTAACGAAGCCTTCGTTCTCATAGTTAGCTATGATCTGGAATGGATTGAGCTTCTGACGATAGGTTCTTGGCGAAGTCATGGCTTCATAAGTATCGATAATTGCTATATATTTGGCGAACTGATCGATTTCATTTGATTGAAGTGATTTGGGATAGCCTGAACCATCGCACCTCTCGTGATGCTGAAGAGTTGCATTTAAAATATGCTCGTCAAAAGAGCCATAGCTCTTTAAAAAATCGTATCCGATGGTGGTATGTCTCATTACAAGCCTGTATTCTTCAGAAGTGAGCCTTTCGGGTTTCCAGAGGATCTGATAAGGAATGCTGAGCTTGCCGATGTCATAGACAAATCCGCACTGAATGAGGAGGTTGATGTCCTCATTGGAAAGACCGAGCCATGTGCCAAATACGCCGGCGATGAGAGCGGAGTTAAGGCAGTGAGCGTGAGTCATGTCATCCTCACCGGGAAGCATATTGTAGAGGTAATCAAGAAGTAGTTCTCCACTTTTTGCGCATACAATGATATTGCGATAAACCTCCATAAGCTGGTTCATGTTGATGGGAGTTCTGTTGGTTACGGCACTTACTACAAGATTCTTGAAAACAGGGAAATAAATCCTATAGGTGGATTCAAAGGACTTAAATCCTTCAGTCAGACGAACCTTTTCGAAATGAGTGGTGGCAAAGTCTGCTTCTTCCTTGATAGGAACAACCAAAATAGACTGCCTTGCCAGTTTCTCGATGATTGTATCATTTATTTTGGTGTTCTTTGAAACTATGATCTCATTCTGATAATTCAAGACGTCTTCAGCTACAACCATCCCCGGTTTTAGCTCCATTCTAGCAACAGACTTCATACGACTCCTCCGATAAATGAAGTGCAATCATAATTTAAAAATCTAAATCTATATGATAATATAAGTATATCTGTTTATAAGACGACATTCAATTTGTTTTTATGCAGATAAACGATATTTGGGAGATGTTTTGGGGTATGAGATCAAGAGGCTTTTGCCGATTCTATAAGAACCTCTATTGGGGTGATTCTATTAAGATGCATTCGCAGGTGAAATGGAGACTCTCTCACGGAAGAGGACAGTTCACGATCTATTGTTTAAAAAGAGCTGATTCCGACGGTGATCAGCTTGATATTATCCACAGTGCATTCCTTCAGCAAAAATATTTCAGAGACAATCCTGCATATATATACGGGATTGCAGGAAGTTATAACGAAGCCCTTGATCTTGTGCTTAAGATTACAGATGAAGCTATAAAGGCCGGCTATGAGGGAAGAATTCTGGATTACCTGGATGATAAGGATACTAAAAAATAATTACCGGAGTGTATTATGTTACTTACTGGAGTTTTGACGGTTTTAAAAATAATAGGAATTGTGCTGCTGGTGATACTGGCAGTTATTCTCTTACTTCTGTTATTGGTTTTGTTTGCACCGATCTTTTACAGGATAGATGCAAATGTTCCGGAGACGGAGCTTGATAACGGCTTTGATATGGAGAAGGTATTTGCCAAAGTGTCTTTTCACTGGCTACTGTTTGTTATAAGAGGAGGAATCGAGTTCCCTAAGAACAAAGAGTTTACGCTGAGAGTCTTTGGTATAAAGATCCTTCCAAAGAAAGAGAAACCTGAAAAAGAAAGCAAAAAGAAGGACAAAGACAAGGACAAGGAAAAAGATACTGATGAGAAGCCGTTAGAAGATATGACTTCGGAGGAAAAGAAGGAAGAAGAGAAACCGGAGAATGTTAAACCAAGTGAAGAAGTAACTGATTCTGTGGCTTCAGAAACAGGTTCAGATCTTGAAATGAAAACCGAGGATGAAGAGCCTAAATCTTTTCTTGATGTTTTATGGAATATTATAGATAAAATAGACAATATTCTGAAAACACCACTAAATGTGTTTGAAAAAATACGATATACAATATCTAGAGTTTGTGATAAGATAGAAATGATTAAAAGCACCCTTGAAAACGATATTTTCAAGAGAGCATTTGCACTTGTTAAGAAGAAACTGATCAAGATAATCAAGATGATCCTGCCGGATAAATATGATATAGATTTAATGCTAGGCACCAGAGATCCGGCCCAGACAGCAGAGATCATGGCCGGCTATGGAGCACTGTATCCTTATCTGTACAAGAAGGTCAGATTCGAACCTGATTTCGAGCGGAAAGTCATAATGACTGATGCTCATATCAAAGGACATATAACATTATTTACTATTGTCTACAGCGCAGCTGTTTGCTATTTCAACAAGGATGTGAAGAAGACAATAAAAAGATTTAAGAAGATTATCAATTCATAATTTATATATTTTGGAGGGGTATCATGGCAGAGAATAATTTTGGCGGTGTTGTAGAATCCTTACTCAGCGGTATGAACAGAGTAATGAGCACCAAGACAGTGATCGGAGAGCCTACTAAGGTTGGAGATACAATCATACTTCCATTGGTAGATGTTTCATTTGGGGTTGGGGCAGGCTCAACTTCTGCCGATAAAAAGAATGGAGGATGTGGCGGATTTGGTGCCAAGATGTCACCAAGTGCAGTCCTTGTTATAAAGAATGGTTCAACTAAACTTGTTAACATCAAGAATCAGGACGCAGTTACCAAGGTACTTGATCTGGTTCCTGACATCATGAACAAGTTCAGCGCTAAGAACGAAGGAATCATGGATGATGATGAAGCAGTAAACATTGCTTTCCCTGAGGGCACTGAGGAGAAGTAATAAATCCACAAGGCGGGGGGATTCCTTATGGAAGAAAAAAGAAATATCGAAGAAATCATTTTAAACGGAACAGAAGACGAGCTTGCAGAGCTCAGAATATGGCTTTTCAAGGAAAGCGTACGTCTCGAGAACCAGGAAAGTGCTCTTTCTGAGCAGTACGAGGGACTCTACAGAGACGAAATGGCTTTTAAAGAGAGGATGGATGCTGCTGAGAAGAAACTTGAGACAGCAACCAGAAAGCTCAACAATGAAAAGGCATTATTCGATCAGAGACTCAGGATATTGAACAATGGCTTTGATCAGCTTAACTCCGATAAGAAGAAGCTCGAGAGTGAATTTATCAGACTCGAGAGAGAAAAGGCTTATCAGAGAGAGGATGAGTATGATGCCATTGATATGCTCTTTAGAGGTGTCAACAGTCCGCTTACTTTGAAAAAGAGATATAAGGACCTCATGAAGATGTTCCACCCGGATAATGTTAGTGGTGACTCCTACATGGTGCAGCTTATTAACGAAGAGTACAGAGTTCGCTGCAGTCATTATGACATGTCCATGTGATAAGGAAAATTCTTTTGACACTAAAATTTTAATATGATATTATAACCAAGTCATTGCAGTGTCTGTGCAATGACTTGTGTGTTTAGTGGGGACTAAACGTCTGGCGTATCTGTCGGAATTTTCATTTTTGTAGTTAAAAATTTATTGACACAATCGAACATCTGTTTTATATTTATATTATCAAGACGAACGGATGTTCTAAAAGGAGGAAATATGGAAAGAGAAGAAAAACAAAAAGCATTGGAAGCAGCCCTTGGCCAGATTGAGAAGCAGTTCGGAAAAGGCGCTGTTATGAAGCTTGGTGATTCCTCGGATACAATGAACATTGAGACTATCCCTACAGGATCTCTGAGCCTTGATATTGCACTTGGACTTGGTGGAATCCCTAAGGGAAGAATCGTTGAGATCTACGGACCTGAGTCCAGTGGTAAGACAACCGTAACACTTCACATGATCGCTGAAGTTCAGAAGAGGGGTGGAATTGCCGGATTTATCGATGCTGAGCATGCCCTTGACCCTGTATATGCCAAGAATATCGGAGTTGACGTTGACAACCTGTATATTTCACAGCCTGATTCAGGCGAGCAGGCTCTTGAGATCACAGAGACAATGGTTAGATCCGGAGCTATCGATATAGTAGTTGTTGACTCTGTTGCAGCTCTTGTTCCCAAGGCCGAGATTGACGGAGATATGGGAGATTCACATGTAGGTCTTCAGGCAAGACTTATGTCACAGGCTCTTCGTAAGCTCACAGCAGTTATCAGCAAGTCTAACTGCACAGTAATATTCATCAACCAGCTCCGTGAGAAGGTTGGTATCATGTTCGGTAATCCTGAGACCACAACCGGTGGACGTGCTCTTAAGTTCTACTCATCAGTTCGTATGGATGTACGTAGAATTGAAGCTATCAAGCAGAATGGTGAGAACATCGGTAACAGAACAAGAGTTAAGGTGGTTAAGAACAAGATTGCTCCTCCTTTCAAAGAGGCTGAGTTTGATATCATGTTCGGTAAGGGAATCTCCATGACCGGCGATGTCCTTGATCTTGCAGCAAACGCTGACATCGTTAACAAGTCAGGCGCATGGTACCAGTACGAAGGTGAGAAGATTGGTCAGGGTCGTGAGAATGCTAAGCTCTACCTTGAGAACAATCCACAGGTACTTGCAGAGATCGATGCCAAGGTAAGAGCTCACTTTGGTCTTCCTGTAGACGGCGCCAAGGCAGCACCTAAGGCAGCTGAGACTGCTGAGAAAGAGCCGGCTAAGAAGGGCAGAGCAGCCAAGGCTGAGTAATAAGTATCATAATTATTTGACTTTTTATCCCCTGATAGCTCATATAACTATCAGGGGATTACTTTAAATATTATGTGGGGATATTATGACAGTCACAAATATAGTTGAATTAGATAAAAAGAGATGCAAAGTATATTTGGATGGTGAATTTTCATTTGTTTTATATAAAGGGGAACTACGAGATTACAGTATAAGAGAAGAACAGGAGTTGTCTGAGGCTAATTACCAAGAGATTATGGATGTTGTTCTTCCTAAACGCTGTAAACTAAGGGCTATGAATCTTTTGCAAAAGAAAGATTATACTGAGAAACAACTACGGGATAAGTTGTCAGAAGGTCTTTATCCTAGTGAAATCACTGATGATGCAATTCATTATGTAAAAGCATATCACTACTTAGATGATGAACGATACGCCAGAGATTACATCTCTTACCATATGTCCATAAGGTCTAAGAACCGAATTATCCAGGATCTTTCAGGGAAGGGTATCAGTAAAGATGTCTTTATGCCTATAGTTGAGGAACTTTATGTAGAAGAGGATTCTGAAATAGAACTTGAACAGATTAAAAAGCTACTTTCCAAGAAACACTATGATCCTGAACAGACAGAATATAAAGAGAAACAGAAGATAATGGCGTTTCTTTTGCGGAAAGGCTTTCAAATGTCTGATATTCGCAGAGCCATGGAACTTTATGATGAATAATCAAAAAAGAGAACTGATTCACATTGTTGAATCAGTTCTTTTTTATATATGCTGTTGATAACGATATGTATGTAATCGTAGACGGGCATATTCTAGAAGACAATGACCCAAACATCAATATTGATGCAGCTAAGGCTTTCTTTGAGATGATTTCATCCGAATATTCATCTGTTCCAAATATTATCTACGAAATATGTAATGAGCCCAATTGCGACACAGATTGGAATGATGTTTATGGATATTCAGAGCAGATAATAAAAATTATACGTAATAATTATACTGATTCCCTTATTCTTGTCGGCACTCCCGATTATGACAGAAATCTCGCGCCATGCGTAAGAAAGCCACTTCCGTACGATAATGTAATGTATGTTCTTCATTTCTACACAGCATCTCATCATGAGGGATTACAGATCTGCTATGGACTGGTTCGAGATACTGGGAGAGTACGGCATTATTTCACATTTGATCAGAAATATAGCGTATAGAGTATTGAGGTGATTTGGCTTGACGTTATATAGTCGCACAATATTCTAAAATAAAAATTAAATTTCTTAATTTTATGATTTTGTGTAACAATAATTCGTTAAAATAAAATTGTGGGTTTTTCTTTGTTTGAAGTATTGTGCAGGAGATTAATATGAGAAAAAAGATTGTATCTGTCCTTATTGCAAATATTATTTTTGTGTCAAATGTTGCTTTTGCTCCGTTTATTTCAGATGCAGTTTTCTATGATGGTACTGATTTAACTGAAAATACTCAAGTGGAAGAATATGAGGAAGATGTTGAATCTAATGAGTCGGATATTTCTGATGAACAGGTCTATGTCAAGATATCAGGATTTGAGGAATTGCCGGAAGAAATTGCTTATCAAGAGGTAAAAGCAGGAACTGCATTAGAAGATATTTTCTTTCCTGACACATTAAATATTGATGTTGTCGCTGATACTGATCATGATGAAAGAATAGCTAAACAGCTGGGGAGTGAGCGCGCTAGCCATAAGTCTGAAGATGTGTCAGAAACTGAAGGGCTAGAAAATGAAGAACCAGAAGATGAAGAACTGGAAGAAGACTCCAGTGATGATATCATGTTCTTTGACTCAGAAACAGGAGAGGTATCTTCAGCCGTTATAGATAAAAGTAATTCAAGCGAAAATGATTATGAGATAAATGATGTTGAAAGCAGTGATAGCGTTGAAGATGTCTATGACAATAGTTCAAATTCATCTTCGGATAACATAGTACCTGCTGATTCTGAAACGAATGATGAAGAAGTCAGTGAAGATGGAGATTCGATTACATTCTTTGAAGAAACAGAAGCTCCGATAGAGAAGGAAGAAACCGAAAACGGAGAAGGACTCATTGGCAAGATTAAAGATGTACTTGGTATGAGCAGAGTCCATGCAATTGATTCTGTTAATGACGATGAAATTAGTCATGAGATGGTATCAGGAATTAAGTGGATACTCGATCCTGTCCTTAATGGAACTGACGAATATGATCCTAATATGGTAGGAATGGAATATGTATTTACACCGATATTGCTTATTCCGGATTTCTACTATGTTGAGGCCAAGCTCCCGACCATTACAGTTAAGATTATAGAAGAGTACTTCGAGTTTGATGAAACTGTAGAAGTAGACGGCGTCAAAATAAGAGTAAGAGCAGATAAGGGAGTATTTCCTTTAGGTGCTTCTGTTAATGCAAGCAAGCTTGATGGAGATAAAGAAGAAAGAGTAAATAGCGTATTATCGGAACAGATTGAGACAGATTGTAATGTCGTAAAATCATACTCATTTGACATACAGATTCTTGATGAAAATGGTAAAGAAATTGAGCCTGATACTGAAAAAGGCAGAGTAATTGTATCATTTGAATCGGAAGAAGTAACGAATGAATCTCTTAAAGCAGATATTTATCATATATTGGATGAAAAGAAGAAGGAAGATTCTGAATCAGCTGTTCTGGGAGCAACTCGTAGTATGTCCGAAGACAATTCATCTTCAGACGATATAGTAGTTGAAAAGTTAGCAGCAGTAGTTGTTGATGTTGAAGATGCTAAGGCTATTGAAGCTGTAACATATGGTTTCTCAACGTATGTTCTTAGATTTAGCTATGAAGGAGAGCTTAATTACGAGATTAAACAGTCAGTAGTATCTTTGGATGATGTTCTCAAGGAACTGCAGATTGCTCAAGATGACGATGGAAAAGAAATAAATACAATTTCAACAGGCGACTCATTAGTGAATTACATCTACGTTGATACACTGGAATATGAAATAGATTCAAGTGGTCAAACAATACCGACAATTGATGATAATGGTCTGTTTAAGCCAAGTAATTCGGGTAAGTGGTTTTTGGTTGTTCAAAAGCCCCAAAAGAATATCGAGACAACATTAGATATAACTTACGGCGGATTTACATATGCTCTCACATTGAGCATTGGAGATATTTCCGCAGAAACAGTTGACTTCGAAAATGGAGGTTATCCATCCGGCATAGAGCTTGGTACAAATTCCTTTAAGCTTAAAATGCCTATAAGGATTAATAGTAATGCACAAGAAAAAGGAGCTGTTTCTTATCAATGGGAGAGCAGTGATACAAATGTCGACAGCTCTTTTACTCCTATCATGTATGCTAACACTCAGGAATATGGCGTTAGTTCTTCTTCTGCTGTAGGAAAATGGTACAGATGTCGAATCAATGGTCAGGCAAGTAATGCTGTTCAGGTAATAACCAAGAACTCAGATATGTTACGAGACTGGGTTGGTGTAAATACTGATTCAGACCAGTGCTATATTACAAATGGTACTATGGCATATACGCTCAATTCTATAACAACTTCGGCAGGAAGAGTAGTACAGACCTTCGATGTAATCGGAGACTTTGAAGATGATATGCTTACAACTACTGCAAGTGGTGAAGGATGGAAAGTTCTATCAAGCGAGCAGGCAAATCCAATAAGTTCGGGTTTTGGCGCTGGGGCAGCTTTGAAAGAGCTGTATTTCAGGTTTAACGAAAACGATCCTTCGATTTTGTATGGTTCAGCAAATCTGCCAGATGGTTACCGCTCTTTTGCATTTGGAGAAGACACTGCTATTGGCAATAATTCAATTGCAACTTATGCAACAAACGGTACCATTTATGCAAATAAAAATAGTGGCGCTATAGATTGCGTCACATACATGGCTGTTGATTCTATCCAAACAGCATCTACTAAGATGAAAAGTAAGGCTGAAGCGATCCAGTTACCGGCATATGCTGTTCTGCCGATAACCACAACAGGTCTAAAAGTATGGATGGGTATTCAAAATCCATCGCATCCACTCGCTTACACAAGCAGTGAACTCAATTTGCTTGAGAACAAACAGGGATCACTGGGGATGTCATGGGTTAATGTTCCTTCCGGATCGAATGTTGAGTTTGCTTTTTCTCTTGATTCTTTATGGGATGTATACTCACTTGAAAAACATAAGAGAGTATCCAATTCTTCATATTATAAGCCAAGTGAATTAAAGACAAATGTAAAAGGTGTATCACTCAATAACGAAGGAAAAGCTAAGCTTCAGACTTATGCTGAAACAGTTGGTACTCCTTATGACGATGTTGTTGTAAATATGAATTTTGCTTCTGCTGAACTTTCGGACTCAATCATTGACGAGTTTAAAGGAAAGAAGAATCTGACCAGAGATTCTCAGGATTCATCAGATGTAGGAAGTACAACAGCATATTTCGCCGATATAATTGAAATTGATGTAAATCAGACGGTTACTACTAATGGTTCTTCAAGTAAAAGCAATGTTTCAGAGGTTGTTGATAACAATAAGAAAGCTATACTTCTTCCATTTGAAATATCCTACGATTTCAGTGACAAGAAAAACATAACTTTACTCAGGGAACATGATGGTACTGTAAGTTCCATGAGTACAAGTGGTTCCGGGGAACGTTATAAATTAGATAAGTCTAACGGCAAGATAATTGTTTATGCATATAAATTTTCGACTTACGCTGTAGCATATCAGTCATCAATTCAGTATTACACTGTAACTTTTGACAACGGAACAGAAAAAACAACAGTTAAAGTTAAATCCGGCGATAAGGTTTCACAACCTTCCGATCCTGCAAAAGATGGATATACATTCAAGGGATGGTATCTGAAGGGGTCTGCGACAACCGGTACATCAGCATCTAAGAATACTACCACTGCGTCTGCATATAACTTTGATACACCGATAACCAAAAATATTACACTAATAGCAGGCTGGTCAGCTATAAAAGAGGCTAAGGGTGATACTAAGGATGTTAATGGTGATTCAAGAGCGCCTAAAACCGGAGATACACTTCCTATAGTATGGCTATGGGTAATTATCTTGGTAGTTGGTCTAATTACTTTTGCATTTTCAGCTCACGAATTATACACAGGTGATAAAATAAGCACAACTATAAAGTTTTTGATCACCAAAATTCGTGAAAACAGTGCTAAGATTTTATGCATTATCAGTGCGATTGCAATAGTTGGTTCTACAATAGCTCTTTTCACTACAAGAAATCAGTATGAAGAAGCTGAGCACATTTATAGTGAAGCAGAGGAGACTTATATTGAGGAAACACCTGATCAACCGGAGGAAAGGCCCGAGGTTGCAGGAGTGAAAAAGGAACGAGAAGAGTGGAAGCATGTAAATGTTAATATGACTGAACTCCAAAAGAAGTATCCTGAGGCAGTTGGATGGATTTATTTCGAGAATGAGGATATCAGTTATCCGATAATGTTTTCCGGTGATAATTCAAAATATGTTACTACTGCATATACCGGTAAGAAAGCAAAGGCTGGCGCAATCTTTGTTGATTGCGAGTCGTCACCTGATTTTTCGGATCCGCACAGCCTGGTTTACGGCCATAATATGAAAGACATGTCTATGTTTGGTAAACTTCGCTATTATGAGACAGATCCGGAATATTATGATGAACATCAATATTTTCAGATTTTCACAAATGATTCGGTTTACAGATATCAGATTTTTGCATGCGAAGAAGTAGCTGACAGCCATGATGTATTCTGGACATTTGGAAAAGAGCCTTCAAATTATTGGAAGACTCTTAAAAAGCTTGAACGTGATTCGCTGATTGATACGGGAATTCAGACAAACGAATCAGATCACGTTATAACTCTGTCAACATGTACAGATGATGAGAATACAAGACTGATAGTTTGCGGAGTAAGAACTGATTCATATGATTATGAATAGTAGAGATTGGCTGGTATTGACATCGGTAAATACTCTTATGTTATGCGCCTCTTGTCTTTTTGGGCAAGAGGTGTTTTGTTTACAGAATGCTTTTTAATACGTATTATCTGGGATGGCATAAGATCTAATTATATTTTTCTATACGGATAAGTGACAAAACATGTTATAATTTTAAATCGAATTAAAGATGTTCTTTAATACTCATCTTTGATCTTATATAAGGAGCATAACATGCAATTGCCATATAAAAAAGCAAATGTTCATCTGTTTATTGAAGTCTTTAGAACAATGAAGTGGGCTTTGAATGTTTTAAAGAACTATCAATCAAGACTATATTTATATATTGTCATTTTAATCTTGCAAGCAGTTTATCAGATTTATATGACTAGCAGAATAGGAAATATTGTTGATCTGGCACTTGAAGATAACATATCAAAAATGCTTGGCACAGGACTGATATTATTGGGGTTATACATTGCAAACATAATAATTTCAATTATCAGTAATCGATTTGCCTGCAGAAATTACAATGGAATGTATAATGACCTAGAGTTAAAAATTTATCGCAAGATTATGGATGCCTCATGGCAAGAACTTTCGGATTATCATTCAGGTGATCTTATTACGAGATTATCATCAGACATAAAGACTATTGCAGGTAATACCAGTGGTCTTGTTCCTACACTTATGGCAGAGTTGACCTTAATTACAAGTGCGGGAATCTATATGATTTACTTGGATTATAGTATGGTTTTTCTTGCAATTGTAATAGCACCGATTGTAATTATCGCATCACGAATTTTTATGGGAAAGATATATGAATCGGAAGGGAAAATACGTGAGATTGAATCAAAGATAAACTCATATAATGTTGAAACCTTCGACAATATACAGGCTGTTAAAGCTTTCGGTATTAAAGATTATTTCTATGATAGAATGAACCGGATAGAAATAGACAGAAAAAAAATAGATTTAACTACTAATAAATATATAATGAGTTCTTATGCTGCATCTTCTCTTGCCGGAATAGCAGCAGCTTTTATATTGTTTATTTGGATGTTTTATAGAGTGCATTCAGGTGTCATATCTTTTGGCTCACTTTCTGTAATTGCATTTTTGGCACTACAGATAGCCAGAGCAATGGAAAAGCTTTTGGATCTCATACCAACAATAATGGCATATATGGCAGCGTCTGACAGAGTTAAGAAGCTTCTTTTAATACCAGACGAAAAGACCTTTGATTCTGAAGAAAATAAGAAGCTTTTGAGTGATATCGCGAATAAAGGCTTTTCGATTTATATAAAGGATATGTATTTCAAATATAGAAATGACTATGATGTCTTTGAGGGGGCAAATCTTACAGCCGGCGTAGGCGAGACAATTGCAATTATAGGTCCATCCGGAGAGGGTAAGACCACGATGCTTAGAGTTTTACTTGGGATAGTCACAGCAAATTGCGGAAAGGTTTACATTTCAGATGGAGACAGGGAAGTTGATATGGGAATTCTGACAAGACCAATTGTCTCTTACGTACCGCAAACCAATACCATGATGGCGGGAACAATACGTGAAAATCTGAAAATGATCAGACCAGAGATTTCTGATGATGAAATTTATGAAGCTCTTAAAATAGCATGCATTTATGATTTTGTTGTAAAGTTACCTAACAGACTTGATCATATGCTTGGACAAAAAGGACAAGGTCTGTCAGAGGGGCAGAATCAAAGACTGGCTATTGCCAGAGCATTACTCAAAAGATCTCCGATTTTGCTACTTGATGAAGCAACTTCGGCTATTGATGTTGCAACCGAAAGAAGAATAATTGATAATATACGAACGCTGTATCCGCAGAAGATCATTATACTTACAACTCATAGACCTACAGTCTTGTCTAAGTGTGACAGGGTATACAGAATAGCTGATAAAAAGACACAAGTAGTTGAACAGGCAGATATTCAAAGACTGATAGATGAATTTTAGGAAAATCAATCTTTTTGAGAGGTAACAAGTTTTGGGACTAGACATGAGGGTAATGTAATTAAGTTATGAGCGAAGACCTTACACATCAAAATAAGATTTATTCATATAATTAAGAACTGTAGATAAAATATTTAAAATGATTATTGATATAGTGGGCATGTGCACCTTGACACCCAAAACAAATATAGGGTAAAATTAATCTGTTGTAATCTTGTATATTAGTGCGCTTATTTAAGGCAAGCTATACAAAATATTGTACAATGAAAATTGAATAAGGAGGTGCTCCTGTAATGACCACTGTAATTGCAGTAGTAGCAACTCTTGTCATCACTGCTCTTATTACCTGGTTTTTGGCAACAACACATTTTAAGAATGTATCAGATGCCAAGATCGGTAGTGCTGAGGAGAGGGCAAGAAAAATCATCGACGAAGCCCTTAAGAATGCTGAGGACACAAAGCGTGAGAAGCTCCTTGAAGCTAAAGAAGAAGCTCTTAAGACCAGAAATGATCTTGAGAAGGAAGTCAAGGACAGACGTAATGAAATGCAGCGCTCTGAGAGACGTATCCAGCAGAAAGAGGAAAATGTCGAGAAGAGAACCGAGGCTATCGAGCGAAGAGAGCAGAGTTTAAGTGCTCGTGAAGAGAACTTGAACAAGAAGACAGAAGAGGTTGCTAAGTTAAACGAACAGAGGCTACAGGAACTGGAAAAAATCTCTGGCTTAACCTCCGATCAAGCCAAAGAGTATCTTTTAAAAATCGTTGAAGATGATGTGAAACACGAATCAGCTATCATGATCAAGAACATGGAAGCTGAGGCAAAAGAAGAAGCAGATAAGAGGGCCAAGGAAATTGTTGTAGGTGCTATTCAGCGCTGCGCAGCAGATCACGTTTCCGAGACTACCATATCTGTAGTACAGCTCCCCAATGATGAGATGAAGGGTCGTATCATTGGTAGAGAAGGACGTAACATTAGGACCCTCGAGACTATGACCGGTGTAGATCTTATTATTGATGACACACCGGAGGCTGTAGTTATTTCCGGATTTGATCCGATCCGCAGAGAAGTTGCACGTATCGCTCTTGAGAAGCTGATCGTGGATGGACGTATCCATCCTGCAAGGATTGAAGAAATGGTCGAGAAGGCACAGAAAGAAGTTGCTGCCAAGATCAAAGAAGAAGGTGAAAATGCTGCTATCGAGGCAGGTGTTCACGGACTTCATCCTGAAGTGATCAAGATTCTCGGACGTATGATGTTCAGAACAAGCTATGGACAGAATTGTCTGAAGCATTCAGTAGAGGTAGCACAGCTTTGTGGACTTATGGCATCTGAGCTTGGACTTGATGTCCGTGTAGCGAAGAGAGCCGGACTCCTTCATGATATCGGTAAGGCTGTTGACCATGAGCTTGAAGGCTCACATATTCAGCTCGGTGTTGATATCTGTAGGAAATATAAGGAATCACAGGTTGTTATCAATGCGGTAGAGGCTCATCACGGTGACGTAGAGCCACAGTCCCTTATAGCAGTTCTTGTTCAGGCAGCTGATACAATTTCATCAGCAAGACCTGGAGCTAGAAGAGAGACACTTGAAACATACACATCACGATTAAAAGAACTCGAAGATATTACAAATAGCTTTAAGGGTGTTGATCACTCATTCGCTATTCAGGCTGGTCGAGAAGTCAGGGTAATGGTAGTTCCTGAGCAGGTTACTGACGAAGACATGGTTATCATGGCTCGTGAGATTGCCAAGAAGATCGAGGACGAGATGGAATATCCCGGACAGATCAAGGTCAATATCATCAGAGAGAGCAGAGCAACTGACTTTGCTAAGTAATGATATCCATTATGCTTAGAAAAATGCATAAAAGAGGTTATCCTTTTTGGATAACCTCTTTTTTATTCTTCATATCTATAGTATTATATATTTAAAAAGATTGTGCGCTATTAAATAAAGGGGGACAACTATGCACGAATCAGGTGAAGACTATATCGAGACCATATATCTCCTCAAGAAGAAAAAGGGAGTTGTACGTTCTATTGATGTTGCAAATGAACTTGGTTTCTCGAGACCCAGTGTATCAAGAGGCGTCAGCATCTTGAAGGAAAACGGCCTTGTTATCATGGAAGATGACGGTGAGCTTAAGCTTACCGAAGAAGGTCTTAAGACTGCCAAGAAGGTATATGAGAAGCACACCAATCTAACCAAATTCCTGATGCTCACAGCAGGAGTCAACGAAGAGATCGCTGAGACAGACGCTTGCAGAATTGAGCATATAATAAGCCCTGAGACTTTCAGAGGAATCAAGAAATTTGTAAAAGATCACAAAGAAGAGCTTTAATAAGAATCTGTTAATAGGATCATAACTAAAGGTTATGGTCCTATTAGTTAGTAAATGAGGTACAATATGCTTCCGGAATTATTCAAGGAGAAGATGAAGAGTCTCCTTTCGGAAAAAGAATATGATGAATTCATTTCATCTTTCGAAGAAGATGAGGAAAGACATCACGCCTTGAGACTTAATCCTCTTAAGGTAAAAGAGAAACCGGACTTCTGCAAAGAGCCTGTTCCTTGGGAAGAAAACGGCTTTTATTATGATGCAGATTCGGCACCGGGTAAGCACCCATACCATGAGGCAGGAATCTATTATATTCAGGAACCTTCAGCCATGTCTCCGGTCCATTTCCTTGACCCCAAGCCTGGTGAAAAGATCCTGGATCTCTGCGCAGCTCCAGGAGGAAAATCCACACAGATAGCTTGCAGAATGGACTCCCAGGGCATTCTTGTTACAAATGAAATAAACAGAGACAGAGCTAAGATATTATCTCTTAACATCGAGAGAATGGGCATAAAAAACGCTCTTGTTCTAAACGAGGATTCAGGTCATCTTTCTCAGGTCTTCGAAGGATACTTTGACAAGATCCTTGTTGATGCACCATGTTCCGGAGAGGGCATGTTCAGAAAGAACGAAGAAGCCTTTTCTGAATGGAGTCCTGAAAATGTTGAGATGTGTGCAGCCAGACAGAAAGAGATCCTGGACAATGCAGCTAAAATGCTTGTCCCCGGAGGAAGGCTTGTTTATTCCACATGCACATTTTCACCTGAAGAGAATGAGAAGAACGTCTCATCATTTCTGGAGAGAAACCATGATTTCCATGTGATGCACGTTGAACTGATAGGCGGAATGGAGAATGGTCGAACTGAGTTTGCAGATTCTGACTGCAATGCGGAAGTCGCTGATTCAGTAAGACTATGGCCTCACAGAGTACGTGGTGAAGGTCATTTTCTCTGTGTATTTAAAAGAGACGGTGAAATGGTATCAGGAGCTGCCTCATACATTCCCGGTGGTAGAAACATCAAAGCTAAAATCGAGATGATCAAAGTGTTTAACACATTTGCGGAAGAATGCTTTGATAAGAGCTTTAAGCTTCCCGAGGGCATTATAATATCTTTTGGAGATCAGCTCTACCTAACGCCATCTGATATGCCCGGTATAAACGGCCTGAAAGTCATAAGACCCGGACTTCACCTTGGAACTGTGAAAAAAGACCGTTTTGAGCCATCCCATGCACTTGCTCTTGCAAGTAAGCCGGAAAATGTCAAGCTCTCAGTAGACCTGCCATCAGATTCTGCTGATATCAAGCAGTATCTAAACGGGCAGACACTTAGGCTATCCGACAGCTCTTTTGCCGGAAAAGACAAATCGAAAGGGTGGTGTCTTGTGACCACCGACGGCTACAGCATAGGCTGGGCCAAGCTTGCATCAGGTATGCTGAAAAATCATTATCCAAAAGGACTTAGAATAAATTACTGACATGAAAAAACTCCTTAAATACTTAAAACATTACAGACTTGAATCTATTCTCGGACCGCTCTTTAAGCTCTTGGAAGCTTCTTTTGAGCTTCTGGTTCCGCTTGTCATCGCATCAATGATTGATGTCGGCATCGCAAACGGAGATAAATCACACATCATAAGGATGTGCCTTATTTTGCTGCTGCTTTGTGCTGTTGGTTTTGCCTGCGCTGTAACAGCACAGTTTTTTGCTGCAAAAGCTGCTTCGGGATTTGCTGCCAAGGTGAAGAGAGCGCTGTTTGACAACATCCAGAAATTATCCTACGCGGATATCGATAAAGTCGGCACATCTGCCATGATCACCAGGATGACCAGTGATATAAACCAGGTTCAGCAGGGAGTCAATCTGACAATAAGGCTGCTTCTTCGTTCGCCTTTTGTTGTGTTTGGCGCCTTTGTCATGGCTTATACCATAAGTCCGAGCCAGTCACTGATTTTCCTTGTTACCATAATCCTGCTCTTCATCGTTGTCGGCGCCATCATGAGATGGAGCATTCCCAAGTACGGCCAGATACAAAAAGGGCTTGATAAACTTCTTGGCCTTACAAGAGAGAATCACACGGGCGTAAGGGTGATCCGTGCCTTTAATCTGCAGGAGAAGGAAAAAGAGAATTTTAATGAGCACAACGACCTTCAGATGAAACTCCAGAGCTTTGTTGGAAGCATTTCGGCTCTTATGAATCCTGTAACTTACGCAATCCTTAATCTTGCTGTAGCATTTCTCATCTACAGAGGCGGAGTTGTTGTTAACAGAGGGCAGCTTTCACAGGGTGATGTTGTTGCTCTTTATAACTACATGGCTCAGATACTTGTCGAACTTATTAAGTTCGCAAACCTGATCCTTACTGTGACCAAGGCTATAGCGTCCGGAAACCGTGTAGAGGAGATGCTTGAGATGAAATCCTCTATGACAGACGGTAATATAACTGAATTTAAGAACACCAAGGACCACATTGTATTTACCGATGCTTCCATGAGATATGCAGGAGACATCGAGGATTCACTTTATCCTTTCTCACTCAATATTAAAAGAGGCGAGAGGATTGGAATTATCGGTGGAACAGGTAGTGGTAAGACAACACTTGTAAATCTTATTCCAAGATTTTATGACACAGGATCAGGAAGTGTTACAATTGACGGTGTTAATGTCAAAGACTATCGCATGGATGCCCTTAGGGAGAGAATCGGTATCGTTCCGCAGAAAGCAGTTCTTTTCCATGGAACCATCCGTGACAATATCAGATGGGGTAAGAACGACGCCACTGATGATGAGATAAATGAAGCGCTCACAATTGCTCAGGCAAAAGAGATTGTTGATGGCAAAGAAAACGGTCTTGATACCGTAGTTGCTCAGGGAGGCAAGAACTTCTCGGGCGGACAGAAGCAGAGACTTACAATTGCACGTGCCCTCGTTAGAAAGCCAGAAATACTGATCCTTGATGACAGTGCATCAGCTCTTGATTACCTGACGGATAAAAGGCTGCGCGATGCTATTGCATCCATGGATAATCCTCCGACCACCATAATTGTGTCTCAGAGAACAGCCTCTGTCATGAACTGTGACAAGATTGTTGTTCTTGATGATGGACATGTGGTTGGAATAGGAAATCATGACAACCTCCTTAAACACTGCGAGGCGTACAGAGAGATCTATGAATCTCAGTACAAGAAGGAGGTGGCACAATGAACAGGAAAGCTTTGAAAAAAGTTCTTCGTTATGCAGGAAAATACCACTTCCTAATAGCAATTTCCATGTTCCTTGCTATTGTGACAGCTCTTTTATCACTGTATGTTCCTATACTTGCCGGCAATGCAATAGACTGTATTGTTGGAAAAGACAATGTGGATTTCGAAAAAGTTACCGAGATCCTAATCAGAATGGCAATTACGGTACTCTTTATCGCTATATGCCAGTGGATAATGAATACCGTCAACAACAGGATAACCTTCAGAGTTGTAAGAGACGTAAGGAGAGATGCCTTCGCAAGACTTCAAATACTTCCTTTTGAGTATTTGGACAACAAGCAGACTGGAGATATAGTAAGCAGGATAATTGCTGACGTTGACCTATTTGCAGACGGACTTCTTATGGGCTTTACACAGCTCTTTACGGGAATAGTGACAATAGTCGGAACCCTTGTTTTCATGTTCTATTTGAATTTTGGTATTGCTATTGTTGTAGTAGTGTTGACGCCGCTATCACTCCTTGTGGCAAGGTTTGTTGCGACCAGAAGCTTTAAGCTCTTTAAACAACAGAGCGAAGCAAGAGCTGCGCAGACATCTTTTGTCGATGAGATGATCGGAAATCTCTCGGTGGTTAAGGCATTTGCTCATGAAGATGAAAACATTGATGCCTTTGATGACATGAATGATAACCTTGAGAAAGTCAGCGTAATGGCAACCTTCATTTCTTCGCTGACCAATCCTTCGACCAGGTTTATTAACAACATTGTATATGCAGCTGTAGCACTGTTTGGCTCATTCACCTGTATAGCAGGAGGAATGACAGTCGGCGGACTTACTATTTTCCTTAGCTACGCCAATCAGTACACTAAGCCTTTTAACGAAATCTCCGGTGTTATTACAGAACTTCAAAATGCACTTGCCTGCGCTGGTCGCGTTTTTGAACTGATTGAGGAAACACCTGAGAAAAATGACCTTGATGATGCAAAAGAGCTTATGGACGTCAAGGGTAAAGTAGATATAGAGGATGTGTCTTTTTCCTATAATAAAGAAACCAGCCTTATTGAAGACCTGAACCTGTCCATAACAAAGGGGCAGAGAGTTGCTATCGTAGGACCTACAGGTGCAGGAAAATCCACACTCATCAACCTTCTTATGAGATTCTATGATGTAGATAAGGGAAATATCCTGATTGATGGAATTGACATAAGAGATCTTAAGAGAGGAAGCCTTCGCGAGAACTTTGGCATGGTTCTTCAGGAAACATGGCTCAGAAGCGGAACCATCAGAGATAATATCACTCTCGGAAGAGAGGGCTTTACTGATGAGCAGATCATAGAAGCTGCCAAGGCTGCCCATGCACATAGCTTTATAAAAAGGCTCCCTGACGGGTATGATACTGTTATAACAGAAAATGGCGGTAATCTTTCTCAGGGCCAGAAACAGCTCCTTTGCATAACAAGAGTAATGTTGGATATTCCGCCTATGCTGATCCTGGATGAAGCTACATCTTCAATTGATACAAGGACAGAGATAAGGATCCAGAAGGCCTTTAACAAGATGATGAAGGGCAGAACCAGCTTTATTGTTGCCCACAGGCTCTCAACGATACGCGAAGCTGACCTTATACTTGTCATGAAGGATGGCCATATCATCGAGCAGGGAATACATATGGAGCTTGTTGCCAAGAGAGGCTTTTATTATGAGCTTTACACGAGCCAGTTTGGGTGATAAATTAGTATCCTCACTTGTTTTATTAATGAAAGGAAATCTGTTCTATGAGAAACCCTGATATTTCCGGGGCTTATGATGAAAAACGCTGCAAGGACATCGAGCGCAGTATCATCAAGAAATACCGAAAAGAGATATGGTGCAAGTTTACAAAGGCCATAAATACTTATAAACTAATAAGTGACGGCGACAAGATAGCTGTCTGTATATCCGGTGGCAAGGATTCCATGCTGATGGCCAAGCTATTTCAGGAGATACTTCGACATGGGAAGAAGAACTTTGACGTAGTTTTTCTTGTGATGAATCCGGGATACAATAAGCTAAACTACGACCTTATAATGACAAATGCCACAATAATGGGTATTCCGGTACAGGTTTTTGAGTCGGACATATTTGATGTAACCAGTAGCCTTGTTGAAGGTTCACCTTGTTATCTATGTGCGAGGATGAGAAGGGGCGCTCTTTACGCCAAGGCCAAAGAGCTGGGATGCAATAAGATAGCCCTCGGCCACCACTATGACGACGTTATCGAGACCATTCTCATGGGAATGCTCTATGGCGGACAGATCCAGACCATGATGCCCAAGCTTCACTCCACAAACTTCGAGGGCATGGAGCTGATAAGACCCATGTACCTTATAAGGGAAGAGGACATCAAGCACTGGTGCAATTACAATGAGCTCAAGTTCATTGCCTGCGCATGCAAGATGACAGAGAAGAGAGATACGTCCGTAAACCCGGGAGATGTCAGTAAGAGAGCTGAGGTAAAAGAGCTGATCAAAGAGCTCAGGGAAAAGAGTCCCTATATTGAATCAAATATTTTTAAAAGTGTGGAAAATGTCCACCTTAATGCGATAATATCTTATAAGACGAACAAGACAGGCAGACATCATTTCCTGGATACATATGATGAAGGTGATTTTTAAGGAGATTTATGAGCGAGCAGGAAAACAGCAGACCAATATTTATAATAGGACATAAGAACCCTGATACAGATTCTATCTGTGCAGCCATAACCTATGCTAACCTCAAGAACAAGGTTTTTGGCGGCAATTATATAGCTTGCAGAGCTGGACATTTAAATGAGGAGACTCAGTTTGTTTTGTCTCACTTTGGAGTTGATGTTCCGGCTTATGTAAAGGATGTAAGAACACAGGTCAGAGACATGGAGATAAGGCGTATTGACGGTACCAGCAGAAAGATGTCTCTTAAAAATGCCTGGGCCAAGATGCGTGATGCAGACGTTGTTACACTCTGTGCAACAGAGGGCGACGAGCTGGCAGGTATCATTACAACCAATGACATTGTTGAGACCTACATGGATGTGATCGATCCTCACATTCTTTCACAGGCCAAGACTTCTTACAAGAATATCGTTGAGACGCTTGATGGAGAACTTATCGAAGGTGATATCAACGAGGAACTCACAAGCGGTAAGGTTGTTATCGCAGCAGCAAGCCCTGAGATGATGGAAAACGTAATTGAGGCCGGAGATGTGGTAATCCTTGGAAACAGATATGAGACACAGCTGTGCGCAATAGAGATGGATGCAGCATGTATTATTGTCTGCGAGGGTGCAGAGGTTGCAAGGACTATTAAGGCTCAGGCATCAGAGCATGGCACCAAGATAATCACAACACCTCATGATACATTCGTTGTTGCAAGACTTATCAACCAGAGTATGCCCATTGAGCATATTATGAAAAAAGACAATCTGGTTACATTCCATATGGATGACTACATTGAGGATATCCAGGAAGTAATGGCTTCCATGAGGCACAGATACTTCCCGGTTCTTGATAAAAACGATAATTACATCGGTATGATCAGCCGAAGAAACTTCCTCGGCGCTCACAAGAAACAGCTCATTCTTGTAGACCACAATGAGAAGAATCAGGCCGTAAACGGAGCTGATGCAGCTGATATAAAAGAGATCGTTGACCATCACAGACTTCGTACCATTGAGACAGCCGGTCCTGTTTACTTCAGAAACATGCCTCTTGGCTCAACATGTACGATTATTTACCTCATGTACAAAGAATATGCTCAGGAAATAGATCCTACTACAGCAGGTCTTTTGCTTGCAGCTATTCTCTCAGATACTTTGATGTTCCGTTCACCTACATGTACCAAAGTAGATAGGGATGCAGGTGAGGAACTTGCCAGGATTGCAGGCATTGATTATGAAGAGTTTGCAAAAGAGATGTTCCACGCAGGTTCAAATCTTGGCAGCAAGACAGCAGATGAGATCATCCATCAGGATTTCAAGAAGTTTACTGTGGATGATATGACAATCGGTATCGGACAGATCAACTCCATGAGTGCTGACGAACTTGTTGAGATCAAGGACAAGATAATGCCTGAACTTAAGGACGTTGCTGAGTCTGACGGACTGGACATGCTGTTCTTTATGCTTACAAATATCATTGACGAGTCTTCACAGGTTGTCTTCTCGGGGGCGAAGGCACTTCATACACTTAACTCGGCATTTGGTATAAATTCAGAGGGGGATGTGGTTTTACTTCCGGGAGTTGTTTCTCGTAAGAAGCAGCTTCTACCGGCTATTGTAGAAACCATACAGCAGTAAAAAACTATATTACGGGGGTTACGGGTAAATGGAAGAATTAAGAACGCTTCTCTTGCACGAAATAGTAAAGGTATATGGACCTTTACAGGGGCAGGGAATAGGAGCTATAGTCATTCCTGCATTTATCGGAGATTTCAAGAAGGTACTGGATTCAGAGGAGAGCTTTGATGAGGTATCAGAGGAATATATGACTGAGGACAAGAAAGTCCATCTTATATTGGAAGGTCGCAGGAAACTCGGCAAAAAAGGTGTTAAACTTGAGATCACCGGAGCTGTAGTCAATGACAAGAGGCTGCATTTAACAGAAGAACATTGCTACGTATGAAAGATGAACTGATCAGAACTGAATTGTTACTTGGTGCACAGGCGCTTGAGAAATTAAAAAACTCAAGGGTCTGTGTTTTTGGTGTGGGTGGAGTCGGAGGCTACGTTGTAGAGGCTCTTGCAAGGAGCGGAGTAGGAGCAATTGATATAGTTGATAATGATGAAGTAGCTATGTCCAATATAAATCGACAGATCATCGCACTTCACAGCACAGTAGGAAAAGATAAAGTTGATGTGGCAAGGGACAGAATCCTGGATATAAATCCGGACTGCCTTGTTACTTGTCATAAATGCTTTTATCTGCCTGAAACGAGTTCAGAGTTCAATTTTTATGAATATGATTATGTGGTTGATGCGATAGATACGGTGACAGCCAAGATAGATATCATCATGAATTGTAAAGAACTTAGTGTTCCAATCATCAGCTCAATGGGCACAGGCAATAAGCTTGATCCAACAAAAGTGCAGGTTACAGACATTTACAAAACTGAGATAGATCCACTTGCCAAGGTAATGAGACGCGAACTTAAAAAGCGCGGAATTAAAAAGCTTAAGGTCGTATATTCAAACGAAGAGCCGATTAAGCCTGATAAGGAAATGATTGATGCTGAGCTAAAGGCATCCGGTTCGCAAAAGAGGACAGTTCCCGGAAGTTCAGCGTTTGTTCCTCCTGTTGCAGGCCTTATAATAGGGCGAGAAGTAGTAATGGATCTTATTAAAAAATGATACAGAGGCATCAAAATGAGTGAAGAGAATTTAAGGTGGAAACTGGTTAAAGAAGAACATTTAAAGCAGGATAAATGGATCGATTTTCGCCAGAATATATATGAGCTTCCAAATGGAACAGATATAGGACCTGTATATAACTTTTCAAAACACAGCTTTTCAGTGGTTGTAGCTACAGATGAAGATGGAAAGTATATCTGTGTCAAGCAGTACAGACATGGAATAGATGAGGTTACAACAGAGTTCCCAGCCGGTGGCATCGAGTATAAAGAGACTGAAAACCACCCGTATATTACAGCAAGGAATACTATCGCAACTGAAGAGGAAGCCTTAGAAGCAGCAAAGAGAGAACTTGCAGAAGAGACAGGCTATGTTTCCGATAACTGGAGACATCTTCTTACAATACCTGCAAATGCAACTCTTGCCAGCAATAATGTACATATCTATGCTGCAAAAGACTGTAGGAAGGTGACTGCACAGCATCTTGATGACTCTGAATTTTTGAATGTAGTACTTTTAACTGAAGACGAGCTTAAAGAGCACATCTTTGGTGGGGACTTTAAGCAGGCTCATCATGTTCTGGCATGGTATTTATCAAAAGAATAAAGACTTGAATCTGAATAACCCCTGTGATAAACTAATTAAGTTGTTAGCCGGCATGTCGGAATGGCAGACGATGCAGACTCAAAATCTGTTGTGGGTAACCACGTGTGGGTTCAAGTCCCACTGCCGGCATTTAAACCTCGGAGCAAATTGCTTCGAGGTTTTTTGTATATTTAAACGCAATTACGTCAATACTATGCTATAATTAGAATATGAAGCTGGTATCTGTTGACAAGTTAATACCCGGAATGGTTGTTTCAGAGAATGTCTATACTCTGGATGACAGGCTTGTACTTCCCAAGGATACAGTCCTTGATCAGAAGGATATTGAGAGAATAAAATCCTATTCGCTCTACAATATCTTTGTTGAAGAGGAGATGAAACCTGTCGGGACAGGCGCCAAAAAGCCTGAAGGGCCTCTTGCGACACCGTCATATGCAGAGAAGATAAGAAACACCGAGGAGTTTATCATATTCAAGCAGCACATCGAGGACTACTCTGAGCAGCTTGAAGAATCCTTTAGAATGCTCGCAAATGACTCCATTCCTCTGGATGTTGAGAAACTTACTGAGCCTGTTTATCACCTGTTTGTAGAAGCCGGTGGTACAGCGGGTATTTTTGATATGCTTCATAATCTGAGAGATAATTCCGATGCAGTTTTCATGCATTCCCTTAATGTATCCCTTATCAGCAATACTCTGGCAACCTGGATGAAACTGCCTGAAGAAAAGATTCAGGTAGCTACAGCTGCAGGCCTTCTTCATGACATAGGCAAAATGCTTGTTCCGTCAGAACTCCTTAACAAGAAGCAGGAGCTTACCGAGTATGAGCAGAGAGCTATGAATGAACATGTTATAAAGGGATATGAGCTGGTCAAGGATAAGAACATTGATTCACATATCAAGAACACTATCCTTATGCATCATGAACTAAGGGATGGAAGCGGATTTCCACTTCATCTTAAAAATGAAAAGATCGATGAGATCGCATCTATTGTTACCGTAGCAAACGTCTATGATAACCTGACATCCAGGAGAATCTACAGAGAACCTGTATGTCCTTTTGCTGTGCTTGAACAGTTTGAGAAAAACGGCTTAGATAAGTACGAACCTAATGCCATCATGACTTTTATGGGTAACATCGTAAATACCTTTATTGCCAACAGAGTAAAACTCAGTAACGGACAGGTTGGCGAAATAATCTTTATCAATCCTGATCATCTTTCTAAGCCGACAGTTAAATGCGGAGATGAGTTTGTTGATCTTGCGCACAATAAAGGCTTATCAATCACCGCAGTCATCTAAAAGTAAATTTGCACAAAAGCAGGAAACGAAATTTGGTAAAAGCGTTTCTTGTTTATAATATTGCCTTTTGTTACTATAAGCATGTGGAAACCATTAATTCGTTATCGGTTTCCTAGTATAGAAACAAATGTCATTTAAACAGCCATGTTCGGCGGAATGGAAGGTAATATGACTGACAGATCTAAAGTAATATTCGGTAATGTCATTGATGCAAAAGATTACAATAAAGCATTAAAATCCAAAAAGAAATTCATGAAGAAATACGGAGATGATTCAAACGTCGATTATAAGATCAGAGTATCTGACAACGAAGTAATAGGACCAATCCTCGGAGTTAAGAATATAGATGTAACTGCTAAGATTCCTGCAAACGAAGGCACAATTGACAAGGATAAAGCAATCATTGTTGGAAACATCAGAATGGGCTTTGGTCATTACCGTATTTCAATGGCTATGGCTTCTTACGCACAGCACCTTGGATATACACCTTACTGGCTTGATCTTAATTCATTTAAAGAGACAACCTGTACCAAGGTAATCAGTGCTCAGAATGACCTTTATTCCCTTGGTTCAAGGCTTTCCAAGAATCCTATCTTCAATAAGCTCGTCTGGGAGCCTACAAATTATGAAGGATTCAGAGCCCTGACCTACAATTCATCAGATCAGAAGAACGCAGAGCTTATGGCTCCTGTATACAGAAATATTGATAAAGACATTCCTGTTATCGCAACTCATGTATGGCCTGCCCAGGCAGCTATTCATGCAGGAATGAAGCATGTTGTAAATGCAATCCCTGATAACTGGCCAATGGCGCTTCACCTTTCAGAAGGTTCCCTTCACACCATACAGTGCAGAAATGCATACATGGGATACAGGATCCTCAACGGAATGAACAAGAAAAAGGTATGTAGCCCAATGCCTCAGGATTCTCTTGTTTATACAGGCCACTATATAGATTACGAGCTTGTAGAGAACATTGAAAAAGACTGCGAAGCACGCGTGGCCAGAAGAGAAATGAGAAAGCCTATGAGATTTCTTTTGACCATCGGCGGAGCCGGAGCACAGAAGGAAATCTTTGCTGAGATCATTAAGCATCTGATCCCATACATCAGGGATAACAAGGCAGCTCTCTATGTAAATGTTGGTGATTACAGAAACGTCTGGGATGAGCTGGTAAAAGAGATCCCGGGAATGAAGGAACTTGCAACAGAGCATATGGATAAATGGGATGACACCTGCAAGTTTGCAGAGGATGCCCTTGATGAGAACACACTGGTTACAGGAATTCATGGCTTCTATCATGCAGATATCTTCAAGGCTGTATATACAACAAACCTCCTTATGAGAAGCTGCGACGTACTTGTTACAAAGCCAAGTGAACTTGCATTTTACCCGGTTCCCAAGCTCTTTATAAAGAGAGTAGGTAAGCATGAGATGTGGGGTGCAATCCATTCAGCCGAGATCGGCGACGGCACACTGGAGTGCAGAGATATTCCTCATACAATCCAGATGCTTGAGCAGTTCTTAAAGACAGATCTTCTCAATGAAATGTGTGCAAATATTATTGAGAACAAAAAGGCCGGAATCTACGATGGAGCAAAGAAAGTAGTAGAGCTGGCAGTAGCAATGAAAAATAAATAAGCCAAAAGGCGAGGGAGACAATCGTGGAAAAGAGAACTTTAACAGGACTTGAGAAATTTGCATACGGTATCGGTGCGGTTGGAAAAGATATGGTCTACATGCTTTCCGCATCATATGTACTTTACTATTTCCAGGACATCATGGGCGTAAGTGCAATCGCAATGGGTATCATTCTTCTGGTTGCCCGTGTGTTTGATGCATTTAATGACCCTATCATGGGTGTTATCGTAGCCAAGACAAAGACAAAGTGGGGTAAATTCAGACCCTGGCTCATGATCGGTACTATCACAAATACAGTACTGCTCATCATGATGTTCGCAGCACCGCCTTCATTATCACCTAAGGGACTCATTGCTTATGCTGCAGTTACCTACATCATGTGGGGAGTAACCTACACAATGATGGATATTCCTTACTGGTCAATGGTACCTGCCTTTACTGAGAGCGGAAAAGAGAGAGAAGGTCTTTCAGCTCTTGCCCGTTCCTGCGCAGGTGTGGGTTCAGCCATCATCACAATCGTTACAGTTATGAGCGTTGCAGCAATCGGAAGCAGCATGGCAGCTAAGAGCACCGACAATATTGTAAAAGAGTTCGATGCAAGCAATACAGCATTTACATATTATGTAATTGAGAGAGATGCTGACGGTAATGCAACAAGCAACAAGACAGAGCTTTCAGATGCTTCAGTGGATATCGTAGTAACAGGGACTCAGAAGGTATTTGACGGAGCTGTTGGTGATGAGAATACCAAGGCCGGTGTTATTTACCTCAATAATGACAACACAGATTACACCTTTACTGCATCCGGTATAACCCTTGGAAAGTCAGACGGAAACAATGCAATTGAAATTTCCATGGATAGCCAGGATTGCGGAGAAGCAGTAGTTGCAGTCTATGTTCCAACTGAGCAGTACAATGCCATTACATCCGCATCGGATAAGTCACTTAAAATAATGGCTGCATCCACACTTGAAGTTGAGAGACTTGGTTTCAAATACTTCTCCATCATAATCGGCATACTGTTTATTCTCTTTATTACAATTACCTGTGTTTGCATCAAAGAGAAGTCTACAGTTGATATGAAGACAGCTTCAATCGGAGAGATGTTCAGAGCTCTTGTTCAGAATGATCAGGCCATGACAATTGTTATCACCATCGTTCTCGTAAACACAGCGCTTTATATCACATCAAACCTTCTTATTTACTTCTTTAAGTATGACCTTGCAGGAAGCAACTGGCAGGGCAACTACACACTGTTCAACACCTTTGCAGGCGGAATGCAGATCCTTGCTATGATGCTTCTGTTCCCGCTCCTTAGAAAGGCATTTACAACACTTAAGATATTCTATGTTTGCGTAATTGCAGAAATTGCAGGATATATAGTTCTTCTTACCATGGCTCTCAGCGGAGTTACCAATGTATTCGCATTCTTTGTTCCGGGATTCTTTATCATGTCCGGCGCAGGAATCCTCAACGTTGTAGTTACCGTATTCCTTGCAAATACCGTTGACTATGGTGAGATTAAGAACTACAGAAGAGATGAGTCCGTTATCTTCTCGATGCAGACCTTTGTTGTTAAGCTTGCTTCAGGTATCGCAGCTCTTGTTGCATCTATCTGCCTGACAATCTTCAACATTCAGGAGAGCAGCGCAGCAGTTCTTGATATGGCAGGTCTTCTTAACAAAATCGCTAATTCAGGTGTGCTTGCATCAATTGATAACAGCTCAGTAATCGGCCTTAGAATGATCATGACAATCGGACCTACAGTCGTACTTGTGATCGCGCTTTTATTCTTCAAGGCTAAATACATACTTAATGATGAGAAGCTTCAGGAAATCTCCATGGAGCTTGTCATGAGAAAATCAGAAGGCATAGAAGAGAAGTGATTCTCATTCCATACTAAACTCATCTTCATTTCCTTTCCAATGAGTACCGTAATACATTTTACGGTACTTTTTTGGTGTCATTTTTGTCTCTTCGGAAAAGAGCTTTATGAAGTGGCTCTGGGATGAGAAGGACAGATAAGAAGCAATCTCGACCATAGAAGAATCGGAAAACCTGAGAAGGTTCTTGGCCTTATCTATCTTTACTTTTCTTATATAGTCACTTGGAGAGATTCCCATTTCAGACTTGAACAGTCTTGAGATATAGCTTGCTGAATTTCCTGTAAAATCAGCAAGATCTTCAATGGTTATACGCTCCTTGATATGGGCATAGATGTAGTTGATGCACTCGGAAATAGGTCTTGAAAGGGCAGCATTTTGCCTTAGTATCTGCATTCTCTTTGTGTAATCAAGGATCATTTTGTTATGCCACTGTTCAATTTCATCAAGGGTAAAGAGATAATCAAGCCTCTGAATATAATGGTCTGAAAGCCTGAAAGAGAGCTCCATTTCCATACCGTTTTCGGTGCATATTCTTGAAACGAGTGCAGCTGTAACAATGAAGTGATACTTAAGATTAAGGACAGGGTCTTTTGACAAAACACCTACACCCTCATTGTCCATAAATCTATGCTGGCGGCAGTTTTCCAATATAGCTTCGACATCGCCTCCTGCAACCTGTCTGTAGAACAATAGCTCATCGTTCTGGCTTCTGTGTATCATTTCTTTATCAAGATTAAAGAGCTTTTCAGTATCCATAGTTTTCTCCTGCATCCTATCTGCTTCTGCAAATGATAACATATCCATGCTTTAAAATGCAATTTAATGTCATGAATATGTTATTTTTTCTTTGCTTTTGATATAGAAATTACAAAAAATGTATTAACATGACCTTTGTAATTCAACTATAAGTTTTGGGTAAGGAGATGCTTATGAAAAAGTTTAGACGCAGAAGCTTAAGTGTTATAGCAATGTCGGCTTGCCTGGCATTTACAGGAATTCAGTTTCCGGTAATAGCTAACGCAGAGACAGATGCTGCAGATGACGGTTATTCTCTTGTCTGGTCTGATGAATTCGAGGATGGGGCCCTTAATACATCGGATTGGAACGTAGAGCAGCATGAGCCCGGCTGGGTTAATGCAGAGCTTCAGAGATATACTTCTCTCGACGAGGGTAACATTGAGGTAAGAGACGGAAATCTCGTTATCAAGCCTCATGTAACAGAACCTGAAGTAACCGAAGAAGAAAGCTCAGAGCCGGTAGAAGTTAAGGAAACAGATGTAGACTTCACTGTTGATTTCGGAGCAGATACATCAGAGTCAATTGCAGTTCAGATCAATTTTGGTCTTATCGGTGATGGCTTTGAAGGGACCTCAGGTGCTGCAAACGTAACTATTTCAGAAGTTTCATTAAAAGATATTACAGATGAAGAGAATGTAGTCGAAGTTTTCTCATCTTTTGATTCAAGCTGGATGGGAGGAGTAACATCTCCTGCGACAGGGAGCTTTTGCTTCGATAACGGAGCAGCCTATCTTACGATCGAAAATGCAGGTGATCAAAACTGGAATTTTCAGATTCAAAAAACCGGTATTACTTTCGAAACAGGACATAAGTACAGCTTCCATATGAAAGCATCATCTGATGCAGACAGATCAGTTGAACTCAGCGCTCTTGATCCTGACAACGGATATGCATGGTACGGCGGTACAAAGGCTCTTATCGAAGGCAGCGCAGCTCAGGGAAATAGTGGATCTGCCGGCAGTGGAAAAAGAGAAATCACTTCAGGCCGTATTACTACTCAGAATAAACACGATTTCACATACGGACGTTTCGAGGCAAGAGCTAAGGTTCCTGCAGGTCAGGGATATCTTCCTGCATTCTGGCTCATGGCTACAGATGAGGGATTCTACGGACAGTGGCCAAAATGTGGTGAGATCGACATCATGGAAGTAATGGGACAGAATACATCAAAGTCCTATCACACAATCCATTACGGATACAGCGCAGGAACAGGACATAAAGAGAACCAGGGAACAAAGGTCCTTTCTGACGGAAGCTTCTCAGACGAGTTCCATACCTACACACTTGATTGGGATCCAGGCAAGCTCACATGGTATGTTGATGGCGAGGAAGTTTACACAACAAGTGACTGGTACACAGGAACCGATGATGACAATCAGGTTACATATCCTGCACCTTTTGATCAGAACTTCTACATCATTCTTAATCTCGCCGTAGGCGGAAGCTGGGTTGGATATCCTGATGATGCAGCCTATGCTGATATGAACAACCAGGCATATGAGATTGATTATGTAAGAGTTTATCAGAAGTCTGCTGAGGAATATGAGAGACTTGAAGCAGAATGTAAGCGCCCTGAGAAGGAAGAAGTTAAATTCAGGGAAGCAGATGAGACCGGCAACTTTGTAATTAACGGGGATTTTGCAAAGGAGATCGGAATTGACGGCGATGCATCAGCTGATAGGGACAATTGGAAGTTCCACACAGAATCAGATGCTGCAGGCGCAACATACGCTATAAAAGATAATTCCATAAAAGTAACACCTGAAAAAGCAGGTTCACAGAACCACAGCGTACAGCTCAAGCAGGAAAACATTCCTATGTACAAAGGCTGGGAATATGAGTTTTCTTTCGATGCTGTAGCGGATGAAGAGAGAGACATTGTAATTGATGTGGAAGGTCCTGACAGAGGCTGGACCAGATACATGCAGGATACAACCGTAAGAGTTGGAACAACCAAGCAGAGCTACAGCTACACATTTACAATGAATGACAAGAATGATCCAAACGGATCACTTGAGTTTAACTTTGGTAAGAACACTCCTGCATCAGCAGTAACAATTTCAAACGTAAGACTTACACACAAGTCAGGCGATGAGATCGTTGACGACAACGCTAAGGTTATCAGACCTGATGGAAACTATATCTATAACGGATCCTTTGATCAGGGCGATAGAAGACTTGGTTACTGGGAGTTTGATGAAGAAGATGCGCAGTACATTTCAGTAACTAATTCAGGATCAAAGAGAGAACTTAAAGTAACTGTTCCTGAAGGTAAGAGCGTAACTGTTAAGCAGTCAGAGCTTTCACCGATTGGCAAGGGTCAGTATGAGCTTTCATTTAACGCAAGATTTGAGAATGGCGCAGCTGACGGACTTACAGTTAATATGGCAGGAAACAGCTATGCACCTGAGCTTACAGACACAGACTCTAAATTTTCCAAAAAGCTTAATTATGATGAGGATCTTGACAGGGCAGCATCAAATGTAGAGCTCAAATTTGAGAAAGCCGGAACATATTATCTGGATAACATTTTCTTTACAGAATCAGCTCTTATTAAGAATGGTTCATTTAACGCAGGTATGGCAAGCTTCAGCCCATATATCGACTCTCAGGTAAAGGCAAATTATGTTGTTGATAATATGAATGGAAACGACAATACATTTGCAATCACTATTGAGGACACAGTAGCAGAGTCTGCTGCCAACGACTGGTACGTACAGCTCAACCAGGACGGTGTTACTCTTGAGCAAGGAAAGAGCTACAGATTGTCCCTGAGAATGAAGTCCTCAATCGAGAGAAAAGTTAAGTACTGCATGCAGCAGTTTGAAGGAGACTGGGCTAACTATTCAGGAAACGGACCTGTAACAATCGGACCGGAATGGCAGACCTTCACAACTGAATTTAAGATGGAGTATCCTACAGATACAAAATCAAGATTTAATGTGACTATGGGGTCAATCGACGGTGAGAGAATTGTTCAGCAGCACGATGTATTTATCGACGATATCTCTCTTATTGAGATTGATGAAGCTGTAGTAGAGCCTGTAGTCCCTCAGCCTGGAGATGATCCGGTGGTAGAGCCGGTAGACCCTCAGCCCGGAGATGATCCGGTGGTAGAGCCGGTAGACCCTCAGCCCGGAGATGATCCGGTGATTGAGCCGGAAAACCCTGATCAGCCTGAGCCTGAACCTGAGCCACAGCCGGAGCCTGTAATTGTGATCCCTCCTATCATTCAGATAATTGCTCCTGTGGTAAAAGTGGTCAAGAAGATTGTAGTAACAGTATTCAGCATTCTTAGAAGACTGTTCTGGTAATAGCAAAAATTCAATATACCCTACACACTGCTCCCTGATAATAAACCCTGATTATCAGGGAGCTTTTCGTTGTAAAAACATGGGTTTTGTAGTATTCTATATCTTGTAGAATTATTTGAAATTAGCCCTTTTTGGCATACAACATGTTGACAATAGATTGACTATGATCGAATGCAAACAGATGGAAAAGTTAATTCCGCAGTTTCTTGATGATGACCTGGATAATCAGGACCTTGCTGACTTTTTGGATCACATTGATAACTGCCCCGAGTGCAAGGAGGAGCTGACAATACAGTTCCTGGTCCGCGTAGGTATGCAGAGACTTGAGGATGGTAACACCTTCAACCTTGTCAAGGAGCTTGAGAGAGAGCTTGCGGATGCTAAGAAGAAAATGCACCGAAGGAAAACCCTGGTGCTTATAAGCTACATACTTGAGATCGCAGTGGCAGCAATGTTTGCACTGTGTCTTTTGCTTGCAATCGCACTTTAAACCCGGAGAAATATGTCTGACAACAAACTGATAATTGATGGAACCAAGTTAATAAGAGATGCTTTTTATGCAATCCCTGATTTTACCGATGCTGAGGGTAACCATATCAGTGGTCTCTACGGTGCATTTTTTAAGTTAAAAGAGCTTATGGCGGGTGGAGCTTCTTCCCTTGAGATAACCTTTGACGGTGATACAAGCTCTTTTACCAAAGATGTATCCTGGCAGGTCAATAAGTTTAAGGAACTTATCGGCTCGATTGAGGGAGCTTCTATAGATGCGAAATTTGAAGTGACTGAAACTGTAAGAGCAGCTGTAGAAGAGATTTTAAAGAATTTATCACCATCAGGTTCTGTCAAGGAACTTCCCAAGTTTAAGCATGCACTTACCATAACGTCTGACTTAGGCGAAGTAGAGCAGATTTTTGCAGACGCAGCAAAGACATGCGAAGGCAATCCTGATAGCTATGTAGGTTATCATTTTGTAACTGAGAAAACAGGAAACGGTAAATCTGACGTAGAAGTCCTTGGACTTTCTATTTGCTTTAGTGAGGATAAGGCTTTTTACATTCCTGTAATTAACTTCATAACAGCCGCCTACCTTGGAGAGAAGTTAGCCGGACTTAGCAGTTTGGTATCACTTTCCGGCTTTGATATGAAGGAGGACTTCAGATTCTTTGTTCCTGCTGAGATGAAGAACAGATCAGAAGGCTACAAGCAATCTGATGAGAGCTATAAGAATAGTGCAAGAACATTTGATGTTCTGATTGGTGCTTACGTAATAAATCCAATCAAGAACGACTATCAGCCATGGGATATCAGCAATGAATATCTTGGCATTCCACTTCCTAAGATGAGCGATGTCTTTGGAAAAGAAAAACTTTCAAACAGCGATGAGAATACCGTTGCAGATTATGCAGGCAAGATAGCTGCAGTATGTTTCTTAAGCGCTCCTGTCATCAGGAAGAAACTGCAAAAGACGGGTATGGAAGAGCTCTTTTACAATATCGAAATGCCTCTTTCATATATCCTGTTTGAGATGGAGAAAGAAGGAATCATCGCAAGAAGAGATGCCCTCAAAGAATACGGAGATAAGCTTCAGATTCGTATTACGGAGCTTGAGAAGCTGATATACGATGCTGCAGGCTGTGAGTTTAACATCAATTCACCCAAGCAGCTGGGAGAAATATTATTTGAAAAACTGGGACTTCCTGCAGAAAAGAAGACAAAGTCAGGCTATTCAACAGCAGCTGATGTCCTTGAGAAGCTTGCACCTGAGCACAAGATTGTAGCAGATATCCTTGAATACAGAGGACTTGCTAAACTCAAATCAACTTATGCCGACGGCCTTGCTAATTTCATAGAAAAAGATGACAGGATCCATACAAGCTTTAACCAGACAATAACAGCAACAGGACGTATCAGTTCAACAGAGCCGAACCTTCAGAATATCCCTATGAGAACTGAACTTGGAAGGCTCATTCGTAAGGTCTTTGTACCAAAAGATGGCTATGTATTTGCAGATGCTGATTATTCGCAGATTGAGCTTAGGATTCTTGCTCACATGTCAGAGGATCAGGGGCTTATCAGTGCTTATCACGAGGGCGATGATATTCACAGAATTACAGCTTCCAAGGTTTTCCATGTTCCCTTTGAAGAAGTTACACCCCTTCAGAGGAGAAATGCCAAGGCTGTTAACTTCGGTATAGTTTATGGAATCAGCTCCTTTGGCTTATCTCAGGATCTTTCAATTTCCGTAGGAGAAGCTAAGGAGTACATGGAGAAGTACTTTGAGACTTATCCGGGAGTTCGTGATTATCAGAACAAAGTCATTCAGGATGCCAAGAACAAAGGCTATTCCGAGACTATGTTCGGAAGAAGAAGACCTATCCCTGAGCTTAAGTCAGGTAATTACATGATGAGGCAGTTTGGTGAAAGAGTTGCGATGAATGCGCCGATCCAGGGAACAGCTGCTGATATCATGAAGATTGCCATGATAAATGTCTTTTTCAGACTTAAGAGAGAAGAATTAAAATCCAGACTTATATTGCAGATCCATGATGAACTTCTGATTGAGACCGCACCTGATGAAATAGATAAGGTTTCGGATATACTTACAACAGAAATGGAGAAGGCAGTAGAGCTTTCAGTACCGATGGAAGTTGACTGCCATACAGGAAGTGACTGGTATGAAGCAAAATAAGCTGACCTATGGAAAGACCAATATCATCGGAATAACAGGAGGCGTAGGCGCCGGAAAGAGCGCCATCCTGGAGTTTCTTGCGCAGAATTATAATGCAAGAGTTGTTTATTCTGACATTGTAGCCAATGACATCAAGAAAAAAGGCTATCCTGCCTATGATGAGCTTGTTGAGCTCTTTGGAGATGGCATAGTTGGTGATGATGGAGAAATAGACAAAAAGAAGATGGCAGAAGCCATTTTCGCTGATGAAAAACTCCTTTCCAAGGTTAATAATATTTTGCATCCTGCAGTAAATACATTTATTATTAATATAATAGACAGTGAGAGAGAACAGAATCAGCTGGACTTTGTATTTGTGGAAGCAGCTCTTTTGATTGAAAACGGATATAAGAGATTTGTGGATGAACTGTGGTATGTCTACGCAGATGAGCCTACAAGGCGAAGTCGCCTTAAGTCATCAAGAGGCTACAGCGACGAGAAGATAGACAGTATCTTTGCTTCGCAGCTTGATGAAAAGACCTTTAGAGAGAATGCAGACTTCGTTATAGATAACAGCGCCGATTTGGATTATGCCAAAGCGCAAATAGACAAAAAACTTGGGGAGTGGAAAGCAAAATGGCAAGCTTAGAACAGGCAGATCAGAAGGTTGTTTACGGACTCGACATCGGAACCAGAAGTGTTGTTGGAACTGTCGGATATATGAATGACAACCAGTTTAATGTTATTGCTCAGGCTGTTGAGAAGCATGAGACAAGAGCTATGCTGGATGGACAGATTCATGACATCGGCAAGGTTGGCGCTACCATCAGAAAGGTAACGGATAAGCTTGAACAGCAGACAGATATCCATCTGACAGATGTATGCATAGCTGCTGCCGGTCGTGTACTTCAGACTGTAAGGACAACCTATGAGTACGAGTATCCGGATAACCACACCATAACCGATGAAGATATCTATAACCTGGATTCGGCTGCAGTTGAGCAGGCGTATTCGGAGTTTCTTAAAAAGAACACATCTGACCTTAAGTTTTATCTGGTCGGATATTCTGTTATGCATTACTACCTTGATGGATATCAGATTGCAAACCTTGAGGGCCACAATGCAGGCAAGGTAAGCGTTGAGCTTATTGCTACATTCCTTCCGGATGACTGCGTAGATGGTCTTTATAAGGCATGTGAGAGAGCAAGCCTTAACGTTGCAAATCTTACTCTCGAGCCTATCGCAGCTATGATGGTTGCAATCCCTGACAGATTCAGAATGTTGAACCTTGCTCTTGTAGACGTCGGAGCAGGTACTTCCGATATTTGTGTAACAGATGACGGTTCAATCACTGCCTACGGAATGCTTCCTATAGCAGGTGATGATATCACAGAGATAATTGCCCAGCACTGCCTGGTTGACTTTAATTCAGCTGATGAGATCAAGATCAAAGCCAGCCATCAGGATCAGGTAGAATATGTCGATATCATGGGCCTTAACAAGACCATCAGTGCCAAGGAAATCTCGCGTCTTATCAAGCCCAAGGTTGAAGAAATGGCACAGAAGGCTACAGATGAAATAAAGCGCCTTAATGGCGATAGAGCTGTCAGCGCTGTATTTGTCGTTGGTGGAGGCGGATGTGTGCCCGGATATACCAAGGCTATAGCCAAGGATATGGATATTCCTGAGGAGCGTGTAGCTCTTAGAGGTGAGGAAGTAATGAAGAACATTACTTTCCTTAACAACGATGGAATAGACAAGGATTCACTTCTTGTAACTCCTCTTGGTATCTGCATCAGCTACTATGAGGAAGCCAACAACTTCATCTTTGTTTCATTTAACGGAACACAGACCAAGATTTATGACAATGGTAAGCTTCAGATTGTGGATGCTGCCATGCAGGCTGCATTCCCTAATGAGGACCTTTTCCCTAAGAGAGGCGCAGAACTTAAATATACCGTAAACGGCAAGGAGAGAACATCAAGAGGTGAACCAGGTGAAGCTGCAGTTATTCAGCTTAACGGCAAGCCTGCAGATATTCACTCCAAGATCCATGCCAACGACATTATAAATGTTACTCCTTCAACTGCCGGAGCTCCCGGTAAGGCTACAATTGAGAGCATTCCTGAATTTAAGACTAAGTTCAATGTAAATGTAAACGGAAAGAGTGTAGAAGCATCCAGATATGCAACCGTTAACGGAGAAGCTCAGACCGGTTACTATGACATTTCTGCCGGTGATGATGTCAAGATCCTTGACTACAACACAGCAGCTCAGATTGCTGAACTTATGGATATCACCATTACTGAAGATACTGTGATCATCGTCAACAATGAAAGAGGCGATATAAACACTCCTGTTTACGAGAACTTTAAGGTTGAGTTCAAGGATCAGGAAGATATGATCATGGATTACTATAAGGATTTTCCGAGTGCCGATGAGATGGCTATTTCTCAGGCTAATGAAGAATCCTATGAGAACATGGACTATGAAGCAAGGCTAAAAACTGACAAAGATGGTCAGCTCTCTTTTGATGACCTTCCTGATGATGACGGAACATATGAAAAGAGCGAGAGCGAAGATGCAGAACCTGAGGTTGTAAGAAATATCCTTGCTCACGACCTTCATATTATTGTTAACAATGAAGCTATAACACTTCATGGAAAGGCAGATTATATCTTTGTTGATATTTTTGATGCCATCGACTTTGATCTTTCAAAGCCAAACGGAAGGAGCATCGTAACAACACTTAATGGCTCCACACCGGATTATATGCAGCCTATAAAAGAAGGCGATAAGATAGAGGTTTATTGGAAATAATGCGATTTACAAGTATTGCCAGCGGAAGCAGCGGAAACTGTACCTATGTGGGTTCAGATAATACACACATCCTTGTGGACGCCGGAGTTAGTAAGAAAAGAATTGAAGAAGGATTGTGCCAGCTGGATCTGGGATTTGATGATATCAGCGCAATTTTCGTGACCCATGAACATACAGATCATATAGCAGCCATTCGCACTATCCTTAAGAAACATCACATTCCTGTTTATGCCACAGAAGGCACCATTACAGGCATCAGAAACTCTGACAAAAAGGGTGAAATTGACTTTTCATCCTTTGTTCCTGTCAGGGCAGATGAAGCTGTTGTAGTAGGTGACATGATTATAAATCCAATGAAGATTTCCCACGATGCTCTTGAGCCCTGCGGCTATAGAGTTTATTGTGGCGATAAAAAGGTTGGCATCGCAACAGACCTTGGCTGTTATGACCAGTATACAGTCAGTGCTCTGTCAGGCTGCGATGCTCTTTTGTTGGAAGCAAATCACGATGTGAGAATGCTTCAGACAGGGCCTTACCCTTATGTTTTGAAGTCCAGGATCCTTGGCGATAAGGGGCATCTCTCCAATGAAAAGAGCGGAGAGCTTCTGTGCAGTCTTTTAAATGAAAAGATGAAAGGCATATTCTTGGGACACCTGTCCAAGGAAAACAATCTGCCCGAACTTGCCTATGAAACGGTAAGAGTCGAGATTGAAATGGGTGACAATCCTTATCACGGCAACGATTTTCATATAATGGTTGCGGAGAGAAGCTGTATTTCACCTATAATTGAATTCTGAGTATTTAGAAGTGGAGGAGAGCGTTATGAATAAAACTATCATTACAGTAGTCGGAAAAGACACTGTCGGCATCATTGCCAAAGTCTGCACCTATCTTGCAGAATCAGGTATCAATATTCTTGATATTTCCCAGACAATAGTCAGCGGATATTTCAACATGATGATGATTGTTGATATGTCAAAGACAGCCAAGGAATTTAATACTGTAGCTGATGACCTTGAGACTCTTGGTAAAGACATCGGAGTAGTAATAAAGTGTCAGCGCGAAGAGATATTTGACTCTATGCATAGGGTTTAAGTGAGGTGCAACAATGATAAATATACACGAGGTCGTAGAGACCAACGAAATGATTGAAAAGGAAAACCTGGATGTAAGGACCATTACTCTGGGCATAAGCCTTTTGGACTGTATAGACAGTGACCTTAATAAGCTTTGTGACAACATTTACAACAAGATCTATGACACAGCAAAAGACCTTGTAAAGACCGGAGACCAGATTGCAAGAGAATTTGGTATTCCTATTGTAAATAAGAGAATTTCAGTAACACCCATATCACTGATCGGCGGAGCAGCATGCAAGAGCCCTGAGGACTTCGCAAAAATAGCTGCAACTCTTGATAAAGTTGCAAGGGCAGTAGGAGTTAACTTTATCGGTGGCTATTCAGCTCTTGTAAGCAAGGGAATGACTGATTCGGATAAGATGCTGATAGAGTCGATTCCACTTGCACTTTCAACAACAGATGTTGTCTGCTCGTCAATAAACGTAGGCTCCACTAAGACCGGTATCAATATGGATGCTGTAAGGCTTATGGGAACCATTGTTAAGAAGACTGCCGAAGCCACTAAGGAAAAGGATTCACTTGGATGTGCCAAGCTGGTAATTTTCTGTAACGCACCTGATGATAACCCGTTTATGGCAGGAGCATTCCATGGCGTAACTGAGGCTGACAAGATAATCAATGTAGGTGTTAGCGGACCCGGAGTAGTTAAGACGGCGCTTGAAAAGGTAAGAGGTGAGAACTTTGAAGTGCTGTGCGAGACCATCAAAAAGACAGCTTTCAAGGTAACCAGAGTCGGACAGCTCGTCGCTCAGGAAGCATCAAAGAGACTTGGCGTTCCATTTGGAATAATTGATCTTTCTCTTGCACCTACACCTGCAATTGGTGACAGTGTTGCTGACATACTCCATGAGATTGGAGTAGAACACGCCGGAGCACCCGGTACAACTGCAGCTCTGGCTCTTTTAAATGATCAGGTTAAAAAGGGCGGAGTAATGGCATCAAGTTATGTCGGAGGACTTTCCGGAGCATTCATCCCTGTTAGTGAGGATCAGGGAATGATCGATGCAGTAGAAGCCGGAGCACTTACATTAGAGAAACTCGAAGCCATGACCTGTGTATGTTCTGTTGGACTTGATATGATCGCAATCCCCGGAGATACCAAGGACACAACAATAGCAGGAATCATTGCGGATGAGATGGCAATCGGTATGATCAATCAGAAGACAACAGCTGTAAGACTTATTCCTGTTATCGGAAAAGGCGTCGGTGAGACTGTTGAGTTTGGCGGACTTTTGGGATATGCGCCAATAATGCCTGTAAACAAGTTCTCCTGTGATGAATTTGTAAACAGAGGAGGAAGAATACCGGCACCTGTACACAGCTTTAAGAACTAAGGGTTTGTTTTTGAGGAGAGGGAAATGGAAAATGCAAAGACTAATAAGAGCTGGCTTACAGCTCTTATCATTGGACTTAGTATTGTGGCAAGCTGCTTATGTTTAGCACTTGGACTGTCTCATTTCAGATCAGAGAGTGTTCATACAATTTCAGCAACAGGAAGTGCAAATGTAGATTTTGAGTCTGACCTTATTATCTGGAGAGGCTCTTTTTCTGCTGCCGATTACACTTCAAAAGCAGCTTATGACAAGATAAAGAAAGACAGTGCTGTAGTTAAGAACTACCTTATTGCCAACGGAATAACAGAAGATGAGATAATCTTCAATTCAGTTGATATCTGGAAAACTTACAAGGACATCTATGATGACAACGGTAATTACATCGGAAGAGAACAGGACGGATACAGCCTGTCCCAGTCTGTATCTGTTACTTCAACAGATATCGACAAGGTAGAGAAGATCTCAAGAGATATCTCAAGCCTTCTTGAGACCGGCGTTGAATTCGAGTCACAGGCTCCCGAGTATTACTACACAGGTCTTGATGACCTTAAGCTCTCTCTTATCGAGCAGGCAACTGCCAATGCAAGAGAGAGAATCGATATAATGGCCAAGAATTCCGGTGCAAAAGTTGGAAAACTTAGAAACTCAAGTCTTGGAGTATTCCAGATTACTGCAACTAATTCAGGTACAAGCAGTTACTCCTATGACGGAGCATTCGATACGACATCCAGAAATAAGACTGCTTCTATTACAGTAAAGCTGGAATATGACCTTAAATAAGGTCTGTTTATAAAGAGAGGGAAGTTATGAAAAGGAATTTTATGAAAAGGATTTTTTCTGTGGCTTTGTCCGCATTTTTGGCGGCGGGCATGATTGGCTGCGGAAATGCTGAAACTGTTACGCCTGAAGTAACGGAGGAAACTCCGGAAGTGCAGGAACAGGCGACGCAAGAACTTACTACTGAGGAGTCTTGTACAGAAGAAACTGCCGAGACTGAAAAGGAAGTGGAGCCCATTGAGCTTACCGGTGAAAACATGCTGGAAAATGGAGACTTTTCAAATGGCACCGAACTTTGGGGGACTTTTTGCCAGGATGGATTGGCTGAGATTTCAGTTACAGGGGACGGTGAACTTGATGTAGATATTAAGAACCTTGGAACTGTTGCACACGGGGTTCAGTTATATCATGATGGCTTTTCTCTCGATGAGGGCTGTGTTTACAAGATTACTTTTGATTGCTATTCAGATATAGAAGACAAGTGGCTCGAAATGCGTTTTCAGCTAAACAGCGGTGATTATCACGCATATTTTGAAGACCATTTAAAGATAGGAAAAGAAAAACAGAACCACGAATATACATTTACCATGAATGAGACAGGAGATCCGGCTCCCAGATTTTGCTTTAACATGGGCGTCGTAGAGGATATGGATAAGAATACTCCTGAACACCATGTATATTTCGATAACTTTGAACTTACTTTGATAGATGCTACCAACAGAGTTGCAAGCAGTGGAGGTGTTGATGTGCCTGATATTGCTGTAAATCAGATTGGATATCTTCCAGGTTCATACAAGAGCGCTACATTAAGAGGATCAGCTCTTAATAAGACAGCTGTTCTTATCAATGAAGATACAGGTGAAAGCGTTTTTGAAAAAGAAATCAAGAACAGCATTGATGATCCGGATACCGGAGAGAAGGAAGCTATCTTTAATTTCTCTGATATCACTGATGAAGGAACATATCATGTAGAAGCCGGAGATGCAGTATCTCACAGCTTTAAGATCTCCAAAAATGTATATGATGATGCCTTCAAGGCATCAATCAAGATGCTTTACTATCAGAGATGCGGAACAGAGCTTACAAAGGATCTTGCAGGCGAATTTGCTCACCTTGTTTGCCACTCAGATATGGCAGTTTTATATGAGGATGCTTCCAAGAAGCTCGATGTATCAGGCGGATGGCATGATGCAGGAGATTATGGCAGATACTCGGTAGCAGGAGCTAAGGCTGTTGCTGATCTTCTCCTTGCTTATGAGAACTATCCCGGTGTATTTGATGATGCTGTCGGAATTCCTGAGAGTGGTAACGGAATACCAGATATCCTTGATGAGGCAAAATATGAACTCGACTGGCTCTTTAAGATGCAAAGAGAAGACGGCGGAGTATATCACAAGGTAACATGCAGAAACTTCCCGGGAGAGATCATGCCTGAGGAAGAGACTGATGAGCTTGTTATCATGCCTGTGACAACCACTTCAACTGCAGACTTTGCAGGTGTAATGGCCATGGCATCACGAGTTTATGCCGGAATTGACAAGGAATATGCTGACAAGTGCCTTGATGCTGCCAAGAAGGCCGCTGAATATATCGCAAAGACACCTCGCGATCCGAAGGGCTATAAAAATCCTGCTGATATCTCTACAGGTGAGTATGAAGATGTTAATGACGTAGATGAGAGATTCTGGGCGTATGCAGAACTCTTTAAGACAACCGGAGATAAGGCTTATGAGGAACTTCTAAAGAACGAGCTTCCTGATAACGGGTACTCACTTGGCTGGCAGGGCGTAGCAGGATACGGCGGATATGCTTATCTTACAGCTAAGGATGCTGATGCAGCTACACTTGAAATGGTTAAGTCCGAAGCAAACAAGATGGCAAAAGAAGTGGTATCCAATTCTGCCAAGTACGCATATGGCTCTTCAATAGTTGGAGCTTATCCATGGGGAAGTAACCTTACCATTGCCAATAATGGTCAGTATATGTTCATGATGAAGGGACTTATTGATACTTACAACAAGAACGTTGCAGACATGCAGCTTAACTATCTGTTTGGTAATAACGCTACAGGCTACTGTTTCCTTACAGAGTTTGGAACAATTTACTCTGATCATCCGCACCACAGACCTTCACAGGCTAAGGGCGTAACTGTACCGGGTATGCTTGTAGGCGGTCCTAACAGTGGACTCAATGACCCTTATGTCCAGAATGTACTTAGAGGAGCAGCAAGTGCTAAATGCTATGCGGATAATGCTCAGAGTTATTCAACCAACGAGATCACAATCTATTGGAACTCACCTCTTATCTATCTGCTTGCTGCAGAAATTTCTGAGACCAATTAAGGTCTTGTCAAAAAATATAATGTGTTGGAGTTGTTTTTGTTATGGAAGAAAATGAAAAAGCCGGCAGTTTTATGCTGAAAATATGCGCATTTATCGTAGATAAGCGCAATCTGTTTTTTCTTATTTATGCAATACTTGGTATTTTTGCATTTGTAGCCAGTAACTGGGTAGGGGTAGAAAATGATCTTGCATACTACCTTCCCGGTACCACTGAAACAAGACAGGGTCTTGATCTGATGGAGGAGCAGTTTACCACCTATGGCACAGCCAAAGTAATGGTGGCAAACATCTCATATGAACAGGCCCTGAAGATCCAGAAGGATGTGGAAGATATTGAGGGTGTATTTTCCGCAGAAGTTGATGATTCAAAAGACCATTACAACAATGGATCAGCTCTTTTTAATATCACCTTCGATTATGATGAAGACGATGAACAGTGCCTTACATCACTTGATGCGGTAAAAGAGTACTTTGAACCTTATGACACTTATCTCTCAACTGAACTTGGTGACGTACATTCAGCTCTTATTGAGAAGGAGATGAGTGTTATCACGGTTCTGGTAGTATTTGTCGTACTGGCAGTACTTCTTTTTACCTGCGAAGCTTATGCTGAGATACCGGTACTTCTTATTACTTTCGGTAGCGCGGCTCTGGTACAGATGGGAACGAACTTCTTCCTTGGAACAATTTCTTTTGTATCAGATTCTGTAACAATAGTTCTTCAGCTGGCGTTGTCTGTTGACTATGCAATTATTTACCTGAACAGATATAAGGAAGAGCTCTCAAAGGGCCTTCCTTACAGAGAAGCGACAGTTATAGCTCTTACAAAATCTATTTCTGAGATAACGGGAAGCTCACTGACCACCATCGGCGGTCTTGTTGCTATGCTGTTTATGCAGTTTGGTATCGGTGTAGACCTTGGTATCGTTCTGATAAAGGCTATTATCCTGAGTCTTATGTCAGTATTCCTTCTGATGCCGGGACTTATCATGGTATTTGCCAAGCTCATGGAAAAGACAAAGCACAGAAATTTCGTGCCGCCTATTCCTTTTGTAGGTAAGTTTGCCTATGCATCAAGATACATTATTGCGCCTTTATTTGTAGTGATCATCATAATCGCCAATTTTGTATCATCCAAAACACCTTACGTTTACGGTTATACCAAGATCCATCCGCCTCTTACCAATGAGGTGCAGGAAGCTCAGAACCTTCAGGATGAGAACTTCCCGACCAACCCTATGGTTGCGCTTGTTTTCCCGTCAGTTGATTACGAGACAGAGAAAAAGCTTATCGATGATCTATTGACCTATGATGAAGTTTCAAGCATCACAGGTCTTGCTAACACTGAGGCTATTGGCGGATATACTCTTACAGACAAGCTCTCTCCCAGACAGTTCTCCGAGCTCCTTGATATTGACTATGAGATCGCAGAGCTTATTTATGCTGCCTATGCGGTTAATGATAAAGATTATGCCAAGGCTGTAAACGGTCTTGCCAACTATAAAGTTCCTCTTATTGATATGTTCATGTTTGTATATCAGGAAGTAAAAGAGGGATATGTAACACTTGATGATGAACTGATGCAGAAACTCGAAGATGCAAATACAATGATGGAGTTTGCCAAGAAGCAGCTTCAGGGACCTGACTACTCAAGAATACTGGTTTATATGAACCTTCCCGAAGAGTCAGAAGAGTCTTTTGCATTTATAGAGAAGCTCCATAAGATAGCTGAGAAATACTATGACGAAGATAAGATCTACGTTGTAGGAAATACTGTCAGCCAGTACGACCTTAAGAAATGTAACGCAAGAGATACCAAGGTTACATCCATCATTTCCATATTGGCGGTACTTATTGTTCTTCTTTTTACATTTAAGTCAGCCGGTATGCCCGTTCTTCTTATTGCGGTAATTCAGGGATGTATCTGGATAAACTTCTCTTTCCCTGCAATCCAGCATGAGAATCTTTTCTTCCTTGGCTACCTTATCGTAAGCTCTATTCAGATGGGTGCCAATATCGACTATGCTATTGTAATAGCCGGCAGATACACTGAACTTCGTGAGAAGATGGGTAAAAGAGATGCCATCATTGATACCATGAACCTATCATTCCCAACAATCATTACTTCCGGAACCATGATGGCTGTTGCCGGAATACTTATAGGTAAGATGACTTCTGATGCGGTTATTTACGGAATCGGTAAATGCCTTGGACGAGGAACAATTATTTCCATTATCGTTACCATGTTTGTTCTTCCTCAGATACTTCTTGTGGGAGATAAGGTAATCGAGCTTACAGCTTTCGTTATGAACATGCCCCTTCAGACCAGACAGGTTGCAGGAGCTATGCGTATTGACGGTATTGTAAGAGGACACATCGACGGAACTATCAACGGTGTAGTTCATGCTGTGGTTAAGGGTAATGTCAGTGCTTATATCGAGAATAGCGACGTTACCATGCTTGATGAAAATAGTGGAAATGAGGATACCACCCCGGATGGTAATGAAGGGGAGGGCATTTGATATGAGAAAAAAGATCTTAGCTTCTTTAATGGCTATTACGCTATTTACAACTTCAGGCCTTATCAGCTTTGCTGAAAATGATCCCGAAAAAGATACGACTCAGGAAAATGCTATAACTACAGGAACGCAGGAGAGAGCTGCTGAAAATAAAGTTGATGTAGATGCAGATATTGAAGATGATATTGCTGCAGCTGTTCCTGCCGAAATAGAAACAATTGAGATCTCTAATGTTGATGAGTTTTTAGAGTTTGTAGATAACTGTAAATTAAACACGTGGTCAGACAACAAAAAAATTCTCCTGACATCGGATATTTCTCTTGTTGGTAAGGAGTTCTATGGAATCCCTGACTTTGGGGGAGTATTTGACGGACAGGGTCACACAATCTCTGAGATAAACATTTTAAAAGGCCAGTCCTATGTTGGACTATTTATTCACGTTGAGAAAAATGCTGTAATTCAGAATCTTAATGTTTCAGGTTCTGTAATTCCTGCAGGAAACCCTGTTATCATCGGTGGTATTGCCGGTGAAAACTACGGACTTATCAAAGATTGCTCATTTAGAGGAGTTGTAAAAGGTAACGATTATATTGGTGGAATTGTCGGCATGAATCAGCTTTCAGGAAATGTTTCATTTTGTTCATCTGAAGGCTTTATCAGTGGTGTACATTTTACCGGCGGTATCTGCGGCGAGAACATGGGTAATATCGCAAACTGCAGAAATGAAGCTATGGTAAATACCACCAATACTGATACTGAAATTACAGTTGATTCAATGGAAAACCTTAATAAGGTTCTTACACTTATCAAGAATGGAATCAGCAAGGAAGACGACGAAGCAAGTTCTGATGTAACTGTTTCTGATACAGGCGGAATTGTCGGACTCTCAATCGGTATCGTATCAAGATGTATCAATAACGGTGAGATCGGATACGAGCACGTTGGATATAACGTAGGTGGTATTGCAGGAAGACAGTCCGGATATCTGTATAGCTGTTCTAATAATGGCAAGATAAAGGGAAGAAAAGATGTAGGAGGCATTGTAGGACAGGCAGAGCCCTACATTCAGGTAGATCTTGCTTCTGATATCGCTTATCAGCTTTCAGAAGCTATAGCTCAGCTTCATGACACAGTATCTGCAACCCTTGCCGATACCAAGAATCAGTCTGATGTTGTGTCTGCACGACTTGCTATAATTCAGAAGTTTACAGGTCAGGCTGTTCAGGATACCAAGTTTATTGCAAACGGCACAATTGACTACGCCAATGATATTTCCGGCGCTACTAATGAAGCATTTTCAAGGGTTGAGTATGTTCTTGATGAGACGACCAAGAACGGAGGCCCTATAGACAATATTTCCAGTGGTGCTTCAAGCACAAAACAATCAGCTGATGATCTGAAAAATGCTGTAAAAGATTTGAATGTTGAGAACTATATAGTCAGTGAGGATGAGAAAAAACAGTACGATGAAGCGAAACTCGTACTTGAAAGTGCTGCTCAGCAATACAATGCTAACTATAATGCAGCATATACGCCCAATTATAATTATCAGATCATGCAGGAAAATGTTACGGGTATAGCATACTATCTTTCCTCAGGAGGAACAGCAGATTTATCTGAATGGGATAGAAATCCTGGATTAAACACCCAATTCGACCGGTCTGTAATCGGGTCAGGAGAAGATTGTGATGCAAAGGGAAGTTGGAAACATACAGCCGACGAGTCAGCATTTCCTGATTCATCCGTAACTGAGGAAAGTAATGCTCATCAACAAGCTGTAAAAGAAGCTCAACGAGAAGCAGACAATTACGCAAGAGATAAGTATGTAAATCCGGTCACAAAACAGGGTGGATCCTCTCAGTACACAGATGATCTGCAGCATTATTCTACAACTCTCGCCACAATATACGGTAATCACGTCGGTGAGATGTCTGATGCGTCCAGAGCTGATGCAGAGAGTGCCATGAATAATCTAAGTGCTGCATCTGATAGTTTCTCAAAGGCAGGTCAGCAGACCAAGTCAATTCTGGGAAATGTCGCCGGAAGAGATGACATCAGGTTCCCCAGACTTGATGAGGAATACAGAGCTCACACCAACAGCCTTGCAGATAACATGGCTGCAATGAATGATAACTTTGGACTTTTAAACTCTGAGATGAACAATGCAACGGGAGTTTTGGTCGGAGATCTTCAGGCTGTAAACGATCAGTTCAACAATATTCTTAATCTTTATACGGATGCTCTTGACGGAGTACTTGATAAAGATTACACAACCATGTATTCAGATGAGTCCTATCAGGAAGCATCATATACAACAGATGCGACAGTTGATTCCTGCTTTAATTTCGGGAAATGTGAAGGTGATATAGATATTTCCGGTATTGCAGGAACTATGGCAATTGAGTACGAGTTTGATAAAGAGGGCGATATCACAGGTATAAAGGATGCAAACCTCAATTCATCCTATATCACCAAGTGTGTTCTTAGAAATAACAGAAACTACGGAAATATTGAGAGCCAGAAAGATTATGCAGGAGGTATCTGTGGACTTCAGGAAATGGGTACCATCCTTAACTGCGGAAGCTATGCAAAGATTGAGTCAACTGACGGTAACTATGTTGGCGGAGTTGCAGGCTCTTCTGTATCTTACATTGTAGAGTCTTATGCAAAGGGCGAACTTGACGGAAATACCTATGTCGGTGGAATAACCGGTGATGGAATGCACATCAAGGACTGCCTTACATTGGTCAGTGTAACCAGAGCTGAGAACTGGTATGGCGCGATATCAGGTCATATTGCAGAAAAGGGTGAAGTAAGAAATAACTACTTTGTAAGTGATGATCTTGCGGGAATAGACAGAGTAAGCTATGCATTAAAGGCTGAACCTATCAGTTATGCTGCAGTTGAGAAAAATGAAGTTTTTGAAGAAATCATGCAGGAAACTGAAGAAAGCGAAGAAAAACTTGAAGTAGTTCCTCTAAGTACCGGCACTGATGAAGATGTGACAGAGGAAATAAAGTACAGAGATCTTCCTCATGAATTCTCTAATATCACTGTAAACTTTGTCCTTGAAGATGAAGACCTTGAAGATGGAAGCGAACAGGTAGACAGACTCAATAAGAAATACGGAGAGAGCTTAAAGCCGGAGGAATATCCATCTGTACCCGAAAAAGAAGGATACTATGTAGACTGGGATGTTCCGGAAGTTGACAGGCTTGTCTGTGATGTTACAGCAACTGCAACTTATAAGCTTTACAGAACAACTCTGGCTATCGAAGATTCTGCTGAAAAGAATCAGTCAATACTGCTTGTTGACGGCAACTTCAGGGAAGGCGATAAGATTGAGGCTACAAGAACAATTCTTCTAAATGAAGAAAACAATAACAGCAGCCTTGATGAAATGGAAATAATTGAGCTGACTATACCGGATGACGGTCAGGATGTTCATCAGATACGCTTTAAACCTGACAATAATTACAATCAGGTGCTTGAGGTCTTTGGAAAATTTGCAAGGTCCACTGATTACGCTCTGTACGAGGTTACAGAAAATTCCAAAGTGAAACTGACACCTACAGGAAAAATGGGTGCATACTCGACTTACGAGCTAAAGGGTAATACCCATACTCTTTCTTATGGTGTAAGCAATGCACAAAATATTGGATTTATCATTATTGCTATATTTCTTTTAGCAATTGTAATGATTATTGTTATAATAATCATTATAGTAAATATTATTAAGAGACATGGCGGAAAAGTGCCCAAGATATTCAGAAGATTTGTTATGAAGGTTTCTGACAGAATCGAGAATAAGGAAACAATCTTCTATGATGACACCGATGAGCTACAAACCAAGGTACGTGAAAAGATTACAGAAACTGCAGCTGAAATAAAAGAAGAGGATGAACTTGAGCAGTTGACCGACGAAATCTCTGAGTATAAGGAAGAACTTGCCAAGGAAAAAGGTGAAGAACTTCCGCAAAAGAAGGAATTCGACAGCAAAAAGTACAGAAAGCTTCGGCGTAAAGTAAAGAAGAATAACAAGAAGTAAAGATTTTATCAGGGAGATGTTTCCATGAAAGAGATGCTTAATGAGCTGCTTATGGCAGACAAGACCTTGATCCATGTGCCTTTTGGAAACGGTTTTTTTGACATCTACAAATCGGTAGTGGTGTCCTGGATAGTGCTTGCGATTTTGATCGTCATGATAGTTGCACTTACCAGTAATCTGAAGGTCCACAATATATCAAAAAGACAGGCGGCAGTAGAATCAGCCGTATTATGGATCAGAGGTGTAGTTGGAGAACTGCTGGGAGAAGAGGCTATCGGATATGCACCATATATAGTTACAGTGCTGATCTTCATTGCTTTTTCAAATATGATCGGGCTGATTGGACTGGTTCCGCCAACCATGGACCTGAATGTCACATTGGCTCTTTCCCTTATGAGCATCGTGCTTGTTGAGCTTGCCGGAATAATTAAAAAAGGTCCTAAAAAGTGGTTAAAGAGTTTCACAGAGCCCATGGCAGTAATAACATTTATGAATGTTTTAGAGCTCTTTATAAGACCTTTGTCACTGTGTATGCGACTCTTCGGTAATATCCTCGGAGCCACGGTCATTATGGAGCTGATCAAACATGTGGTACCAATAATATTGCCTGCAGCACTTAGTATTTACTTTGATATATTCGACGGTTGTATTCAGGCATATGTATTTTGTTTTTTGACATCGTTATACATCAAGGAAGCAGTTGAATAAAAGGAGGACATAAGAAATGAGTTTAACAGCAATCGGAGCAGCTATCGCTGCATTCACAGGTATCGGAGCAGGTATCGGCATCAGCCTTGCAACAGCAAAGGCTACAGATGCAGTTGCAAGACAGCCCGAAGCAGACGGCAAGATCATGAGACTTCTAATCCTTGGTTGTGCTCTTGCAGAGGCAACAGCTATCTATGGTTTCGTTGTAGCTATCATGATCATTCTTTTCTCATAAACACCGAAAGAAAAGGGGAAGCAAAGTGTTAAGTATAAGCCTGATTAACATATTATTCACAGTAATAAATATTCTTATACTCTTATTCTTTGTGAAGAAATTCCTGTTCGGAAAGATCGATGAGATCATCAAAAAGAGACAGGAAGAAGTGGACGAGGCTACCGTGGCTGCAGATAAGGCAACTGCTGAAGCACGTGCCATTAAAAAAGAATATGAGAAGAAAATTGAACTTGCCGACGAGGAAAAAGAGCAGATTCTCTCAGATATCAAAAAGCTCGGTTATGAAGAGTACGAGAGAATCGTTATGGATGCCAGAAAGACCGGCGACAAGATAGTAAAAGAGGCAAGACAAAACGCCAGAGCAGAGGCTGAGAAGGAAAGAGAACTTCATGCCGATGAGCTTAAGGATATGGTTATCGATGCAGCTGCCAAGATCGCTGCAACCAAGCACAGCTCAGAGGATGACAGTTTGCTCTACGATAAATTCATAAATGAGGCAAGGGCTAATAATGGATAAAAAGATTAAAGCTACACTGCGCTATGCCTCAACTCCGCCGACGGAGTCACAGCTTAATAGCATTAGACAGCTTATAGCAGACAAGCTGGGCAATCCCGATGTTAAGCTTAAGGTTATAAATGATCCTGAAGTAGGCGGAGGCTTTATAGTTTCCTGTGGCGGCTTAGAGTACGACTGGAGCGACAAGGGCAGAGCCAGACAGCTACGGACCGAACTTGGAAGCGTTCATTCAAAAGACATTATTCCTATGCTCAAACAAAAGGTTGAAGACTTTGACCTTTCCATAAAGGGCAGGGAAGTAGGCGTTGTTACCTGGATAGGTGACGGTATAGCCAATGTCGAAGGAATTGAGCACGCTTTCTACGGAGAGATAATTGAATTTGAAGACGGAACCAAGGGTATGGCCCAGGATATCAGAGATGATCATATCGGGTGTATCCTTTTTGGTGATGAAAGAAGCATAAGACAGGGAAGCAGAGCCGTTCGCACTTACAAAGAGGCCGGTGTTCCTGTCGGAGAAGCTTTTATTGGAAGAGTTATTGATGCTCTCGGTGCACCAATTGATGGCAAGGGAGATATCAAAGAGAGTGGATATCGCGCCGTTGAAGAGAGGTCACCGGGAATTGTTGAAAGACAGTCGGTAAATGAGCCTATGGCTACCGGTATTCTTTCTATTGATACCATGTTCCCCATTGGAAGAGGCCAGCGTGAGCTTATTATCGGCGACAGACAGACCGGCAAGACTTCAATTGCTCTCGATACAATCATCAACCAGAAGGGCAAAGGAGTTATCTGTATCTATGTAGCAATAGGTCAGAAGGCTTCAACTGTAGCCCAGCTCATAACGACTCTTAAAAAGACCGGAGCGATGAAGTATACAATTGTTGTAAGTTCTACAGCATCAGATCCTGCTCCGCTTCAGTATATTGCACCTTATTCAGGAACTGCACTTGCTGAGTACTTCATGTACAAAGGAAAAGACGTGCTTATCGTTTATGACGATCTTTCCAAGCATGCTGTTGCTTACAGGGCATTATCACTACTTCTTGAGAGGCCACCGGGACGTGAGGCTTATCCGGGAGATGTCTTTTACCTGCATTCAAGACTTCTTGAGAGATCAAGTAAACTCTCAGATGATCTTGGAGGAGGCTCAATTACAGCGCTTCCTATTATTGAGACACAAGCAGGAGATGTTTCTGCGTATATTCCGACAAACGTTATCTCTATTACTGATGGTCAGATATTCCTTGAAAGTGACCTATTCTTTGCCGGTATGAGACCTGCGGTTAATGTAGGACTTTCAGTATCCCGTGTAGGTAGCGCAGCTCAGACCAAGGCAATGAAAAAAGCTACCGGAAGCATAAGAGTAGATCTTGCGCAGTACAGGGAAATGGCTGTGTTTACACAGTTTTCATCAGACCTTGATGAGGTGACAAGGAATCAGCTTAATCACGGACAGGTCCTGATGGAACTTCTAAAGCAGCCCCTGGAGCATCCGCTTGCAATGCATGAAATGGTACTGATACTACTTGCAGCTGGCTCTAAGAGAATTGACCACGTTCCTGTAAGGAAAGTCAACGAATACAAGGAAAAGCTTATTACCTTCTTCAACAACGAACACAAAGATGTATGCAATGAGATCAAGAAGACAAAAGACCTCTCGGATGAACTTAAGAAGAGGATATATGACCTTATTGATGAATTTAACGAAGATATAAAGGTACAGTAATTTGGCTAATATAAAAGAGATCCGCGAAAGGATCGCAAGTGTAAGTGACACAAAGAAAATTACAAATGCGATGTATATGATCTCCTCGACCAAGCTTCGAAAGGCAAAGAAGATGCTATCGGACACAGAGCCTTTCTTCTACGCCACGAAGGACATGATCGAAAGAGTTGTTAACAACCTTCCTGAGGGAACAAAGAATATTTTCCTTGAGCTTAGAGATGATATACCTGAGAGCAAAAAGAAACGTGGTTATCTCGTTTTTACAGATGATAAGGGTCTGGCAGGTGCTTTTAACCATAATGTTATAAAGCTTACGGAGGAAGCACTTGCTAATAAAAAGGGTGAAAACAAGCTTTTTGTGATCGGAGAGGTCGGCAGATATCATTTCAATTCGGAAAATGTAGATATCGAAGAGTTTTTCCCTTTCACATCTCAGAATCCAACGCTTCACAGAGCAAGAAAAATATCTGCTGAGATAATGGATTATTACTATAACAGGAAGATTGATGAGTTCTATATCATATTCACGACCATAAGAGGAAATACCTGCGATGCAAGGATTGAAAGAATTTTGCCACTTGATTTCCTTTCGGCGCTGAAGAGGAAAAAAGCACCGATTCGTGGAAATATGTATGAAGAATTTCTAATGGAACCATCGCCATCAGCAGTTTTGGACAATATTGTTCCAAATTATGTGACAGGGTACATATACGGAGCGCTGGTCGAGTCCTTCTGCAGCGTTCAACAGTCCAGAATGATGGCCATGGACAATGCCAACAAGAACGCAGAGATGATGATCGTTGACCTGAAAAAGAGCTATAACCGCCAGAGACAGGCTATGATCACACAGGAGATCACTGAGGTTGTCAGCGGAGCCAAAGCGCTTAAGCGCAGCAAGGAAATAAAGAAGCATGGAAAACGGTAAGATTGTTCAGGTCATGGGACCTGTAGTAGACGTACAATTTAAGGATGCTCAGCTTCCATATATCAGAGACGCCCTGACTGTAACAGTGGGTGGAGAAAAGAGAGTGATGGAAGTATCTCAGCATGTCGGCGGAGATATAGTCAGATGCATCATGCTTTCTCCAAGTGAGGGCCTTTCAAAGGATATGGAAGTTGTATCTGAAGGTGGTCCAATTAAAGTCCCGGTCGGTGACCAGGTACTTGGCAGACTCTTTAATGTCTTTGGCGAAGCTATCGACAAAAAGGGAAGCGTAGATGCAAGCGAAAAATGGGAGATCCACAGAAAACCACCAAAGCTTGAGGATCAGAGCCCTGTTGTTGAGATACTTGAGACCGGAATCAAGGTAATCGATCTTCTTGCGCCATATGCAAAAGGCGGTAAAATTGGTCTTTTCGGAGGAGCGGGTGTAGGCAAGACCGTTCTTATTCAGGAACTTATTCAGAACATCGCCACAGAGCACGGCGGATACTCGATATTTACAGGTGTAGGTGAACGTTCAAGAGAAGGAAACGACCTCTGGACTGAGATGACAGAGTCAGGGGTTATTGAAAAAACTGCACTGGTATTCGGTCAGATGAATGAGCCTCCGGGAGCTCGTATGAGAGTTGCTGAGACCGGACTTACAATGGCTGAGTACTTCAGAGATGTTAAGAATCAGGATGTGCTTCTTTTCATCGATAATATTTTCAGATTTGTACAGGCAGGATCCGAGGTTTCATCACTTCTTGGAAGAATGCCTTCAGCCGTAGGTTATCAGCCTACACTTGCAACAGATCTCGGTGCTCTTCAGGAGAGAATTACTTCTACCAAAAACGGATCAATTACTTCTGTTCAGGCAGTTTATGTCCCTGCGGATGACCTTACAGATCCGGCTCCTGCTACAACATTTGCGCATCTTGATGCAACAACGGTTCTGTCTCGTAAGATTGTAGAACAGGGTATTTATCCTGCAGTTGACCCTCTTGAGTCATCAAGCCGTATCCTTGAAGAGACGATTGTAGGAAAGGCTCATTACTCAACTGCCATGAAGGTTCAGGAGATTTTGCAGAAGTATAAAGAGCTTCAGGATATTATTGCTATCCTTGGTATGGAAGAGCTCTCCGAAGAGGATAGGGCTACTGTCCACAGAGCACGTAAGATTCAGAGATTTTTGTCTCAGCCTTTCCATGTGGCTGAGCAGTTTACAGGACTTAAGGGTAAGTATGTGCCTCTTTCAGAGACCATCAAAGGCTTTATGTATATCATAGGCGGAGAGATGGACAAATATCCGGAGGCAGCATTCTTCAATGTTGGAACTATTGATGAAGTGGCTAGGAAAGCTAAGGATATCGAGGCCTGAATATGGAAGAAAATAGCAAGACCTTTGGTCTTAAGGTCATTTCTATCAATGGAATATTTTATGACGGACAGGCACTGGAGGTCATTTTGCCCTGCCATGATGGGGAACTCGCGATACTTTTTGGGCATGAAGAGATGATCTACGCCATCTATGACGGCATCATTAAGATTAAAACTCCTAAGGGAGATTGGATTTATGGTGTTGTTAGTATCGGCTCGGTGCAGTATACTGTTGACAATGAGTGCATCGTCCTGGTAAACACCGTAGAAAGTCCGGCTGATATCGACAAGAGACGAGCACTGGAAGCCTATGAATTTGCAATGGACCATCTTAATCAGAAGCAGTCTATAAAAGAATTCAAAAAATCTCAGGCGGGACTTGCCAGAGCTATGGCAAGGCTGAGTGCGGCTTCTAAGTACAAAGATTAAAAGAAAAGTTGGTGGGAAATAATTGTTTAATAATAAGAGATTAAATGTTTGCGGAATTGCTATAGTTTTAATTGGATTACTTGTTACAGGTTGTGGGAAGAAGGAAGATCCGAAGCTTGAAGCTTACAGGGAGAGTATGACTACTTTCTACAGTGATCTAAGCAGGTATGACAATGAGATAAACGCCTTAGATCCTGATGACGAAGCTGCTAAGATTCAGCTCCTTGATCTTTTGGATCAGATGAATTTAACTTATAAGACTATGGCAGAGGCACCTGTTCCGGATGAATTCTCCGGAATAGCCGACATATCTGTAGAAGCTGCAGATTATATGCAGAAGGCCGATGAATTCTATCATATGGCTTACGACAACGAGTTTGATTCTGACTCGGAGATGCTGGCTCAGCAGTACTATGAGAGAGCTAACAGCAGAGCCCAGGTAATATTACAAGTTCTTCACGGAGAGGTTCCTGAAGGCGAGGGCATTTCTGTCGAAACCCAGAGTACCTACGAATTTTCAACAATAGATTCAAGCACTGATGGAGAATGATCAGTGCTTGTTTTGCATACAAGGAAATCTATGGAAAGATCAAACGATAATAGTTTTATATATGCAATAAAGTTCATAGCATGTCTTTTTGTGATAACTATACATGCGCCTTTTCCCGGGACATTTGGAGATGTGGTTTTTGCTCTTTCAAGATTTGCAGTTCCTTTCTTCTTTGCAATCTCCGGGAGATTTCTTTTGGTTAAAAGAGATGGTTCATACGCTGGAAATACTACCGAAATCCGTAAGTTTACAAAGGATAGACTTATTAAGCTTTTAAAGGTAACGGCAATAGTCTATGCCTGTTATTTGATTTTTTCACTTTGCTATTTTCTTTCAAAAGGCTGGAGCTTTGGATATTGGCTTCATGACAAGTTCAATGCTTATGAGACAAGGACTTTCTTTTTATTCAATTCCGGAAGATATATATATGATGAGTCTTATGTTTTTGATCATCTTTGGTACCTGTTTGCGCTGATCTATGTATATATTCTGATAATTATCTTCGCGCCAGTACTTCGGAAGTGGTACAAATGGCTTATCGTTTTGCTTTTAGGGATTCTGTTCTTCGGTGAGATTTTGCAGACAGTTTATCCAATAAGACCTTTTGATATAAGCATTTCTACCTGGTATATACTCAGAAACTGGCTTTTTGTTGGTATGCCATTTGTTTTGATGGGGGTTGTCTTTACAGACATTTCTTTAAAAAGAAATAATGACCTTGGACAGGACAAGTATAATGAGAAGGCAAAAGCTCTTTTGCCAAGGAATCTCCTGATTTTGGCTTTTGGATGTGCTCTGAGTGTTATCGAGAAGTTTGTATTGGGAAGTAAGGAAGTCTATATAGGTTCTGTAATTATAGTAATTGCACTTTTGATGATCTCTGAATGCCGTATAAATAGCGTAAATGCGCTTGCTTATCTTGGGAAAAGAGCATCTTCCTTGATTTATTTTTATCACGTTATGATAATTTCAACACTTGATATATTATCTCAAAATGGCATAATACCATCATATACCATGTGGCAAAAGCCGATTTTGGTCATGGTTTTAGCAATTTTGATTTTCGGAGCTATCCCTATTTTAATTGATAAGGTAAGAGTAAATGAACAGAAATGAATTCCTTGAGTTTTGCAAAGAAAGAATAGTATTCCTCGATGGCGCAACCGGCAGTAATCTGATGAAAGCCGGAATGCCGGCAGGAGTTTGCCCTGAAAAGTGGATTTTAGAGCATAAAGACGTTATGCAGAAATTATCGAAGGCTTATGCAGATGCTGGCTCTGATATTGTATATGCGCCAACGTTTACCAGTAACAGGATTAAACTTGAAGAATACGGCCTTGCGGAGAATATAGTTCAGATAAATACTGATCTTGTAAGTATCACAAGAGAAGCTGTCGGTAATAAAACTCTGATTGCAGGTGATCTTACCATGACAGGAAGACAGCTTAAGCCGGTAGGAGATCTGGATTTTGAAGAACTTATTGAAGTTTATAAAGAGCAGATCCGTATTCTGGATAAAGCAGGTGTTGATCTTCTTGTAATTGAGACAATGATGAGTCTTCAGGAATGCAGAGCAGCTCTGATTGCCGCCAAAGAGGTTTCTGACCTTGCTGTGATCATCACAATGACTTTTGAAGCTGACGGAAGAACACTTTTCGGTTCAGACCCTGCAGCTTCTGCAATATGTCTTGAGGCTTTAGGCGCAGCAGCCATCGGTGCAAACTGTTCTACAGGTCCTGACAAGATGATGGATATCATCAGCAGTATGTCGTCAGTTACAAGCATTCCTATAATTGCCAAGCCCAATGCCGGACTTCCCAAGGTGGATTCAGAGGGCAATACCATCTACGACATGGAAAGCGATGTTTTTGTCAGCGAGATGAAAAAACTCATCGGCTGCGGAGCATCAATCCTTGGAGGGTGCTGTGGTACTACACCGGAATTTATAGCTCTTTTGAAAAAAACATACGATGATTTAAATCCTGCAAATATAACAGGCGAAGATGGAAATCCTGTGCCCAGAAAGATATGTGGCAGAAGATATCTTTCCTCAGAGAGACGAGCGCTTTCCTTTGGCATGGACGATCTGTTTATGATCGTCGGTGAGAGAATTAATCCCACAGGCAAGAAAAAGCTTCAGGCAGAGCTTCGAGAGGGGAACCTTGATATGGTTTCCGAGTTTGCAAGAAATCAGGAAGAAGAAGGCGCGTCAATTCTTGATATCAATGTTGGAATGAGTGGAATTGATGAGAAGGAAATGATGCTAAGTGTAATGGAAGAAGTCTCAGGTATTACCGACCTTCCACTTTGTATTGATACTTCAAGCCCTGAGGTTATGGAGGCAGCACTTCGTATTTATTCCGGAAGAGCACTCATTAATTCGATATCGCTTGAGAAGGGTAAGGCTGAGAAATTCCTCCCGCTCGCGAAAAAATACGGAGCCATGTTTGTCCTTCTTCCTTTAAGTCCTGAGGGTCTTCCAAAAGATCTTGATGAAAAGAAAGACAATATCATTACTCTTAGCAAAAAAGCCTATGATTTAGGACTTGGTATAGAAGATATTGTTGTTGACGGCCTTGTGGCGACTGTTGGAGCAGATCCAAGCGCTGCGCTTAATACTCTTGATACTATAAGTTTTTGCTATGAAAGAGGCTATGCAACAATTTGTGGATTGTCAAATATCTCTTTTGGCCTGCCACAGAGAATGAATGTGAATACAGCCTTCCTTACTATGGCAATTTCGAGAGGACTTACCATGGCAATTGCCAATCCGTCTCAGGAAATGCTGGTAAATGCTGCATTTGCATCAGACCTTCTGAAGAAAAAAGATGGTGCTGACCTCAGATATATCCAGAGAATGGAGAGATATAACACTGAAGCTCAAGGCCAGACTACTGGTAAAGAAATTAAAAACGACTCTGTTAAAGGTGACAACTATATTGATATAATAAAAAAGGATGTTCTTACAGGGGCCAAGAGGACCATTGTTAAGGATACCCAGAAAGCCGTTGAAGAGGGAATAAATCCCAAGCAGATCCTGGACGAAGCTCTCATGCCGGCGATAAATGAAGTTGGGGAATATTTTGATAAGGGGAAATACTTCCTGCCACAGCTCATAGCAGGTGCTGAGGCAATGAAGATGTCTATAGGATACCTTGAACCTCTCCTTGCAGAAGGAGCAGACGATTCTAAAAAACTCCCGACTATAATAATTGCAACCGTCCATGGGGACATCCATGATATAGGTAAAAACCTTGTGGCACTTATGCTCAAGAACTATGGCTTTAATGTCATTGATCTTGGAAAGGATGTGCCTAAGGAAGAAATTATCAGAGCTGCACGAGAAAATGACGCCAGTGTTATAGCTCTTTCTGCGCTAATGACCACTACCATGAAGGAAATGAAGAACGTGGTTGAGCTTGCAAGGAAAGAGAATATAAAATCCAAGATAATAATTGGCGGAGCGGTAGTTACTGAAGATTATGCATTTGAGATCGGTGCAGACGGATATTCATCCGATGCAGCCGATGCTGTTAAGGTAGTAAGAACTATATTAAGCATAGCTTGATAAGAACGGAGGAGCTTTCATGATTGGAGCAGAGGCCATAGTAAAATGCCTTGAAAAAGAAAATACTGAGGTAATCTTCGGTTATTCGGGAGTTGCCATTGATCCGTTTTGGAACAAAATTTTAGATTCTGATATAAAGACTGTGCTTATCCGTACAGAGCAGAATGCTGCTCATTGTGCGAGCGGATATGCCAGAATAAGCGGAAAGGTTGGCGTTTGCGCAGTGACTTCAGGCCCCGGTGCAACTAACCTCATTACCGGAATCGCTACTGCATATGCAGATTCAATTCCAATGATCGCCATTACCGGACAGGTTAACAGCGACATGATTGGAAGTGATGTATTCCAGGAAGCAGATATTACCGGCGCTGTAGAGTCATTTGTAAAATACAGCTATCTCATCAGAGATGTAAATGATATTCCCAAGGTGTTTAAGGAAGCTTTCTATATCGCAAGCACCGGCAGAAAAGGTCCTGTACTCATAGATATCCCTTTTGATATCCAGAATGACGAGATGACTGAGAAGTTTGCTTATCCCGAGACCATTTCCATGAGGTCCTATAAGCCTACAGTCAAGGGAAATACTGTACAGATAAAGAAGGTCATTAAGGAAGTTGAAAAAGCCAAAAGGCCTATTATATGCGTTGGCGGAGGCGTACATCTTAGTGGTGCTACACAGGAACTGATCAAATTTGCTGAACTCAATGATGTTCCTGTAGTTTCTACCATGATGGGAATTGGAGCTATGCCTTCTGACCATCCGCTGTTCTTTGGAATGGTAGGAAATAATGGTAAGGCTTATGCCAACAGGGCAATGAATGAGTCCGACCTTCTTTTGATGGTTGGTGCGAGAGTTGCTGACAGAGCTGTGAACAGACCTGATCTGATCACAGAGAACAAAGTAATGGTTCACATTGATGTAGATCCTGCTGAGATTGGAAAGAACGTTGGTCCCACAATTCCTCTGGTTGGTGATATCAAGCATATATTTGCAGAATTCCTTGCACAGGATGATCATGCAGATGACCATAAAGAATGGGTAGAAACATTAAGAAGCTATAAGGAACAGATGATGACCCTTAGAGCTCCTGCTGCAGAAGGCTTTGTTGATCCCGAAGCTTTCATCAGAGCTCTTTCAAGAGCAATGGATGATGATGCAATCTACGTTGCTGACGTAGGTCAGAATCAGATCTGGTCATGCGCATATCATATTGTAAAGAACGGAAGATTCCTGACATCAGGTGGAATGGGAACAATGGGATATTCAATCCCTGCAGCTCTCGGAGGAAAGATAGCTGCACCAAAGAGGCAGGTTGTTGCTGTAATTGGCGACGGAGCATTTCAGATGTCTATGATGGAACTTGCAACCATGCGCCAGTACGGTGTTAAAGTCAAGATAGTTGTCATGAACAACGGTTATCTTGGAATGGTAAGAGAACATCAGCACAACGCATATAATGACAACTATTCCATGGTAAAACTTGAAGGTGATCCTGATCTTTCTCTTATTTCTGCAGCCTACGGTATGGATTATTATAAGGTCGACGGAAACACTGATATGGAGAAAGCTCTTGCTGATTTTCTAAAGGATGACTCCTCAGAACTGATGGAAGTTATGGTTGATCCAATGGCACTTACAAGATAAAAACAGGCAGGTAAAGACTATGAAGAGAATTTACTCGGTTCTTGTAGAAAACAGAGCTGGTGTCCTTTCAAAGGTAGCAGGCCTCTTTTCAAGAAGAAACTTTAATATTGACTCAATGGTAGTGGGAGAGACAGCTGATAAGGCTGTTTCATGCATGACTATTGTGTCAACAGGCGATGAACGCACCATTGAGCAGATTGAGAAGCAGCTAAACAAGAAGATAGATGTCATCAAGGTAAAGACTTTTAAGGAAAGCATGAGTATCAACAGAGAGCTTATGCTTATAAAGGTCAAGTACAACAAGGAAAACAGGCGTGATATCATGGAGAACTGTACCATCATGAACGCCCAGATTGTTGATATGTCCAAAAATATGATGATAATCCAGATTTGTGATACTTCAGACAGAATTGAGGTTTTCATCGAGATGCTAAAGAGTGTAAGCATTGTAGAAATCGCACGCACGGGAACAGTAGCACTTACAAAGTGCAAGGAGCAGTAATATTTTTTGATGACATGGGTCTCCCAGAATGCTGGGAGACCTTATTTTTTACAGCATGAATTTAACAATGTAAAGTGATGAAATATTTTTATTGACTTATGTGTTTCAAGTGGTATAATTTGATTTAAATTGATGAAAAAACAAGCCAAACAATATCAAAATATTAAGAAAATGACTTGATTTTGATTCAATGGAAATCAGCACTTTAAAGTGCTAAAGGTATACGACAGGCACTGAAATTAAAGGCATAATTGGAGAGCGAAAAATGAAAGAATTAAAGAAAAAAGTCTTTCAGCTGATCGTTGATAACAACCCCGGTGTTCTTTCCAGAATATCAGGATTGTTTTCAAGAAGAGGATACAACATCGAGAGTATCACAGCGGGTGTTACGGCAGATCCCAGATTTACCAGAATAACAATTGTAGCATCCGGCGATGATGTCATTCTTGATCAGATTGAGAAACAGGTAGCCAAGCTCGTTGATATCAGAGATATTCACGAACTGCTTCCTGAGGATTCGGTTTACAGAGAGCTTGCTTTGGTCAAGGTAAGAGCTGAGGCAACCAACAGGCAGAGCATACTTGCTACAGCCAATATTTTCAGAGGTAACATTATTGATGTAAGTCCTGATTCACTCATTATCGAGATTACCGGTGGTCAGTCTAAGGTTGATGCATTCCTTAAGCTACTTGAGGGATATGAGATCTTGGAGCTTGCAAGAACAGGTATCGCAGGACTTGGTAGAGGCACAGACAAGGTTATTTACCTTGATGAGTAAGGAATAATATAAAACAAAAATATGGAGGATTTAGTTATGTCACAGGATGCTAGAATTTTTTACCAGGAAGATTGTAATTTATCACTGCTTGAGGGCAAGACCATTGCTATTATAGGTTACGGCTCACAGGGACATGCACATGCACTTAACCTTAAGGATTCAGGATGCAACGTAATCATCGGCCTTTACGAGGGATCAAAGAGTAAGGCTAAGGCTGAGGCTCAGGGACTTAAGGTTTATAATACAGCTGAGGCTGCTAAGATGGCTGATATCATCATGATCCTTATCAACGATGAGAAGCAGGCTAAGATGTACAAAGAGGACATCGAGCCAAACCTTCAGCCGGGCAACATGCTTATGTTTGCTCATGGTTTCAACGTACATTTCGGTCTTATCAAGGCTCCTAAGGATGTTGACGTTGCTATGATCGCTCCTAAGGCTCCCGGACACACAGTAAGAAGTGAGTACCAGGCAGGTAAGGGAACACCTTGTCTTGTTGCTGTTGAGCAGGATGCTACAGGTAAGGCTCTTGACCTTGCACTTGCATATGGTGCAGGAATCGGCGGAGCAAGAGCAGGTCTTCTTGAGACAACATTCAGAACAGAGACAGAGACTGACCTCTTCGGTGAGCAGGCAGTTCTTTGTGGTGGTGTTTGTGCTCTTATGCAGGCCGGATTCGATACACTTGTTGAGGCAGGCTATGATCCAAGAAATGCATACTTCGAGTGCGTACACGAGATGAAGCTCATTGTAGATCTTATCTACCAGTCAGGTTTCGCAGGAATGAGATATTCAATCTCTAACACTGCTGAATACGGCGATTACATAACAGGACCTAAGCTCATCACAGATGAGACCAAGAAGACAATGAAGAAGATCCTTGCAGACATCCAGGACGGAACATTTGCTAAGGAATTCCTGCTTGATATGTCAGAGGCAGGCGGACAGGTTCACTTCCAGGCTATGCGTAAGCTTCATGCTGAGCATCCTTCAGAGAAGATTGGTGCTGAGATCAGAAAGCTCTACAGCTGGAACAATGAGTCTGATAAGCTCATCAACAACTGATTTTCGGACATTTGAAAAAGTCCTGAATTTGGCTTAATATTTAAGAGTGTCATGCAAATGGTACTCTTAATTTTTATCAGGGGAAACAATGAAATGCTGCTTACTAAGGAACTCACTATTAAAGAGAATACGAGTAAAAGGGTGTATGCTCCGATAATAGTCTTTGCCAGCAGCTTTTTGATGTATCTAATAGCAATTCTTCCTATTTTGGTTCAAAGAGGATTACCCTTCTTTTATTACGGCGATTACAATGTTCAGCAGATTCCTTTTTACATTGTTGCCCACAGGGCGGTGAGAAGCGGAGAGCTTTTCTGGAATTGGAATATTGATCTCGGGGGAAGTATGGCCGGAGATTTCTCATTTTATTTATGGGGGAGTCCGTTCTTTTGGCTGACAGTTCTTTTTCCTGAAGGTGCAATTCCATATCTGATGCCTGTGCTTATGGCTCTTAAGTATGCTTTTGCTGCTCTTTGTGCCTACATCTACATCAGAAAATATGTTAAACGAGATGTTTATGCCATGATAGGTGGCTATCTCTTTGCTTTTTCAGGCTTTAATGCATGCAATATAGTATTTAATCACTTTACTGATTCTGTTGCATTTTTCCCGCTTTATCTGCACTTTTTTGACAAGCTGATGGAAGAAAAGACCTTTGATGAAGACGGAAATTTATTCCTTCCGAAGAAGTCATTGATTCGCTTTATTCTAATGACTACATTTATGTCTATAGTCAATTATTATTTCTTCTTCGGACAGGTTCTTTTTCTTCTGATATATTATGTAGTCAAAATCGGAATTAAAAACCACATAAGAGAGAATCTGGTTCTTTTTAACAGAGCGTTACTTGGCGGTATAATAGGTGTTCTTATAGCCGGATTTTTCCTGGTACCTGCTTTTGTAGGTGTGTCCGGAAATACAAGGCTTGATAATTTTATAAGCGGCTATGATATGCTCATCTATCCAAGCGAAAAACTTATCTGGGATATCTTTAAGAGTATGGCCATGCTTCCTGACATTATAGGAAAGGGCACACTCTTTTACACAAGCACAGTTAAAAATGCATCTCTGGCGGCTTACATTCCCATGTTTGGCCTATCAGGTGTTGTTGCCTTTATGCTCTTTGAAGATAAGAAAAAGAGCTGGCAGAAGCATCTTCTTATCGTATGCCTTGTGATTGCGCTTATACCCGTATTCAATTCGGCTTTTTCTTTCTTTAATTCAAGCTACTATGCAAGATGGTTCTATATGCCTGTTCTTATTATGAGCCAGATGACAGCTGTTACAGTTGAGAGGGGTAGGACAAAGGAATTCAAGAAGGGAACTATTTTTGCGGTTTTGTTCTTCCTTTTGTTTGTTCTAATTTATTTCTTGCCAAGTACAGACGAAGACGGAAAAAGAGTATTTTTCAAAATGTCCGATAATAATGCTATTTTTATCAGGGATTTGATTGGGACTGCAGTACTATGTATTTTCCTCATTGTCACCACATTTTTTATCAATAAAAAGAGGAAGATTATAACTTTTTTCCTGGTAGTGATCAGCTGCATTATTGCGACCTATATTCCGGTCAAGAACGGAAGCTCGATAATAAGTGACAGGGGAAAAGAGATGTGGCAGGAGCAGATGCTGGAAAACACTGTCACAGTTGACCTTAGTGATTTCTGCAGAGGTGAAGTCGATTCTACATCAACTAATTACGATATGGTCTGGGGAATTCCGTCGGTTCACTGCTTCCTGAGTACGGTTCCTTCACAAATATTCACGTTTCTTGAAGGCACCGGCAATATAAAGAGAACGGTAGAAACCAATATTCCTGTTGAAAGAGCCGGTTTAAGAGCAATAATTTCAGCAAAATACTATTTCGAAAATGCTGAGATCAGCAAAAACAGGACCTATTATAACGGTGAAGGTACTGATGGTTATCAGTATCTGGACACCCAGAACGGCTTTGATATATTTGAAAATCTCAATTTCATACCTATGGGATTTACTTATGACTACTATATAACTGAGTCGGAATGGAGCGATGTTGAGGCAAAAGAGAGAGATTACGACCTGGCAAGACTCCTTATTCTTCCTAATAAAGTGGCCATGGAAGTCGAAAAGACTGTAGCCATGAAGGAGATTACAGCCGAGGACTTATTTGAGGAGAATATATCATATCTGAAGTTCACGCAGGAATGTGAAAAGAGAAGGCAGACTTCCTGCAGTAGCTTCGAACCAGATACTCATGGATTTACTGCAAGAACAGCTAAGTTAAAAGACGATACCCTTGTATTTTTCTCAGTGCCAAACAGAAAAGGATTCAAGTGCAGAGTTGACGGCAAAAAGACGCAGATATATACAGCAGATTACGGTCTGATGGCAATTCCGGTAAGTAGAGGAGAACACGTTATTAGAGTTGATTACAGACCGGAAGGGCTATTTGCCGGCATACTGATGACAGGTTTTGGACTGTTGTTACTGGCTCTTTATTGCTGCATGTTAAAAATAATCAAGAAAAACGATTAAATTTGTATGTGTTCGTGATTTGTTAGTTATGTTATATTTGCTATAAAGTTTTTGATTTATATTAAGACATCGAAGGAGATTAACGGTATGAGTAAAATGACTATGAGCCAGAAGATACTGGCTTCTCATGCAGGGCTTTCAGAGGTTAGTGCCGGTCAGCTTATTGAGGCGGACCTTGACCTTGTTCTGGGGAATGATATAACAAGCCCTGTGGCAATCAGGGAGATGACCAAGTTTAAGTCTGACAGCGTCTTTGATAAGGACAAGATCGCGCTTGTTCCTGATCATTTCGTTCCTAATAAGGACATCAAATCAGCTGAGAACTGCAAATGCGTTCGTGAATTTGCCAAGAAGAACAACATCACAAACTACTTTGAAGTAGGTCAGATGGGTATTGAACATGCACTTCTTCCTGAGAGTGGACTGACACTTCCCGGTAATGTTATCATCGGAGCAGATTCTCATACCTGCACATACGGTGCACTCGGAGCTTTCTCAACCGGTATCGGTTCTACTGATATGGCAGCCGGAATGGCAACAGGAAAGGCATGGTTTAAGGTCCCTTCAGCCATTAAGTTCAACATTGTCGGTAAACCTTCCAAGTGGGTCAGCGGAAAAGATGTTATCCTCCACATCATCGGAATGATCGGTGTTGACGGAGCTCTCTATAAGTCTATGGAATTCGTTGGCGAAGGAATAAAGAACCTTTCAATGGATGACAGATTTACAATTGCCAATATGGCTATTGAAGCGGGCGGTAAGAACGGAATTTTCCCTGTTGATGAAATTGCTATAGAGTACCTTAAAGAGCATGCGCCGGGTAAGGAATACAAGATATTTGAGGCTGATCCTGATGCTGAATACGACGAAGAGTACACAATTGACCTCAGTGCTTTGAAATCAACAGTTGCATTCCCTCATCTTCCTGAGAATACACATACCTTTGATGAGATCCAAGATACAAAGATAGATCAGGTTGTAATCGGATCATGTACAAACGGACGTCTTAATGACCTTCGCTGTGCAGCTGAGATTTTATCGGGAAGGCACGTTGCAGATGGCATGAGATGCATCATCATCCCCGGAACTCAGAAGATTTACCTGCAGGCAATGCAGGAGGGGCTTTTAAAGACTTTTATAGAGGCCGGAGCAATTGTTTCAACACCTACATGCGGACCATGTCTTGGCGGATACATGGGAATTCTTGCGTCGGGCGAGAGATGCGTATCTACAACAAACAGAAACTTTGTTGGAAGAATGGGCGCAATTGATTCTGAGATTTATCTGGCTTCACCGGCTGTTGCAGCAGCAAGCGCTGTCACAGGTAAGATTTCCGAGCCAAGTGAGCTTGGACTTTAAGGAGGATTAGAGATGAAAGCTGCAAAGGGAACAGTTTTTAAATATGGAGATAATGTTGATACAGACGTAATTATTCCTGCGAGATATCTTGCCATTTCTGATGCAAAAGAACTTGCGACTCACTGTATGGAAGATATCGACAAAGACTTTGTAAATAATGTAAAGGCAGGAGACATCATTGTGGCCGATAAGAACTTCGGCTGTGGCTCATCAAGAGAACATGCGCCTCTTGTTATCAAAACAGCGGGCGTTAGTTGCGTTATCGCAAAGAGCTTTGCCCGTATCTTTTACAGAAATGCCATTAACATCGGACTTCCCATCATTGAATGTGTGGAAGCTGCAGAGAATATCAAGGCTGGAGATATCGTTTCAATTGACTTTGACACAGGCATCATAACTGATGAAACAACGGGAGAAACCTTTAAGGGCCAGGCTTTTCCTGAGTTCATGCAGAAGATCATAGATTCGGAAGGACTGATCAACTACATTAATAAAAAATAATGATAATAATGATTAAAAGATGATAAAAATTGAGCGTTACGGCGATAAAACCGTAGCGCTCTTTTTGGATTTGTTTTATTATATTAGTAAGTATCATTTTTTGACACTAAATTGGAGGGTGGCTATGGATTACAGTAAACTGATAAGTGATTTGCAGGAATTGTTCGATCATGATTATAAGTATGCTGAGTGGAATGTTGTGAGTGAAGATATACTTAGGGATGATGATACACCCACTGAGATTCTTGATAAGCTCTATGAACTGGATAAGACAAATCTTGCTGCTCTGAGGGGAATATCTGCACATCCCAACGCATCTGAGGATATTCTTGAACTTCTTTCCATAGACATGAATGATGCTGTACGCTGGGGAGTAGCGGAAAATGCCAATACTTCCACACGTATCCTGGAGAGGCTATCAGTTGACGAGAGCGATGTCATCAGATACAGGGTCGCCAAGAATAAGAATACTCCGGCTGAATCAATAGCCAAACTTTCTTCTGATGCCAGTGAGGTGGTCAGAAGTGGAGTCGCAGGCAATCCCAGTACTCCTTCAGCTGTTCTTGATAAGCTTTCAAATGATGCTGAAGATGTTGTGAGGCTTGCTGTTGCTGAGAATCCAGGGACTTCCGCATTAGTTCTGGATAGACTTGCAAAAGACACTGTAGAGGATGTCAGGGCAGCGGTAGCCGCCAATAGAGGAACTTCGGAATCAACATTCACAGTCCTGGCCAGGGACAGGTCTGCAGTGGTTCGTGAGAATGTTGCAAAAAATACAAACGCTCCCTTCACAGTATTAAATGCTCTTTTGGGAGATCTGGATACCAGCGTAAGAGGAGCTGTTGCTGAGAATCCGGGGACCTCCACAGAGCTTTTAGAGAAGCTCTCTCAGGATGTTAAGCAATCAATCCGCTCGGCGGTTGCTCAAAACAGCAATGTCACGGATTCTATCCTGAAACGTCTGTCGGAAGATGATGACGGCTATGTGAGAAAGGCTGTTGCCAGAAATGAGAGAACTCCTGAACTGGTCCTTAAGAAACTTGCTAAGGATGAGGACTGGAGAGTCTGTGAGAGCATAGCAATGAACACTAAAACACCTGACAATGTTCTTGAGTATCTTGCAGGCTACAATGATACATATGTAAGAAAAGCAGTTGCAAGCAACATGAGTACTCCTCAGATAGCACTGGGAAAGCTTGCTCAGGATGAAGAGTGGCTTGTTCGTGAAAATGTGGCTAAGAATCCAAGCGCACCGGTGGACACACTTGTGAACCTTAAAAATGACAGCGACTGGCGCGTTGCAAAACTTATCACCAAAAATCCCGGTATGACCGAGGAGGCTTTGATTCAGATTACCGGTGATGCCAAGTTCCGTATAAGGTATAAGGCTTATATAGCTCTTCTAAAGAGGGTAAAAAATAATTGATAACAGGAGCGCAGATGACCGGCAGAGAACCCTTAACAATGGAAAACAAAAAGTTGATACATATCATATATTATGTACTTTCTTTTTTGATTCCTGCAGTTATTATGATGGGGGCTCTTGCCGGTCTTGAAGTTACGCCCTTTGGTGATAACTCCCTTGCTATTTCTGATGGAAATGCCCTGTATCTTAATTATGTTGGATATGTAAGCAAAGTCTTGAAAGGACAGGAGGGGATCCTGTATTCCTTTACTAAGGGACTTGGCGCTAACATGATGGGATCATGGGGCTGGTTTTTGCTAAATCCCCTGTTTGCGCTTTTTGCTTTTACGGATGTCACTAACTATATGCAAATGTACACTTATATTTCCGTGCTAAGCTTTAGTCTCTGCGGGCTTACGATGTACATCATGCTTAAAGACTTTTATGGACACAAGGCCGATAACCTGATTTTCTCAACAGCCTATGCCATGAATGGATTTCTTGTGGCCAATGTATTTCAGATTAATTTCTTTGTGGACATCCCTGTCCTTCCTATCATGGTGATGGGACTGAGACGGATCTTAAAGGGCAAAAGCCCTGTCATTTATACTGTCGCCCTGGCTTATGGCCTGTTCATGAATTTCTATTTTGGCTTTATGTTATGCGTGGCATCACTTCTGTTTTTCCTTGTTTATTTTTTGATAGAGTGGAAAAATCTGGAAAATAGAAAAACAGTAGCTATCAGATATGTAGTATCGTCCGGACTGGCAGGGATGATGTCTGCAATTGTATGGCTTCCGGCATTGTTGTCTTTAAGGGGAGGGCGCCTGGATCAGTCTTTGACTAACGCTATAACCTTTAAAGAGAATATGCCATTTCTGGATATATTCTCCAAACTCTTTATAGGTGCTAATTCAACATCGGAGCTCGTTAACGGCCTTCCAAATATATTTGTGGGTATCTTCCCTGTTTTTCTTGTTATTCTTTTCTTCATGAACCGTAGCATATCTGTTTCAAAGAAAAAGGCTGCTGTAATTCTTCTTGTGTTTTATTTGTTATCTTTTTATGTCACAGCATTTAACATCGCAATGCATGGTGGAACTGTGACTAACTGGTTCAACTATCGTGATTCCTTCATTTTCTGCTTTATCGTGCTTTTGATTGCTGTTGAAGAGTGGCAGTATTTTGCTGATGAGCCCCGGAAAAACATAAAACGAGCTCTTGTTATATTTGTTGTTGCTTCGCTGATGGTGTTCAACAAAAAGTTCGACTATGTAAGCGGCACTATGGTGCTTTTGGGCCTGGCGATTCTTGCCCTGATAATTTTAGCCTTTTATATGCACCAAATAGATCCTGCGAAGAACACTGTTCGTATGCTTACAATGGTTGTTCTGGTAATGATGTGCCTGGATCAGTACCTTAACTATTATTTCAGTGTAAAGAACATTATGGAATGGGGACATAAGGAGACTGAATATCAGGAGGTGGTACTTCCTGTAAGTGCACTGGTGGATGCTGTTCATGGATATGACAAAAGCTTCTACCGTATGGAAGTTGGAGAGCAGCGCTCCGGAACACTTGGCAATGACCCAATGCTCTACGGTTATTATGGAGTAAGCCACGGAGGCTCCGATGACAGGGATTTTGTGAGACTTTCATTAAGTGAACTTGGAGTTCACAGGTTCAATATGCGCAATAATTATGCTAGAGGAGTAAGTTCTGCAACAGATTCACTTTTGGGACTAAAGTATCTGATTTCAAAAGACGATATACAATCTGAAAAGGGTTATGAAAAACTTGTAAATATCGGAGAGTATTCCATATATAAAAATCCCTATGTACTGCCTGTTGGAATGGTGGTTAATAAGGATATTGAGGATGTTTCTATAAACATCGAGGATGTCTTCGACAATCTGAATAATACCTGGTCAGCTATTAGTGGCAGTGATGAAAAGGTCTTTGTAGAGGAAGAGAACATAGACTTTAGCAGTCATAATATCACTGATCCTATCACTCTGAGCAGCATAGAAGCAGGTAAGATAGTTGCATCAAGAGATGAGAAGTTAAGTCTTCAAGATTCTGATGACAGCTCACCTGTTTCGGGGGATAACAGTTCTGAAAATATCTTACCGGAAACTGTCTCCAAGAATGCTGATGAAACCTGGGCTACGAGTCAGGAGGAGCCGGAAAACACCAATTACATTAAGTTTTCATTTACTGCAGGACGTGATGGTGCAGTTTACTCTTATAACAGATCCGGAATGACGGAAGATAACGGTTCTATACCACATGCGCTTAATTATGAAGGTTATTACCACAAGGGTGATGAAGTTATCGGATATATTCCGATAGAAGGTTCTGTTATAACCAAATATCTGCTGGAAGAAGTGGCCGGGCGTTTTAGAATTGCATATCTTGACGAGGATGTACTTTCAAAAATGAGCAGTATGATCCTTGATAGGCCATCTACAGTAGAAAAGCATGGCGGAAGAATGCTAAGGGGGACGTTTACTGCAGGTAATGATCAGAAGCTCATGTTTACAATCCCCTATGACGAGGGATGGAGTCTGAAAATAGATGGAACAGAGATAAAACCCGAGAAGGTTCTTGATGTATTTATGGCAGTGGATGCCACCCCCGGTGAACATTTCTTTGAAATGAAATATGTACCAATCGGTTTAAGGGAAGGCGCAATAATTTCTTCATTTGGATTGATCTTGACTATCACACTTTCGCTTAGAAATGTGAAAAGAAGATAAGTTTATGATGCTATAAATTTTATATTTTATTTTCAAAGTATTGTAATTTTTTAATTGATATGACGTAAAATACAATATAAAATTATTATAGATATTGAACGGATTGTTGCTGGCTTTCCGTTACAATTTACACGTACTTCTGCGATTGTTAGAAGTACCCAAAAACAAAAAATAATCAAGATGAAGGGAGAATGGAACAATGTACAAGTTAAAAGAGAGAAAAGGTTTTACATTAGCTGAGCTGCTCATCGTAGTAGCTATTATTGCAGTGCTGGTTGCAATCGCTATTCCTGTGTTTACTAAACAGCTGGAGAAGAGCCGTGAGGCAACTGATATCGCAAATGTTCGTTCCGCTTATGCACAGTGCGTAACGAAAGTTTTGACTGAGGGTTCTGATGCAAGTATGACAGTTAAAGTAAACCAGAAGAATTCTGGCTGGGAAACCGGCAACGAAGGAACACTTGTTGTTCAGACAGAGGGTACAGAGTCTGTATATAGTTATGACGCTAAGACTTCTGGAAGTTACACGGTAACTGTAACCACATCTGGAAGTGTTACTGTAAATTGATGCAGGTTATAGCATTTCAATAACTACATATTTTGTAAACATTTTGTTTTATTCCCTTTCTGGACCATGGTCCAGAAAGGGGAGTAAAAAATCACCTTAGCAAGCATCTGTTCTTCTTGGTAAGATCAGATGGTCTTGCTGAGGATATTTTGGTTTTTTGAAAATGTAATTAAAACTTAACATGAAAACTTAAATATTCGAACCGGCAAAGGGGGACAACATGGCTAAGAGGAAAATTGGGGAGCTACTGATTGAACGTGGACTTTTGACCGACAGCGAGCTTGAATTTGCACTTGATATGCAAAAACTCACGCATGAGAAATTGGGTGAGGTCCTCATAAACAACAAGATCGTCACACCCGAGAATATAGCCCAGACTCTGGCCAGTCAGCTGGATGTGGACTATGTGGATCTCAACAAGAGAACCATCCCTACCGATTTAATGCGAATTGTCAGGAGGAATACCGCCAGACAGAATCATCTCATTCCTGTTCAGAAGGATGGAGATACTCTTTATGTTGCAATGGAGGATCCTCTTAATTACTTTGCCATGGACGAGGTGAGAAAGGCCACCAATTTAAGGGTCGTTCCTCTCATCGCTACACAGGCTGCTGTTGAGCATGCCATAAATTCTCTTTACGGCAATGAGACTGCCAACAAGGCTATTGCCGATTTTAAAAAAGAGCAGAAGGATGATGAAGATCAGTCTGAAGCTCTTACTAACTTTGACTTTATCATTTCATCAAATGTGATCAGTGGAGATGCCGAGAGTGCGCCCACCATCCGTCTGGTAAATTCCATTATAGAGCGCGCTGTTCAGGAGCGTGCTTCTGATATCCATTTCGAGCCCAGAGAGAACGATATGGATGTTCGAATGCGTATAGACGGCATTATGAGGGAAATCCTCACAGTGCCTAAAAATATCACGGCTTCAGTTATCGCCAGAGTAAAGACAATGTCCGGAATGGACGTTGCTGAGAAGAGAGTCCCACAGGACGGGCGTTTTGCTGCAAGCGTTCTAAACAAAAGTATCGACATGCGTGTATCTACTCTTCCCATAGCCTGGGGTGAGAAGATAGTATGCCGTCTTCTTGACAAATCCAACACAAACATTGATAAAGAAATGCTGGGACTCAGACCTGATGATATGGAGAAGTATGAGAAACTAATCCATTACAAGAACGGTGTTATGCTCCTTGTAGGTCCTACCGGTTCAGGTAAGACCACAACCATGTATGCCATGCTCAATGAGCTTAATACAAGGGACGTGAACCTTGTAACCTTGGAGGATCCTATTGAGTATAACCTTGACGGTCTTAACCAGGTACAGATCAATCCCAAGACCAACATGACATTTGCGAACGGTCTTCGTGCCATACTTCGTCAGGACCCGGATATCGTATCCGTAGGTGAGATCCGTGACGGTGAGACTGCCGAGATCTGTATGAGAGCAGCACTCACGGGACGTTTTGTAATCAGTACCATCCATACCAATGATGCAGTTGGTGCTATTGACCGTCTGATCGATATCGGTGTTGAACCTTATCTTGTTTCGGCTACTCTCAGGGGAGTTATATCCCAGAGACTGATAAGGCGTATATGCCCTTACTGCGGCGAAGAGTATGAACCTCAGAGAGATGAGGTGGAGAGGCTCAATCTCAAGATGCAGCCCGGTATGAAATTCAGATACGGCAAGGGCTGTCAGCACTGCTACAACACCGGTTATTCCGGGCGAATAGCAGTATTTGAGATCATGCTGATAACACCAGAGGTAAGGGAGCTGATCTATAAGAATGCAGGAAGAAAGGCTATAGAAGAAGAACTTTACAAGACGGGCAACTTCGTATCCCTTAAGGATGCCGGAGCAAAGCTTGTCCTGGAGGGTATTACCACAGCTTATGAAGTTATGAGAATAACCAACGAGAATGACTAAAGCTTAAACGGGGGATATGTCATGACAAGTATTGAAGAGCTGGTAAGAAGAGCAAAAGAAGAAGGAGCTTCCGACATCCATATTATATGCGGACTTCCGCCCAAGTACAGAAAAGACGGAGAGTTGGAGGATATGGAAGATAGCGTGGTCACAGAAGATGACTGTCTTGATATAGCAAGACAGCTCTCTAAGACTGATGAAGCCTATGAGGAACTGATGACCACAGGAGAACTTGATGCTGCCGATACCTTCGCAGACAATCGCTGCCGTATCCATCTGTTTAAACAGCAGGGGGTTCCAAGTCTTGCCCTCCGTATTCTGTCTGAGCGCATCCCTGAGCTTTCTACACTTGGCATTCCTATCGCAGTTATGGAACTTCCAAAACTCCATAAAGGGATAGTTCTTGTGACTGGAGAGACAGGTTCAGGTAAATCAACAACCCTGGCGGCAATACTTGATAATATCAACCACAACTACAAGCGTCATATCGTGACTCTTGAAGACCCTATAGAGTATATGTACAAACCTGATCTGTGCGCCATTAATCAGCGCGAGGTCGGGAAAGATACCCAGAGTTTTGCAATGGGACTGAGGGCATCCCTTCGTGAGGATCCAAACGTCATTCTCATCGGTGAAATGCGTGACAGAGACACAATAGAAACAGCCATTACAGCAGCTGAGACCGGACACCTTGTGTTCGGAACACTTCATACTGGATCTGCATCGGATTCCATAGATCGTATGGTACAGGTATTTCCCGAGGCTGCCCAGCAGCAGATAAGGCTCCAACTCTCCATGGTCCTTCAGGCTGTACTGACACAGCAGCTGATCCAGAAAAAGGGCGGTGGAAGAGTCCTTGCAGCTGAATATATGATAGTTACCGATGCCATAAGGAACCTTATCAGAACAGGAAATACTCCGCAGATTGCCAATGCTGTTGCTACCAGTGCCGAGATAGGCGGACAGACCATGGACCAAGCGCTTGTAATGCTGGTGCGGAAGGGACTGATCACAAGAGACAATGCACTGCATTATGCTGTAAACAAAGACTACGTCACACGACACATGATGTAAACGGGGGGTAACATAAGTGAACAGCTATAAGTATACAGCTCTTTCAGCTACAGGTGAAAAGATTGACGGAATGATCGAGGCGGTTGACCGGCTTGATGCTTCCTCAAAGATAAGACAGCAGTACAGCATGATCCTTGATATCAAGGAGATCAAAGGGGTAGGGGCACTTCCCGGGTTCCTCAACATGGACATCGGAGGCAATAAGCTCAATAACAAGGAGTTTACTCTGATGTGCAGTCAGCTTGCCACTGTTCTTTCCGCAGGAATACCTATCTCCAGAGCCATAAGACTTATAGGAGATAAGGTTTCAGACAAGACTCTTAAGAGGATCCTCACCCAGGCAGGTGAAGATGTTGAAGCGGGTCGTACGGTTTCCTCATCCTTTGAGGAACATGGAGGCAATCTCTTTCCCGTTACTTTTATAGAGACCATAAGGGCAGGAGAGGCTGCCGGTGACCTTGCCGGAGCCTTTGATTCCATGGCAAGACACTTTAACAAACAGGCCAAGATGGGTGCCAAGGTTAGAGCAGCAATGGGGTATCCTCTTTTCGTACTTGCTGTAGCGGTAGTTGTTGTAATGGTACTTATGGTCAGGGTTGTTCCCACATTTACGGCAATCTTCAATGACCTTGGAGGAGAACTTCCGCTGATGACCAGGATGCTCATCGGAATATCCAATTTTTTCAAGGATAATATCCTCTACATGATCTTGATCATTGCGGTGTTAATTTTGGCTTACATCCTGTATAAGAGAACCCCTAAGGGAGAAATGAATCTTGCAAGACTGCAGCTCAAGCTCCCTGTTCTTGGCAATATTGCTGAGCTCAATGCCGCAAGTCTTTTTGCCAACACCATGGCTACCATGATAGGAGCAGGACTTCCCGTAACAAGGGCAGTACAGATAACCAGTCAGGTTATGACGAATTTGCTTTTCAAGGAAAAGGTGGCGGGTATGGTGACCAGGATTGAGGAAGGTCGTACAATACTTGATTCCATGAGAGAGACAGAAATCATGCCTGACATATTGTGTGATATGGTGGGTGTCGGTGAAGAGACCGGTGAAATGAAGCACACTCTTGATCTGACTGCGGAGTATTATGACAACGAGCTTGAACAGGCAATTCAGAGTGCAATTTCAAAGCTGGAGCCTGGGCTTCTGATCTTCATTGCTATCGTAGCAGGATTTATTGTAATAGCTATCTACATGTCAATGTTCAGCATGTATTCAAGCATGTGATCATAAATATTATTGAAGCGCACAACAAGGATTAGGGGGACAAAAGAAATTGCTGATCTATTACGGAGTATGCGCAGGTCTACTGGGGCTGATCTTCGGTTCCTTCCTGAATTGTACGGCTATGCGCATAGTAAGAGGAGAGGATTTTGTAAAGGGGAGAAGCCACTGCATGAGCTGTGGTCATGAGCTCTTTGCACCGGATCTGATACCTTTGTTCAGCTACCTGGTGCACAAAGGGAGATGCAGATACTGCAAGGCCAAGATATCTGTAAGATATCCAATCACTGAATTTGTATTTATGCTCTTCAGCTTGGGACTTTATGTAGCATTTATAGGCTTTGGATTTGGACCCTATATAACATTTTTTAAGTATTGGTTTCTGACCGGGTGTCTATATCTGATAGCTCTTACGGATCTTGAATCCTTTGATATACCTGACGGAGCGCTTTTACTGGGAGGTGTTTCCTGGGTTATCTTCACAGCTTTAGAGGTGATGATGGGAGTGCATGATCTGAAATGGGCGTTTCATCATCTGCTTGCAGGCCTGATAATCGGCGGAGCGATGCTTCTGATAAGCCTTATCATGGACAAGATACTTGGAAGGGACAGCCTGGGTGGAGGCGACATAAAGCTGTATGCATTGCTTGGACTTTACCTAGGATACGCAGGCAGTTATGAACTCATCATATTGTCCTGCCTGTTGGGACTACTGTATGCAGGGGCCAGGAAGATCCTTCTTCCGACGGCATCGAAAGAATTTCCTTTCGGACCTGCTATAGCACTTGGCGGATATATTCTCCTGATCTTTGGGGATGCGCTTACAGGCTGGTATTTGGGACTTTTGACATAAAGAACATAAAAGTATATTGCAAGGGGAAAACAAATGGCAAAAACTGATGGAATTCTTGGAATTGATGTAAGACATGGTAAACTTTCTCTTTCTATCATCAGGGGCGGCAAGATCAACAAAACCGTCTGGGTGGACGTACCCGGCAACATTGTAGATGATTATAAGATCCTGTCAGAGAATCTTTTTTCTGAGTTTCTCAAGGACAAGATGAAGGAATACAAGATTAAAGCCAAAAAGGCTGTTGTTGTCATATCTGACACCGATCTTGTCATCCGCAGCTTCAGCATGCCTGCCATGGATGATTCGCAGCTGAAACTGAATGTGCCCTTTGAATTCAGCGACTTCATCTCCGGGGATATGAAGGAGTATATCTTCGATTATGTTAAAAGAGATGCAAGACCTGAGGATGCTTCGGGACAGGTGAATCTGATCGCTTATGCTGTTCGTGTGGAATATATCAGGAAAGTCGGCGAAGCCTTGAGAAATGCAGGTCTTAAACTTGAAAGAGCCGTTCCTGAGACTATTTGCTATGAAACACTCCTTGAGAGCCTCAGTGATCCTGAGGATGCTAATAAAGAGAGGTGTTTTCTTGATATTGGCACAAACCATATCACCATGCGCATATTCAGAGATGGGGACTACAGGCTCAGCCATATCATTGATTTAGGCGAAAATAAAATAATTCAATCTATTGCGGATGAACTAAACTGTGACGTCAATTTAGCCGAAACATATTTAAGAAGTAACTATCAGGATTGCCAGAACTGCCAAGGTGCTGTTAATGCCTACAAGGATATCTCTCTGGAGATCATAAAGGGCCTTAATTATTACGATATGTCCGATGCCACCTCCAAGCTCAAGGATGTGGTACTCTGTGGCCCGGGAGCAATGACAGGTCCGCTGGTAGCTCTTTTGCAGGAAAGAATTGATAAGTCGGTTTACACCATACAGGATATGTTCCCGGGTGGTGAAAACAATGCCGACCTGAATGTGACATCACCTTCAGTCATAGCGCTTACCAGTGCTGCAAACGGGATAGGTATACTTGAGAGCGCTGCGTATACCGATGTTAAAAAGACTGATTGGAAGCTTGTGCTCCTGGGAGCAATTGCAGCTGTTGCTGTAGTTGTCCTTGCAGTAAAGGTAGGTATACTTGACAAGTATAACGAGCTGGTAAGGTCACAGGCTTATGAGGCTGAGCTTCAGGCCAAGGTGAATGCAGATACCCTGTTCATTAAACAGGCTGAGGAACTCTCTGTTGAGTATTATCACTACACCTGGGATGACATGACTGAAGAAGAAAAAGGAAGAGTCAGCCGCGTGGATGTGGCAAACCTGGCTGATTTCATCGTAAGTCAGGGAGTATCTGTAAGATCAATTAACCTTAAAGAGAAGACACTGGTTGTTGGTGTTACCGGAGATTCTCTTAATACCATGAGTAAACTTACTGCAGCACTGACAGATCTTGATATAGTTGAGAGCTGTTCCCTCTCCATGGCGCAGAAAGAAAGCGCAGAGGATACAAATACAAGCGTACCGGTATCTTCAACATCTTCTGATGAGGAGGTGGCTGAGGAGGATTACGCAGTCGAGACTGTTGACCTGAACAGCGTCGTGAATGCTGAGATCAACATCTATCTGACAACGCTTAATTCAGAAGAGAGGGGAGGAGAACAATGAATATTTTAACCAGAAAGTTTTCGACAAGAGAAAAAATACTGTTGTCTGTACTTGTAATTATCATTGTGGCAGCACTTTATTATATGTTCATCTATCAGCCTCTGACTGCAAGTTTGAATAATTCAAAGTCAAATGCCCAAGCTCTTGAGCAACAGCTTGTTGCACTTGATATAAAGGTTGAACAGATTAAAAACATGCAGAAGTCCATTGAGGAATATGCAGACAACGGACATATCGTCAGCATCATGCCCAGCTATAATGCAGGCAAGCAGGAACTTGTATTTTTGAACAGCACTCTGGCAGCTTCAGAGGATTATTATGTTGGTTTTACAAACATCACAAGACAGGGAAATCAGATCCGAAGAGAGTTTTCATTGAAGTTTACCGTGGATCGTTACAGCGATGCCGAGAATATCATAAACATTCTCGAGCACAGTGATCTTCGGTGTCTTATCAGTGATTTCTCTGTTAAACCTGTGGAGCAGGACGGCAGAGTTGAAACCGATGAAGTGGAGGCTAACTGCGTGGCAACCTTCTATGAGACAATGTTTGGTGGAGTTGCTGATGCTGAGCTTCCGCCTGATTCTGCCAAGGAGCAGGAGGAGGCCATAGGCACATACGAGTATGAGCCGGGCTCCCTCGGTAATTAGTGGTCCAAATTATTTACAGAGGAGTATTATTATGAAAAGAAATTTCGGAAGGATTTTGAGTCGAGGATTTCATAGAGGGCTTAAGATTGTTTCAATTTCCGTGCTTGGAAGCCTGGTGGCGTTTTGTTCCCCCCAGGCTCTTTGTCATGTTATGGCGGCAGGACCTGTAAGGTTCACCACATATCTCATGGTCGATGAGAACGGTGAATTTGCTACAGATGCCGGAGGAGAGTATATTCAGCTCTTTGACGAAAAGGGTAATCTTCTTGCCCATAATGATGATGTCAAGGAATTTCTAAAGAAAAACTCCGATAAGGACGGAAATAATAAGCTTGCTGCGAAAGAGAAAGAGTTCTTCCTCATTGACGGAAAGCTATACCTTGATGAGTCGGGCTCGGAGGAGCTGGCTGATCTTTCTGTAGTAATGCCGTCAATTTTTAAATATGACATCATTGATTCGGGATACACCCTTGAAGCAGGTAACGGAACAGTATTTATCAGTCCGCTACAGGTAAATGGTGATTCTGTCTATGTGGCAAGAGTTGCCGGAGATTATCAGAAACTTCCTGCATTCACAATATCTGAAGACGGTAATATCGGATATTTTGAGAGAGGCTCAGTTTCGGGTAATGGCAGCGAGATTTCTTTTGTATATGATTCAAACTATTTCTACGATGAGAACTTAAATCAGATAGACAATATGAGCGCAATTATTTCGGAACCGGGAGATGAGAGTGCCCCCATGTTTACCGGATATTACATCAAGAACGGCAGTGATCGAAGGCTGTTTGTCGATGTTGATGGCTCAGTTGTGATGTCTCCGGATGAGTACAGGACAATAATAGGCGGTGCAAGCATCGAGCCGGAATACTGCTACACTGTTAATCTGAATGCTGACGGCGCTGATACATTTACGATTTATTCAGATGCCGAAAGTGGAAGTCTTTACAGCGATTACAGAAAAGAAGCAGCTTTTGAAAATCTAAGTGGCGATATGCTCTCACAGCTTTCATACGAAAACAATACGGCCAGAGGACATTTTGCAGGATTTTACTCAGCAAATGAAGAAAGTACTCTGAAGTTTATTGATAGTGCAGGAAACCTGACAGGTGAAGATGGAGAAGCAGAAGGAAACAGAGACTACTTTGCCCGCTTCTATCATGTCATTACTGCTGATGGAGGTAATGGAGGAGAAATCTTTTATTCAGACGGAAAGACATACAGCGACTCTGAACTTACAACTGAAGTCTCCAATATTGCTGATATTACAGGTGGAATACCCGAAGATTATACGGAAGATGTACATAGCGATGAAAAAGAAATGGATGGTATTACCACCAGATATTTCATTGGTTATTACTTTGCGTCCGATTTCGGGGCAGATGAAGAAGCTGATGAAAAAGAGATGCTTCTTTCCGAATATGAGGAGGAAGGATTTGACCCTTCGGCTGTAGAGATCAACAAAGTTAAATTTGCAGACAGGGACGGAAACATTGTATTTAATCCTGATGAAGCGCCTTCATTTGATGGTGATATGGCTGTTTATCAGAATTGGTATACGGTGACGGTATGGGACGACGGAGAAGTCGAGATCGGCGAGGAAGCTGACGAGATCAAAGCCGATGAGGAAACTGACGAGACCAAAGTCGATGAGGAAACTGACGAGACCAAACTCGATGAGGATACTGAGAAAACTGAAGAACCGGAAAATCCCGAAGATGTAATCCCGGAAGAAGAAAAAGATGCAGCTTCCACAGAACCTGCTATCAGTGTTCCCGCAGCTGAGGGCACAGACAGCACTGCTCAAAATACCAATTCAGAGGATGGCGAAGATAAGAATAAGGAAGGCATAGAAGAGGATGCCAAGCCTAATGACGATAGTACGAAGAAAACTGATGGGTCTGATTCCGGAGATGACGGAGACGGTGGAGATGATGGAAACGGTGGAACCGGTGGAGATGGTTCCGATAATAGTGGCACCGATGAGCAGGGTGGCGATAATACTGGAATAGACATGAATGTGCCCAAATCAGAAGATGAGACAGAGGGCAACTAAACTAAAGTTATTAACTGAAAGAGGTTTCTGGAATTTTTTCTTTCAGGAGGGGTGATATTATGAACAGAGGAATCAGGTTTTTTACCGGAACAAAACGGAAAAAGGCGGGATTTTCGCTGGCAGAGGTTCTGGTTGTAATTGTTATATTAGGCATTCTGGCAGCTGTAGGAGGTGTCAGTGCTGTTTCAATGTACAAAAACATGAAGCAGACCCAGCTGGATAAAACTGCCGAGACAATATTCCATGCTGCTCAGGACAGGTTGAGCGAACTGTATGCTTACGGAAAAGAAGACACCATTGATAAAGATCACGGCGGAACACAGGTAGACGGATACGCAGATAAAAAAGTCTTTTATATAAAGAGCGGTGTGTCAAGTGAGGCCAATACTGCAATCATGGGTGATGACACAGTAAATGGCGAGATATTTGCCAATTATTGGGTTATTGAATACCAGGCATCCACCTGCCGCGTGCTAAATGTTGTGTATGCCGACAGGAATGACAGTGGTCTTGGAGGCTTTGGCAGAGGCATTAACGAAGGCATAACAATCACAACATTGGAAAATGCGATCTCAAATCATGCATTCTCTTTAGCTGACCGCAAGGACAAGTTTGGCTGGTACGGCGAAACTGATATTCTTCCACTTCTTTCTGAAAATAAACAAGTGGGAAATACTTCTGTTGATGTAGACATTGTTAACGAAGAAAACCTTTACGCACATGTAAGAGTATCTGTCGGCTGGGAAGACAGCCTTACTGCTACTGAGATTCCCGATTTTTTGAAAAATGTAACCATAAAGTTAACTCTGAAGGATGCAGATACAGGTGCTGAATATGGATATCCCAGTATTACTGCAGATAAACTGCTGAGTGGCCCGGGACTTAACAACAAGCCTGAAGGCATTTATAACGGAAAATCAGATGCCGATGGCGGCGTAACAACTTATGTGTCAGATAAATATATCAGTGCGTCCTGGGATGTTCTTCTGGACAGCCTTTATGATGGTGCATTTGTATCGGGCAGTGAGAGCAGATATGTTCCTGCTGTTACTCCCGGACATGATTTTTATCTGATAGCTAAGCTTGAAGGTGCTAATGGTATCACACCGACTGTACAGGACTATGATATTGACAACAGCCTTTTTGCTGCAACTTCAGGAACCAAGGCCTATATTGAATACGGAAGACATCTTCAGAATGTGGGCAAGGCAGAGGTCAGCGGTCTTAACGCTATTCAGATTGCTGACATTAACTTCAATGCCAAGGCTCCGGATGGAGTTACCAGAGATAACGATCTGGATAAGTTCAATAAATTCTGGCTCTCTGTATATGACGATGTAGGCGGATTCACCAATTTTAAGCCAACTGATTCATCATACCTTGCTTCTTATGACGGACAGAATCATCTTATCAAGAACCTTGATATCAATCAGGTGAACGGTACATCTGATTCCGGAATATTAGGAACTCTTTCTTATGCAGATACTGTTGTCAGCGTTAAGAACGTCATTATAACCGACAGCACCATAAGCAGTACTTCCGGAGCCGGAAAAGCAGGCATGTTTGCTGCAAATGTCACAGCTTCTAATGGCGTTACTCTGGAAAACTGCTATCTGAATAAAGTGACTATAGATGGTTCAAATACAGCTTCTCTGGGTGGATTTATCGGAGAGGCTACTTCTGATGTAACAGCAGAAAACTGCTCATTTGCAGCTGTAAAAGTCGGAACAGACGTATCACCTGCTGTTTCGGGTTCATTCATCGGCAAGATCAGTGCGGGTTTGGAAGGAAAGAACCTGTCAGTCTTGGGCGGAAGTGTAAGGGCTACATCAAATTCCGGTGGTATTATCGGTTCTTCTGATTCTGAATCTAAAGATATTACCCTGAAAGGATGTAAAGTTTTCGGAACTGAGGTAGCTGCTTCAAATGGCAATGCGGGCGGAATCGCAGGAAATGTTAAAAATGCTCAAATGACAATAAGCGAAGATACTGCAGTAGCATCAGGTATTGTAAGATCTTCAAGCGGAAATGCCGGTGGATTCATCGGTAATGCAGATGCTGTCATTAACATAAAGGATTCTGAGTATTTTATTCCTTCTTCATCTGAAAGCAATAAGGATGTATGCAGTGTTAAGACTGAATTTGTTAAGACCATGGGCCTTAGTGCGAATACTCCGAATGCTATTTTAAAATATGCCCACCTCAAGGATAAGTTTGAATTTAAGTATATTGAGGATCTGAAAGCAGATGATGTTGTCAGCAAGAGAACAATTGTCGGTTATGGCAATGTCGGAGGCCTTGTTGGTGCATCAACTAAAAATATAACTATAGAAAACACCTTTAGTGCAGGTGTTCTTTCTGCTGCTACAAATGCAGGCGGTTTTGTTGGAACTACAACAGGTAAGCTATCAGTAAACAGTTCATACTCTGATTTCTACATCTCCGGTAAGAATGTAGGTGGTTTTGCAGCAGCGTGCAACAGTAGTTCTGAATTCCATTCCTGCTACACAGCCGGATTCCTCACAAGTACTGCGGATACTGCAGCAGGTTTTGCTCCTGTGGAAATTGGCGATGTGTCTGATTCCTACAGTGTATTCAATTTTGACAATGTTTGTGATTTTTCCGGAAAAGCAGGACAGGACTCTGATCATAATGTAAATGTAAACGGTACAGTTAACAATTACCCTGATGTGAATGTTCATAACAACTGCTACCCGATAGCTCCTAAATCAAAAGGAGTAGCATATTATGTATATACAGCTACAACTTTCACAGAATCAGCTAATGCAGTAGCTGTAACTTCAACAGAACTTGCAGAAAACACAAAAACCGGCGGCGGAACTCTTTTAGGCGGCAATTTTGTTACAGGTACAGATAGTGGAAGTACCTATCCATATTCACTTTCATCGTTCCTGGATACAACTTTGGTTGACTATCCGTTCCCTAAGCTCAATGTCAGCAAGGTTACCGTTGTAGATAGTACTCCTACTGATAATGTAAAACTTGGTCACTACAATGACTGGCTTACATTTGACGGTAAGAACGATATCGAAATATGGTACATGATGTATGATGAGAACCTTAAAGAACTTAGGACAGATGTCAGATTTGCAAGAAAAACTAAAGCTGTTCCGGTAACAACAGCATCCGGTACAGAATATCAGATAAATGTTGGATCACATTCTTCTTTCAGTGGATATAAGTTTGTGGGATATTATGATCCCGATACAGCTTATAAGGTAGGATCAACTTCTTTTGACAGAGCTAAGAAGTTGGATTATCTTGCCAAAACAGATGATGCTCTTTTGGATTCTGTTAAGAGTACCATGAAGACTGGTGACAGAGTGGTTCAGACTTCTATAAACGGAACTAATACATTCGGTGAAACATGTTCCACTCACTCATCAATTTTTAGAGCAGACAGCAACGGAACAAAAAAGATGTACGCTGTCTATAGATTTAATAAACCGTATTCAGTAAGACTATCTTATATTGAATATGTACTTCCTGCCAAGAATGCAACATCTGAATCAAAAACGCTTAGGCAGATATATACAGGATCTAAAGTCGCATCTACAGATGAATTCCAGGTTGCTTACAAGGAACCTTCAGATGGTTGCGATGTAATTTACAGCAATCAGCCTGATATAAGAGAAAAGGTAAGAGCATCACACAGTAAACTTGCACATGATGAAGAACTTATTGAAGACTATATTGCAGAGAAGATATTGAGTGATGAAACACTCCTACGTCAGCTGGATGAAAAACGAGCTGCTGCAAATAAGGTTATTACCAGAGAAATTCCTAATTTTAAGAGTGCCGGATTTGAGCTGCTCGATCTTCAGGCATTATATCAGAATGGTGTAATCACCAGGGCGTATAGAGATAATGTACTTCAAAAACCGGTATATACAATAGTCAGAATTGGACCCGAAAAGGATTCTGACGGTAATACTGTGCCTTTTGAAAACAGGGGATGTACGGAAGTTACAAAAGATAGTGATAACAAAATCAGTATGTCGACTTATAAGGCATTTGACTATGTAATTCTGTACAACTCAGACTATGCTAACAGAAGACTTAACCTTGTATTCGAGAACACGAAGCAGAATGAATCAAGTACCATACCTGTGGTAAATAATTATGAGAGTTTTAGTGAATCTCTTGCGGCTAGAGAGATTAGTACTGATGCTTCGAAAAAGTATACAGTAAGGGTTGGTGATGAAGGTTTTACGGATATAGAGGGCAGTACTCTTGTGAAATTGATGGACGAAAAGACTGCTCCGACATTTGCCGGATTTACAAAATCAAAAACTGATGCCGGCTATGTTAATGGTGTATATACAGTTACGCACTATTATCAGCGGAACAAGTATAAGATTTATTTCGGGCTGAATTGGCCTCAAAGACTGACTCCCCCTGAGAAATATAACGGTAGTGAAGCCAGGGCTCCTAAGACTGATATTTATTATGGGCAGACATATCAGGATACGCTGTGGGAAGACAAGAATTCGGGTGTTGAAATCAGTATTACAGGTCCTAATATCAATGCGCTTAAAGGATCTGATGAAATATGGTTGGGAACAAGGAATTACGGAGGCGGATGGAGTTATTATACACGGTTTGACAGTTATGAAGCAGTACAAACATATATAAAGAATAATTTATCAGGTAATTCCGGAACAATCAGGCTTAGGATTGGTTCGGGATATTGGGCGTCAGCGAATACTTACAATTGGTATAAAACGGATGTGATTTCATATGCATTTACACGTGAAGGGTTTATTCTTACGGGATTTAAGTACTATTATCAGTCAGATAACGGAACCGTTACGTATGATGGTGAAAAATTTAGAGAAGCCGGCGAGACAAATAGCGTAGAAGAAATATTGACTATGCCTGACAGGGATGTGCTTGTAGTTCCGATTTGGACAGAAAATCCCCTTACCCTTAGAGTCGAAATTTATTATCAGAGTGCATATGACAATATTAACGCATCAACAAAGCAGTATGAGTTATACAAGGGAACTACTTTCGGTGTTAATAATGGTATAGCTTCCGGAGCGGTAGATGCTCAGGGCAATACACTTAAGGTTACTGATCTTATCATGAAAAGTAGTGATACCTCTTTTGTAGATTATCTTGAACCCTTCGTAAAGAATAATTGTTTCGATATCAAAGATGATCATAATATCGAGAAACAATATCCTTATGAAGCCAATAAGGCAAACTCAGCCAGATATGGCAAACCGCACTTTGACGGAAGCAATGCGATGGTTGTTGCGTTGTATTATGATCGTATTGAGGTGGAATACAGGTTCCATTTTATTACCGCTACTGATAACTCTGTTTCCTCGAATAGAGTGTTGGATCAGGTTTATATTGATGGCCCATATATAGACGATCTGAGAAATTCAAACAATATATATAGACGTGGTAATAATGGCCGCCAAAATTATGTAGGCGATTACGATGATCTTATAACATATATTGCGAATAATACTTCCGGTGATACGGGAACGATCTATTTGAAATTATCATACTATGGGAATAATTTCACTGCTTACACCTGGACCAAGACATATATAAACAGCAGGGTTGTTACACATCATGATGATGCAGACTGGTCTCAGTGGGATGATTTCCATAAATACAGCACACTCGACGATATTGCTGCTGATGATGAGAGTGCTCCTGCAGATAAAAAAGCATTCAGTACGGCATTAAACAGTACATCATCTATGTCTGATTTTGTGCCTGTAGGAAATCATGCAAAAGTGAAAGTAGTATTCGGAGATCATAAAGCTGCAACTGGAACTTCGGTTGATTATGTAGAATACACAGGATCAAGAGGATATGCGTTCCGAAATAATATTACGGATACAAGCAAAGTAAATTATGGAGTAATTGTTTATATTAGAGGGCTTTATGGTGCTCCGGCAGTATTCTCTTCAGATGGCAGCAACCTGATGCCGACATGGTTCTATTATACGAGCTTAAGTGATTCAGAGCCGTTTGAGTTGCAGGAATACAGGTTAGGTGGTACTTCAGGTACGAGCTACACAGAATTCAGCTTACGTCTTTTCCAGGACATAAATAAAGATTTGGCAGATTATGACCGAAAAGGTAAAGACCTGTACCCTAATTATCTTAATAATGTTAATGGTGGAACTTCTATAGGATATACAAGATTCTATACCGAAATAACACCCGGTGATGATGCATGGGATACTGCTACTAAAAAACGAACGACTGCAAATATGCCAGATGATTTCGGATCAGATTATATTAATAATAGTCCAATAATTGAAAATTATGGCAGAACAGCCAATACAAATACATACTTCATCACCAACGATGCAATGCGTATTTTTGTAGAGGGATATACCACATACTATATTTTAAATTACAACGATGAATATTCTTATCATGCTTACAATGAGAATAATATTCCGGAATACACCGGATATGGATATCTGAATCAAGAAGTATGGCTTAAACGTAATACATTTACTCTGGATTTTGTTGATGCCACTCTGAAGAACGGGGTTAATTTTACTACAGACTACTTATATAAGCAGGAAATTCCAAGGCTGCCAAGAGGAATAAGAGTCACTGAAGGTACTCAAGTACTTGAACCGGAGATAACTGCTCCTAGTGACGATTATATCTTTGATGGATGGTATGCATCCAGTGCTCATGATCCTGCGACAAAAATTGCCGAAGCAGATGGCACTATATGTGAATCATACAAACAACTGGCATCGACGCTCGTAGATAGTAATAATAATCTTCTTATGAACTGTCAGAATTTGCAGGCATTCGCATACTGGGCACCAAAAGAGTGTAATATTCAGTTCAATCCGTTCTATCCTGATGTAACAAATAATAAGGTAGATACGGAGCTGATATGCAATCCTAATCCGGTACCATATAAAACGACAATCACAAGTCTTCCTGAAAAACCAAGAGACTTAGACGAAAATCGTATTATGGTTAAGGAGGGAGACGATTACTTCTATGTGATCAAAAATGATGCCGGAGATGTTGTCAAAAAGTACAAGTTCCTGGGATGGTACCTGTATTCGGGACTTAATGAACCTACAGATATGAGTGATCTTACAGAGCAGGTTATAGCTGGACAAACCGAGATTATAAATCACTCTACGTTGTATGGTAAGTGGCAACTAATTGTTGGAAATCCGACATATACAATAATCTGCTCTGATTATACAAGTGGAAATGAGGAGATATTCAGCGTAATAAGATCAGGCAATCCGGGAGAGAGTATAACAATAAATCCTCCTATCAGTACTGATGATAGAAGTAAGGATATCAGGATACTCAGTGGATCCTATGAGAATCTTAAGAACTACGAAGCTCTGTCGAATCCTGTCCAAGTGACCATAATCGACGGAATGACACTGAGATTCAGATATAAGGAGGCCTCGGCATGGCAGTATATTGTTAATAACTGTATTAATATCGATGGTCAGGATATTATAATCAGTTCATATCAGGTAGATGATGTCACTTACGCACGGGCATTGGTAGCCCCGACTGATATTCCAGGATATTCAATCTATGAATATCAGATTGATTCGGATACCACGACTATAGCAGATACCAGTGATTATATACCTGTTAACAGGCCTGAAAATTCAGCAGATGCTGTTACGATAACAGTTAGATACAAGCTGGAACCAAATGTAATAATTGCAAGAAATTCAATAAATTATTACAAGTATGATCCGATTGACTGGATTACTTATGTTTCTGAAGATGTTTCGAATTCATTTAAATGGGCTGATGAAGCATATGGTCCTGCTATCATTTACAATGTTAATGGTGTGACTACATCTACATTTTTAGATAATGATGCAACCAACGCTGCTGCAATTGAAGCAATAGCTGCTATCGCACCAGGCACATATCCTGTCACAATGCAACTTGTGGCGATGAACAGAAATGATACTTCTTCATATCTACCGATCAAGGTTTCAGTTAATAACGATGATGAAACCACAAGTGAGATTGATGTTGTTGTACAGACTTCAGTGACAATCAATAAGTCCGCTTATGCATTGAAGTTTGCAGGCACAACAGAAGAAGATGATGGCTTCATTTACTATAAGTTTGCGGGTAAAGAAGGAACTACAGGATTATGGTACTGGGATGAAGAACTTAAGTATGAAATCGGTGCAGATGGTACAAGTATAGTTACTTATGATATAAGTACATTACCGACAGGAATTCAAAAAAATGCTCAAAATGTTCAAAACATAATTGAGGCAACGAAGAATACTGATACAGGAAAGTATAAATTCTTCTTCATCGTCAATGGTACAGAAGCATTTATAGTTGTTGACAGCGATGGAATACTCGGCAATGGCAATAAGCTTAATAATGATCTTGTGGCTTATGTTGAAGCCAGCAGCGGAACCACCAAATATATTATTAAGTTGTACAATGTAAATGGTGAAGAGACAGGCACGATAGAAGTGTGGATTTAATCTGTTTATACAATGATTAACGATGATGGAGTTATGAAATTGAAAAAACTTCTTTTTCAGAAAAATCTAATATGGTTTAAAAGATTGAGATCCTCAAAGGGGGCATCCGTTGTCTTTGCCCTTGTCGGCTTTATGTTTGCCGCAATGATAGCCTTTGTGGTTATCAATGCGGCATACAGCGCCGCCACCAGAGTAAAGAGACTAAAATATGATGAGCAGTCATTCCTCCTTGCAGAATCTATGTCAGGGATCATTACGGAAGCGCTTACAGGCAATGGTAACTTAGTGGAGCTTCCTGATCACTCTCAAGTACGAAGACCTGATAAAGCGGCAGGTGACCCGGATGAATATCTTAAGTATGATGCACTGACCCTGAATTATCAGTACATTGAGCAAAAGAACCCTTCAGATGGAAGTATCACCATGTACTTCAACGCTACAGAAAATGGTGGAGCTTTTATTGAAAGTGTTGCTTCCGGAGATACGAAGCCGACATTTTATGACATTGTCAAGGCTAAGGATACTGCGGATGTGAGGGATGTCAGCAAGGCAGTGCGGAATATGATCCGTGATCTGGCAAGAAAGATCGATCGCGGCGAAACTGAGGTCCAGGAAACTCTTACAACTAACTTCACCAATCCGGACACCAATGAATACTTTTCTGTTGAGACAATGTTTACCATGAATAGTTCCTATTCTATAAATGCTGTGACGGAAGCAAAGGTTCTTAAGACAGCAGGCGGAGATGTGTTGTCCAAATATATTGTTAGAATGGATGCAGCAGCAGCTGTTAGGACCGACAAGGTGATATGTGCAGGAATTAAAAGCGAAAGTGGCGGTGTAAGCGCAATTCAAATTAATGATTTTACAGATAATGTTGCAGATGGTTCGGAGGAACTTGTTAAAGTTTCCTGCTATTCCGTTACATGGCCTGCTGACCAGATGAGAAGCGTATATTCAACATCCCATTAAAGATTTGGAAGTGGTGAGGTAATATGAAGATTATTGCACTGTTAAGAAAAAAGATAAGGTCAAAATGTGGAGAGACCCTGACAGAAACGTTGTCGTCTCTTCTTATAATCGTGCCTGCCATGGTAATGCTTGCGGGAGCTATTGTCACAGCAGCAAGGATAAATTTCGAGGCCAGAAATTCAAAAGCCACGTCGCTACCGGAACTTACCGAGACGACCGGCACAGCAGGGAGCATAACAGGTTCCGGTGCTGTCAGCTTTACCGGATCTATCAGCTGGTGCAATGAAACTGATGCCGATGGCAAAAAGTCAATCTATTATTATTTCAGGTAAACGTATGAAAAATATTGCGAAGAAGATTAAAAGCAAATTAAAGAAAAACAGAGGATTTACTATTGCCGAGCTGTTGTTTTCGGTTATTATCCTGATGCTCTCAACTTCAGTGATAATACAGTGTTTTAACTTAGGCGTTGGAAATGTAGTACGAGAGACAAGGGCATCAGAGGCACAGCTTTTGTGTTCTGCGCTGGCGTCATCTCTTCAGAATGAACTGACCTACGCAAGGGACATAGAGATTGAAGGCGGAAAGCTTAAGACGTATTTCAGCAGCTCCAGGAGAATGGGTGAAGGCAGCCAGATTGTAGTCGATTCCAACGGTGAGATAAGGATCAAGAATGCTCTGGGTGAAGATTATCCTCTTGTGACTAAGACGAATTATACCGCAGCAAACAGGGCTGCAGTAAAGAGCAGTGATACATATTTCCTGAAAGCATATCTTGATGGAAACGCAATACAGTGGAATAGCACAGATCAAGTATTCATAGTAACACTCTGGGTTGATGATGCCTCTAAAGGAGCTCTTACAGCTGCTGAGGCTAAACAAAAGGCTCTGGCATATACCCAGTTCAGAGTTAAACCTCTCACAGTTGTTAGCAACTAAGGAAGTCAAAAGAACCGTCCCCCATGACTTATAAACGCCACAGTTTAAGCAAACTGTGGCGCTTTTTTGAATTTCCATAGTATCTATGGTGATTTTTAGCTAAATGTATTATTATAAGAGGGTATGAGAATTATTTGGAGGATATAATATGGGAAGGCTTTTCTGCGTTATCCCTTGCTATAACGAGCAAGAGGTTCTGCCGACTACTTCATCCCTTCTTCGGGACAAATTACACGCTTTAATTGAACAAAACAAGATTTCTTCTGATAGCAGAATTGTTTTTGTTAATGACGGTTCAAGAGATGCAACCTGGGAGATAATAAAGGCTCTTCATGATGAGGATGAGATTTTTCAGGGAATCAATCTCTCCAAGAATATGGGCCATCAGAATGCGCTCCTTGCCGGACTTATGACTGCAAAAGACCTTTGTGATGCAGCCATTTCTCTCGATGCGGATCTTCAGGATGACATAAATGCCATTGATGAAATGATCGATAAGTTCAACGAGGGCTGCGATGTTGTTTATGGTGTTAGAAGCGCCAGAAAAACTGACACATTCTTTAAGAGAACAACAGCAGAAGGCTTTTATAAACTAATGGACAAGCTTGGTGCCAAGACGGTTTATAACCATGCGGATTACAGACTGATGTCCAGAAGAGCTCTTTTAGGCCTTGCAGAGTTTGGTGAAGTTAATCTGTTCCTCAGAGGAATAGTTCCCATGGTTGGCTATAAGAGCGACGTTGTTTACTACGAAAGAGCCGAGAGGTTTGCAGGAGAGAGCAAGTATCCGTTAAAAAAGATGCTTAGTTTTGCAGTTGAAGGAATAACAAGCCTTTCAACAAAGCCAATCAAAATGATCACAGGACTTGGCTTTTTCATCTTTATTGTGAGCATTGCAGTTCTGATCTATTCGCTTGTAAGATACTTTACAGGAAATACTATTCAGGGCTGGACAACAACAGTGATTTCAGTATGGGCCATCGGAGGTCTTATGATGATCTCCCTTGGGGTTATTGGCGAGTATATAGGCAAGATTTATCTTGAGACCAAGAACAGGCCAAGGTTTATCATAGAATCTTATCTCGGTGACGAGAAGGATCAGAAATAAATTCAGAAACAGAGGTAGTAGAAATTATGGCAAACGGACATGGCAAGAAGCCGGAAGATTTTAAGAAACAGATGGAAGATAGCATGAGAGCTCCCTTAAATGAGAACTCTTCGGTTAAAAAGGTTATCGGAATCGTAAGTGGTAAGGGAGGCGTAGGAAAGAGCCTTGTAACAGGTCTTTCAGCATCTCTGATGAATAAAAAGGGCTATAAGACAGCAATTATGGATGCTGATATTACAGGACCATCCATACCTAAGATGTTTGGAATAGGCAAGCTGAACTTTGCCGATGAGAATGGGAATATGCTTCCGGCTACAACAGAAGGCGGAATGAAGGTAATGTCTCTTAATATGCTCATGGAAAATGAGACTGATCCCGTTATCTGGAGAGGACCTGTGATCGCAGGAATCGTTAAACAGTTCTGGTCAGATGTAAACTGGGGCGATATAGATTACATGTTTGTTGATATGCCTCCGGGAACAGGTGATGTGCCTCTTACAGTATTCCAGTCACTTCCTGTTGACGGAATAATTGTGGTAGCAACTCCTCAGGAGCTTGTGGGAATGATAGTCGATAAGGCTATAAATATGGCCAAGATGATGAATATTCCTGTTCTTGGCATTGTTGAAAACATGAGCTATATGGAATGTCCACACTGTGGTGAGCCAATCTACATCTTCGGTGAGAGCAAGCTCGATGCTTACGCAGCTTCAAGAGGCCTTGATGTACTTGGCAGAATCCCCATGAACCCTGATTTTGCTTCGAAGTGTGACGCAGGTAAGGCAGAGAATATCGAAGTAGACTGTCTTGATAGTCTTGTTTACGTGCTTGATGGAATGACAGAATAATGTTCATATTTCTTTTGAGGGAAAAGAGATGAAGAATAAGCCTAATCAAAACCAAATAACCTGGGGCATCACAATATTTTTTGTTGCTGTAGGGACACTTCTTGCTTATTACATTATTTTCCATGGCAGGACATTCCTTTCAACGCTGAATAACATGCTGGATTCAATTTCCGGCGTAATTATGGGCGTGGTTTTGGCATATATACTGATACCTATGCTAAATGGCATTGAGAGAACGATTTTGATCCCTATATATAAGAGAAGAGGAATCGATGTCTCTTTTTCCAAAGATGCAGATTGGAAAAAGAGAAAGCAGATGAGAGGCATAGCAGTTCTTATTACTATTGCCATATTTATTTTGCTGGTCTATACACTTCTTATCATCATTATTCCTCAGCTTGTAAGCAGTATTCGAGAGATCATAAATAATCTGCCGGATTATATCAAAAAGGTTGATGACTACTCCAATTCACTTCTTGATAATAATCCCGATCTGCAGGAACTTATAGATTCGCAGCTGGATTCATACTATGCAACATTATCTGTGTTCATCACAAGGAATATTAAACCTTATCTTCCTGAATGGCAGACGGTTCTTAAGGTTGCTTCAAAAAGTGTAATGTCAGGCGTAAGCGCGATAATCAACATTATAGTCGGTGTCATTGTTGCTATTTATGTTCTTAATTCTAAAGAGAGATTTACGACCAGGGGCAAAAAGATTGCTTATTCTTTCTTTAAAGAAAATGTAGCCAACGAGCTTATATCGGCATTCAGATTTACACACAGAACCTTTGAGAGCTTTATTGGCGGTAAGATTGTTGATTCTATAATTATCGGTATCATTTGCTATATAGGATGCAAGATATTGAAGATAGATTATCCTGTGCTGATTTCGGTTATAGTTGGCGTTACAAATGTAATTCCGTTCTTTGGACCATATATCGGAGGCGGAGCAGGAGCTCTTTTGCTGATATTGATCGATCCTATACAGGCCCTTATATTCCTGATCTTTGTTATTGTTCTTCAGCAGTTTGACGGAAATATTTTAGGACCATATATACTTGGAGGCTCAACAGGTCTTTCAAGCTTCTGGGTTATATTCTCAATCATGTTCTTTGGAGGTCTATGGGGTATAGTTGGATGGCTCATCGGAGTTCCGATTTTTGCTGTATTCTATGCCTTTGTTGCAAGGATTACCAACCATTATCTGCGCAAAAAGAGCTTGAGTACCGATACCAGTGATTATTACGACCTTGCATATATTGAAAACGGTGAGTATAAGCTTTTAAGTGATCAGGCAAATACGAAGTATAATGCGGGTAGAAAAAAGGTATCCGGTCTCAAAAAGCTCTTTGACAGAAAGAAGACTACAAAGAAGTGATTTTTGGATAATGGGCACTTGACGTTAATTTATTTTGAATTATAATTGTTACTAATTAGTGCTTTGACGTGTTAAAGTACGGGAAGGGGAGCTGTTATTATGGCTAAGAAAAATTTAGATTGGGCAAATATTGGATTCGCTTATCATGTTGCCGACAAGAGATTTGTATCCAATTACAAGGACGGAAAATGGGATGACGGTGTTATCACAGAAGATTCCACAATTACCTTAAGTGAGGATGCCGGAGTTCTTCATTACGCACAGGAGTGCTTTGAGGGCCTTAAGGCTTATGAGACAGAGGATGGAAGAATTGTTACCTTCAGACCTGATCTCAACGCCAAGAGAATGGTTGATTCCGCAAAGAGACTTGAGATGCCTTCTTTCCCGGAAGATAGATTTATTAAGGCAGTAGAGGAAGTTGTTGCAGCAAACGCTGACTGGGTACCACCTTACGGAAGCGGAGCAACACTTTATATCAGACCTGTTATGTTTGCAACAGGCAATGTAATCGGTGTTAAGCCTGCCGATGAATATCAGTTCAGAATCTTCGTAACACCTGTAGGACCTTACTTCAAGGGCGGTGCTAAGCCAATCGTCGTTAAGATCAGTGATTTCGACAGAGCAGCACCTCACGGAACAGGTAACATCAAGGCCGGACTTAACTATGCAATGAGTCTTCATGCTATCGTAACAGCTCATGAAGAAGGCTTTGCAGAGAATGTATATCTTGATGCTGAGTCAAGAACCTACATCGAGGAAACAGGTGGAGCTAACATCATCTTTGTTACCAAGGACGGCTCACTTGTAGTTCCTAAGTCACACACAGATTCAATTCTTCCTTCAATCACAAGAAGATCAATCGTTTATGTTGCAAAAGAGATCCTTGGCATGAATGTAGAAGAAAGACCTGTTAAGCTTTCAGAGGTTTCAGATTTCGTTGAGATGGGACTTTGCGGAACAGCAGCAGTAATCTCACCTGTAGGCAAGATCAATGACCACGGAAAAGAGATCTGCTTCGTAAACGGAATGGATGAGATGGGACCAGTAATCAAAAAGCTCTATGACACCCTCACAGGTATTCAGATGGGCACTGTAGAAGCTCCCGAAGGATGGATCCACGAAATCAAAATGTAAAAAAATAATGCCTCAGGCCAAGAGCCTGAGGCTATTTTTGTTCATTTGTTGCAGTACTGAGAATACTTCTTTGGTGATATTCCGACTGACTTGGTGAAGGCTTTTAGGAAGTTACTGTAGTCTGAAAAACCGCAACGTTCGCAGACATCACTAACACCAACGCCTTCAGCAAGTAATGATTTCGCAATAGAGATTCGTCTTGCAGTCATATATTTGTTAATAGTAGTACCGGTAGCGGCTTTGAATATACGGCAGATGTAAGACTCACTTATATAGAAGTGTTTGGAAAGATCACCAATACTTACCGGGTACTGAAGGTTATTGTTTAGATAGGAGAGTATTGAATCTACTTGTTCGTTATAAGTGGTTGATTTTTCGGCCTCTGTGTTATTCTCTCTGTCAGCGACGATCTTGTTGATCATGACGAAGAGTTCCGTGAAGGTTGCGCGTTCTAAGAGGTCATGACCATAGCCGTTGCTGGTTACAAGCTTGTTGATAAAATATAAAAATCTGCCTTGCTGTTCCTGGGTGAGGCTTACCTTGTGAGAGAAGTGTTCTGATCTTCCCTGGAAACAAGCGTCAAGATTGGTCTCTTCTGTGGATATGCTTCGCATATACTCGGGATCGATCATGATAACGATCCTCTCGTGAAGCTCTTTATCAATCTGAGTAAGATAGTGAGAATCATACTGATTAATAAGGAAAAGATCTCCGGGAGCGATATCATATACCTGATTATCTATAAGGAACTGTTTCCCACCTGAAATTGAAAAATAGACTTCATAACAGTCATGGATATGCATTTCCATGGCTTTTTCATCTTTATATAAATGTGCAACGGCAAAATACTTATTCTCAATACTTTTAGCCATTGCTTCCTTACAGGAATTAAGTTCTTTCATGATTGTTCTCCGCTTATGATAAAATATATACCGACAGAAGTTATGATACAGTAAGACTTCATTATTTTCAAGATTTGATATGTTTTTATCAAAAAGTGAGAAATTATAAAAATGATGTATTTCTCATATCTAAAAAAATATAATATGAGAGGATTAAAAAACTGTTGACAAATACTTACCTGCTAGTTACAATACATAGGTATGCAAATGATTAAACGTAATTGATTGCCCATAAAAAGGCAGTTTCTTATACGGATACAGTAAGGAGGTGTTACTGAAATGTCAATCTGCCCAAAGAATAAGTCATCAAAAGGCCACAGAGATCAGAGAAGAGCTAACTGGAAAATGACAGCTCCTACTTTGGTAAAGTGCAGTCACTGTGGAGCTCTTATGCAGCCACATTGTGCATGCAAGAAGTGCGGCTATTACAATAAGAAGAGCATTGTTGAAGTTGAGGATTAATTTTTAGTAAAACCTCATTTTTACAAAGAATTAAAGGCTTTCAGGCTTATGCTTGAAAGCCTTGATTTTTGTATAGCACTTTAGTAGAATGTTTAAAGATTGCGGAATTTGTTTACGCGCAAAATAATTTGAGGATGGACTTAATATGTCTGAACTTGTTAGAGTTGCAGTTGACGCCATGGGCGGAGACAATGCTCCTTTTGTGACTGTAAAAGGCAGCGTTGATGCTGTTAAGGAGAATAGTAACCTCAAGGTATTTCTTGTGGGTCAGGAAGAGGCTGTAAATGCAGAACTATCCAAATATGACTATCCCAAGGACAAGATTGAGGTTGTAAATGCCACAGAAGTGATCGAGATGGCAGAACCACCTGTAATGGCAATCCGTAAGAAGAAAGATTCTTCTATAGTTAAGGCCATGTATATGGTTAGCCATGGAGAGGCTGATGCCTATGTTTCTGCCGGAAGTACCGGAGCAACACTCGTTGGAGGCCAGGTTATCATCGGAAGGCTCAAAGGGGTAGAGAGAGCTCCTCTTGCACCTCTTATCCCCACAGAGAAAGGCACATCACTTCTTATCGACTGCGGTGCTAACGTAGATGCCAGATCATCACACCTTGTACAATTTGCCAAGATGGGAACCGTTTATATGGAGAACATCTTAGGAATCAAGAATCCTACAGTTGGAATTGTCAATATAGGTGCTGAGGAGGAGAAGGGTAACGCTTTAGTAAAAGAAACTTTCCCTCTTCTTAAGAATTGTCCCGATATCAACTTTATTGGAAGTGTTGAGGCAAGAGATATTCCTGCCGGCGGAGCTGATATTATAGTATGTGAGGCATTTACCGGAAATGTGATACTTAAGATGTATGAAGGTGTCGCTAAATCCATGATGCACATTATAAAAGGTTCACTCATGGGAAGTCTTAAGACCAAGATAGGAGCGCTTCTTATTAAGGACGACCTCAAGAAATCACTTGCTAATTACAGCCTGGATCAGTACGGCGGAGCACCAATGCTTGGACTTAAAGGTCTTGTTGTTAAGACACATGGCAGTGCCAACGAAATTGAAGTAAAAAATTCAATTTTACAGTGTGTAACCTTTACAGAACAGAAGATTAGTGAGAAGATTAGCGCAAAGATATCAGAATGATAATTAGTACTAAATATTTATAAAAGGAACGGAGATTTAAAATGGAATTCGAGAAGATGAAAGAAGTTATTGCAAACGTACTTAACGTTGATCCTGAGGAGATCAAGCCTGAGACAACCTTTACTGAGGACCTTGGGGCTGATTCACTTGATCTTTTCCAGATCATCATGGGGCTTGAGGATGAATTTGATGTTCAGATCGATCCTGAGAAGACAGAGAATATCACCACTGTAGGAGAAGCCGTAGAACTCCTTAAGAGCGCAATCGCAAGTAAATAAGATGACTTTGAGGCGGCTATAGTAGCTGCCTCATTATTTATATATTGGAGAAATTATGATTAAGGATGAAGATATAAGCAGATTTGAGCAGCTCATTGGCTACACATTCAGAGACAAGCAGCTTCTGATTCAGGCTTTTACTCACAGCTCTTTTGTAAACGAGCAGAAAATAAACAAACACCCTGACTATGAAAGACTTGAGTTTCTCGGTGACGCTGTGCTTGAGATGATCTCAAGTGCCTATCTGTTTAGGAAATTTCCTGATAAAAAAGAGGGCGAAATGTCCAAAATGAGAGCATCTCTTGTTTGTGAAGGTGCTCTGGCCTTTGATGCAAAAGTACTTGACCTTAAAAGCTATATTCTTCTGGGAAAGGGAGAGGAAGCAACAGGAGGTCGTGATAAAGAGTCAATCATAGCAGATGTAATGGAGGCTGTTATTGGAGCTCTTTTCCTTGACGGGGGAATAGAGCAGTCCAAGCGTTTTATTGACAGTTATATCCTTACAAACACCGATGCTGTGGTTATGTTTGGAGATAGCAAATCGATGCTCCAGGAAGTAGCCCAGGGAGAAAATTTGGGCGAAGTAAGGTATGAAATATGTGGCGAAAGTGGACCTGAACATGATAAAATATTTGAGGTCCGCGTTTATGTCGGAGATAAGAATTTGGGAGAGGGGACAGGAAAGACCAAAAAGGCTGCGGAACAAAAAGCCGCCAGTCAGGCTCTTCTTGTATTAAAGAATAAGCAGTAATGTACTTAAAAAGTATTGAGATTCATGGCTTTAAATCTTTTGCCAATAAGATAAAGTTCGATTTTCACAACGGTATAACCGGAATCGTAGGACCTAACGGCTCAGGTAAGAGTAATGTGGCTGACGCCGTAAGGTGGGTTCTTGGTGAACAGCGAATCAAACAGCTGCGTGGCGGATCCATGCAGGATGTTATTTTCTCAGGCACAGAACTTCGTAAGCCTCTTGGCTATGCTTATGTTGCCATCACATTGGATAATTCTGACCATTCCCTGGCTATTGATTATGATGAAGTAACTGTCTCCAGACGTCTTTACCGCTCCGGAGAGAGTGAATATATGATTAATGGATCATCCTGCAGACTTAAGGATGTTAACGAGCTCTTTATGGATACCGGTATCGGTAAAGAGGGCTATTCCATCATCGGACAGGGTCAGATTGACCAGATCCTCTCAAGTAAGCCTGAGGACAGGAGAAATCTTTTTGACGAAGCTGCCGGAATCGTTAAGTTCAAGACCCGTAAGGAAACAGCCATCAAGAAGCTCGAAGAGGAAAAGATCAACCTCACCAGACTATCAGACATTCTCTCAGAGCTTGAGAAACAAGTCGGACCTTTAGAGAAGCAGTCAGAAGTAGCCAAAGAGTTTTTAAGACTTCGTGAAAGACTTAAGACCCTCGATGTAAACATGTTCCTGGTTGAGAACAAGCTCCAGAAACAGCAGCTTGAAGAAGCTGAAAACAACTACAACGTAGCTACAGAGTCCTTGGAAGAAGCAAAAGGCAGCTACGAAAAGACAAAAGAAGAATATGAAAACATCCAGAAACAGCTGGAAGAAATAGATAAAGAGATCGATGAAGCAAGAGCTAAGATCACTGATTCATCGGTCAAAAGAGAAAAGCTCGAGGGACAGATCGGTATCCTGAACGAGAAGATCAAGTCCGCAACCGATAATGACGCTCATTTCAAGAAAAGAGAGAAGGATGAGCGTGAAAAACTCGAAGTAAGATACGCAGAAAGAGATAAGTATCTCGAAGAAAAAGAGAAAATAGACAAAGAGGCTGAAGGTCTTTTGTCAGACAGAGAAAGTGCCAGGAAAGAACTCGAGGCAACCCTTTCTCAGATTGAAAACATCAACAACGAAATTGAAGAGTGCAAGAGCACTATCATCAATACCATTAACACAAGATCTAACATCAAGTCCAAGCTCAGCTCCCTTGATACCATGAAAGAGCAGGTAAACATCAGAAAGGCTGAACTTACCGGCAAGCTTGTTCGTGCTCGTTCCGACGAATCAAGGCAGGAAGAAACTCTAAAGAAACTCAGAGATGAATTTGACAGTATTACTGCTGAGATCTCTGAGATGAACAAGAAGCAGAAAGAGACAGAAAAAGAAGTGCTTAGCATCCGTGAAACCATGAGTATCAAGGATACTGAGCTCAGAAAGACCCAGGAACTCTACCAGCAGGAGAAATCAAGGCTTGAAGCTCTTGCAAACCTGACTGAGAGATATGAGGGCTACGGCGGTAGTGTAAAAAAGGTCATGGAGCGCAAGGAAGATACCAAGGGAATTATCGGTGTCGTTGCGGATATTATCAAGACCGAGCCCAAATATGAGACAGCCATCGAAGTTGCTCTTGGAGGAAATATCCAGAATATTGTTACAGACAATGAAGAGACAGCCAAAGAGATGATCGCATATCTGAAGCAGTCAAAAGCCGGAAGAGCTACATTCCTTCCGCTTACATCTCTTGATAATCCTCCTGAACTCAAGGCAAAAGAAGCTTTGGAAGAGCCCGGCGTACTTGGTATGGCTGATGAGCTTGTAAAGACCGATCCCAAGTATAAAAAAGTTGCAAAGGCAATGCTTGGAAGGATTGTCGCAGTTGATAATGTCGACAATGCCGTAAAGATTGCAAGGAAATATAAATACACAGTCAGAATGGTAACTTTAGAGGGTGAGCTTTTAGTACCCGGCGGAGCTATCAGTGGTGGTGCTTTCAAGAACAACTCAAACCTCCTCGGAAGACGAAGAGAAATGGAAGATCTTGAAGCTAACGTTAAGAAATACAAGCAAAAGGTAGAAGATACACAGGCTGAGATAGATGGCCTTAAGACTAAGAGAAATGAGCTTCGTACCCTTGCAGAAGAGTTAAGAACTGAACTTCAGGGCAAGTTCATTGCTCAGAACACTGCCAGGATTAACGTTGAAAACGAGGAGAAGAAGCAGGAAGAGCAAAAGGGTTCATACTCAGACCTTAAGACAGAAAACGCCGAGATTGAGAGTAAGCTTAGCGAAATAGCTGCCGAGAAGGAACAGGCTCTTTTGCAGTTAAAAGAATCAGAAGAACTTGAGAAACAGTGCTCCGAGAAGGTTCAGACCTTCCAAGGACAGCTAGAAACTCTCCATCAGGACGAAGAAGTTAAGAACGAAAAGGTTGCAAAATGGGATATCGAGTACGAGAAATTTGTACAGAAGCAGGATTTCCAGAAGCAGAACCTTGATCGTATCAATGCTGATATCGAAAGCGAAGAGGATGCCTTGGAAGAGATCCTCGAGACCATCAAGAAAAATGATGAGTTACTTGCACAGAGCAAAAAGGATATTGAAGAGATCAAGCTCACTATAGAAGCTTCTACAGATGTCCAGACCGATGCAACCAAGGAACTTGAAGAAAAGAAGGAAGCCAAGAATGCGCTTTCTGTTTCTCAGAAGGAGTTCTTTGACAAGACACAGGAACTTAACAAGCAGATGTCAGACCTCGAAAAAGAGGTAATAAGACTTGTCGGAAAGAAAGAGAGAGCTCAGGAAGCTATCGAATCTCAGATCAACTACATGTGGAACGAGTATGAGATTACTCTTGCAGATGCAGCTCAGATGAGAGATGAAGAGATGACGGATATTCCATCCATGAGGAAGGAGACACATACTCTCAAGGATTCCATCAAAAAGCTTGGTGATGTAAATGTAAATGCCATCGAGGATTACAAGAACCTCATGGAGAGATATACCTTTATGAAGACACAGCATGATGATCTTATTGAGGCAGAAGAGCAGCTTAAAGAGATCATCAAAGACCTAGATGAATCTATGAGAAAGCAGTTCATCGAGCAGTTCGAACTCATCAACAAAGAGTTTGATAAAGTCTTCAAAGAGATGTTCGGAGGCGGACACGGTGCACTTGAACTTGCTGAGGATGAAGACGTTCTTGAAGCAGGAATCAGGATCAATGCACAGCCACCGGGCAAGAAACTTGTTAACATGATGCAGATGTCCGGTGGAGAGAAGGCTCTTACTGCAATAGCTCTTTTGTTTGCTATTCAGAACCTTAAGCCCTCACCATTCTGTCTGCTTGATGAGATTGAGGCGGCTCTTGATGAAAATAACGTTGTACGTTTTGCCAAGTATCTTCACAAGCTTGCAAGTACACAGTTCATCGTTATTACTCACAGAAGAGGAACCATGGAAAGTGCTGACAGACTCTACGGAATCACAATGCAGGAGAAGGGTGTATCTACCCTTGTCAGCGTAAACCTGATTGATAAGGAGCTTACAAACTAATGGCAAAAGGCTTTTTTGCAAAACTTCAGATCGGACTTGCCAAAACCAGAGATAAATTTCTTTGGGGAATGGACAATGTCTTTTACGACGATGCATTTGTAGATGAGGAATTCTATGAAGAACTCGAAGAAGTCCTCATCATGGCTGATATCGGCATAAATGCAACCAGCAGGATCATTGATAAACTAAGGGCTCAAGTCAAGGAACAAGGAATTATCCACCGTGCCAAGTGCAAAGAGCTCCTGGTTCAGAATATCAGAGAACAGATGAGAACTGATGGTGATGACTACAGCTTTGAGAACAAGAAGACAGTAATCTTTATCATTGGTGTTAACGGCGTCGGTAAGACAACGACTGTTGGTAAGCTTGCTTCCATCTACAGAAATAAAGGCAAGAAAGTAATTATTGCAGCAGCCGATACCTACAGAGCTGCAGCAACCGAGCAGCTTGCTACCTGGGCTGAGAGAGCTCAGACTCCCATCATCACAGGACGTGAGGGAGGAGATCCGGCCAGCGTTATCTATGATGCAACATCAGCTTTTAAGGCAAGAGACTGCGATATTCTGATTGTTGATACTGCCGGAAGACTTCATAACAAGAAAAACCTGATGGAAGAGCTTGCCAAGATGAACAGGATCATTGACAAAGAACTTCCCGGAATATGGCGCGAGAACTTTATTGTACTCGACGGTACAACAGGCCAGAATGCCATTAATCAGGCAAGAGAATTCGGCGAAGCAGCCGACCTTACAGGTATAGTTCTTACAAAGCTTGATGGAACTGCCAAAGGCGGTATCGCTGTTGCTATCGTATCCGAGCTGAATATCCCCGTTAAATATGTGGGAGTCGGTGAGGGTATTGATGACCTTGAAAGATTTAATTCAGATGAATTTGTCGATGCACTCTTTGATGTAGATAGAGATGATGCAGAGACTAATAATGATAAAGTTGAAGAAAATAAAGAGGAACAGGAGAATAGCAATGGCTGACGAAAACAAGATGACCCTGGACAAATTTGAAGAAGCGTATGAAGATGTCAAGAAAGTAACCCTTGATACCAAGCTCATTTACAGTGACTACTGGAGCTCAGTTACTGGTGGTAAGGTTTATTTAAAGCCTGAAAACCTTCAGAGGACCGGTGCTTACAAGGTAAGAGGTGCTTATTACAAGATTACGACTCTTACAGACGAAGAGCGCAGCAAGGGACTTATTACCGCATCTGCCGGCAATCATGCACAGGGTGTTGCATATGCTGCAAAACAGTACGGAGTAAAGGCTGTTATCTGTATGCCTACTTCAACTCCTCTTATCAAAGTTAACAGAACCAAGGCGCTTGGTGCAGAAGTTGTTCTCTACGGAGACGTATACGATGAAGCATACCAGAAAGCCCTTGAGCTTGCCAAGGAAAACGGATATACACTGGTTCATCCTTTCGACGATCTCGATGTAGCAACAGGCCAGGGCACTATAGCCATGGAGATCATAAAGGAACTTCCTACAGTTGATGTGATCCTTGTACCAATAGGGGGAGGCGGACTTGCAACAGGTGTTTCAACACTCGCTAAGCTTCTTAATCCCAAGATAAAAGTAATAGGTGTAGAACCGGCCGGCGCTAACTGCATGCAGGAGTCATTTAAGGCAGGTCACGTAGTAACACTTCCTTCAGTAAACACAATTGCTGACGGTACAGCTGTTAAGACTCCCGGAGAGCATATTTTCCCTTATCTTCGCAAGAATATTGATGAGATAATCACTGTTCCCGATGAAGATCTTGTAGTTTCATTCCTTGATATGGTTGAGAACCACAAGATGGTTGTTGAGAACTCCGGCCTTTTGTCAGTTGCAGCACTCAAGCAGCTTGATCTTAAGGACAAAAAGGTAGCATGCGTACTTTCCGGTGGAAACATGGATATCATTACCATGTCTTCAGTGGTTCAGCAGGGTCTTATCATGAGAGACCGTATATTTACGGTTTCAGTTCTTTTACCTGATAAGCCAGGTGAATTATCAAGAGTTTCCGGAATTATAGCCGAAGTAAAAGGAAATGTTATAAAATTAGAGCATAACCAGTTTGTTTCCATCAACAGAAACGCTGCAGTTGAGCTCAGAATCACTCTGGAGGCATTTGGAACCGAGCATAAGGAGCAGATCATGAATGCTCTTAACGACAACGGTTACAAGCCAAGAATCGTAAGGACCAATATTTAATGAATTCAAAGAAAATATCACCAAAGAAGAGACTCAAGGAGTATCTGATAATAACATTTGCAGCTCTTATCTACGGAGTTGGAACGAGTCTTTTGGTAGACCCAAATAACCTTGCACCCGGTGGAATGACCGGTCTTGCAATCGTTCTTAACAGGCTTGTGGGAATAGGAACAGGTATGTGGTTTCTTATACTGAACATACCTATTCTTCTCATAGCCATCATGAAATTTGGCATAAGATTTACCATATCTACAATCTATGCCACAACAATGATATCTGTATTTACGGATCTGTGTACCAAATACTTCGGGCAGTACATAATACACGATATGATACTGGCTGTTACCATCGGAAGTGCCATGACAGCCGTTGCTATCGGACTGATATTTAAATGTCATGCCACAAGTGGTGGTACGGATGTTATAATTAAACTGTTAAGGCTTCGGTACCCTCATATTAAGACCGGAATTCTATATATCATGACCGATATGATAGTTCTGGTAATAGCAGCCATCGTATTTAACGATCTGGCAGCTGCTATGTATTCTTTCTTATCAGTACTTGTTGTCAGCGCTGTTGTTGACTTTGTTCTGTACGGAAGAGACGGTGCCAAGCTTATTTACATCATTTCAGACAGACCGGACATTATTACCGCAAGGCTGTTAGATGAGCTGGATATCGGTGCAACACACGTATTCGCTCAGGGGGCATACAGCGGAGAAAAAAAGAAAGTAATAATGTGCGCTATTAAAAAGAGACTTTCACCTCTTGCAGAAGACATTGTAAGAGAAGAGGATCCAAACGCATTTATGATCATTACCAGTGCAAGTGAGATCTTCGGTGAGGGATACAAAAGCTATTTCGACGAGAGAATGTAAGGTATGAATAATTCAGGGGATTACAGAGTTCGCAGGGGTGTCAGAAATACACAGAATATAGTATCTATTATCTTCCTTAGTCTGGTTGCGCTGATGGCGCTGACCTTCAGCATTGTTCTTCTTATCAGAAATGCCAACCTTCAGAGACAGGAAGATGCCATAAGGAGTGAGCTTGATGCACTGAATCAGGAGGGCTACTATACTGAGGCAGAGGCATCAAAGCTTGTTGAAGACGCAAAAGAAGAAGCTGCGGAAGAGACAAAAAACTCCATCAGAGCAATGATCCAGCAAAAACTTGAAAATGGCGACGGAGCTACAAGCACTATCAGATCTCTTTTCCCGGATCAGATAGTTGTAGCAAGTTCCGGAAGATATTATTTCTTCCCGATACTTGATGAGATTGAGCATCATGGATTCGGAGAAGAAGATTTTGAGTTTGATGAGAACGGTTTTCTTACATACGTAGGAGATGATTCTACCGTTGAAGCCAAAAACGGAATCGATGTATCAAGATTTCAGGGAGAGATCGACTGGAAGAAGGTTAAGGCTGCAGGCATTGATTTTGCAATTATAAGAGCCGGCCTTCGCGGAACAACAGAGGGTAAGCTTCTTGTAGATGATTTCTTCGAGGCCAATATTGAAGGCGCAACAGAAAACGGCATCGATGTAGGCGTTTATTTCTATTCACAGGCTCTTGATGAAGATGAGGCAAAAGAGGAAGTTCAGCTTATTCTTGACCTTATCGAGCCCTACAAGATCAAGTACCCTGTTGTTATCGATGTAGAGTCTGCAGAGTCTGATTCAGCAAGAACCGTTGACCTCTCAACTGACGATTATGAGCTTGTTGTGAAGACTTTTTGTGATATGGTTTCAAATGCAGGCTATACACCTATGATTTATGGTAATGTAAAGAGCTTCACCCTGCTGATGGATGCAATTGATGTCGACAATTACGATATCTGGATCGCATATTACGGAACGCCTCTTTATTATCCTTACCACTTTGATATCTGGCAGTACACATCATCCGGAAGGGTCGATGGAATCGACGGAGACGTAGACCTTAACATCTGTATAACGGATTATTGATATGGAAAATGGATATGATGCTTCATTATCTTATGAAGCTTATGAGCAAAAAGGATATCTGAACGAGGATTTTCACTTCTTTCATATTAAGACAGAAGAGTCCTTTGATATACCTTTTCACTATCACGACTTTCATAAACTTATCTTAATACTTGATGGAACAGTAAAATATAACATCGAAGGGTTTGAGTATGATCTTATGCCCTTCGATTTTGTGCTTGTTAACAGATTTATGATCCATAAGCCGGAAATTGGAGCACAGCCAAAAGGCAAAGGGTATGACAGGATAATCCTTTATCTCTCTGATGATTTTCTAAATCATTACGGCCTTTTGGATTCATTTGACAAGGCAAAAGAGCTAAAGAGCTATGTGGTAAGGTTTCCTGCAAATATCAGTGCAGAAATCTTTAATATGTTTGAAACTGTTGAAGCAGATGAAAAGAAACAGGATAAGGAATATGCCGGAAAACTTACAACACGGCTGGATCTGATGAAGGCTCTCATTGCTTTTAATAAGGCCTGCATTATGGAAGACTTCGGATTTAAGCCTGAAGCCAGGTATAATCGCAAGATAATTGAGATAATCGAGTATATCGGAAATAACTTAAATAAAGACCTCTCGATTGATCTTTTAGCTGATAAGTTCTACATGAGCAAGTATCATATGATGCGTACATTCAAGAATGAGACCGGGTATTCAATCCATCAATACATCTCGGAGAAGCGCATTCTTCTTGCAAGAAGCTATATAATGGGCGGAATGCCTGCCACAAATGCCTGCATAGAATGTGGCTTTCGTGATTATTCATCCTTCAGCAGAGCTTTTAAAAACCAGCTTGGGATAATGCCTTCAGAGGTTAAGATATAGGCGTCAAGAAAAAATACTTGACACCTATATCTTTTTTGTATATTATACTCATTGTGCATATTTGAGGATGAGGTTAACTATGGAGAAAATCGTTGAACAGGGTTTGCTGTACGATTTCTACGGCGAACTGCTTACAGAACATCAAAAGCAGATATATGAAGCAGCTGTTTACAACGATATGTCACTTACCGAGATCGCAGATGAACACGGTATCAGTAAACAGGGTGTTCATGATCTTATAAAGAGATGCACGAAATCGCTTCAGGAATATGAGGATAAGCTCCACATGATCAGACGCTTTGAGGCAATCAAGACTCAGGTCGAGAGACTAAAGGATGCATCCGGCGGAGATAAAGATCTCTTGGATATTTCTGAAAAGATATTAGAGGAGCTTGGTTGATGGCTTTTGAAAGTCTTACTGATAAACTTCAAAACGTATTTAAAGGCCTAAGGAGTAAGGGCGTCCTCACCGAGGCAGATGTTAAGACTGCTTTAAAAGAAGTAAAGATGGCTCTTCTTGAAGCTGACGTAAGCTTTAAGGTGGTTAAACAATTTATTAACTCCGTGCAGGAGAGAGCTATCGGTGAAGGAGTACTAAACGGCCTTAATCCCGGACAGATGGTCATCAAGATTGTTAATGAAGAAATGACCAGCCTTATGGGATCTGAGACAACTGAGATTCAGTTTCAGCCTGTAAATGAGATAACAGTTCTCATGATGTGCGGTCTTCAGGGTGCTGGTAAAACAACTACAGCTGCCAAGATAGCCGGTAAGATCAAACTTAAAGGCAGAAAACCACTTCTGGTTGCCTGCGACGTTTACAGGCCTGCAGCTATAGATCAGCTGAAAATCAATGCTGACAAACAGCAGGTAGATTTCTTTTCAATGGGAACTGACATAAGTCCTGTTGAAATAGCTAAGGCTTCAATCGATCACGCTAAGAAGAACAACAATAACGTTGTTATCATCGATACAGCTGGTCGACTTCAGATAGATGAAGCAATGATGAAGGAGCTCATTGACATCAAGGAAGCGGTAACTGTTCATCAGACCCTCCTGGTAGTTGATGCAATGACCGGTCAGGATGCAGTAAATGTTGCATCTGAGTTCAACGAGAAGGTTGGAGTTGACGGAATTATCCTCTCCAAGATGGACGGCGACTCAAGAGGTGGTGCGGCTCTTTCGACAAAAGCAGTTACGGGTAAGCCTATTCTCTATGTTGGTATGGGTGAGAAGCTCTCAGATCTTGAGCAGTTCTATCCTGACAGAATGGCCAGCAGAATCCTTGGAATGGGTGATGTACTAAGTCTCATCGACAAGGCTGTTGAAGCCAACGCTCAGATGGATGCTGAAAAAGAAAAAGAGATGGCCCAGAAGATGAAAAAGGGCAAGCTCGATTTCGAGATGTATCTTGAGAGCATGAAACAGATGAGAAACATGGGCGGACTTGGAGCTATCATGGGAATGCTTCCCGGAATGGGCAAGATCGGTGATGATCAGCTTCCCGATGAGAAAGAACTCGCAAGGTTAGAGGCCATTGTTCTTTCAATGACACCACAGGAGCGCAAGAATCCCAAACTTATGAGCCCTCAGAGGAAATACAGGATTGCCAAGGGGTCAGGTAATGACATTGCAGCTGTTAACAGATTCATCAAACAGTTCGAGCAGATGAACAAGATGATGAAACAGATGCCCGGCCTTATGGGCGGCAAGAGAGGATTTGGTAAGTTCGGTAAATTCGGTAATCCTTTCGGCGGTGGTAAATTATTCTAACGATATGTCATTGCAGCAATAGCTGTTTGATACATATAAAACTGACAACAATAATTTAATTATTTAAATGGAGGAAATTTAAAATGGCAGTAAAGATCAGATTAAAGAGAATTGGTAAGAAGAAGGTTCCTTTCTACAGAATCATCGTTTCAGATTCAAAGGCTCCTGTACAGGGTAAGTTCATCGAGGAGATCGGAACATACGATCCTAACACAGATCCCAGCACAGTTAAGGTTAACGAGGAGCTTGCTAAGAAGTGGCTTTCAAACGGTGCACAGCCAACTGAGTCTGTAGCTAAGTTATTCAGACAGGCCGGCATTCAGAAATAATATTTTTCTTTTTCATAAATATGCCGGAGGTTAATCATGAAAGATTTAGTTGAAGTTATCGCAAAAGCGCTTGTTGATAACCCCGATGAGGTTGTTGTAACCGAGAAAAAGGACGGGCGTAATATAATGATCGAGCTTCATGTTGCACCTTCAGACATGGGCAAGGTAATTGGTAAACAGGGCCGTATTGCAAAGGCAATCCGCGCTGTAGTCAAGGCAGCATCAACAAGAGAAAACATTAAGGTTGATGTAGAAATTGTTTAATTAAGGATAGCCGAATAAGATATATTTCTTATTCGGCTTTTTTTCTAAGGAGAACAATGAACTACCACATTATGACTCTTTTCCCTGAAATGATAGAACAGGGACTCTCCACAAGCATTATAGGAAGAGCAATAGAAAAGGGCTTCATTTCTTTTGAGGCTATAAATATAAGAGACTATTCAGGTGATCTCAAACACCACAAGGTGGATGATTACACCTATGGCGGCGGAGCAGGCATGCTTATGCAGGCTCAGCCTATATATGACTGTTATAAAGCAATTGAAGATAAAATAGATTCAAAACCAAGAGTTATATATGTAACTCCACAGGGCTCGGTATTTACACAGAAGATGGCTGCTGAGTTTGCACAGGAAAAAGACCTTGTGTTTTTGTGCGGACATTATGAGGGCGTAGATGAAAGAGTTCTGGAAGAGATAGTTACAGACTATGTCTCAATCGGAGACTATGTCCTTACCGGAGGAGAGCTTCCGGCCATGGTCATGATAGACGCAATATCAAGGCTGGTACCCGGTGTTTTAAACAACGATGAGTCAGCACTGACAGAGAGTTTTGGAAACGGTCTTTTGGAATACCCTCAGTACTCAAGGCCTGAGGAATGGATGGGTAAAAAAGTACCGCCGATTCTTTTATCGGGTGATCACAAGAAAGTTGATGAGTGGAGACTTGAGCAGTCCCTTATCAGAACCAAAGAGCGAAGGCCTGATCTCTATGAGCAGTATATGATCGACAATCCGCCAAAACCGGAGAAAAAGAAGCGCAAGAGAAAACCTAAGCCGGAAACAGAAGGAGAATAAATGACAGAATCATTTCAGGTTGGAGTAATTGCATCAACACATGGTCTTGCGGGGGAAGTAAATGTATTTCCCACAACACAGGACCCCGATAGATTTAAAAAGTTAAAGAAAGTTACGCTCCATACAAAGAAGGGTGAGGAGATCCTTTTGGATGTCGTTAGTGCAAGATTCTTTAAAAAGTTTGTTATTGTTAAGTTCAAGCAGTTTAACAACATAAACGAAGTTGAGAAATTCAGGGGATGTGAACTGACAATTGACAGAAAAGATGCCATTAAGCTGGAGAAAGGCGAGTATTACTGTGCAGATCTCATCGGACTTACAATTGTAGATGAGGAAGGTGCTGAACTTGGTACACTCACAGAAATTCTTCAGACAGGTGCCAATGATGTCTACGAGATGACTTTAAAAGGCAGTGAAGAGAAGATTTATATTCCTGCGATAAAAGACTGTGTAAAAGAAATCGATATTGATGCAGGAAAGATCACTATTCATGTGATGCCTGGGCTTCTTGGCTGAGTTATTGCCTTAAAATAGGTCGCAAGAGTTGTTAAAAATCAATATTTGGATTATAATATAAGTTAAATATATTTAGTATGTATAACTTTGCACATACAAGATGTTGGGGTAAAAAATTATGGTAGATTATACAGAAGGTGCCGGATACCAGTACCATACACATGTTAAACCGGGAGATATAGGAAGATATGTCCTTTTGACAGGAGATCCCGGAAGATGTGAATCTATTTCAAAACTCTTTGATAATCCCGTATTTGTCGCTCAGAATAGAGAATATACTACATATACAGGTACACTTTGTGGTGAGAAGGTAAGTGTTATATCCCATGGAATCGGCGGTGCTTCAACAGCTATCTGCGTTGAGGAGCTTGCCAAATGTGGAGCTGACACTTTTATTCGCATGGGTACATCAGGTGGAATGCAGGAAGAAGTGATCGGTGGCGATATTGTTATTGCCAACGGAGCCATCAGAGCAGAAGGAACATCCAAGGAATATGCTCCTATAGAATATCCTGCTGTAGCTAATTTTGATGTGGTCAATGCACTGGTAAACGGTGCTAAGAGCGTAGGAGCTAAATATCACGTCGGGGTTGCCCAGTGCAAGGATTCATTCTTTGGACAGCACGAACCTGAAACCAAACCAGTAGGACCGGAGCTCCTTTATAAGTGGGATGCCTGGATCAAATGCGGATGCCTTTGCTCAGAGATGGAAAGCTCAACACTTTTCATCGTCGGAAGCTACTTAAGACTTCGTACCGGAGCCGTACTTTTGGTAGTTGCCAATCAGGAAAGAGCTAAAAAAGGTCTTTCAAATCCACAGGTTCATGATATGGATGCGGTCTACAAGACCACAATCGAGGGTATCAAGAACCTCATAGCTTTGGATAAAGCCTGAAAAGGTTTTATTATAAATGTTTCTATTATTTCATTACAAACGGAGGGAAATTATGAAAAAGAAACTTTTCGCAGTTCTTATGGCTGCAACAATGGTATCTTCATTAGTAGCATGTGGCGATACAGCTCCTGCTGCAACAACAGATACTGCAGAGACAACAGAGCAGACAGCAGAAGTTGCTGCTGAGCCTGCTGCAGAGCAGACAGCTGAGGCACCTGCTGCAGAGGCAACTGACATGAGAGTTGCTATGGTTACTGACTACGGCGATATCACAGACCAGTCATTCAACCAGTCAACTTATGAAGCTTGTAAGGCATTTGGTGAGGCTAATGGTGTTGACTTCACATACTACAAGCCTGAAGGTGATTCAGATGCTGAGAGAGAGGCTATGATCGATAAGGCTGTAGCTGATGGCTACAACGTAATCGTTATGCCTGGTTACGCTTTCGCAGGCGCTATCAAGGATACAGCTGATACTTATCCTGATGTTAAGTTCGTTGCTCTTGACGTTTCTGAGTATGACCTTGAAGGTGATTCTTCAGACTTCAACAATGAGACATTTGCTAACGTATTCTCAGCAGTTTACCAGGAAGAGCTTCCCGGATACATGGCTGGTTACGCAGCAGTAAAGATGGGCTACACAAAGCTCGGTTTCCTTGGCGGAATGGCAGTTCCTGCTGTTATCCGTTATGGTTATGGTTTCGTACAGGGTGCTGACGCAGCTGCAGCTGAGCTCGGCGCTGATGTAGAGATCAACTATGCTTATGGTAACCAGTTCTACGGCGATGCTGATATCACAGCAGCTATGGATACATGGTACCAGGGCGGCACAGAAGTTGTATTCGCTTGCGGTGGTGGTATCTTCACATCTGCTGGTGAGGCAGCTGCTAAGGTTGGTGGCAAGGTTATCGGTGTAGACGTTGACCAGGCTGCAACAATCGATGGAATGTTCGAGAAGGGCATGACTGTAACTTCAGCTATGAAGGGCCTTCAGGCAACAGTTAACACACTTCTTACAGCAATCAAGGATGGTAACTGGGATTCTTACGCTGGCAAGATCCTTAACCTTGGTCTTGTATCTGCTGATGACATGAGCCTCAACTATGTAGGTCTTGCTGACAGCACAATCTGGACTGACGGATTTACTGAGGCTGATTACAAGCAGCTCGTTGCTGATATGGTAAACGGTAAGGTTGTAGTATCTAACGATTCTTCAGCTGAGCAGCCTTCAGCTACAACAGCTAAGATCAACTTCCAGGGTAACATTAAGTAATTAATTCCCTAAGTTAATAAGGGCCGGATGATTCATAGTCTTCCGGCCTTTTTTCTGACAATAAGAAAATATAATGTGGAGGGAAAACAGGTGGCAGGAAACAGCGAATATGCTATCGAAATGCTGAACATTACCAAGAGATTCCCGGGAATCATCGCTAATGATAATGTTACAGTGCAGCTCAAAAAAGGCGAAATCCATGCTCTCCTTGGGGAAAACGGAGCAGGAAAGTCAACCCTTATGAGTGTTCTGTTTGGTTTGTACCAGGCAGAAGAGGGAATCATTAAAAAGGATGGCGTTGAGGTTAAGATCAATAACCCCAATGATGCTAATGACCTTGGAATCGGAATGGTTCATCAGCATTTCAAACTTGTACAGTGCTTTACTGTACTTGACAATATCATCCTCGGAGATGAGACAACCAAATATGGATTTTTACAGAAAGATGAGGCAAGAAAGAAAATTCTTGCACTCTCTGATAAGTATGGCCTTAAGGTAGATCCTGATGCCAAGATAGAAGACATCACAGTAGGTATGCAGCAGAGAACTGAGATTCTCAAGATGCTTTACAGAGATAATGAGATTCTTATTTTTGATGAGCCTACAGCTGTTCTTACACCTGCAGAGATTGATGAGCTAATGGAAATCATGAGAAATCTCTCCAAGGAAGGAAAGTCAATTCTTTTCATTTCTCATAAACTTGCCGAGATCATGGCAGTTGCTGACAGATGCAGCGTACTCAGAAGAGGTAAGTATATCGGAACAGTTAACATCGCTGATACTAATCAGGACGAACTCTCAAGAATGATGGTTGGTCGTGATGTGCAGCTTGTTGCAACCAAGGAAGACAAGGAACCCGGAGATGTAATTCTTCATGTCGAGAACATGACTGTTCCCAGCAAGCTCCATCACAATAATGCAGTTAAGAACGTATCTTTCGATGTCAGAGCAGGAGAGATCGTCTGCATAGCAGGTATCGACGGAAACGGTCAGACTGAGCTTGTTTACGGACTTTCAGGTCTTGAGAACTGCACAAGCGGAAAAATCACACTCTCAGGCAAAGATATAACTCATGCATCAATAAGAGAGAGATCAACCAGTGGAATGAGTCATATTCCTGAGGACAGACATAAACATGGTCTTGTTCTTGATTATTCTCTTGCATATAACCTTGTGCTTCAGAGATACTTTGAGCCTCAGTTCTCAACCAAGGCAGGTTTCCTTAAGAAAGCTGAAATCAATAAATACGCCGAGAAGCTCATAGAGCAGTATGATATCAGATCAGGTCAGGGTGCGTCTACAATTGCGCGTTCAATGTCCGGTGGTAACCAGCAGAAAGCCATTATCGCCAGAGAGATTGATAAGAATCCTAATCTTCTTATAGCAGTTCAGCCTACAAGAGGTCTTGACGTAGGTGCTATTGAATACATTCACAAGCAGCTCATCAAGCAGAGAGATGAAGGACATGCTGTACTTTTAGTTTCTCTCGAGCTTGAAGAGGTTATGAGTGTTTCAGACAGAATCCTTGTAATGTACGAGGGTGAGATTGTAGGAGAATTTGATCCTAAGAAGACAACACCGGAAGAGCTTGGTCTCTACATGGCCGGTGCTAAGAGACAGGAGGTGGGCGCATAATGAATAACAAAACTAAATCCAGTTTCCTATCAAAGCCCGCTGTTCAGTCAACTTTAGCAGCTTTATTGTGCATTGTAATAGGTCTTTTGGTAGGTTATATCGCGCTTCTTATTATCAATCCAAAGGGTGCAACCGAAGCTATTATAACAATCCTTAAAAACTATTTTACATATCCGTCACCCAAGGCAGCTATGAAGTACCTTGGAAATACACTTGTTAAAGCAGCACCACTTCTTATGTGTGCTCTTTCAATCCAGTTCTGCTATCAGGCCGGTCTTTTCAATATCGGAGCAGCAGGACAGTATGTAGCAGGCGCCGGAGCAGCTCTTTACTGTGCACTTGCTCTTCACCTTCCATGGATTGTATGCCTCATTGCTGCATTTGTAGCAGGCGGTGTATTCGGAATCATCGTAGGACTTCTTAAGTCTTACCTCAACGTTAACGAAGTTATTTCGGGAATCATGCTTAACTGGATCGGACTTTATTCAGTCAACATGCTTCTTTCAGGAGTAAAAGAGACAGCCAGCCCATATACAGTTCAGCTTGCAAGCACCAATCCAAGCGCTCTTTTACCATCACTTGGAATGGAAAAGCTCTTTTCCAACAATAAGTATGTAACAATTGCCATTCCTTTAGCTGTTATCATTGCAATCGTGCTGAAGATCGTTCTCAGCAAGACTGTATTCGGATATGAGATCCGTGCAACCGGTATTGCAAAGGATGCTGCTAGATACAGCGGTATGAAAGAGAAAAAGAACGTTATCATAACTCTTTTCATCGGTGGTGCTCTTGCAGGACTTGGTGCTGCATTTTTGTTCCTTTCAGGATACGAGCAGTGGTCAGTAACACAGTCATCCGTTCCAAGCATGGGCTTTAACGGAATCGCTGCTACATTCCTTGGCGGACTTGATCCTATCGGAACCATTTTTGCATCATACTTTATTCAGCATATTACCAGTGGAGGATCATATCTTGATAAGAATATTTATCCTTCACAGATTTCAGATTTCATTTCTGCGATCATTATTTACCTTTGCGGTTTTGTTCTTTTCTTCAAGCTTCATCTCAACAGCTATTTGAGATCAAAAGAGGAGAGAGAAAAGCAAAAACCAAGTGTTAAAGCAAATAAAGAGGAAGGAGGTAACAACTAATGGTACTGCTTCTTCAATACACACTTTTATTTGCATCAGTTCTTATTCTGGTAGCTCTGGGAGGATGCTTTTCTGAGCACTCAGGTGTTATCAACCTCGGACTTGAGGGAATCATGGTTATCGGAGCTCTTGGTGGTGCTCTGACACTTAAGTACATAAATCCCGCAACCCCTAAGGCACTTATTCTCTTTGCTGTATTAGGCGCGTCTATAGTCTGCGGCGTTTTATATTCGGTACTTCTTGCCGTTGCCTGCATTAACTTAAAGGCTGATCAGACCCTTGTAGGTACAGCTCTTAACATGCTCGCAGCTGCAGCAGCAACAGTTATTGTTAAGTCCATCAACATGGCAGAGAACCCTGACAACGTATCATCTACAGTACAGTACATGGCAGGTAAGAAAGCTCTTGTTGTTAATTTCGGATCATTCCAGTTCAACTGGTTCATGCTTGTTGCTTTGATAATGCTTATCCTGGCATATATCATTCTTTACAAGACAAGATTCGGCCTTCGTCTCATGGCCTGTGGTGAGCATCCTCAGGCTGCTGACTCTGTTGGTATCAACGTTTACAAGATGCGCTGGTCAGGCGTACTTATTTCAGGTATGCTGGCAGGTATCGGTGGAATTGTTTATATCACAGCCGGCGTAAGTGAGTGGAAGTTCGAAGTCGGTGTTGCCGGATTTGGATTCCTTGCACTTGCAGTTATGATCTTCGGACAGTGGAAACCATTAAACATTGGACTTGCAGCTTTGTTATTCGGTTTCTTCAGAGCCCTGTCAAACGTTTACTCAGGCTTTGACTTCCTGGCAGCCCTCAATATTCCGGGCTCCGTATATAATATGATGCCTTATATCATCTCACTTATCGTTCTTGCATTTACATCATCCAACTCAAGAGCGCCTAAGGCAGAGGGTATTCCTTACGATAAGGGATCAAGGTAATAAAGAAAGAAAAAACTATGGATTCACAGCTACAGGAATTAGTAAAAACAGCTCTTTCCATGAGGAAAATGAGCTACACACCATATTCGCATTTTAATGTGGGAGCAGCACTGCTTTCTGCTGATGGCAAGATATATACCGGTTGTAACATCGAGAATGCTTCATATACACCCACAAACTGTGCCGAAAGAACAGCTTTTTTCAAAGCAGTAAGTGAAGGAGTACGAGATTTTACCGCAATTGCCATCGCAGGCGGAAAAGAGGATGCCACAGAACTGGACTATTGTCCGCCATGCGGAGTCTGCAGACAGGTTATGAGTGAATTCTGCAAGGATGACTTTAAAATATACCTTGTAAAATCAGAAACTGAATATAAAGAGTATACTCTTACAGAGCTTGTACCTGAAAGATTCACTCCAAATAATCTTTTGGGTTGACGAATACGCGCTTTATATGTTATATTAAAATGCGTTGTGACAATCAGACGGTCCTCTGATGTACAAATGTTACATTTAAGAACGTCCATTGAATAGGAGAAAAGATATGAGTACTATTATCGAAGAGCTCGAGAAAGAGCAGCTGAACGCTAACGCGCCTCAGTTCCACACAGGTGATACTGTAAGAGTACACGCTAAGATCAAAGAAGGAAACCGTGAAAGAGTTCAGGTTTTCGAGGGAACTGTCAAGAAGATCCAGGGCGGTAGCAACCGTACAACCTTCACAGTAAGAAAAGAGTCTTACGGTGTTGGCGTAGAGAAGACATGGCCACTTCACTCACCTATCGTTGAGAAGGTAGAGGTTGTTAGAAGAGGTAAGGTAAGAAGAGCTAAGCTGAACTACCTTAAGGGACTTACAGGTAAGAAGGCTAAGGTTAAAGAGCTTGTTACCAGATAATATGTTTTTTGAAGGGCAGTTACTATTAAGTAATTGCCCTTTTACGTGTTATAAAGCAGTGGGGTAAATATGAGATCAAGACGGAATACTTTTACATTTCACCAGAAGAAAAAGAGAATAACCTCAAAGCTTATACGTGAAATCTTTTCATGGCTGTTTATAACCATTCTTGCAACAGTCATTGCATTTGCGCTTGTTTTTGCATTTGGAATGCAGGTTAAGGTAATCGGCGATTCCATGGAACCTGCTCTGTATAATTCACAGGCAGTACTTGTAGATAGAGCGCTTTCTAAGATAATTAGTCCTAAGACAGGCGATATTATCGTGTTTTTGCCAAACGGCAATGTTAATTCCCATTATTATGTAAAAAGAGTTGTGGCAACTCCCGGAGAAAAGGTTCAGATCATAGACGGCAATCTCTATGTCAACGATGAGATTAGGATGGAAGATAGCGATATCTATGATAAAATGGAAGATGAAGGGATAGCAGCAAATCCGATCAAGCTTCAGAGCGGAGAGTACTTTGTCCTTGGCGATAACAGAAACAGCTCTGAAGATTCAAGAAGCGCTAATATTGGTATTGTTAAATCCGGTATGATTGTAGGAAAGGCCTGGTTTAAGCTAAAAAGCGAAAATGCCCAAGGTGGTCCTATATTAAATCACTACTAAAGAAAGGTTAACTTATGAATTATCAGTGGTATCCCGGACATATGACAAAAGCCATCAGAATGATGCAGGAAAACATCAAACTGATCGATATAATAATTGAGCTTACCGATGCGAGGATCCCTGCTTCAGGAAGAAATCCCGATATAGATGAGCTTGGCAAGAATAAATTCAGACTTATCATTCTTAATAAAGCTGATCTTGCCGATCCTGAGATCACAGCTAAGTGGCGAGATCTCTACCAGTCACAAGGCATGTTTGTCCTTGAAATGAACTCCAAGACCGGCAACGAAGCAGGTAAAGTAAAAGATCTGATCTTAAAGGCCTGTGCAGAGAAGATTGAGAGGGATAAAAAGAGAGGCATCGTTGGCAGACCCATAAGAGCTATGGTTGCCGGAATCCCCAATGTCGGAAAATCCACTTTCATCAATAAGTTATCAGGCAGATCCTCTGCCAAAACCGGTAATAAACCCGGTGTTACAAAGGGTAAACAGTGGATTTCACTTGGCAAGAACATGCAGCTGCTTGATACTCCCGGTATCCTTTGGCCCAAGTTCGAGGATGAAACAGTAGGACTTCATCTTGCGTTGATAGGTTCAATGAACGACGAGAACCTCGATACAACAGAACTTGCATGTGAACTTATAAAGATATTAAAAGAGCTTTATCCCGGCGTTATAGAGTCCAAATACAATATTACCGAAGATCAAATAAGGAAATTTGAGGAGGAACAGTATGCAACTCCTCTAAGCGCATATCTCTCAGCCATCGCCGAGAGTAGAAAGCTGATAAAACAAGGTGCCATGCCGGATATAGACAGAGCATCCGCACTTATTTTAGATGATTTCAGAAACGGAAGACTTGGAAGACTATCTATAGAAAGACCATAAAAAGTGCTAAGCACGGAAAAGAGATGATGACATGAATAAAGTATTAAAAGAAATACTAAGTACAGTTTTGTATCTGCTGGTTATCTTTGCTCTAACATTTCTGTTTATCACATTCGTTGCTCAGAGAACAGAAGTTAGCGGACAGTCAATGGAGCCTACTCTCCATGATGGAGATTCTCTGCTTGTAGATAAGGTTACTTACAGATTCTCTGATCCTGCAAGATTTGATATTGTTATTTTCCCTTATAAATACGGGAACAGACAATATTTCATCAAACGTGTCATTGGACTTCCCGGTGAGACCGTTAGAGTTGATACCGATGGAAATATCTACATTAATGATACTCTTTTATCTGAGAATTATGGTGCCGAGGTTATATTAGACCCCGGAAGGGCCATAGACGGTGTAAAACTAGGCCCCGATGAATATTTCGTCATGGGAGATAACAGAAATCACAGTATGGACAGCAGAGATATCACCGTTGGAAGCATCAAAAAGAGTGAGTTTTTGGGAAAAGCTTTCATAAGGATCTATCCATTTTCTGCTTTCGGAGGTGTTGACTGATGCCTTCAGCTTCTGAGCAAAAGAAAATAGAGCGCTTAAACAAGGAGAGAGAGCGCATCTATGAACTTAGCAAATATGAGAGAGAAAACGTAGGCTATGGCCTGTTATGTGGAATAGATGAGGTGGGAAGAGGCCCTCTTGCCGGTCCTGTCTATGCTGCAGCCGTTATCCTTGATCCGGAAAAAGAAATCTTATATCTAAATGATTCTAAGAAATTATCCGAAAAAAAGAGAGAGGCCCTCTATGATGAAATCATGGAGAAGGCTCTTGCTGTTGGAATCGGATGTTCTTCTCCCGAGCGCATTGATGAGATCAATATTCTTCAGGCAACCTTTGAAGCCATGACTATGGCTGTAAATAGCCTAAAGGTTAAGCCCGGAGCTCTTTTGATCGATGCTGTTCATATACCACAGCTAGAGGAATATAAGCAGATATCCATTATAAAAGGTGATGCAAAGAGCGTATCAATAGCCGCTGCAAGTATTATAGCCAAAGTGACAAGGGACAGATTGATGAAAGAAATGGCTCAAAAGTACCCTCAGTACGCTTTTGATTCCAATAAAGGCTATGGAACAGCAGCTCATATTGCAGCTTTAAAAGAATATGGTCCCTGTGAAATACATAGAAGGTCATTTATAGGAAACTTCGTATGAATGTCATAAGTAATGTATCACAACAAAATACCGTCGTAATTGATGGCAGACACTTCGGAAATCAAAAAGCTGAAGAGCAGCCTTTAGAGTTAAAAAGAGGTGGAACCATCCAGGGTACGGTTGTGTCTGTAGCTGACGGCGAAGGTGGCGAGAAAATCGCCACTATCAGCGTTGGTGATAATGTTATAAATGCCAAGCTTTCAGAAGGAATGGGCCTTAGAGAAGGCCAAACCCTTAATTTTTCTGTTAGAAGCACGGGTTCTTCAGGTGTTACAATAACTCCTCTTTATGCGAATACATCTATTGATCAGAGTACTTTAAAAGCTCTGACAGCTGCCGGGATTGAAATAAATAACGACACTGTTCAGATGGTTAAGGATATGATGGAAGCAGGACTTCCCATTGGGAAGGATGCGCTTCTTGAAATGAACAAAAACCTGTCTACTTATCCAAATACTTCAATTTCAACCCTGGTTGAGATGAAGAGTCTGGGAATTCCAATCAATGACAACAATTTAGTCCAGTTTGAGAGCTACAAAAACTACGAGCATCAGGTTACATCTGCCATGGAAGACATTATGAATGAGCTTCCGGGCGCATTTTCAGAGCTTACAGCTGCGGGGAATGACAAGGCTGCCCTTGACCTTTATGGGTCGGTTTTGAAGCTCTTTTCCGGGGAAGAAGGACAGGTTACTTCAGAGACTCTAGCAGCGTCAGAGGAAGCTCTATTACCAAATGCTGCTGAAACAGCACAGCAGGGCGAAGCTGTAAATCCTGAAACAGCACAGGCACAGGTACAAGGCGAGAAAGCTGTAACAGATGGTAATCAAGCTCAGACTACTGATACAGCAGTAAATGGAAATGTTCTATCTGATAGTTTCATAAAAGATCTCAAGAATCTTGGAGTTCCTGAAGAGTCAATTAAAAACTATGAAAATGCGCTTAAGGAGATTAAGCAAAATCCCGATGGCGATAATGCTGCAGCACAGGCCAAACTTGAGACTGCGCAAAAAGAGATTTTAAAAGAGCTGTCAACAGCCTTTGAAAAATCAGATATCACCTCTGATCAGACTGCTCAAACCTGGAAAAATGTCTTTTCCAATAATGACTATACAAAGCTCCTCAAGGACAACATGTCAGCGCAATGGCATTTAAAGCCCGGTGAAGTTGAGAAAAAGGAGAATGTTGAACAGCTCTATCAAAGACTTGGTAATCAGGTAAAAGGTCTGACATCTGCAATTGAACAACATTTGGGAGCAGAGTCCAAGCTTGGTCAGACAGCAAATAACCTGCAGAACAATTTGAATTTCATGGATCAGCTCAATCAGATGTTCCAATATGTTCAGCTTCCTCTGCAGATGGCCGGACAAAATGTCCACGGAGACCTTTTTGTATATAAGAACAAGCACAAAAAAGTCAGTGAAGATGGATCAGTAAGCGCCGTTCTTCACCTCGATATGGAGCATTTAGGTCCTCTTGATGTATATGTCAAAATGAAGGATACCAAGGTTTCTACCAATTTCTACGTGGCAGATGAGAGTATACTGGATCTTATCAATGACAATATCCATATTCTTAATGAAAGGCTTGAAAAGCGTGGTTATACCATGAGCGTCAAGATGATGCTCCACGATGAAATGGATGGACAGGATGCGGCAGTTGATGAAATGCTGGATGTAATGAAAACACCGCTCCTTTCAACAGCATCATTTGATGCGAGGGCGTAGGGATTATAAATGCCGGATAATAATGAAAAGCAAAAAGTAAAAACCGCTGTGGCTCTGGCTTATGACCCAAATGAAGACGGAGCCCCCAAGGTCATAGCATCAGGTAAAGGTGCGCTGGCAGAAAAGATCATTGAACAGGCAAAGGACAACAAAATCCCTGTTCATGAGGATGACAAACTGGCAGAGACATTATCGCGCCTTGAAATCGGCGAAATGATCCCTCCCGAGCTCTACGAAGTAGTGGCAGAAATTCTGGTATTTGTCGATGCCATGGACAAGATTAAAGCAAAAGATAAATCAAGACATTAGAGGTTTAAATAATTGAATAAAAGAGTAGTTGGCGAAACAAGAGAGCTTCTTGCCTGCAAGTATATTGTCGAAAACGGAGGGGTAATCCTTCATCGCAATTTCAGATGCAGGTTCGGAGAAGTCGATATTATCGCAAAAGACGAAAATTACCTGTGTTTTATTGAAGTCAAGTTCAGGACAGACGACAGGTTCGGCGCTCCGCAAGAGGCCGTTGATATAAAAAAGCAAAAGCATATTTGCAAAGTCTCACAATTCTATTTATATTCTAAGTATAAGTCTTTAGATATTCCCATCAGATACGATGTAATAGCAATTTCCCAGAAAGACAATATATTTGCGTTCAAATGGATCAAGAATGCATTTGATTATATTTAAAATGAGTATTGGAAAGGATTTACTATGGAAAACAATATTAGGATAAAGCGCTGTGGCGGTGAAAAAACCTTGGAACTTCGAGACCACAACGGACTGAAATACCTTGTTTTTCCGAAAATCGAAGAACTTGGTATGGTAGATCATCTCTTTAGCACAAGACTTGGAGGTGTTTCAAAAGGATATTATTCAGAATGCAACCTAAGCTATACAAGGGGCGATGATAAAGAAGCTGTAGATGAAAATTACAGATTAGTTGCAGATGCACTTGGACACGGCAAAACGCTTGATGACTTTGTTTGCACTTTCCAGACGCATACAACAAACATCAAGGTTGTAACAGAAGAAGACAGAGGCAAAGGTCCTGCGCGCCTTCGTGATTATACGGATATAGACGGCCTTATAACCAATGTTCCGGGCATAATACTCGGAAGCTTTCACGCAGATTGTCCTCCTGTATATATAATTGATCCTGTCAAAAGAGCTATCGGCCTGGTTCACTCGGGTTGGAAAGGCACTAAAGGTAAAATTTCTGCAAAAGCCATCGAAAAAATGAAAGATAACTATGGGTCAAATCCAGAAGATCTCGTTTGCGCAATCGGACCGTCTATATGCGGACCTTGTTATGAGATCGGAAGGGACGTTGCAGAGGAGTTTGGAAGCTCTTTTACCGAAAAAGAACTATCTGAATATGAGATTCTGATTCCCTATCCGGAAGATAAATTCAGGCTGTATCTCTGGAATGCCATAAAACTGACACTTCTTCAAAGTGGCGTGAAAAATGAAAATATTCTGGTTACCGATATCTGTACAAGATGTAATCCGGATCTTTTGTTTTCTCACCGTATACACCATGAAAACAGAGGAAATTTATGTGCTTTTCTGTCAATCAAAAAGTAATTATCGTAAATACGTCTATTTCTTAAGAAATCTTAAGAAATTTCGACGGTAAATCTTAAGATTTTAATGATTTAATAGTTTATAAGAGATTATGTGAGGATGCTATGGAGAATATTTTAGTTTGTGATGACGACAAGGAAATAGTTGATGCCATTGAGATTTATCTCGAACAGGAAGGCTTTAACGTCTACAAAGCCTACGACGGTGAAGAAGGATTGTACGTTCTTCGTCATGAGGAAATCCATCTTGCGATCATCGATATCATGATGCCCAAGCTTGATGGTATCCATCTGGTAAAAGAGCTAAGGGAATTCAGTACCATACCGGTAATATTCCTTTCTGCAAAATCAGAGGATTCCGACAAGATCCTTGGCCTTAATATCGGTGCCGACGACTATGTGACCAAGCCTTTTAATCCGCTTGAGCTGGTTGCCAGGGTTAAATCTAACGTAAGAAGATATACATCTCTTGGAAAAGTGGTTGAAAGAGCTAATGTCTATACTTCAGGTGGGCTTATGGTCGATGATAATGCCAAGAAGGTCACAGTATTTGGAGAAGATATCAGGCTTACTCCCATTGAATACAAGATCCTTGTTTTCCTTGCCAAGAACAAAGGTAAAGTTTATTCCATTGATCAGATCTATGAGAATATTTGGAACGATATTTCTGTGCGCACCGACAATACCATAGCAGTTCACATCAGGCACATAAGAGAAAAAATAGAAGTAGACCCGAGAGAACCCAAGTTCCTTAAGGTGGTTTGGGGTGTCGGCTACAAAATTGAGGATGACAGAAAATGAAAAGTGTGACAACAAAGATGAAGGCAATTAGGTTTTTTCAGCATGTTCTGGCAGCATTGATTGCCTTTGTTATTGCAACTTCTCTCGCAGGAAGCAGCATTATGATACAGGGTATAAACGGATATTATTCATATAGCCTGTATGATTCAGATAGAAACAGGTCTTACGAGGACTCATATCTTTTTAATAATATTCTTGGAAACAATATATCCGATGTTTTAAGACACGTTGCCATCAAGACTCAGATGGAAACAAACGGCATATATGACAGCAAGAAAAAGGTTGATGTTACAGCTTATGTTAACAGAGGTGCAAATCTGACCGGAGACTATGTAACTGCTGTTTACTACCTCTCAGATCTTCTTAAATGGGCTCAGAGCGGCTTTAATTATGAAACCAAGAATTTCACAGAGGAAGAGAGTGAAGTTTTCTTAAGTCCGACAACGACTTATACGCATCTAAAGAGTAACGCTTATTCCGGTGGTCTTAATTCTTATCTTAATTCACAGATAGAAGGAAACAGCTTAAACTTCTCAATTTCCGGCAACTCGGTTCCAAAGGAAGGTGGAGAGCACACATATCTCATAAACAGATATCAGACCGTTGACGGCAAGAACATAGAGAATATTGTATCTACCTGGGAAGAGTATAACCTTGTATGTTCCTATGTAGAAGAGGCAGCAAAAGATCTTTTGTCCAATTATGAAGAGTACAACAAGGCTGAAGGTTACTATGATTACGCAACAACCAACCTTAGATACTATATTGTAAGGACCATAAACGGGAAAAATGATGTCTATACCAATATTTCAGAGCTATCCGGCGAGACAACAGGCAAAAACATCAAGTCTATCTTTGAAGATTACGGGAAATATATCTATTACTGTCCTTACGAGCTAAATTATGAGACTAATACGCTGATAAAAGAAGGCGTGTTAAGAACAATAGTCAAATCCTTTAGCTATGCTTATCCTGATCAGATTAAGATGTACATCGCAGTTGACACTAATGATTACCCTGCTTCGGATGCCTTTACGGATGGTCGTAACAGCTTTAACAGGTTTATGCCTTATAAATCACAGCTTTATATTCTGGGAATAGTATTTGCGTTTATTTACATTTTCCTGTTTGTTCTTTATCTCAGGCTTATGAACAAAAAGGAAATTCCGGTTTCATCGACAGAAGAAGCTCCTGCAGAGTCTCATGGACTCTACACTGAGGGTGTATTTCTCATCGGCGTTCTGATAATGGCAGTTCCAATTGTCGGAGGGTTCCTTTTAAGGTTTATGACCGGCAGTCTTTCAGCAATAATGCGTGAGACATATTTTCCTTATGCATGCGCGTTGGCAGGATTTATATTTAATATTGGCCTGCTGTTCGCAATTTATGGAATTATCCGCAAGGTTAAGAATAAGACTGCTTATCAGGACAGCTTGCTTAGAACCATTATCCTTTCTGTTAAGAACCTGATAACTAATACAACTGACAACGGTAATGTCATAATCAGGACCTGGATTCCATTCGTATTCTTTGTGGTGATGAACATATTACTTACCCGAATAGGAATTGCAGGAATTGTAATAGCCTGCCTCCTTGATCTTCTTGTAGGAATTTACCTCTACAGGCAGAACCTCGACAGAGATAAAATCATTGCTGTTATAAATGATATAAAGAACGGCAATGTGAAATCCAAGGTCGAGGTAAAAGAGCTTCATTCAGACAATATAGCTCTTGCAGAAGCCGTTAATTCCATCGGTGAAGGAATAGAAGAAGCAGTAAACACAAGTATGAAGGATGAAAAGCTCAAGGCAGACCTTATAACCAATGTGTCCCACGATATAAAAACGCCTCTTACATCCATTATCAATTATGTTGATCTTATCAAGAGAGAAGATATTGATAATGAGAGGGTAAAAGAATATGTTGATGTCCTTGAACTTAAGTCGCAGAAGTTAAAACAATTGACTGAAGATCTTGTTGAAGCTTCTAAGATAAGCTCCGGAAATATCAGCATTCAGCTTACCAAGATCAATTTCGTTGAGCTTGTTAATCAGACAATAGGAGAGTTCTATGAAAAGCTGGAAGATAACGGCCTTTCTGTTATCTTTAAGCCTGAGCAGTCTAATATGACAATTATGGCTGATGCAAGACATTTGTGGAGGGTTATTGAGAATCTTCTAAACAATGTATGTAAGTACGCTCTTACAGGGACCAGAGTTTATCTCGATATGCATTATGAGACTGTTGAAAATGCTGAAAAGGTTATTTTCTCAATCAAGAATATCTCAGCAAAAGAGCTGAACATCGATGCTTCAGAACTTGCTGAAAGATTTATAAGAGGAGATGAATCAAGAACAACAGAAGGCAGTGGACTGGGTCTTTCAATTGCCAAGAACCTGACAACTGCACAGGGCGGAACATTTGATATAAGGCTTGATGGAGATCTCTTTAAAGTAGTTATCACATTTGACGCCTGCAAATAAAATATCCAAAAAAGAAGCCTCCGGAGATAATCCGGAGGCTATTTATTACTCGTAAAGTTCAGGTGCTATAAGACCCTTATTGTATTTGTCTACGATCTCATGGATCTTGTCAGTTGGCATATTAACCGTTGACATTGATGCATCATGATTGAGGAAATCGATGATCGTAGCAAGGAATTTACCCATATCTGCGATGAAGATGTATTCTCTTGACTTAACATCGTCATTCATGTAGGTGAGGTTAGTAGTAATGACTGCGTCAAAGTACCCCTCCTTATAACCTTCATCAAATTTCTTCATTCCATCTGTGAAAAGACCAAAGGTTGTGCAGATGAATACTCGCTTAGCGCCCATGCTCTTAAGCTGACGGGCAGTATCTATCATACTTGATCCTGAAGAGATCATATCATCGATGATGATGACATCACGTCCCTTGATGTCTGAACCAAGGAATTCATGAGCAACGATAGGATTGGATCCGTTTACGATGTGAGCGTAGTCACGCCTCTTATAGAACATACCGGTATCTGCGCCGATTACGTTGGCAAAATATACGGCTCTGTCCAAAGCACCCTCATCCGGGCTGATTACAGTAAGATGGTCTTTATCTACTGTAAGGTCATTGATGTGTGAGAGAAGTGCCTTCATAAACTGATAGGAAGCAAGGAAATTATCGAAGCCTCCTAAAGGCTTGGCATTGGATATTCTGGGATCATGAGCATCGAAAGTGATAAAGTTCGATATACCCATGTCATGAAGCTCTTTAAACATCTGAGCTGCATCAAGGGATTCCATTCCGGATCTCTTATGCTGACGTCCTTCGTACAGGAAGGGCATGATAACATTTATTCTCTTGGCTTTTCCTGTGATTGCGCCGATGACTCTTTTAAGATCCTGATAATGATCGTCAGGAGATTTGTGATTCTCATAATTGTACATCTTATAAGTGATGCTGTAGTTACATACATCAGTAAGGATATACACATCATGACCACGAACTGATTCATTGATTGTAGCCTTGGCTTCTCCGCTTCCGAAGCGATCAAGAGAGTAGGCTATCTGATAGCTGTCCTTGGCATATCCGTGAAAAGCAGGATCGCCTTCGGGCATTTGGTGTAGATTTCTTCTGAATTCTGCGATATACTTGTCAACGCTCTCACCAAGTTCTTTGGCTGACTCCATAACAATAAGATTGAGAGGAGCTACAGGAATGAGAGACTCAAGCTGGTGAAAATCTGGCATGTTTAATCCTTCCTTACGTTTTGTATGTCGGTACATATCTGTTTTACCATTCAAATTACTGACACGTCAAGGAGAATAAGTTATAATATGATGATAAAGGTAAATTATGAAAAAACACAGTATTCACATTATAAAATCAATAGCACCGGGTAGTATTGCCGAGGAAATGGGAATTGAAACAGGCGATCAGCTCCTTAAGATAAATGATAACGAGATAGAGGATATCTTTGATTATCAGTATCTTGTTCAGGACGATCATCTTGATGTTCTCATTAAGAAAGCAGATGGCGAAGAGTGGCTTCTTGATATAGACAAGGACTTTGATGAGGATCTTGGCATAGAGTTCGAAAATGGACTTATGGACGATTACAGGTCCTGTAGCAATAAGTGTATCTTTTGCTTCATAGATCAGATGCCCAAGGGTATGAGGCCTACACTTTATTTCAAGGATGATGACTCCAGGCTCTCTTTCCTTCAGGGGAATTATGTGACCCTGACAAACATGTCCGACGCAGACATTGACAGAATCCTTAAATATCACCTTTCTCCCATCAATATTTCTTTTCAGACCACCAATCCTGAGCTTCGCTGTAAGATGCTGGGTAACAGATTTGCAGGAGACGCTCTTAAAAAGGTGGACAGACTATGCGCAGATGGCTCAGGTATAGAGCTTAACGGCCAGATTGTGCTCTGCAAAGGTGTTAATGATGGGGATGAACTTGAAAGGTCAATAAGAGACCTCACCAAATATCTTCCGAATCTTCAGAGCGTATCAGTTGTTCCTGTAGGTTTATCCAAATACAGGGATGGTCTGTATCCGCTTGAGCCTTTTACTTCAGAAGATGCAGCAAAAGTGATAGAAACAATAGAGAGCTGGCAAAAAAAGGTCTATAATGAATACGGTATGCATTTCATACATGCCAGCGATGAGTGGTATTTCCTCGCAGGAAGAGATTTCCCTGAAGAAGAGCGATATGATGGCTTTCTTCAGCTTGAAAACGGCGTTGGTATGATGAGGCTTCTTATCAACGAATTTGATGAGGCATTTGATGAGATCATCACATCTCATTCAAAAGAGCTGCCATCTATAAAAAGAAATATTTCCATTGCAACTGGAAGACTCGTTTATCCCTGCATAAGAGATATGGCTAAGAGAGCTATGGATATATGCCCGGGACTTAACGTTAAGGTCTACGAGATAGTAAATGAGTTCTTCGGAGAGAGAATTACTGTCTCAGGTCTTTTGACCGGACAGGATATTATAAAACAGCTTAAGGGAAAAGATTTGGGAACAATGCTGTATCTTCCTGAAAATCTCTTAAGAAGCGGAGAAGATTATCTTCTGGATGATGTTAAGGTCTCAGATATTGAAAGAGAGCTTGGCACTACGGTAGGCATTGCAAAGAGCGCCGGAAGAGATCTTGTATGTGAACTATTTGGAATTGAAATTTAAAAGATAAGGAAACAAAATGAGTAAGAAAAATATTGTAGCGGTTGTAGGACGACCGAACGTAGGAAAATCCACACTTTTTAACGCCCTGGCCGGTAGCAGGATCGCTATTGTACAGGATACACCGGGTGTAACAAGAGACAGGATCTATCAGGATGTAGAGTGGCTTAATCACAGCTTTACTATCATTGATACCGGTGGTATCGAGCCTGATTCAAAGGATGTTATCCTTTCACAGATGAGAGAGCAGGCTCAGATAGCCATTGATACTGCAGACGTTATCATCTTCATGGTAGATGTTAAGCAGGGACTTGTGGATGCTGACGCCAAGGTTGCAGATATGCTTAGACGCTCAGGTAAGCCCATAGTTCTTTGTGTAAATAAGGTTGATAACTTTAACCGCGATTCCATGGATGTTTACGAATTCTATAATCTCGGAATCGGAGAGCCTTTCCCGATTTCAGCTGCCAACAAGCAGGGAATCGGCGATCTTCTTGAAGAAGTAGTTAGCCACTTCAGGAAAGACTCCACTGCGGAAGAAGAGGATGATTCAATAAAGGTTGCCATAATCGGTAAGCCCAATGTAGGAAAGAGCTCGATCATCAACAGACTCATCGGAGAGAACAGACTTATCGTATCGGACATTGCAGGAACAACACGAGATGCCATCGATACTGAGGTTAAACACAACGGCAAAAAGTACGTATTTATTGATACTGCCGGTCTTCGCCGTAAGAATAAGGTAAAAGATGCTCTTGAGCACTATATGATAGTCAGAACTGTTGGGGCAGTTGAGAGAGCAGACATTGCAGTCCTTGTTATAAATGCAGAAGATGGTGTAACCGAGCAGGATGCCAAGATAGCCGGAATAGCCCATGAAAGCGGAAAGGCTGTTATCATAGCAGTTAACAAATGGGATCTTATTGAAAAAGATAATCACTCTGTTAAAGAGTTTACCAAGAACATCAGAAACACTCTTGCCTTCATGAATTATGCAGAGATCATGTTCATCTCGGCTGAGACAGGCCAAAGGCTTGTTAAGCTCTACGACATGATCGACATGGTAAGCGAAAATCATGCACTCAGAGTTGCAACAGGTGTCCTTAACGAGATCATGACTCAGGCAGTTGTAATGCAACAGCCACCGAGTGATAAGGGCAAGATTCTAAAGCTCTTTTACATAACTCAGGCATCCGTTAAGCCGCCGACATTTGTAATCTTCGTCAACGACAAAAACCTGATGCACTTTAGCTATACAAGATATATTGAGAATCAGATCCGTGAGGCCTTTGGATTCAGAGGTACTCCGCTTAGATTCATAATTAGGGAGAGAAAAGAGGACAAATAGTATGTTGGAGAGAATAATCTGTTTACTTGTAGGCTATGCTTTTGGTCATATTCAGACCGCTGTAATGTATGGAAAACTTAAAGGTATCGATATCAGAAAGGTAGGAAGCGGAAACGCCGGAACCACCAACACTTTAAGAGTAATGGGTGCAAAGGCCGGACTTATAGTTCTTCTTGGTGACATGCTCAAGTGTATGGCAGCCATTTTAGTAACTTATTTCCTTTTTGGAAGAAATACACCAAACCTTCAGATCCTTTACATGACATATACAGCAGCCGGCGCTGTACTTGGACACGATTTTCCTCTTCATCTTAAATTTAAAGGCGGAAAGGGAATTGCCTGCACAGCAGGATATACAATTCACCTTGGAATTGTCTTCCATTGGAGCTTCATTCTTATGGGAGTTATCGCATTTTTCCTGCCGCTCAATATCTGCCATATAGTATCTGTTTGCAGTCTCTGTTATTACACAGCACTTTTTATCATGGTTATCATCTGCGGACAGAACGGCTTTTTCCTTGATAAGTTCGGAGCAGTTCCTCAGGGAGCTTTGATCGAAGTATATGTGATCCTTTTCCTTTTAACTGCTCTTGCTTATTTCCAGCACAGGGGTAACATAAAAAAGCTCCTTGCAGGAAACGAAAGAAAAACATATATTTTCAAAAAGAATAAAATTGATTAAAACTGGAGGGATTTTTTGAGTAAACAGATTGGCGTCATAGGCGCCGGAAGCTTTGGAATTGCTTTGGCATTTCTTTTATCAAACAACGGACATGAAGTTACGGTTTGGTCAAGAAGTCAGGCTTCGGTTGATAAACTTATTGCTTATCACGGTAATGAAGAAAAGCTTCCCGGCGTAATCTTAAGTGACAGTGTTAAATTTACCAGCAGTATGCAACAGGCAGTTTCAGGAAAAGACATGGTTGTTTTAGTTGTACCATCTGCTCATATGAGAGAGACTGTTAAGCTCGTTGCTCCTTTCATCGATACGGAATCTGATGACCAGCCCATAATTGTAAACTGCACCAAAGGTATTGAAGAATCTACCTTGATGGTCATGAGTGATGTAATCCTCGATGAACTTCCCGGAGCGCGTGTCTGTGTTTTATCAGGACCTTCCCATGCTGAGGAAGTAGGTAAAAAGCTTCCCACAACCATAGTTGTCGGTGCATTCGATAAAGAGACTGCAAAAGAAGTTCAGAACGTATTTATGAACGATGTATTCAGAGTTTATATAAGTCCTGATATGCTGGGAATTGAAATCGGAGCAGCGCTTAAAAACGTAATTGCACTTGCAGCCGGAATGGCTGATGGATACGGCCTTGGAGATAATGCAAAGGCAGCTCTTATAACCAGAGGAATCGCTGAGATATCCAGGCTTGGAATGGCCATGGGCGGCAAATTCGAGAGCTTTGCCGGACTTTCGGGAATAGGAGACCTTGTAGTTACCTGTGCTTCAATGCATTCAAGAAACAGAAGAGCCGGAATCCTTATAGGGCAGGGTAAATCCATGCAGGAAGCCATGGATGAAGTAAAGATGGTAGTCGAGGGCGTATACAGTGCCAAGGCAGCCCTTGCTCTTGCCCGTCAGTATGATGTAGATATGCCGATAGTTCAGGGAGTTAATGAGATCCTCTTTGAAGGAAAATCCGTTGAAGAGGGAATCACAGAACTAATGATAAGAGAACGAAGAATAGAGAATTCATCTCTTGACTGGTAAAAATTTAAGCCGAAATCATTGCCACGGGGTAATGACTTCGGCTTTTTGATTAGCTTACTTTCTTATGCTTTAAAGATTTCAAATTTATACTAAGAGCTGGCTTGATAACCTTGTTCACAACCGGTAATAATATCATAAGAATAATTACATCGGCGGGAAGCTTACCTGCATTTGCCGCAATCCTGGGAACCATTATTGCTTTAAATGCATTTCCTGTGGTCATCATAACCCAGATAGTGTTAAGACCGAGGTTGCAGAATACTTTTACACAGGCTTCTGCAGCAATTACTCTCCAGAGTTTAACAGGTCTTTTGTAAAGAAAGATACCGTAGATAATGCCGGCCACAATAGCAGTGATGGTGTATCCCGGGAAGAACTCACCGGTAGGATTTATAAACCATTTGATGATATCCATGGCACCACCAAAGCAGGCACCGATCCAGGGTCCGAACAAATATGCAACTATTTGATTTGGAATGCTTGAAAAGCCGATCCTCAAAAAATCGCCAATCCTGATAGTAGCTACTGTGCCAAGAACAATGGCAACAGCGCCCATTAGTCCGCAAAAGCACAGCACAGGAAGCCTTTGAAGTTCAAGCATTGATTTGTAGCTGAGTCTTTCGCTGTTTTTGAGAGTTAGGTCACTTCTTTTTTCAGACATAAAAACACCTCCTTTGCAGTTTCCTTTAACCACATCGGAGGACACGAACACAATCGATGTAGCAGCGGGATGCGACATTAAAACCGCGGATAATCCTTCGTCCTGATGACAACTCCCTGTTCAAAAGGCACTTAACGCTTTAACGTCTACTCTGCATAACATATTATTTTCGTGCTTATAATACTTCATTTTTACTTGTAATACAATACAATTTTGGTAAAATTGTTGATGGTGTAATTTTAAATTAGTAAGGAGCAGTACTGATGACTAAGCTTGAAGAGTACAAGAAAATAAATAAAGAGCTCGCACACCTTGCACATGCTGTAAATCTCATGTATTGGGATATGCAGACAACAGCCCCTGACGGAGCCAAGGAAAGACTTTCTGAGAGCATAACATATTTTTCTACAGAAATTTTTAAGAAATCAACCAGTGATGAGATCTACAAACTGGTTTGTGATCTTTCAGACCCTATAGAATTTGATAAACTTGATGATGTCATGAAATTCGACATCACGAAGGCTAAAAAAGACCTGGATGAAAAGAGAAGAATCCCTGCTGATTTTTATGAGGAATATGTAAAAACAACCACAAATTCCAGCATGATCTGGCCTAAAGCCAAGCAGACCAATGATTATGCGCTTTATGAGGAGCCTCTTAAAAAGACAATAGAGGCGGTAAAGAAATATCAGAAGTATAAAAGACCTGACATGGAAGTATATGATTCCCTCATTGATCAGTTTGAAGAGGGAATGGATACAGCTACAATCGACAGAGTCTTTGGAGAGTTAAAAGAGGAGCTTGTTCCGCTGCTTGAAGATATTTTAAGCAAGCCTCAGCCCGATCACAGCAAGTTTACAATGTTTATTCCGGCGCATAAACAGGCCGAGCTTTGCAAGATGCTTGTTGAATATATGGGCATGGATATGAACTGCTTTGCACAGGCTGAAACTGAGCACCCATTTACCACAACCATAGCTCCAAGAGATGTCAGGATAACAAACCATTATCATGAAAATGACATTATACAGCCGATTTTCTCAGCAATTCATGAGGGTGGTCATGCGATCTTTGAACAAAATGTAGATCATAAATATGATGATACAGCCGGCGGTCAGATCAATCTGATGGGACTTCATGAATCTCAGAGCCGATTTTATGAGAACATCCTCGGCAGAAACATAAATTTCTGGAAGCCCATTTGGCCTAAGGTTTTAGAGATCATTCCTGAATTTATGGATATTACGCTTGAGGAGTTTGTAAAAGAGATAAATCATGTTCAGAACAGCTTTATCAGAACAGAAGCTGATGAACTTACCTATTGCCTTCACGTAATTTTAAGATATGATATTGAGAGAGCAATTTTTATAGACGGTGCAGATGTAAAAGAGCTTCCTAAGATGTGGAATGAGTTAATGGAGAAGTATTTACACATTACTCCAAAGACTGATGCTGAGGGTGTCCTTCAGGACATGCACTGGTCCGATGCAAGTTTTGGATACTTCCCATCATATCTGCTTGGTAGTATTTATGACGGAATGTTCCTCGAGGCTATAGAAAAAGACCTCGGAAGCATAGACGATATCCTGGCTGCAGGAGATATCAAAAAGATCACAAAATGGCTCAATAAGAATATTCATCAGTATGGATCCACAAGAACTTCCAAAGAGGTACTTGATGCTGTTTGTCATAAAGAGCTTTCAGCACAGCCACTGATCAGATATTTCAAAGAAAAATATAAGAAGATATACGGTTAAGGAGGAAAGAAATGAAGATTTTTGAGGAACTAAAAGCAAGAGGCCTTATCGCTCAGGTTACAGACGAAGAGCAGATAAGAGACCTTGTCAATAACGGTAAGGCTACTTTCTACATTGGATTTGACTGTACAGCTGATTCACTTACAGCAGGTCACTTTATGGCACTTACTCTTATGAAGAGGCTTCAGGAAGCCGGCAACAAGCCCATCGCTCTTATCGGAGGCGGTACAACAATGATCGGTGATCCTTCAGGAAGAAGCGACATGAGAAAGATGCTCACAAGAGAAGACATCGATCATAACGCAGAGTGCTTCAAGAAGCAGATGGAGAAATTCATCGACTTCGGTGAAGGCAAGGCTATGATGGTCAATAATGCTGACTGGCTCATGAACCTTAATTACATCGAGCTTCTTCGCGAGGTTGGTGCATGCTTCTCAGTAAACAACATGCTTCGTGCCGAGTGCTACAAGCAGAGAATGGAGAAGGGTCTTTCCTTCCTTGAGTTCAACTACATGATCATGCAGTCCTACGATTTCTACTACATGTTCCAGAAGTACGATTGTAACCTTGAGTTCGGCGGAGATGACCAGTGGAGCAACATGCTCGGCGGTACAGAGCTAATCAGAAGAAAGCTCGGAAAAGATGCTCACGCCATGACAATCACACTTCTTACAGATTCTAACGGAAATAAGATGGGTAAGACAGCAGGAAACGCTGTATGGCTTGATCCAAATAAGACATCACCTTTCGATTTCTACCAGTACTGGAGAAACGTTGGCGATGCAGACGTAGATAAGTGCATCAAGATGCTCACCTTCATTCCTATCGAAGAGATCATGGAGATGGAGAAGTGGGATCCTTCAAGAATCAACGAAAAGAAAGAGATCCTTGCCTTTGAGCTCACAAGTCTTGTACATGGAAAAGAGGAAGCTCAGAAAGCTCAGGATGCAGCAAGAGCACTCTTTGCAGGCGGCGGAGACATGGCAAACGTTCCATCCGTATCTCTCAAGGAAGAAGACTTTAGAGACGGCGTAGTAGACATTCTTCAAGTCCTCGTATCCGCAGGCCTCTGCGCAACACGTAGCGAAGCAAGACGCGCAGTAGAACAGGGCGGCGTACTCTTTAACGACGAAAAAGTAACCGACGTAAAAACTACCTACACCAAGGAATCCTTCGGTGATGGAGTAATGGTTCGTAAGGGAAAGAAAAACTTCAAAAAAGTTACAGTATAATTCATCTATCTTTTATACTATTTGATTGAATGCTTTTACATTCTTCCACAATCCATGGGGGATCGGGTAAATATTTACATTTTTGTGAGTTATGCCCATGAAAGGAGACTTAAAAAAGCAGGTGCCTATGCACCTGCTTTTTTTGTATAAGGCTCATTGAGTTCTTGAGGCATCCGAGCAAAAATGGAAATATTTACCCGATCCCCCAAGGCTTATCGATAAAGTAAATCACTCACCAAATACAGCAAGATAATCCTTCTGGAACTTTTCGATTCCGGCGTCGGTGAGAGGGTGGTGGGTCATCTGCTCGATTACTTTGTAAGGAACTGTTGCGATGTCAGCACCTGCAAGAGCGCAGTCTGTTACGTGCATAGGGTGACGTACGCTTGCTGCAATGATCTCTGTCTGGATGTTGTGGATGTTGAAGATCTCAGCAACCTCTGAAATAAGGTCTGTTCCACGAACACTGATATCATCAAGCCTTCCAAGGAATGGGCTTACAAATGCAGCGCCTGCTCTTGCGCAGAGAAGAGCCTGATTTGCTGTGAAGATAAGAGTCATGTTAACTTTGATTCCTTCGCTTGAAAGAACTTTGCATGCCTTAAGTCCCTCGATTGTCATAGGGATCTTAACAACCATGTTCTTGTGGAGCTTGGCAATCTCGCGACCTTCTGTGATCATGCCTTCTGCATCTGTTGTTGTAGCCTTAACTTCCCCGCTGATAGGGCCATCAACTATAGAAGCAATTTCCTGAACAACCTCGTAAACGTCACGGCCTTCTTTTGCGATAAGAGAAGGGTTTGTTGTAACGCCGCAGATTACTCCCATTTCGTTTGCCTTTTTGATCTCTTCGATATTGGCAGTGTCTAAGAATAACTTCATTTTTCTCACTCCTTTTTAGCTGTGTTGTTTTATTTACCAAAAAACATTCTAACACTATTTCTTGGTTTTATGTGGTTAATTTTTGCTATTTTCCTATCAAATATCACGCGAATTACATAAATTGTTTACAATTTATTTTTAAAAAATTTGTGTTACAATAGACTCATGGAAAAATATATGATAACCGGCATGAGCTGTGCTGCATGCCAGGCACGAGTTGAAAAAGCAGTAAATAGTGTAGATGGGGTTTCATCCTGTAACGTAAATCTTCTGACAAACTCAATGGGCGTAGAGGGAAGTGCGTCAAAAGAAGAAATTATAAAAGCCGTAGAAGAAGCAGGTTACGGAGCAAGCCTTATGGATGCAGAAGAGGAGGCTCTTAAGGATACGCAGACTCCGGTTCTGAAAAAGAGACTGATCACCTCTTTAGCATTTCTGATAGTTCTTATGTACATCTCAATGGGTCACCATATGTTTGGTTTTCCGCTTCCTATGTTTCTGACCCATAACCACATAGCTATGGGAATCACACAGATGATCCTTTCACTTATAGTGATGATCATCAATAAGAAGTTCTTTACAAGCGGCTTTAGCTCACTTGTCCATGGTTCACCTAATATGGATACGCTGGTAGCTCTTGGAAGTTCAGCATCATTCATCTACAGTGTCTTTTCCATAATTCCGGGAAATGACCTGTATTTCGAGTCAGCTGCCATGATTGTTACCCTTATCACAGTCGGCAAAATGCTTGAGGCAAAGAGTAAAGGCAGAACCACTGATGCAATAAAGAGCCTTATGAAGCTTGCACCTAAGACAGCTACTATCGTTGATAATTATGGCAAGGAAAAAGAGATTCCCATTGAGCAGATAAAAGTAGGTGATATCTTTGTTGTAAGACCGGGAGAGAGCATTCCTGTTGACGGAGTAGTTGTTGAAGGAAACAGCGCAGTTAATGAGTCAGCACTTACAGGCGAGAGTATTCCTGTAGATAAATTCATTGGATCAGAAGTTAGCGCTGCTACAATGAATAACTCAGGATTTATAAGATGCAGAGCAACAAGAGTAGGCAGGGATACAACACTTTCACAGATTATTAAGATGGTAAGTGATGCTTCTGCCACAAAAGCGCCAATAGCCAAGATTGCAGACAAAGTTTCCGCTGTTTTTGTTCCTATAGTTATCTGCATTGCCATAATTACATTCATTATTTGGATGATTGTAGGCGTTCCATTTGGCTATGCCTTATCAAGAGCCATCGCAGTTCTTGTTATAAGCTGCCCATGCGCTCTTGGACTTGCAACTCCGGTTGCTATTATGGTCGGCAACGGAATGGGTGCCAAAAACGGGATCATGTTTAAGACCGCAACGTCTTTGGAAAACGCAGGTAAGACTCAGATTATAGCACTGGATAAAACCGGCACCATCACAAAGGGCGAGCCTATTGTCACAGATGTATTCACCGTAGATTCCATCTCAAGAAGCGGCTATTCACTGATAAACAACTCAGAGAATGAGCTTCTTAAGATAGCAGGTCTTTTGGAGAATAAGAGTGAACACCCTCTGGCAAAAGCTATTGTTGATTATGTAGGTGATCCGTACTCATATACAGAAGATCCTTATGCTGAAGAGAAAGATGATGTGACGGATTTTGAAGTCCTTCCGGGCCAGGGCCTTAAGGCAAACTACAGAGGCAGTGAAGTAATTGGTGCATCCTTCAAATATATCAGCACTATATGCAAAATAATTCCTGAAGCCAGGGAAAAAGCAATAGGACTTGCAAATCAAGGGAAAACACCTCTTTGCTTTGCAAAAGACGGTAAACTGATCGGTATAATTGCAGTTGCTGACTCTATTAAGGAAGATTCAGCAGAGGCTATTAAAGAGCTCAAAAACATGGGAATTCATGTTGTAATGCTCACAGGTGACAACCAGAGAACAGCAATGGCCATCGGTGATGAAGCAGGTGTTGATGAGATAGCATCAGAGATAATGCCTGAGGGAAAAGAGTCTGTAATCAGAAAACTCTCAGAATATGGCAAGGTTGCAATGGTTGGAGACGGAATAAATGATGCTCCGGCTCTTACAAGAGCTGATACAGGAATCGCCATTGGTGCAGGAACGGATGTTGCAATTGATGCCGGTGACGTAGTGGTAATGAAAGGAAGTCTGAAAGATGTTTCCGCTGCAATAAGGCTTTCAAGAGCAACTCTTACAAATATCTATCAGAACTTATTCTGGGCATTCTTCTATAATGTTATCGGAATTCCTCTTGCTGCAGGCGCTTACATAAAGGCCTTCGGCTGGGAGCTTAGCCCTATGTTTGGTGCTGCGGCCATGAGTCTTTCAAGCTTTTTTGTAGTGACCAATGCACTGAGATTAAATCTTTTGAAAGTACATGACCCGTCCAAGGATAAGCCACTTAAGAATGCAATTACTAAAGAAATACTTACAACAGAAGTACTTAATGAAATAAAAAGCCAGACAGATAAAACAATAAACGAAAGGAAGGAAAAAAATATGGCAACAAAGACATTAAACATTGAGGGAATGATGTGTGGACACTGCGAGATGTCCGTAAAGAAGGCTCTTGAGAGCTTAGAAGGAGTTAGTGCTGCAGAAGTAAGCCACGAGAAAGGAACAGCTGTTGTTACACTTGAAGGTGACGTTGCAGATGACGTTCTCAAAAAGGCTGTAGAAGATAAAGACTACAAAGTTACTTCCATTAATTGATTTTTGTGGTATTATATTTAGACGGCCAAAATTTATGGGGAGGGGAGAAGTATGGAGAAAAAGATCAAGATCAAATACTTCAATGACAAGATTGAGAAGCTGCAGTATATTGACGGAAAGTCCGATTGGATCGACCTTAGAAGTGCAGAGGACGTTGATCTGAAAGAGGGAGAATTTCATCTTATTCCCCTGGGAGTAGCCATGGAAATTCCGCAAGGCTATGAGGCTCATGTTGTTCCAAGGAGCTCAACCTTTAAGAACTTCGGAATCATCCAGGCCAATCACATGGGTATTATCGATCACTCATATTGCGGAGATAATGACCAGTGGTTCGTCCCTGTTATAGCCATGAGAGATACTCATATTGGCTTTAATGACCGTATTTGTCAGTTTAGGATCATGGAGAACCAGCCAACCATCGTCTTTGAGGAGTGTGACCACTTAGAAGGCGCAGACAGAGGTGGTTTTGGTTCTACAGGAACAAAATAATCATCACAAAGAGGAGTTAAAATGACTAAGATTCGTACAAGGTACGCCCCGAGCCCAACAGGACGCATGCATGTGGGCAATTTAAGAACAGCTCTTTATGCTTATCTTATTTCCAAGCATGAAGGCGGAGACTATATTCTTCGTATCGAAGATACAGACCAGGAGAGATTTGTTGAAGGTGCAACAGAGATCATCTACAAGACTCTTAAGGACACAGGTCTTATCCACGATGAAGGTCCCGATATCGGCGGCCCTGTAGGTCCCTACGTTCAGTCAGAGCGTCAGAAGGCCGGAATTTATATGCAGTATGCAAAAGAGCTTATCGACAAAGGCGAGGCTTATTACTGCTTCTGTGACGAGGAGAGACTTAAGACCCTTGTTCAGAAGATTGAAGTAGAGGGCGAAGTAAAAGAGATCAGCGTATACGACAAGCATTGCCTGCATCTTTCCAAGGAAGAGATTGAGAAAAACCTTGCTGAAGGCAAGAAGTTCGTCATCAGACAGAACAACCCTACAGAAGGCACAACAACCTTCCACGACGAGCTCTACGGAGATGTAAGCGTCGAGAACAAAGAGCTTGATGACATGATCCTTATCAAGTCAGACGGCTATCCTACATACAACTTCGCCAACGTAGTAGATGACCATCTCATGGGAATCACACATGTTGTAAGAGGTAATGAGTATATTTCTTCATCACCTAAATACAACAGACTCTACGATGCATTCGGCTGGGAAGTACCCAAGTACATTCACTGTCCTCTTATCACAGACGAGGAGCACCACAAGCTTTCAAAGAGATCCGGTCATTCATCTTTCGAAGATCTCATTGAGCAGGGCTTTGTACCTGAGGCGGTTGTAAACTTTGTAGCTCTTCTTGGATGGTCTCCGGAAGATAACAGCGAGATTATGAGTTTAAAAGAGCTTGTTGAGAAATTCGACTATAAGAGAATCAACAAGTCACCTGCCGTATTTGACTACACAAAGCTCAAATGGATGAACGGCGAGTACTTAAAGAAGATGGACGAGGATGAGTTCTTTGCACAGGCACGTCCTTATCTTGAGAAAGCAATCAAGAAGCCTTTGGATCTTAAGAAGATTTCAAACATGGTTAAGACCAGAATTGAGATCTGGCCTGATATCGAAGCAATGGTAGACTTCTTTGATGAGCTTCCTGAGTATGACACAGCAATCTATGCTCACAAGAAGATGAAGACAGACAAGGATTCCTCACTTAAGGTTCTCAAAGAGGTTCTTCCTTTACTTGAAGCACATGACGATTACACAAATGATGCTCTTTATGCGCTTCTTTCAGACTATATCAAGAAGAATGAGTACAAGAACGGTTATGTACTCTGGCCTGTAAGAATAGCAGTTTCAGGAAAAGAGATGACTCCCTGCGGAGCAACAGAGCTCATGGAAGTAATCGGCAAGGACGAGACCATTAAGAGAATTAAAAAAGGAATTGAATTACTTGAAGCTTAATACACTAAACGATTCACAGCTACAAGCTGTAAGCCACGTAAAAGGCCCTGCAATAGTACTTGCAGGGCCGGGAAGTGGCAAAACCAAGGTGATAGTGGAACGGCTCAGATACATGATAGAAAACAGCCGCATATCGCCTTCTGAAATTCTTGTTATCACATTTACTAAGGCTGCAGCCATAGAGATGCAGTACAGATTCTTAAAAATCACGGATAGTTCTTATCCCGAAGTAGTCTTTGGAACTTTTCATTCTGTCTTTTACAAGATCATTCGGAACAGTAAATCCAAAAGCGAAAAAAACATTGAAATAGCACCGGAAAAGATAAAATATGAAATCCTGAGAGATTGTCTGTCAATGCTTAGAAGCAAAAGAAAAATTGATGACCGCATCTATGAGGATTCTCTTTTAGAGCTCTCTGACATAATCTCTGAGATTTCAAGGATCAAAAACCTTGGCATAGAGCCTGCAGAAGCTTTGGAAAGCTTGTCTGCATGCAGCGTATTTCCTGATGTCTTTGAATATTATAATAAAAGACTTATAGAATTCGGCATGATTGATTTTGACGACATGCTGGTAAGATGCAAGAAGCTGCTGGAAGATAAGCCGGGTATCCTTAAACTTTGGCAGGATAGGTTTAAGTATATACTTGTTGATGAATATCAGGATATCAATCCTGTTCAATACAGCGTTCTAAGGCTTCTTCTTGGAGACAGGGCAAATATTTTTGCAGTGGGGGATGATGATCAGTCAATTTATGGCTTTAGAGGTTCAGATCCGCATATAATGCTTGATTTTAAAGACAGTTTTGCAAAGCTAAATCCAAAAGTCTTTAACCTCAGCATCAACTATCGCTGTGGAAGTGACATTCTAAACAATGCTCTAAGAGTAATTGAGGAAAATGAGATCAGATTCAAAAAGATTCTTTCAGCATTTGAGGGAAACGGCAAAGGATCAGTAATAACAAGGCGTTATGAGAGCAGAAAGATTCAAAATGAGATGATAGCTCTTTTCCTAAAAAAACATTTGGATAAGCTAGATGACATAGCGATTCTCTACAGAACAAACTCAGAAGCACAGCAGCTTGAGATGGTTCTAAATAGATATGGGATTCCGACAACTATAGATAAGAGTGATCAGAGCATTTTTAGCGCAAAGTCAGTTGAGCTTTGCATTTCCTATATGTCTTTTGCCTATAAAGGTCAGAGGAGAAGCGATTTCTATAAGATAATAAATAAACCAATGAGGTATATTTCACGAGACTGTGCGCCGGATGAAATAGTAAAGGAAGCTGTCATAAGCAGGTTTTACAGAAACAATAACAACAGACTACGGACAGTCCGGGATTTCTTTTCCCAAATTGAGATGATAAGGCACTTAAGACCCACGCTTATGATGAGGTATCTAAGAAGAACGGTTGGAATTGAGAGTCTTTTTCCCGGTGAGATAATCGCGCTTGATGAACTCGAAAGAATAGCACTAGACTTTACAGACAGCAGGAAATTCCTGGAATATTTATTAGCAAAAAGAGAAGAAAGCAGTAAAGATTCTATAAAAGAAAATCGTGTATCTGATGGGAAAAGAGTCAACATCATGACCATGCACGGGTCAAAGGGTCTGGAATTTGAGATAGTTTGGCTCCCTGATCTTAATGAAGGTATCATACCGTCAAGGAGCGCAACATCAAAAGAGCAGATAGAAGAAGAGCGCCGTATGCTCTACGTCGCAATGACAAGGGCAAAAAAGGCGCTCATAATGTCATATATTACGGGAAACAAGGAAAATCAGATGCTCCCCACAAGATTTATTCGTCCAATAAGAGATCTTTGGGAAAAGACCTATAAGAATCAGACTTCTTCTGAGCCATCTTCGGGAAGATCGATGAGCTCATCAAACTCTACATCATCGAGATAGAGGTTAAATGCCTCAGCCACAGCTTCATATTCTGCATCGTCGCTGATATAGCCAAGCTCAGGTTCTGTATCGTCTCCATTTACAATAAATTCATAGAACCATACATTTCCGTCGTTGTTCTGGCCATTTTCATCGAGAGGAAGAAGAACGATATAATCCTTGCTATTTACGGTAAGAACAATGATGATAGCACAGGTGACAACCTCGATCTTGCCATCTTTAGTCTCTATCTCAACATCAACGGTCATCTGCTCATCATTTTCAATCTTGGTGTTCATGTCAGTTGCAATCTTGGAAAATTCCATGCCAGCCTCCTTGGGTAATGATAAAAATTACTATTTATAGCCTTAGTATAGCATAAACCTAGCGTTTTGGTGTGCATATTAAGGGCAAATGTGTTAAAATAATACGGCGTATTGAAAAAAATGGGGAAACAGGTGCAAAATGACGTCTAATATCAAGATTTCAATGGAAAAACCTTATCCGCTGGGTTGTTATATCGACTATGACAAGAGCCTTGTTGTAAGAAGCGTATTCGATGACAATAAGAGCTGTGGAATAGTTCTTTATCCATCTGATAAGAATAAAGCTACAAATCCTCTTAAGATCGAACTTCCAAAGTCTCTTAAAAGAGGCGATATTTATTCGGCACGTATTTCCGGAATCGATAATATTGATGATTATAAGACCTATAACTACTTCTGCGATGAGGAGTTCTTTTGCGACCCTTATGCCAAGCAGTTTTACGGTCTTGAGAAGTTTGGCCACTTTGTTCCCGATGCTCAGATAAGAGCCAAGCTTGATAACAAGGCTTCTTTTAAGACTTCACATGATACCTTTGACTGGACCGGTGATGATCACACCTTCACCAAATACGAGGACAGCTTCGTATACCTGCTCCATGTAAGAGGCTTCACCAGGTCTGCAAGCAGCGGAGTCGAGCTCTCTAAAAGAGGAACTTTTTCAGGCATACTTGAGAAAATCCCGTATCTTAAATCTCTTGGCGTTACAGCCGTTGAGCTTATGCCTGCATATGAGATGAATGAGATCGATGAATCTTTGAAGAGGTCCGATAAGAGAAGAGCAAGCCTTTATTCGAACAACGGCAATATATCCGACAAAAATATGCTTGAACTTCGGCCTAATTTCTGGGGCTATAAGAAAGGCTATTACTTTGCCCCAAGAACAGCATACTGTGAGAATCCTCAGGATGCAGAAAATGAGTTTAAAAGCTTTGTTAAGACCATGCATAAAAATGGCCTTGAAGTTATAATGCAGTTCTATTTCGATGAGTATGAGAGTGGAACTCTTATCATAGATGCCCTCAGATTCTGGAGATGCACCTATCATGTGGATGGATTCCATCTGAAGGGAAGCAAGATTCCTCTAAGGCTTATAACAAACGAGCCCTTGTTTACGGATATAAAGATATGGAATGAGTACTTTAACTACGGCGAGATTTATGAAGGCAAAGCGCCTGCAAGCAGACTTCTTGCCGACTACAATAACGCATTTCTTTACAACAGCCGCAGATTCCTTAAGAGCGACGACAATGCAGTCTCTGACTTTATGAAGGCAATGATTGCCGGCAGTAACGATCACGGAATCATCAATTATATCTGTGACTATGAAGGTTTCAGACTCGCTGACCTTGTATCCTATGAGCACAAACACAACGAGGAAAACGGTGAGAATAACAAGGACGGCACAGACAACAACTTAAGCTGGAACTGCGGAATTGAAGGCCGTACCCGTAAGCACGACATTTTAAATCTTCGTAAGAAGCAGATAAAGAATATTCTTACCATGCTTTTTGTAGCTCAGGGAACTCCAATGATTTTTAGCGGAGATGAATTTGGCAACTCCCAGAGCGGCAATAACAATCCATATTGCCAGGATAATGAGATAGGCTGGGTTGATTGGAAAGCCATGGATAAGAATTCCGATATCCTTGATTATGTGAAGTACTTATCCAAGCTAAGATTCAGTCACAAGGTTCTTCATGAAAGTGCTCCGTTTAAGCTGATGGATTACATATCCTGCGGATATCCGGATCTCTCATGCCACGGCAGAGAAGCCTGGAGGCCGGATCTTTCCGGTCATAGCCACATGCTGGGAATGCTTTTCTGCGGGCTTTATGAGGGCAAGGATCAGCCGTTTATCTATGTTGCCTTTAACATGAACTGGACACCACAGGAGCTGGCTCTTCCTGATCTTCCGGACGGATATTCCTGGAAGATAGTGCTAGATACGGACGATAGAGGCTTAAAGCCCATCTCTAAGCCAAAAACAGGAACCAAAGCGAAAGAAACAGAGCCTGAAAACAATGTTTTTACAGAACTTCTTGCTGACAGGTCAACGCGCATCTATATGAGCGTTCAGGATAAAAAGAAAACCAAAAAGAAAGTAACAGGTAAAAAGAACAAATGAGTAATATAAACGTTATTGATGATTTTTTAAGATGTGTGAAGATTGATACTCAATCCGATGATACAACAGGAGCATCTCCTTCAACAGCCAAGCAGCACGATCTTGCTTCTTTACTGGAAAAAGAGCTTATAGAGATCGGCGCAAGTGACGTCTATTATGACAAAGAGCACTGCTATGTGTATGCATCAATACCTTCAAATACCGGCGCTGATACACCGGCAATAGGTTTCGTTTCGCATATGGATACATCCGATGAAGTCAGCGGAAAAAATGTAAATCCAAGAATTGTTGAAAATTATGACGGTAAGGACATCGTGCTTTCAAAGGATGGAAGCGTAGTTTTATCTCCAAGTGACTTCCCTGAGCTTAAGAATCACATAGGAGAAGACCTGATAGTCACTGATGGAACAACACTTCTTGGAGCCGATGACAAGGCAGGTATCGCCGAGATCATGACCATGGCCAAGACTCTTTTATCTGACCCGTCCATCAAGCATGGAGATATTAAGATTGCATTTACTCCCGACGAGGAAATTGGTGAAGGAACAGCTTATTTTGATATAGACAGATTCGGCGCAAAGTATGCTTATACCGTTGATGGTGGCAAGCTCGGAGAGCTTGAATATGAGAACTTCAATGCTGCAGAAGGTGTTATAAAGGTCCAGGGCAGAAGCGTTCATCCCGGAGATGCCAAGAACAAGATGGTTAATGCATCACTTATCTGTTATGAGTTCCAGTCACTTCTTCCTGCATTCCAGAATCCCATGTACACAGAGGGAAGAGAAGGGTTCTTTCATCTTACCGAGATAAACGGTGGCTGTGAGAGCGCTACAGCATCTTACATCATCAGAGATCATGATGAGAAACTCTTTGAAACCAAGAAACAGCTCTTTAAGGATGCTGCTGAGTTTCTTAACAAAAAATACGGAGAAGGCACTGTAACTGTAGAAGTCAGAGATCAGTACTACAACATGATCGAGAAGATTAAGCCTCACATGCATCTTATTGATAACGCCAAGAAGGTTATGACCGATCTTGGTATTACACCTATCGATAATCCTATAAGAGGAGGCACAGACGGAGCAGCCCTTTCCTACAAAGGACTTCCATGTCCGAATCTTTGCACCGGCGGATACAATTATCACGGAAAGTACGAGTATGCATCAGTTCAGGAGATGAAACAGGTAGTAAAGATCCTTCTCGGAATAGTTGATGCATACAAAGAATAATAGATTTAGAAAGAGTTTTAGTTAATGGGAATCAATATTTTAAACAGTAATAAAGCAGATATACAGGACAGCGAGAGCTTAAAGCAGCTTGAGTACATTGAACAGGCAAAAGATAAGGTTTCAGCCCTTGAAAAAGAGCTTGGCAGAAAGCTCACAGCCTGCGTTGTAACCTTTGGATGTCAGATGAATGCAAGAGACTCAGAGAAGCTCCTTGCAACTCTTAAGCTTGCAGGCTATGAAGAAACCGAAAGCGAAGATGCTGATTTTGTAATCTACAACACCTGCTCAGTTCGTGACAATGCCGACCAGAGAGTTCTTGGAAGGCTTGGTCAGACAAGTAATTTCAAGAAAAAGAATCCAAATATGAAAATTGCCATCTGCGGATGCATGATGCAGGAGGCAGGCGCAGTCGAGAAGATCCAGAAGAGCTACAGATTTGTAGATCTTATTTTCGGAACTCACAATATCTACAAGTTCGCTGAGCTCCTTAATACAGTTCTTGATTCAGACAGAATGATAATTGGTATCTGGAAGGAAACAGACAAGATTGTTGAGGATCTTCCTGTATTTCGTAAATATCCCTTTAAATCCGGAGTCAACATCATGTTTGGCTGCAACAATTTCTGCACTTATTGCATAGTTCCCTATGTAAGGGGCAGAGAGCGCAGCAGATCACCCAAGGATATAATCCGCGAGTGTGAAAAGCTTGCTGCTGACGGAGTTAAGGAAGTAATGCTTCTTGGCCAGAATGTTAATTCCTATGGCCTTGATTTTAGTGATGATAATCCGGACAAGATCTCTTTTGCGAAGCTCCTTGAGCTTGTTTGCGAGGTTGAAGGAATTGAGAGAGTAAGATTCATGACTCCTCATCCTAAGGATTTCTCAGATGAGCTTCTTGATGTTATTGCTAAGAACCCTAAGATTGCAAGGCACATCCACTTACCGCTCCAGGCAGGTAACAGCGAGATCCTTCGCAGAATGAACAGAAAGTACACCAAAGAGAGCTATCTTGAGCTTGCAGGCAAGATAAGAGAAAAGCTCCCTGATGTAGCAATCACCACAGATATTATTGTAGGATTCCCGGGAGAGACAAAGGAAGCTGTCCTGGACACCATAGACGTTATTAACAAGGTTAAATTTGACAATGCCTTTACCTTCATCTATTCAAAAAGGCCCGGAACTCCGGCTGCATCCTTTGAGGATCAGGTCCCCGAGGAAGTGGTTAAGGAGAACTTTGACATGCTCCTTAAAGTTGTACAGGAAACAGCCAAAGAGCAGACAGCCAAGCTCCAGGGACGCACAGAAACTGTCCTTGTCGAAGGTGTTAACGAGCATGACAAGAGTCTTTTAACAGGAAGAATGTCAAATAATACACTGGTACATTTCCCGGGGGGAGAAGAACTTATAGGGGAACTTGTGCCGGTAAGCCTTTTAGAATGTCATGGATTTTACTATTTGGGGAAGTTAGTTAAATGATTGAAAGTATTGATACCACAAAAGTATCTCCCATGATGCAGCATTATATTGCCACCAAGAAGGAGTATAGTGACTGCATCCTCTTTTACAGACTGGGAGATTTCTACGAGATCTTTTTTGATGATGCTCTTACTGCTTCAAAAGAGCTTGAGCTAACACTTACAGGTAAGGCCTGCGGCCTTGAAGAGAGGGCTCCTATGTGCGGAGTTCCTTTTCATGCTGTGGATTCATACCTCAATAAGCTTGTTTCAAGAGGCTATAAGGTTGCCATCTGTGAACAGATGGAAGACCCCAAGCTTGCCAAGGGCATCGTAAAAAGAGAAGTCACAAGGATCGTAACACCCGGAACCAATCTGAATATGCAGTCCTTAGAGGAGAGTAAGAATAACTATCTTATGAGTATCTTTTACTCTCCTGATAATATTGGAATTTCCGTTGCTGATGTCACAACAGGAGATTATTATCTGACAGAAGTTGAATCTCTTCGCGCTGTCATGGATGAGATTGGAAAATATGCACCTACAGAGATCATCTGCAACAATGCATTTGAGTTTTCCGGAGCAGACCTTGATGAGATCAGGAACAGACTTAATATTTTTATCAATCCTGTAGATAACAGGTATTTTGATGAAGACTCCTGCAAGAGACTTCTTATGAAGCACTTTAAGGTTTCATCCCTTATCGGCCTTGGAATCGATGATTTTCCTAACGGAATTGTAGCTTCAGGAGCGCTTCTTCAGTACCTTGTAGATATGCAGAAGTCGGATATCAGCAATATCACTCATATATATCCGTATCTCACCAGCAAATACATGCTTCTTGATGGCTCCACCAGAAGAAATCTTGAGCTTGTTGAGACCATGCGCGATAAGCAAAAGAGAGGCACACTTCTCTGGGTTCTTGATAAGACCAAGACAGCCATGGGTGCAAGAACACTCAGGAGCTTTATCGAACAGCCTCTTATAGACAAGGAGGAGATTCTTCTTCGCCAGAACGCTGTTGAGAAGCTGGTTAAAAACGTAGTCACAAGAGAAGAAATCAGAGAATATCTGAATCCTGTTTACGACCTTGAAAGACTCATGTCCAAGATCGTATTCAAGACCGCTAATCCAAGAGATCTTCTGGCATTTAGAAATTCAATAAAAATGATTCCTGCTATAATCACAGCACTTCAGGATATTTCAGGAGATCCCGGAATAGATAAGATTTATGGCGATCTTGATCCTCTTACAGATATTCATGACCTTATCGACAAGGCAATCGTTGAGGAACCTCCTCTTGCTATAAAAGAGAGCGGAATCATAAAGGACGGTTTTGATGCCGACATCGACCACTTCAGAGAAGCAGGCACAAACGGCAAACAGTGGCTTGCTCAGATGGAGGAGGAAGAGAAGGAAAAGACAGGTATCAAGAACCTCAGGATCAAGTACAGCAATGTTTTCGGTTATTCCTTTGAAGTAACCAATTCCTTCAAGGACAAGGTTCCCGATTATTTCATCAGAAAGCAGACCCTGACCAACTGCGAGAGATATACAACGCCCCAGCTTAAAGAGCTTGAGGACACAATTCTTAATGCACAGGATAAGCTAAATAACCTCGAATATGATATGTTCTGCAAGATCAGAGACTCAATAGCTCTTGAGATTGACAGGATACAAACTACAGCTAAGGCTATAGCTCTTTTGGATGTATATGCATCCCTTGCTTATGTAGCTGAGCGCAATCACTATATCAAGCCAAGTCTTAACGATAAGGGACAGATCAACATCAAGAACGGACGTCACCCTGTAGTTGAGAGAATGCTTGATACAGCCGATATGTTCATCTCCAATGACACCTATCTTGACAATAAAAAGCATTGCATCAGCATCATTACAGGTCCTAACATGGCCGGTAAGTCCACATACATGAGGCAGACAGCACTTATTGTTCTGATGTGCCAGATAGGAAGCTTTGTACCTGCCGATAAGGCAGATATGTGTGTTGTAGACAGGATATTTACCAGAGTAGGAGCTTCTGATGACCTCGGAAGCGGACAGTCAACCTTTATGGTTGAGATGAATGAAGTTGCTAACATCTTAAGAAACGCTACTCCCGACTCACTTCTTATTCTTGATGAGATTGGAAGAGGAACTTCAACCTATGACGGTCTTGCAATTGCCTGGGCTGTTACAGAGCACATCTCAAACAGAAAGATTCTCGGTGCCAAGACGCTTTTTGCAACTCACTACCACGAGCTTACCGAGCTTGAAGGTAAGATGGACAACGTCAACAACTACTGCATTGCGGTAAAAGAAAACGGCGATGACATTGTCTTTTTGAGAAAGATCATCAAGGGTGGTGCTGATAAGAGCTACGGTATCCAGGTAGCCAAGCTTGCCGGCGTTCCCGACATGGTCATTGACAGGGCAAAAGAGATTGTTGCCGAGCTCACAGATAACGACATAACAGATAAAGTTCAGGCTATTGCCAAAGAGAATAAAAATGATAAAAAGGTGAAGGTTAAGCACTACGATGATGTTGATACCAACCAGATGTCACTTTTTGATACCGTAACCGACGAAGAAGTACTGCGTCGCCTTCAGGAGATAGATATCACAACTCTTACTCCCATGGACGCATTAAACACTCTCTATAAATTACAGAGTGATCTTAAGAACAGGTGGAAAAGCTAATGGCATTTATCAATGAACTTGATAAAAACACAATAGATCAGATCGCAGCCGGAGAAGTTGTAGAAAGGCCCGCCAGTGTAGTTAAAGAGCTGGTTGAAAATGCCATAGATTCCGGAGCAACGGCCGTGACAGTCGAGATCAAGGGCGGCGGAATCGACATGATAAGGGTTACAGATAATGGCTCAGGTATTGAGAAGAGTCAGATCAGAAAAGCCTTTAAAAGACATGCAACCAGTAAGCTAAAGAGTATAGAAGATCTCTTTTCCATACATTCTCTGGGCTTTAGAGGAGAAGCGCTCTCCAGTATCGCTTCTGTTGCACAGGTTGACCTTATCACCAAGACCAGTGATGAACTTGTCGGAACAAGGTACTGCATAAACGGCGGCGAAGAAGCTGCATTTGAGGAGATAGGTGCTCCTGACGGAACAACACTTATCATCAGGAACCTTTTTTACAATACGCCTGCCAGAAAGAAATTCCTGAAAACGCCTCAGACAGAAGGCAGCTATATCGGTGATGTCATGGAGCATATGGCCCTTGATAATCCCACAATCTCTTTTCACTACATCAACAATAAAGACGACAAATTCTCCACCTCCGGAAACGGAGACTTAAAAGAAATAATATACAGGATCTACGGAAGAGACATTTCAGTCAGCGTAATTCCTTTTAAGGCAGAAGAAGATGGAATGGTCCTTGAAGGTTATCTGGGCGAGCCGGCTATAAACCGCTCCAACAGAAACTTTGAGATATTCTTTGTAAACGGAAGATACATCAAGGATAAAGTAATGAGCAAAGCTCTGGAAGAAGGATACAAGCAGTATCTGATGATGCACAAGTTTCCGTTTGCAATACTTCACCTTAGGATTGATCCTTCCAGAGTAGATGTTAACGTACATCCTGCCAAAATGGAGGTACGCTTTAACAATCAGCAGCAGCTCTACGATTTCATCAGCCGCAGTGTGGATGATGCTCTCAGTAAAAGAGAAATGATTCCCGATGCACTCCTTGGAGAAAAAGATGAGGAAGAGGTAAAAGAGCCTTTACAGGCCGATGCACCTGTAGCTGAGGAAAAACCTTCAAAATCCATTGCGCCACAGCCCTTTGAGTCACTTCGCTTTGAAAAGCATAAGATCAGCGAGGATACTCCGATATTTGCAAAAGGCGTAAAAGCTGAGCCTATCAAGATCGAAGACAGCAACAAGTCAGCTGTATGGACAAGGATATTCGGAGATTCGGACGGAAGCATTGCAGAGAAAAAGGAACATCCCTCGCCAATCATCAAATCCGACAACGCCGTTGTTGTTGAAAAGGTAACTCAGCTCGACCTCTTTGATGAAAAGGTCCTTACCAAAGAAAATGTCAAGGAATATGAAATCCTGGGACAGATTTTTGGAACCTACTGGATAATAGCCTTTAAGGACAAGATATTTATGGTAGATCAGCACGCTGCTCATGAGAAGGTCAATTATGAGCGCATGCTAAAGAGATACAAAAGCGGAGAGATGCTCTCACAGATGGTAAATCCTCCTGTAATCGTGGCTCTCACCAGCGCAGAAGAAGAACTCTTTTTAAGCTACAGACAATATTTTGAAAAGCTCGGATTTAATATTGAAAACTTCGGCGGACGAGAGTATGCTATGAGAGCTATTCCAATTGATCTGTTCGGATGCGAGAGCGAAAAGGATATGTTCATTCAGATCCTGGATGAGCTCTCACACGAGACAGGTCTTGACAGGACGCCGGATGTCATCAACTATAAGATTGCCAGCATGGCATGCAAGGCTTCTGTAAAAGGTAATACCAAGATGAGCAGAGCCGAGATGGAAGCTCTTTTGGATGAGCTTCTCACCCTTGATAATCCATACAACTGTCCTCACGGAAGGCCAACCATCATTTCCATGAGCAAGTATGAGATTGACAAGAAGTTTAAGAGAGTAGTTGAGTAATGGATAAACAAAAACTTGTTGTAATAACAGGTCCTACGGCTGTAGGTAAGACTAAGCTATCAATTGAACTTGCAAAAAGAATTGGCGGAGAGATAATCTCCGCTGATTCTATGCAAGTGTATAAGTACATGAACATAGGAACCGACAAGATTTCAAGGGATAAGATGGAAGGTGTACCTCATCATCTTATAGATTTTTTGGATCCCCATGAAGACTTTAATGTCTTTATCTTTCAGAAGCTTGTCAAAGAGGCGATTGAAGGCATTGCTTCAAGAGGAAAGGTTCCGATCATAGTCGGAGGAACAGGTTTTTATATTCAGGCTGTCCTCTACGACATCGATTTTACAGAGACCGATGAAGATGAAACCTACAGACATGAACTTGAGAAAAGAGCTGTTTCAGAAGGCGTACATGTACTCCATGAAGAGTTGAGGGCAGTAGACCCCGAGTCTGCAGATGCTATTCACGAAAACAACTCAAAGCGTGTTATAAGAGCGCTTGAATACTATAAAAAGACCGGCAAGAAGATTTCAGAGCACAATACTGAGCAGCATCAAAGAACATCACCCTACGATTTTAAGTATTTTGTTCTGACAGATGACAGAGAAGTTCTGTATTCACGCATAGAAAAGCGCGTTGATCAGATGATTGATGAAGGCCTCGAAGCTGAGGTAAAAGAGCTTTTGGCTATGGATATTCCAAAAGAAGCCACATCCATGCAGGGTCTTGGCTATCGAGAGATGATCGGTTATCTTGAAGGTGAATATGACCTTGACAGAGCAGTGTATCTTATAAAGAGAAACACCAGGCATTTTGCAAAGCGCCAGCTCACCTGGTTTAAGAGAGAAAGAGATGTAATCTGGATTGATAAACGCGACTTTAACAGAAACGATGAAGAAATTTTGAAAGAGATGATAAGGATTTATGAACAGTAAAATTTACGAAGAACTTGGAATTTCAAAGAAAGTTATCGACTTTGGCCAGAATATTTTAGAAGGCTTAAAGGAAAGATTTGAAAAGATTGATGAAACTGCAGAGCTTAACCAGCTCAAGGTTTTAAAGGCAATGCAGGAGAACAAGGTAAGCGAAGCATGCCTTCTTGGAACAACAGGCTACGGCTACAATGACATCGGAAGAGAAAAACTCGAAGCTGTTTATGCTTCGGTCTTCCATACAGAAGATGCTCTTGTAAGGCCACAGATTACCTGCGGAACACATGCTCTTGCGCTTGCTCTTATGAGTAACCTTCGCCCCGGCGACATGCTCTTTTCCCCTGTAGGCAAGCCCTATGATACTCTTGAAGAGGTTATTGGCATCAGACCTTCAAAGGGATCACTTAAAGAGTATGGGATTGACTATACTCAGGTTGATTTATTACCTGACGGAAGCTTTGATTTTGACAATATTAAAAAAGCTCTATTAGAGAATACAAATATTAAACTTGCAACAATTCAAAGATCAAAAGGCTATCAGACAAGGCCGACACTTTCTGTTGAGAGAATAGGAGAGCTGATCAGCTTTATTAAGGGCATAAGACCTGATGTTATCTGTATGGTCGACAACTGCTACGGAGAATTTGTTCAGACCACTGAGCCTACCGATGTGGGCGCAGACATGGTTGTAGGATCACTTATCAAAAACCCCGGTGGCGGACTTGCTCCCATCGGAGGATACATTGCAGGTAAAAAAGAGTGCGTTGAAAATGCCGCATTCAGACTTACTTCTCCGGGACTTGGAAAAGAGGTTGGAGCTTCACTGGGAATACTTCCACAGATCTATCAGGGATTTTTCCTTGCTCCGACAGTTACAGCATCTGCGCTTAAGGGTGCTATATTTGCTGCAAACATTTATGAGAAGCTTGGTTTTGATGTGGTTCCCAATGCTACAGAAGACAGATTTGATATAATCCAGGCTGTTACCTTCGGAAAGCCCGAAGGCGTTATAGCTTTCTGTGAAGGAGTACAGGCAGCTGCTCCTGTTGACAGCTTTGTTGCTCCCGAGCCATGGGATATGCCGGGGTATGATGCTCAGGTTATCATGGCTGCCGGCGCCTTTATTTCAGGCTCATCTATAGAGCTCTCGGCAGACGGCCCAATCAAAGAGCCCTACTCAGTGTTCTTCCAGGGTGGACTTACCTGGCCACATGCTAAACTCGGTATTCTTAAGACGTTGCAAAAGCTTGTGGATAGAGGACTTGTTGTGATACAATGAATGATAGGCATTTCAAAGCTCTAGCAGTTTTCATGCTTGACTATCACTGAATAAATTATTGAAATTTAAGGAGGCTGTTTTGGCTAATATATTTGGAATTGATCTTGGAACCAGCAATATCAAGATTTACAACAAAGACGACGACGGACTTACCGTAGAAAAGAATATGATCGCCATCGAAAACAAGACAAATGTTTTCGCTTATGGTAATTCAGCATATGAGATGTACGAGAAGGCTCCTGACAAGATCAAGATCTCTTATCCTCTTAACAGCGGCGTTATCGCTGATATTGAGCACATGGAGACTTTGGTCAAGCTCTTTATCACAGATCAGATGAAGGGCAATGTTAAGCCTTGTGAAGTTTACATCGCAGTACCCAAGGATGTAACAGAAGTTGAGAGAAGAGCTTTCCATGATCTTATCAACGATGCCGGAATCAAGGCCAAGAAGATCATGATGGTTAAAAAGCCTCTTGCAGACGGTCTCGGAATGAATGTAGATGTCATGAATTCCCAGGGCGTTTTGGTTGTTAACGTGGGTTATGATACAACCGAGATTTCAATCCTGTCACTTAGAGGAATCGTTGTCAGCAAGCTTATAAAGGTTGGTGGAAAGAAGTTTGATGAGTCCATCAGGAACGTCATTCGTAAAGAGTTTGGACTTCTTATTGGTGAAAAGACATCGGAAAATGTTAAGATTTCTCTTAAGGACCTTGAGAAAGAAGGAAAAGACGCTGTAGTATACGGTCGTGACATCGTAACAGGACTTCCTGTTGAGAGAATGATCCCTACAGATCTTATAAATCAGTCACTTGTCGAGAACTTTGATGCAATCCTTGATAACATCAAGGCTGCTCTTGAGAAGACACCGCCGGAGCTTGCTGCTGATATCTTTAAGCACGGTCTCTACCTTACCGGAGGTGCTTCACAGGTTGTCCACCTTGCTCAGAGACTTAGCAATGGTGTAGGCCTCAATGTCAATATTGCAGAAAATCCAATTGGTTCTGTTGCTATGGGTCTTGCGAAGATTATTCAGGACGACCAGTATAAAGCTCTTGCATATGGAATTGAAGAGGATAAATAAATGAGTCCCATTGTCAAGAGAAGAGGAGAGGAATTTACACTACCAAGTAAATATCTCCTCTTTATTTTAACAATCGTTTGTGTAGGAATGATCATAATCACCTTTAACACCAGCTTATTTACCGGACCACTGAATTCCTTTGCTGGTGTTTTTGTTGTGCCCTTTCAAAAGGGAATGACAACGGTTGGCACATTCCTTCGTGATACAACAGATAAGCTTTCATCAATAACCAAGCTACTTGACGAGAACCAGGAATTAAAGGCACAGATTGATGAACTTACAATTGCAAATACAAATCTCGAGCAGGAAAAATACGAGCTTACAGAGCTTCGAAACCTTTATGAACTCGATGCGCTGTATGAGAATTACCAGAAGACCGGAGCGAGGATTATCGCTAAAGATGCCGGTAACTGGTATCACTCCTTTGTGATTGATAAAGGCTCCGATGACGGAATCATGATAGATATGAACGTTATAGCCGGTGGAGGACTGGTAGGAAGAGTAATCGATGTCGGTCCAGACTGGGCCAAAGTTCAGTCCATAATCGCAGATAATGCAGCTGTCAGTGGAATGGTTCTTTCCTCTTCTGATAACTTAATTGTTTCAGGTGACTTGGAGCTCTATAAGCAGGGCTTTGTCAGTTTTTCCAAGCTTGTTGATGAAGCTGATAAGGTAAGCGTAGGAGATAAGGTTGTAACTTCGAATATCAGTGATAAATATCTTCCAGGTATTCTGATAGGCTATATTTCTACCATAGATGATGATTCCAACAACCTTACAAAGTCAGGTAGAATAACCCCCGCAGTTGATTTCGAACACATGAATGAGGTTTTGGTGCTTCTTGATCAAAAGAAGAACATTGGTGATTGATGAGATGAATTTCAGGCGTCCTTTATACAATTTCATACTGGTCATCGTCTCTTTTATCCTGCAGACGACGGTTTTCAGGGCGCTGGATTTTGGTGGCATAGCGCCTAATCTCATGATCATTCTAACTGCTTCCACAGCATTTATAAAAGGAGATAAACCGGGGCTCCTGGTTGGATTTTTCAGCGGACTTTTGATCGATATCTTTTTTGGTACATATATCGGTTTCTATGCACTTATCTACATGTACATAGGCTTTGTTGTCGGCAAACTTCACGCAATATTCTTTACTCAGAATCTTGCTATTCCGATCGTGATAATAAGCTTTGCTGACTTTGTTTTTGGATTTATATGCTATGTTCTTATGTTCCTGTTTAGAACAAAGTTTGATATTGGCTATTATATGATGAATATCATTATTCCTGAGCTCGTCTATACTGCGGTTATAGCAATTTTCTTCTACCCGGTGATACTTTGGATGAATAATTCCATAGACGAGAGAGAATTAAGGAGCGCTAAGAAGTTTGTTTGATAATTTTTGGGAAGAATTCAAAAAGTTAATAACATCAAGAGCGATAATCATTTCTTCTGTTCTTGTTGTATTGTCCTGCCTTTTGGTTTACAGGCTCTTTTCTCTGCAGGTTATAAACGGAGAGTACTATCTGGATTCCTTCAAGCTAAAGATCAAGAAAGAAAAGACCATTGCAGCTGCAAGAGGAAATATCTATGACAGGAATGGTAATCTTCTTGCCTACAATGAACTGGCCAATTCTGTGACTATAGAGGACGTATATAAATCCGGTTCGGGAAAGAGTAAGGCAATCAATTCAACTCTTGATAAGCTTATTGATATCATTGAAAAGAACGGCGATAGCGTTGATCAGGATTTTAACATCATTTTGAATGACGCTAACAGTTTTGAATTTACCGTTGAAGGCAATCAGCTTTTAAGATTTTTGGCCGACGTTTATGGTCACAGCTCCATAAACGATCTTAAGTATGAGGAAAAGACAAAGACGGCTGACGAAGTTGTAGAAGACATGTGCAAGAGCTTCAAGGTCGGCGATACAGACGAGACTACAGGTGATTTTGTTGCCATGAAGGGCTACTCCAAGTCTAAGGCTCTTAAGATCCTTAACATCAGATACAACATGAGCCAGAACAGTTATCAGAAGTACATTGATACAACTGTTGCATCAGATGTAAGTGACAAAACCGTTGCAGACGTAATGGAAAACGCAGATATTCTCGAGGGTGTTTCCATTGAAGAGAGCACAGCCAGAAAATACGTAGATTCTGAGTATTTTTCACAGCTACTTGGCTACACCGGTAAGATTTCCGAGGATGAGCTTGCGACTCTGTCACTGACAAATCCCAGCTACGGCATGAATGATACCGTTGGAAAATCAGGTATTGAGCAGGCAATGGAGAGTGTGCTTCAAGGTACTAAGGGATCTGAAACCGTCTACGTTGATAATACAGGACAGGTAATCGAGACCAGTAACTATGTTGATGCAGTTGCGGGCAATGATGTCTATCTGACTATTGATAAAGACCTTACAGAGGCCTGCTACAACATTATTGAACAGTCACTTGCAGGAATCCTGGCATCAAAGATCCAGAACGTAAAGACCTATACGTTCTCGTCAACATCCAGCTCCAGCAATATTGTTATACCTATTTATGATGTTTACTACGCAATCTTTGATAACGACGTAGTAGATATAAGCCATTTCAGCGCATCAAATGCCAAGGAAACAGAAAAAGCTGTCTACGAACAGTTTGTAACCAAGAACAGTGCTGTACTTGATAAGCTCAGGCTTGAGCTTACCGAGACTCATACACCTTACGAAAATCTGACCAAGGAATATCAGTGGTACATGAGTCATATAGCTGCAATGCTTTATTCAAACGGTATCATCGATTCTTCCAAGGTGGATAGAGATGACAGCGTTTATATTGCATGGACCAAAGATGAGACCATATCACTTGCTGAATATCTGAAATATACAATCGCCATGAACTGGGTTGATGTATCCAAGCTCAGCCTTGATAACCAGTACGCCGATTCAGAAGAGATATTTAATCATGTAGTTAATTATATTGAAAGCACACTGGAAGAAGACTACGATTTCCAGACAAGGCTCTATAAGTATCTGCTTCTTGACGGAAACATATCAGGAACTCAGGTCTGCAACCTCCTTCTTGAGCAGGATGCAATCAGCATGGATCCAGATGAGCGCTCGGTTTGGGAGAGAGGCGGAGAGTCGCCTTATACCTTTATGCTCAACAGGATATCAAATCTTGATATCACTCCGGCTCAGCTTGCTCTGGACCCTTGTACAGGTTCCATGGTTGTTACCGATGTAAATACAGGCGATGTCTTAGCACTGGTTTCATACCCGGGATATAACAACAACCTTATGGCAAACGGAGTAGATGCAGCTTATTACGCAAAACTAAGAAGCGATAATTCAAATCCGCTCTATAACTATGCAACACAGCAAAAGACCGCTCCAGGTTCAACCTTTAAGATGGTTTCTGCAACAGCAGGCCTTAACGAAGGCGTAATAACCACAGATTCTGTCATCTACTGCAGCGGTCAGTTTGATAAGTTGAATCCCGGACCAAAATGCTGGATTCATCCAAGAGGTCACGGAGGACTTAATGTCACAGGAGGAATCAGAAATTCCTGCAACGTTTTCTTTTACGAAGTTGGTTACAGACTTGGGCTTGTAGGAGGAAGCTATTCCACTGAGACAGGTCTTCAGAAGCTTGCAGCTTATGCAGACATGTACGGACTTACTGAGAAGTCGGGAATTGAGATAGCAGAGTCAGAGCCCAATGTTTCCGATCAGGACGCTGTACGTTCGGCAATCGGTCAGGGTACACACTCATATACAACCGTAGGCCTTGCAAGATACGTCACAACCGTTGCAAACAGCGGTACATGCTATGATCTTACGCTCATCGACAAGACCACCGATTCAAACGGCAATCTTCTTGAGGATTTTAGCGCCAGCGTACGCAACACCATAGACATGTCACCAGCTTACTGGAATGCTATCCATACCGGTATGAGACAGGTTGTTCAGGATAAGTCATATTATGCAAATCTTGGTGTTACAGTAGCAGGTAAGACAGGAACGGCTCAGGAATCAGCCAACAGGCCTAACCACTCACTCTTTGTTTGCTATGCGCCTTATGAAAATCCTGAAATAGCTATAGCAACAAGAATAGCATTCGGATATACATCAAGCTATGCTGCTCAGATCACAAAAGAAGCTCTTTCATATTACTTCGAACTCAGAGACGAAGACGATATTATATCAGGTACAGCGCAGACACTTCAGGATGGAGCAACAAACGCTGACTAAGGAACAATATGGATTACTTTAAGAAATACAAGCTGGTTGACTATGACTTTTTTCTTGTGCTCATGGTCATCTTGCTGACAATCATCGGAATAATGGCGATCAGTTCCGCAGATCCCTCATCTCAGAACAAGCAGATAGCGGGTATGGTGATGGGAATATTTGCTATGGTTTTTATCTCGCTTCTTGATTATTTATGGTTCACTAAGCTATACATAATTGCTTACATAGCAAATATCGTTCTTTTGGGTCTTGTACTGTCACCTCTTGGCAGTAGTACCAACGGAGCGCAGAGGTGGATAAACCTCTTTGGCATCACTTTCCAGCCTTCCGAGACGGCCAAAATTTTATTGATTTTATTTTATGCGCAGTTTATTATGAAATATAAGGATAAAGTCAAGAACTTAGGATTTATCGTTATTTGTCTGCTGTTTTTGGCTCCTCCTTTAGGTCTTATCGCTTCTCAGCCTGACCTTTCAACCTGCATCATGGTAATGGTTATTTTTGCATCAATCCTCTATGTTGCAGGCATTAACAGGAAGATTGTATGGTCAGTACTTGGAGTTACGGTTCCAGCTGCACTGTTTGTTATCTACAATGCAGTACAAGGTGAGAGCAGTCTTTTACATGATTATCAGCAGAGGCGTATTCTTGCATGGCTTCATCCTGAGGATTATGCCAATTCTGATGCTTATCAGACACTGAATTCTATGATGGCGATAGGCTCCGGCCAGCTTTATGGCAAGGGTTACAATACAAATGAGATCAGTTCGGTTCTAAACGGTGGTTTCATTTCAGAGTCTCAGACGGACTTTATTTTTACGGTTATAGGTGAAGAATTTGGATTTGTAGGTGCATGTCTTGTTGTTGCACTTATTCTTCTTATAGCTATCAGGTGCTTCATGATATCACTTCGTGCCAAGACCAAGGCCGGAGAAGTGATAGCAGCAGGCGTCGGCGCATGGATCGGATTCCAGGGCTTCCTTAATATGGGGGTTGCAACCGGAGTTATGCCCAACACAGGTATTCCTCTACCTTTCGTGAGCTACGGACTTACTTCACTTATAAGTGTTTACGCAGCTATCGGATTTGTCCTAAACGTGAGACTTCAAGGCAATAAATATATTACAGGGAGGGTATAAGTTAATGAATATCGCACTTATAGCACATGACGCAAAAAAGAGACTTATGCAGAACTTCTGTATAGCATATAGGGGTATACTAAGTAAGAATGATCTTTTCGCAACAGGTACAACGGGGCGTTTGATAGAAGAGGTTACAAACCTGACAGTACATAAGTATCTTGCCGGACATCTTGGCGGCTCACAGCAGCTTGGCGCTGCAATCGAGCACAACGAGATCGACCTTGTGATCTTTTTAAGAGACCCGCTTACTGTTAAGTCACATGAGCCTGATATCAACAATGTGATGACTTTATGTGATATGCACAACATACCTGTTGCAACCAACCTTGCATCAGCGGAACTACTGATCAAATCACTTGACAGAGGAGACCTTGAGTGGCGTGAGATGTACAAATAAGCTGCTTAGAGCTTTTAGTATTGTTTTATTGGGGATTTTTTGTGTGACTGGTTGCTCCGGACTTTCGTATTCATCAAAATATGAAGTAACCTCATCACAAGGAGATAACAGAAAGACTCTTTATTATCCTACATTTGCTTCGGATTTATGTGTTGCAGACCAGGATGTTAATACATCAGAGGTCTCCATAGAAGACGTGGCATGTGGAGGACTTTTTGACTTGAACAAAAAAGAGACTCTCTTTGCTAAGAACGTCAATTTGCAGGTTCAGCCTGCTTCTCTTACAAAGGTTATGACAGCGCTTGTTGCGCTAAAATACGGATCTCTTGATCAGGTTCTGGTTGCCGGATCCGATGTCTATGTCAATGAGAGCGGAGCTCAGAAAATCGGTCTGAAAGAGGGCGACAGACTTACTCTTGATCAGGCTCTTCGTATTCTTCTCATTTATTCAGCCAATGACGTAGCCAATTTAATAGCTTCAAACGTAGGAAATTCGATTGAGGATTTCGTTGGACTGATGAACAAGGAAGCGCAGGCTATAGGCGCCACCAATTCTCATTTCCAAAATCCACATGGCCTTACTGCAGATGAGCACTATGTTACAGCATATGATATGTATCTGATCTTTAATGCCGCGATGCAATATGATACTTTCAGCGAGATCATCAATACTACAGAGTATTCAACCAGTTATCTCGACTCCACCGGAGCTTCAAAAGAGGTAACTGTCAGTACAACAAATGCTTATTTAAAGGGTGATAAACAGCAGCCGGCAGGAGTTACCGTAATCGGTGGCAAGACAGGTACCACACAGGCTGCAGGTCATTGTCTTATACTTCTTGCAAGAGATACTGCTTCTAACCCTTACATTGCAGTAATCATGCGAGATACAGACTCAGGACTTCTCTACAGCGATATGTCTTCATTGCTGAATGAAATCGTGAATTAAGGTTGTCTTTTGGGTATTAAAGACTTATAATATTTTTATAAAAATTTCTACTTGCAGGAGGGTATGCCGATGGTTCAGTTAATTGTTGGGAAAAAGGGAAAAGGAAAGACAAAATGCCTATTAGACAAGGTTAACACCGAGGTAAAGAACGTTCTTGGAAGTGTTGTATTTCTTGACAAGAACACCAAGCACATGTATGAGCTTAACAACAAAATCCGTTTAATTGTAGTACCGGATTTCAGTATCACCAATCCAGATGAGTTTATTGGATTTGTCAGTGGTATCATTTCACAGGACCATGATCTCCAGCAAATGTATTTTGATAGCTTTTTGAAAATCTCTTGTCTTGAAGGAAAAGACATCTCAGAGGTTATTGAGAAATTAGACAAGCTCAGTGAGAAGTTCGGGGTAGAGTTTGTGCTTAGTCTCTCATTGGATGAATCCGAACTTCCGGAGTCAGTAAAATCAAAGGTAATCATTTCACTTTGATCAATTTTTAATAAGACTATTCTTATAAGCCGCGGCTATCCGCGGCTTATATTCTGAAAATTTCAAGTTAAGGACAGGTAACAGATGGCGGGGAGTCAGAAGCGAAAGGTTACCAAATATCCCAAAAATATCAATAATATAAATATTGGAATGGTGTTTTTTGCCGTAATGGCAATCTATATCATCATCAGTGTTATCACATATTTTCGCAGGGATCATATGGTTGGTTATGAGGTAAAGGAAGGATCTCTTTCCACCAACAATATCTATGATGCTGTTGCTCTACGTACCGAGGAGATTGTAGAGAGCGACACAGCCGGATATGTCAATTATTTTGCCACAGAAGGCGGAAGAGTAGCTGTTGGGAACCTTGTTTACACCGTTGATGAATCAGGTCAGCTCCTTGAGTATCTTAAGTCTCAGGGAAGCGAAGAGGTATCACTTAGTGAGGATGACCTCGCTGAGCTTCGTACTCAGATCGTAAACTTCGAATCATCCTTTGACCCTCATAATTTCCATCCAGTATATGACTTTAAGGTAAGTATTGACGGAACTGTTCAGAAGCTCTCAAATAACAGTATCCTTTCCAACATCCAGTCACTTAATGCCAACAGTGCAACACTTCAGTCCATCAATTACAAATATGCGCAGAATACCGGCATTGTTATATATTCAATAGATGGTTATGAAGATCTTGCACTTGAAAACATGACATCTGCTGTATTTGATGAGTCAACCTACGAGAAAACTCAGCTGATAAACAACACTCTTGTGAAATCAGGAGACCCTGTATATAAGCTATGTACAAATGAAGAGTGGTCCGTTGTAATACAAGAGGATGATCCTGAGAAAGTACAGGAACTTCTTGATCTCGAGTATGTTAAGGTTCGTTTTATAAAGAACCAGCATGAATCCTGGGGTAAGGTTTCCTCATATACGAATCCGGAAGGTGAAACCTTTGTAAAGTTTACCTTCACCAATTCAATGATTACTTTCTGCAGAGACAGATTTATAAATATTGAGCTTATCACCGAAGATGAGACCGGACTGAAAATTCCCAATTCATCCATAGTAAACAAGAACTTTTACCTGGTTCCAAAAAACTACATAATAAAGGGCAATGACGGAAAAACCGGTGTTCTAAGAGTTAAATACGATGAACAGGGAAATGAAACCTCTGAGTTTATAAACGTTGATATTTATAATGAATCAGAGACCATGTATTATCTCGGCACAGAGAACCTAAGAAGCGGAGATAATCTTATCCTTACCGATTCAAATCAGAGATATACCATAAGCAAGACAGATACTCTTATCGGAGTTTACAATATCAATAAGGGCTATGCTGATTTCAGACAGATCAGTATCCTATACCAGAATGATGAATATTCCATTGTTAAGTCCAATACAACTTACGGACTGAACGTATTTGACTACATTGTTCTTGATGCATCAACTGTAGATCAGAATTCTTCAAAAGAAACAACAGAAGAGTCAGTCAGCGAGACCTCACAGGCTTTACCTGAAGAATCCGAAGAGCCTGCAACAGAGGAAACTGCAGAAGAAATCACAGTAGAGAGCTCTGAAGAATCCTCAGAAGAGATTACGGAAGAAAATTCTGACACAGAAGTCACAAATGAGGAAACCTCAGAAAATAACGGATAAAAATCTTAACTGTATTTGACAGAATGTGTCATTTTACGTTAAAATTATAAAGGTTTGTTGGGATTAATTGCGAGGAGTATATTGTTATGAGCTTTATGGACAAGTTTTTAAATGCAATTCAACTTAATGGGGAAGAGGATGGCTACTATGATGAGCCGGACGAGGGATTTACTTCCAAGGTAGATTCCATCAATAATCAGGCACCTATTGGAAAGGATGACCCAAGCATAGAAGTAACTGAAGAGAAGCAGAAGAAATCTGCTCCCAAGGTTGCTCCAAGCAGAACAAAGAAATCATTATCTGCTTCAGGCATGGAAGTTTGCGTTATCAAGCCAACTTCTGTAGAGGATGCAAGAGAGATCACTGAGACACTTCTTGCTAACCGCACAGTAGTGCTTAACTTAGAAGGTCTTGATGTTGATATCGCACAGAGAATAATCGATTTCACATCAGGTTCATGCTTTGCTATAGCAGGTAACCTTCAGAAGATTTCAAGATATATATTCATTATCACACCTGCTTCTGTTGATATCTCCGGTGACTTCCAGAATATCTTAAGCGGAACCTTTGGTGGCGGCATATCAGAAGGGCCACAGCAAATAGACTAAATATCAGGCTGTTGACATGTAGCTTTACAGTCAACAGCTTTTTATTTTGATTAAATCAGAAAGAGAAGAAGTAAAATGGATAACAGATTAACCGTTAATTATCAGGAAAAACCCTGCTACGATATTGTTTTTACAACAGATTTTTCCGAACTTTCAAGTGAGGTAGAATCCCTTGGCTTTAAAGGCAGAAAAATTGCCGTAATTACAGACTCAAACGTTGGTAAAATCTACGGCGAAGAAGTAAAAACAAGCCTTGAAAGCATTTCAGACACAGTTGTCATTTATGAGATTCCTGCAGGAGAAGAAAACAAACAGCTTGATGAGATCAAAAAAATCTATGAATTCCTCATGGAAAAGCACTTTGACAGACACGACCTTTTGGTTGCCCTTGGAGGAGGAGTTGTGGGCGATATGTGCGGCTTTACTGCTGCAACTTACCTTAGAGGTATCTCTTTTGTCCAGATACCGACCACACTTCTGGCTCAGTCAGATAGCAGCGTCGGAGGCAAGACAGGCGTTGATCTTGAAGGCGTAAAAAACATGGTCGGCGCTTTCTACATGCCTCGCCTTGTATATATCAATGTATCAACTCTTAAGACACTCAGCGACAGACAATATGCTTCAGGTTTTGCTGAAGTTATGAAATACGGTCTTATCAAGGATCAGAAATTCTATGAGTTCCTTATCGAGAACATGTACGAGATAAATGATAAAGACCCTGAAGTAGTAATGGAAATGGTCAAAAAGAGCTGTGATATAAAAAGAGCAGTTGTAGAGAAGGATCCAACCGAAAAGGGAGAGAGAGCTCTTTTAAACTATGGTCACACCCTTGGCCATGCCATTGAAAAGCACAAGAATTTCGAGCTCACACACGGAGAATGCGTTGCACTTGGCTCAATCGCAGCTGCATTCATTTCCTGGAAAAGAGAACTTATCTCCATGGAAGAGTACTATGAAATAAGGGATATGTTTGTTCCTTTCAATCTTCCGATTTCAATCGAAGATGTTGATAAGGAAGCTGTGCTTGAGCTTACAAAATCAGACAAAAAAGTCGATTCCGACAAGATTAAATTTATTCTTCTAAAAAAGATCGGAAAAGCCTTCATTGATGAGACTGTAACAAGGGATGAGATGAGCAAGGCTCTTGATGAAATTATCTATATTGAAAATAACGATTAAAAGGTTTTAAGCTATGAATACAAAAATGTCAAAAAAGAAAAAAATCTTCCTGGCTGTTGATATGATCATGATCATTTTACTGGTTGTGCTTGATCAGTTCACAAAGTATCTTGCATGTGAGTATCTCCAAGACAAACCCGCTATACCTCTTATAAAGGGCGTACTTGAACTTAACTTTTTGAAAAACAGCGGAGCAGCCTTTGGTATGCTCCAGAATCAAAAGGTCTTTTTCATCCTTGTTGCAGTGCTGATTTTATTTATCATCGCATATGTTCTGTTCAGAATGCCAGATGATAAAAAGTATAACGTTATGCATGTTCTTCTTGTTATGATAGCAAGCGGAGCTGCAGGAAACATGATAGACAGGATCAGACAGGATTATGTTGTTGATTTCATTTATTTCGTGATAATCAACTTCCCGATATTTAATGTTGCAGACATTTATGTTACTGTATCAACCTTCTTCTTTGTGATTCTTTTCCTTTTCTATTACAAAGAAAACGACTTCAATTTCCTTAGCTTCAAACAGCAGAAAAAATACAGGGAAATAAAATAATGGAACGCGAAAACGACAGATTTGAATTTGTTGTTACAGACGAATATGAAGGCCTGAGGATCGATAAGCTTATTAGCGAGCTTATGGATTCTCTTTCACGTTCCTACATCAAAAAACTGATAGACGATGATAAAGTAAAATGCAACGAAAAAAGCGTAAAGGCCAGCTATAATGTTTCAGAAGGCGACAGGATCGAACTCGAGATTCCGCCTCTGGAAGTACCCGAAATTGTTCCTCAGGATATTCCTCTTGATATTCTGTATGAGGATAACGATGTTCTTATCGTCAACAAGCCTAAGGATATGGTTGTACACCCTGCAGCCGGACATTATGAAGGCACTATCGTCAATGCAGTAATGTATCATTGCAAAGACAATCTCTCCGGAATTAACGGAGTTATGCGCCCGGGAATTGTTCATAGGATTGATAAGGATACTACCGGATCTGTAATAATATGCAAAAATGACAATGCGCATATCAAGATAGCAGAACAGCTCAAAGAGCATTCAATAAATCGTGTATATCACGCAATTTGCTATGGAGTAATAAAAGAAGATGAGGGCGACATTGACGCTCCCATCGGAAGAAGTCAGACTGACAGAAAAAAGATGGCAGTAGTTAAGAACGGTGGAAAAGAGGCTTTTACTCATTTTCGCGTTTTAAAGCGATTTGAAGAAGATAAGATGACTTATATAGAATGCAGGCTAAAAACCGGCAGAACACATCAAATTCGCGTGCATATGGCTCATATCGGTCATCCGCTTCTTGGGGATGAAGTGTATGGTCCATCCAGGAAAAGTAAGTTTAAAACAAACGGACAGTGTCTCCACGCCAAGACCCTTGGTTTTATCCATCCCACAACAGGAGAATATGTGGAAGTGGATGCACCACTGCCTGAATATTTTTCCCATTTGATTGAGATTCTCAAATAGTATAAAATGAAATTATAAAAATACGAAGGAGCATCTGCGTATGAATACAATTATTACAATCGGCCGTCAGTTCGGCTCAGGGGGAAGAGAAATCGGAGAAAAGCTTGCAGAGCATTTCGGTATCAAATGCTATGACAAGGAGCTTCTAAGCAGAGCAGCCAAGGAGAGCGGATTCTGCGAGGAAATGATCCAGAATCACGACGAAAGGCCAACAAATTCATTTTTATATAATCTGGTCATGGACACCTATTCATTTGGCTACAATGCATCAAGCTTTGTAGATATGCCCATAAGCCACAAGGTATTTCTTGCTCAGTTTGATACCATCAAAAAGATTGCTGATGAAGGCCCATGTGTAATTGTCGGCAGATGTGCCGATTATGCGCTGGCTGATTACGATAATGTCTTAAATCTCTTTATCCATGGCAACGAAGAGTGCAAGATCAAGAGATTAAAAGAACGCTTTGATGACATCACAACAGATGACAAGGCAAGAGAAATGATGAACAAGAAGGACAAACAGCGTCAGAGCTACTATAATTACTACTCATCCAAGAAGTGGGGTAGAGCCGATAGCTATGACCTTTGCATCAACTCCAGTATTCTCGGTATTGATGGTACAGTTAAGTTCATCATCCAGTACATAGAGGATTTTGAGAATTCAAGAAAATCATAATGATACATTTATGAAATTTTACTTCCGGAAGACTTTCTGTTTTCCGGAAGTTTGTTTCATTTTGGGGCAAATTTAATACATATTTAATAATATTTTCAATAACATGATGATACACTGAGCCTAACAAAGAATAAGGGTAACTGTACCCTGCTAAAAGAGGAACCAATTTACTCCATCCGCAGAATGGAATCTGCGTGTATCTTTCAAGGAGGAAGCATATGGCTAACAACATAGGAGGTAGTATCGGCCAGCTCTTTCGCGGAAATGATCCGGGAAATATAAAGACTGGTAAGGTAGCGGGAAAAGTTAACACATCGTCCAAGGTCGATAATGGTGGAAAGCTACAGAAAGCTGCAAATCCTTTTGGTGAGAGTGCCAAGGTAGAACTTTCACCTGAGGTTGAGATGTACGGCAAGGTAGTAGATCTTTTGCAAAAGAAATACGATAATGCCGATGTTTTCGTGGCAGGACCCGGAGATGACTTATCACAGATTGGCGGAGATTTAGAATACAGCATCATCCTCTCAGAGGATGAAATGAAACTCCTTGCTTCAGATGATCCAAAGGATAAAGAAGCAAAGGACAAGCTCATGGGTCAGATAGATGACGCTATGAAGACCATATCTGACATGAGCGAGAAGATCGGTGGAAGTACCGATGAGCAGGATGAAATCTCAAATTTCGGCATCAGAACGGATAAAAACGGGGTAATGAATTTCTTTGCGGACATCAATGGTGGTTCGTTCAAAGCAGATACCGTAGATGACCTGATCAAGAACTTTATGGCTTCGAAAGCCAAATAATAAGAGAAGTCTGTCAGCATATCTGGCAGGCTTCTTTTTTTATGCTTATTTTTAATCAAGAGAAACAATAGATTGTAAATATAATACAAAGGATATTTCGAAATTGTTTAAACAATTAGCCATTTTACACACATTATGTATGGAAATTCCGTACCGTTTTGTTATAATATACTAAGCAAGGCTTTTACAATAACAAATCGGGAGGACAAATTGCATATGTCTACTAGAATCTATGAATGCCTAAAGTGTATCGGAGAAAAGATTATTGAAAACAAAGATTTTTTGACCGACCTGGACAGAGAGATCGGAGATGCTGACCACGGTGTAAACATGGCAAGGGGTTTTACATCCGTTATTGAAAAAGTTGCTCAGGACGATCCGGACATCGGAGCAGCACTTAAAAAGACAGGAATGACACTTCTGTCAACAGTTGGCGGAGCTTCAGGTCCTTTATACGGAACAGCATATATGGAAGCTGCAAAAGTGCTTGCAGGAAAAGATTCTCTTTCTGCAGAAGATTTTAAGCTTGCCCTGGAAGCTGCTATTGCAGGTATTCAGAAGAGAGGAAAAGCTGAAAAAGGTGAAAAGACCATGCTTGATTCCTTAATTCCTGCACTTGATGCATATTCAGCCAAGATTGCAGAAGGCGGAAGCCTTTCAGACGGACTCGATGAAGCATGTAAGGCAGCAAATGAAGGTATAGAGTTCACTAAGACCATTGCTGCAACAAAGGGACGTGCAAGCTATCTTGGCGATAGAAGTATCGGTCATCAGGATCCGGGTGCTACATCAGCAACTATGACACTTGAAGTTATCAGAGATTTTATTAAGGGGTAAGCCATGGTAGGACTTGTTTTGGTATCACATAGCAGCAAGATTGCTGACGGAATAAAAGACTTAACCGATCAGATTGCATCAGGTCATAAGGGAATCATCGCAGCCGGAGGAATGGAGGATGGCGAGATAGGTACTGATGCTGTCAGGATATCAGAGGCCATTAAGGCAGCAAACGACGGTGACGGAGTAGTTCTTTTAGCTGATCTCGGAAGTGGAATCATGAGCGCAGAGACAGCAATAGAGCTCCTTGACGGAGAAGGCATAGATGTTAAGCTTGCTGATGCTCCGATAGTGGAAGGAGCTATCGCAGCAGCTGTTACAGCCGCATGCGGTCAGAATATGGACGCAGTTATTGCAGCCGCCGAGCAGACGCGGACTGTAAAAAAAATAAATTCATAATTTAAGGAGGCAGGGACATGAAGAAACTAATCAATGGGGTTGACAATGTAGTTGACGAGATGCTGGATGGTATGATAGCAGCTTATCCTCAGTACCTTAAGAGACTTGATGGATTTGATGTTGTTGTAAGAGCCGGCGGATCAGACGGCAAGGTTGCTCTTGTTTCCGGTGGAGGAAGCGGACATGAGCCGGCACACGGAGGCTACGTTGGAAAAGGTATGCTTGACGGCGCTATTGCTGGCGCAGTTTTCACATCACCTACTCCTGACCAGATCTTTGAAGCTATCAAAGCCGCTAACGGCGGAAAAGGCGTACTTCTTGTAATCAAGAACTATACCGGTGACGTTATGAACTTCGAGATGGCTGCCGACATGGCAAGAGATGAAGGAATCGAAGTAGATCAGGTTATCACCGCTGATGACGTAGCAGTTGAGAACAGTACCTGGACAACCGGTAGAAGAGGAATCGCAGGAACAATCTTTGTTCACAAGCTCGCAGGCGCATGCGCTGAAGCAGGCGGAAGCCTTGCTGATGTTAAGGCAGTTGCTGAGAAGGTTATCGCTAATGTTCGTTCAATGGGTATGGCTGTTGATGCCTGCACAGTTCCTGCAGCAGGAAAGCGCAGCTTTGACCTTGCAGAGGATGAAGTTGAGATCGGTATCGGTATCCATGGTGAGCCCGGCACACATCGTGAGAAGATCAGCCCTGTTAATGACATCGTAGATAAACTCCTTGGCAAGATCCTGGCTGAAGGTATCTACAATGCAGGCGATGAAGTAGCAGTTATGGTTAACGGAATGGGCGGAACACCTCTTATGGAGCTGTTCGTAGCTAATAAGCACCTTGCAGATGAGCTTGCTAAGAAGAATATCAAGGTTTATAAAACTCTTGTAGGAAACTACATGACATCCCTTGATATGGAAGGCTTCTCCATCACACTTCTTAAGGTTGATGATGAACTCAAGAAACTCCTTGATGCTCCTGCAGATACACCTGCATTTGTTCAGGCATAAATTGTATATTTTCAAAAGGCTCTGTCACATTGTGGCAGAGTCTTTTTTTGCCAAAAATTTAGCAAGGTAAACGTTTAACCTAAAATATAGCAAATTAACCATTTTTACTAAGCATAATTAATAACAGGCCTTTGAAAGATTCGATATTTATACACAATTGACAGTAAAAGGGGACAAAAAATATAATTATCTTGTTGGGAGTTAATCGATTAACAGTACTAGCAAAAAACTTTAATCAAATTAGGAGGTGTCATGAAAAAGAGTAAGTTGTGGCTAAGGAGTTTGGCTGCTGCAGGCCTTAGTATGTCTGTATTTTTGAGCACTTTGGGAAGTGTTCCTGTTGCAGCTACAGAGGTAACTGCGATTGAAAATACTGTAGAAAACGATGATCAGATTAATGCTGATGATCAGAGTACAGTAGATTCAGACGAAGCAGTAAAAAAAGATGTTAATGAAGTTAAAGAAGAAGTAAAAAAAGACACAGAAGAAGTTGAAGAAGTTGAAGAACTTGAAGAAACTGAAGAAGAGAAAGTTGAAGAAGTAGAAGAAACTTCAGAAGATGATGTGACTTCTGAAATCAAAGCGCAGGCATTTACAGTAACTGCTGCAGACGAAACAGTTACTACACATCGTGCTTCAAGAGATCCAAGGCCATCAGATAATGCTTCAGTAAATAGAAGCAACATTCACGACGGCGCTATTCTCCAGGCATTTTGCTGGAGTTTTAACACAATTGCAGATAATATGGCTGATATTGCTGATGCAGGTTATACAGCAGTTCAGACATCACCTATAAATGAATGTCTTGATACCAACCCCGGTATGAACCTCCATGGTCCCGACGGAATGTGGTATTACCATTATCAGCCTACAGACTGGGTAATCGGGAACTATCAGCTCGGAACAAGAGATGAATTCAAGCATATGTGCGATGTTGCAGACGAATATGGCATCGCAGTTATTGTAGATATTCTTCCTAACCACACAACACCTTCTATGGGCAATGTGTCCGAGGATCTGATCAATGCAGCAGGTGGAAAAGATGCTCTTTATCATACAACAGGTATGATCGGTGGCGGATATTCAGACAGACTCGAGCTTACATATTATGCTATGGGTGGACTTCCAGATGTAGATACAGAGAATATCAGCTTCCAGGAATACTTCTATGAGTTCTTAAAGGACTGTGTATATCTTGGTGCCGACGGATTCAGAATTGATACAGCTAAGCATATTTCACTTCCTGATGATCCTGTACCATCAGATTATGCAGATGTTGATAGAAATACATTCTATCCAAATATGAGAGAAGCTCTTAATGAGTATTCAACAGAAGTTGGTACAAAGAGCTATGATGAGCTTTTCGTTTACGGTGAAGTTCTTCAGGGTGCAAGCGACAGACTTCCTGCATATCAGGAGTACATTGGCGGAACAACAGCAAGCAATTATGGTTCAAGCCTTCGTTCTGCTCTTGCAAGTGGCAATCTTTCAATAAATAAGATCACAGACTATCAGATTGGCAACGAGACTGTTAATGGCAGAACATATGAAGCAGACGAAGAGAAGCTTATCACATGGGTTGAGTCACACGACAACTACATGAATGACTCAGAGAGCTGCTGGAAATCTATAAATGATGAGCAGCTTATACTTGGATGGTCATTTATCGGTGCAAGAAAAGCAGGAACACCTCTTTTCTTCTCAAGACCTGATGGAAGCTCACAGGATAACCCATATGGTAACAACATGATGGGAGCAGCAGGTAGCGATATTTATAAGGCTCCTGAAGTAAAGGCGGTAAATCTTTTCCGCAGGCAGATGCTTGACGCTGATGAGTACATCTCCAATCCCGGCGGAAACATTCAGACTGTAATGGTAGAAAGAAAAGGCGATGATGTACAGGGCGCTGTAATCATCAACAGCGGACTTGGAAGAACAACAATCAATGCTGAAACAGTTCTTGAAGATGGTACATATACCAACATGGTTGAGGGAAGTGATGATATCTTCCTTGTAAAAGACGGCGTTATCTACGGAAGTGTTGATGCAAGATCAGTTGCAGTTCTTTCAGATAAGCAGGAAGGAACAGGAACAATCGTTTCTTTCTACAATTCAGATAATTGGGATAATGTAGTAGCAAATGCAAACGGTGAGAAACTTTCAACAGTAAATGATAATGACGGATGGTACTGGGCAACAGTACTTGATGATGAGTTTGAGGTTACTTTCGAAAACAGCGACGGAAGCAAGACTTCACCTGTTTATAAGGTTTCTGCTTCAACAGGAACATTTGCAACATATGAGTCGGATAAGCTCTACTTCAGCAAGGAAGAGGCTGAAGAAGCTATAGGAATCCATACATATCCCGTATACTTCTTTGGTACTGAAGGCTGGTCCAATGTTAACGTATACGGATGGCTTTCAGACGGTGCACAGCTCTTTGGCGGATGGCCCGGAACAGCAGCTGTAAACGAGGGCGAAGGCTGGTGGAGAGCCGACGTAAAAGTAAAGGGCGATATAGACTCTTTTAACGTAATATTCAATGATGGTGGCAGCAAGCAGACCGTAAATATTGAGAATATCACACCTTCAAGCAAGGATATTTATGTAGCACCTGATGCTGAGAAATCAAGCGGACAGGTTGTAGTAAACAGATTTACCACAAAAGAAGCAGCAGAAGAGGCAGTTGGAGTATCAGGAAACTTCACAACAGCATACTTCTACAACACCCAGGGATGGGAAACAGTTTGTGCATACACCTGGGGTGCAACATCTCTCGGAGAATGGCCCGGCACAGAGATGACTCAGGAAGAAGATGGCTGGTACAAAATTGTACTTAATGCAGGTGCAAGTGAAGACCTCAACATCATCTTTAACAACGGCAATAACGGTAAGCAGACCAGTGATATGAAGATTACTGATATGAAGTACAGATTCTTCTTACACAATGGAATCAGCTTCCAGAAATACGGCTCCAAGAAGGATGCACTTGCAGCAATTGCAACAGGAGAAGACGTTAGCTACACAACCGTTTACTTCTACAATGAACAGGCAGAAGATGAAGCTTGGGAGAATGTAGCCCTTTACATCTACGGCGGCGAAAACGGAGAGTACAACAACCTCATTGGCGGATGGCCCGGAAAAGGCATGGATCGAGAGGAAGGTACAAACTGGTACAGCGTAGAAGTTCCTACAAAGGCTATTGAGACAGGTACACTTACTTACATCTTTAACAACAACGGTGCCGGTTCTCAGCTCGCAGATAACAAGAACATTACAGTAGAAAAGAGCTTCTTTACAAGCAGCTCAACAGACTCTTTTGAGAGCAAAGAAGCCGTACTTAAGTTCCTTGGAATCGAAGTGGTTGAACCTGAAGATCCAACAAATCCTGACGATCCAGGACAGGTAGAGCCTGAAGATCCTACAAATCCCGACGATCCAGGACAGGTAGAGCCTGAAGATCCTACAAATCCCGACGATCCGGGACAGGTTGAACCTACAGATCCTACTGAGCCCACAGAGCCTGATGAGCCCACACAGCCAGAAGAGCCTACTCAGCCCGAGAAACCTGTAGTAATAATTCCTATCGCTAAGATTATTGCACCTGTTGTTAAGGTTGTTAAAACAGTTGTAAAAGCTGTTGTATCTGTAGCAGCTAGCATCTTAAAGAGATTGTTCTGGTAATTAAAACATCTAAATCCCTATATTGTTTAAGTAAAAGGCACTCCCGGTAAGTTTGAGAGTGCCTTTTATTTTGATATAATATATTTGTAAATATGTACATTTTTTCATTCAGGAGGAACTCCCAATGGCAAGAAAACATACCATTTTAGATCATCCAATTATCGGATATTTTATTCTTTTAGTCTTTGTTTTGGTTTTCTCATCTATTGGCGCAGACCTTATAGATAAACCACTCTCAAACATTATACCGGGTTATGCAAAAGAACTGTCCGGATTGGGTTCTACTGTGACATCTGCGTCCGGTATCGGAGCCGCTATATTTGTTATTTTAGCAGTAATTATATTTACACTTTGGTTCAGGCCTGACTTCAAAGGCATTCTTGGCTGGAAAGGCTTTTTGTGGGGCATTGTGGTTATGCTTCCTTTCCTTATTGCTGATTATATTGGTGCAGCTATTGATATTCACACATTTGGATTTGGCAATGTGCTTGTCGCGTTTTTATCCGCACTTTCACCCGGATTTACAGAGGAAGCAGCATTCAGAGGACTTGGTGTGGCTAACTACATGAGAACTATCAAGTCCGAGAAGCAGATTAAACATATATTCTGGTTGTCGACATTATTGTTTGCCGGCATACATATAACCAATATCTTTTCAGGCGCAAATCTTGTGGCTGGTATTTTTCAGCTAATATATTGTGTCGGAGTTGGCGCAATTTTGGGTGCGGTATATTTGCGTACTGCTAATCTATGGATTGTAATGATCGCGCATTTTACACTGGATTTTGCCGGGCTTATTAACGGTTACTATTCTTCATCAGGTGGTCTTTCGACACAGCTTGTTGCCAGTGACTGGGTTAATCTTGTGGCATCTGCGATTGGAATAGTAACTTCACTTATCCTATTATCACCTAAACATTACCCAGAGATAATGGAACTTTGGAAAGAAAAGTGGAATAAATAATGTGATTATCAGAGTAGGAGAATAAGAATGCTAAAAAAGTATATTGAATTTATGAAAAGATCTCCGCTTATAACAGCTGCGCTCTGCATAGTATACGTGGTTGTGTGTTTCAAGACTGTACATACAGAGACAAATTTTCAGTTCTTTATTGTAAGAACCATGCTTTGCGGAGCTGTATGTTTTTTCCTGTACCAGATATCAGGAGATAAGACCCTGACATCCAGTTATGTTTCCACAGGATATGTCATCAAGAATTCTATAGGATTTCTTGTGATGTCACTTATTATGGGTTCGGTTTTGCTGATCTCGAATATAGAAGAGCAGGTCCCACTGAAAGATAACCCGGTATTGGAATTTATCATCGTATTTCTTATGTTCATTTCCGTGGGCCTTTTTGAGGAACTGGCTTTCAGAGCAGTTATAAACGATGCAATAATCTATAAGTTCAGGGAAAAGAAATATGTTTTTGCCCTTAGTGCAATAGTATCTTCATTGGTATTTGGGGCAGCTCATATTATCGGAGAATTTGATGCCACATCCGCTATAGCATGGGGGCAGGCTATAGCCAAGACATTGGAATCAGGCGTTTTCGGACTAGCCCTTCTTATTCTGTATTGGAAAACCAGAAATATATGGGCCTGTGGTGTCACACATGGATTGTTTGACTTTTTTGCAGGTTATACAGAAGGTCTTTTTGTTCAAGTGAAAAACTCCGGTTCATCGTATATTAATACCGGTGAAGACGGAGTTCGGATCCTTATAACATATTTTGCAATTGCTGCAATAAATATAGTCCTGACGTTTATTGTATGGAAGAAGGTTGGAAAGACTATCGATTTCGAAAAAATCAGGCGCGAGTGGTGATGGGCAACTATTCGCAAAACACAGGTTTTATGAATAGTTAATGCAGGATTTCGCCTAAATCAGCTCCCTAAATCAGCTGGTATACGTCTTGTAGATATCTACCTGGTCATAGATGCATCTCCATGAGCTCCATGCATCTGCTGTTACACAGATATAATGGCTTCCGTCATTGGATATCTGATAACTTGCTCCGCAACATCCTGACTGATTTACAAAGCCTGTTTTTGCACCGACAACATCACCGTTTGTATCTTTATCCTCAATTCTTCTAAGGAACCAGTTGGAAATCTGAAGTCCTTCAGGATGCTGTAATGTTGGTGATGTTAAATAAGTTCTTGCATTCAAGATTTCATGACAAAGACTGTTTTCCTCAGCAGCCTTTAAAATCATGGCCATATCCATCAATGTACAGTAATGATCTTCGTTATAAACGCCTACACAATTGGTAAAATGAGCTGTATCAGAAAGGCCAAGTTCCTTAAGTTTATCATTCATAAGATCCACAAAAGCTTCCTGGCTGCCGGCAATATATTCTGCAAGACACATTGCTGCATCGGCTCCGGACGGAAGGATTGTTCCGTACAAAAGATCTCTGATCGGAATTTCCTCGCCAACTTCGAATCCAACTGCACTACAATCGTTCTTGAATACGTAATCTCCTATTTCCTGAGTCATTGTGAAATGATTGTCAATGTCGTCGAGATGTTCAACAGCAACAAGAAGCGTCAAAATCTTAGTCATGGATGCAGGATTTATGCGGACATTTCCATCCCTGGAAGCTACAACCTTACCTGTATCAAGGTTTATAAGTAGTCCGTATGAACTCTGTACCTCTTCGCTGGCAATATATGCGGTATTCTCATCCTGTTCGATCACATAGCCATCAAAAAAGTTCGCAGAATCGTCTGATTTAAGAAGATACTCATTCTCCTCTTCTATTTCCACATCCTCTACGACCGTATCAATTATTGTGACTTCTTCTGTGGAATTATCCTCGACTATCTCAGCTTGTTGAGGCTTTGAAGACTTATGAGTTACCTTAACGATAATAAAAATGCTGGTTCCGATAAGTGCTAAGAATATTGCTGTCAGCATGCTAAGATGCAGAATTATTTCTTTTTGACGCCTTTTTCTATATTCAGCTGCGGTCAATCTCTGACCGTCTTTTCTTCTGTAATTTGCCCTAGAATTTCCCAAAACTTTTTTCCACCCAAAATAGAAATGTACAGGCTATATATTACCATTTTTGCCATGCCTTCATCAATATAAAAAAGCCACAATATTTGGTGCGTTATTTTAGGTAGAATCAATTAGTGGTATAATTGACCTATGCAAAACAATAGAAAAGATGAAAAATACTATAACGAACAGGATAAATTAAACACTATCAGGATGCGAGAAGTCTTAGATACCCTTCCCAGGTTCTGCAGACAGTATTTCAGAGGTATCGAGCAGAGAACCTCCGCCAGAACCAGACTTGGATACGCCTATGATCTTCGCATCTTTTTTGAGTTCCTTAAAAACAACAATCCGTCTCTTTCAAAAACACCTATTCCTGAATTCTCACTGGAGATCCTTAACAGAGTTTCTCGTGAAGACCTCGAGGAATATATGGAGTATCTCTCACTTTATGAGAAGGATGAAAAAGAGCTTTCTAACACCGAACAGGGTAAAAAGAGAAAAATGTCTGCCCTTCGTTCCATGTTTACATATTTTTATAAGAGCGAGCTTATAGAACGCAATACAGCTGAGCTTGTTGATATGCCCAAGCTCCATGAGCATGAAATCATCAGACTTGAGCCAAATGAGGTAGCCATATTATTGGATCAGGTTGAAGCCGGTGAAAAACTCACCAAATCACAGCAGAAATACCATGAAAAGACCAAGCTCAGAGATCTTGCAATGTTAACTCTGCTTCTTGGAACCGGTATTCGTGTTTCTGAGTGTGTTGGAATTGATATTGACGATATTGACTACGATAATAACGGTCTTAGTATTCATAGAAAAGGTGGTTATAACACAACCATCTATTTCCCTGACGAAGTAAGAACTGCTCTTCTCGATTATTATGAGCAGCGAAAGCTCATTCCGGCCTGCGAAGGAAGTGAAAAAGCGTTTTTCTTATCACTTCAGAACAAGCGCATAACTGTAAGAGCAGTTGAAAATCTTGTTAAGAAATATGCCAGAAATGTTACTACTCTCAAAAAAATAACTCCCCATAAACTGAGGAGTACTTTTGGTACAAACTTGTACAGAGAATCCGGAGATATATATCTGGTTGCTGATGTACTTGGTCACAAGGACGTTAATACAACCAGAAAGCATTACGCAGCCCAGGAAGACGAAAACAGACGCAGAGCTGCCCGAATGGTTAAGCTAAGAGAAAATAAAGATAATCCTGACTAAATCTCTAGGCATTTGCATAAGTCTTTCTGAAAAGAGATTTCTCAACTATAAAAATGTCATGTGGATCATCTACGCTGACAGCTATATAATCGCCTTTTTTACCCACCATGTATGTTTCTGATTCCCAATATGGAAACAGCTTGGTGGTTTTTTCTAACTTCCGGGCATAGACATTCATCTCACCTGTCGAGATGCATCCCTTTGCATCGGGAACAAGCGGATATATCTTGCCGTTATCCGCATCCTTAATTGTAGGCGTGTAATCCAGATTGAGCTTGAATCTCTTGCCTGTAGTTGTATATGCGCTTTCAAATTTCTCTTCAGATATAGCGGTAACATCTCCGCCTATACCTATTATCAATACTGTGTTGTCCTTGATCTGGACGTTAACATCGCCCTTAAGTGTTCGAACTATGGCCATATTACCTGAAGGTACATGCTTCTGAGGGCGTACATATCCAACAACCAATGGACTCTTTACATACTTGGTCATACTGGCTGTATCAAGTTTAGCTTTTTTGGCGTAGATGATCTCTGAGTTCTCAAAATAATCATTCATACGATCTTTGATGATATTTGAAATTGAATATTTCGCAGAATCATCATCTATTTCTATGAATTCAGGATAAACTTTCTTGATCAGTTCGTTTTTAAGAAGTCCGCCGGCTTTCTCGGTGTGTCCGCCGCCGGAACCGATTCTTGCAGAAAGAAATGCTGCAAGTTCATCAGCTCTGGTCTCCGGAACGCAGCTTCTGATTGAGAACTTTTTTCCAAAGTTAAGCACCGTATAAACTATACATACATCAATTGTATCTACAGCTACAATAAAGTCTCCAATAAGGCCTAATATATTAGGATCACAAGGTTCGCTTCTAAGAATCGCATAGTGATTGTCCTTGTGATATTCAACGCCAAGCATTGCGACTCCGGCGATTCTAGCCTCTTTGAGTGTCAGGTTCATATTTTTAAGACGAAGAATAAGCGCCTTATCATAATCCAGTGAATCGATCATATCTCGATCCAGAGGATGTGACATCTCGGAGAAAGCATTGGTATCAGAATAAAGTCCATAATAAAGAGCTGTTGAGACTTTTTTGTCCAACAGTTTATCTTCATCTTCAATCTTTAACAAATTCCAGATTACAGTACAGGAGCTTCCAAGATTACTTCTTACTTCATTTATCTTTGGAAGATTTCCGGATACCTGGTGGTGATCGATAACAGCGATTTCTTTTGCACTAAACCTACGTACATTTCCTTCACCATATTGGCAATCCGTCATTAAAAGAAGTTCAGGCTTTGTCTTTAAATTCTGAACATATTCGATAGGAATGCGCAATTTCTTGATCAGATAGACAAGATTACTCTTGCTTATCTCAAAATTGCCTGAATAAATAAATCTGACTTTCTTGTGATACGCTTGAAAATATCTGTACAGAACATATCCTGAACAGATAGCATCTGCATCAGGATTGTCATGACACTGTATAACTATTGAATTATACTTTAATAGACTTGATAATTTCATAACGTTTCCCCTTGATACTATATTATATCAAGAGAAAGCATAAAGCTATAATAATTATTATTTAAATTCAGCTGAATAATACGGTACTACAATATCTTCTCCTGCATTAATTGTGTTAGGGTCTGAAATTGCATTTATCGTACAGATCTCACCTATATACTCATTAAGATTGTCATAATTATCTTCCGAGAAATTGGCATTTGCAATGTTCCAGAGAGTCTCATCACTGTGTACGGTCACAGTCTTGTAATACTTAAATGATGGTTCGTATTCATCTGACTGAGCTGATGACATAACTGTTGTTCCGATAAAAGCAAAAAGAAATATAACAAAAGCAATTGTAAGGCCAAGAAGGAAATACTGTCTTCTTACTATTCTCTGACGTCTGATCTTGTTCTGCTGAATTCTGATCTCGCTAACACTGTTATATCTTGGGTTGTTATAAAGACTTGCTGCTGCTCTCATTGCCTCGCTCATATCTCCACCTCATCAAAAAGCCAAACACATGTTACGAACAATTGTTCTGATATAAATATATCGAACATATTTTCTGTTGTCAATACTTTTTCGAACATATTTTCCGAACAAACATTTGCTTTATCAAAAAAGCTGTGCTATACTTAATGCAGAAAATACGTCAGGAGGAGCCATTATGCCAAAAGGAAAAATTTCGCCCAAGCAGCAGGAAATTCTTGAGTATATCAAAGAGCAGACTCTTTCAAGAGGTTTCCCGCCGGCTGTACGTGATATATGTAAGGCAGTTAATCTTAAATCTACATCTTCCGTACACTCTCATCTTGAGACACTTGAGAAGAACGGATATATCAGAAGAGATCCAACCAAGCCCCGTGCTATAGAGATCTGTGATGATGGCTTTAATATGGTCAGAACCGAGATTGTCAGCATACCGGTAGTCGGACAGGTAGCTGCCGGAACTCCTATTCTGGCCGAGGAGAACATCGATTCCTACATTCCTATCCCTGCAGAAATGTGTCCCAAAGGCGCAGATGCCTTTATTCTTAATGTTAAGGGTGATTCAATGATAAATGCAGGTATTTACAATGGTGACAAGCTCTTTGTCCAGGTATGCAACACTGCTAAGAACGGCGACCAGGTAGTTGCCCTAATTGACGATTCAGCCACCGTTAAGACCTATTACAAGGAAAAAGATCATATAAGACTCCAGCCAGAGAACGATACCATGGATCCAATAATTGTTAATGATTGCAAGATTCTTGGCAAGGTATTTGGCGTGATGAGATTCTACTAAATACAAAAATTAAGGGGCAGACAATTTTGAGGTGACCCCCAAAAGTTAGACTTTTAAGCGTAGCAGTTTTATGGCTGCTACGCTGTTTTTATGCAGCCAAGAGGTTGAGTCTATACTGGACAGGACTCATCCATCCTAGTTTCTCTTTAATTCTTTGTTCGTTGTAATACTTTATATATCGCTCTATTTCAGCTTTCAATTCTTCGTAACTATAATAAACTACTACATAATAGATTTCTTGCTTTAGCAGTCCGAAGAAGTTTTCCATTACCGAATTATCTAAGCAGTTACCTTTTCTGGACATGCTTTGGAAGATGCATTCTTGTTTTAGCCGATGGGAATAAGCCTTCATCTGGTAAGCCCATCCCTGATCTGAATGGAAGGTCCTACGATAAGGACAGTCTGATGTGATTTCTATCGCCTGTTCAAGAGCATCCATTACATTCTTGGCAGATGGATGTTTATCTATTCCAAAACTTAGTATTTCTCCATTACACATATCCATAAATGGATCCAGATAGAGCTTGTGCATGGTCAAGTGACCTTTTGTATCTACTTCATAGTACTTTAGCTCTGTTGTATCGGTGGTTATTTTCTGGTGCGGTATATGGGTATTAAACCTTCTCTTAATCCTGTTAGGAGCAACGGTTCCTACTTTCCCTTTGTAGGAACTGTATTTTCTGCTCTTACGAGTAAAGGATGTCACCTGGAGTCCTAGCTTCTGCATAATTCGTTGAACCTTCTTTTTGTTGACCTTGTATCCCTGGTTATTTAATTCGCCTACCACTCTACGATAACCATAGTCCTTGTTCCTCGCGCGTATAGCAAGAATCGTTTCTTCTAGCACTTTATCTGGATTCTCCCGGTCAAATCTCTTTTGCCAGTACATAAATGTAGCCTTTGGCATACCTGTATATGAGAGAAGGTCTTTTAGTTTGAACTGTCTTCGGAGGCTGTTGATGATTCGCGCCGTTCTCTCATTTTTGCTTCGTCCTCTAAACGCAGCCTCCTCAGTTCTTTTAAAAATGCATTCTCTATTCTTAGCTTCAGCAGCTCATCCTCTAACTCTTTAACATGCTCTGCACTTGTATCAACTGGACTCTCAATGGGCAGAGTAGAAGATTTCTTTTCCGGCTTTTCCAATGTTTTCCTTCGACCTTTCTTGTGAGGTCTCAATGCATCAGAACCTGCTACACGAAAGCGCTTTACCCAGTTAACAATCATGCTTGGATTAGTGATTCCTTCTTGTAGAGCTAAATCCTGATATGAGATTTCACTTGATAAATATAACTCTACAACAGAAAGCTTCTTCTCGAAAGAATAACTATCTTTTTTTCGAGATCGTTTCAGACCATCATCACCAAACTTATTGTAATTATTAACCCATTCGATGATATGCTGTGAACTTGCGATACCATACTTTTCTGCCAAAAAGTTCCTTCCGCCTTCACCTTTGAGGTATGCTAGGACTACCTTTTTCTTAAATTCAAAATCATATTTTGCCATAAAAATACCGACCTCCAAAAAGTTAGATTTTTGGTCTAACTTTTGGGGGTCGGTACATTTTGTCTGCCCCTTTTTATGCTTTATTTGACTTATTTAAGATCGGCAGTATCTATCTGCTTACCGTCTCTCCAGATTCTCTCAAGATCGTAGAAAAGTCTGTTCTCGCTGTCGAAGACATGAACAACGATATCTCCGAAATCAAGAAGTATCCAGTTTGCTCCTTCATAGCCTTCTACATTCTTGGTCATGTAGCCAGCTCTTCCAAGCTTTTCCTGAACATTATCAGCAAGGGCCTGAACCTGATTTCTGTTGGTTCCGGCAGCGATAATGAAGAAATCACCGAGAGTTGAAATCTCACTTATATCAATTACCCTTATATCCTCGCCCTTTCTGTCTTCAAGGGCGTCAACTGCCATAGCAGCCATTTTCTTTGAAACTTCAATATCTGACATGTATACCTCTTTCCTTATTTGTAGAATTTTTTATAGAATTCATAGGCGTTCATGGTCGCCTCATCAACTTCTTTTCCGATTGTCTTAAGATAAATTACCGAATCATGCAGAATATGTGCAAGACACTTGTCGAGGTCTGTAAATGCCTCTTTTCTTATCTCAGCCATATTCTCAAGCGGTCTTCTGTTTGGCTCAATGAAGTCGGCGATATATACGATCTTCTCGAGAAGAGTCATATCCTCTCTTCCTGTGGTATGCCATCTTATAGCACCAAGAATCTCGGGATCATAGACATCGTACTTTGTTCTGGCCAGATACATACCGACTTTTGCATGTAAAAGAGAATGGTTCTTTCTCTCTACTTCTGTTATCTCGATATCATTCTTTTCACAGATCTTGATCTGTTCTTCATGAGTCATACACTTGGCGCAGTCATGAAGATATCCTGCGATAAGAGCTTTCTCGATATCAGCGCCGTACAAAAAGGCCATATTGGCAGCTGTATATGCCACTCCCAGGGTATGGTCAAATCTGTCGGGTTTAAGTTCATTTTCAAGCTGCTTGCGCAGTTTCTGAGACACTTCGATTATCTTCATCTGTATAATCCCTTTATGCACATAAATTCAATACACTCATCAGGTAAAAGATATCTTACAGATCTTCCAGTCTTAACACGCTGTCTTATGTCTGTTGAGGAAATATCAATTCTGTTAAAGGTCATTATCCTGATATCCGCACCGAATCTTGTATTAAGCTCACGTCTCTTTCTGTCGAGAGCAGGAAGATCGTCCTCTTCTCTGACTGCAGCAAGAATTACGCAGGATTTCAAGAGCTCATCTGCCTTATACCAGGAATCAATACCGATTATTGAATCTCCGCCGAGAATAAGATAAAGTTCATCGCCGGGATACATAAGCTTAAGCTCATTGATGGTATCAATGGTATATGTGCCTTCAGGCTTATCAATTTCAAGTCTTGAGCAGGTAAAATACGGGTTATCCGCAATTGCCATTTTGACCATCTGATAACGGGTATCGCCGCTTGAAATCTCAGTCCTGTTCTTTAAATGAGCCAGATTGTTTGGCATAAAGATTATTCTGTCCAGAGAAAACTGCTCTCTGGCAGACTCTCCAAGAAGAAGGTGTCCATTGTGAATAGGATCAAATGTACCGCCCAGTATACCAATCTTTCTGCATTCCATATTAGTGCCTCCAACATGGTATATTTTTGAGTTTACTCAGCCTTTTTAGTCTTAGGAAGGATTATCTTCGGGTCATCCTTAAAAGGTTTATATAATACAAATTTTCTTCCGATTACCTGAACAAGGTCAGATCTTGTTCTCTCAGCAACAGTGTTTGCAACTTCCTTAACATCCTCAAGGCAGTTCTTAAGCACTGTGATCTTAACGAGCTCATGTGTGTTAAAGGTCTCTGCAATTGCGCTGGTGATCTCCGGTGTTACAGTGGCTTTTCCAATCTGGAAAACCGGCTCAAGGTCAGCTGCAAGTCCCTTTAAATAAGCTCTTTGTTTACTTGTTAATGTCATTATTCTTCATCCTCATCTATTGTCTCATCATCTGCAGGTACTGTGTCTGCATTTCTGTAGTACTCAAAACTGTAGCCATACATTCTTACAGTATCGCCTTCCTGAATGTGAAGGCTCTCAAGCTGATCGAGAATACCTGTGTCTGCAAGGAATTTCTGGAAGAACGCAAAGCCCTTCTCGGATTCAAGGTTTGTATAACCAAGCATTTTCTCAATCTTAGGGCCTTCAATAACATATTCGGCCTCGTCCTGATCGTAGTAAACAGAAAATGCCTCATCAGCTTCGGTAGCCATATCTTCAGGGAAGAATTCCTGCTCGAAGGTAATAGGTTTGTCCTCAATCTCAGAAAGGGTCCTACTTACATAGTATAACAGTTCCTTGATACCTTTTCCAGTTAGTGTGGAGGTTGCAAACACTTTTACGCCGAGAGGTTCGTACTTCTCTTTGATCTTTTTTATTATCTCAGCATCCTCACCCTCAGGAAGCATATCTACCTTATTTGCTGCAATAACCTGGATTTTCTTGGTTATGTCTGCGTTGTAGTTCTTAAGCTCATTGTTAATAGCTTCCAAATCCTCAAGAGGATCTCTGCCTTCTGTTGAAGCTGCATCAACAACATGGATCATCATTCTGGTTCGCTCGATATGTCTTAAAAACTCATGTCCAAGTCCTGCGCCTTCTGAAGCCCCCTCAATGAGTCCGGGAATATCTGCAACAACAAAGCCCTTAGCACCATCAAGATCTACAACACCCAGCATTGGAGTAAGCGTTGTGAAGTGATAATTGGCAATCTTGGGCTTAGCGTTTGAAACCTTCGAAAGGAAGGTTGATTTTCCAACATTTGGAAATCCAACAAGGCCTACATCAGCGATTACCTTAAGCTCAAGTAAAACCTCAAGCTCTATTGCAGGCTGACCGGGCTGTGCATACTTAGGCGCCTGCATGGTTGAGGTAGCATAGTGCATGTTACCGTTTCCGCCTTTTCCGCCCTTTAGGATCACAACTTCTCTGTTATCACCGCTCATATCTGCGATTACTTTACCGCTAGTTGCTTCTTTTATAACAGTTCCTTCTGGAACCTTTATGATAAGGTCAGCGCCATTTTTTCCATGGCAGCGCCTTTTATTTCCGTTTTCACCGTTTTCAGCTTTATACTTGCCGCCGTAATGGAAGTCTGAGAGCGTGTTTATTCCTTCATCCACTTTAAAGATGATGTCTCCGCCCTTTCCGCCGTCTCCTCCATCAGGACCGCCGTTAGGAACGTATTTCTCCCTTCTGAAAGAGATATGTCCGTCTCCGCCTTTTCCGCTCTGTATAAAGATTTTAGCTTTATCTACAAATACTGGCATATTAGTACCTCAAAATACAACTAGTTAAAAATAGGCTTCAAACAAAAAGTTTGAAGCCTGTCTTTTGCAAAAATTACTTATTCTCTACAGCATAAACGCTGGCCTGTTTCTTATCCTTGCCCTTGCGCTCGAATCTAAGAACACCATCAACAAGTGCAAATAATGTGTCATCGCTACCGATTCCAACATTAACACCAGGATGAATGTGTGTTCCACGCTGTCTGTATAAAATATTTCCGGCCTTCACGAATTGTCCATCAGCTCTTTTTGCTCCAAGTCTCTTGGATTCTGAATCTCTACCGTTCTTGGTTGATCCAACACCCTTCTTATGAGCAAAAAATTGAAGGTTCATATTCATCATGACTTATTCCCTCCTAAATTTAATGTTCAAAAATTTCTTACCATACTGTTCGTATATACTGGTGACACCGAGCTCGAAAGACCTTAATAAAAGATCTGCTTCCTTGGAAGGAATATTCTCAAACTCTAATCTCAATATACCTTTTTCTTCATTCTGGCTGGTCAATATCTTATCATCTGTGAATTTCTCAACAGAATTGATAGTATTGATTGTCAGGACCGATATTGCAGCACATACAATGTCTTCACCGTATTCAGCAAATCCTGCATGTCCGTTGCATTCAATCCATTTGTAACTGCCGTCTGAAGCTTTCGTAATTGTAATATTCGTCATCTGTATATAGTCAGCTTAAATTACATTGTGATCTTGTCGATCTTAACAGTTGTGAATGGCTGTCTGTGACCGTTCTTCTTGTGATAGCCAGTCTTTCTCTTGTACTTGTAAACAACAACCTTCTTAGCACGTCCCTGCTCTACAACTGTTGCGCTAACCTTAGCTGAGCTAACATCGACTGCAACCTTGAGTGTATTGTCGTCGCTTACTGCAATAACATTATCAAATGTTACTTCTTTTCCAGGCTCTACATCAAGCTTCTCTACCTTGATCTCATCGCCCTCGGAAACTTTGTACTGCTTACCACCAGTTACAATAATTGCGTACATAAGTTACCTCCTTCTTCAAAAAACTCGCTAACTTCGGCGGGGATAGACCCACTTAGGCCTAGTTAAGCGGCATACCATGGTATAATATCATTCATTTTCCATGTTGTCAACACTTTGATTGTTATTTTGTAATATTTCTTTTAATGATTTATCGTTTTTGTTTCTTGTGAGTTCAATTATGCCAAGCCCGGTTATATCGACAAATTCAGTGTGTACCACTTCTTTTCTTGCAAGAGCTCTTACATGATCACAAAGTTTTTGCACATCTTCTTTGTCTTTCATGTTAATGAAATCTATAAGTATCATTCCCGTAAGATTTCGAAGCCTTATCTGTCTGAATATTTCATCGGCAGCTTCTATGTTGACTTTATATGTAATATCTGTCTTGCCGGAAATTGCTTTTCCTGTATTTACATCTATGGCATTAAAGCTTTCAAGCTGTTCGATGATAAGGAAAGCTCCTGATTTAAGCCACACCCTGTTATAGAGCAGCTTATCCATATCTTTTTTAAGACTGTAAACTACAGATTCGTTAAGAATACGTGGTTCATCTGAGGTTTTGGTCCTGATGAATGCCTTTGCTTTTTCAATGTGATATGCTTCATCTGCACTATCATTTTTCTGAAGGCATGAAAAGACCTTTCGGCTCTTTGCCACGCTCAGAATATCGCAGATTTTATCTATACATGCCTTTATATCATCTCTAATATTCTCATCTATATCATCCCCTGAAAGACGAGCAGCTTCAGTCCTTACAATCACGCCAAAATCTGTACCGTCTAGCTTTTCACAGTATTCATCAACTAAGTCTTTATAGTGTTTCTTAGCACAAGTAATCAGTCTGGTTCTGTCATCCTGAGAGATTTTTAAGGATGCTCCAACGCCTTTTCTACCAAGCGTAACAGCTACGAATTTACCGGAGATTGATATGCGGGATGAAAGCTTGGCTTTCTTAAGTTTGAGAGGTTCTGCTTCTACCTGAAGCACGATCTCATCACCTTGTCTTAGCTCTGATGACGAAATGATCTTTCTGTTAACAACGGTAATTGGGAGTATGTTTTTGAGCGCAACATAGCCCTGCTCGTCATCGCGATACCTCACAAAGGCAGAATCAATATTCTTCAGGATATTCTCCACTCTGCATAAATAAATATCGTCGAGCACCGAATCACGGACAACAGAAATAAACTCCAGCTTATTGTAGATATAAGCTGAAACAACCAGATAATTATCATAGTTAGAAACAAAGATATCAGCCATTTAAATATATTCTCTCGTCTGTATCACCGGCTATGAATGGTTCGATGTATGTTTTATCGCCTTCCTGAAAATCGCGGTAAATATCTACTCTGTGTATATCGAGCCATACGGTGTTAAACTCTTTTCCCAATGATTTAAAGAAGTACACAAAGAGCAAAGTCGGCTTTAATGTAACCTTACTGCTCATCATCAGCAGTATATCAAGGTAGTCTTCTCCGAACTCATAATTTAATATCATCTGCTTCATATCGATCTCTTTTTCGCCGCTCTTTGTCTTCTTAACGGCTGGAAGAGTTTCTTTTTCAAGATAAGACTCCATCTCGCTCACCCAGTCGAAATCCGGTTTTGAATTCTCTCTGAATTTCAGATGATATTTAGCAGCATATGAAGTTGTCATTGCCTTTTCTTCACGCTCATCAAGCTCAGCAATGGCAACGATCTTAATGCCTTCATTCATAACACTGTTAAGTCCGTCCATGATATCTTTAACACTGCTCATGGAATTTACAGTCATATCAAGATATTCACCATCACTGGTTGCTCCTACGCTAAGGGGCTGCGCAAAAGATAACACCTGATGTGGGCTAAAGCCTTCTGAATACTTGATATCAATACCTGCTCTTCTGATGGCCTTTTGAAAATATCGCATGACATCCAAATGACCTATGAACTTTATTGGTCCGTTTTTTGAAAATTTCAAACGTAATTTATGCATTATTTACTCTCCGTGCAAACTCCGACTCCATAGGAAGCTGCACCACATCCCAAACATCCTTGTCTGCAATTTATTGATTTCTTACCTGCAAGGGCATTTTTCCATTCTCTTAGCATAAAGGCCTTTGTTACGCCACAGTCGATGATATCCCAGGGGAATGTCTCGTCATCAGCTCGTTCTCTTGTGGTGTAGAAGAAAGGATCAACTCCGCATTCCTTGAAGGTCTCCATCCATGTGTCAAACTTGAAGTACTCACTCCAGGCGTCATAAACGCAGCCCTTTTCATAAGCTCTTAGAATAACATCGCAGAGCCTTCGATCGCCTCTCGCAAAGATACCTTCCATCATACTTGCATCAGCTTCGTGCCAGTTGTATTTGATATGCTTCTGGTTAAGCTGTGACATGATTCCTTTTCTGGTCTTATTTGCCTTATCAAGGAACTCTTCCTTGGTATTCATAGGAGCCCACTGGAACGGAGTAAAGGGCTTGGGTACAAAGAATGAAGTACTTGCTACGATGTCTATTGTACGTCCGCCTCTCTTTTCCTTGGGCACAGTCTCAAAATACTCCACAGCAACTTTATTGGCTATATCACCGATGCCATAGATATCTTCATCTGTCTCTGTAGGAAGTCCCAGCATGAAATAAAGCTTAACTTTATTCCAGCCACCAAGAAACGCCTCGTGCGAGCCTCTCAGAATATCCTCCTCTGTGAGACCTTTATTGATAACATCTCTCATTCTCTGGGTTCCGGCTTCCGGTGCAAATGTAAGAGAACTCTTTTTTACATCCTGGACCTTACTCATTACATCCAGAGAAAATGCGTCTATTCTAAGTGACGGAAGAGATATGTTTATCTTCTTTTCATTGCAGCTCTTTATCAAAAAGTCGATAAGCTCAGGGAGTTTTGAATAGTCACTTGAGCTTAAGGAGCTTAAAGAAATCTCCTCATATCCGGTGTTCTCCAGAGCTTCTATCGCAATTTTCTTAAGATATTCCACGTCCTTTTCACGAAGAGGTTTATAGAGCTGTCCTGCCTGGCAGAATCTGCAGCCTCTGATGCATCCACGCATGATCTCAAGAACAACTCTGTCCTGTGTGATCTTGATGTAGGGAACTACAGGCTTAGTTGGATAAAACTCGTGAGAAAGGTCAGTGCACATCTCCTTTTTGATGGTCTTTGGAATATCATCAAAAACCGGTTCCATGGATGCAATAGTCCCGTCTTCCTTGTACTTAACATCATAAAATGATGGTACGTAGATACCAGGAATCTTAGCAGCTTCATGAAGAAAATCCATTCGGCTGATACCTCTTTTCTTCGCATCCTTATACAGGTCAAAGAGCTCGCGATATCTTGTCTCACCCTCTCCGATATAGAAAATATCAAAGAAATCTGCAATCGGCTCAGGGTTATAGGTACAAGGGCCACCACCAATGACTATTGGGTCATCCCAGGTCCTGTCTGCAGTTTTAAGAGGAATGCCTGAAAGATCCAGAACCTGTAATATGTTCGTGTAGCACATCTCATACTGGATGGTAAAGCCCAGGAAATCGAAGTCCTTTACCGGGTCCTGAGATTCAAGCGCAAAAAGAGGAATGTTCTTTTCTCTCATAAGTGCATCCATGTCCATCCATGGAGAATACACACGCTCGCACCATACGTCGTCGTAAGAGTTGAACATTCCGTAAAGGATCTGAATGCCCAGATGGGACATTCCGATCTCGTATACATCAGGAAAACAGAAGGCAAATCTTATATCGATCTGCCCCTTATCCTTAACAACACTGTTTACCTCATTGCCGATGTATCTCTCGGGCTTTTCGATAGTAAGCAGCGCCTCATCTGTTAATGCTAAATTGTAATTCATACTTTTTCCTTTATCGTCTTGACAGTTCGTCTGTTATATCCTCCCAGCTGACATTTTTAACAGCCATGAGGACCATCATATGATACAGGAAATCACTCATTTCGTAAATAACTTCATTTTCATTCGGGTTTTTAGCGGCTATAACCATCTCGGTTGCCTCTTCACCAACCTTTTTAAGAATCTTGTCGATTCCTTTTTCGTAGAGATAATTGGTATAAGAACCTTCTCTTGGATTATCTTTTCTGTCCTTTATAACCTCAAATACTGCATCAAGAACCTTCTGCGGATTCTTCTCGGAATAATCCTTTTTAGCTATCTCGTTAAAGAAGCAGGAATAACTTCCGGTGTGACATGCAGCGCCAATCTGCTTAACCTTGGCAAGAATGGTATCAAGATCGCAATCTGCTGTAAGAGACTTAACATACTGGAAGTGCGAACTGGTCTCGCCTTTTATCCAGAGCTCATTTCTGCTCCTGCTAAAGTATGTCATCTTACCTGTCCTAAGCGTAGTGTTATATGCCTCTTCATTCATATACGCCAGCATCAGAACCTGATCTGTTCTGTAGTCCTGAACGATAACAGGAACCATTCCGTCAGAATTCTTTTTAAGCTGATTCCATGTAAATGCCGGTTCCAGCGCACTAATCTTAATTCCTTTTTCAGTTAAAAAATCTTTTATCTGATTTATGCGCTGTGCATTGGAATTTACATTTATTCCGGACACAGCATCAATAAAGTCATATTTGAAAAAGAGCTCTTCAGGATGGTCTTTATAGGGCAGATCATCAGCATCAAAAACTGCCATAACAGGAAGGTCAATGCCCGGATCTGTTAGCTTTGCTTCATCCTTTGTAACGAGTACAAGTTCAGATGCAAAGGTAAGGATATCGTCTTTTCTTTCTGTCACGGAAGATGCGTCTTCGTAGCAGATAACAATCTTGTCCTTGCCGAATTTCTCTGATACTTCCTTCAGGATATCAGCGTTACCCTCCTTTGAGAAATTAAGGGCAGCTCTCTTACAGCCTGCATAGAGGAGCTTTTTGATATCCTCCATCCTCTTGACATTGCCTGCGCCGATAACAGGGACATCAACAGCCTTACAGATATCCTTGATCACATCCAAAGACTCTTCATGAGCTTTATCATCTCCTGCCGGGGAAAGATCAAAAACTATGATCTCGTCAGCATTTGAATTTGATAATCTCTCGCCTTCGGAAACTGCATCAAACTCGCATACCTGGTCGGTTCCAAAGCCTTTCATTGCACGACCATTTTTCAAATATATTGCACCGACTATTTTTTTAACACTGTTCTTCATGCTTAAAGTGCTCCTTTTGTACTGAGTACGCCTTCTATTCTCGGATCTATCATTGATGCTTCATCCAGCGCTTTTGCAAACGCCTTGAATATCGCTTCAATCTTGTGGTGATCGTTAGATCCATTTAAAACCTTGATGTGGAGATTCATTGCTGCAGAATATGAAACTGCATAGAAAAACTCTTTTACCAGCTGTGTGTCAAAATCACCGACCATAGGTGCTGTAAATTCAGCATCCATCACAAAATACGGTCTTCCGCAAAGATCTATTGCACACATTACCAAAGTCTCATCCATGGGAAGGATCATGCTTCCGTAACGCTTTATACCCTTTTTGTCGCCCAAAGCCTTAGAAATGGCCTGTCCAAGCACGATTCCGGTATCCTCAACCGTGTGGTGACCATCAACATTTAGGTCTCCGTTTACTGTGACATCCATGTCATAAAAGCCGTGTTTTGTAAATCCCTGAAGCATATGATCAAAGAATCCGATGCCCGTTGTGATGTTTGAAGCTCCTGACCCGTCAAGGTTAAGTAAAACCTTGATGTCAGTTTCTTGCGTTTTTCGTGTCACTTCTGCAACTCTTTTTTCCATAGCTTGTGTCTCCTTATATGCAGTTTACAAAATATTGTAAATTCCAATTATAAAATATATGTAAACTTGCATTTTATATACGTTTTAGAAAGTAAACTTGCAATTTTGGTGCACTTTTCAATGATTACAAGTGTAATTTTTAAGCATTGACCATATCAGTCGCGTTGACCATATCAGACAATCTTATTCGAACCTTACAGCAATGGAATTAGCGTGAGCTGTAAGTCCTTCCTGCTTTGCAAAGAGTTCAATATCATCATGTACTCTCTCAAGTGCTGCTCTTGAGTACGAAATAATACTTGTTTTCTTTACGAAATCATCAACAGAAAGCGGTGAGAAGAATCTTGCAGTTCTGTTTGTAGGAAGAATGTGATTAGGGCCTGCATAGTAGTCTCCGAGAGGTTCTGAAGAATAATCTCCAAGGAAAATAGCACCTGCATTCCTAATTTTTGTCATTGTTTCATACGGATTAACAGTAATTATCTCAAGGTGCTCAGATGCTACTGCATTGGCTGCTTCGATGGCATCCTCCATATTCTCTGCTACAAAAATATATCCATAGTTATCTAAGGACTTCTTTATTATATCCGCTCTTGAAAGAGTCTGCAAAAATCCGTCAATCTCTTTTGACACATTATCTGCAAGTTCCTGTGATGTAGTAATTAAAATAGCGCTTGCCATCTCATCGTGTTCAGCCTGTGACAAGAGATCGGCAGCCACATATCTTGCATTTGCACTCTCATCCGCAAGAACAAGTATCTCACTGGGACCTGCGATAGAATCAATTGAAACGTGTCCAAAGCATGCTTTCTTGGCAAGTGCAACAAAGATATTGCCAGGTCCTGTTATCTTATCAACTTTAGGTACTGACTCTGTTCCAAATGCCATAGCCGCGATAGCCTGAGCTCCGCCCACCTTATAACCTTCAGTAACACCTGCTATATCAGCTGCAACAAGAGTTCCGGGATTAACCTTACCATCCTTGCCAGGAGGTGTGCACATAACAATTCTCTCAACACCTGCAACCTTGGCAGGAACTACGTTCATAAGTACGCTTGAAGGATAAGCTGCTTTTCCTCCGGGAACATAAACGCCTGAAATCTCTATCGGAAGAATTCTCTGTCCCAGGATACTTCCGTCTTCTTTGGTATCGATCCAGGTGTTCCTCTTTTGCTTCTCGTGAAAGGCTCTGATATTCTCAGCACTTCTCTTCATAACTTCTACAAATTCAGGATCAAGTGCCTTGTATGCCTCTTCTATTTCCTGTCTTGTTATTTTAATTGAATTTGCATCAATTACGCACTTATCAAACTTCTCTGTGTACTCAAATAAAGCTTTATCGCCGTTATTTCGGATATCAGTTATTATTCCATTTACTGTTTCTTCATACTCACCATAGCTTCCGGGATTTCTGTTTAAAAGATTTCCAAGAAGTTCTTTTTTTGTTTCTTCTGTAAGCTTAAGTGTTCTCATTTATTCCAAATTCTCCTTAATGTCATTTATGAGCTTTCTGATTCTCTCAGTCTCCATCTGCATGCTTACCTGATTCACGATCATCCTTGCAGAAAGGGGACAGATTTCTTCAAGAACCTCAAGGCCGTTCTCCCTGAGTGTTGATCCTGTTTCAACAATATCAACGATCACATCTGAAAGATTAACAATAGGCCCAAGCTCTACCGAGCCGTTTAGCTTAATTATATCAACCGTCTGATGCTTTTTATTGTAGAAGTAATCCTTGGCAATATTTGGATACTTGCTTGCAACTCTGATCATCTCACGGTGCTCTAAAAGCTCTTTTGCCTCATGAGGTCCGCAGACACACATTCTGCACTTTCCAAAGCCGAGATCCAAGACTTCGTAAACTCTTCTGTTCTCCTCAAGGATAGTGTCAGCGCCTACAATACCAATATCCGCAGCGCCATACTCAACATAGGTCGGCACATCAGGTCCCTTTGCCAAAAAGAACTTAAGCTTAAGCTCTTCATTGGTAAAAATAAGTTTTCTCGTCTTTTTATCTAATATCTCCTCGCACTCAATCCCGCATTTATTAAGTATCTCCATGGTTGAGTTGACAAGGCGTCCCTTTCCAAGGGCAAATGTAAGATATCTCATAAATTCACCACTCATGCCTTTCTGTATGCCAAAGCCACTTTCTGGCCTGATTTTCTCATTTCTATAGCTTCAGACAGTTTAGCCTTAAAGCTCTCTTCATCAAACTCAGTATATACAGTCTGCTTCTCATGTTCCATTTCAACGTTCTGTCTGTAAAGAGCTGACAAAAGGTCATCAAGTAGAATTACGAAGCCAATAGCAGGTGCTTCCTGACCGTATTTTCCAAGGAGGTTGTTGTATCTTCCTCCCTTAGCAATGGCATCGCCTACTCCGTAGGTGTATGCGCTAAAAATGACACCTGTGTAATAATTGAATTTACTCAGCATTCCAAGGTCAAATGAAACATACTGGGTAACATCATACTCTTTAAGTACCTGATAAAGCCTTTTAAGGCGCTTTATAGCGTTTAAGCTTCTCTCGTTTGATACCTGCTCCTGAGCCTTATCAAGGGCCTCATCTGAGCCGATAAACTCAGCAACCTTGACTATCAGGTTTTTATACTTCTCAGGGATATTTCTCTCAGCAAGGATGCTCTCTGCAGCAAAATAGTTCTTCTGAACGATCTGCTCCCTGATCATGACCTCTGTCTCTGCATCAATACCGGCTTCCTCGCAAATGCCTTTGTAGTACTCTGCATCACCGATGCTGACCTGGAAGTCCTTCAACCCTGAGCTTAAGAGAGATTCTATTAAAAGAGCTATCATCTCAGCGTCAGCGTATACAGAATCATCTTTAAAGAGCTCAACGCCTATATTGCCTGTTTCCTTTAATTTGCCCTGAAGACTTGAAGTATTAAGGAATGTACTGCCCTGATATACAACTCTCACAGGCATTGGATTTTCAAGCATTACCTTGGATGCACATCTGGCAATAGATGGTGTAAAGTCGGGTCTTAAAACCATTGTATTTCCGTCTTTATCAAAGAACTTGTACAGTTCTCTCGCATCGCTGGCATTTATCTCCTGAGCAAATACATCGAAAAATTCAAACGTAGGCGTTTCTATATCTTCATATCCATACAGTTTCATCTTCTCATGGATCTTGTCTCTTACGATCAGTCTGTCGCTGCATTCTGAACCATAGATATCTCTAACTCCGTCGGGAGTATGTAAAAGTACTTTATTCATGTCTACCTCACTTTAGTAATGCGCAGTGCTACTATGATAATTCGCTACCATAGAAAAGAGTTTACATTATATCAAACAATATGTCAAACAATTATTCTCTCTCTTCAAGGTCAATCTGCATTGCATCAAGATAAGGGATTAAAAGCCCCGGGTCCTTGTGCTTTTTTATTACATATTTAAGGTCCAGTTCATCATGGCGAAAGCTCTTTCTGCCTCCTGCCTGTGCTCTGTCCCAGAAAACGCGTAAGTTTCTGTAGGGAAGGTAATAGAATTCGTCTAAAGACGTAAAGTAGATAAGAAAAAATGCAACTCCATTCTGCTCCTCAAAGCTTTCCATGAAGTTAACCTGGTGCTGGTGAATATTTTGCAGTGCAAAAGATGTTGTTGCGCATTCCTTGGCATCAAAGCACACAGGAATACCCTGGACTGCACCAATGTAGTCCACGGTTGACTTTTGATCAAAGTAGGCAAGCGTTATGTGCCGTGTCTCCTTCTCAATATTTATTGGCGTAATAGGTGTGGGAATTTTCTGAATAAGACAAAGTCCAAGTTCAAGGTACCTCTCATTTGTTCTGTTGACCATGTCTTCAAGCGTGGATCCCCTGAGTCCACGAGATTTCCATGTAGGCATAATTACCTCTTATTCAAATATATTAAATTCCTTTGGCATAGGAGCCGTAAACTCCTTACCTGAAAGCTCTTCAAAAGGCTCTTTTAAATTCTTTGGAAACTCAAGCCTGTAGCTGTGGAGAAGCTGAAAGTTAAGTCCCTTATAAGCTTTTCCGCCGTATTTTATATCTCCGAGAATAGGATGCCCTATACCGGCTAAATGAGCCCTTATCTGATGAGGTTTACCTGTTATCAGCTTAACCTCCAGCATTGTCATATCCTTTTCTCTGTTAAAGGATACAACATGAAACTCGGTTTCAACATAAGAATATGCCGGGTCATGCGGATCTTTATCAAGAATTACAACCTTGTTTTTCTTATCATCCTTTGACAAAAAACCTTTTAGTGAAAAGTCTGCATCGATCCTGCCCTTAACAATTGTGCGATAGAACTTCCCAACACTTCTGTCCTTTATAAGCTCATTCATCTTACGTGCGCCTACAAGTGATTTGGCACAGATCACAATACCGCTGGTATTTCGGTCCAGCCTGTTGCATATCGAAGGCCTGTAGGTATCAAGGCTCTCTGCTGTGATATCACCCTTATTCAAAAGATATCCGATGAGCCACTCATTTAAGCTGTCATCATCCTTCTGCGATTTCTGTGAAAGAACACCTGCAGGCTTATCTACAAGAACAATATTATCATCCTCGTAAATAACGTGAAGTTCACCAATCTTTTTATAAGATAACAATTCCGGGCACTCTTTATCAGAACCTGCCTCAGTTCCGCGAAACTTATTCAGGGTATCATCAGTAAAGAAGATCTTTATTACATCTCCCTTTTTAAGTTTTTCCATTCCGTCTGACTTTTTGTCATTAAGGGTAATGTTCTTCTTTCGCAGCATCTTGTAAACAAAGCCGCTTGAAGCCTCTTTTAAATAGCCCTTAAGGAATCTGTCAAAGCGTTTATCCTGTTCGTTTTCGCCAACTATGATCTCTTTCATTTAACCGCCTATAATGATATTGATAAAAGAATTCCCGCCGGTGTCTGAGTTGTTCCCGGAACCCACGCATCCTCGATTGCCTGAGGGTCAATGTTTTTCTCAGCCCTTAGCTTCTCAAGCTGATCAAGCCTTCCTAGGAAAGTATCAAGCTTATTAAAGACCTTAATGCTGTAGCTTGAGTATCCACTCTGAGCCATCATCTTTTTAATGTGCTTCTCTATATCTTCGCAATCTACTGACTTATCAGAGCAGTAACAGCAGATGTTCTTATCAAGAACCGTAGAAGCAGCCACGTTGTAATTCTTGTCATAACTGGTGATGACTAGATCATAGTAAACAAGCAGATTCCCTTTATGCGCCTCAATCTGGCTATGATCACTTTCGCTGCAGCCCTTTCCTCTAATGAACATTATCATGTTAACTGCGCTCCAGCCTGTCGGAAGGCAGCCAAGAGCAGCTATTATGGAAAAGACATTTTTCTGTGTTCCGTTTATTACAAGACCGATTACAAAAATTGCAAGCGTAATAGCCAGGCACACAGCCGTTCTTATTATCGTTACCTTTTTTCTGTATTCAATATATCCAAAGTCGCCTTTATACTTCTTCATCCTTCAGTAAGTCCCCAATAATCTTCTATATAATCATCTGCCAGCTCTTTTTTTAGGTCATCGCTGTGCCTTGAATAATCATCACTTACTGCAACAACAGTCATGCCGGCATTCTTGGCAGCCTTGATGCCATCCACAAGATCTTCAAAGACAAGACACTTTGATGGCTCAGCTCCCAGTTCATCCGCAACCGTAAGATAAATGTCAGGCGCTGGTTTCCCCTTAACTACCTGGGTTCCTGACTTAATACTCTGAAATTTATCCATTATTCCATGGGAAGAAAGCACCTGTTTTATCAGCTCTGTTGAATTGCTGGAGGCAATGCCAAGCTTAATGCCGCTCTCTTCACACTTATCCAAAAGATCAGATACTCCTTCCTTTAGAGGCACTTCGCTTGTGTATTTATCCCATGCCATTTTATTCCAGTCATCGCCGATCTTCTCAACAGAATCCTTAAGGTTAAATCTCTCCTTGAAGTAAACGGCAGTCTCAACAAAGCTTCTTCCGCCTATATCCTTCTGGAGAGTGCTTGGAGCCTCTATTCCATGTCCTGCCAAATACTCAACATCTATAGCTTTCCACATCCACATGGAATCAACAAGCGATCCATCGAGGTCAAAGATCACTGCTTCATAATCATTAAGCTTTATATCTTTCATAAATCATCCTATTTCTTTAATTCATTAATTTCTTCTTCGGTAAGTGGTCTGTAATCACCGACAGGAAGGTCGTCGCCAAGCTCTAAACTTCCCATAGAGATTCTGCGAAGAAACATTACTTCATTCCCAACAGCTTCAAGCATTCTCTTTACCTGATGGAATCTGCCTTCATGAATGGTAAGGAAAATCACCGGATATCCTTCTTCGTCCTTGTCATCACAAAGCTCAACCTTAGCAGGAAGTGTGTAATCTATGCTTCCATCATCCTTCTTATCACCGATATTCACGCCCTTTTCAAGCTTCTCTATATCAGCAGGTAAAAGAGCTTGTCTGATATGTACTTCATAGACCTTATCCACATGTTTTTTAGGTGAAAGGAGTCTGTGGATCAGATCCCCGTCATCTGTAATAAGAAGCAGCCCTTCTGTGTCGATATCAAGCCTTCCACAGGGAGAAAGACCTTTTACATTTTCTCCGGATAAAAGATCAAGCACCGTTTCGTTCCTGCCATCTCTTGTGGCACTCACAACGCCTACAGGCTTATTCAGCAAATAGTAATGATACTTGCTGTAACTAAGGACTATTCCGTCAAAAGCGATCTCATCGCTGTTTTCATCGATATGCATATCAGCCTTTGAAGCAGGTATCCCGTTTACAGCGCATCTTCCGTTTTTTACATATTCTTTTATCTGCTTTCTGGTACCTATATTTTGTTCCGAAAGAAATTTATCAAGTCTCAATGTCTTTTTCCTTAATAATTGAATGTAGCTGCCACCTGAACAGGATTACTTAAAGTACCCTTTTCATAGTTGTTGTAAGCAGCACAGACTATTGTTGGATTTACAGTTCCGCTTGGAACCTTAACGTTAAAGGACTGTGTAGACTTACTCCTGTCCCACATCTGCAGAGTATTAAAGGTCTTACCGCCATCATAGCTGTATGTAAAGTAGATGACAGGACTCTGGCTGTCCTTGGTCGTCATTTCAACAAGTACATTTCCGCTGGCAAGGTCGTAAGCAAGAACCTTAATCTCGCACTTCTCAGGTCCTGTTTCATCCTGATAAAGAACTCTTCCGGGCTTTTTAACTGAAGTGTATTTAAAGCCTGAATAATCAGCTCCTGTAGTGCTTGATTTAAGCTTAAAGTACTTGGCAATTGCAGTTGCATCAGCGGCAGCCAGTTTGCCAATAAAGTCAGCAGTCTTGATCTTGGAGACATCCACTCCATGGTCGAGGTATGCATGCTCCATGATAACGCAAGGCATGTTTCTTGCAACGCAGGCTCTTATGATTCCGTAGTAGTCCTTACCGGAAGATCCGACTCTCGTCTTAACACCCTTCTGATAAAGGCCCAGTCCACTCCATTCTGACTGGAGAATATTGCCGAAGTTAGCACCTGCTACATAGTAATTACCAAAGGTAGATGTCCAAATTTCAGAGCCGTAAAAAGCATGATTGCTTGAAGCGTTGAAGTGAATACTGTATACGAAATCTGCTCCGACACTCTTTGCATATGCTGCCCTGTCTTCCAGTGAAATAGCTGTGTCAGTGGTTCTCGTGGTATATACGGTAACTCCATCATATTTTTCAAGCTCAGCCTTCAGGACATTGGCAACCTGAAGAGTAAGAGCCTTCTCTGAAAGGCCGTTATACTGGGCACCAAGGTTTCTGTCTCCCTCTCCTCCGTGTCCCGGATCAATTACAACTACCACATTCTTAGATGCTGCACTTGTATCGATCGAAGTAGCTCCGAATACAGCTGTGAATACCATTACAAAAGTAAATACATACGAAATAAGCTTTTTCATAATATCCCCCAAACTCCTATTAAAGATAAAAAGCTGTCGCAATAATGCGGCAGCTCTTAGTAATCGCTACTTAGTTAAGCATATCAAGATTTAAACTTCCATCATCCAAAGCTGCGCCCTGATTTTCAGTTGTAACAGCTGCGCCGGTTCCTACAGAAGCACCGCCAACAGGTGGACGAAGGTCCGCTCTGTTTGACTTGATGATCTCACTGTACTGAGTAAGTGCAGAGAGAATGCTGTCATTGCTCTGAGTTACCTCTTTAACAATATTGATGCTGTTCTGCTTAACTGACTCGATGATCTCGTCGTTATTCTTGCTTGTTGCATCAATTGACTGATTTATGATGGAATCAACGTTCTCTAGAAGCTGATCTGTGTACTGTACAGCAGCTGCCTTCATCTCATTGGCCTCAATTGTTGCCTTGTCAAGGATGTCCTTGGCCTGGGCAGCAGCCTGTGAGATTACTTCATTGGCCTGAGCGTACGCCTGCTGCATGATCTCATGCTCGTTAATAAGTTCATTGGTGTGAGCAGTTGCCTCATCAATGAGCTCCTGAGCCTTCTTGCGCGCGTCATTTAAAATTGCTTCCTTGTTGCTGATGATCTTCTGATATCTCTTGATTTCCTCAGGTGTCTTGCTGCGAAGCTCTCTAAGAAGCTCATCAATCTCTTCTTTGTTGACAATGATCTTGGTCTGAGACAAAGGCTGTGGTTTGCAATTATCTATATATGTCTCGATCTCGTCAATAAGCTGTTCTATTCTGCTGGTCATGATAAATACCCCCGAATTTATTTGAATCCGTATTTTTTGTATAGCTCTGTGGCTATAAATTCCGGAACGCAGGTTGTAATATCCCCATTATAACTTGCGATCTCTTTTACAACTGAGCTGCTAAGGTATGAATACTCAAGGCTGGTTGTAAGGAATACGGTATCCACCTCATGGTGTGATAACTCTCTGTTAATCTGTGCAATCTGAAGCTCATATTCAAAATCAGTTATGGCTCGTAACCCCCTGATGATGATATGGATCTGATTTTCCTTGCAATAATCAATAAGAAGTCCGCCAAAAGACTCGATTCGCACATTTGGCAGGTCCTTCACAGATTCTTTTAACATTTTAACACGTTCATCAAGGGTAAACAATGGAGTTTTAGATGAATTGCACATTACAGCTACGATCAGCTCATCAAACATGCTGGATGCGCGCTTTATAATGTCCAGGTGTCCAAGTGTTACCGGATCAAAACTTCCCGGATATACAGCAGTCTTCATAATCAGTTGCCCTTTCTGTACAGGAAAACATGTTTGTTGCTCTTGTACTCTTTCTCCTTGCGAACTTCAAATCCATAGTCCTCTGCAAAAGAGAAATCGTAGTCCTTGTCGCTCTCGACAATTATCATGGTATTCTCTGTAACATAGCTCATCTGAGAGAGCTGGGAAAGCGTTCTCTCGTAGAGCTCTCCGTGATAAGGAGGATCTATAAAGATTATATCAACTTCACTTTCCTTAATGCCGCGAAGCGCCAGAACAACATCCTGCTTAAGGACCACAGAATCTTCTTCAAAATGAGTGGTCTTTAGGTTCTGCATTATGCACTTGTAGGCATTTGTAGCATTCTCAACAAAGTAAGCCTTGCTTGCACCTCTTGAGAGTGCCTCTATTCCGATCCCGCCGCTTCCTGCGAACAGATCCACAAACACCGCACCCGGTACCTGATTCTGTATCATATTAAACAGGGTTTCCTTAATACGGTCCTGTGTCGGCCTTGTGTCATTTCCTTCAGGAGTTACAAGTCTAAGTCTCCTGGCAGATCCTGCAATTACTCTCATAGTCTTACCTTTGTTCCCTTTGTATCTCTGCTGGTTATCTTAAGGTGCCCTAAATGAAGCTCCTTACCGTTGTGTTCAATGCTCTTTTCTTCCATGTCATTAAGGAAAAAGACATCTCGGATGTAGTCATTCTTTGTAAGCCTCATACCTCTTACACCGACTGCTATCTTCTTTTTCTCAGGTACCGTCTCAATAAGGAATCTGAGGAAATATCCATCGTTTGTTCTAAGCACGACTGTCTTCTGAGTCTTAATAACCTCTACGCTTACAACTTCATCTCCGTCAAGGAGCTTGGTGGCAGCAACGGTTCTCTTTGAAACATCAAACTCTCCGCCGTCAACAACCTTCATCATGGACATCTTGGTTGTAAACAGGAGCCTGTAGAGATTAAGGTCTGACTGGCTTGAAGCCATGACAATTGTCTCTTTTGAAGTGTCAAAGTTGCTGACATTGTCGATAGGAATACCCTTATCTCTCATCTTGCCCTGAGGAAGATCCATAGCTTTTACAGTATGGAGATTACCTGTATTCGTAAAGAAACAGATCTTGCCGGTGTTCTTCATGATAAATGAGAACTTAAACTCGGCCTGGATAGTCTCTTTATTCTTCTCATAGGTTGAAGCATCGATGGTCTTGGCATAGCCGAATCTGTCCATGATAAATGCTACATCGATCTCTTCAACGGGCTTTTCTTCGTAAACTGCATTTTCCCTGTTGTCGATTAAAGTTCTTCTGGGTCTTTGATATTCTTTCTTTATCTTGGTGAGCTCATTCTGGATGACCATTGACATGGACTCATGGCTCTCAAGAATATCCTCGTATTTGTAGATATTGGCTACTGTCTGCTCATGTTCCTTGATAAGAGCATCAAGTTCAAGGCCGATGAGTTTGTAGAGTCTCATCTCCAAAATGGCATCTGCCTGAGCTTCTGAGAAAAGAAGCTGAGCAGCCATTGCCTTGGACTCTCTTGACTTAAAGTTAATGCCTTCTGTGTTTCCGTTTACAAGGCAGTCCTTAGCCATTGCTCTGTCCTTGGAGCCTCTGAGGATCTCAATTACAAGGTCGATCACATTGCAGGCCTTGATAAGACCTTCCTGGATCTCTTTCTTGTCCTGCTCTTTTTTAAGAAGTGTCTGGTACTTTCTTGTGGCAATCTCAAACTGGAAGTCCGCACAGGCTCTCATGATCTCTTTTAAAGACATGGTCTCAGGGCGTCCGTTATCGATGGCCAGCATGTTAACGCCAAATGTATCCTCAAGTTTGGTCTTCTTGTAAAGAAGGTTTGTAAAGTTCTCTACGTCAGTGTCCTTCTTGAGCTCTATTACGATTCTGATTCCTTCCTTGGAAGACTGGTTTGAAATATCAACAATAACATTGGTGATCTTCTTCTCAGCAAGTTCCGCTACATCAGCCATAAACTTGCCAATGCCGGCTCCGATCATGGTATAAGGAATCTCTGTTATGATCAGATTTATGTGTCCGTTCTTACCCTTTTCGGTTTCAACCTTGCCTCTTATCCTGATCTTACCGATACCGGTCTCATAGATTTCTAAAAGTTCATCCTTGTTGATAACAACTCCGCCTGTAGGGAAGTCAGGTCCCTTGATGTACTTCATCAGGTCTTTTGTTGTAAGAGAGTCGTTCTGAATGTAGGCGATCTGTGCGTCAATTACCTCAGCCAGATTGTGAGGAGGTGTACTGGTTGCCATACCTACTGCGATACCTTCACTTCCGTTTATAAGGAAGTTGGGGATCTTAACAGGGAGAACCGATGGCTCTTTTTCTGTCTCATCAAAGTTCGGGAGGAAATCAACTACGTTTAAGTTCAAATCCTCAAGGAAGTTCTCCTGAGTAACTTTTGAAAGACGCGCCTCGGTATAACGCATGGCAGCAGCGCCGTCGCCTTCGATGTTTCCGAAGTTTCCGTGGCCGTCAACAAGAGGAATAGCCTTTTTAAAGTCCTGGGTCATTACAACAAGACAGTCATAGATAGAGCTGTCGCCGTGAGGGTGATATTTACCCATGGTATCGCCGACGATTCTTGCGCTCTTTCTGTAAGGCTTGTCATATCTGATTCCGAGTTCGTACATGTCATAGAGAGTTCTTCTCTGAACCGGCTTAAGTCCGTCTCTGATATCCGGAAGTGCACGAGCCACGATTACGCTCATGGCATAATCTATAAAGGACTTCTGCATGATCTCGGAATATTCAGTTCTGATAATTCGATCTTCCATTTATAACCATCCTTAAATATCCAACTCAGCATCAGTAGCATGCATGTGAATAAATTCTCTTCTGGGCGGAACATCTACACCCATAAGAAGTTCCGTCATCTGTGATGCCATCTTGGCATCCTCAATTTCTACCAGCTTAAGGAGTCTTCTCTCAGGATCGAGCGTAGTCTCCCAAAGCTGCTCAGGGTCCATCTCACCAAGACCTTTGTATCTCTGAAGCGTGAAGCTCTTTCCCTTATGGGCATTTCTGTACTTGGCAAGAGCTACATCATCATAGAGGTACTCTTCCTTGCCCTTTGCAGGAAGTGCCTTATAAAGAGGTGGCATTGCAAGATATACATGGCCCTGATAAATAAGCTCCGGCATGAATCTGTAGAAAAGTGTAAGCAGAAGCGTTGAAATATGCTCACCGTCTACGTCGGCATCGGCCATGATGATGATCTTGTCATAGCGAAGCTTGTTGATGTCAAAGTCATTGCCGTAGCCTTCGGAAAATCCGCAGCCAAAGGCGTTGATCATGGTCTTGATCTCTGCGTTTGCAAGAACCTTGTCGATACTGGCTTTCTCAACGTTGAGGATCTTACCTCTTATAGGAAGAATAGCCTGATAGTTTCTGTCTCTTGCCATCTTGGCAGAACCACCGGCGGAATCTCCCTCTACAATGAAGATCTCACACTTTGTTGCATCCTTACTTATGCAGTTAGCAAGCTTACCGTTGGAATCGAAGGAATACTTCTGCTTGGTAAGCATATTGGTCTTAGCTTTTTCCTCAGTCTTCCTGATCTTGGCAGCCTTCTCGGCACAACCTATGATCGACTTAAGGATCTCAATATTTCTGTCAAAGAATCTTGTTACTTCATCGTTTGTAACCTTGGATACAACCTTGGCTGCATCCTGGTTATCAAGCTTGGTCTTGGTCTGTCCTTCAAATCTCGGATCCGGATGCTTGATCGAAACAACAGCTGTCATTCCGTTTCTTACATCGGTTCCGGTGAAGTTTATGTCTTTATCCTTAAGAATGCCAAGTTCTCTCGCATACTGATTGATTATGTTTGTGAACATGGTCTTAAAGCCGGTTAAGTGAGTACCGCCTTCTGCGTTGTAAATGTTGTTACAAAATCCCAGAACTTCCTCGTGGAACTCATTTACATACTGAAAAGCCACCTCAACCTCAACTCCGTCGCTCTCTCCGCTAAAAGAGATAACGTCGCAAACAGCTTCCTTGGACTTATTCATGTCCTGAATAAATCCTGTTATTCCATCGGGCTCGTGGAACTCAATGTACTCTTCCACACCGGGCCTTTTGTCAACGAAAACTATTGTGAGCTCAGGGTTTAGATATGCAGTCTCATGGAGTCTTGACTTGATATCATCCTCTCTGAACCTTGTCTTTTCAAAAATGGTGTCATCCGGAAGAAAGCTGATGGTAGTACCGGTTTCCTTGGTTGTTCCAAGCGGTGTTAAAAGGCCATTGTCCAATTTGACTGTAGGAATACCTCTTTCGTAGGCATCCTCATAGATATAGCCTTCTCTCTTGATCCTTACCTTCAGCCATGTTGAAAGCGCATTAACAACGGAGGAACCTACACCATGTAAGCCTCCGCTGGTCTTATAAGAATTATTATCAAACTTACCTCCCGCGTGGAGCATAGTAAGTACCACACGCTCGGCAGTAAAGCCCTTGGCATGCATACCGACAGGAATTCCTCGACCGTTATCCTCAACAGTCGCACTTCCATCAGCCTCCAAAGTGACTGTTATCCTGGAACAATACCCTGCCAGATGCTCATCGACAGCATTGTCGACGATCTCATATACAAGATGATTAAGTCCCCTGGTTGTAACGCTTCCGATATACATTCCGGGGCGCTTACGCACCGCCTCAAGTCCTTCAAGGACTGTAATACTGGAAGCTCCATAATCTTGCATAGTCATTAAATATAACCCCTTTTATTTCATAAATACTTTTTTCATAAGTGAAGCTTTCTCGATACTGTTACAGCGAGAGCTCCGGGTCCAATATGGCATCCTACCGAAAGCGAAAGCGGATCCATGTGCATCTCATGTCCCGGGAAGGCAGCTTCAACCTCCTTTTTCCATTCCTGTGCAATTTCCAGGTTGTTAGTGTATGCCCCGGCAATAAGGAAATCACCGGCTTCCATTCCACCGAATCTGTTCTCAATATCTGCCTTGATGGCATTTATCATAATGCTCTTGCCCTGAGCTGTGGTCCTTGCCTTGGCAAAAGCATCAAGCTTCTCTCCCTGGATCTGCAGAACCGGCTTAAGACGAAGTAGTGTACCAAGAGCAGCTGCAGCGGGAGTTATTCTTCCGCCCTTTTTAAGATAATGGAGTGTGTCAAGCATTATGTAGATACTTGCATCAAGCGCCATTTCAAGGAGCTTGTCCTTGATCTGTTCAGCTGTATATCCTGCATCTGCCATAGCCTTGGCATCCAGAGCTGACTGTCTCTGTGTAACTGAGATTCTCTGATTGTCGATAACAAATACCTTGCCCTCGTACTCCTCCTGAGCAAGCATATATGCGCTCTGACATGATCCTGACAATCCACTGCTCATTGGGATATAAATGATCTGATCGTAATCTTTAAGCACCTTGTCCCAAAGAGTTAAAAGAGATTCCGGCGTTGGCTGCGAGGTTGACACACTGGCATCTTCAGCAAGTTTCTCGTAGAACTGATCCTGAGTCAGATTAATATCCTCAAAGAAGTCTTCACCGTTTATCATAAATGGCATAGGCACAACAAAAATGCCGAGTTGTTCAGCTTCTTTTTGGGTGATACCACTGTTACTGTCGGTAATGATAGCTATCTTAGACATACAATTGGCTGGCAAATGCCAACACTCCTCCTATTTTCTACCTTATTTACTAAAAATATCTTACTTTTATAAAGTGGTAAAGTCAACAAAATTTGCAGATTTTGTGCTTATAAGCTCCTTAAGTACTGTATGTTGTGGAAGATTCATCTCAGGATCCTCTGACAAAATTCTGTCAGCATCCATGGCAGATTCTTTTACCAGGTCACTGTCATGATAAATGTCTCCGACCTTAAAACAAAGCTCTCCCGACTGTCTTACTCCAAAGAGATCTCCGGGGCCTCTCTGCTTTAGATCCTCCTCAGCAATTACGAAACCGTCATTTGATCTGTTCATGATATCAAGTCTCTTAGCCGCATCCTCATCATCGGATGAATTGATGAATATACAGTAGGACTGTTTATCGCCTCTTCCGACTCTTCCTCTCAGCTGATGAAGCTGTGAAAGGCCGAATCGCTCAGAGTTTTCTATCATCATAACTGTGGCATTGGGAACATTTATGCCAACCTCGATTACAGTTGTGGAAACCAGTACATCTATGTCTTTTCTCGCAAAAGCTTCCATAATGGCATCCTTCTGCGCAGGCTTCATTTTTCCATGAAGCATTTCGACATTCACGGACTCGGGAAGCGTAGCCTTAAGCATCTGGGTGTAGCTTACAACATTTTCAACTCCGTCCAGTTCTCCCTCTTCAATCATCGGGCAGATAACATAGACCTGACTTCCCCCGGCGACCTGATCTGCGATAAACTTGTAGGCTGTAGGTCTGTAATTTGTTCCGACAACACAGTTCTTTATAGGTTTTCTGCCTCCCGGAAGCTCATCCACAATCGATATGGACAGATCTCCGTAGAGAATAATTGCAAGAGTTCTCGGAATAGGTGTCGCACTCATCGCAAGTACATGGGTCTTTTCACCCTTTTCAGCAAAGGTCCCCCTCTGCCTTACACCGAATCTGTGTTGCTCATCGGTTATAACAAGTGCCAGATTCTTATAGGTTACTTTTTCCTGAATAAGCGCATTTGTACCGATTATGCAGTTGACTTCGCCTTCTGCGATCTGCCTCTGTACTTCCTTTTTATCCTTGGCAGATAACGCTCCTGTTAAAAGAGCTATCTTAAGGCTTGTTATGTTGTATTTCCTGATAAGATTTTTAAAACTCTCATAGTGCTGTGCAGCTAAAACCTCAGTAGGTGCCATCAAAGCCCCCTGATAGCCGTTGGCAGCTGTAGTGATAAGCGCAAGAAGAGCCAGGACCGTTTTACCGGAGCCAACATCTCCCTGTATAAGACGGTTCATTACAAAACCGCCGCCGAGATCTCTTTTTATGTCATCCCAGGCACGTAGCTGCGCTCCCGTAAGCTTATAGGGAAGCTGTTCAATCAGCCTTGTCGTATCTGCCACCTCGATCATTGGATAATTGTTTCTTATCTCTTCAGAATTCTGCTTAAGAAGACGAAGTTTTAAGACAAATACAAGAAATTCGTTATAGGCAAGTCGCCTTCTGGCATTTTCCAGATCCTCAGCATTCTTTGGAAAATGTATGGAATGAAGCGCTTCGGAAAATCCAATAAGATCAAGTCTGTCACAGATTTCCTCAGGCATAAACTCCTCAAGCTTTCCAACATTTATAAAAGCCTTTTCAACAGCTTTCATAACGGTATTGTTGGAGAGCCCCTTTGTAAGAGGATATCTGGGCTGAAGACTTCCAATAAGAGGCGCATACTCCTCAACCTTATACATCTTAGGGTGATCCATGGAAAAGAAATTTCCCTTTTTGCGAACCACTCCCCTGAATATATATGTACTTCCGGATTTAATGGAATTAACCAGATAAGGCGCATTAAAGAAAGTCATTTTGACCCTTCCTGTCTCATCAGCAGCTTCAAAAGCGACAATAGACAGATTTCTTACATGGCGCCTTGTTACAGAACCGATAATGGTCAGTTTACAGGCACAGATTATATTTTCCTTAAGGTCGCAAGCTCTTTTGGGCGCATCGAAAAGATCGTACCCCCTCGGAAAGTAATAAAGAAGGTCTCCCAGGGTCACCACGCCTATCTTGTTAAAAAGTTTGCCGGTCTTTTCACCTATTCCCTTAAGCTCGATTATATTTTCCTGTAATTCACTTCTCCCCAAAGCTTTACCCCCATAGTCTAACGGACAAAAAAAGCCGGACTGTTAAGCCCGGCTTTAAAAGCTTTACTCAGCGGAAACAACATAGTAGTAGATCGGCTGACCACCAAACTGAAGCTCCACATCACACTGTGGATACTGAGTCTGGATTCTGTCTCTAAGCGCTTCTGCGTCCTTTTCCTCTACTTCGTCTCCGTAATATACACTGATAAGCTCAAGCTCATCACTCATCATTTTCTCAAGCATTCCGAAGGTTACATCTGCGATATCGGAGCCTACATCAAGGATTCCCTTGTCACCGATTCCCATGTAATCACCCTGCTTAATAGTAACATCATCAATAACTGTATCTCTTACAGCGTAGGTAACCTCTCCCGTCTTAACTGTTGAAAGAGATTCTGTCATAGCTGCAATGTTATCATCGATTGCAACATCAGGCACATAGTTGATGATAGCTGTGATTCCCTGAGGAACTGTCTTACTTGGAACAACAACGATCTTCTTGTTATCGTCTCCGTCCTCTGACATGATAGCTGCCTGATTAGCTGCGAGAATGATGTTCTTATTGTTAGGAAGAACTACAACTGTATCTGCATTGACCTTGGCAACTGCGTCGAGAATATCTGCAGTTGAAGGGTTCATAGTCTGTCCGCCCTCGATTACATAATCAACACCGAGGCCTTTAAAGATCTCTGCAAGTCCTGATCCGGCACAAACAGTTACAAAACCAACATCCTTACGAGGTCCGAGATCCTCTTCCGGCTCAGGTGTCATCTCAACCTTGTCTCCGAGAGGAATATCATCTCCGGCACTGTAGGTAGGTGTTAGCTCTGCAGCTCCGTTTATCTCAGTCTGGATCTCTGACCATGATCCGTCCTGATTCTCATGGAAGAGCTTCTCTCTGTGCTCCATCCACATGTTATCGATCTTCATGTTTGAGAGCTGTCCGTACATAAGAGCTCTCTGGATTGCAAGGCCGGGGTCATTGCTGTGAACGTGGACCTTGCAGATCTCATCATCGGCAACCATAACGATACTGTCACCGATTGACTCAAGGAATCCCTTGAAATCTATTTCCTGCTTAACGTTAAGAGGCTTATTAAGGAGTACGATAAACTCTGTGCAATAGCCAAACTTGATGTCTTCCTTGGTAGTCTCTGATCCGGGAACAGCCTTGGCACCAGGAGTTCCTGCATCCTCGCTGATAGTAAGGTCAATCTCTTTTCCAAGGAAACCGTCACGTGCGCCCTTAAGTACCTGAACAAGTCCCTGTCCGCCTGAATCCACAACGCCTGCCTGTTTAAGAACAGGAAGCATATCGGGAGTCTTTGATAGAACTTCCTCAGCGTATTTGATAACTTCATCGCAGAAGGTCTCTATATCATCACAGCCTTCCATTGCAAGCTCGTGAGCCTTCTCACTTGCTCCCTTGGCAACGGTAAGGATTGTTCCTTCCTTGGGCTTCATAACAGCCTTATATGCTGTCTCAACAGCCTTTTCAAAAGACTCTGAGAGAACATTTACAGTGATCACGTCATGCTGCTTAACAACCTTGGTAAAGCCACGAAGAAGCTGGGATAAGATAACACCTGAGTTACCTCTTGCACCTCTGAGTGACCCTGAAGAAATAGCCTTGCAGATTGCTCCAAGATCTGTTGTATCACCAAGACTCTGAACCTCTTTGGCTGCTGACATAATGGTCATAGTCATGTTTGTTCCTGTATCACCGTCGGGTACAGGGAAAACATTCAGTTCGTTTATCCATTCTTTCTTTGCATCAAGGTTCTTGGCTCCGCTAAGAAACATCTTTGAAAGCATCTTAGCGTCAATAGAATTATTACTCAAAACAAAATCCTCCTGAACTTAAAATCGACTTAATCAATGACACGGACGCCTTCGACATAGATATTTATCTTTTCGATTTCAAGCCCCGTAAATTCTTCTACTTTATATTTAACAGTGTCAATAAGATTTTCTGATACAGCAGAAATACTAACGCCGTATGCTACAATAACATGAAAATCAAGCTTTAGTTTGTTGTTCTGGTCAAGGGTAACGTTGATGCCCCTTGTCATGGAATCAAGCTTTAAAAGACTAACAAGACCGTCCTTGACGTTTACGTTAGCCATTCCAACGATTCCAAAGCACTCCATCGCAACCGCACCAGCATACTGGGCAATAACTTCATTATCAATAGAAATATTTCCCATGTGAGTGTTAACCACTGAAGCCTTCATTATTTATCCTCCTTAATGCGTAACCTTCAAATTCGCATACATGTTTTATTATAACGTACTTTGAAAAAAAATAAACTATAAATTTTTCATATTTTGCTTGCAATCTTTTTGAATGTTTGCTAATATATCAATGTTGCGGAAATTTCCGCAGAAATTTGCTATATGAACTTTTACATGGCTTATAAGGAGGTGTCAAAATGGCTAAATGTGAAATTTGTGGCAAGGGCGTTCATTTCGGAAACAACGTAAGCCATTCTCATAGAAGATCTAACAGAGTTTGGAAGTCAAACGTTCAGCACGTAGCAGTTAAGGTTAACGGAGCTACTAAGAGAATGAATGTATGTTCAAGCTGCCTTAGATCCAACAAAGTTGAAAGAGCTTAATCGCAAAAATAAATCACTCGGATTATTCCGGGTGATTTTTTTATGCTTATTTTTATTCAGACAGAAAAAGCAAAAAGCGCAAGCTTTGAAATGATAAGTTCTCTCACTATCATGCCAAGTCTCTCTTTTTCTTCAGGTTCAATTGAAGATAGCTGTTCGCAGGTATATATCTTTTCCTTAAAGCCCTTCTCCTTTTTGTCAGGATTCTTGTACTGGGATACTCTTATTCTCCCCTTCAGCTGTTTATATATCTTGTAATCAAAGCCCTCTTTAGTCAGATAATACAGATGTGACTCAAGAGTTGTGTCATAATCAACATCATCCTTAAGGTACTTGGTTATGATGGTCTTGAATTTGAAAGGTACCATTTCGTTATCAAGGAGTTCCTGATAATTGTACCTTGCTCCGAAATAGTATCTTTCTATATCCTGCATATAATACTTAAAATCGTCTTCGTTAACTATATTATTCATGCCTTCTCATTCTTGCCTGTATCAATGTCTTCAATATTATCGCCGCTAAACTTAATGGCGTCGCGGATCTTCTCTTCATCCCAACCGGTCTCTTCCATCAGCTCCTCAACGGTGACTTTACGTCTAAGGTCTTCCGAAAGCTCTTTTGCCTTATCATTAACTTCGTTTACCAGGTTAAGGACCTTCTGCATTCCGGTATCTTCTGCCAGGTTCTCTTCTATTATCTTCTCCATGGCATCAAGCATGAGCTTGTATAAAAAGCTCTCGACCTCTGAAGGCTCTCCTACCGCATCAAGCATGGTAACGCCCTTAGTCAGTGCAACATTTCCCTCTCCGATGAGGTCCTCGAGAAATACTCCCTGTTCTGCGTACATTCTTGCAACATCAACAACAAGGGGAAGATAGTTCTCGATAAGCTTGTCCTGAGCATTCTTGTCACCGGCGATGGCAGCCATTGCTGCAACTTCCTTCTCACCATCAGATAATTTCTCAAGACCTTCAAGGCTCTCAAGGTAGTCCTGAAGGTAGTTGTTCTCCTCAGTTGTAAGGTTATCGGAAGTATCTATAGCCTCATCGATACCGATATTGTGCTGATTCAGGTATTCATATACCATCTGAAGCTGCTTCTCATCGAGATCCAGTTCAGAAAAGGCATCATCCACCTGTTCTTTTGAAATGACATTTTTATTTTCCCTGGCAAGTCTTGTTACGTACTTCAGGGTCTCCGCAAATTCTTTTTCCTTATTATCTATGTTTCCCATAATGCTCCTAAAATGTGTTATTTAATATGCTGATGTGTAAAGAGATGATCCTGGCAGTATTCGTAATTGCCGTTGCACTTTGAGCAGAATCTGAACTCAAGGTTCGGGTCGTCCGTTTCGCTTCTACCGCAAACAGCACATTTATGCCTTGTGATTCCCTTTGGCGCCATCTTTACGCTCTGCTGGAACTGAGCCCTTCTGCGATTCTCACTTGGACGCAGGTGATGAGCCCTTCCTGTCGAAATGTAGAACAGTCCAAGATTAATAAACTGGAAAAGGATCGCAATAAGAATCGGGATATCTCCGCCTATAATTCCGCTGAAGATTGCCTCAAATCCCATGTATGCTGCATATAGAATTCCAAGATACTTAACCTTAACGGGGATGATGAACATAAGAAGAAGCTGTATCTCAGGATAGCTGATGGCAAATGATAAAAATACCATTTCCTGAACATAGTAGGTGCTAAAAACTCCCGAGTAGTACATCATCATGCTTGCAATTGCCTCTTCTCCTCTGGATCCGAATTTAAAGCAGACCCATGCATAAGAAACAAAAGCAGCCAGTATCATAAGGATCATTCCGCCGAAAATAAAGACATTATATCTAAATGACCCGACTGTTCTCTCCATGGTAGTTCCTATGAAGTAGTACAGGTACAATGTGATGAGAAGCCAGATGCTGAGGGCTGTGGGTGGAAGAAGCACCCAGGATACCAGTCTCCAGACCTGTCCATGCAGGATAAGGTACGGATTAAGTGTTAAATAGCTCTGTATCATAGCTCCGTTTGGTAATAATTTGATGACATAACCTATGACATAAAGGACGATTATATAGAGTGTAAGGTTGTTTATGGCATACCTTCCAAATTTTCTTTCCATCTCACTTAAGAATCTATTCATGTAAAAGACCTCTTTCCTTCTTTATTCGCCTAATCTATATTATCATATTTTGCACAATTTGTTTTCGTTGATTTTTAACCACTAGTGCATTATAATCATAGTGTTTGTCTTCTGCAACATATAATAAGAAGAAAAAGAGGTATACTATGATTTCCAAGGATTACACATTAGGTATTGATATCGGTTCAACTACCGTTAAGATTGCTCTTTTGGACAATACAAACAATATTGTATTCTCCGATTATAAAAGACATTTCGCAAACATACAGGAAACTCTCAGAGACCTTTTGGTAGAGGCCCAGGAAAAGTGCGGTAACATAACGCTACACCCTGTTATCACCGGATCCGGCGGACTTACACTTGCCAAGCACTTGGAAGTTCCCTTTGTACAAGAGGTTGTTGCTGTATCAACTTCCCTTAAGGCCATTGCTCCCAAAACTGATGTAGCAATTGAGCTTGGTGGTGAGGACGCCAAGATCATCTACTTTGAGGACGGCAATGTTGAGCAGAGAATGAACGGTATCTGCGCCGGAGGTACAGGCTCTTTTATCGACCAGATGGCTTCCCTCCTTCAGACAGATGCAACAGGTCTTAACGATTACGCAAGAAACTACAATTCACTATATACAATAGCAGCAAGATGCGGAGTATTTGCCAAGTCTGACATCCAGCCTCTTATCAATGAAGGTGCTACCAAAGAGGATCTTTCAGCATCCATTTTCCAGGCTGTTGTGAACCAGACCATTTCAGGACTTGCCTGTGGTAAGCCAATCCGCGGACATGTTGCATTCTTAGGTGGTCCTCTCCACTTCCTGGACCAGCTCCGTGCGGCATTTATCAGAACTCTTAATCTTGATGATGAGCATGCAATCAACCTTGATAACTCTCATCTCTTCGCTGCCATCGGTTCTGCCATGAACGCTGAGGAAGAGACTCATTACACCATGGATGAGATGGTTGATAAGCTCTCAGGCAAGATCGTTATGGAAGCCGAAGTTTCAAGACTTGATCCCCTCTTTAGAAATGAAGAGGAATACAAGGTATTTAAGGACCGTCAGGACAAATACCGCGTTAAGACCAGAAAGCTCGAGGGCTACAAAGGCAATGCTTTCCTTGGTATCGACGCAGGTTCAACAACCACCAAATGTGCACTTATAAGTGAGGACGGAGATCTTCTTTACTCCTTCTATTCAAGCAATAACGGAAGTCCTCTTAAGACAGCCATTTCCTCAATTCAGGAGATTTACAAGCTTATGCCCGAGGGCGTAAGGATTGCAAGAGCCTGCTCAACAGGTTATGGTGAGGCTCTTCTTAAGTCTGCTCTTCTTCTTGATGACGGAGAGGTTGAGACAATAGCTCACTACAATGCTGCTGCTTTCTTTGACCCCAAGGTTGACTGCATCCTTGATATCGGTGGTCAGGATATGAAGTGCATCCATATCAAGAACAACTCAGTTGATTCCGTTCAGCTCAACGAAGCTTGCTCTTCAGGCTGCGGATCCTTCATCGAGACCTTTGCCAAGTCCCTTGATTACAGTGTTCAGGACTTCGCCAAGGTTGCTCTTTATGCCAAGTACCCTGTAGATCTCGGAACAAGATGTACAGTATTTATGAATTCACGAGTTAAGCAGGCTCAGAAGGAAGGCGCTGATGTAGCTGATATTTCATCAGGTCTTGCATACTCTGTAATCAAGAATGCTCTCTTTAAGGTTATCAAGGTTTCAGATGCCAAGGACCTTGGTGAGCACATCGTTGTACAGGGCGGAACCTTCTACAACGACGCTGTTCTTCGTGCATTTGAGATCATCTCAGGCGCTGAAGCAATAAGACCTGATATTGCCGGAATCATGGGTGCTTTCGGTGCTGCTCTTATAGCAAGAGAAAGATACGGAGAGACTGAGGATTACAAGACAACAATGCTCTCCATCGATCAGATCAACAGCCTTCAGTATTCAACCAGCATGACTACCTGCCAGGGTTGCACAAACCACTGCAGACTTACAATCAATAAGTTCACAGGTGGTCGTCAACACATATCAGGTAACAGATGTGAAAGAGGAATCGGTAAGGTCAAGAACGCCGAGGGTATTCCTAACCTCTTTGACTACAAGTATAAGAGACTCTTTGGCTATGAGCCTCTTGAAGCAGATAAGGCAACAAGAGGAACTGTTGGTATTCCAAGAGTACTTAACTTCTATGAAAACTATCCATTCTGGTTCACTTTCTTTACAAAGCTTGGATTCAGAGTTGTTCTCTCACCCAGATCAACTCATCAGATCTATGAGCTCGGTATTGAGTCAATCCCAAGTGAGTCAGAATGCTATCCTGCAAAGATCTCACACGGACATGTGGAATGGCTTATCAGGCAGAATGTTGACTTCATCTTCTATCCCGGCCTTTTCTATGAGCGTGAAGAGGTAGAAGGCGCAACCAACCATTATAACTGCCCTATTGTTACATCATATTCAGAGAACATTAAGAATAACGTTGAGGCCATTACAGGCGGCAAGATCAAGCTCAGAAACCCATTCATGGCTTTTACAAATATCGAGACTGTAACTGATGCTCTTGTAAAAGAGTTTAAAGAAATTCCCGCCGAGCAGGTTATTAATGCTGCAAAAGACGGATGGGAAGAAATGGCCATCGCAAGAAAAGACATCCAGATCAAGGGTGAAGAGACCCTTAAATGGATGGAAGAAAATAACAGACACGGTATTGTTCTTGCCGGTCGTCCTTACCACATCGACCCTGAGATCAACCATGGTATTCCGGATATGATCTGCTCTTACGGTGTTGCTGTACTTACCGAGGATAGTGTATCTCACCTTGGCAAACCCGAGAGACCTCTTATCGTATCAGACCAGTGGATGTACCACTCACGACTCTATGCAGCAGCAAGCTACGTCAGAGAGCGCGACGACCTTGATCTTATACAGCTCAACTCCTTCGGATGCGGACTTGATGCAGTTACAACAGATCAGGTAAACGATATACTTTCAGGTTCAGATAAGATCTACACCTGCCTCAAGATTGATGAGGTAAACAGCCTTGGAAGTGCAAGGATCCGTGTTCGTTCACTACTTGCAGCCATCCGTGTAAGAAAGCAGAAAAACCAGAAGAGAACCATCAGATCAACAGCCAATAACAGAGTGCTCTTCACAGAGGAAATGAGAAAGAATTACACTCTTCTCTGCCCTCAGATGTCACCTATTCACTTTGACATCTTAGAGCCTGCATTTGCAGCCTGCGGTTATAACTTCGTTGTTATGCAAAACGACAACAGGCATGCTATTGATATGGGTCTTAAATATGTTAATAACGATGCCTGCTACCCTTCACTTTGGGTTGTAGGTCAGATCATGGATGAACTTCATTCAGGTAAATACGACCTTAACAGAACTGCTGTCATCATGTCTCAGACAGGTGGCGGATGCAGAGCTACCAATTACGTTGGCTTTATCAGAAGAGCTCTTAAAAAAGCCGGCATGGAGCAGATTCCTGTAGTATCTCTTAACCTCTCCAAGTTAGAGGCTAATCCGGGCTTCCATATCAATGCCGAGATGCTTCAGAGAGCCGCTTACGGCGCTATATTCGGTGATGTGTTCATGAGATGCGTATATCGTATGCGTCCTTACGAGAAGGTCAAGGGATCAGTAAATGCCTGCCATGAGAAGTGGAAAAAGGTTGCGATTGAATTCGTAACTTCCAAGCATATGAGCTATACAAAGTTCCAGAAGATCTGTCGCGAAATCGTAGAAGACTTCGATAAGATCGAGCTTACAGATGAGATTAAGCCAAGAGTTGGTGTAGTCGGCGAAATTCTTGTTAAGTTTGCTCCTGCAGCCAACAACCACCTTGTAGAGCTTCTTGAGTCAGAAGGTGCTGAAGCCGTTGTTCCTGACCTTATCGACTTTATGCTCTACTGCTTCTACAATCAGATATATAAGGCAAAAGAGCTTGGAACATCCAAGAAGACTGCTCTTGTTATGCGAGGTGCTATCTGGCTTATTGAAAAGCTCAGAGTCGGTGCTACAAAAGCATTTAAAAAGAGTGTACATTTCGATCCGCCTACAAGTATCTATGAACTTGTTAAGTATGCAGAACCTATCGTATCCATCGGTAACCAGACCGGTGAAGGTTGGTTCCTTACAGGAGAAATGGTAGAGCTTATACATGAAGGAGCAACCAATATCGTCTGCACACAGCCTTTTGGATGCCTTCCAAACCACGTTGTTGGTAAAGGTGTTATCAAGCAGATGCGCCATATGTATCCCGGCTGCAATATTGTTGCCATCGACTACGATCCGGGAGCATCAGAGGTTAACCAGCTTAACAGAATTAAGCTTATGCTCTCAACCGCACAGAAGAAAGTTCAGGAAGAACACAAGAAAGTAGTTTGATATAAAGACATAAAATAATGCCACGGCAAACGCCGTGGCATTTTATTTACGTATTTATTTAAGTTTTGCTTTTAATCTCTCGATTGCATCCTCATGCCTCTGTATTGCATAGGTTGCAGACTTGATCTTCAGCTCTGTAGATATCTTCTTTTCATGAATGTCGTTACATTTCTGATAATAATCAAGAATCGACTCATCCTCAACTTCAAGGAACTTGTTAGCAATACATCCCGGGAGGACGAATTTCTTAACAACGTCTGCAAACTTAACCTCAATATACTTACCATCCTGCTTGGTTATCACACCTTCGCCGAACTTCTTGTGGTTAACTTTCATCTTAAGGGCAGATTTCTCACCAAGAGCCTGCTCCTCTTTTTCAAGGGCAGCAAGTTCTGAATCAAGTTCTGACTGAGAAGCTGTCAGTTCCTCAATCTGTCTTGTATTCTCCTCAAGCATTTCCTTGGTCTTTTTGGTAGGTTTTTTCTTAAAATCCGTAGAATTTACGTTTGCATCTTCGTTTTCAAGATTTAGAGGCATAAGCATTCTCCTTGAAGAAAAATTATCGACTTAACATATTTATTTTAACTTATTTAAATACAAATTACAACTCCGTGGTCTTTCCTCCCTTAAGCTCAATTGACTTTTTATCAACTTCGATCCAGACACTTTTTGCATTTGGATTATATGCGAAAGTCCCGTCAACAGCGACTTGTACGCGGCTTGCAGCATCGAGGTAATCGACAATCTCTATGTTGGTTGCGTACCATATATCCGATTTGTTTTCTATTTTTTTAGAAAACTTTTCGATAATCTTCCAATTATCATCTCTCTCAAATTCGTAACTGTGTCCCCAGAGATAAAACATATACTGATACTGGGTTTTATGATTTTTGATAAACTCCTTGCAAAGATCTTCCAGTGAACTGTCAGCATGATGACAGGTAGGATTCCATCTTAGGAAATCTTCCGGTATTCCAAAACCGTGTGTTGAAGTTACCGTTCTTCCGTATCTTATACCACATGCTTTAAGAGCATTTACAACATTATCATCAACAGAACCGTTTGGATAAGCAAGACCTCTTACCGTGTAGCCCATAATCTTCTCTAAAGCTCTTCTGTCCTCGATGACTTGAAGAACCATCTGCTCTTTTGGCGATCTTGCAATTGTCGGATGCGTCACTGTATGGCAGGCAACTTCATGTCCTTTGTAAAGCTTTTTATATTCATCACAGGGAATTCTCTCGTCATAGGCATTCTTGAACTTGATCTTCTCAAGTCCTGAGTTGAGATTAAAAGTGCCTCTTATACCGTGTTCATTTAGAATATCCAAGAGTCTTTTATCAGGTATCTTACCGTCATCGTAGGAAAGAGTAAGTACCTTGTGCTTTCCTTCCGGAAACTGAGTATATATGTTGCGGAGCTTTTTTGAAGCAGCCATCGTAGTTCTCCTTATTTGTTTATCTTCTGTGTAAGACCGTGTTTGGCCAGGGATCTCTTTTCCTCATCCAGGATCTGTCCCCATTTGTATGGAGTGTTCTGATATACATAGTAGTTGAGCCAGTTGGTATAAAGGTTATTTGCATGACCTCTCCATACAAGATCAGGCTTATTGTCAGGGTTGTTATCCGGATAATAATTAACAGGAGGCTGGATCGGAAGCCCCTTTGATAAGTCTCTCTTGTACTCGGAATCAAGAGTGAGCCTGTCATACTCTGCATGTCCCATAGCAAATATCTGGCTTCCTGCCTTGTTCATGCAAAGGAATACTCCGGCTGCCGGAGACTCAGCAAGGACAACCAGATCGTCACAGGCATGGATCTTATCAGCCGGTGTCTCAGTATGTCTTGAATGAGGCATATAAAAGACATCATCAAAGCCCCTTACAAGAGGTACCTTTCGGTTCATTACTCTGTGCTGGTATACTCCGAATCTCTTTTCAGGCAATGGCTCTTTATCAATTCCGTAGTGATAGTAAATTCCTGCCTGAGCTCCCCAGCAGATGTGGAAGGTGCTGGTTACATTTACCTTGGACCACTCAAAAACTCTGCAGAGCTCGTCCCAGTAATCAACTTCTTCAAACTTCATCTGTTCTACAGGCGCTCCGGTGATAATAAGACCATCGTATGTGTTTTCCTTAAGCTCATCAAAGGTATGATAAAACCTGTCCAGATGGTTGGGTGATGTATTTGTGGAGTGATGTGAGCTCATCTGCATGAAGGATACATCAATCTGAAGAGGAGTATTAGACAGGGACCTAAGGAGCTGAAGCTCTGTATCTTCCTTTAGTGGCATCAGATTGAGGATACATATCTGGAGAGATCTGATATCCTGGTGCATAGCCCTGTTCTCATCTACTACGAATATATTCTCCTTTTCAAGTATGTCTCTGACAGGTAGATCATTTTTTACTTTGATTGGCATCTTGCTTATCTCCTTGATGTAATAATAGCTTTTATTTTAGCATATTAAGAAACTCAGCTTCATCTATGACCTTTATTCCAAGTTCATTTGCCTTAGTCAGCTTACTTCCGGCTGCTTCTCCGGCAAGCACCAGAGAAGTTTTCTTTGAAACGCTTCCGGATGCCTTTCCGCCGTTCTTGACTATGAGCTCTTCCGCTTCCTTTCTGCCAAGAGTAGGAAGTGTACCTGTGACAACGATGGTCATTCCTGCAAGCTTGTCGGAAGCATCAGCGTCTTTTATCGCCTTCATATTAAGGCCAAGGCTCTTCATTTCTTCAATTATAGCCGTATTCTTCTCATCATGGAAGAATTCATACAGATCCTGAGCTGTTGTCTGTCCGATGTCAGGAAGGCTCATAAAGCCATCAACAGTAACTCTCTCCAAGTCTGAGAGATCATCAAAGTGCTTCATTATCTCTCTGGCAGTGGATTTGCCGACATTTCTGATGGCAAGTCCTGTAAGGAGCCTCACGGGATCATTTTCTTTTGATTTTTCTATCTCTGCAAGGAGCTTATCCGTATTCTTCTCTTTTCCGATAAGTCCTTTTTCTATGAGCTCATCTCTGTGGTCTCTTAAATGATAAATATCAGCGTAGCTCTTAAGATAACCTTCACTTACAAGAGCATCTATAAGAGTATCTCCAAGTCCCATGATGTTCATTGCATCTCTTGATACAAAGTATGCAATGGTCCTTGTTACCTGCGCCGGGCAGTTGGGATTGATGCATCTGATATCTGCTGTATCTTCTTCTCTTACAAGATGGCTTCCGCATACAGGGCAGGTCTTAGGTGCCTCAAATACTACTGAAGGCTCCTTGACACATCCGTTAAGCTTCGGAATGATTTCTCCGCTCTTAAAGAGCTTGTAATGACCGCCAATACCTATCTTCATATCTGTGATGTAGTCCTGATTATGGAGAGTCGCCCTTGATACACTGGTTCCGCAGAGCCTTGCAGGCTTACCTGTCTCGGCGTCGTGAAAGCTTCCTGTAAATGTGAGCTTACCTGTTCTTCCGACATCAACCAGTATCTCATCCATCTCAATAACTCTCTCTTCAGGAGGATACTTATATGCAATGTGTCCGCTTGAATACTTGGAACCTGCAGGGAAATCATCTCTCCAGGCTGTGTTATCCACCTTGACTACAGCTCCGTCAAGGTCGAAATCCAGATCATTTCTCATCTCTCCTATGATGTTTATTGCATCAATTACTTCTTCTGCGCTTTCGCAGGCCTTGTGAAATACGCATCTTACACCGGCCTTTTCAAGGATTTCCATACCTTTTACGTGAGATGCTTTTATCTCATCAGGACCGTCCTGAACGTTAAACACAAACATCTTAAGGCCACGGCTTCTTGTAACTTCCGGATCGAGCTGACGAAGAGTTCCTGCAGCGAGGTTTCTTGGATTTGCAGCCAGCTTTTTACCTGCTTTTTCCTGCTCCTCATTAAAGGCCTCAAAATCATCATGGGACATATATACTTCTCCCCTGAGTTCCAGATACTCATAGGGAAGGTCCAGTGTCTTTTTCACATCAGGGATTACAAGGGCATTGGCTGTGACATCCTCGCCGATAAGGCCGTCTCCTCTGGTCTCTGCCATAGTCAGGTGAAGCTTACCATCACTTTCATCCCTGTTATAGCGCAGCGACATACTAAGGCCGTCAATCTTCTGCTCAACGGAAAACACAGCTCCGGGGTGCCTTCCATGCACCTTGTTTACAAAAGCAGCTACATCACCAGTATTAAAAACATCTTCAATTGATAGCATCGGAACGTTGTGAGTTATCTTGACACCGGCTTCTCTCTTTGCTGTTCCACCGATGATCTGACTGGGAGAATCCTTTGTAACGAGCTCCGGATTCTCTCTTTCTATGGCCTTAAGCCTTTGCATGAGCTGATCGTACTCATAGTCTGAAATCTCAGGTGTATCCTGATTATAGTAGAGGTCCATATGGTGCTTTATGGTTTTTACAAGCTCCTCATACTCCCTTTTTATCTCTTCTGTTGCCATTTTTCTCCCCCAATTTTGTATCTCTGTATAATTTTGCCACTTCTTCATCCGTAAGGCTCTCATACTCCCCGGCCTTAAGGTTATGGTTCTTAAGTTCAACGCACATTACGCGAATTCTTTTAAGGCTCACAACTTCAAAGCCCAGTTCGTGACACATTCGCCTTATCTGCCTGTTAAGCCCCTGTGTCAGTATTATGTTAAAAGATCTTGTTCCTGTCCGTTTAACTGTGCAAGGCCTTGTTGTCCTGTCCAGGTCCCTTAAATATACACCAAGAGACATTTTCTTTAAAAAGTCGCCGTTTATGTTTTTGTTAACTGTAACTTCATACTCTTTTTCATGCTTGTTTGAGCCCTTCATCATAGCCTGGATAAGGTCTCCGTCGTCTGTCATGATAAGAAGTCCTTCGCTTTCCTTATCAAGCCTACCGGCATAAGTTACTCTGTCTGAAAACCCAAGGTCATCAATGACGGTCTTCTCCGCATGGGAATCCCTGGTGGTGCATACAACTCCCACAGGCTTATAGTAGGCAAGGTAACTGTGTTTCTCCTTGGCTTCTATTACTGTCCCATCAAGACAGACTGTATCCGTTTCAGATACATCCAATCCGGGTGAGGGAAGCTCTCCATTGACCGTGATTCTTCCCTCAGCTATTAACTTGTCAGCTTCTCTTCTGGAGCAAACTCCGCAGGAAGAAATGTACTTGTTAAGTCTCATGGATCATCTGCCCTACAAATAAAAAAGGAACGGCATTTTTCTTTGCCGTTCCTCTATGATCTTCGTCACATATCAAGTGATGCCATTTCACCAATTGCATTACATTTGATGATGCAATCGTAATTCTCTTTTATGTGTGCAATTACATTAAGGTTACTAGCTTGAAAATGTCCAAATTCGTATGCCATTGTAAACAGTGATGCAAATACCTTGGCTTCTTCACCCTGTCTTAAGAGATCAAGATAATATTTGCCGTTTACAGAGTTCTTGTACAAGCTGCTGGAAATTCTCAGCCCCTTTGGTGCCTTCTTGCAGAATTTGATAACTGTGTTAAGATCATCAAATTCAAAGATGTACTCGTGGAATTTGAGCCTTCTTTGATTCTTTTCCTCATCAGAAAGCTCTTTCTTCCTGCCTGCAGGTGTTGAAATCTTGTCAGCCTTTTCCTTGGCGCTCTCTACGGTAGCATTGCCATTTACGGTGAACTTCTTATCATCTTTTGCATCGCTATCTTCGCTCATCATATCCTTAACCGAATTGGTGAGCTGCTTAAGACTCTTAAGATACTCATTAAGCCTGTTTATGCGATCCTCAGAAGCACTGTCCCCGATATCCTCAAGGACGTTCTTGGGAATCTGTATTCCGGCTTTCTCGGTGAGGTTCTTAAGTATCTCGCTAAAGGATGCCGAAGCATTTTCTGAAAGTGTAAGGGAAATTGAATGATCCGGAAGAACCGTTATCTGCATCGGCATGAATGCGCCTGTAGGCTTATAATCAACCTCTTCCTCTGCCTTCTTCATGACTTCATGTAAAAAGTCCATGGCCTCTTTCTTCTTCTCGAAGAGATCCTCAAGCTTTATTCCCTGTTCAAACATATCATCTTCAGTGATGATGCATGTTACTGTATCTTTATTAATTCTCTTAAATTCCATATTTTACCCTGATCTTTAATTAGTACAAAACAAAAAACCACTAAAAATCTTATGAATTGTATAATACCACATCTAGCAGATTCTTGGAAGTCCTTCCCCATACATAGGCCCAACCACGCGCTTTCCGCCTATTTTTGTCCTGACAAAGACTCCGATGTCGCCACTATTTATATCGGCTTTTTTTACTGATCCGATTACCTTTGCATTTTCACCGTAACGAGACTGCTTTATGAGTAAAAGAGCTTTCTCCGCATCCTCCTCGTGGACAGACAATACCATCTTGCCCTCATTGCCCATGTATATAGGGTCAAGGCCAAGGATTCCGCAAAAGTCTTTAACTGCAGGTGATACGGGAAGGTCTGTCTCTACAAGCTCTATGCTGCACTCAGAAGCTGAAGCAAACTCGTTAAGAACCGTACCAAGACCTCCTCTTGTAACATCTCTCATGGCATGAACCCTTACGCCTTCGTTTAAGAGTTTACCAACCATCTCAGTTAGTGGTGCATTATCTGACTCAATGTTAGATTCAATACCCATACGTTTTCCGAGAATAGCCGCGTGATGGTCGCCAAGATTGCCTGAAATTATGATCTTATCACTATCCTGAAGCTTAAAAGGTCCCGGTACATCAAGATCATCAGGTATAAAGCCAACTCCCGAAGTGTTGATGATAAGTCCGCCTTCTCCACCTCTGTTTTCTATTACCTTGGTATCTCCTGTGACAACGACAACGCCAGCCTCCCTGGCAGTTTCAGCCATTGATGCTATAACTCTGTCAAGAAGATCTATATCAAGCCCCTCCTCGAGAATGCATCCGCAGGTGATATACTTGGGAACTGCTCCGCTCATAAGAAGGTCATTGACAGTTCCGCAAACACAGAGCCTTCCGATGTCTCCACCCGGAAATTCAAGCGGAGTTACAACAAAAGAGTCTGTTGTTACAGCAAGTTTACCTGCTCCGGGAACTACAGCTGAGTCCTCGAGTTTGGACAGATACTCATTATTAAAATGCTTGGCAAATACTTCTGATATAAGTTTTGAAGTGGACTCTCCACCACTTCCGTGAGCCATTGTTATCTTCAAGTTAACGTCTCCCTGAAATATAGTAGTTATAGCAGCTTCCTTCTGTGGAAACCATGCATGCGCCGTGAGCATTGTCCGGCGTACAGCTCTTTCCGAATAAAGGACACTGATTTGGTGTTATCTTGCCTACAAGAACCTTCTCGCAAGAGCATCCCGGTGGCATGTGGTCTTCATCAAGGCCAAAGCTTCCTGCATCAAAGTCCTTGTACTCCTGCCTTAAAATCATTCCTGAGCCTTCAATTTTGCCCATTCCACGCCAGGATGAATCAGACTTCTCAAAGTACTTATCAACGCAGGATTTGGCCATTTCATTGCCAGTTGGAGTAACAACCTGTTTATAGAGGTTTTTAAATCCGCCCTTCCCCTTCATTTTTACCAGAGCATAAATGGTAAGGAGGAGTTGTTCTCCCTCAAAGCCCGATACAACAAAGGGAATCCCAAGCTCTTTTGCCAGATCCTTAAATATCTCTTCGCCGGTAACAGCTGCCACGTGTCCCGGTGCTATAAAGCCATCGATACCTCCGCCATTTTTTACAACCCATCGGATTACCTGAGGCATTGTCTTAAGTGAAGTTAAGAGCTTTAGATTGGTTACGTGTTCTTCAATAGCCTTCTCAATAACTCTTCCGTAAACAGGTGTCGTTGTCTCAAATCCTATAGCTGCAAAGACATAATTTGTCGAAGGGTTTTCTTTTGCAATTGCAATCGAATCCATAGGCGAATAGAGCATCCTTACGTTTGCCCCCTCTGCCTTGGCATCGGATAGTGACATCTTACTGCCCTTAACCCTGATAAGGTCTCCGAAAGTGAGCACACAGGTGTTCTCAGAAAGAGAAAGCTCTACAAGCCTGTCTATCACTGCTGTTACAGTAACACACACAGGACATCCCGGGCCTGATATCAGCTTGATCTTAGGTGATAACATGGAAGGAATACCGTTTTCGGAGATTGCTGCAGTATGTGTTCCGCAGACTTCCATGATCCTCACTTCTTCACCATCGTAATTCTTTAGCTCTTCAATTACTCTTTGTAACATGTTATCAGCCGCCAACGCCTATATCCTCGATTTCTTTAAACATCTCTTCAAGCTCGTCCGCCATGGAATCGTCCATGGTCTGAATGATACAGCCTGCGTGAACCAGGACTCTGTCACCAACCTTGACATCAACAAGTCCGGCCTCGGCAGTTACGATATTTCCGCTAAAGTCCACAGTGGCTTTAGTTCCGTCCATCTTAATTACTTTTCCGGGTAATGCTACGCACATATAATACTCCTATTTATCTGTTCCCTTGAGCATTGCGTAATACGCCTGACCAAGGGATATACCTCCGTCACCCAGAGGCACCTTTTTGTTCCAATACACTTTAAAGCTAAGATTACTTAGAGCCTCTGCAGACTTGCCAAGAATTATCCTGTTATTGAAAACTCCGCCTGAAAGGCAAACAGTATTGATTCCTATCTCATCTCTAAGCTCTTCAAATGCTTCTTTTATCATTTTTACTATTGCCATATGAAAACCGTAAGCTATGGCTTTTGCATCATAAGCTTTAGTATTATAACACATGTATATATCTTTAAATAAGCCTATCTGGTCAAAGACTAACTCGCCGCCTTCGTTTTCCATCTTAAACTCAAACTCCGGATAAGCTCCATTATCTTCTTCCACAAAGCTATGGGCATATTTCTCAAGATTAACTGCACACTCACCCTCATAGGTATTGTAAGAACATATCTCCAAAAGAGCTGCTACAGCATCAAAAAGCCTTCCCATACTGGAGGATTTAAAACTTCCTGCTCCAATCTTCTGGGCTGCCATCATCATCTTAATTTTGCTGTCCATTAAAACTCTCTTATCATCAAGAAGTCCCAAGCTTATACATTCACCAATATAACAGCTCATGGTCTGAACAGCATCTTTGGAGGCCTTATCTCCGCCCACAAGATTTACATATGAGAGATGCCCCATTCTGATCGGATCATCACTTTTTATCCTGATAAACTCACCGCCCCAGATTGCACCGTCAAGTCCGTATCCTGTTCCGTCAAAGGCAGCACCAAGTGCTTCATTTATGCCGTTTTCAGCCATTACGGAATATATATGTGCAAAGTGATGTTGAAGCTTAAGCTGTTTAAGCTTCATCTTATCAGCCATATAGGATGATGCATAAAGCGGATGAAGGTCACTTACCACCACTGTCGGCTCAAGCTCAAAGAGCTCTTCGTAGTGTCTTTTTACCCCATTCCAGAAGTCCATGCTATAGGTATCATTATTAAGATCTGAAATGTAATGCGTTGTAAGGATTCTGTCCTTTTTAGCAAATGATATCGTGTTCTTCAGATCGCCGCCTGTTGCAAGGATACATTCTTTGTTTTGAACAAAAGAGCTGTCTCCTTCTATTACAAAAGGAAGCGGAGCATAGCCTCTTGCCCTTCTGATAAACTGAGCTGATTCTCCGGATCTGCTATCTATCGTAAATACTACAGAATCATCCTGGGCTATGTTTATCTCCCTGTCATGGTAAAGGATTCCGGCGATTTCACCAAGAAAAGTCTTCTCAAAAAGGTCATCTTTAAAAATGATCGGAGAATCAGACTTATTTCCACTGCTCACAATAAGAGGTCCGACTTCGTCACATAAAATCCTGTGTATTCCGGCAGATGGCAGAAACGCTCCTATATATCTGCTTCCCTTATCAACCTCGAAGGGAAAGTCTGTTTTCTTTGTCAAAAGAACTATGGGCCGTTCTGAAGATTCTAACAGTTCCTTCTCAAGCGGGCTTATATGAGCTGCCTTAGATGCAGCTTCTTCATCAGAAAACATTACAGCAAAAGGCTTATTCTCCCTGCCCTTAATCTTCCTGAGTTCAAGTGCTGCACTTTCTGTGGGGATGCATACAAGCTGATAGCCGGACACTCCCTTAAGTCCGATTATTCTACCATTTTTAAGCTCCGCAACCGCTCTTTCAATCGCCTCTTCTTTTTGAAGTTCCTGCGTTTTTCCGTTATCATCGGTAAACAAAAACTTCATCTGAGGTCCGCAGTCGTGACATGATATGGTCTGAGCATAGTGTCTTCTGCCATTTGAGTATTCATCAAGGCACTTTGGACACATCTCAAACTTGTCCATCGTAGTTGTTTCCCTGTCATAAGGGAGTCTGTTTATTATGCTGAATCTCGGTCCGCAAACAGCACAGCTTATTAGCGGATGAGCATATCTTCTGTTCTTCTTATCAAGAAGTTCATCCATGCAATCCCTGCAGATACCGATATCGGGAAGAAAAACAGGAATCTCCTCTGAAAGATTAAGCTCTTTACTCTCGATGATAGAAAAGTCATCGGGAACTTCCAAAGAAGTATCTGCCTCTTTTTCGGTTACAGACAAAATGTAGGCGCCAAGTGGCATTTCATTTCTGAGCAGACAAACAAAAGAGGCAATATCTGCTTCTTTACCGGATATAAGTATCTCAACAGCTGCCCCTATGTTCTTCACGTTGCCTTTTAAGCCGTATTTAGTTGCCCACTTAGCAATAAAGGGGCGATATCCAACACCCTGAACCGCCCCTTTAACTGTTATTATTTTTGTCATCCTTTGTTTTCTGCAGGCGCTTCCTGCTTAGGTGCCTGAGCCGGTGCTGCCGGAGCAGGTGCGGGAGCATTTCCCTGTGCCTGTGCCTGAGCTGCCTTAGCAGCAGCTGCAGCAGCTGCTCTTTCCTTAGCTGCCTTCATAAGAGCTTCCTGAGCAGCTATAGCCTTCTCAGACTGCTTGAAGGTCTTGGTAACCTTTTCTGATCCGGGTTCCTGGAATCTAAGTCCCATGGAAAGTGATTTCTTAGGACAGTTATCAACACAGCATCTGCACTGGATGCAGCTCATAGGTCTGATGGACCAGGTCTTTTCTGCCTTATCTACAGTAATAGCGTGTGTAGGACATTTAATTGAACATAATCCGCAGAGGATGCAAAGGTCCATATCGTTCTCAACATGTCCTCTTGTTCCTTCCGGGTACTCTTTTTCTACCTTTCTTGTCTTAGGCTTTGAAAAGAGATTATGAAGTACTGTTTTATTGAAACTTACAATTGCCATTTCTATCTCCTTTAAGTGAAAAACATCTCTTTTAACAAATGATTATCTCTCTGTACAGCTGATACATGGATCAATTGTAAGAACCAGAATAGGCACATCAGCAAGGTCGCATCCCTTAAGTGTCTCAACGAGTCCTGAAAGATTTGCAAAAGTGGGTGTGCGGACTCTCATTCTGTCTATGAACTTAGTGCCATTAGCCTTAACGTAGTAGATAGCTTCTCCACGAGGCTGCTCAATTCTCATTACATACTCGCCGTTTGGCATTCCCTTAACAGGAACATCGATATCGCCTGAAGGCATGTGATCGATGAGCTGACGGATAATATCGAATGCCTGGAATATCTCTTTTATACGGCACTCTGTACGAGCATAGGAATCGCCTTCGGTTGAAACGATAGGCTCAAAATCAACATCGCCGTAAGCGCAATAGCCTGTTGTTCTGATATCTCTTGAAATACCGCTGGCTCTAAGGAAAGGTCCTGCACATCCAAGAGCATCAGCCTGCTCAGCAGTAAGAATACCAACGCCGCGAAGCCTTGTCTGTACAGCCATATCATTAAGGAATGGCTTAGAAATAACCTTAAGGTCCTCTTCCATCTTGTTTATTCTCTGATAGAAGTCCTTGAGCATCTCATCTGATACATCTCTTCTGATACCACCAACCTTCATAACTGAGAAGATTACACGGCCGCCGGTAGAAGCCTCGAACATATCAAGAGCTTCTTCTCTAAGTCTCCAGCACTCCATGTAGAGTGACTCAAATCCGAAAGCATCGGCAAGAAGACCGAGCCAGAGAAGATGTGAATGAATTCTTGAAAGCTCAGACCAGATTGTACGAAGGTACTTAGCTCTTGAAGGCACATCGATATCCATGATGTGCTCAACAGCCTCACTGTATCCAAGGCCATGGCCCAGTGAGCAGATACCACAGATACGCTCAGCAACATAGACCATCTCATTAAAATCTTTTTTATCAACCAGCTTCTCAAGACCTCTGTGGATGAATCCGATTGAAGGGATTGCTTCAACGACCTTCTCATCCTCCATAACAAGGTCAAGATGTATGGGTTCCGGAAGAACCGGATGCTGGGGTCCAAATGGAATTACACTTCTAGTAGACATTTTGGTTCCTCCAATTATTTAAATGGTGTCTCGATCGCTGTGCGATAGAGCTTTCCTTCAAAGTCAATGTTGATCATCTTGATCTGAACTCCGAAGAGATCATGCATCTCATTTTCATAAATGAATGCGCAGGGATAAATACTTGTGATACTTGAGATCTCCTGATCCTCGGGAAGAACCATCTTGAGGTTTTTCATCTCAAGGTCTTTTCCAAAGGTATAAATGAGCTCGTATGCATCGGGAACTCTTGTTGCGCACTGCTGAATAAGATGGTATCCGGCAAATTTAAGCTTCTGAGATTCATCAATGATGCTTTCTGGATTAACAGTTATAAATTCTGTATTCACTGTTTGTTTTCTCCTTTCTCAGAATTATCTGCCGCTGCAGGAGCTGGTGCAGGTGTAGGTGCTGGTGCAGCTGCCTTTGGTGCTGCCTGCGCAGGTGCTGCAGGAGCTACCGGCTTGGGAGCAGGCTTAGCAGTTGCCTTGATCTTCTCTTCAGCCTGCTGTCTAAGCGCTTCCTCAGTAAGTACTGCGTCATACTGTGTACTTGGATCGTAGTCATCCGCAGTCATATGAATAGCCATCTTTGAATAGTCTACTGTACAGTAGCCCTGCTTCATGGAGGCCTTAAGTTTAGCTCTCTTCTCCTCAAGGATGCCTACTGCCTTAACAACGCCCTCAATAAGAGCCTCGGGTCTTACTGCACATCCGGGAACATATACGTCTACGGGAACAACCTTATCTGCTCCGCCCAGAATGTTGTAGCACTCCTTGAAAATACCGCCATCACATGCGCAGATTCCGCAAGCTACAACAACCTTTGGATCAGGCATCATGTTGTAGAGCTGTCTCACAACAGGAGCTGTCTGTGCATTGATACCTCCTGTAAGAAGCAGCACATCTGCATGCTTGGGGTTTCCTGTATTGATGATACCAAATCTCTCAACATCATAGAGAGGTGTCATGGTAGCAAGAACTTCTATATCACAGCCGTTACAGCTGGAACCGTCATAATGTAACACCCATGGTGATTTTGCAATGTTCATTGATTTACTTCCCTTCTATTCTTATTTCAGTACGTTGAGGATCAGCAGATTAGTTCCTGCAAATACAAGGATAACTGCCCATGTTACTTTAAGCATTGTGATGTATTTAACTCGAGGGAACACGTTATCAATAAGTGTCTCAAGGAAGAATACAACAATGCAGGCAATTATTGCCCAGATTCTGCTGATAGGGCTCTGCGTAATAAAGAACATTCCAACAATACCCATCATCAGGACTGTGTCATACCACTCAGCAATCTCAACAAGAGCAAGGTTTGATCCGGAAAGGTCTGTTGTAAGTCCCTTTACCATCTCCTGATGCATGTGGTGTGATGTACTCAGATCGAAAGGTGATTTACGAAGCTTGATTATCAGGATAAATACGAAGCCGATAAAGAAGCCGGGAATCTGAATAATAGCAGGTGAACTTGCCTTGACAAGGTCGTTTACCATGAAGCTTCCCTGTGCATAGTAGAATCCGATTGCAACAAGCAGGGTCATAGGCTCATAGCACATCATCTGCAGAAGCTCACGCTGTGCACCCATGATACTGTAAGGACCGTTGGTTGAAAAGGCAGCCATGACCATAAGTACCTCTGACATTGATAGCGCAAAGAATACAAGGAGCATATCTCCGCCTGCAAAGAAAAGACAACCTGTAAATACGGTCATGATAAGATATCCTGTCACAAACAGAACCTGGATACTGTTAACAACGGTGGTCTGTTTGTGAAGGAGCTTGTTTACATCATAGAAGGGCTGAATAATAGGTGGGCCCTGTCTTCCCTGCATACGTGCAGCAAAGAGTCTGTCAGTACCTGACAGAAGTCCTCCGATAAGAGGAGCAAGTATTAAGTATAATACGGCTTTTATAATAAAGTTAATTTCCATCAGATAGCACCTCCAACAACGATGATCAGCATTACTGCCACCAGGACAGCTGCTACCCAGATACAAGGCCAGAGAAGTTTCTTCTCTCCGAAGTAATCTTCCATGTACCAGTTAGACATGTAAAGGGCTCTCTCCTTACCGAAGGAGTCTATGTAATGTCTGTCGTCGCCCGCGTTAACACCGGCTACATAAGACATTGTCATCTTGGAGTTCTTACCAATAGAAAGGAATCTTGATCCAATAGGAATCATGAATACCATAGCAACCATGATCATCATGATGATGACATCACTTCCGCCGATAACATCAGGGATGTTAGCATGATATGCCTCATCAAGGATTGGCTGGATCATGTGGCCTGACATCCATGGGAATGCAAAGCACATGATGATGATAAGTGAAGTAAGAGGGAAAATTGAAACCAGCTCACTTCTTGGTGTAATATCTTCAAGCTCAAAGGACTGATGGATTACTGTACAGATTTTTCCAAGCCATTTAGCCCAGTAGAAAAGTGTGCTTCCTGAACCAAATACAAGGAAAAGAACCAGCCATACAGATCCTGAATCAACGAAGGACTTAAGCGCTGCCCACTTTGATACCAGCATTCCGAAAGGAGCCATGAACATTCCGCAGATACCGATGATCATGATGAAAGCAAGTCTTGGAAGCTTGATGATAAGACCGTGCATATCCTCGATGTCACGGCTGTGCATGCAGTTCTCGATATCGCCGACTGTCTGGAACAGAAGTGACTTGGAAACAGCATGGAAAAGAACCAGCATAACAGCTGCCCAAACACCTTCCTGAGTTCCTGTACCTGCGCATGCAGTAATAAGACCAAGGTTTGAAATTGTTGAATAAGCAAGTACCTTCTTACCGTCACTTACTGTAATAGCAAGAAGTGATGCAGCAAAGAATGTAAATCCACCGATGACAGTGATCATTACACCTGTCAGTGTTCCCTTCATAAGAGGTGAAAGTCTGATCAGCATATATACACCGATCTTAACCATTGTAGCCGAGTGAAGAAGTGCACTTGAAGGTGTAGGTGCAACCATGGCGCCAAGGAGCCATCTTGAGAATGGGAACTGTGCGCTCTTTGTAAGTGCAGCAAACGCAAACAGTGTAGCGGGTACAATAAGAGCAGCCTCCTTCATACCCATATCTGTAACCTGGCTTAAGTTAGAAATGCCAAATCCCATGTTGCAGATCATAAGTCCTGCTGCGAATCCGCATCCACCGAGAAGATTCATCCAAAGTGCTCTGAATGAATTGTCTACTGCTTCCTGTGTTCTTGTGTATCCGATCATAAGGAATGAGCAAACTGATGTGATCTCCCAGAAGAAATAAATCCAGCTAAGGCTGTCTGATGAGATAAGTCCAAACATTGCTCCAAGGAATACAAACATAAGAGCAAGGAAATAATTGGATCTATCCTGAACATCTGTGTGATGATGATGATAGTCCTTCATATATCCTGATGCGTAAATACAGATAAGGATACCTACGATACCTACAATAAGGTACATTACAGCTGCAAAGGTATCGATTCTGATATGAGTATTACCTTCTACAACTCTTCCTGTCAGGTCCATCCAAAGAACCGGGATAGTTCCTGCCAGTGAGAACAGGATCGCATAATATTTCTTGTACTTGATGCTGAGGAAGCATACAAGGCACATAAGGAATACTTCTCCTGCGATCACAAACTTATCAGGTAAGTGGGTGTTCTCAAGATACATAAACTGAGATGTATCTCCTGATGTGATAACGGTAATTGCCACATAAATAGCAGCTGCCATGATAGTAAACCCACCAATCATAATAACAGCACTTCTAAGACGGCTTGTCTGCTTAAGAAGTCCTACTATTATTGCCATGATAAATGGGAAAAGAATTAGAAAGTTTACTACGTCAATAATTGGAATAGTCAAGGATTTTCGCCCCTTTCACATACGATTCTCCAAGCCAAGGCTTAGGAGTTTTTCATAAATTTGTCGACAGCCTCGTTTAATTCAACGATAGCCTGTTCATCCCCGTCCTGAACTGCGTGAACAATGCAATGACTCATATGTTCCTTCAGTATCTCTTTTCCGCAGTTATTGATCGCGGATCTGACGGCAGCCAGCTGTATGAGTACTTCAGTACAATCTCTGTCATTCTCCACCATGGTCTTAACTGACTCAAGGTGTCCTATTGCCTTTGAAAGCCTGTTGACGATAGCTTTCATATGTTCAGGGTCATGATGATGCTCATGATGATGGTGATCATGATGATCCTGAGAGTGACCTGTCATATAAACCTCCATAAATAATGTGCGTTTATGTTAATTTTTTGACTTTCCTTTGTAAAAAAAATCAAATCCCCAATAAACGCACAACTGACCGAATAACATTATATTTCTGTTGACTAAAAAAATCAATAAAGATTATCTAACATTTCCTATAATCTTGTATAAAAGCTTGTAGAGTACTCCAGCCTCTTCTGCTGTGAGCTGTACACATGAACCCATTGCATCAGGAATAGAGAGTGCCTTTTCTCTTAAAGCCATGCCCTCTTCTGTGATTGAAACAACAAGATTTCTCTCATCCTCTGATGATCTCTCTCTTGTGATATATCCCTTTGATTCAAGTTTTTTAAGAACAGGAGTAAGTGTACCGGAATCAAGATAGAGACACTCACCTAAAGTCTTAACATTGACAGTGCCCTTCTCCCAGAGAACCATCATTGTGATGTACTGAGTATAGGTAAGGTCAATATCATCAAGGTAAGGCTTATATTTCCTGATGATCTCCTTTGAACAAGCATAAAGCGGGAAACAAAGCTGCTTTCCAAGTTTGAGTGATTCATATTTTTCTTCGTTAATACACATAATAATCTCCATCAAATCAAATTTTATACTATTAAATTATACCACAAAATTTGAATTATGCTCTTTTATCTTTTGTAAATGCTAAATTACTTTGAACCTTCTCCTCGACAAAGGTAAAGAACATAGTAAGATAGCGCATGAAAGGCTCTGTTGCAATTGCAAACAAAACAAACAGCATAGCACATTTCATTGATACATGGCTGATAGAGAACAGATCATTAAAGATGATTGCTGCAAGTATCATGCCAAGGATACAGCCTCCGATAACACGAAGTCTGTACTTATTAAGAGGATAACAGATGTTTGCCAGGATAATAAATCCGACTATTGCTAAAAGAAATGTCGAAGCAACCGAAACATCCACCTGATCCACGCCAAAAGTATTTCCAAATACCACCAGTGCTGCTATCGCCAAAAAGTCTGTAAGTGCTGCAGGCATAGCTTTTAAGAGAACCTTAATAAGGAAGTGACCTTCTATTCTCTTATTGTTGGGCTCCATAGCCAGGAAGAAACCGGGTATTCCTATGTTAAACAAGCTCACCATGGTGATCTGTGATGGCTGGAGCGGATATGTAACAACATTTATTATGGAGAATACAGCAAGCAACAGTGAAAAGATATTCTTCACCAAAAACAGTGTTGCTGTTCTCTCTATGTTATTTATATTCCTTCGTCCCTCTGCCACTATCTTGGGCATGTTCGCAAAGTCATCATCCATGAGAACAACCTGAGCTGCCTGAACAGCTGCATCAGAGCCGGCTGCCATGGCAACGCTGCAATCTGCATCCTTCATGGCAAGGATATCGTTTACACCATCACCGGTCATGGCAACGGTATGGCCATCTCTTTTAAGAGCCTTTACAATCTTCTGTTTCTGCTCAGGAGATACACGTCCAAATACAGTGTATTCCCTCACAGCTGCTGGGATGTCACCATCGTCAAGGGTGCTGGCATCCACATATTTATCACTGTTCTCAATGCCGGCATTGGCCGCCACATTTGATACAGTCATGGGGTTATCACCGGATATAACTTTGACATTTACGCCTTGTTTCTTAAAGTAAGTAAATGTTGCAGGTGCATTTTCTCTTATAGGATTCTGCAGCAGAATGAATACCAGAGGCACTGTCTTAGCCCCTTTAAGTACTCCGTCTGGAAGCTCAACTGACAGATCATCACTGTTTTCATCAATGACAGCTGTTCCGTCAGCTCCGCCGAAATAGCTCGCAAAACATAAAACTCTAAGTCCTACCGATGCATAGCTGTTTATAAGGTCTTTGTAATTCTCATATTCATCCTGAAGCACAAACTCCGGTGCTCCCATCAGATAGGTTCCGTCCTTGAACTGAACTCCGCTGTATTTGAATTTTGATGAGAAAGGATGGAATGATAAACATGTTCTGCTGTTTCTTATGGGGAAATAATCCTCAAGAGCATGCATGGTTATGTTGTCATCCGGAACGCATCCGATATAGTCAGCTATCAGATTAACATAGTAATCTAAAGCCTCAGGTTCCTTTGAACCGTCAGATAAAACAGCATCGGCTACAAGCATACTGTTGTCGGTTATGGTACCGGTCTTGTCTACACAGATCGTGTCTACTCTCGCCAGAGTCTCAATACTTCTCATGTCATGAAGCATAACCTTTTGCTTGGCAAGTCGTATGGTACTAAGTCCAAGCGTAATGCTAAGGAGCAGATAGAGTCCTTCAGGAATCATTCCGATAAGAGCTGCAACCATTGATGGAACGCTTTCAGCAAAGGAATTGCCCTGAATAAAAAAGCTCTGAACAAAAAGAAGTATGCCAACAGGAATAATGATAAGTCCTGCAAAAGCAACAATCTTGTTGATGGATTTTACCATCTCGGACTGCTCTGAAGAAGGCATCTTCTTGGCCTTAAGCATAAGCTTTGAAATGTAAGAGTCCTGTCCGACTCTTGTCAGCTCTGCAAGGCACTTACCTGAAACAACAAAGCTTCCGGACATGAGCTCATCTCCGGATTTCTTGTTGATTTCATCGGCTTCACCTGTAAGAAGCGCCTCATTAACGGAAATCTCACCGTCAATAACTATTGCATCTGCGCAGATCTGGCTTCCGGCAGAAAGAACTATCACATCACCAAGAACAAGCTTGTCTACATGCACAATCTTCTCTTCACCGTCTCTAATGGCTGTCACCGTGGTCTGGTGAAGGACCTTTAGCCTGTCTAAAATGTTCTTGGCCTTAATTCCCTGGAAAATACCTATAAGGGCATTACAGATAATAACCGGAAGAAAGGTAAGCGAATTCCATGCCCCGGAAATTACCAGCAAAATGGCCATAATAAAGAATATCAGGTTGAAATATGTAAATATATTCTCTCTGATTATTTCCCTATTGGTCTTTCCGATATTTTCAATTTGTGTGTTGCCTTTTCCCTGCTGCAAAAGTTCATTAACTCTTGCAGCTGAAAGGCCTCTACTGTTACTGTCCATAATTTGGTTTATTTTGCACTATGATTAATGTTCTTAATAGGAATATTGGCGTAAAGAGCGGGAACTGTCTTACCGCTGTTATCCTCAGTGTCCATCTGGGTGAAATTGATGTCAATTCCATCCATATCAATCTCAGCGTACTTAGAAAGCACTTCTATGATGTCGCTTCTTATTTTCTGCATTATCTCAGGAGAGCAGCTGGCTCTGTCAGATACAAGAACAAGCTTTAATCTGTCTTTAGCAACATCGCTTGATGATTTCTTTTTAAATATGTCTGTAATCTTCATTGCTCAGCCTCCTATCACTTTTTCTTAAACCAGGAAAAAAGCCCCTTTCTCGCTTCGAGATCAAGGAAAGGAACTGCCTCACCCGTAACTCTTCTGCAGATATTCATGTATGCCTGACCTGCCAGTGAATTGTCACCAACCAAAGGCTCACCGTTATTGGTGGCTACTACAATATTCTCATCATCCGGAACCTGACCGATAAGCTCTACTGCAAGAATATCCACAACATCATCCGCAGACATCATGTCGCCTCTCTTTATCATATCAGGACGAAGTCTGTTTACAACCAGCTGAGGATTCTTGATTTCATTGGCCTCTAAAAGACCTATGATCCTGTCTGCATCTCTTACCGCTGACACCTCAGGTGTAGTAACAACAAGTGCTCTGTCAGCTCCTGCAATAGCATTCTTAAATCCCTGCTCAATTCCTGCCGGGCAGTCAAGAATGATGTAATCAAACTCTGCTTTTAATTCATCTGTGAGCTTTTTCATCTGCTCGGGTGTTACGCTGGTCTTATCCCTTGTCTGAGCTGCAGGTAAGAGGAAGAGGTTCTCGTACTTCTTATCTCTTATAAGAGCCTGCTTCAACTTGCAGTTCTCCTCTACAACATCAACCAAAGTGTAGACAATTCTGTTCTCAAGTCCCATAACGACATCAAGGTTACGCAGTCCTATATCAGTATCAACAAGAACAACCTTCTTGTTAAGCTTGGCAAGACCTGTTCCAAGATTGGCAGTAGTTGTTGTCTTACCAACACCGCCTTTTCCTGATGTAATAACTATTACTTCTCCCATGTTTTCCTCCTGAACTTCTTTTAAATCTTATAAAACTCTCTTAAAAATGATGCACCGTAGCCTGTCTTAACTATATGACCGTTCTCGATGTAGGCCACTTCCGGGTCTCCTTCGGTACTGGATAAGAACTTCTTTTTCTTTACCTTAAGCTTTGCTCCTTTTTCAGCATCCGGAGAAATGGCTATGGCATCTGCAATCCTTACCTGGATTGGACGAAGGTCCAGTGCCATGATGATAGCATCCCTGTCACCTCCTGCACCTGCGAAGGCATTGCCTCTTAATTCTCCAAGAATATAGATGCTTCCATAAGAAGTAACATTAGCACCTGGCTTAACATCGCCCATTACTACAATGCTTTTTTCACTGGAAATATCCTGCCCGGAGCGCAGATTGCCCCTGTAGATCAATGCGCTGTCATCAAATGTGTCATCAAGTGGCACGTCGATAGAAACAGGTTCCTGCTCCGGTTCCAAAACACCCATAGCACGCTTAAAGCCTGTTTCAAATACTGATTCATCGTCAATGATACAGGTAATTGTAAGGTCTGAATTTGCCTGAATGATTTCAACAACTCTATCAGTCTCTCCATCAGAGAGCTGCCTTCCTCTGATATGAAGTCCCATATTGTTCCTGCCGAGAAATGATGATGCCTCCTTAAACTTATCCTTAATGGAAAGGCAAAGATCCTCGAAAGATAAAGACGGATTCAAAACCAGAATGATGCCTGACTTTGTTCCCTTGATTGTTACTGCTGCATCCAAAATGAAATCACCCAACCTTCTTCATACAATATGTGCGTATTTCATCCCCAAAACGCACTATGACTAGTATATGACATTTGCCCTTAAAATTCCACATTCAAAGTGCACAAAATAATATTTGGATAACAAAAAGGAGCTTTGGATTAACCAAAGCCCCTGAAATGCTTTTCTTAAAAGAATTAGTTAAGAGTTCCTGCCTGCTTAGCAACTTCCTCAGCGAAGTTCTCGTTCTTCTTCTCTATACCCTCACCGGTCTCGAAACGAACGATCTTCTTGATCTTGAGGTTTGCACTGTTGTTCTTGCCAACCTGTGCAAGGTACTGAGCAACAGTCTGCTTGCCATCCTCAGCCTTAACGTAAACCTGCTCATTGAGGCAGATCTCCTTGAACTCCTTGTTAAGACGTCCAACAAGCATCTTCTCGATGATTTCCTGAGGCTTTCTCTTGTTCTCAGGAAGCTCCTCGTTCTCCTTCATAGCCTGAGCAAGAAGGATCTCCTTCTCGTGGTTTCTGTACTCCTCTGAAATATCCTCAGAAGAAATGAACTTAGGATTAAGAGCTGCAACCTGCATAGCTACGTTCTTAACAGCATCCTTGATGTCATCGTTAACAACATCAGTATCTGCCTCAACAAGAACAGAAATTCTTCCGCCGCCGTGCACGTAAGGAACTACGATACCGTTCTCTGCGACAACCTTCTCAAATCTTCTGATGCTGAGCTTCTCAGAAATAACTGCTGTGATCTCGACAAGAGCATCGTTAACAGTCTTGGACTCGTCAAGGTTCCACTTCTCAGCCATGAATGAATCAAGATCCTTGGAATCTGAATTAACAGCCTGCTGTGCTACTGCCTCAACAAATGCCTGGAACTTATCGTTCTGTGCAACGAAGTCAGTCTCTGAGTTAACCTCAACAACTGCTGCTGTCTTGTCATCCTTTGTGGCGATTCTTGTAAGACCTTCAGCTGCGATTCTGCTGGCCTTCTTCTCTGCCTTCATGATACCGTTCTTTCTAAGGTACTCAACGGCTGCATCCATATCTCCGTTAGTCTCTGTAAGAGCCTTTTTGCACTCCATCATTCCGGCGCCTGTAGACTCACGTAACTCTTTAACCATTGCTGCTGTAATAGCCATTTATCTATCCTCCGTAAGGTTTATTTTATTCGATGATTAAGCCTCTACTGTCTCTTCTGCAGCTTCCTCTGCGCCCTCAGCGTCATAGTTAGCAGCTGCATCAGACTCTGCACCCTGATTAGCCTCGATAACAGCGTCTGCCATCTTACCAACGATAAGCTTTACTGCTCTGATAGCATCATCGTTACCAGGGATGATGAAGTCAAGCTCTTCAGGATCACAGTTTGTATCACCGATACCGATAAGTGTGATTCCAAGAGACTCAGCCTCCTGAATGCAGATTCTCTCCTTCTTAGGATCTACAACAAAGATAGCATCAGGAATTCTCTTCATATCTCTGATTCCGCCAAGGTTTGCCTGAAGCTTAGAAAGCTCCTTCTTAAGCTGAGCAACTTCCTTCTTAGGAAGAACATCGAATGTTCCGTCTTCCTGCATCTTCTCGATAGCCTTCATACGAGCAATTCTTGACTGAATTGTCTTGAAGTTTGTAAGCATTCCACCGAGCCATCTCTCATTTACATAGTACATTCCGCAACGCTCAGCCTCTGTCTTAACTGCATCCTGAGCCTGCTTCTTGGTTCCAACGAAAAGAATTGTTCCACCCTGCTGTGCAATCTCGAATACTGCCTTGTAAGCCTCGTCAACCTTAACAACTGACTTCTGAAGGTCGATGATGTGGATTCCGTTTCTCTCTGTGAAGATGTAAGGAGCCATTTTAGGGTTCCATCTTCTTGTCTGGTGTCCGAAATGTACACCTGCCTCAAGTAACTGTTTCATTGATACAACGCTCATTTTAATACCTCCGTTTGGTTTAATCTTCCGCAAATCCCTTACTCGCAAGTCCACAAGGGGCGTTATCCTATGTGGTGAGCTCCGGGCTGATCAGCACTACTGACACCGGCCTGGAAGAAGGATATGCGTGTTTAATTGTTACTGCTATGTACCTTCAAATGGGCATAAATAGCCTATATGAGTCCACAGCTCTCTAATATTATCATAAGAGAAGCAATAAATCAACAAAAAAAGAAGCGGAAATTCCACTTCTTTTTTAACCTGTGGTTATTATCTTGGCTATCTGTTCATAAGTTGCATTTTCAGGAAAAGACTTGGTTCCTGATCTAATAATTCTATCAATCCTGTTTTCTACAAGATATTTATTAAAAGCTACTGCATCATCTACGATTCCTTCTCTTGCAAGAAGAGCAGCCACGCCATCACTTCCCATTCCTCCGGGGATTGTGATCTGTTTGGTTCCTGAATTGCTTGCTGCTGTATCTTCTGAAGGCTTTGTGGTTTCTGCAGATGTTGACTCTGTTGACGCCGCCTCACTAACTGAGGTTTCTGCAGCTGAACTTACTTCTTCTGATCCGCTTGTTGCAGCTGTGCTTGTTTCTTCTTCCTGTTTATTATCGGCAGATGCATCAGAGCTGCTGCTACTTTCTGCGATCTGATTTTCTGTTTCTTTCGTCTCTTCAGCCACTTCTGAAACAGGTGGATCTGATAGAGCGATTTCCGTGTTGACTTCTTCAGGTATTTTTTCTCCGATTTGATCCAATGCCTGATTGGATGAAGATGCATCATCGCTTCCTACCTCACTGTCTTCACTTTGTGTCTGGGTCAGAACCTCTGCCGAGCTTTCGATCATTCCAAGAGCCTTAGCTCTTTTTATGACCTCAGCATCGCTCATGGTCGCCTTTCTTCCCCCAAGGGCAAAGCCCATAACTATCGCAGTGAGAATTATTCCGATTCCCATACCGCGAAGATAATACTTAAGTTTCATGTACTGCACATCCTCTTATCTGACTTTTCTATGCTTGTTTGAAAGATCGATTACAAGCTTAACTTCCCCTATACCAAGGCCAAGCTCTCTTGCAATGACCATATTAGACTTGCCGGCCTTGTGCATTTCTATGATCTGCTTATTCTGCGAAACAGGATCGTTGGCTGTGAGTTCCTTCATATTCTTATCAGGGTTCTTGGATCTTCCTTCAACTCTGACAGCCTCGGTTATCTGAACAACCTTGGATGAAGTCTCTTCCTTTTCTTTTCCGCCTATCACATGGAGATTTGAAATCTGCTCTGAAGTAAGAACTTCCGCAGGAATCTCTTCCAGAATATCAAGTTCCTGTAAATTCTTTTCATCTACATATCCGCTCTCAACCGGCAAAGGTTCCGGTTCAGGCTCTATCTGACTCATAGCCGGCTTAACAGGCTCTGCCTTCTCAGGTGTTATTTGCTTTGGCTTAACGGGAATCTTGATCCCGCTTAATGTATCCTCAGTTTCATCTAAAAGAATCGCTCTTACATTATCAGGAGTCTGCGCCTTCAGAGAACTTGTTGCCTCCTGGGCTTCTCTGGCAGTAGCTTCTGCATCTCTTACAACTTGCTTGGCTTCATCGGCCTTTTTTGTTACCTCAGTGACAACATTGGTAAGATTCTTGTGTTTGTCATTGAGCATGTCATACATGAACATTACTTCGTCATGATTTTTGTGGATATCATTGATAACAGTATCAGAATACTCGCCAATTGCCGAAAGCTTTTCATTGGAGATGCGTTCCATGGCTCTTTCTGTTCTGTCCAGAGAATTCTCGACGGTGTCATCCACCATATCTTCGATGGTTTCCTTCTGATCCTCAACCTCACGTCTAACAAGCTCACGAATTTCACGTTCCATGAGCATCTTGTCTTCTTCGTCAAGCTCTTTTCCTGCAGGAAGAAGGTATCCCAATATGATCGCGGCAAATCCCGCGACGATGAGAACAATTTCCGTAATACTTATCATTTCTCCGCCCAATTACCCCACAAAAATTAAACGTACGTAAAAATACGTCTATTTATTATAATATAGATAGCTCAAATCTTCAAATCAAAACCGGATGAGATACGAAAATCAACAGGCTTTCCGTTTCTGTCAAGAATATTGCCTGCCATCTTCTCCATCTGTTCAACGGTGAGCTGTCTTTCAGGTGGGTTATCCCCGTTTTTCCCTCTCCTGTTTTTTCCACCGTCTCCCATGTATTCGTTTGAACCTTTGTCCTGCGCATCAGCGTTCATTCTGCCCTGGTCAATGTCATTTTTGGCATTGACGGAGTGTTCCTTGTTCTGAACCTCTTCTCTGAACTGAGCCTGAAAATTCTGCTGGTCCGCTACGGGTCTTGCCTCCTCGGCAGCCCTTATTGATGTGACATCTGTCGATGTCGCCATCACCCCAAAATCGATGTGATTGATTGACATGGGTCATACACCTCCTCTCTCCTCTTAGATCGGTGCTAGTCTCACATCCCCTTCTTTTATTACAAACCTGCTGTATTGAACAGGTTTTTTAACTATCATGGATAGCTCGCCTATACTTACTGTTGTGCCCGGATAAGCTGTCCCCTCAACAATTACATCAGCTTCCTTGGCCTCTGCAAGTCTTTCCATAAGTTCTGCATATTCAGTTGAATCCTGTTCGACCTGAGCGCTAAGAGTCTTATTGAGTTCAATAAGCTTCTTGGCATTAGCAACCTGATCCGGCGTGAACTTCGCTCCGGCCTTTAACATCTTGGTAAAGCCCTCAATAGTAGGTCTGATGCCTTCCAGGTTCTTATTGGCCGCTGCGATGCTCTTTTGCAGATCTTTCAGTCTTATCTTAACCTGTGGATCGGCGCCTACCTCAATAACTGTATTGGCTCCCATCTCAGATCCAAGGATCTTGGCTTTTATCCTGTCGGATGCGGATACTTTACCTCCGGCAATAAAGCCTCTTCTTCCGGTTACGTTTATCTCTGTTCCGGAAGATACTGTTGAATGGAGAATGCACTCGCTGGTTATTCCACCTCTTGCTGATATATTAGCATTTTCTATAAATTTTGTAACTACATTTCCGCCGGCCTTTATATTTCCACCTGCTTTTACTCCGCATTCAAGGATAACATCGGCGCCTGCATCCAGGTTAGCTCCTTCAACAATACCTCTTACAACGATATTTCCACCTGCTTTTACGCTGAAGTTGCTCGCAACAACGCCCTTTACTTCAACGCTGCCTTCAAAATCTATATTACCTGTGGCAACATCTACATTTTCAAGAACAAGGACGTCGGATACTGTGATCTTTCCGTCTTTTAAAGTAACATGGCCGGACTTTTCGGCAGTCAGTGTCAGTTTATCTTCGGAAAGAACAGTGTTTTTTCCATATTTAATAAAAGCGCTCTTTACAGCGTGAGGTTTAATATTCTCACCATGAACATTTATGCCTGGTTCACCGAGCTCTTCCGGGTGCAACGTAGCAAGGAGCTGTCCTGCCTGAACATTGTTTATGAGATTCAAATGGAAATAGTCCACACTGCCGTCTTCCTTTAGTGTGGGCTTTGCCCTCAGATTTGCATTAAAATGAAGTTCTATTTTGGCATCATGGCCTTCTTTTACCGGCTTACCCTGTGCCACAACAATCTCAGTACAGTATTTTCTGTGCTCAAAGAAATCGTGAATGTTATCAGTCTGTATGCCATAAGTCACCTTCCTGTAAGCAAGGGAATTCATGACTTCTTTCTCTGTCATGAGCTCCGCTCCTTCGCTGGGAGGGTAAAAAAATGCCGTGACAGTCATACGATCCTTTGAAATGTCGAATTTACAGCCTTCTCGCTCAGGAAGAAGCTGGGCATCTGTAAAGATAACAACATTCTCATCCGCCTTTGTCACAGCATCGTTAATAACAACTACATCATATTGAATTTTTCTATCATCCAGATAATCCCTTACGTCATTGACATTTAAGGGCTGACCCCCATCGGTCGGTGCATAGACCCTGATTCCGGTTCCTTTTGGTGTTATAACCAGTTGAAAATACCCATTCATATTCTACCTCACATTATCTGGAACCTGTTACAATTCCAAGATAATCTCCAAGCTTTTCTCTCATCTTCTGGAGTGCTCTTGTATGGAGCTGTGACACTCTGGATTCTGAGACTTCAAGCACTTCTGCAATCTCTTTAAGTGTAAGTTCTTCGTAGTAGTAAAGAAGAATGACTTTCTTTTCTTTATCGGTGAGCTTTTCCAGTGACTCAGCCAGCATTTTCTTTAGCTCTTCTTTTTCCATAGCCTCTTCTGGTTTTACAAATGAAGAGCTTCTGTTGTTGGAATCTTCAGGTATATCCGATCCCTGCTCCATAAATTCATTGAGGGATACAACACCTGTAACCTTCATCTGATTCTGCCAGTTCTGATACTCATCCTCACTGATCTCCATCTTGGCAGCAATCTCTGCATCCGTGGCAACATGACCTCCATCCCTTTCAATTTCTCGAATGGCGGCCTCGATTTTCTTTTGCCTCTGTCTTATTGTACGTGGAATCCAATCCATCTTTCTGATCTGGTCAAGGATTGCTCCCCTGATACGAAGGCTTGCATAAGTTTCAAACTTAACGTCCTTCATGAGATCAAATTTGTCGATGGCATCGATAAGACCAAAGATGCCATAACCAACAAGATCGTCATATTCCACGTTAAAGCCAAGGTACATGCTAAGTCTTCCGGCGACCAGTTTTACTAAAGGTGCATACTCCAAAATCAGCTGCTCACGTATATCAGCTGATTTTGTCTTGTGATATTCTGTCCATAATTTATTTCTGCCTGCCTCATCCATGCAACTTTATCCCCAATTTTTAAAATTGTGGTGGCAATTCCTGACCTTCTCCGGTTCCGATTTCTTCGCCACCTTCCGCCTCCATTGCGGCTCTTGCCTCTTCCTCAAGGCGTTCTGCTTCGAGTCTCTCTGCCAGGGCCTTCTCATAGTTGATCTCAAGAAATCTGTTGAGCATCTTCTCAATGATGAGGCCAATGACAAGAAAGATCACTACCGAAGCAAATACGATAATGAAAAAATCTCCTGCCGGATAGTGCTTAAAGTACGTAAAGATCGCAATGATCGCAGTACAGCTAAGCACTATCAGCGGTGTGACAACCTTTGTATTGACTTTTTTAATTTGATCAATATCGGTATTCATATAATTTTCTCAGGCTTTCCAACTGCCCTAATTACAAAGTTTCCATTTTCCGGATAAAAAATGACCGTTCTACCATAGGAATCACCGGTGTCCTGAGCAAGTACGGGAATATTCATATCCTTGAGCTTTTTGAGCGTAGCCTGAACGTTTCGATCTCCGACGCGCATCGTCTGGTTACTGCTCTGGAATGCAAACATCTGGGCGCCTCCGGCAATCTTGGCAACAAGCCTTTGCCTGCTGGCTCCCTTTGCCACAATCTGTTTTATCAGCTCCTCAATTCCCGTGTCAGCAAATTTCGGTATATTCGAATTGTTCTTGATCTCAGTTGAGTCCGGTAACATTATGTGTGCCAAGCCACCAATCTTGGTGACCGGATCCCTTACAGCAATTCCTACGCAGGATCCAAGTCCCAAAGTTGTTATTCCGTCAGGGCTGACACAAATATTCAGATCGGCCATACCAACCTTAATTATTTGACTCATATGTCGCCCTTTCGTTTAAAGCTGCACATCTCCCATACCAAGTGAAGAAAGAATCTTACTGTATCCATCCATATCGGGAAGGAGAATAAAATATCCACTAAGCTTCATTTCATCAAAGAACTGTGTTTCAATCAGCAGGATCTTGTCTCCCATCATACCAAACTGGATAGCAGGTACACTAAGAATCGCTGCAGCCATATCAATGGCAACGTAAGGAATCGACGGAACCATCTTTAAGTTAGTCATCATAGAAAGTGAATTCAGATAGGAACCTGTTATGATATTTCCTACTTCCTTCAGAGCTGACATCTCAACCTCGTCAAACTCTTCATCCTCAGACTTTGGTCCTGTCCCCATCAGCTTATCTACCAGGTGCCTTGCTGCCACTTTGTTGAGAAGGAACATGATACTTCCGTCGATATCTCCTTCTACAGCAAGATAAATACCTGCCATGATCTGCTCTGCGCCGCCCATCATATCACCGACATCCTTAAAATCAAGGAGTCTTACCTGTGGTACAGCCATATCTACCTTTGTGCCGATCATCTGCGCAAGTGCTGTGGTTGCATTTCCGGCACCAATATTTCCCAGTTCCTTCAAAATGTCAAAGTATTGACTGGAAAGATTGTCAAGACTCATCTCACCCATATTTTATCCTCCGATCAGCCGGCGTTTTGTGCTTTCTCTTTTGCATCCTTCTCAGAAACAACTGCATCAAGATCAAGAATGGATACAAGACCACCATCGTAGTGTCCAACTCCGTTTACAAATGATGCCTCTGTCTTTCCCTTCTTGTCATCATAGCGAACCTTCTCTACATTGTTTGAATCAAGTGTGAGAACCTGATTAACCTGGTCAACTATGATACCAACAAGATCGCCTTCTCCGGTCTTAAGGATAATGATCCTTGTCTTTCCTGTAATCTCATCCTCGGCAAGTCCCATTTTCTTTCTTACACTCATAACGGGAACAATCTCGCCTCGAATATTGATAACACCCTTAAGATAGTCATCAACCTTGGGAACCCTGGTTATCTGCTGCATCCTAACGATATTGTCAATGTATTTGATGTTGATTCCGTATTGCTCGTCATCAATTTTTATAATAATGTACTGAATAAGCTCGCCAGCTTCGGCTTTATCTCTAAGTTCATTCATATCGATATTCTTCCTTTCTTTTTACATAGAAGTAACACGCGGCCAAACTCTTAAATTACAGAGTTAGTATCAAGGATAAGTGCTATCTCACCATCACCAAGGATAGTAGCACCGCTTATGAGTTTACACTTAGATGTATACTTGCCAAGAGGCTTAATAACGATTTCCTGCTGGCCCATGAGTTCATCGATTACAAGTCCGTAGGACTGATCTCCCTTTCTTGTAATAACAACTACCATGTCTTCATCGGGAGACTTGGTGGACTCTGTATCAAGAACCTCATTAAGTCTTATGATAGGAGTTACGCTTCCACGAAGATTGATAACTTCCTTATTCTCAACGAGCTTTAAATCTGAAGGAGATACATCCTCAATACTCTGAATTGAGTCAAGAGGAATAGCATACTTCTCTTCGCCGATGATTACCATCAGAGCCTGAATAATAGCAAGTGTAAGAGGAAGTCTGATAACCCAGGTAGAACCTTCGCCAAGCTTTGTTCTAACGGTTACTTCACCGGAAAGTGATTCAACCTTTGACTTAACAACGTCAAGTCCTACGCCTCTACCTGAAATTTCAGATACCTGCTTGGCAGTTGAAAATCCCGGATGGAAAAGAAGTTCTACACACTGTTTTTCTGTTAAAAGAGCTGCCTGTTCAGGAGTTACAACACCCTTCTCAATAGCTTTATTCTTAACAGCCTCAGCATCGATACCGTTACCATCATCACCAACCTCGATAACAACGCTGTTACCATCCTGGAAAGCATGGAGGAATATCTGTCCTACTTCAGGTTTTCCACGCTGTGCACGAAGCTCAGCTGACTCAATACCATGGTCAGCACTGTTTCTGATAAGGTGCATAAGAGGATCACCAATCTCATCGACAACGGTACGATCCATTTCTGTATCTTCACCTGTCATGGTGAGTTCCATCTTCTTGTTAAGAGTCTTATTAAGGTCACGGATCATACGAGGGAATTTCTGAAGTACGCTCTCGATAGGAACCATTCGAACTTTCATGACTGACTCATGAAGGTTTGTGGTTACACTCTCAAGGTACTCAATCTGCTCGTTGACGTTTCCGTTACTAACACCTGATGTATTAGCTGCTGAAATAAGAGAGTTCTTAGCAATGATAAGCTCACTGACAAGATTCATCAGAACATCAAGTTTTTCAATATCAACACGGACTGTTCTGTTAACAACAGGCTTTCCGACAGGCTTCTTTCCGCCTGCTCCGCCGGCTGCAGGTGCAGCTGCAGGAGTCTGTTTAGCAGGCTCTGCTGCGGGCTTTGGAGCCTCTGCTGCAGGAGCAGGTGCAGGTGCTTCTTCCTTATCTTCGGCACTCTTAGCGCCATTGAGATCGAATTCTCCGCACTCACAGCCTTCAACCTCAGAAACAGCCTTTACTATTTCCTCAACCTTTTCTTTTGATTCATCTGTGATAACTATTAAACTGAAGCTGAAATCAAACTTCTCATCTTCGATATCCTGTGTTGAAGGATCAGAAACGGCAATCTCACCGATTTCTTCAAGGCCCTTGAAAACAAGGAAGCCTCTGGCTGCCTTCAAAATACAGGATTCCTGAATATGAACTGTAACACCGTAAATCTTCTTACCCTGTGATACAGCTTCTTCCAATGTAGATTTAACAGACGGATCGAGCTTAATTGCTCTGTAATCCGAAGAACCGTCAGCTCCGGCCGCAGGCGCATCACCACCAGACGGTGCTGCTTCAGCTGCAGGTGCAGCATCTGCTGCAGGCGCTGCATCTGCTCCGCCACCGCTTGTGCCATTACGTATATCTGCCAGAGCTTTAATTATATTCTGGTGCTCCTCAGTACCCTCGTCCTGATTTTCTGTGATATTGTCTACGTACTCCTGAATAGCATCAAGGCACTGCAACAAAACATCAATATCAGCAGATTTGATCTTGATCTTGCCGCCACGAACGTCTGAGAAGACATCCTCCATGTCGTGAGTAAGATTCTGCATTCTGGTATAGCCCATAGTTCCTGCCATACCTTTCATAGAATGCGCCGATCTGAAGATCTCATTGATACAATCTTCATTCTCAGGATCCTGCTCGAGAACCATGATGTTGTCATTAAGAGACTGAAGGTGCTCCTTTGCTTCATCGAGAAAGACACTTAGATACTGGGAAACATCCATAACCTATTTACCTCCATGAGAAAGATTTAGTTCAACGTGTATACTTATTATCGCATACTTTTGAACATTATATCGGCTTTCTGAATGGAGGAATTTAAGAATTTTAGATTAAAGAATTATTAAAAAGTAATGAAACCCCTCAATTCACACCGACATGCATTATTATTTCCTGGGCAATGTTATCAAGTTTAACAACCTGATCCACAAGCCCAGCCGTTGCTACAGCTTTGGGCATTCCGTAAACGGTACAGGTGCTTTCATCCTGTCCGATCACATGTACTTTTTTCTTTGTCTTTAGATTCTTGATTCCTTCTGTACCATCAGCTCCCATTCCGGTCATTACAACACAGCAGATCTCGTCGTAATCTGAATCCATCAGGGACTCGTACATAAAGTTTGCGCAGGGCCTTACACCCTCTCTGGTAGGTCCATCCACATAATGGATAGTGCTCTTACCACCACTCTTTACCACATGCATATGCTTTCCGCCGCGGGAGATATAAACTGTTCCGCTCTGGAGCTGATCGCCTTCGGCAGCTTCTTTTACCTTAATCTCTGAGAGTGAATCAAGTCTCTCTGCAAGAGAAGCTGTAAAGCCTTCCGGCATATGCTGAACCAGTACAACAGGTGTTTTGAGATTCTTGGGCAGTTTGGGTATTACAGCCTGAAGTGCTCTTGGTCCTCCGGTTGAACTTGCTATTGCAACAATTCTGTTGCCGGTAATCTTGCTGGCAGATTTTGTTACAAGCTCTACAACCTTTCTGGATTCCTTAGCTTCTTCAAAGGAGAATGCCTTTGTTGCTACCGGAAGTCTACTGTTTGCCACGGCTGCAAGAGTGTTGATGAAATGCTTACCGAATTCTTCTCCTCTACACTCAGAAGCCCTGTCAGGCTTATGTACGAAATCCAGAGCACCCAGATCAAGACAGTCCATGGTAACCTTTGCACCTTCTTTGGTATCGGTGCTGGCCATCATTATCCTGGCTTTGATCTTATTCTTCTGAAGTTCCTTCAGCATCGTAATACCGTCCATACGAGGCATATTGATGTCAAGAACTACAGCGTCATAAGTATTCTTTTTCAGAAGTTCAAGGCCTTCTAAACCGTCCTTAGCCTTGTCAACCACCTGGAATCTTGAATCTGCATTAATAATATCACTGAGTACGGTTCTCATGAGTGCAGAGTCATCAATAAGTAGAATTTTTTTCATAATTAAGTCTGCTTCTTTCTGATTTTTCGTTCTTCCTCAAAGATAAAATGTATGATATCTTCTCTGGAAGTCTCGTCAATGTAAATGTACTGGATACGGTGTTCAAACAGTCCCGGTCTGGCTTCAAGCTCCTGGACCTTAAGGACATTGCAGATCATTTCATACTCTTTGTTCAGATTTCCCGGAAGTGAATATGCACAGTATATTGTGCTTCCCTCCTCATATCGGAAATTCGATACAAATCTAAGTCCGCCTCCGCTAATGTCTACAACAACGCTCTTTTGAAGGTTATCTCCCGGATCAACGAGGTATTTTCTGTTCATCTCAAAAGCCTCCTGTTCCTCCTTGGAACAGAGCCTTGACTTAAGCTCCAGAGCACAGCTGAATCTGTAGTATTCTCTTCTCTGAAGTTTAGAAAGCTCGCTGGTCAGATCCAGTACAAGAATGTACATGTTGTCGCTTCTGTATCTGTCAACGATCTTGGCAAAGCATTGAAACAGGCCCTTGGTTGAATAAAAGCACAGGCTGTATTCTCCATCTACCGGTAAAAGAACTATCTTCCCCCTCTCAAAGGGCATCAGCACTTCAATTCTGTCGTCTGATGTTACGTCCATTATCTTACTCATGTAGATGTGTTTGGTACGAGAATCATCGTCCATCCATAACTTGCCTGTGGCCTTTAGCTCCACCCTGTTGCCCGGTGAAATGTAGTCAGTGAGCATTCATTTATCTCCATTATTTTGATAATAATATTATAACACGGTAATTGTTAATTTGGTGAAACAGGTGCATTTGCCGAAGCAGATGCAGGGATCTGTGTGCTTGAAAGCTTTCTGCCTGTGATGATATGGGAAAAGAATGCAGCCATACCCCTCTGCTTAACTTCCATGGTCTCACCCGGATTCATAAGCATTCCTGCGATATTTTCAAAAGCCTTAACGGATTTGGCATTTGGGTACTGCAAAGAAACAGGTGACTGCTGCATTACGCTCCTTGCAAGCATCTGATCCTGAGGAATAGCCCCGAGATATGTCAGCGGAAGCTTCAAATATCTTGCAACAACTGCATTTAGCTTGTTAAAGAGCTGCTGACCCTCATCATCTGATGACACCCTGTTGGATACAACCTTCACCTTGGTATTCTCTCTTGAAAATCTCGGCGACTGATTGAGCGCCTTTAACAAAGAATAGGAATCGGTAATAGATGTCGGCTCCGGTGTCGTAACCAGAATGATCTCTCCGCTTGCAACCAAAAACTCCATAACTGCGCTGGAAATTCCGGCTCCGGTGTCGATTATGATGATATCCGCAATAGCATCAAGCTGTGCCAGATTAACAATGATGTACACAAGATAATCACGGCTTAAGTTGTACATTCCGGAAATACCTGAACCTCCGGAGATAAAGCCTACCCCCTCAGGTCCCCAGGTAATGATATCTTTTATGTTTTTCCCCTGATAAATAAGGTCGCTGAGATTATGTTTTGGAATTGTACCAAACATGATCTCAATATTGGCAAGCCCAAAGTCGGCATCAAGGATTATTACTCTTTTTCCCATCTTCCGAAACTGAACGGCGAGGTTGATGGCAACGTTACTCTTGCCGACTCCTCCTTTTCCGCTGGTGACGGTAATGATCCTGGCCAGGGGCCTTTGAGGCTTACTCTGATTCTTTATTATATTTCTTAACTGTTGCGCCTGATCCATATACTAACACCCAACAAATTAACTCTTTCCACCCAATAGATTTTTAACGATTCTCTGAGCATCAAAAACAGCGATGTCATCCGGTACGTTCTGACCGTTAGTGATATAAGCAATAGGTGATCCGGTATGCATTCTGATATTGTAGAGATTCCCCTTTGCCCCGGTTTCATCCATCTTGGTAAAGATCAGCTTATATGCAACCATCTCTGAGTAAACATCGGCAATCTCAATGAGATCGCGGTACTTAGTGGTTGCTGAAAGAACGAGATAGTTCTCACAATCCATCTCTTCTTCCAGAACTCTGATAAAGCTCTCAACACTCTGCTTGAGCTCATCATTATGAAGCGAATGACCGGCTGTATCAACCATCAGATAGTCATAGTCTCTGAAGTCTTCAGCTGCCTGCTTCATCTCCTCAACTGAGTAGATTACCCTGAATGGAATCTCGAGGATTGATGCATATGTTCTTAGCTGTTCAGCAGCTGCAATCCTATAGGTATCAACCGTAAGAAGAGCCACCTTCTTGTGCTGCGTTACGCAAAGATCTGAAGCGAGCTTGGCAATTGTTGTGGTCTTGCCTACTCCGGTCGGTCCTATAAATATCTCAGCCATAGGTCCGTCATGATCCATCTTTATCGGTTCTGACTTACCAAACTTAAGCACCATCTTCTGATAAACATTAGAGAGTGCATAGTCAAAAGGCATGCCTGGCTTAGAAAGCTTCTCAACTTCGTCAGTGAGCTGATTTACATATATCTCATCAACTTCATTCTCAATAAGCGTGTTATACAGGAGCTTGATAAAAGACATTGTCTCATCCGAAATGTCTTCGTTTTTAGTGCTCTTTACCGGAGCCTCGTCCTTCTCCTTGTCGGCAGTCTTTGACTCCGCCTCTGTCCTTTCGGATTTGAGGAAGTTCTTTTCAAGAAGGTTACTTAAGTTATCGAGTTTCTCCTCAATGGCGCTGTTCTCATCCCTTATATCGGGAGTCTTGGCAGCTGTCATATTTGAAGAGGCAAGAATTGTATCCCTCTGTGCAGGGTCTTCTGCTGCAGCCACTTTTCTGGCAACCGGTCTTTGCTCCTTTTGAGGTGAAAAAGTTCTCTGTGGTCTCTCCGTCTCCTCCTCAAGTCCCACAGTCACCTCGATTTTCTGAGGCTGAAAAAGTGAAAAGAAACCTGTTTTCTTAACCGGCTTAACCGTCATGACAACGATGTTCGGTCCCAGTTCTCTCTTAGCTTCTTCCGTCGCCTCGCTTTCAGTTTTTCCAACATACTTTTTAATAATCATCTTATGCCGTTACCATCCCCACAGATTGTAGTTCGATTGTCGGTTCAACCTCGTTGTAAGAAATTACAATTAGATCCTTATAATAGTCCTGAGTCATCTTCTTAAAGTACATTCTGACTATCGGTGATGCCATGATTATCGCCATCTTACCGGCATCCTCAAGTCTTTTTATATTCTCCCCAACTGCAGTAAGAATAGACTTCGTACGGGCGGGATCAAGAGTAAGGAACGCGCCTGTCTCAGTCTGCTTGACGCTGCTCATTATCTCCTGTTCGATCTTAGGATCAAGAGTGAGGACACTTGTTGTCTCTCCCGCTGCAAAATATTTACTGGATATTGCTCTCTTAAGGCTCTGTCTTACATATTCAGTGAGAATGTCTGGATCGTGCGTTGAAGGAGCAAAATCAGCCAATGTTTCAAATATGGTTACAAGATCACGTATGGAGATGCCTTCGCTTAAGAGGTTCTGAAGAACCTTCTCAATTTCACCAAGGCTCATGAGCTTAGGCACAAGCTCGTCAACAAGAGCAGGATTGTTCTCCCTTAAGTTATCAACAAGGTTCTGTACATCCTGCCTTGTCATAAGCTCTGCGATGTGTTCTCTTATGATCTCTGTAAGGTGTGTAGCAATGATAGAAGGCGGATCAACAACCGTGTAGCCAAAGCTCTCAGCTCTTTCTCTCTGACCTTCCGTGATCCAGGTAGCAGGAAGATGGAAGGAAGGCTCAACAGTTGGAATACCTGTGATCTCCTCCTCGACATGACCGGGATTCATAGCCATATAATGGTCGAAAAGAATCTCTCCGTCGCTTACCTGTATACCTTTAATTTTAATTATATATTGATTGGGATTCAACTGAATATTATCCCTCAAACGGATAATGGGCACTACAGTACCAAGCTCTAAAGCGATCTGTCTTCTGATCATTACAACTCGGTCAAGAAGGTCTCCGCCCTGGTTAACATCCGCAAGTGGAATAATACCGTATCCAAATTCAAGCTCGATAGGATCAACCTGCAACAGGCTCGTGACATTCTCGGGCTGTCTGATCTCCTCAGCCTTCTGCTCCTCTTCAGTAGCAACTTCACCCTCTACGGCAACTTCCTCCATGGTCTGGCTAGCCACTCTTCCAAGAAGAATGAATGCAGCACCGAAGGTTACGTATAGCACTGTAGGAAGCGGTGATAAAATACCGAGTCCTGCTACAACGCCACCAACAAGGTATAGTATCTTGGAGGTTCCAAAGAGCTGGCCGATAAGAAGGTGTCCGAAATCCGCTTCCTTGGATCCCTTGGTTACCAGGATACCGGTTGACATAGAAATCATCAGTGAAGGGATTGATGATACAAGGCCGTCACCCATGGTAAGGATTGAGTAGGTATTAACAGCTGTGCCTACATCCATGCCCATTCTGATAACGCCCATGGCAATACCACCGATAAGGTTGGTTGCTGTGATGATAAGACCGGCTGTCGCATCTCCTTTTACGTACTTGGTAGCACCGTCCATAGCTCCGAAGAAGCTGGCCTCTTCCTGGATCTTGTCACGTCTTTGCTTGGCTTCTGCATCGGTTATTGCACCGGTGTTAAGGTCGGCGTCGATAGCCATCTGTTTACCGGGCATAGCGTCCAATGTGAAACGAGCTGATACTTCAGCTACACGCTCAGAACCTTTGTTGATTACCATGAGCTGAACAATGATCAAAATGATATAGATGATGGCACCTACAATAAGATCGCCGCCACCAACGAAAGATCCAAATACTTCAATAACTTCACCGGCACTGCCCTGTGTAAGAATAAGTCTCGTGGATGATACGTTAAGGGCAATTCTGAAGATTGTGGTGAACAAAAGGATTGTCGGGAAGAATGACATCTCCAAAACATCTTTTGCGAACATGGCCGTGAACATGATTACAAAGGAAAGCGACATATCGAAGGCCAAAAGAATGTCCAAAAGCCAGTCCGGAAGCGGAATAATGAGCATAACAATAGCGGCAACGATATAAAGTGCCAGACCATAGTCCATTACACGATTTTTAATCTTGGTAAGATCCATCATTATCCTCCTTCCGTCAGATTAGTCGTTTCCAGATCACACCTTGCCCTGTAAGTGATAAACGTAAGCCAGAACTTCAGCTACAGCCTTATAGAGCTCAGGCGGAACCATTTCACCAACCTCAACGTTTGCATAAAGCATTCGCGCAAGAGGCTTGTTCTCTACAATTTCAACTTTGTTATCCCTGGCAATCTCTTTTATCTTCTGAGCCAGATAATCAGCACCCTTAGCTACAACAACAGGTGCATCCGACTCCTCTGCATCGTATTTGATAGCAACAGCATAGTGAGTAGGGTTCGTGATGACAACGTCCGCCTGAGGGAGCTGTTGCATCATTCTTCTCCTTGATGCTTCCATCATTCGACGCTTCTGAGCGCCCTTAACCTGAGGATCTCCTTCAGAGTTCTTGTACTCATCCTTGACCTCTTTCTTGGTCATCATCATATCCTTATTGAACTTTCTCCTCTGATAGATGAGATCAATAAAGGCTATGACCATGTACGCCGCTGCTATTCTAAACCCAAGGTCAATGATCAGATTTCCCATAAGGCCTATTGCCTGCCCAAGGGGCATATCATATAAGAGGAAAAGAGATTCCGTCCTGCCTGTAAAAAACGAATATATAACCGCCGCCATTACCACAAGCTTAAGCAGTGACTTTCCAAGGTCAAAGAGCTTTCTTGCGGAAAAGATCTTTTTCATACCGCTGATTGGATTGAGCTTTGAAAGCTTTGGCTGGAGCGGCTTGGATGTAGGTTTAAATCCAACCTGAACAAGGTCGGACAAAAAAGCAATTATAAATGCGACTATAAAAAACGGTGCGCTTATAAGAAACATCGTCAGTATCGCATTGGTCAGAATGCTTCTGATGTAGGCAATAGGAAGCATTCCGTCGTAGGTTCTTGCCACATTGGGGATATTGTTATAAACCCTCTCAAACAACGTCTGAAAGTTAGTCCCCATAAATGGATAAATTACCCTGATAATGACAAATAGCGCAAGTAAAGTAAACGCAGTGGCTATTTCCTGACTCTTGGCCACCTGCCCTTCTTTTCTTGCGTCGTCGAGCTTTTTAGCAGTGGGCTGCTCGGTTTTTTCAGCACCGTTTGCATCCTCAGCAAAAAACTGCAGATTATATTTAATTAGTAAAGCTGAATCATCAGCCGCTCTGCATGCTGTAAACAAACTGCTGGATCATCTCCTTCATGTTGATAAAGATAAAATTCGAAGCATCAGAAAGCATTGTTACAGTAATAAACATGATCACTAGGCCAACAACTATCTTTATCTGTATACCCACAGAGAACATGTTCATCTGCGGTGAAACCTTCGCCAAAACTCCCAGGACCACATTGGTTATGAAAGTGATGATGAAGATTGGAAGGCAAATTCGAAAGCCGATCACAATATAGTTCTTCATAAATGCCAGCATTGTATTGAGCATTCTGTCTGAGTGGATCACTGCCCCGTTAATAGGAATCAGGGTAAAAGAGTCCACCAGCGCCTTTAAAATATACTGGTACATTCCCGTTATTATCAGTGCCAGTGTGAGGTACTGAGAATAAAGAGATCCTGTGATCGTGACCTGCTGGTTGGTCGCCGGGTCCATCATGGAAACCATGGAAAGACCTATCTGCATATCAACTACACTTCCGGCAAAGGCTGTGATCTGTTGACACATGGTAACGGCAAATCCAATAAGGAGCCCCACCATAGCCTCTTTTAACACGATCACTGTATAGCCTGCCACGGTATTGTAATCCGGAGGATAAAAAGGTACAGCCCCATACAAAAGTATCGAAAGCAAAAGCCCGTAGCCAACTTTAACGATATTTGGGGTCTGCCTTCCTCCAAAAAACGGACAAACAAAGATGAAGCTCATTATCCTTACGACGATCAAAAGATAAACTTCAAGATCGCCATAACTAAAGGTATGGTTAATCATCTATTGCTCCTAGCGTACATATTTCGAAAAGTCTGACCATAGATTTGTAATATAGCCTGATAGTTCAGTCAGCATCCAGTTTCCCATAAGCATTATCATAACAAATACTCCGATAACCTTGGGAACGAAGGTAAGTGTCTGTTCCTGGATGGATGTAACGGTCTGAAAAATGGATACTACAAGACCGATTATCATTGAAGTCAGAAGTACGGGAAGTGACATTCTTATTATCAGCATCAGGGCTTCTGAAACTATTTGGTTTATATCTGCCAGTGTGATCATGCCAATCTCCCTTCTTCTTTTTTAGTAGAACGATTTAACAAGGTTACCGATAATAAGACTCCATCCATCTGCCAATACGAATAGCAGTATCTTAAAGGGCAGCGATATTGTGGTCGGTGGCAGCATCATCATACCCATACTCATAAGTACCGATGCCACGACCATGTCGATTACGATAAACGGTATATATATCAGAAAGCCGATGATAAAGGCTGTTCTAAGCTCACTTACAATGAAGCTGGGAACAAGTACTACATTGGGAATGCTCTCCAGCTCTCCATCCCACTCTATGCCATCTATCTGCATAAAGAGTCTTACATCCTTTATCTGAGTCTGACCATACATGAACTGCCTGAAGGGCTTCATTACCTCAGTAAAGAACTCCTGCTGCTCCATTTCTCCGTTTTCAAAAGGAATAACAGCAGTGTTATAAGCCTCAGTTAAAGTGGGCTGCATAATAAACAGTGTCATAAATAAAGCTATACCGATCAGTACAATGTTCGGCGGCGAAGTCTGGGTACCTATGGCAGTCCTGGTGAAATGCAGTGCAACAATGATCCTGGTGAAGGATGTCATCATTACAACCAGAGTTGGCGCCAGTGAAATCAGCGTAAGTGTAATGAGGATCCTAAGTGATCCGTTGAGCATTCCGTTTCCGTTGTCATAGGTTACAGTAACGGTATTGGCGATATTTAATTTCTTCAGATCATCCGGAGTCTCTGCAGAACCCGGATCAGTGATATTGGTTCTCTCATCCTGCGTACCGGTAAGGTTTGTGTCGGTATCTACCGTAGGATCAGTGGGCGTAGTATCACTTATTATGTTTTCTGTAGCGTGAGAAGTCAGTGGAATCGAAAATGCCAAAAAGGAAAACATGGCAAGACAGGCAAGGGCTGATATCAGCCCTCTCCGTAAAAGAGATAATATTTGTTTGTCAAAAATCCCAGCTCCCCTGTTCTTACCCATTTACTTCTTTTTCTCACCCTTAATCTTTTCAAGTATCTCCTTGAAACTCAAATTATCTTCAGGATTATCTTCCTTGATGATCAGGTCCTCCTTGGATATTTCTCCCAAATTTGTGATCTCGTCTTTCCCTACACCGATAGCTACGTATTTCCCTCCGATGCGTACTATCTGAATATACTTCGTCGCAGATATTCTGGCAGTCTCAATGACTTCTATGTTACCTGTTGATGTCTTATCCTTCTGATAGCTTGCCATCCACTTGGTAAAAAAGTATGTGACAACCAAAACAGCCACGAAGATTACAAGCATAGATATAAGCTGTAAATATGAGTCCATAGTCTATGCTCCTATCTTATTGAACAATCTCAGTTACACGGACACCAAAGCTTTCTTCGATTACTACAACTTCGCCCTTGGCTACGAACTTTCCGTTTACAAGAACGTCAACGGGTTCACCGGCAACCTTATCAAGCTCAATGATGGTTCCCGGAGCAAAGTCAAGGATATCGGCGATAGGCTTAGCTGTTCTTCCGAGCTCAACTGTAACCTCCAAAGGCACATCCTTGATGATGCCGATATTCTCTCCGCCTGCCATAATAGTGGTTCCGCCTGCAAAGGTCTGGAACTGAGCGGGCTGAATATTCATGTTCATCATCTGAGGTGGCATCTGCATCTGAGGCATAGCCATCTGTGGCATTGCCATCTGAGGCATCGGTCCAGCAGTCATCATGGAAGGATCCATTGCAGGCATAGGCTGAGATGCAGCCTGTGGCATCGGCTCGGGTGCAGGCGCAGGTGCTGGAGCAGGTGCAGGTTCCGGCTCTGACGGCGTTGCATCTCCGGTAATAACGGTATCCTTAAGAGCTTTTGCAAAGTCGATAGGATACAACTGCATAAGAGTTGAATCAACCAGATCTCCGACCTGCATCTTGAAGGAAATCTTAACGAAAGTTCCTGTCAGGAATTCAGCGATATCTGAAGGATCGTCATTGATCATCTCCAAAAGCGTTGCCTGTGGCGGGCTGATATCAACCTTCTGATTGATCATTGTAGAAAGAGATGTGGCAGCAGCACCCATCATCTGGTTCATAGCCTCTGAAATAGCTGAAAGCTGCAGTTCACCGATCTCTCCCTCTGTATTGGTACCATCACCACCCATCATGAGGTCGGTGATTACCATAACGTCATGTTCTTTCAGAATAAGGATATTGGTGCCATCAAGACCTACTGTGTATCTGATCTGAATGAATACACAAGGCCTCTCATAATTACTGATAACATTTTCCCAATTGGCAAGTTCAACCTGAGGCGTTGTGATATTAACCTTCTGGTTTACAAGGGAATACAGCGTTGTAGCTGAAGATCCCATGCTGATATTGGCCACCTCACCAATGGCATCCTTCTCAGCATCATTCAGAAGTGATTCATCAATTCCACCTCCTGAAGGCGCTGCAGCTATATCTGCCGCTGCCTCCATCCCCGAATCAACAGGAGCATCTGCAGGTGCAGCATCGCCCCCGCCGGATGTATCCATACCGGCCAGCAAAGCATTAATTTCGTCCTGAGATAACATTCCATCCATGCTCCTACTCTTCCTCCTCTCTTACAACCGACGTAATACGTACGGCATATTTGTCTTTTGCAGTTCCGGGCAACGCCGTGAATTTATAGATGTTACCCACATATACCTGCATATCTGTATTAACTCTGTTATCAAGCCTTATAATGTCCCCGGCCTGTAAGTGTACAAAATCGTTTACCGATACATTGCACTTTCCAAGAACCGCTTTTACAGGTACATCCACATGTCTGACCATTGTTTCAAGATGATCCTGATAATCCTCTTCCGCATTCTTTTGCATAGTAGAGAACCAGAACTTGGTATTTAGCTTGTCCATGACGCTCTCTAATGTGAAATATGGAAGACAGACATTCATCAGACCCTCTGTATCACCGATCTTGATATTCAGTGTTACAATGGCGATCATATCTGTTGGTGATATTACCTGTGCAAACTGAGGATTGGTCTCAATTCTCTCCATTACCGGATTGATAGCCACAACGTTCTGCCAGGGTTCAACCATGAGCTGCATGCAGATGGTTACCAGCTTCTCTATAAGTGGCATCTCAATGTCAGTAAATGGCCTCGGTTTATCAAGGCCGTTTCCTTCACCCCCAAGCATTCTGTCTATGAAGGAAAAGCCTATATTGGCCTGAAGCTCCAGAATAATGGTTCCCTGTAATGGCAAGAAGCTGATCACTCCCAGAATAACAGGGTTACTAAGAGCGTTCGAAAACTCCGAATATGTAACCGTCTCTGAGTTGGCAACCGATACTGTAACGTTCTTGCGAAGATACAGGGGCAAGGTAGTGGATAACAGACGCCCATAGTGCTCGTAGATCATCTCCAGAGTACGAAGATGTTCCTTCGAGAACTTGGCCGGACGTTTGAAGTCATAATCTTTGACTTTCTTTTCGTCCGAGGCCTGCATCTGGTCCACATCAAGCTCACCGGTACTGAGTGCTGACAACAGGCTATCTATTTCGCTTTGTGACAGTACTTCACTCAATGTTTAGTCTCCTTAACAAAATCTCTTTTCATAAATACGTTTGGATCAAGAATAAAGAACGCTTGAGAAGCTTATATCATAGATGAAATTTGAATTAAACATAGCCTGTACGTTCTCAAGAATGCTCTCTCTTGCAACTGCATCCATTCCGCCCTGAAGTTCTTCCATTGTGTAACTTGCAAGTGTATTGGTTATCTCTGACTTAACAACTTCCTTTACATTTGCAAGATTCTCTTCTGTACCAAGGGTTGCATAATCAGCACTGGCCTTGTTCATTGAGAATACAACCTCAACTACCATATAATGTGCCTTGCCGTCTTCGCCGGGCTTTAAGGCAATTGTAAGTTTCTCATCTCCGGTAAATCCCCAGGTTGCCATATCCGTTACAGCAACAACTCCGGAAGCAGATCCGGAAAATCCGCCGCTGTTTCCGCCGTTTGCCTCAAGCTCAAGGGCAGCAGCTATGTCAGATATGAGCTTGGCAGTCTGCGAATTGGTGGTCATGACACTTAGCATCATAAAACCTGTCATACCGAGATTAACTACTAGAAGTGCAAGGATAATGATTGATAACAAATTCTTTTTCATGAGTGTCTCTCCTTGTTTAATATGAGCCGCTTAAAGGATTGTATATCTTTATCTCAACTCTTCTGTTTCGAGCTCTTCCTTCATCGGTTGTATTATCAGCTATCGGGTCATACTGACCTCTTCCGGTGTGTACGATCTTGGACGGGTCAAGCGTTGTGTTCTCTGTAAGATAATAGAAAACCGACAGTGCTCTTCCGGAACTCAGTTCATCATTGTTGGCGTATTTACCGCCGCCTGACATGGGAACATTATCCGTATGACCTTCAATATCGATGGTTCCACCTGCGTAGGACTCAAGGATCTGTCCCACCTTATCGATTACCGGAATCGCATCCTCTTTTATCTCAGTCTTACCTGAGTCAAACAAAATGGAACCCTGAATGGTCAGCTCTACATACTGACTGGTGTAGTTCAGCGATACCATATTGTCTATCTCGCCTTCTTCAAGTGCCTTTTCAATCTTCTCTGCAAGTTCGGCTGACGCTTCGAGCTGCTCTTCTTCCGCAGCTTCCATCAGTTCGTCCTGATCCATATCACCGACAGCCTTCTCATTTTCATCCGAGTCCTCACCCGACTGGGCAAGACCCATGGAAGTAACATAGGCTGAGAGCTGTGAGAGCTGTGATACACCGTCTCCTATAAGAGCTCCCTCTCCTATAGCCATTTCACCACCAGAAAATACACTGAATGCCTGGCTGAAGGATGCTGCAACTTCCTCGAACTTCGCTGCGTCCATATTAGCCATGGAGAAAAGCAAAACGAAGAAGCAAAGCAGAAGGTTCATCAGGTCTCCGAAGGTACCCTGCCACGCCGGCAAGCCGGGTTTTATTTCTTCTTGTTTTTTTGCCATTATTCTCCGCCTCCATCGCCGGAACCGTTCTCGGCTTCATAAGCAGATCTGTCAGCAGGTGACAGGAAGGATTTAAGCTTCTCTTCTGTAACACGTGGGTTTTCACCGGCCTGAATAGAGAGAAGTCCTTCAATAACAATACTCTTAACCATATATTCGGCATTACTTCTCGCCTTAAGCTTGTTCTCTGCAGGATAGCAGAACCAGTTGGCAAGAACCGATCCGTAGAATGTTGTAATGAGGGCAACCGCCATGGATGGTCCGATAGATGAAGGATCAGACATGTTCTGAAGCATAAGAACCAGTCCAAGGAGTGTTCCGATCATACCCCAGGAAGGACCCATACCTGCAACATCACCGAAGAAGGAATAGTTCTCTTTGTGACGCTCAGCCATGGCATCGATCTCAGCCTCTAAGATGCTCTTAACAAGCTCAGGCTCAGTACCGTCTACGATAAGCATTACGCCCTTTTTCATAAAGGCATCCTCAAGATTTCCGGCTGCTTCCTCAAGAGCAAGAAGACCTTCTTTTCTCGCAGTGTTAGACAGGTCGATAATGCTCTTTATGACAGACTTGGTATCATCTTTGGGCATTTTGAAAATAAGCGTGTATGATTTAAGTCCGCTGATAAAGCTGGGCAGACTTCTCGAACCAAGAACCGCCATGAACGCACCACCGAAGGTGATCATAGCTGAAGGAGCATCCAGGAAGTACTGAACACCCGAGATTCCGGCCGAGAACACGATACTCAGGATCATGAACAGGAAACATAGTCCTACACCAAGCAACGAAGCAATATCCACAACATTTCCTCCTTTGAGAATTTATTGTACGTATTAAGAATTGATTAGCTTGTATATTTCGTCTATATCTTCTTTAACCAGAACTTTCCTTCCGGACTGCAAAACAAGGACTGTGTCGGGGTTTCCCTCAACAGTCTCGATCATGTTTGGATTTATTAAGATCTTTCTTGTGTCCAGTTTGGTAAGTTCTATAATCCTACTCATAATTTCACGTTTTAGAATAATTTCACTCAAAAATGAAATTAATTTTCCATCTGCATTAATTTTACCACTCCATGAGCGCAAAATCAGCTGTTTTTGTTCACAATTTGGACATATTTGTTACTAAATTTCAATGTTGGGACTGAATAATGAAATATTATTCTAAGACATCCTTATCCCCCACCAACTCATCCTTGACATACCACAACATATATTAAGGCATAGTACTACATATTGTGGTATCAAAATCATTGTACCACTTTTCCATGTATAATACAGTATTAATTAAATAAAATTTTTCTTTACTAAATAAAAACAACCCCCTTGGAATGGACGTTTCCAAGGGGATCAGGATTTGATGGATTTAAAGGACCTGCCTGTTAGTATTATCTCTTAAGGTTTGTAAGCTCCTCAAGAAGTGTATCGGATACTGTGATGATACGGCTGTTTGCCTGGAATCCACGCTGTGTTGTGATCATCTCTGTGAACTCTCTTGAAAGGTCTACGTTTGACATTTCCAGAACACCGGTATTCATGTAGCCACCGTCAGTTGTGATATCCTGAATTGTTGCCTCACCTGAGTTAAGTGTTGATGAATAGAGGTTATCACCTTCCTTGGCAAGACCTGATGCATTAGCAAACTCTGCAGATGCGATCTGTCCAAGAAGCTTTGTCTGACCGTTTGAATATGTTGCAAATATCTGACCGTCTGTACTTACGTTTACACCGTTCATCTCACCAACCATACGACCTGTGTTAAGAGAAGACTTATCTCCCTTTACAGCCTTGATTGTTGATGATCCGCTGGTGTTGTAGTTTGTAACTGTTGAGAAGTCGATTGTAAGTCTTCCTCTCTCAGCCTCTTCATCAGCTGTTGTTGGCTGGAATCCGAAAGGCTCAAGGCCTTCAACGTTCTGGTCAAATACAAGGTTTACAAGACCGTTTGAATTGCCGTTAGCTGTTGTAAGTGATCCGTTTGCAGGGTTGAACTTCAGCTGGATTGACTGAGTTCCTGTTGTAAGTGTGATGCTGCCGTCATTGTTGAGGCTGTATGTAGCATCTGATCCAAATGCCTCTGCAACTTCATCTGTAATTCCATATACTGAGTTAAGAAGTCCTCTGTATGGTCCAGAAGATGACTGAAGAAGATCCTTAACCGATACGCTGTCGTTGCTGCTGTTTGGAAGGTTATCCCATGCTACTGTATCGTTTGTTGTAACATACTTAAGTGTTCCGTCAGCGTCAAGGCTTGCTGCGTAATCTGAGTTGGCAGGTGGAGTAAATGTTGTTGTCTGATAAATACTTGCTGTACCGTTTCCTGCAATGTTTACAAGAAGGTTTGTAGCATACTCTGATCTGTCAAGCCCGAATACATCCTGGAAGAGCTCATCGCTGAAGTCATTAACAGTTGCCTCATCACCTTTAAGTACATATGCTGAGAAATCTGTTGTATTAGTGTAAACACCACCAAGCTCCTGAGCTGTGTATGAAGGGAATGTATTCTCATCAGCATAGAAGGTCTTTGAGAATGGGCTGCCGTCGTATAATTTGTTTGCTGTATCAGGAATATATGTAGGATTTGTCTTGTAGAAAAGAACTCCTGCTGTTCCTGAGAGTGACTCAATCTTGAAGTTTGTGTACTTGTTAGCATCAGCGTTCATGTAATCAGCAAGCTCTGATATCTTTGCTGACTGAAGTGCTGCATCGTATGCTGCCTTCTCAGTATCGTTCAGACTTCCATCGCTATTAGTATCGTAGTCAGTTGTAGAACCATCAATTGTTATTGTAGTAGCTGTAGTCGCGATCTTAGTCTCAATCCTTCCTGTGCCTGTGCCAACCAGCATATCATGAAGAGCTACCTTCTGAGCATTATCGAGCATTGTGTATGTATATACTTCATCTTCATTGAAAGCTGTAACATCTGCGATCTGAGTAGATGTAGTAACCTGAGTAGTTCCTGTATCATCTGTCTTTGAGCCGTAAACCTTGAGGTTGCCATCTGTATATGTGTAGAAAAGAGTATCTGCATAGCTGTCTACTGCTGCTTCAAGTCCTTCGAAGTCCTCGTAGAACTTTGAAAGATATCCAACAGATGTTGCAGTCTCTGTTGCCTTTGTAACTGCAGGATCTCTGTAAATCTGGAATGAGTCATTGTTGGCTCCGTCAGCTGTGAATTTATACTGGAACTTAGATGTAAGGTAGCTGTCAAGCTCAGTAGGATTTACTCCAAAAACATTTGTAAGTGTTGTCTTGATAGCTGTTCCGATCTTGTCCATAGTACCTTCATTAGCATTAGGTACTACATAAGCCTTACCTGAATTGTCTTTATTTACGTAGTATGAGCTTGCATTTGTTGATGAATATGTGTATCCGTCAGGCTTACCTGATGCAAGTTCCTCATCGTATGTAATTGTAAGTACACCGTTCTCTGTGATTGTGTACTCGGATGTCTTTGAATATCCTTGTGTTCCACCTGCGATTGTTGCATCATCTATTCCGTAAACAGTCTTAAGAATTCCTGCGTATGATGCCTTGCTGCTCTCCATAAGGTCAGAAAGTGTACCTGTTGTAGGAACGCCTTCGTAAGCAGTTGCGCCTGCAAGAAGCTTAACTGTTGATGTTGTTGCGCCAACCTCAACTTCGTAAGCTTCATTTACGCCGTAGTCAAAGTTCTCTGTCTTGCCGAATGAAACACCCTTAAGAAGATCTGATCCGATGCTGTTTCCGTCAGAATCGATGATATCTGTGAGCTGAAGTGAGAAGATATTGTTGTTCTCAGCATCCTCAAGGTCTGTATCCTTAAGTGTGAACTTTCCTGTGTAGAGATATCCTCTGTTATCATAGAACTCAAGTGTGATGGTCTTTCCATCATCAGATGTTACGTTAGTATCTCTGTTATCGATATTTCCGGAGTAAAGACCTGCTGTTGTTGATGCAGGTGAATATGTGGTGTTGTCAGCGCTCATGATCTGAAGGCTTGAAAGTCCACCGTTTCTGTTGATTGTAATCGCTCCGGTCTCTTTATCTTCCTGAGCCACCCATCCCTGTACCAGGTATCCGTTTGACTGCATAGCAAGGTTTCCTGCGCCGTCAACGTAGAAAGAACCGTCTCTTGTGTAGAGGTTCTCTTTTCCGTTGTTAACAACGAAGAAGCTCTTACCTGTGATCATGATATCAAAAGGATTGTTTGTTGTCTGAGTTGCACCCTGAGACTCGATTGCGGTTGCAATAGCACCACTCTTGGCACCAAGACCGATCTGACGAGCATTAACACCACCCTTGGTTGCTGTTGCACCGGATGCTGTCTGGGTTGTCTGATACATAAGATCCGAGAATGTGATTGACTGTGACTTGAAAGAAGTTGTATTTACGTTAGCAATGTTGTTACCAAGAACGTCCATCTTGGTCTGATGTGTGCGAAGTCCTGCTACACCAGAATAAAGTGATCTCATCATAAGGCATTGTCCTCCATCAAATTAAAATAGCGATTTCGGACGAAGCTTTAGTTTTGCGGATAAACCCGGCAGTCTGTCCGGATTTAAAAGATTTCCTGGCAGGTCGGGTACGTCCACCCCTTATGACCTGCTTCGGTCCAATCATGCAATAACTGCTCCGTCGATGTTAGTGAATACGTTGTTCTTGTTTTCTGTCTGATCCATTGCTGTCACTACGGTGCTGCTGGGTACATTTACGATAAATGCCAGCTGATCAACCAGGATAAGTGAATCCTTGATGCCCTTCTCCATGGCTTCTTCTCTTCCATGCGAAAGTCTCTGCATCTGGTCCTGTGTAAGCTCGATGTTTCTCATGTTTAGTCTGTTCATGGCATGCTTCGAAAACTTAACAGCTCCTTCACTGTTAATATTATCGGCACCTTCTTTAATTTTATTTAGAACAGATGCAAAAGAATTTTCTCCTGTAGGCAAAGAATTATTTTCTTTGCCTACTTTAGGAGTTTTAGGATTCAAAAACTGATCCTGGACCTGTCCTATGGACATATACTGACGATCATCCATTATCATTTTTCTTTCCTCCAATAGTTTTTAGTATCAAGCCTTTTCGGTAAAGGTTCTGTGTGTATCTCCTCTGATGTCATCGATACGGTTTACATACTGAAGAAGTGCTGTAACGTAGTTCTTGTCCATCATGTTCTTAGCCCTCTCGTCCATGTTCTCAGTGTAGTACTGATACATAGTGTCGATCGTAAGACCGTGATCTTCTTCTGTAACCATTTCAAGGCTTGAAGGAAGCTTATCGATAGCCTTCTGGAAATCTTTAACAGCTTCCACAGCTGATGTGTAGTTGGGATCAAGAACCTGTGATACATCATCGATACTGTAGTTTGTTCCGTTGATGTTAAGGTATGCTTTATTTCCGCTGTAAGTAACAAAATCCACAGTACCTTCAACTTCGGTTGTCTTTCCGGTATCAGGATTGGTCTGGCTGACAACAACCGTCTTACCAACCATCTCGGATGCTCTTGAAAGCGACATAGCATTTGCCATGTTAGAGAGCTGCTCAACCTGTGTGAAGGTTGCGTACTGATTGATGTACTCGGTGTTTGAAGTAGGCTCTAAGGGATCCTGATACTTCATCTGAGCAACCAGGATCTGCATGAAAGCATCCTTGTCATAACCGGTAGGTGTTGTCTTGTTTGTGGTTTCGTTCTTTGCGTTAACCACTTCACCGTTCTTTATAATTGCATCTACTGAACTTATATCTGCCATAATGACCTCTTTTTCTTTGCCTTTAGTTATGCACTAAAGTCAACCATATTGCCATTTGCCGCCATCATCTGAAGCGCTATCTTTTCAGCATCGCTCTGAGCTTCAACTTCTTCGTCAGCTTCAAGTTCTGAGAGATTTATTCTTCTTAAGGATTTAACCTTTTTCTCAGCCTCTGCTTCACCGGAATGTCTATCATTTCCCTGCTCGAGGTTTTGTTCGAATCCATGGCTTGCAATTGTTACTTCGATTGATGTAACCTTTATGCCCTGCTCATCGAATTTCTGCTGAAGCTGAACCATCTGTGCTTCAACAGCCTCTTTTACAATCTGGTTCTGAGCTGTAAACTTAGCAACGATTCCGTCTTTACCACTGGTTAAAAGAATATTTACATTGCCAAGGCTTGCCGGATGGAGCGAAAGTTCCATGGAAGTCTCTTCATTTTTTGCTGAAATAGTTATCTTTTCAGTGATCTGTCTGATAATGTTCTCCATCTGCTCTCTGTCTGCGTAAGAAACCATATTTGAACCTTCTACGCCTGCAGCAGCATCTGCGATATTATTCATTACCTGATTGAAAAGATTTGATGACTCTGCGCCGTTTTGAAGAGAATTCTTATTTCCACCTTCTTTGGAACTGTTTGTGGTGATCTCTACCTTTTTCTCTTCAGCTATCGGCTGGTCTGTGAACGCCTCCGACTGTGGTGCATCAGTCTTTGTGTCCTTAACTGCGTTTGCGTTTGGATCAAAAGCAGGTACTGCCTGATCTACTTCGCTTTCGGTTACTTCAAGTCCCTCCTCAAGCATTTGCCTGAAGTTATCTTTTGCATTTGAAATGCCGGCCTGAAGTTCTTCCTCTGACAGATCGAACTCATTCATAAGTCCGTCCTTCATACTTTCTGCACCCTCCATGAGGTCCTGCAATGAAGTATATATGTCAGTGTCTGTTATTAGATCTATTGTCTCCTCCTGTCCGCTAAGCTGTGTGATCATCTGAGCTATGTTTGCGGGATTCAAAAGATCTACTGCCATGAGGCCAAGTACCTGCATCGCATTGACTACATCATCTTCTGTGATGCCAAGCTCATCTGCGAGCTGAGTCATAAGTTCTTTTCCTGCCTCATTTAAGGATTCCTGCAGCTTTGTGTCAGCTTCCGTGCCCTGTGTTTCGTTTGTCACTACTGTATCCTGGCTTTCTACCGTGCTCTTAACTTCCTGTGTCTGAGTGTTATCTGTCTGTACCTTGTCGGTTGAAACAGAAGAGGTATCAGCTTTTGTTGTCAGATCAGCACTTTTTGTCTGCTTTGAGTTATCAAGTGACTGATTAACCTGCTTGGAGACATCTGCGGTCTTGTTCTGGATCAGGCTGCCTGATACTTTGTTAAGTACCATGTCGAAACTTGCGCCTGCCGCTGTTTTTGTGTCTTTACCGGTGACATTTGAAACGTTTGTGGCTGCAGTGCCCTGTACAAAGTAAGCTGCCATAGCGCCTACTGCGTTATTTGCACTGCTCATCTAAACCCTCCTTCCATATTTTTTCTTTCGGGCATACATACTCTGCCCATAATCTTTCGTTAAATATATCGGAACATGTGTAAATAACTTTAGCTTTATAGGAAAATTTCTTTAAACAAAAAAGGGCGCTGATAAAAGCGCCCTCCATGGTCTGTTTATTTATCTTTAACTATCGGTGGTATCTGTGAGACAAGATTTTCAATGTGCTCAAATACGCTGCTCTTTGTCGTTCCCAGTGCATTTACTCTGTCAAGCTGTTCAACCAGGGCATCATACTTGTTATTGATCTCAGTGAAGCTGTTTCCGATTCTTCCAAGCTCATCGGAGGCTGTATCTGCAGTATCTGCAATCTCCTTCTGAACAGCATTTGCTCCATTCGCACTTTCAATAATGTCCTTGAAGGTATCCTTAGTCTCGTCAACTTCCTTAAGACTTCTGTCCATGGCATTTATTGAATTCTCCATGCTGACTGAAAGCTTTTCACTCTCCTGTCCGGCAGCATCAATTGAGGCATTAACCTGGCTGATCATAACCTTGATCTCATCCGCAAGTTCCCTTACCTCTGTTGCAACAACCGCAAAGCCTTTTCCGGCAGCTCCTGCTCTTGCAGCTTCAATCGAAGCATTAAGAGCAAGAAGATTTGTCTGTGTTGCGATACCAATGATCTTCTTCATATAATCAGAAATCTGATCAACCGCGCTCTTAAAGTTCTCGAATCCCTGAGCCATCTCATCAAAGCTTTCTCTTACTTCATTTGAACTGCTCTTTAATTCTTCAACCTTGTTCTGAGCGGTCTCAACACTGTTTAAGATATTGACCTTAACATCTTCAAATTTGGATGCGCTGTTATTAACAGCATCGAACATCTCATTGAAGGCATCCATCTGTTCGCGCAGCTGGGCGTTACTCTCAATGACAGACTCTACTGCCTCACCCATATCATGGATCTCCGTCAGGGAATTAAGCTCGTTTTGAACAAGCTCCTTCTGGAAGCTCTCAATGGAGTTTGCAATGTAGATCAGGGATTTTAATCTGTCACTGTCATCTCTTGCTGTCTCTTTGGCCTGGCTTGCTGCCACATCTTCGTTCTTTTTCTTGAAAATATCTGTAAGCATACTATCGTCTCTCCTTATTATTCAAATACAACACATGTCATTGTCTGATTAACAAATTGCGAATTGTAATGCTCACCAAATCCAATGAGCCCACAGGAAGTACCAAGAGTAGCAATCTTACCAAGATATTGGTTAAGCTCTCCTCTTTCCTTCAAAACCAGATATCTGAAGATACAGTTGACTGAGTATATTCCCGAAATCCTGTTAAAGTCATTTTTGATCTTGCTTATAGTTGTCTCGGCAACCTCCATCGGATCTCTCATCTCAAGAAGTGTTAAGATATCCGAGTCATTTATCTGTCTGTAACAGATAAGTCCGGATCCTGCTACATCCTTGATGGATACGATGCATACATCATTACCTATCATCTTTCCAAGAGGATTTTTGAAGGTCTGATTAATAATTTCCTTATCCGTTGAAGTATGCGTAAGCTCCATATAAACCTGTTTAGCGGAGCGTCCGTTAAGTTCACCGAGATAGTATTTTGCTCTATCCGTCTTAGAAGCAATAAGCTGAGTCTTATCCTTTGGTACGTAGATGTTCTCTTTATAAGTCTTAACCTTACCGCCTTCATTTCTGACAACAGCGTAAGTCATTCCATCAGTATAGATCTTTCCGTTACAGGAAACCTTACCTGCATCGCCGGTTGCTCCCATAACGTGAAGTCCGTATCTGTCGATAAGTCCTCTTATTGTAGTAAGAACTGCCGCATCATTACCTGTACAGAAATCAATGATTGCAGTGTTATCACTTCCGGGTCTGACCTTCTTTATATCAGCCTCAAGTCTTGCAATATCTCTTGCCGGCATAGTGGAGACTTTTTCCAATATACCTGTAGAAACAGTGACTCCTTCCGAAAATGCCATGACAGAAACACCGTTTTCAAGGATAGTCGAATCATATCCCATTCCGACACAGCCAATACTTGGAACACCTGGGAAAAGAGCTTCCACATCAGCTACAGCTTTCTCAAACCCATCAGCGCTGCTGGTGAAAACAATAAGCTGTGGCGAACGAAGTCCGTTCACAGCTTCCTTAACATTACCTGATGCATTCTTACCGTAAAACATTTTCATTAGGCTTATCTCCTTTTTATAAAATTTGACCCTAATTACAGTATAACGACTAAAAACCAATATTTTGTAAACGTAATTCTGAAATTTTTCTAAACCATATTCCGTGTATAATTATGCAAAAAAGAGTCCGCTGTTTTCCTACAGCAGACTCTAAAACGTCTTATAATTATCCAGTAACTTTTGTTGATTTTTGCTCAAGTGCATTGGGTTCAAGAAGCTGTGTGAGCTTGGCTGCATTTGCCTCTTCCATGGCAGCAAGTATATCGCCTCTGTTCTCAACAGACATCTGAGCCAGTATCTTTGCGACAAGCTGGATCTGATTCTCCGTTACCATCTCGTCAAAGATCTTCGCAGCGCTCTTTGCCTTCATGCCGGAATAGGTTGTGGCAAAAGCCTTTATTGCCGCGTCATCAACGCCGCCCTGAACAACCTTCTTGTATATCTCGGCAGCAGACTCAGGATCTATCTCCTCATAGTACTGCCTGTAGGTTTCCGCATCCGGAGCATTCTCTCCGTAAACTACCTCATTGTAGAACTTCTCTCGCTCTTCATAGAACTCTTTTTGCTGGAGTTCAAATGGTTCGAGTCTTGTTACTTCAGCCTTGAGTTTCTCGTTCTCAGCTGCAAGCGCACTGTTTTGCTCCATCTCAGATTGAAGCGCCTGCTCAAGTCTCTTTATGTAAGCCTGGGCATCCTCAATAGTTGTAATTGACCCGGTCTGGGCAGCATCACCTGTAACTTCAACTGCTGTCTGTGTATCTGCAGTGCTAGAAGTACTCTTCTCATAGGAGCCTTCCGGAAGAATCCAGTTTACATACGGAACATCCTTGAGTATTGGGGCAAGCACATCTGATCCAAAGCCTCCGACATCAAGCTTGACCAAAAGAACCATGATTGCAAGCCAGATAAGGATGATCAGAAAAGTTATGACCAAAGTAGCCAGTCCTCCGGCATTGTCACCGTTTATTTCGGCAGCTCTGTCGGCAAATTCTCTCTCCTGTTCCCTCTGGGCTTTTGCCTGCTCCTTCAGCTTTTTCTTATATTCTTTTTTATCAGCTTTTAGCTTGGCCTTGGCCGCTTTAGGGTCTTCCGGCGCGCGCAATAAATTATTATCAGCCATTTATTCCTCTTCCTTTTGTCGTTGTCCGTAAGTAAAGCTGGTTCGCTGATCGTTTTCTTTTGCTTCTTCCTGCTTCTGCTCCTCAAGATACTCTGCAAATGCCCGATCTCTTAAGGTTTCCTGCATCTTTCTCTCCTGAATGTTTCTTGTGAGTTTGACTCTCACCTTTTCAACCCTGTCCTCGTACTGCTTGATGACTCCTGCCTGGTGTTTTATCATTACATCCATTTGAGCAGTTGCATACTGGTTGTCCAAAATTTCCTGAAGCTTTAAGCTGTCTGCATTCCTTAGCTCTTCAGCTTCTTTTATGTAATTCTCTTTTCTCGTAACATATTCCTCAAGTATATCAATCTGCTTATTTAGTTCAGCCTGAGCCATGGCAAATTCCATCTTGGTCTGGTTTTCAGTCTGCTGCTTGATATTGAGGACGCTCTGCATTTTGTAGACAAATCTTGCCATAGCGTAGCCTTTTAATCTCTGAATATACTAAGTAACTGCTCTCTGATATCTTCAAAAGAGAATTTCTCATCCGTTTCCTGAGTGAGGAATGCATTTACCTGTTCTATCTTAGATACTGCGTAGTCAATGTTCTTGTTGGCTCCGCTTCTGTATGCACCGATATTGATAAGGTCTTCAGCATCGTTGTAGGTGGCAAGAACAGTTTTAAGCTTACCTGCAGCCTTTTTGTGCTCCGGATCAGCTATGGCTGACATACATCTTGAGATGCTCGCCAAAACATCGATTGCCGGGTAATGATTCTTTTGCGCCAGCTTTCTGTTTAGCACGATATGTCCATCCAGAATACCACGGGCTGTGTCGGTAATAGGCTCATTCATGTCATCACCGTCTACAAGAACGGTATAAAGACCTGTTATAGAACCCTTTCTTGACCTTCCTGCCCTTTCAAGGAGCTTGGGCATCTCAGCATATACTGACGGCGGGTATCCTCTTGAAACAGGAGGCTCTCCGCTGGCAAGACCGATTTCTCTCTGAGCCATGGAAAAACGGGTTAGCGAGTCCATCATAAGGAGCACGTCTTTTCCCTTGTCTCTGAAATACTCTGCAATTGATGTTGCTGTCTTAGCAGCCTTTAATCTCTCAAGAGCCGGCTTGTCAGAGGTTGCGCAGACAACAATGGACCTCTTCATACCTTCTTCGCCCATGTCTCTTTCTATGAACTCGCGAACCTCTCTTCCACGCTCTCCGATAAGAGCGATGACGTTGATATCCGCCTGAGTATTTCTTGCAAACATTCCAAGAAGTGTTGACTTACCAACACCTGAACCTGCGAATATACCGATACGCTGTCCCTTACCTACGGTAAGAAGTCCGTCAACAGCCTTAACGCCCAGTGGAAGGACTTCTGATATCGGGTCTCTGGTCATCGGATCCGGCGGCTGATTCTCAACGGAATAGGCTACTCCACCCTCAAGCTGTACGCCCTGGCCATAGTTGGTTCCATCGATCCTGCCAAGACCGTCAAGAGTTTGTCCAAGAAGTCCCTCACCAACGTTAACTCTAAGAGGCGAATCCGTATTTTCTACAATACTGCCATTTCCGATTCCGCTGGTATTCTCATAGGGCATCAGCTGGACATGTCCGTCCTTAAAGCCGACAACCTCAGCCATTGATGGCTTGACCACATGATCTGTCATTGCATCATCATTCTTTTTCTTGGGATAGATAAGACATATATCTCCAAGCTTGGCATCAGGTCCCGCCGATTCTATGGTAAGTCCAATGACATTGACCACTTTCCCTCTTGTTCGGTAAAATGGTGCATTTTGCATTTTTTTGTATTTTGACAAATCAACCGAACTTACAAGCATAATCTTCCGCCTTTATCTTCGCTTTCTGTCAAAAGAAAGAAGCTTGAGCTTTCTTGTTATCTCTGAGAGCTCAACACCGAGACTGCAGTCGAATACTCCGCTGTCTGATTCGATCATGCACTCATTCTCCTTAAGAAGAGGATCCTCTATTATCTCCATAGATGTATTGGGAGATGTTATGCAGGCATCCAGCTCCTCTTTCTGTTCCATGATATCGTCATAATCATCAGACGAAATATGGACGATCAGGTCGTTTCCGGGCTCAATCCTCGAAAGTGTAGTTTTTAAAAGATGAAGGATGATTCCCTTATCTTCTCTAAGTTCAATGTTAAATACATGCTCATAAATCTGGGTAAGAATATCAACCATTTCAGGCTCGAGCTCATCAACTATCTGCTGATATTGCTTCTCCAAATCTTCTTTTTGCTGCTCATAGTCAGCCTGAAGAGCCTGTGCTGCTGCTACGCCTTCCTGATAGCCTGCGTCATATCCTTCCTGATGCCCCTGCTGCTGGGCCGTCTGCATGATCTCCTGAGCCTGGGCATGGGCATTATTAACTATCATATCTGCCTGTTCCTGGGCCTGTTGGAGCTTTAGGTCGATCTCAGCCTGCATCGCTTCCATATCAAATTGAGGATCAGGAACTGATTCTAACATGCTCTGATCCTCTGTAAGTTGCGATAGCTGTTCCATATCTATGCCGGGGATAAAATCATCTCCCTCAGCAGTATCATAGGAGGGCTCTTCCTGAAGCATCTGAGCCCTTTGCCTCTTCATTTCCTGTTCCTGAAAAGCTTCTATTTTACGATTTGCAAGCTCGTTACTGTCGATGATCCTCGCTTCAGATTGATCGTAGCTGACGTAGCCTGCTTTAAAAAGATTAGACAACTAACTCATCACCTCCACCTCTGGAGATTACGATCTCGCCTGAATCCTCAAGCTTCCTGATAACGTTGACGATCTTCTGCTGAGCTTCCTCAACATCCTTCATACGCACAGGGCCCATGAAATCCATATCTTCCTTGATCATAGCAGCAAGACGCTTTGAGAGGTTGTTGAAGATTGCGTTCTGAACCTGCTCTGTAGCACTCTTGCAGGCAAGAGCAAGGTCAGAGTTCTCAACCTCACGCAGCACTCTCTGAATAGATCTGTCGTCCAGAAGAAGTACGTCTTCGAATACGAACATCTTCTTTCTGATCTCGTCTGCCAGCTCCGGCTCTTCGATTTCCAGAGTCTCCATAATATGCTTCTCTGTTGTACGATCGACAGTGTTGAGGATCTCTACTACCGCATCTACACCACCGATGATCGTGTAATCCTGGTTTACAAGTGATGACAGCTTTGATTCCAATACCTTCTCTACCTCTTTGATCGTATCCGGACTTGTTCTGTCCATAGCAGCTATACGTTTTGCAACATCAGCCTGTCTGTCAGGCGCCAGTGCCGACAAAATCATAGCACTCTGGGCAGGCGACATATATGACAGGATAAGGGCGATTGTCTGAGGATGCTCGTCCTGAATGAATGTAAGTATCTGCGAAGGCTCGGTCTTTCTGATGAATTCGAAAGGCTTAACCTGAAGAGATGCAGTGAGCTTACTGATAACGTCAAGAGCCTTGTCTTCACCAAGAGCTTTCTCAAGAAGCTCTTTTGCATAGGAGATACCACCTTCTGCAATATACTGCTGTGCAAGACATACTCCGTAGAATTCCTCTAAAACTGCCTCTTTTATCTGAGAGGTGACACTTCTCGTGTTGGCAATCTCCAGAGTAAGCTCCTCAATTTCTTCTTCCTTGAGATGCTTAAATATGGCGGAGGATTTTTCCGGTCCGAGTGCAATCAGTAAAATCGCCGCTTTTTGTGTCCCCGTAAAGTCTGCGGTTAAGGGATTGCCGCCTTCCATGTCCATCATAGTTTCATTACTCCCCTGTAAAAATAATTAAATGAAGTCTTCGTTGAGCCAGTTCCTAAGAAGCGTAGCTGCTGCTTCAGGATTCTCATCCACAAACTTCTCAATAAGTCTCTTGGTCTCAGATCCCTGATCCATCTCGATATCGGTAAGTACCTCTTCTGGCTGTGACTCCAGAAGCTGTTCAACAGAAAGCTCTTCCGGCTGCTCCGGAACTTCTTCTGTCTTCTTGCTGGTCCACATGCTTCTGATGATGATAAATGCCAGAAGTGCAAGGATAACCAGAATAAGTACGATCTGAAGAATATCGGTTACTGTGACAGCACTTCCTGTTCTGTCAAAGAATACATATTCGGTATAGGCAGCCATAGCAACATTCTCTGCCTTGATACCTGTGGCCTTTGATACCACGTTGATCATATCTTCAGGAACTTCCATGACGGTTGGCTCAGTATTGCCGGCCTTAAACTCGCTCCAGGTCATGTTCTCATGATCTGCAGCCTTATAATCCTCTTCCTTCATAATGGAATAGTTGATCGCCGTCACGGAAATTGATGACTCATCATATTTGATCCTACCCGGCACATCCGTCTCTGTCGTGATCTTCTCATTAGGAAGATAATCCCTTGACTCCTCTGTAATTGATGATGTTGAGTTGGTGTTGTCCTGTGTTACGTATGTAGTCTCATCCTCTGCATTGGTGTCAGTTCCGGGTATTCCACTGATTCCGCTGACATTCTCAGCATTGTAGGTATCTTCGTGGCTAAGAACACCCTGAGTCTGGTCTTCAGCAGGTGTATAAGTATGTGTCGTTGTCTCTTTGTTGCTGAAATCCATTACCAGATTGCTGGCAACCTCAATGTTGTCATAGAGCTTGGTTCCCAGAAGGACCTTTTTAACCTCGCCCTTTACAAGCTGCTCGGCCTTGGCCTTGGCAGTAAGCTGTGTTGATGCAAGGCCTGCTGTTGTTGTATCCTCTCCTCCGGAAAAGAGCATGTTGCCTCCGGTATCAAGAATAACAATATTATCGGTATTCTCGTTTCCTACAGCTGATGCAACGGCTCTGGCAAGATATGCAGCATTCTCTTCATCAAACTTACCATCTTCCTTGAGAGTAAGAAGAATCCAGGCATGAGCCTGTTCCTTGTTACCTATAAGTGTTCCGTCATCGTCTGGAATGTTCAGCTGAACATTGGCTGCTTCTATAGCATCAAACTTGGCAAGAAAGTCCTGTTCAAGTCTTGATTCAAGATAAAGGACATACTTCTTTTGCTTATCTGATTCTGTTGTTGAAAAGCTTCCGTTGGTAACATTATCGATGCTGTAGGCATAGGACTGAATGTCGTTTGCTCCCAGCAAAAGATTGGCTGATGCCTGATCCTTTTTAAGTACCTTAAACTCAAGACCGTCATCTGAAATCTTGTAGTTTATGGAATTAGAATCAAGAAGGTCTCTGATTTCAGAAGCCTCCTTAGTAGATTGGGCGTTAGCCAATAGAATATATTGCGGCTGGTTAAGTACGGACACCAAAATAATGATGGTCAATAGTACAACCGTGCTGGCACCTATGATCAAGGTCTTTTGCCTGGCTGTAAATTGGTTCCACCAGTCGAGAATTCTCTGCCAAATAGCTCTTAGTCTCTCAGGCATTTATTCTCCCTCCCCTCTATAAAACAAAAAGCTTAGATCTGCATCTGCGTTAACTCCCTATACGCAGACATTGCACGGTCTCTGATTGCCACTGTGTACTGAAGTGCCATCTGGGCCTTCTGCAGTGCAATTGAAAGATCGTGTGTGTTCTCGGTCTGACCCAGAGCCCATTTTATCTCTTCGTTCTCTGCGTCAGAGAGATATGCATTGGTAGTAGAAATATTATCTACTGCCGCCGAAAAAATACTCTTAAAGGATTCATCATTCCCTGTCTGTGAATCCCCAAGTACGTTATATACCTTACTGTTTGTCTTCTCAGCATGTCTTATAACATCTGAGGTGACATTGCGAAGCTGAGAAATATCAAGAGATGCCATTTACTTCCCTCCCATTAGCTGTTGCCCAGGTTAAGTCCCTGAGATGCTATGTTCTTGCTGGCATTGAATGCTGTTACATTGGCCTCATAGGATCTGCTGGCATCTATGAGGTTGGTCATCTCTGTTACTGTGTTGACGTTTGGATATGTAACATAGCCATTCTCATCAGCGTCCGGATGTGACGGGTCATAGACGATGTTCATCTGTGTCCAGCTGTCATTCTCAACGCTCACTACCTTAACGCCTCTTCCCGAGTAGTGATCGAGTCTCTCGTTAAGGATCCTTGAAAACGGAGTCTGTGTGCCCTTTTCAGCAAGCCTTACAACCTTCCTGACATAAGGAGTTCCATCTGCAGTCCTTGTGGTGTTGGCGTTTGCGATATTCTCAGAGATGATATCCATTCGAAATCTCTGAGCCGTCATGCCTGATGAATTGATATTGAAGGAATCAAATATGTTCATGCTGCGCCCTCCTTATCATGAAGACTTGGTAACAGTGCTGATAGTCTGGAACTCATGCTTAAGTCCCTCCATCAGTCCCTGATACTTGAGCTGATTGGCTGCCAAAAGAACGTTTTCTGTATCAACGTCCACGTTATTTCTGTCCGTTCTGTAGGAGAAGCCGGAGTAATCATTGACAACTCTTGCCTCAAGGTGCTTGTCCTTTATGTCGGCAACTTTTTTGTCCATGGTTTTATATCTGGAGTGCCCCAAAGCCCTCTCCAGCTCGCTCTCAAAGTTAAGGTCCTGCCTCTTGTAGCCGGGAGTATCGATATTTGCTATGTTGTTAGCAATTATCTCGTTCCTGGTCCAGGATGCATCGGCCGCTTTATCCATGACATTAATGTAATCAAAGACATTACTGTTTATCAAAAGCCACTCCTCCTTTTTACTCTATTTAATAATAAAATTTTTTTGTGTAAAATACAAGTAAAATATACTTTATATTGTATATCGCAAGTTATTTATCTACAAAATGTATGAAATAAACAAAAAGGATTTATCGTTTCTGATAAATCCTTTCATCATAATTTCCATCCATGTCGCTGATACTGTTTTACACAATATTCATCGGCAAATTATATTTCCTGCTTTAGCTTTTTGATCTCACCAAAGACCACATCGTTGGTAACCTTGATGTATGTGCCCTTCATTCCTGAGCTCCTGGATTCGATAACCCCTGCGCTCTCGAATTTTCTAAGGGCATTTACAATTACGCTTCTTGTTATCCCAACTCTGTCAGCTATCTTGCTGGCTACCAGCACTCCTTCCATTCCGTCAAGCTCATCGAATATATGGATGATTGCCTGCATCTCAGAGAAGGAAAGGGTTCCTATTGCCGATTTAACAACTGCTAGCTTTCTGCTTTCTTCTGCATTCTCCTCATTTACTGCCCTAAGCATTTCAAGTCCGACTACCGTGGTTCCGTATTCACAAAGAATAATATCATCGATGTCGTATGGCTTGTCGGTCTTGTATATGAAAAGAGTTCCCAGCCTCTCTCCGGCTATTTCAATAGGTGTGATTATCGCCTGGAATTTGGAAAAGTCTATGCCTTCAAAACCAAGAGTTTCAAGATTGACATTCTCCTTGGTTGAAAGTATTGTAAGCAGTCTCTCGTTAAGCATCGGGTCAATAAAAGAACCAACGTTGTCAACTAAAAGATCACTAAGAGATTCAACATTTTCACTCTCACCAATACCAAGAACCTTGCCCTTTTTACTGATGACAAACATGTTTGATGCTAAAATATCACACAACACTCTGCAGATGTCATTAAATACAACCTTTCCTGAATTACTGTTGTGCAAAAGCTTGCCAATCTTACGTGTCTTGTCCAGTAGCTGCACACTACTCATCAGTTTTCTCCTTTACCGGGTATTTTCCCCACCTTTCATAGTGATTGTTTTTATGTACGTAAAAACGTATATAATCTCACTACGCTATTTGTATCATAGCATAAAAAAATAGGCGCTTCAAATAATAAAGCGCCTACAATTATGAAAAAACGTTAAAGTTTTCAGAAAATAAATATATATGAATTAGTTCGGAATTACGTAATCATAATAGAAGTCAAGCCCGTTTGCGGGATTCTTAGTAACATCCTCTCCATATATGGTTGTCCAGTCATTCTTCATCGATACGGGAATCCAGCCATGTTCATTACATAGGTCATACATCTTCTGTGCCTTTGCTTCATTTCCGTATTCTTTGTCAAGATCATCGCAGCAAAGCATGAATGCAAGGCTCTTGTACGGATTGTTATTTACTACATAATCACACATACTGGAATCTCCGGTGCTGTTTCCAAAAGCAAGAACAGGCTGTTCTCCGATTTCCTGTGCAATCACGGACACCTTGTTCATCTTAAGATCCTTAACAACAAATTGTCCTCCGGTGATGATCTTATCATCCTTCTGAAGCTGATATTCAAGACCGTCTTCACTGCCCTGGCCACTGGCAACTATTGTTTCATCAGAACCGATCACCTGGCTCATGGGAATGTTCAGATTATCCTTTACAATTCCCCTTGAGATTATCCTGTCTGTTCCGCTGACAACATATACGGTAAATCCGTTATCCTGCAAATAGTCTACAACTTCAACCATTGGCTGGTAGAACGAATCACTCCTTGTCATACCGTCATAACCGGGAGCAGCTTCTTCTCTGAACTTTAATACGTAATTTAGAAATTCATCAACAGTCATTCCTGCAAATGCAGATGCAACCGCCTGTCCGTGTATCTGCATCATATCCTCAGGAAACTCTCCTGTCTGTATTCCCTTAAGAATTGTATAAGCAGCCTCTTTCTCAGCTTCACTTGCTTTATCCTTGTAATCAGGATCCTGCAAAACTCTGTATATCAAAAGACAGTGGTCAAAATAGTAAGGATTTGTCTCTGCAATAAGAGTTCCGTCCATATCAAATACAGCTATTCTCTTATCTACAGGAATATAATTTGCACTATCCTTGTTTGTAATATCATCAATATAAGATGTAAGCTGAGCTTTTAATGGTGCTTCATCTGTCCACAAAGAGAGCACTTCTCCATTGTCTGCTCCGCTTTCTGCTCCCATTGTCCATGTGCTTGAAAGAGAAACTACCGTAAGAATTATCGAGAGAATTAATCCTACTATAGGAGCCCACACCGGAATTGCTTTGTCACCACTTTCCTCTACTCCGAGCTGCAAGTTCTTTACCTTTGTGAAAAGAGCTATCGAACCTGCGATGAGTACACCTGTAAGAGGGATGAATCTGTTGATCCTTCCGTACATAACGCCCGGATATCCAAGAAGAAATACCAGATAAAGAGCTAGCTCCAAAACCACAATCGAGATTGACATTATCTCAGATTCCTTCTTGCCCAGTCTCTCTGAAAGAATCATAAGACAGCAGGCAATCGTAACCAGTATCAGTCTTGTAATACCTGCAATTACCGGTGCAATGCCTGTTGTTATAATAAGAACCGCTCTTACTACTTCCAGTAGCGCATAGCAATAAATAATTACAGATAAAAACTTTCTGTTATCTTCTTTAAACTTCACTGTGCCAAAGATGATAATGAGAGCACTTACTATGATCTGTCCTGCGTAAACTATGGTTCTCCTAAGTTCATGAGAACGGAATCCTGCATAGCAGGAAAGAATGATCGCTGCAGCAACAAGAACAGTCTGGATTATCATTCCCACCTTAAGCTTTTCCAAAATACCACTTTTTTCATCTTTCACGTTACTACCCATGATGTCTGTTTACCTCCAAATTTAATATAAAAACAATTATAAACCCAAAAAAAGACCCGGAACTTCAAAAGTCCGAGTCTTAATAGTTTTTTAATGTTTAGTTATTTTCTTTATTATCTTTGTCCTCTACCCATCCGCATTCAGGATTGCCACAGGCAAGCTTGTTGTTCTTGGCGTACATTACGCCTCCGCACTTAGGGCACTTCTTGGCAGCAGGTCTTTGCCATGACATGAAGTCACAGGTTGGATTGTCGATACAACCGTAGAAGATTCTTCCCTTCTTGGTTCTCTTAAGGACAATGTCTTTTCCGCACTTAGGGCAAGAAACGCCAATCTTCTCAAAATAGGGCTTGGTGTTCTTGCACTCAGGAAATCCCGGACATGCAAGGAATTTGCCGTGAGGGCCGTACTTGATAACAAGATTTCTTCCGCAAACCTCGCAGATCTCATCTGTAACTTCATCCTGAACCTGAACCTTCTCGAGAGCTTCCTCGGCAGCCTTAACCGCCTTATCAAGGTCGGGATAGAAATTCTCGATTACTGTCTTCCACTTAACATTGCCTTCCGCGATCCCATCAAGGAGAGCTTCCATGTTGGATGTGAAGTTTACATCCACGATCTGAGGGAAAGCATCGATCATCATCTTGTTGACAGCCTGTCCAAGCTCTGTGATGAAAAGAGATTTATTCTCCTTGGTGATGTAATGCCTTGCCATGATTGTTGAGATGGTAGGCGCATAAGTACTTGGTCTTCCTATGCCAAGAGCCTCAAGGTCATGAACCAGTGAAGCCTCGGTGTAATGAGGAGCCGGCTGAGTAAAGTGCTGAGCTGACTCAAATGTATCAAGCTTAAGCTTGGTATTGGTATCAAGGTTCTTCATGAGAACATTCTTCTCAATCTGATCCTCATCGTCTGTGTAAACATTAAGGAAACCGTCAAATACGGTCTTGGAGGCAGCTACTGTAAATCTGTGCTCTCCTGCATCGATCTTGACAGATGTAGTCTCATACTTGGCAGCAGCCATTCTGCTGGCCATAAACCTTCTCCAGATAAGCTGGTAAAGTCTGAACTGATCCCTTGAAAGGAAGTCCTTGACCATTACAGGAGTGTGATCAATATATGTGGGACGGATAGCTTCGTGAGCATCCTGGATCTTGCCCTCGTTCTTCTTGACTCCTGCACCGTCTGCCAGGTACTTATCTCCGAAGTTCTTAACAATGTAATCATTTGCAGCAGCTACTGCTTCATCGGATACACGGGTTGAATCGGTACGAAGGTAAGTGATAAGACCTACTGTGCCCTCTTTTCCAAGCTCGATTCCTTCATAGAGCTGCTGAGCAACTCTCATGGTCTTCTGTGTTGAGAAGTTGAGAGCCTTGGAAGCTTCCTGCTGAAGTGTTGATGTTGTAAAAGGAAGCGGAGCTTTCTTGGTTCTCTCACCCTTCTTAACATCACTTACTACGAATTTCTTACCTTCTATAGCCTTGCAGATCTCATCAAGCTCTTTCTTGGAGGAGATCTCCTTTTTCTCATTGCCTACACCATAGTAGTGAGCAATAAGTGGCTTCTTCTCACCTTCTGCCATGAGTTTGGCATCCAGTGTCCAGTATTCTGTAGGAATAAATGAATCAATCTCTTCTTCTCTGTCTGCAATGATCCTGAGTGCTACAGACTGAACACGTCCTGCTGAAAGTCCGCGCTTTATCTTAGACCAGAGAATCGGAGAAATCTCATAACCAACCATTCTGTCAAGAACACGTCTTGCCTGCTGTGCATCAACAAGATTCATATCGATATCTCTTGGATGCTTCATAGCTTCCTTGACTGCGTTCTTGGTGATCTCGTTAAATGTAACTCTCTGCACCTTGGCATCTGCCTCATCCAGTTTAAGCGCCGAGCAGAGATGCCAGCTTATAGCTTCACCCTCACGGTCCGGGTCGGTTGCGAGATAAACTTTGTCAGCTTTCTTGACCTGACGCCTCAGTTCAGCAAGAACATCTCCCTTTCCTCTGATAGTAATATACTTGGGTTCATAGTCATGCTCGATATCAATTCCCATGGTACTTCTTGGAAGGTCACGAACATGTCCGTTACTGGCTGCTACTTCATAGCCGCTGCCCAAAAACTTCTTGATAGCCTTAACCTTAGTGGGTGACTCAACAATAAGAAGTGAATTCTTTTTAGTGGTAGTAGTTTTCTTAGTCGCCATTAGCTGTAATAATGCCCCTTTTTATAATTTAGCCCGAAAGCTTGCTTTCTTATTAATAAACATTTTTAAAGATTAAGTCAAGTGCCCGTTTTCGAAACACTTGACTTAATCTTAAATGAAATATCGATTATTTATTATTTTCGGGGAGCCATGCTGTCTCTTTTGGTGTCTTTTTTATGAATGGTCTTGCGACAGCCTGCTTGAGTCCGTTAGGAAGAATGTACTTGAGCTTATCCTCAGCCTTCCTCATTGTAGAAGCTCCTGGGTTATCTCTTGTGAGCTTGATGGCATCAAATTCACATCTTGTTGTGCAAAGTCCGCAGCCTACGCACTTGTTAGGATCAACGATTGATGCTCCGCAGCCAAGACAACGTGATGTTTCTTTCTTGATCTGCTCCTCTGTAAGGAGAGGCTTGGTATCACGGAATGTAAGCTTTCCGTCTGATGTCTTTCCATCGCCGGGATGCTGTCTTCCTACATGGTCATAATCCTTGATAGAGATGTCATCCTTATCCAGCTCGATAAAGAAGTTAGGATCACGGCCGATTGTAAGTGAAGAATGAGGCTGTACGAATCTGTGGATTGACTCAGCGCCTTCTTTTCCGCATGCAATGGCATCAATAGCAAATCTTGGTCCGTAGAACATATCTCCGCCGACGAAGATGTCTTTTACTGTAGTCTGGAATGTTACGCTGTCAGCAACAGGAGCCGGTCCTCTAAACTCTACGTTCTCATCCTTAAGAAGGTCGCCCCATACGGTTGCCTGGCCTACTGCAAGGATAACGTTAGAGCATGCGATCTCCATGGTCTGACTCTCATCATACTTAGGATCAAATCTTCCCTCAGCGTTCTTAACCTGAGTACATTTCTTGAATACGATACCCTTTACCTTGCCGTTCTCTGTAAGGATCTCCTTAGGTCCCCAGCCGCCCTGAAGAACGATGCCTTCGGACTCTGCAACCTCGATCTCCTCAGGAAGAGCAGGCATGATATCTCTTGTCTCAAGAGAAACCTGAGTAACCTTTGATGATCCGCAGCGGATAGCTGTACGGCTTACATCGATAGCAACGTTACCACCACCGATAACAACTGTATCTCCGTCAAGCTTATAGTTCTCATCATCGATAACATCATGAAGGATATCTACACCCTTGATTACGCCTTCAGCGTCTTCGCCGGGAACATTTACTCCGCGTCCACCCTGACAGCCGATAGCGATGTAGAATGCCTTGTAGCCCTCATCTCTTAGCTGCTTAAGAGTGATGTCCTTGCCAACCTCAACTCCGAGACGGATATCTACACCAAGATCTCTTAAAACATCAACCTCAGCCTCGATAACGTCCTTCTCCATTACGAAGGAAGGAATACCGTAGGTAACCATTCCGCCGGGCTTCTTGTTCTTGTCGAAAAGAGTTGGCTTATAGCCCTTAAGTGCAAGGTAGTATGCACAGGAAATACCTGCAGGACCTGCACCTATGATAGCAACCTTCTCATCAAAGCCTCCGCCGATTCTGGGAATTACCTTCTCGGGAACAAAGCGAGTCTCGGACTTAAGGTCACGCATTGCAACAAATTTCTTGATCTCATCGATTGCAAGAGCCTCGTCGATGGTTCCTCTTGTGCAGGCATCCTCACAACGTCTGTTACATACATGTCCGCAAACAGCAGGAAGTGGATTGTACTTCTTGATAAGAGCAAGAGCCTCATCATATCTGCCCTGTGAAGCCATCTTGATATATCCCTGAACAGGAAGATGTGCAGGACATGCTGTCTTACAAGGTGCTGTACCTGTCTTGTGAGTATTGATACGGTTAATGTCACGGTAGTCCTCTGTCCACATATCTGTAGACCACTTCTTCTCTGTAGGAAGAGGCATCTTAGGATAGATAACTTCGCTTCCGTCCTTCTTGCAAAGCTTCTGTCCAAGAGTAGCTGCACCTGCAGGACATACCTCTACGCAGCGTCCGCATGCAACACAGTTATTCTTGTCAACGTGAGCCACATAAGCAGAACGTGACATATTAGGTGTATTAAATAGCTGTGATGTACGAAGCGCATAGCATACGTTTACATTACAGTTACAAATAGCAAAGATCTTCTCAGCTCCGTCAATGTTTGTGATCTGATGAACAAAGCCGTTGTCCTCAGCCTGTTTAAAGATCTTAAGAGCTTCTTCCTTGGTGATATAACGGCCGTCTTTCTGTGTCTCAACAACATAATCAGCCATATCACCTACTGCGATACACCATCCCTCAGGATCGTCAGCACAGCCCTGATCAAAGGTCTTTCTTGATCTTCTGCAGGAGCAAGGTGATGCAGCGTATTTTCCCTCATAGTAGTCGAGCCAGTATGAGATCTTCTCGAGTCCGATTGCCTCACCCTGCATCTCGATTGCCTTCTCAACAGGGATTACATGCATTCCGACACCGGCTCCGCCCTGAGGTACCATATGTGTAAGTCCCTCAAGAGGAATACGAGTCATTCTCTCAAAGAAAGGGCCACCCTCAGGATGAGCTGCCAAAACTTTACCGTTCATGTTGGAGAACTCTGCAGATCCGGGAACGAACATAGGAAGCACATACTGCTTCTCATGCTTGGAGTTCTCATAGTTCCACTCGATGATTCCGTTGTAGGACATCTCATCAAGGTGCTTCTGGAGCTCTTCCTTTGAATATTCAGGACAAAGAGCTGCGATCTGCTCAAAAGTCTTGGGCTTACGCTTCTCCATCTTAAGTGCGATCTCGCACTGTTCATCTGTAATAAGGTGATATACGCCCCAGTATTCAGGGCTTTCTTTTGTTATTTTCTTAATGCCAAGCTTGATTTCTTTTCTGTCGGTGATGTGTGTAACGAGCTTTGCCAGTGGCTCTCTGAAAGGTGCATCCATATCGACAGTCTCAGGAATGATTCCTGCTCTTGGGTCTATTTTATTTCTATTGGGATCCAGTGAATAAGGAATCATCAGATCCTGCATATCAAATTGATTTTTGTCCATCTCTTACCCTCATCTTTCTTAAATGAAAAATAGTTTACGTTGCAGCTATCTCTTTTATCATGAATTCGTTACCCTTAAGGAGATAGGTGTGTTCGCTACCACATTTGGGACATATCTTGCCATATGTAACCGTCTCGTATTCACTCTTACAATCTTCACAGAAAGTGACTGCAGGCAGAGTCTCTATGATAAGCTCTGAGTCCTTCATGAGTTCTGTCCTGTTTGATGCCCACTTCCAGGCGTCTGTAAGAAGTGATGGAACAACACCGGATACCTCTCCCAGCTGCAGAGTTACCGAATGAATTTTCTCAAGTTTGTTTTCTTTTCCTACTTCTGTAAGATCGTCTATTATGCGAAAAACAACTCCTAATTCATGCATGTCTTTTGACCAACCTTTACTGATTTTTCAGAAAAAAATGCCGAGCGATAACGCATAAACTTCCCCTTGTTTATCGCCCGGCATCTCCATAATCTCTTTTGCCAATAATTATTTACTTAATGCTCTCATCAATGTTCTCTGAAAGCCACTTAGCCCACTCATCGATACCTTCGCCGGTCTTGGCGCAGATAGGGATAACCTTTGCCTTTGGATTGCGCATGTGGATGTACTCCTTGCACTTGTCAAGATCAAAGTCAAAGTATGGCATTACGTCTATCTTGTTGATAAGAACAACATCGCAGATAGAAAACATAAGCGGATACTTCAGGGGCTTGTCATGTCCCTCAGGTACTGAGAGTATCATGGCATTCTTGGTGCTGCCGGTATCAAACTCAGCAGGACAAACAAGATTTCCGACATTCTCAAGGATTGCAAAATCCACATCCTCAAGGCCAAGTTCACGAAGTCCCTGCCTTGTCATATCAGCATCAAGATGGCACATTCCGCCTGTATGAAGCTGTATGGACTTAACTCCTGTCTGCGCGATAGTCTTGGCATCAACGTCTGAATCAATGTCCGCTTCCATTACACCAATTCTGTATTTATCCTTGAGGGCCTCAATTGTTCTGGTAAGAGTTGTTGTCTTACCTGACCCCGGGGATGACATAAGGTTTAAAAGAAATGTCTTAGACTCCTTAAGTTCTCCCCTTAGCTTCTCTGCGTCCTTGTCATTGCTTTCAAAGACGCTTCTCTTAACTTCTATGACTCTTATATTATCCATTAGCCTTCAGCACGCTCCATTGCAAGATCGAAGTCCTTAGTTCCAACGAATACGTTGTTTGAATAAGGATTCTTGCCCATCTTGATTGATCTTCTGATGATCTCTGTCATGCAGATTACGTTGATTGCGATTGCAAGGATTGCTACAACTCCCTGCGCTGTAGGATTAGCTGTGATTCCAAGTAAAGCAATTGCCTCATTAGCAGCTACTGTCTTGCCCTGTCCTGCATTAAAGAGTGCGATAGCCTTGTCGTAAAGCATTGCAGTATTTACACCTGCCTCAGTTGCTCCGCCGTAAACAGAAGGAAGAGCTGCCTGGAATCTTCCAACAAGCTGGAATGTAGGAACAACCTGTGCCCACATGCACCAGATTGCAAGTGTGTTAGCACGGTTCTGGATCCATGCTCCCTTGTTCCAGAATGCATTAGCAAATGTAGGAGCAAGAAGAAGTGCTACACCACAGTACCATGAGTGTGTAGGAAGGTTGAGGTATGTGTACTCGAAGTTCCATACATCGTATGCAAGGATGAACCAGATTGTCATATCAGGCCAAAGCATATCTGCATGGTTCTTGTCCTTTGATGTGTAAAGGTGAATACATCCTGTCATACAGAAGATGTTGATAAGACCTGCGATGGCATTAACAACGTTCCACCATCCACCGTAGATGAATACACCCTCGTTAGATGCCCACCAAGCACCTGAAAGGTTGCCGGCGATCTTGTAAGATGCAATAGCTGACTCCATATCAGATACGTTAGCGATCATGATGTTAGCAGCAACGATGAACCAAGGGAACCACTTGAACCATTTCTCCTTGCCGATGCCCCATTTGTACTTGATCATCATGAAGCCTACGCAGCCGATGTCAGCAGCATAAAGCTTGAAGTAATGGAACCATCCGTCCATGTATGCAACTGTTGGGTTGGCCTTTCCGCCAAACATACCAACGTGTGCAAGAATAAAGTAAAGTGTTAAAATAGTTGGAATGATAACAAATACTAACATTCCGCCGGCCTTTGTTCTACGACCGATTTCGTTCATGAGAATAAGACCCACAAACACCAGTACCCAGCCTATGAGCTGCATAGAAGCAGCATCGCTATAGAGTTGGAATAACATAATTAAATCCTCCTTTGATATCGCATTATATTTTTGTGCGCAATATCACTAATATATTTCATTATAGCATATTGCACAATATTGTACAACATTAATTATGAATATTTTGTACAATGTGGGGCACTGCATAAAAAGGAATCGGTTTCCTTTTTCGTTTATTATTTTACTTATTTCCAAAGGGGATATCGAAGTCGTCACCTGACTTCATAGGAATATCAAAATCATCGTTAAATTTCTCTGTACTCGTTTCAGTTTCCACAGGTTCTGATACTTTTCCTCGATAACCTGCATTATTTTTCTGCCTTTCAGTATAGATTCGCACAGTCTTCTACAATTTTATGATAGTCAATAGGCTACTTTAATTCTATTAAAAAAATGTTAAATTCTTACCCATTTATCAATTATTTTTCACATAAAAAGACCCGGAAAAGAATTAAAATTTCTTTTCCGGGCCTTGCTTACTCTTTTAAGCTCAGCACTCTGAGATATTCCAAAGTGTGATATGCGATTGCTATATTGTGATCGGGATAGGCCTTCATCAGCTCAGCATAGTTTTCTATAACAGCTTCAATACCGTCCTTGTAATAAGTGATGGTGTTGTTGGTCTGGGACAGAAGCCCCGGTTGAAGCTCATAGACATTGACCATGCGCTTTGAGTAGTACCTCGCAAGCGCAGCTTCTCTCTTAATATTCTCAATCTCCATGCCCTTTAAATAATTTAGGACAAAGATCTGATCCGACTCCTTAAGGAGCTTCCTCATAGCCCTGTCATGCCCCATGTTGTCGTAGGAATATGGGATACAAACACATATATCAAGATGATCTTCATCAGCCGCACATTCCTGCTTTATGCTGATGATGTTGTTTGTATATTCTTCCAGAAGCTGATCCGGTATATTGTGCCACTTATCAAGAACATAGGGCTCAACATCATAGACAATACCCTTGATCCTCGCATCCGGCTCAACTGAGCTGTTAAGGTTTCTTACTCTCTCAAGCGCACTTCTCATTCCGGGATATTCAGTCTCATAGGACCACTCGGGCTCTCCGTCCAGGATATAGACATCAATATCGACATCGTTCATAGCTTTTAAGAAGTCAGTCATCTCCTGATCGGTGTATTCAGGCCTTAAATACTGATAAACTTCTGTAATGTGGTTGTCCTGCATACACTGCACATCTTTTATGTTCGGAAGATGGTCCCAGGAAAAAACGCCTGCCCCAAGGCTAAAGAGCTTCTCTATATCTATCTCTTCTACCTGTTCTTCCCCCAAAGGCTCCTCAGCCTCTGTAGTCTCCACCACAGCTGCTTCCTCTGCTTCAGGAACAAAGCCATCGTTAATGGACACTGTCTGATACTGGTCGCTGTCGTAAAGAGTGATCCCTTCTGATGAAGAGCAGCCTGCCATCACAAATGCCGGTAACGACATACATATTATGCAGTTTATAATCCCCTTAACTCTTTTCAAAAAGTTCCCTCTTCCTCTGGATCATTTCATCAATATTGTCCATGTATAGCTTAACATCCTTGACGTTGTCACACCTCTCTATTCGTCCGCCTTCGCCGAACACTCTCTTTGTGACAGTTCCAGCTCCAAGAGCAACGATAGACTGCACTTCCTCATTTATCAGGATGTTATAGATGCCGGCTTTCCCCTCTTTGGCATAACCGGTATTTTCAAAATTGCCGCTGATATTCTTCTGTCTGTAAAGATAATAGGGCTTAAGAGAAAGCGCTTCCGCTCCTCTTCTTGCTATCTCCATCATCTCTTCAGTATTCTTCATGGAATAATCCACGCCCTTTTCCCTCATGACTTCAGCAAGTCTCGATCCCCTCTTGATCGCAAGGGAATGCACTGTAAGGTCATCGGGTGCAAGCTTTATTATCTCATCTATAGTATGCTGAACATCTCTGTCAGTCTCCCCCGGGAGTCCTAAGATGATATCCATGTTGATATTATCAAACCCTTCTTCTCTTGCCATGTTAAAAGAGTCTATGAGCTGAGCTACAGTGTGCTGCCTTCCGATGAGCTTAAGCGTCTCATCACTCATAGTCTGGGGATTAACAGAAATTCTGGTAACTCCCATTTCCTTCATGGCAATGAGCTTATCTCTGTTTATTGAATCAGGTCTTCCCGATTCCACCGTGAACTCTTTTACATGGGACAGATCAAGTTTATCCTGAAGATACCCTATAAGTCTTCTTATCTGATCCGGCAAAAGAGTTGTCGGTGTACCACCACCGATATAGATGGTATCAAGAGTCTTTCCTTTGAAAGCCTCTGCCACGTAATCAATCTCTTTTTCCAGGCAGGAAATGTAATCATCTACAATTCCCTTAAATGCTCCGATCGGATATGAAGTAAAGGAACAGTAAAGACAGGTTGTAGGGCAAAAAGGAATTCCTATATACAGACTATAACCGTTCTCATAGTCTATGCCTTCTAGTATCCTCTTTTCCCTTCTTGCGATATCAATGGCAAGATCAGTCTTTTCCTCACTTACAAGATATGTTTCCATCATGTAGGAGCGGATCTCGTCATCGCCAAGCCCCTCATCTATAAGATTCATGGCTATCCTTGTGGGTCTTATTCCTGTAAGATCTCCCCAGGGAAGGAGCTTGCCGGTCTTTTGTGAGAGGTCCTTGTAGATACTTCTCTTTAGGTCATTTTTATCTCTGTTTACATCAATAAAGGATATCTCATCATCAGGTGAAATATCCATTTCCTTATCGTGAACACATCCCCTCTGCCCTACAATGACCCTTACATCCTGCTCAGGATAAAAGGCCTTGTAAAGCGAGTGTATATCATATTGAAATTTATCTTCTTTAATGTAAATTACTTGCATCCTTGCATCTCAAACAATAAATGGATTGTAGAGCTTCTCATGCCCTATGGTTGTTACTCCGCCGTGTCCGGGATAAACTATTGTATCTTCCGGAAGTATGAAGAGTCTCTCCTTGACGCTTCGTATGAGCTCTGATGTAGAACTTGTCGGAAAATCGGTTCTTCCGACAGACTCCTCAAACAGAGTATCACCTGCGATAAGGATATTATCCTCTTCAAAATAATAACAGCATCCACCGGAGGTATGTCCCGGAGTTGCAATAAGTTTGCACTTAAGTCCTGCAGCCTCTATCTCTGCGTTATCTTCGTACAAAATATCCGGAGTTACAGAAAATCTAAGACCGTAGTCATTGGACAGATTGAGGTACATATCTTTGCACATAGCCTGCTCTTTGGTATAGCAGCCGATCTTTGCACCGGTGAGCTTTCTTAGCTCCTCTGCGCCACCGATATGATCAAAGTGTCCATGTGTTAAAAGAATCAGATCAACAACAAGGTCGTTCTCTTTCAGGGCTTCGAAAATCTTGGCACCCTTATCGGCAGGATCAAAGAAGATGCAATGCCTCTTGCCATTGTCATCCGTCCTGTTCTCATCAAAGACAAAGTAACAGTTTGTTCCCACCATTCCGAGGGTAAACATTCCAACTGAGGTTTTCTTATCTGCCATCAGCCTGTTGTCCTTTCGATATCAATTACGCTGTCGATCTGTCTGATCTTATCAACAATCTCGCGAAGCTGGTCTCTGGATGAAACCTGGAAGGATGTCTCCATGGTTGCCAGGCCCTGCTTACTGGTTCTGGTGTTCATAGAAATAATATCAATGTCCTTCTCTGTAAGGGCTCTTGATACATCCGCAAGAAGACCGCTTCTGTTGTTGGCAAATATCTTGATTGTTGCTGCATATTTGCCGCCACCCTCTGCGCTTTCTGCCTGCCACTTGGCTTCTATGAGCCTTGTTCTGTCTTCTTCCTGCATCTTGATAACATTGACGCAGTCTCTTCTGTGGATGGATACGCCTCTTCCTCTTGTGACAAATCCGCAGATATCATCACCAGGAACAGGGTTACAGCACTTGGAGAATCTGACTGCCACATCGTGAACACCCTTTACGATGATGGCGTTATCGGTTCCTGATACCTGAGGTGTTACATTTGACTCAGCAACAGCTGCAAGCACTTCTTCATCGGTAATGTTGCGCTTGTGCTCGGATTCTGAGAGCTCAAGTATCTTATTTATGATCTGGCCTTCCTTAAGCCCGCCGTGACCTACTGCAGCAAGCACAGCATCCCACTCGTGGAAGCCATATTTTCTTGTGACCATTGCCTGAAATTCAGGCTTGGCAATACTAAAGTAATCAAGGCCCTTACTCTTACAGTACTCAATAAGGAGTTCCTTACCTTTACTGATGTTCTCTTCCTTGAGCTCGTGCCTGAACCACTGATTGATCTTGTTCTTGGTGGATGTGGACTTGGCAATTGAGAGCCAGTCACGGCTTGGTCCCTTGGAATTCTGGCTGGTTACAACCTCGATTCTGTCACCATTCTGAATCTTGTAGTCAATGGGAACAAGCTTGCCGTTAACCTTGGCACCGATCATCTTGTTACCTACTGCACTGTGAATACTGTAGGCAAAATCAATAGGCGTGGATCCGGCAGGAAGGTTCTTAACTTCACCTGTTGGTGTGAAGCAGTATACATCCTCTGAGAACAGATTGAGGTCGCTCTTTAGAAGGCTCATGAACTCCTGGTTGTCAGAGAGATCCTGTTGCCATTCAAGGATCTGGCGAAGCCAGATGAGCTTCTCTTCCTCACCGTTTTCTGCCTTCTTGCCATCGGAAGCCTCTTTGTACTTCCAGTGGGCAGCGATACCGTATTCAGCAGCCCTGTGCATGTCACGGGTTCTGATCTGTATCTCAAAAGGCTGTCCTGTCGGCCCAATAAGAGTCGTATGAAGCGACTGGTACATATTGGGCTTGGGCATTGCTATGTAATCTTTAAATCTGCCGGGAATAGGCTTGTACATCTCATGGATGACACCCAGGGCAGCATAACAGTCTTTTACCGTATCAACGATAATTCTGATGGCGAAGAGATCGTATATCTGGTCCAAAGTCTTGTTCTGGTTGCGCATCTTCTTGTAGATACTGAAGAAATGCTTAACACGTCCGTTGACATCGCCCTTGATTCCGGCTTCGGAAATGCTCTGACGTACCTTCTCACAGATATCCTCTACGTATTTCTCTCGCTCACTCTTTCTTGCAGCAACCTTCTCTGCAAGGTCTCTGTAAACGTCAGGCTTAAGGTATTTCAGGGACAGATCGTCCAGTTCTACCTTGATCCTGCTGATACCAAGTCTTCCGGCGATAGGTGAATAGATGTCCAGGGTTTCCTGGGCAATCCTCTGCTGCTTCTCCGGAGGCATATGCGCAAGTGTACGCATGTTGTGTAGACGGTCAGCAAGCTTGATCAGAATGACTCTGATATCCTTAGCCATAGCCAGGAACATCTTACGCAGGTTCTGAGCCTGCATATCTGCCTGCTCGGGAGTCTTGCTTCCGGTATCTGATGTAAGCTGCAGAGCAGTCAGTTTGGTAACACCGTCAACAAGAAGGGCTACGTCACTTCCAAAGCTCTCTTCTATCTCTTCCTTGGTGCAAATTGTGTCTTCAACGACATCATGAAGAAGCCCTGCTGCTATGGTCTCTTTATCCATCTCCAAATCAGCAAGGATGATACCTACGCAAAGCGGGTGAATAATGTATGGTTCACCTGACTTGCGCAGCTGTCCCTCATGAGCTTGTCGAGCCTGGTTATAGGCCTTCTCGATAAGAGTGATATCATCGGATGGGTGATATCTGCGAACTCTACGTATCAGTTCCTCGTAGAGTTTATCGGGGGTCTGAAACTCAGGCGTCGCTTCGATTTTTCCGTCGTCGAACTTTTGCGCCATTAAGCTTACTTCCCTTCGTAGCTAAGTGCTGCATCTAATCTGTATTTAGAAAGTCTCTCGCGACCTTTAAGTCCCTTGAGCTCCATAAGTACCAAAATACCTGCTACTTCTCCGCCAAGCATCTCAACGAGCTTGATCATAGCTTCAATTGTTCCGCCTGTAGCCATAAGGTCGTCTACAAGAAGAACCTTCTGTCCGGGCTTGATTGCATCCTTGTGAAGCTCAAGTGTAGCTGAGCCGTACTCAAGGTCATAAGTTACCTCAACAGTCTCGCAAGGAAGCTTACCTTTCTTACGAACAGGAACAAGAGCCTTACCTCTGTTGTAAGCGATAGGTGCACTGAAGATGAATCCTCTTGACTCAGCTCCGAGTACAACATCAAAGTCGAGGTCACTTACAAGGTCCTGCATCTTGTCGATTGCAAGCTTGAATCCATCTGCATCCTGAAGAACAGATGTGATATCCCTGAACATGATGCCTTTCTCCGGGAAATCCGGTATTGTACGTACATAATCTTGAAGTTCTTTCATTTTATAACCCTCTCTGCACTATATTTAAATTTGCTGTGCGTTTTATCAATAATACGACATTTTATTATAACACAATTATGCGCAATTAGCATATATTCCAATAAAAAAGATGGCGAAGTTCGCCATCTTAAAGAGCTGGAAAAGGGACTTGAACCCTCGACCTACTGATTACGAATCAGTTGCGCTACCGACTGCGCTATTCCAGCATGGTTCACCAAAGGGCACATCACTCATTATAATGTGCCCTTTGGTAGTTTTCAAGAATTAATCTTTCTTATTTCTTTTGGTAGCAGTCTTCTTGGCAGGCGCTTTCCTAGCTGTAGCCTTCTTAGCCGGAGCCTTGGTGCTTACACTCTTAATGGCTTCCTCGGAGACGATGGAGAAGATTCTCTCTTCCTCGATCTTCTCATATTTCTCCTCGATAGCCTTCTCCTGCTCAAGGAGCTCTTTCTCATATTTGATCTTGAGTTCCTGAAGGAGTCTTTCTTCTTCCTCGCTCTGCTTCTGCTTAAGAGCTGCGATCCTCTCCTCCTTCTCCTTCTCCTTCTTTATCTCTTCCTCTTCCTTGATAGCACGGATCTTCTTCTCCTGCTCTGTGTAAGGAGTGTATGAGAAGATTGAAAGGGATGCGGGAGCCAGGGATAAGGAAATTGAATAAAGACGTCCGTCGATCTCTTTTCTTCTTGCTTCCTTGCGTCCGGTATTAAGGATTCCTGTTCCACCGTAGCTTACATCATCTGAGTTGAATACCTCGGTGTATCTTCCGTCGGCAGGAACTCCGATCTCAAAGCTCCTCTCAATGCCGGCCATATTGGCTACAACTACCTGCATCTCATTGTCATTCTCTGTCTTTCTGACAAAAGCAAGCATGCACTCGTCGGCTGCCAGAACGTTTATCCATTCAAAGCCGCCATCGTTGTCATCAAGTGTATGGAAGGCCGGCTTATTGAAATAGAGATCATTGAGCTTCTTGACCATATTCTCAACAAATACAGCCTGATCAACAGTCAGCGCATCCGGCTCCATGTAAACGTGCTTTCTTCCGGGATGAACCATCATAAAGCTAAGAGCAAGTCTGAGATTAGCCATTTTCTGAGCAGAATCTCCGGGCATCAGGTAATAGAGTCCCTCAAGGCCCTTCTCCATATCCTCATGAGTAAATGCAAGGATAAATCTCTCTGTGTAGCTGTAGATAAGACTGAAGGTCAGCTCATCGTGATGACCTGCCCTGAAGAGCGGGTCATTTTGCATGTATGAAAGGAAGTCTCTCGACCATCCGTTATTCCACTTATAGTCAAAGCCAAGTCCGCCGTTTTCTACCGAATCTGTAACATGTGGCCAGCAAGCTGTCTCTTTTGTTATAAGAACTGTTCCCGGATTGTCCTTATGGATCACTGTTGTGAGCTGCTTAAGGAACTCCAGTGCCTCAAGGTTCTCATTGCCGCCATAGATGTTAGGAAGCCACTCACCCGGCTTTCTGTCATAGTCAAGGTAAAGAATCCTTGAAATATCGGAAGTCCTGATACCATCTATGTGGAAGTTCTCAATCCAGTAAAGGGCATTTGAAATAAGGAAGTTAGTAACCTCCTTGCGTCCGTAGTCGAATATCATATCGCCGGACCTTGGGTGAACACCGATCCTCGGATCTGCATACTCATAAAGAGTTCTTCCGTCGAAATCACTAAGTCCGCAGGAAGCCTTGGGGAAGAATGTGGGAACCCAGTCAAGGAGTACCCTTATCCCGGCCTCGTGGCAGGCATCAACAAACTTCATAAAGTCGCAGGTATCGCCGTATGTATCGTCCAAAGAAAAGAAATTCAAAATATGATAGAAATGTCCCGGAACATGCTTCATGATCGGCATGAGCTCAATGGCGTTAAAGCCATGGTTTTTAACAAATTCAAGGACATCTGCAGTGATCTCTTCCATGGTGCTCTTGCCCTCGTGTCTTCCAGCGAAGGACTCAAGGCAGATCTCAGCGATTGAAAGAGGACTCTCAGAGACATTAAACTTCGTTCTCTCCTTCATCCACTTATCATCTGTCCACTTTATCGATTTAAGAGGTGTGATAACGGATATGATTCCGTTCTCTCCTCTTGATTTTATTGCATAAGGGTCAGGGCGCTTTAAGATAAGGCCGCTCCTTGTCTTGATCTCAAACTGGTAGCCGTCATTCTCCAAAGCTCCGGGAACAAATATCTCAAATACGCCGATGGGGTCAAGTCTATGCATCTGGCATACTCTTCCGTCCCAGTTGTTGAAGTCACCGATAACACTGACTCTGGCAGCTGTGGGAGCCCAAACAGCGAAGTTTGTACCGCTTATGCCGTTTCTGGTCATGGGATGTGCACCAAGCTTCTCATAGATGTGGTAATGAATTCCGCTTCCAAGCTTGATGAAATCCTCTCTGTCCATAAGAGGCCCGAATGCATAGGGATCAAACAACTTGGTCTCATTTCCTTCTGCATCCGTAATTATGAAGTAGTATTTGAGCTTATCAACATAGGGAACTAATATGGCATAGAATCCTGCCTCATCAGCAAGCTCCATCTCATAGCTCTTTTTGTTGTTCTCAACATATACCTTTATTGACTGAGCGTCCGGGTAAAAAGCCTGGATAAGATAGCTGTTACCTACCTTGTGAGCACCTAAAATTCTGTGTGGGTTGTCACCATCGGAGTAAATAATCTCTTCTATCTCGGGCCAATTCATCATTTTGTAAAGTTTATTATTCACGATACTGCCTCCCTTATGGATTTGTAATTAAATCATACCATTAATTTCATGTATAAATAACCCACTTAAGAGTTTTGGTTCAAACCAGGTTGACTTAGGTGGCATAAGCTTTCCTGCATCCGCAACATCAAAAAGTTCCGAGATTGATGTTGGGTACATGGAAAATGCCAGGCACATGTCATCGTTAGCTCTTCTTTCAAGCTCGGAAAGCCCTCTTATGCCTCCGACAAAGTCAATTCTCTTGTCAGTCCTTGGATCACCGATACCAAGAACAGGTGAGAGAAGCTCATTCTGAAGAACGGATACATCAAGCCCCTCTACCGCGTCATCCTTCATAATATCCTTATGAGCCTTTAATCTATACCACTTCTTATCAAGATACATTCCAAATTCGCCCTTGCAGGAAGGATGAACAGCTTCTGTCTCCTCTGTGACATCAAACTTCTCAGAAACTGCATCCATGAACTGTGAAGTGCTAAGGCCGTTCAGGTCCTTAACCACTCTGTTGTAGTCCATTATCATGAGCTGAGAATCAGGGAAAAGAACTGACAGGAAGTAGTCAGACTCCTGCTTTCCTTTAAGTTTTCCCGCATTTTCCTCTCTCATCTTAAGTCCGACCTTCACAGCTGATGCGCATCTGTGGTGTCCGTCGGCAATATATATCTCATTTATAGAGGTAAATATCCTGCAGATCATGTTGTTTTCTTCTTCGTCAGTCATAACCCATACTCTGTGAGTCACGCCGTCATCTGAAGTAAAATCGTAAACAGGCTCATCAACCTCTTTTACCTTGTCGATGATCTGGCTTATGATCTGATTTTCTCTGTAGCACAAAAAGATGGGACCGGTCTGAGCCTTACAGGTATAAACATGGTTGATCCTGTCCTGTTCCTTCTCTTCTCTGGTGTTCTCGTGCTTTTTGATCACGTTGTTCATGTAATCATCTATAGAAGCAACAGCAACGATTCCGGTCTGACTTCTTCCGTTCATTGTGAGCTCATAGATGTAGTAGCACTTCTCCTCATCCTGGACAAAATCACCTTTTTCTATCCTTGCCCATAGCTCATCTGATGCCTTCTTATATACTTCGGGCGCATACATATTGTGCCCCACTTCAAAAAAGGTCTCAGGCCTGTCAATAGAAAGGAAGGAGTCGGGATTTTTCTCAACTATTGCTCTTGCTTCTGCGCTGTTATAAACATCATAGGGAAGAGCTGCAATCTTTGACACCTTATCGGTATTTGGTCTGTATGCCTTAAAAGGCTTAATGTCTGCCATGTTCTAACCTCCAACAAAATTTAAGGAGAGATCCTGAACCTTCAAAATCTCTCCTGTTATCATACCACTTTAATATAGATTTAGACGTCTTTTCTTACTACTCTTACTCTTATTACGCCGTCAACCTTTGAAAGCTTCTTAACGATCTCATCTGTAACTGTATCCTCAAGGTCGATGAGAGTATAAGCATAATCACCCTTTGACTTGTTGGTCATATCTGAGATGTTCATGCCTGCAGTTCCAAGAACAGTTGTGAACTGGCTGATCATGTTAGCTACATTCTTATGGAAGATAGCTACACGAGGCTTGCTGCAGATTCCCATATCACAGCTTGGGAAGTTAACTGAGTTATTGATGTTACCGTTCTCAAGATAGTCTTTGAGCTCGAGAACAGCCTTAACAGCACAGTTATCTTCAGATTCCTCAGTTGATGCTCCAAGGTGAGGGATAACAATACATCCGTCATGACCTGCGATTACAGGGTTCGGGAAGTCTGTTACGTACTTTCTGATCTTGCCGGCATTGATTCCTGAAAGAACATCTGCCTCGTTGCAGAGAATATCTCTTGCAAGGTTGATGAGGATTACGCCCTTCTTCATCTTGGCAATGGCATCCTTGTTGATCATTCCCTTTGTTGAATCAAGAGCAGGAACATGGATTGTGATGATATCGCACTTTGAATAGATGTCGTCTACGTTTGTAACGTGCTTAACATCTGATGAAAGTCTCCATGCAGCGTCGATTGAAAGATATGGATCATATCCGTAAACTTCCATACCAAGCTGTCTTGCAGCGTTAGCTACGCGGACACCGATAGCACCAAGACCGATGATACCGAGCTTTTTGCCAAAGATCTCGGTTCCTGCGAATTTCTTTTTTGACTTCTCTGTGAGCTTGGCGATCTCAGGATCTCCGGCATTTGCCTTAACCCACTCTGTTCCGCCGATGATGTCACGGCTTGCGATGAGCATAGCAGCAAGAACCATCTCTTTTACACCGTTAGCGTTAGCTCCGGGTGTGTTGAATACAACGATACCCTGCTCAGCACACTTGTCGCATGGAATGTTGTTGACACCGGCACCTGCTCTTGCGATTGCAAGAAGGTTCTTGGAAAACTCCATCTCAAGCATGTTGGCACTTCTTACGAGAATACCGTCTGCATCATCTACGTTGTCTACTGCGTTGTAATTCTCATTGAAATTATTAAGACCGATCTTCGCGATTGGATTTAAGCACTTATATTTGAACATCTCTTCCTCCTTATGCGTTCTCTTTCTCAAACTTGTCCATGAACTCTACGAGCTTCTTAACACCCTCGATAGGCATTGCATTGTAGATACTTGCTCTCATACCGCCTACTGTTCTGTGGCCCTTAAGGCTTACGAATCCGGCCTTTGTTGCCTCAGCGATGAACTTGGCGTTGAGTTCGTCTGAATCTGTAACGAAAGGAACATTCATAAGTGAACGGTCTTCCTTTCTTACTGTTCCCTTGAACATCTTGCTCTGATCAAGATAATCATAAAGAACTGCAGCCTTCTCTTCGTTTCTCTTCTTCATCTCTGCAAGACCGCCCTGCTCTTTAAGCCACTTGAATACAAGACCGCACATGTAGATGCTCCAGCAGTTAGGAGTGTTGTATAAAGAGCCGTTGTCAGCCTGAGTCTTCCACTTGAGCATTGTAGGTGTGTATGAAGGAACATCATCTGTGATGAGGTCTTCTCTGATGATGCTGATAACAAGACCAGCAGGTCCTACGTTCTTCTGAACACCACCGTAGATAACACCGTACTTGGATACATCTACAGGCTCTGATAAGAAGCATGATGAAACGTCAGATACGAGGATCTTGCCCTTTGTATTTGGAAGAGTCTTGAACTTGGTTCCATAGATTGTGTTATTCTCGCAGATATATACGTAGTCAAGGTCGTCTGCGATATCAAGATCAGAACAATCAGGAATATATGAGAAGGTCTTGTCTGCGCTTGATGCAAGCTCTACAGCCTCGCCATACTTCTGAGCTTCCTGGTAAGCTTTCTTAGCCCACTGTCCTGTGATGATATAGCCGGCCTTCTTGTTCTTCATAAGGTTAAGGGGAACAGCTGCGAACTGCTGGCTTGCTCCGCCCTGTAAAAAGAGAACCTTGTAATTGTCAGGAATGTTCATAAGATCTCTTATGTCCTGCTCGGCAGTCTGAATAACGTTGTCAAAGGTCTTGGATCTGTGGCTCATCTCGTTGATAGACATTCCACATCCGTTGTAATCAAGCATTTCTGCTGCAGCCTGTTTCAAAACTTCTTCCGGAAGTACTGCCGGACCAGCTGAAAAATTATAAACTCGTGACAATTTAAATCTCCTCCTAATCAAAAAAATCTTTTTGCGTTTGCAACTATAAATTTCATTGTAAACGCAAAAAGATTTTTGTCAATATCGTCATTCCATAATATGTGTTATTTAATTATTTCAGAGATGATTTTTTAACTCTCTGTACATCTCCAAGAGCATCGGAGTCTCTTTTTCTATAATATCAATTTCGCCGTTTTTGCCTGCACTTTCAAGGTTTTTGGCAAGATCTGAAATCTCGATCGCGCCGATTGTTCTTGCAGAACTTTTCAGAGAATGAACCAAAGTTGTGTAGGTATCATAGGCTTCGTTTTTCCATGCATTTTCAATTTTTTCCGACTTGGAATCAATGGAATCTTTAAAAACAGAAAGTATCTCGAAGTAATCTTCAATTCCTCCGCAAAGATAAATTCCAAGATCTGTATTTAGCTGCTCTAGCCCCAAAAGTTTTTCAGGAAGAACATACTGATTATCCATGTGAAGTATTGCTTCTTCAGAAGAAGTTTCACGAAGGACAGCCTCTTTTTGAGTCCCTTCTCTCATCTCATACTGCGTATCTTCGTCGATCATTTCAAGCATTATATCAGCAAATATGGGGTCGAACTGAGCTCCTTTTCCCTTTTCAATTTCGCCTCTGACCCTTTCCTGTGGCATGGGTTCACGATAGCTTCTGTTACTGGTCATGGCATCATATGCATCGGCAACTGCAATGATCCTTGCTTCTTCTGGAATCTCGTTGCCTCTTAGTCCGTCAGGATATCCTCTGCCATCCACTCTCTCATGGTGCCATCTTGCTCCAAAGGCAAGCTGTGGCATTTCCTTGATCCTCTTAAGGATATTATTTCCTGTTACCGGATGCTTTTTGATCTCAGCAAACTCTTCATCCGTAAGACGGGATGTCTTATTGATGATCCAGTCCGGGACTCCGATCTTCCCAACATCGTGCAAGAGCCCCATCATATAGATCTCATCCTGCTGATTTTCATCATATCCGTATCTCTTGGCGATCTCTTTTGAATATGCAGCAACTCTGCCGGAATGGCCGTTGGTATAGGCGTCCTTTGCATCAATTGCCTCAGCAAGAGTCTGAACCACATGGAGCGTAAGTCTTATATTTTCCTGGGTCTTTTTCTCAACTTCCCTTGCCAGCTGATTTTTAAGACGTTCAAATTCGATGGTCTTAGTTACGCGCATGGAAAGGATATCCGGAACTACAGGCTTTCTTATAAAATCTACAGCTCCGAGATGAAGGCCATCTGCCTCAGTCTTAAGATCCTCATCGCCCGTCAGAAAGATTACAGGAATTTCACCCTCAGGCTTTTCCTTAAATGCCTTTAAGGTCTCAAAGCCGTCCATCTCATCCATATAGACATCCAACAGGATCAGGTCCGGTAGCGGAACCATTCCCTCTACATAGTTAAGAAGCTCTTTTCCGGATGAGAGTTTTGTAACCTTCATGTCTTTCTTTGTAAGAATGGAAGAAATATGCTCAAGGCTCTCCACATCATCATCTACAACAACTACCCAAAACATAAAAGAATCCTCCTACCCAAGAATCGCCTCAACAGCCTTCATAAGCGAAGGCCTGCCTTCTGACTTAGATACAATTCCGTCAGGCTTAACATCACCGCTACCCTCGCAGTCGCTGTCATCCATACCGGTTCTGTAGACTACGGGGATATCCTTTATATCAGGATTTGAGCGGATTGCTGCAAGTACCGCCGGTCCATCCATTTCGGGCATCGCATAATCAAGGAGCACAAGATCCGGCTTATCTGAAGCCATCATAGAAAGAGCTTCCTTGCCAGAGGCAGCCTTCATTACCTCGTAACCACCCTTTTCAAGCCACCTTCCGGTCATAGCCAGCATATCTTCATCATCATCAATAAGTAAAATACGACTCATATCTTCCCTCCATTTGTGATGTATTTTTTACAAAAGACTCTTAAGCACTGAGAACAGTTCATCCGGCTCTATGGGTTTTGCAAGGTGCGCATTCATACCTGCATCAAACGACCGGCGAATGTCCTCAGCCAGTGCATTGGCAGTAAGTGCAATGATAGGAATTCCGGCTGCATCAGGCCTTGAAAGTCCTCTGATTGCCTTAGTAGCATCAAGTCCGTTCATCTTCGGCATCCTGATATCCATAAGGATTGCATCATAGGTCCCGGGTGTGCTTCTTTCAAAGAGCTTTAGTGCCTCTTCTCCGTCATGGGCGACATCCACCTCGATGTCGTTTAACCTAAGGAGCTGTTCCATGATCCTTACATTTAGTTCATGGTCCTCCGCAAGCATGACCTTCTTTCCTGTCAGAGCCGATGCTTTGCTGGATTTCTTTTGATCCTTCTTATGTTCCGACAGTATCTTGGAGAGCTCTTCTTTGATATTCCCTGCAAACATTGGCTTTGCCAAAAAGCCGTTTACACCTGCACTAAAGGCATCCTCCATAACCTCATACCAGTTGTAGGTTGTGAGGATTATCGCAACTTCATCCTTGCTGTAAATCTCCCTCATGCGTCTTGTAAGCTCAATACCATCCATGCCCGGCATCTTCCAGTCCACCAGCATCAGGTTAAACGCAGGCTTAAGCCCCGGAATATTCTTGCTCATAGCAAGTGCCTCTTTGCCACTTTGCACATACTCAGACTCAATTCCCACTCTGTGGAGTATCATCTTCGCATGCTCGCAGGCTGTAACGTCATCATCTACGATAAGAGCACGTACGCTTGTAGGATCAAAAGAGTCTTTGACGGTTTCGCTATCACTGCTTATTCCAAGCGGAATTACAACCGTAAACGTTGACCCTTTTCCTTTTTCGGAAACAGCACTTATAGTGCCACCCATCATCTCGACAATATTCCTCGTTATGGCTAGTCCAAGCCCCGTTCTTCCGGAAACTCCTTCACCTTCTACAGCAAAAGGCTCAAACAGATGAGGCATGAATTCTTTATCAATGCCCGATCCCGTGTCGGTAACTTCCATGCAGATCAGCGCTTTTCCATCGCCGCGCTTTTCTTCTTTTACGTCAAAAGAGATTTTTCCGCCGGCCGGAGTGAAATTGATGGCGTTTTCAATAATGTTGAAAAGCACCTGCTTTATCTTTAAGTCATCTCCGATATACTGCTCATCAATAGGTCCGTTTACGCTGCAGTCAAAGGAAATTTTCTTATCGTCACACTTTGATTCCGTGATGGTATTTATCTGCTCAAGAAGATTCCCGAAGGAAAACTCTTCATTTTTGAGCTTCATATTGCCGGACTCTATAAGGCTCATCTCTAAGATATCGTTGATCAGCGAGATGGTATGCCTTACACTGACGCCAATTTGTGAGATAATATCCCTGGTCTCATCATCGAGATCCTTCTTTTGCAGCGCAATATTGTATAGTCCCACAATATCATTAAGAGGCGTCCTTATCTCATGACTGACATTGGACAAAAACATAGTCTTGGCAAGATTGGCCTTCTCAGCTTCCTTGAGAGCTCTTGCAAGAAAGAGCTGTCTTTCTTCTTCAACTACTTTAAGAGCGACTCTGCTGCTCTCATCCTTTACCTCGTAGTCCTTTAAAACCTTGCCGAGTATATCCTTCAGCGCCCTGTAATCACGAAGCAGCTCCGGGATATTTTTCTCCACCAAAGCCACATCTCCCGCTTTGGCTCCAAGCTCTATTTCCTTGGCCTTGTCGGAAAGCTTGCAGGCTCCGATGGCTGCTGATGTACTCTTAAGCGAATGAACATTGAGCGCAAGAGCATCAAGATCTTTATTCTTAAGATTATCCTCTATCTGCTCTGCCTTAGTGTCGATGGACATGGAGTAGGTCTCGATGGCAAAGATATAATCCTCAACATCTCCGCAGTATTCAACGCCTTTTTCAGGATCAAGCTCTTTATACTCAAAGATAATCTTCGGAAGCTTAGAAAGTTCATCATCCTCAGGCTCTTCTTCCTTGCCGTCGTATAAAATGACAGAATCCTGAGGCAGATATTTGATCATCATGCGTTCCATTTCATCGATGTTAACAGGCTTTGAGAGATAGTCCGTAAATCCGGCACTCATCATCTTCTCTTTATCCCCGGCAACAGCGCTGGCTGTAAGAGAGATTATAGGCGTACTTTCATATTTCTCAGGGTATTTCTCCCTAAGGGCCTCCAGGGTCTCAATACCATTCATCTGAGGCATTCGATAGTCAAGAAATACCAGGTCGTAATGCTCTTTTCCAAACTTCTCTATACATTCTGCTCCACTGGTAGCAACATCAATATGGATCTTGGTGCGCTTAAGGAGCCCTGCAATAACCTGAAGATTCATGGGCGTATCGTCAACAACCAGGATTCCCAGTCCCGGTGCAGTAAACAGTGTATGTTTGCTCTTTACCGCTCCTGTATCCTGGCCATGAGGCTCTAAGTTAAATTCTCCTATCTCCGTCCAGTCCGATACTTTCTGAGTCAGGGTAAAAGAGAATTTGGAGCCCTTCTCATACTTACTCTCCACCTGAAGTTCACTGCCCATAAGGGAGAGGAGCTGTCTGGTAATCGCAAGTCCAAGGCCGGTTCCTTCAATGGTTCTTGTCTTTTTTAGATCCAGGCGGTCAAAGGGTTCAAAGAGCCTTTCCATGTCTTCTGGTCTGATACCTATTCCGGTATCCACTACTGCCACCTCAAATTTAACCGCATCATCAAGCTTCTCAAGAAGCTTTATCTCAAAATCAACACCGCCCTTTTCCGTGTATTTGACTGCGTTTGTAAGGATATTGGTTATTATCTGTTTGATTCTTATCTCATCGCCAAAAAGATGCACGGGGAGCTTAGGATCAACCAAAAAGTTAAGCTCAAGTCCCTTTGCCTCTGCCCTGAACTGCACAAGATTATATAGATCCACCAACAGTGATGAGAGGGAATACTCTTCATTTTCAAGGCTGAGTTTTCCGTTCTCGATCTTTGAAAAGTCCAGAATGTCACTGATGATTCCAAGAAGACTTACTCCTGCCTTACGGATATTCTCTGAGTAATCCAGTATTGTAGAATTTTCTGTCTCTCTCTGGATCATCTCATTCATTCCAAGAATAGCAGTTATGGGCGTTCTGATCTCATGGCTCATGTTGGATAGGAATGCACTCTTGGAATTATTTGCTGCTTCTGCCTGTTCAAGTGCAGTTGCAAGAGACTCAGCCCTCTCTTTTTCTCTCTCAGCTATCTTGTACTCGGTAATATCCTCTATGAATACATAATAAACAGCACCATGCCCGGGCAGGGATGCGTAATGCCCATAGTCATCAACCCATCTGATGGTCCCGTCTTTTTGTATGATTCTGTAAACAACATAGTCAATACTTCTTCTGTTTGACGGCTGTGAAATCTGTTCATCTATGGAACTTTGAATTTTTTCAAAGTCATCCGGATGTACCATGCCACGAAAGCTGTTTCCGGTAAACTCCCTGAATTCATCCACAGTTTCGCACCCGTAGATCTCGCAGGTTGACTGATTGACGTACAAGAGCTCCATGCTCTCATCCGCACGATATATAAAGAAACCTCCCGGCATCTGCTCAGCGATCCATTCTACCGCAGTCATTCCTTCCTTGGACTGTATTGTTGTCATGATTTCGTCACTGATAACTCTGTTTTTCTGCATAGCGCTTTCCTCATCTTCATCGCATGCTGCCAATTGCACTGTCTATCTTATTTCCCAAATCTTCGTATTTTGTAAGGAACTCAGAAACCTTATCGTTTCTTTCCTCTTCACTTAGGCCCTCGGCCTTCTTCTCTATTTCTTCCGCAAGGGCCGACAGCTCTTTTGCCCCAATAGCACGTGAAGTGCTCTTAATAGAGTGAGCAGTCATAGTCAGATTTTTTAAGTCTCCGCTCTCGATAAAGCCCCTTATCTTGGAAGCCTTATCAGTCACTGAAGCAGCGTAGACCTTAAGAGCTTCCATATACTCTTCTTCATCTCCGCAGTAATCTATGCCACTCTCGATATCAAGTTCGCATATAGCCTTTACCTGCGTCGGGATCTCATCTGAAGTAGCCTCTTCATTGCAGGGATTTGCCCTTGTTTTATTTATCTTGGATTCCGGCAGATACTTAAGGAGCATATTCTCCATCTCAAACAGAGTCACCGGCTTAGTCAGATAATCAGTAAATCCGCTTGCGATCATCTGCTCTCTGCCTCCTGCAAGAACATTGGCCGTAAGACAGATGATAGGAGTCTTCTTTGCCTTTTCCGGGTATTTATCTTTTAGTATTTCCAGCGTCTGAGTTCCGCTAAGGATAGGCATTCGCTGATCAAGAAATACGCAGTCATAGTCTTTGTCCGCAAAGAGCTTAATGCACTCATCTCCGCTTATCGCCGTTTCAATATTCATTTCATTCCCCTTTAGAAGTCCGCATATTACCTGCAGATTCATAGGGGTATCGTCAACAATGAGGATCTTAGCCTCCGGAGCAGTAAAGGTCGCTGCCCTCTTCTTTTTATGTTCACTCTTATCATCAAAATACAGTGGCTTGTATGGACCTATAGGTGTCTTATCTGATATCTCCTGCTCGATGGTAAAGGAAAACTTAGAGCCCTTTCCATACTCACTCTCAACCTTTATTTCGCTCCCCATAAGTGCCAGAAAGCTCCGCGAAATAGCAAGTCCAAGCCCTGAACCTTCAATGTTTTTCGTTCTCTCAAGGTCAAGTCTGTCAAATGCGGAAAAGAGCTTGTCCATCTCCTCTTCTTTAATTCCAATGCCGGTATCAGTGACTGAAACTTCCATGGTAAAAGACTTCTCGGTCTGCTCAAGGACTTTTGCAGAAAACTTCACTTCGCCCTCTTTGGTATACTTAACGGCATTGGTCAGAAGATTTGCACAGATCTGACGAAGCTTCTGCACATCGCCGATAGCTTCACAAACAAGCCTTTCATCAATATCCATGATAAGGTTTAGATTCTTTTCCTCAGCGCGATTTAAAACTATCATGTGAAGGCTGCTGAAAAACTCAAGCAGCGAATATTTCTGCTTGTGCAGTTCCATACGACCTGCTTCTATCTTGGAAAAATCAAGAATTTCATTGATTATGCCAAGGAGGCTCTCCCCGGCTTTTTCTATATTCTCAGCATAGTGGAGCACATTTCCATCATTTGACTCCATCTGTATCATTTCATTCATGCCGAGAATTGCAGTTATAGGAGTCCTTATTTCATGAGACATGTTGGAGACAAAATCTGTCTTCATGCGATTCGCCTGCTGTGCATGCATAAGAGTCCTTACGATAAGCGCGATCACCAAAAGTGCGATGATAAGAAGCATCGTAAGGAATATCCACATATTGTCTCTTAATCTGTCGGTGAGTGTATATGTGTAAAGCTGTTTTGAATATTTATTTGCTATATCACTGGGATAATCCGCGCCTATTACTTTTACGCCGTGATTAAGGAGCTTTAAAAGGCCTTCATTTCCAATCTTTACACCAAAGCACCTGTCATCCAAATGGCTTAAGGTTCTGGATGATAGTCCTTTGTACTTGCTGTTTTTAAGTATTTCGTTCGCGCGAAGACCGTTAAGCGTTGTAACGCCCGCTTCTCCCTTAAGTACTGCCTGCAGGCATGCATCAAATCCATGGTAAAGTATAATTTCAGAATCCGGATAGTAAGTGCGTACATAGTAATACTGCATTCGATTGTTTTCATTTACAGCGATTTTAGAAAGACTCTCTTCATGGAATTCATCTTTGTATACCAGCTCCATGGTCGAGTACACAACTGAAGTCGACTGATAAATGCCGTTTACTTCCGAGTAGTAAAGTCCTCCGCCCACAGGGAATCCTGCATCAATTTCTTCATCACGAAGAGCAGCAACCATCTCATCATAGCTCTCGTACCCAACGTAGGACACTTCAATATCCCTGATATCAAGGTCTTCAAGCATCTTTGGGATTATGTCTTTTATAATGCCGTTTACATTTCCGTCTTTATCTGTGGCGCTATAAGGCAGATAGTCATTTAGATACCCTATTTCCAGAGTCTTGTTTTCAGAAAGACACTGTCTCTCAGCATTAGAAAATGTGTGACTTGAAACGCTTGAAGAATAATATTTGCTCTGCAGATTTGCCACATAATTGGGTTCTTCCATGGCAAGCATATTCTGGGCTTCTTCCAGTTCCGAAAGAATATCCGGACGACTCTTCGTTACGCACAGATAATAGTCCGATGTGCCAAAGGTACATATAACCTCCGCATGTTCACGGCCATAGGCTCCATCACCCTCAGCAGCCATAACATCAACAGCCTTGGTATCAAAGGCTGTAAAAAGAGATTCATAATCATCAAAAGTAACTATCTCTGCATTAATTGAGTTTTCATTAAGGTAGTTTTCAAGGATATCAACGATGGCACTTTGAAGTACGCCGATTTTCTTCCCTGAAACAGAATTTGGAGAGAATGTGACTGATTCGTCATCATCATGTTTGACAAGGGTATAAACCTCGTTCCCCATAGGAGCTGAAGGATACCCAATAATACTAAGCCTGTCATCTCGCTTTGCAAGACCGGCAAGAAGATCTATGTCACCGGACAGCAGCATATCATACAGATCTCCAAAGCTGCCATAGACATACTCATAGTTCCAACCGGTATATTCCGAGAGCTTTCTGTAATACTCATACGCATAGCCGGTCTTAACTGCATCCGGAGAAGCGCCTTCTTCGAAGACCTCATTCTCATAATAACCAATCCTTACAGTCTCTGCGTTCTCGCCATCCGCATAGACAGGGATACTAAATCCTGCCGCTAAAAAGCATAAAATTAGTAAAGGAAAAAGCATTCTTCTCATACTACTAATATATCACTATAAGCGCACCTTCATCCACTTTTTCCCGAAGTTTTTATTACTGCCATCCGTAAATTTTACATAAATAATCCGGCAGCGTTTGCTGCCGGATCAAAGTTCATCAATAGTACAATATTACCGGAGTTCCGATGTCTACGACATCCCAGAGGACTTCTACAGAATCATAAGGACAGTTTATGCAGCCGTGGGAACCGTCGGATTTATAGATTTCTTCCCCGAACTTGCTGCGCCAGTTTGCATCATGAATGCCAACGCCCTTGTTTACTCCGAGCCAGTAATTAACGTATGAGACATAGTCTACACCGCGCAGATAAGTGTGATATCTCTTGTTATATACAGGATAGATTCCTGTAGGTGTACCACGTGAACGGTTAACATTACCTGTAACAACAGGCATATCCATATTGAGCTCGCCGTCCACGTAGTAGTACAGCATCTGCTTACCCATATCGACTTCGATATAGGTCTTGCCGAGCTTCTCATTTGCATCGTAGACAACTGCATTCTCGGAGAGCGCAAGGCTCTTTTCCTGTGGCATACCAAGTGTCCCGGCCATCATCTGGTCTCTGAGATATTCAAACTCAGATTTTATATCAAAGATTGAACCATCACCCTTAGAGCTTGAATTTACAATGATCGTGTTGCTGACGCCCTTTCTGTACTCATCCATCATCCAGGATGTGTCGTGGGAGTCTGCAATGTTCTTAAGGAAGGCATAAATCTTACTCTCGGACACGATCGGATTATATTCCGCATCAGTAACGATGCCTTCAACAATCTTGATATCTTCCTTTTCCGGAAGCTCTTTTTCCTCACCTGCAATAATAAAATGGCCAAGACCGGGATTATTCTTACTTGTCTTTTCCTCGAGCGCAGCATCGTAATCCCTTTGAGTCAAGATAAAGCTGCTTGCCTTACCCTTATCAAGAGATACCTTAACTCCCTCAAGGTCATAGGTAATATTGCAGTTCTGAAGGCCATCAAGCTTAGTAAAGACCTCCACCTTATCACGGTCAGAACTTCTTACATCGAGTTCTTTATAGCAGTCCTCACACTCTGCAAGGTCCAGAACGCTCTGCCTTTTAAGCATTGACTCATAAACCTTATCAACGATTTTTTCTTTCTCAGGCAGAGAAATAAAAGCATTCTCGAGAATATAGCCATCGGCTGTCTTCTCAATTGAGCACTTAAGGTCAGAGGGGTCGATAAATATCTCCCAGTCGGAAACCAGCTCTGCCACCTTATCTTTACTAAGTGCTACGTCAGGCTCATACTCACAGGTAAGGTTCTTAAACACATAAATCCCCCATTTAAGAGGATCCATGTTCTCAAATACCTCTGTGAGTGCGCCTCTGTAGTCCATGGTAAGATCAGTGTCACCTGCACTCACAAAGAGTCTGGCACCTGATTTATCCATGATGGCAATCCCATCGTAAGGTGAGCTCTCAAGGAGCTCTGCATTGACCTCACTTACTGATTTTCCGGTACAGTAAATACCATTTATCCAGGTAAAGCATGGGAAACCTCCCATGTAATACAGCCCAAGCGCAAAATACAGCGCTGCTAGGAGCACGATAATTGCTGTCACTCCTATAAAGGCTCTCTTAAATACCTTTTTCATAATCTCCTCAGTTTAGATCACTTCTTGTTTTTCAGGTCTTTCTCATCAAAGACTTCACTGATTGAAGCTCCCGGAGGCACCATAGGGAATACTTTGTCGTCCTCTTCTATGATGCAATCGAGAAGAACGGGTTTACCCATCTTAAGAGCTTTCTTAAGAGCAGGAGCGACTTCGCTCTTCTTGGTGATCCTGATAGCTTCGCAGCCAAGTCCCTCAGCAACCTTACAGTAATCAACCTTATCCTCAAATATGGTCTGTGAGTAATGCTGCTGATAGAAAAGAGTCTGCCACTGTCTTACCATTCCAAGAACATGGTTGTTGATAACAACCTCGATGATTGGAAGGTTGTATCTTGAAGCAGTAGCCATCTCATTCATGTTCATTCTAAAGCATCCGTCACCTGCGATGTTGATGCAGACTTTATCAGGGTTACCGACCTTGGCGCCGATACATGCGCCAAGTCCGTAGCCCATGGTTCCAAGACCGCCTGATGTAAGGAAGGTCCTTGGTTTTCTGTATTTGTAATACTGAGCAGCCCACATCTGGTGCTGTCCAACATCAGTTGTAATAATTGCATCGCCCTTTGTTAACTTATCAATCTCTTCGATGATATATGGGCAGGTGAGCTTGTCTGTATCATAGCCAAGAGGGAATTTCTTCTTGTAATCTGCTATCTTCCCCAGCCACTCGCTGTGATCAAGCTGCTCAAGCTTCTCATTAATTGCTGTAAGAACCCTCTTAAGGTCTCCTACGATAGCGAAATCAACTCTTACATTCTTGTTGATCTCGGCAGCATCCACATCGATCTGCAGAATCTTGGCTTTAGAAGCAAAGGTCTTGGCATTTCCTGTAACACGGTCTGAGAATCGCGCTCCCAGTGTGATAAGAAGGTCACATTCACTGACTCCAAGGTTTGAAGCCTTTGTTCCGTGCATACCGATCATACCTGTATAGAGCTTATCTGTTCCGTCAAAAGCGCCTTTTCCCATAAGGGTATCACATACAGGTGCATCAACCTTTTTAGCAAATTCAGCAAGTTCTTTTGATGCATTGGAGATGATAGCTCCGCCGCCTACATAGATGAAGGGACGCTTTGAAGCCTTTATCATCTTAACTGCCTGATTGATGTCATCGGTGTGGTACTTCTTGACAGGCTCTTCTTCAGAAATTGTAACAGGTCTGAAGTCACAGGTCTTAGCTGTAACATCCTTGGTAATATCAACAATTACAGGTCCGGGACGACCACTTCTTGCAATCTTAAAGGCCTTTCTGATGGTATCAGCAAGGTTCTTAACATCCTTGACGATATAGCCGTGCTTGGTGATAGGCATTGTGATTCCGGCTATATCTACCTCCTGGAAAGTGTCTTTTCCCAAAAGAGGGAGATTTACGTTGCAGGTAATAGCCACCATTGGAACAGAATCCATATAGGCTGTTGCAATTCCGGTTACCAGGTTCGTTGAGCCCGGTCCACTGGTTGCAAAGCACACACCAACCTTGCCTGTAGATCTTGCATAGCCGTCAGCTGCGTGAGCCGCGCCCTGCTCATGGCTGGTTAAGATGTGAAGGAAGTTATCACTCTGCTTGTAGAGTTCATCGTAAATGTTAAGGATTGTTCCTCCCGGGTATCCAAAGATTGTGTCTACCCCCTGTTCCTTAAGACACTCAAGAACAATCTGTGATCCTGTAAGTTGCATTTCAATACTCCTTTGGCTTCTATATTATTCGCCCGAAATTATTCAGGCTCTTGGAATTTCAAGTACAGCTCCTCTGTTTCCGCTGGTTACAAGCTCTCTGTATCTTGCAAGATATCCTGTTGTAACCTTAGGCTCTCTTGGCTGCCATTTCTCTCTTCTCTTTGCAAGCTCTTCATCTGATACCTTTACATTAAGAGCGTTGTTAGGGATGTCGATGGAAATGATGTCGCCCTCTTCGATGAGTGCGATAGGTCCGCCAACAGCTGCCTCAGGTGAAACGTGTCCAATGGAAGCACCACGGCTTGCGCCTGAGAATCTTCCGTCTGTTATAAGAGCAACGGATGAGCCAAGGCCACGGCCTGCGATAGCTGATGTAGGATTGAGCATCTCTCTCATTCCCGGGCCACCCTTAGGTCCTTCGTATCTGATAACAACAACGTCTCCGGCAACGATCTTGCCGCCAAGGATTGCCTCGATAGCATCCTCCTCACAGTCAAATACTCTTGCAGGTCCTTCATGAACCATCATCTCAGGAACAACAGCGCTCTTCTTAACGATACCTGTATCGGGAGCGATGTTACCCTTAAGGACAGCGATTCCGCCTGACTGCATGTAAGGATTCTCGATAGGTCTTATAACCTCAGGGTTCTTGTTGTATACGCCCTCAAGGTTCTCTTTAATTGTCTTACCAGTTGCTGTGATAAGGTCAGTATTTATCAGGTTCTTCTTAACAAGCTCTGACATAACGGCAAGTACTCCGCCGGCTTCGTTGAGGTCCTCCATATAGGTAGGGCCTGCAGGTGCCAGATGGCAGAGGTTTGGAGTCTTAGCAGATACTTCGTTTGCGATCTCCATGTTGATGTCAACTCCTGCTTCATGAGCGATTGCAGGAAGATGAAGCATTGTATTGGTTGAGCATCCAAGTGCCATATCCATTGCCATGGCGTTCATGAAAGCCTCTTTTGTCATGATATCTCTTGGACGGATATTCTTCTCAACAAGATTCATTACTGCGTATCCTGCCTTCTTGGCAAGTCTGATACGAGCTGAATATACAGCAGGGATGGTTCCGTTTCCGGGAAGTCCCATTCCGATTGCCTCTGTCAGGCAGTTCATGGAGTTGGCTGTGTACATACCTGAGCATGATCCACATGTAGGACAAGCCTTCTCTTCGAGCTCACAGAGCTCTTCATTACTCATCTTGCCGGCTGAAACTGATCCAACAGCCTCAAACATTGATGAAAGTGAAGTCTTGTGACCCTGGAACCTTCCGGCCATCATAGGTCCGCCGGATACAAATACTGTAGGGATATTTACTCTTGCAGCAGCCATTAACAGTCCGGGAACGTTCTTGTCACAGTTAGGGATACATACCATTCCATCAAAGGCATGAGCCTTGGCAAGACACTCTGTGCTATCTGCGATAAGGTCTCTTGTAACCAGTGAGTACTTCATTCCGATGTGTCCCATGGCGATACCGTCACAAACTGCTATAGCAGGAACTACTACAGGCATTCCGCCAGCCTCTGCAACAGCAAGCTTAACAGCCTCTGTGATCTTATCCAGATTCATATGTCCGGGAACAATCTCATTGTAGGAGCTCACAATACCGATAAGGGGTTTGTTTCTCTCCTCCTCTGTAAAACCAAGTGCATTGAACAGACTTCTGTGTGGTGCCTGCTGAAGTCCTTTCATAACTCTGTCGCTATTCATTGCCATAATCCTTTCTCCTCCTACTTGATATATAGAATAAAGTTCTCATTCTCGTAAATATTACGCATTGTATCTATGTAGTCCCAGTCGATAGTCTCATAGGTCTGATAGAATTTCCAGAAATCAGGTCCGCTGTAACCGGGCTCTAAAAGTTTTTTATCTATAATAACACAATCTGCGCCATCTACATCAGTCTTTTGACAATCTATGTCCCAGCCGAACTTAAGAAGATACTGCTGGTCGCAGTCCAAAACCGCTATATTATGACGCCTTGTGACATCTGCAATGTAGAGCGTGTTGAAGACGTCATTTTCTCTTGTTCCAAGCTGGCAGCTGTAATCATAGCTCGTTACTCTGAATACAAACAGAACTATGCAGAAAATAAGAGGCAGATATATGCCCTTACCGTTGTACCAATTCTCGCCCTTAAGAGTAGTCTCACTCTCCTTGTGGGCAATGTTCTCTGTCGCTGCGCCGGCCTTTTTCCTGAGCATGTTGTTGTATATTCTGATGAACACGTTGATAAGGCGCTCAAAGCATGCACAAAAGCATATGGTCAGGATAAATCCTCCGTAGCTAAAGACCCTTAGATAAGGGAGCTTCTTCTGAAGGATCAGCATCAGCATGGTCACGATAATATTGGATATTATCATGAGGTTTATGATGGTTCTGCTGTATGCAAAGTGTCTGATGCACTCATATCCCGCAACTATGATACTGGCCAATACAATAACAGGAATGATGTACATAAATCCGGGTATCATGTAGTTATATAAGCGAAGTACCCAGCCTACACACTCTGCCCTGAAATCCTCTGCTGAAAGGCTCTGGATATAAGGCTGCTCCAGCATATATTCCATACCCTTAAGGAGTGAACTTACAGGTGCTCTTACAAGGACTGTTGCGTGGCTAAGTCCGAAATACTCTGAGCCTTCTGTCTTAACCAGAAGGTTTGAGCCAATTGCAAGCCATATCAGTGCATATAAAGCAATGGTGATAAATGCTGCTATCAGGCCGTATACAAAGAACTTCATAAACTTTCTGTAGTAGACATTATCCTTAAGGCTGTCATGAAGCTGTCTGCTCTTGTAGGCATTTACCAAAAGATATACCGAGATTGCAACACTCACCGGAATAACCCAGTAAACACTGCTGGGCACCGTGTAGAGTCCCATGACAAAGGCAAAAGCAATGCATACGTAGTAACTTGGCTTGGTGTCCTCGAGGCTGCAGATAAATCCTGCTATATAGACTGAAAGCAAAAAGCATGTTGTTGCCAGGGTATATCCTCTTCCCTGAACGCTGTACTCAACAACCACCTGCATGGCTGAGTACAACAGAAGTGCTCCGAATGCCAGGCCATGGGAATAATATCTTTTACAAATCCTGTAGACCAATATCAGGTTAGATATTGCACAGATAAAAGACACTCCGCGAAGTGCAATAAACGGATTCCCAAGATAGTATAAAAATGCCGACAAAACAGAGTACCCAACGTGGTTATTGGGAAGTGGCCAGTGGATCGCCGAGTAGATGACTCCTCTGCTTATAAACGTATAGTAGGTATAAAGCTCGTCGTACTGAGGCGTTATTGCGAACATTCGCCACAGATAATATGACGACATTGCTATTATGAAAAGAGTCGTCGCCATGGCCTCGGGCTCATGTGGCAGCAGATTATATATTCTTTTTTCGGTTTTATAGGTTAACGATTCGTTCAACTATGGCGTCTCCCATCGCTTTGCAGCCGACCTGAGTAAAGCCTTCACCTTTTGATGTCTGCATAAGATCAACGGTTCTGTAGCCATCCTCAAGTACTTTTCTTACTGCGTTTTCAATAGAATCTGCTTCTTTATCAAGATTAAATGAATATCTGAGCATCATCGCAGCTGAAAGAATAGTTGCGATGGGGTTTGCAATGTCTTTTCCCGCGATATCGGGTGCACTTCCGTGGCTTGGCTCATAGAGTCCAAAGCTTGTGTCGTTAAGGGAAGCACTTGGAAGCATTCCGATGGAGCCTGTGATCATGCTGGCTTCATCTGAGAGGATATCGCCGAACATGTTCTCTGTAAGAACAACGTCGAACTGAGAAGGGTCTCTTACCAGCTGCATTGCACAGTTATCAACCAGCATGTGCTCTAAGGTTACATCAGGATAGTCCTTTGCAACCTCCTCTACGACCTTTCTCCAAAGTCTTGAGGAATCAAGAACATTGGCCTTATCTACGCTGATAACACTCTTTCTTCTCTTGCGGGCAACTTCGAAAGCCTTTATGGCGATACGTCTTATCTCACTCTCCTTGTAAACAAGGGTATCTGTAGCTACCATCTCTCCGTCAACTTCCTTGGTGAATCTCTCACCGAAGTAAAGACCGCCGGTAAGCTCTCTCATGATAAGCATATCAAAGCCCTTTGCAGCTGCTTCCTCCTTGAGAGGGCAAGCTTCTGAGAGCTGAGGATAGAGGTACGCAGGACGAAGATTGGCAAAGAGATTAAGCGCCTTTCTGATACTAAGAAGCCCTGCCTCAGGTCTCTTTGAGGGTTCAAGTTTATACCATGGTGATGTTGAGGTATTACCTCCGATAGATCCCATAAGAACCGCATCTGCACTCTTTGCAGCATCGATGGTCTCCTGGGTAAGAGGAACGCCGTAAGCGTCAATAGAACATCCCCCCATCAAAACATCTTTATACTCCATCTCGTGGCCATAAACTTCTGCCACCTTATCAAGTACCTTTTTTGCCTGAGCAACGATCTCAGGACCGATTCCGTCACCCGGAATGCATGTGATGTTAAGCTTCATACTCTCCTCCTCCAATTAGAAATTAAGCCCGATTGGGACAGTCCCAACCAGGCTTTAAAAGACATGAAAAATATTACTTCTTTTTCGAATCAGAAGTATCATTAGCTGAAACAACCGCGTCTTCCGGCTTTTCAACCTCAACAATTGCTTCCTTAACCATAGGGATACGACAGTTCTTGTTGTTACCGAACTCAACGATTACCATGTCATCATTGATGTCGATGACTGTTCCGATGAATCCGCCTGTTGTTCTAACGCTGTCCCCAATAGCCAGAGATGAAAGGATCTGTGCTCTCTGCTTCTTTTCCTTGTTCTGCGGACGCATGAACAGGAAATAGAAAACTGCGATTACTGCGGCATAAACCAGAACCATTGAAATGATACTCTGTGTATTAGCTGTTGCTTCACTTGTTAAAAGTAAACCCATAACTTCCTCCATACCTTAAAAAAATAATATACACCAATCAATAATACTAAAAAGAGTAGCCAAGTTCAAGCTTTTTAACCCTTTCTCCAGTTTTTAGCAATATTGTAAGCATCTTTTACCGAATTGCCGTCAAACTCCTGCATTCCTTCAAGTTTGGCTCTCTTGTATTCTGCGAACTTGCCTGCATCCAGGGCATCTCTTATCTCTTCCATCATGTGATTATAGAAATAGAGATTATGCAGTACGCAGAGTCTCATGCCAAGCATCTCACCAGCCTTAAGAAGGTGTCTGATGTAAGCCTTTGAATATCTTCTGCAAGCCGGACACTGGCAGCCTTCCTCAATCGGAGAATCATCCATCTCATACCTTGCATTCATGATATTGATGTGACCTCTGTTTGTATAAAGGTGTCCGTGACGGCCATTTCTGCTTGGATATACGCAGTCAAAGAAATCTACGCCTCTCTCTACCGCCTCTAAAATGTTAGCCGGTGTTCCAACGCCCATCAGGTAAGTAGGCTTATCATCAGGGAGGAAAGGAACCACAGTTTCAAGCACATGGTACATCTCCTCGTGACTCTCACCTACAGCAAGACCACCTACAGCATAACCGTCCAGATCAAGATCTCTAATGACCTTGGCATGCTCTATCCTGATATCATCAAAGATTGCTCCCTGATTGATTCCAAAGAGCATCTGATGTGGATTGACTGTGTATGGAAGGCTGTTGAGTCTGTCCATCTCAGCCTTACATCTCTTAAGCCATCTCGTGGTCCTGTCCACCGACATCTGCACATATTCATGCTCTGCCTTGGCAGATGGACACTCATCAAAGGCCATGGCAATGGTTGAGCCAAGGTGTGACTGTATCCTCATGCTCTCCTCAGGGCCCATGAACAGCTTGTGGCCGTCAATGTGCGAGTGGAAATAGACGCCTTCTTCCTTTATTCTTCTTGTCTTTGCAAGAGAAAAGACCTGAAATCCGCCCGAATCTGTCAGAATAGGCTTGTTGCAGCTCATAAACTTGTGCAATCCACCCATTCGATAGACGAGGTCGTCCCCCGGTCTTAAATGCAAATGGTAAGTATTGGAGAGGACTACCTGAGTTCCGATTCCCTCAAGGTCCTCTGTGGAAACGCCGCCCTTTATTGCTGCAACTGTGGCAACATTCATAAATACGGGAGTCTGGATCACACCGTGAACAGTAGTAAACTCAGCTCTCTTGGCACTTCCTTCTTTCTTTAAAATCTTGTACATAAATTCCTCTTACTTATTCAACATATAAATTCCAGAACTCTTCAAGGCATAGGCCGTTATCTGTGATCACACCGGCTGCATCGACACCTACGTATCTGAAGTGCCATGGCTCATATTCTATACTTGTGATCTCCTCTTTTCCTGAAGGGTATCTTAAGATAAATCCGTATTTTGCACTGTTATCCGCAAGCCACTTGCCGGCAGCCGTCTCTCCGAAACCCTCATCCAGTGATGAATAGCCGTCAGTGATGATATCAATAGCAAGACCAATCTGGTGCTCAGATGATCCGGGAACGGTTACTGCCTGGGATGCAAGGTTATAAGCATCCATGTAGCTCATTCCGCCGCCCATATATCTGTCGACCTTGTTGCCAAAGAGCATTGTCTGTCTGCCTAAGTCTCTGTAGGGTGAGCATACGATAAGATTGACGCCATCAGCCCTTGCAGCCTTGAGCATATCAAAAAGAGGTGAGATTACTCTCTCATCGCACTGCATGCTTCCACTGATAGTTCCAAGGTTGAACTCATAGTTGTCAGGGATCGGATGCTGCTTGTTAACAAGAATGAGCTTCCAGTCATCGCTGCTAAATGTAACTTTTTCCGCACCCTGGGACAAAAGAGTTCTTGACTCCTCTGCATCTGTTTCAACGGGAATATCTGCATCGAGGATCTCAGATACAGAAACCATGTTATCAATCTCAGCCGCATCAGGGTTAACCACTTCGCTGGCCTCCTGAAGTACTTCCAGATCCACATCCTGTGCTGTTACAAGCTCAGCATCTGACTCTGCAACTTCCTCCTGTGAAAGAACTTCCGGAGCCTGTTCTATATTCTCATCTATCTCAGTATTGGCAGCAAAGCTGATGTTTAAAGACATAGCCGGATAAGAAAAGCTACTGCTTGAAACAAAGAAAAGAATGATACACGCAAGACATGTAAACCTCTTGGCATTTCTGTAGAAATAGAACAAAAAGTTGTAAAGCGTTATGGCAATCATGGCATAGGCAAGTCCCAAAAAGGAAAAAGCCTTATGCTTTCTATTAAATTTCTCAACCCTGGAGATTACCTTATTTCTATAGGTAAGCTTCATTTGTAAGTTACTGGCATTCATCTCGGAAACCCCACTATTCCGGATATTTATTGCAAATTACAGAAAACTACCATACAATTATATAACTAATTAACACAAAATTCACTAATTTTGGCCTAAAAATTCCTTTATACTCATTTTAACGAAATAAAATTACTACTAAGGAGAGCTTTATGTCAGGATCAATTACAGGCAAGAACATCAGAGTTTCAACCTGGGGCGAGTCCCATGGAAAGGCCCTGGGGTGCGTTATTGACGGTTTCCCTGCAGGCCTTGATATCAATGAGGAGGACATCCAGAAGTTCCTTGACAGGCGCAAGCCCGGAACTTCCACCGCAACCACTTCCCGCAAGGAAGATGACCTTGTGGAGATCTTATCCGGTATATTCGAAGGCAAGACCACAGGAACACCGATATCTCTTTTGGTAAAAAACACTTCTCAGCGCTCAGCGGATTACAGCGAGATTGCTTCCTACTACCGCCCGGGGCATGCTGATTACGGCTATGATCAAAAGTATGGCTTCAGGGACTACCGCGGAGGCGGACGTTCTTCCGGAAGAGAGACCATCGGAAGAGTCGCAGCCGGTTCCATCTGCAGTAAACTCCTTAATATAATGGGGGTTAAGGTCTGCGCTTATACCAAATCCATCGGCGATGTAGCGATCGACTATGATAAGTTTGATGAAAACACAAGGCTTATCACTCCCACAGCCATGCCCGATGCTGATGCTGATAAAAAAGCCATGGCTCTTATTGAGAAGGCCCGTGAGGAGAAGGATTCCCTCGGCGGAGTTGTTGAGTGCAGGATCACAGGTGTTCCGGCAGGTGTAGGAGAACCGGTATTTGACAAGCTTGACGCTCTCCTGTCTCAGGCCATCATGAGCATCGGCGCTGTTAAGGCCGTTGAAATCGGTGATGGTATAAACGCTTCCAAGATAAAGGGCTCTGAGAACAACGATGCTTTTGAAAACAACGGTTCCCATATCACTAAAAAGACCAATCACAGCGGCGGAATCCTCGGCGGAATGTCTGACGGCAGCGAGATTGTGATAAGAGCTTACTTTAAGCCGACTCCCAGCATCGCATCCACTCAGGAGACAATCAACAACAGCGGCGAGAATATCACCATAAACATCAAGGGTCGCCACGATCCCGTGGTTGTTCCAAGGGCTGTCGTAGTAGTTGAGAGCATGTGCGCTCTGACAATCCTTGATCTTATGATCTCCAACATAACATCGACAGTTGATCCGATCATCAGCTTTTACAAAAACAAATAAGATACAGATAAAAATGAGGGTAGTCTTAACTAAATCGACTACCCTCATGTTTTTATTTCTTATTAAGCTTGTGGAACACAATACAGTTAGGTCTTGATACAGGAAGCTCAGGTCCGTTCATGACCATAGTTCCCTTGTCCATATCAACTGTAAAGAATGTAAGTGAATCCGACTCATGGTTAAGTGATATCAGATGCTTGTTGTCAGGGAAAAGAGCTGCATCCTTAGGATACTCTCCCGCAACAGGAAGCTGTATCTTCTTGGTGAGAAGTCCGGTCTCCTTATCTACCTTGAATACGATAGCATTGTTCTCTCCTGCTGTGGAGCTTACAAGGTAGTTATAATCTTCTGAGAATGAAAGTGCACTGCAGGCTACACCGATGGAATCTGACTCATCTGAGTTTGATACCTCCTGAATCTTGTTGAATTCAGGCATTCCGTTCTCTTCATGATACTCATATACATCTATTGCACACTTCTGCTCAAGGCACACGTAAAGGAACTTACCGTCCTTGGAGAACTGCATATGTCTTGGCGATGACTCCTGATCGCAGTGGATGACGTCAACCTCTTTGATCTTGCCGGTCTCATAGTTAAGTGAATAGATATTTACTCTGTCCATTCCAAGGTCAGCTGCAAGTACATACTTGTTGTCCTTGGAAACCTTGATGCACTGAACATGAGGAACGTGGTTACGTCCTGCTGCTGTTCCAAGGCCTTTGTGATATCTCTCATCGGTGATCTCACCGATACTTCCGTCCTTATTAAGTCTCAGGATTGTTACCTTACCGTCATGATAGCCTGCTGTAACAAGGAAGTTGTCTTTCTGATCCTCATTGAGATAACATCCACGCATTCCGTTGATGGAAGCTTCATTGATGAACTCAAGACTTCCGTCATCAAGTATATGGTATGCCTCAACTCCGTCATCTGTTATTGAATAAAGTGTATTGCCGGAGTGTGATATTCCGATATAAGAAGAGTTGGTGATCTCAACCTTCTGCTTCTCATACAATCTTCCCTTTTCAAGATCTACATCATAAATTCTGATTCCGTATTTAGTGCCAAGGCCTGATGTATAGCTCGACACATAGGCTACATACTTATCTTTTGCTGCCACCGTGGTGCCTCCTAAAAAGCATATTTGAAAAGCTCTATTTATCACATTCTATCACAACATTTGCAAATAAAAAAGGTCGCTCCGCAAAGAGCGACCCTGTTTTATCGTGTTTTCTCAAGGCCAGTTTACATATTTTCCGTCGATACAAACTCCTGCATATCCGTTTGCAAGCATAACAGCCTTATCTGACTCGGAAATTACAGGTGTAGCGTTCTTATCGCCGGTTGTTACACTAAAGTAAGAAGCTCCGTTACTTACAACGCCGTTCTGGGCAAAACTTGCCATAACGCCCTTGCCTTTAGTGAGTGAGAATGATGCCATAGCAACACCTTTCTCGTTATAGAGCATGGAAATCTTGCCGTTCTGTACAAGGCTTCCTGTTTTACCTTTTGCTAATGTAACAGGCAGCGTTGTATTTACAGGTTTTATATCTTGGACATATACCTCTACACAGTCATGTGCATCGGTTGATGCAAGTCTCTCATCATTGCCATAGAAGTGGAAAAAGACATTTTTACCCTGTTCATCTTCTCCAATATGGAAGGTTACATACTCAGTCCCTGATCTAAATGAGCATTCGCAATAAGTCGCATCACTTGTTGCGCCTTCAACAAAATAGGTATAATCAAATTCACTAAAAAACCACATGGTATGTGAAGATCCTGCAGGAATTGACATTGTTGTCTCACCAAAGTCCATCCACAGCTGCTCGCTATAAGCATAAGCCTTGTTTACCGGAAGCATTGCGATTAGCAGCGTCCCAAGTAACACTCCTGTCAAACACTTCATGATTTTATTCATAAAAACTACCTCCGTTCATGTTTTTACATAGATTTCTGCAATAATCACCTTTATTATAATTACATATTATCGATATTGCACATAAAATATTTCTAAACAACATGAATACGGCATTACATATCAGAATATTCGATATGGATATTATCAGAATTTACGCTTATTTTTGCTCTTGCACCCATAACAACGGGAAGCATGGGATCGATGTGACCGATCTCCGCATCCATTATAATGTCTTTTCCAAGAGACCCAAGTATGTCCGTTACTGCGTTGTACTGATCAACGCCCATCATGTTCTGCTTCCAGGATGTTTCCGGTCTGCCAAATACAAATCCGGATGCAGAGTCAAACCATCCGGCTTCTCTTAGATTCCAAAGACTTCTTCTGATAGACATAGGTGTTAGATCGCAGGCTTCAAGAACCCAGATGATATTATCGTTCTCTTTTACAAAATCCTTCATGTGGTCAAACTTTGTTCCGCATAAGTTTACGAGAATATCAAGGCATCCACCGAGGAGTATACCTTTCATTTCAACCTGTTCTTCTGAACGCTTCAGTTCACCATTTTTATTTTTGTAGATGATAAGCTCTCTGTCGTCGTTAAATGCATATGGTGCACGCAGATACTCATCAGTATATACATCCGGTCCCGGGCCTTCCAGCTCAGGATTTACAAAACGCTTATATCCGTCAAAAGAGCTCTTGGTTCCCTCAAGGAGTGCGAAGGAATCATATTCTGTTTCTTCCCATTTCTTGGCGTAGCCATTTATGCAAGGTCCATAGATTCCCTGGACTCCGGTTATTGTTACAAGTGGGAAAATAAAGTTAGTGTTATCGGAATAGCCGATGAACCACTTTGGCTTATAGACCTTAAGCTCATCAAAGTCCATATTGCTGATGGTCTCGCACATGAGCTCTCCGCCGCCTGCGGAAATAATGGCATTTATGTCTTCTCTCTTGTAGAAGTCCATAAGCTCTTTTCCCGTAATCTTGGGATCTGTGCTGATGCCAAGTCCGTCATTCTTAAAGACAGTCTCTCCGGCGATGACTTTGTAGCCGCGGCTTTCGATGTTCTCTTTTGACAGAGGATACATGAGACTGTAGGGCTCGATTGACGGCCCAAAGGAAGGCGCAGTAACACCTATAGTATCTCCGGGCTTTATATATTCAGGTCTTTTTATCATACCTGCTTCTCCTTATTTCTCGATATCTGCAAGCTTTGAGTAAGACTTGCGATAATGTCTGTTCATCTTGATGCACTCAAAGAGTGACAGGTAATGTCCCTCTCCATTGCGCATTACGGCAATGTATGCGATGCAGCCCTTATCAAGGACCATTGCTACTGCCTCTGCGTCATCCTCGGTTGAACCCATGCAGTATGCACCGTCATTGGGGGCAAATACTACGTTGACATTTTTCTTGATATTGTGGTAGATCTCGCCCTCATTGCTTGGGATCTTAACTCCAACGCCGATGAGCTGAGCGAAGTCATCCAGAAGAGGCTTCATATGATTGGCGCGTCTTGAAACCATGAGCGCTGCCTCTGACTTGTTGTGCTTTATGAATTTAACGTCAGGGCGCTTTCCGTAGATCTGCTCGTGGATACGTTTTACTCTCTCAGGTGTATCGGGCTGATCATAGACTATTGTATCGCCCTCTCTGCGGGAGTTATAACCGTACTCCACACCGTGAGTCATATCCATCTTGCAGACATCAATAAGGAAATCGTTGCAGGCGGACTCCATCATTTCTGCCTGAAAGACAGCCTCGTTGGAGTTTGAACCAAGGCAGAGTGTTCCGTGGTTAGCCATGATGATTCCGTTTGCATCCGAATACTTCTTAAGTGTTCTTGATACGTTCTCTGCAAGCTTGTCTGTGCCCGGCATCGCATAAGGCGCTACGGGAATTGTCACATCCTCATCATCAAAATATGAGAACACTTTCTTGATTCCAAGTGTTCCTGCGCAGGTAGCAAATACCTGGTGTGTGTGAACAATAAAGCCGCAGTCCTTGCGGATCCTGTAAGCTGCAGCGTGAACCTTAAGCTCGCTCGAAGGCTTGTAATCTCCCTCGTAAGAAAAATCATTTATATTGACCTGTACAATCATCTCCGGAGTAAGGTCCTCGTACTTGATTCCACTGGGTGTGATGAGCATGTGGTCATCATCCACTCTGCTGCTGATATTTCCCCAGGTCCTTACGAGGAGTCCGATTTCGTGAAGATCTCTGGATATTCTTATTATGTGCTTTTTAGCATCCAAAAGTTCATTCTGATTCATGGTTATCCTCTGATCTGCCCCTCTCCGGTTATCTCATATTTGTAGGAAGTAAGTTCCTTAAGCCCCATAGGTCCTCTAGCGTGGAGCTTCTGAGTGCTGATGCCGATCTCTGCACCAAGTCCGAACTCAAATCCATCTGTAAATCTTGTTGAGACATTGACGTATACACAGGCAGCATCAACTCTGTCAAGGAACCTCTGAGCTGTCTCCTTGTTCTCTGTTACAATACACTCTGAATGGCCTGTGTTGTATCTGTTGATGTGGGCAATTGCTTCGTCCACGTTCTTTACTGTCTTAACTGAGATTATGTAGTCAAGATACTCTTTTCCAAAGTCCTCTTCTGTGGCATCTATTGAGCCTTCGATGAGGGGCTTGCTATCAGCATCTGCTCTTACCTCTACGTTGTGCTCTTTCATTGCCTTGGAGAACAGAGGAAGGAACTTGTCCTTTATATCCTCATGAACAACCAGTGATTCTGCTGCATTGCAGACTCCGATTCTCTGGGTCTTGGCATTTATAATGATTGGGATTGCCTTCTCAAGGTCAGCATCCATATCCACGTAGATGTGGCAGTTTCCTGTACCCGTCTCGATTACAGGGATGTTGGAATTCTCTGTGACTGCTCTGATAAGGCCTGCGCTTCCTCTTGGGATAAGCACATCCACATACTGCTTCATGGTCATGAACTCTTTAGTCACAGCCCTGTTGGTATCTTCGATAAGCTGGATAGCCTCCGGTGTTACTCCACTATCTTCCAGTGCCTTCTTGATGGCCTTGGTGATTGCAATATTGCTGTTGATGCAGTCGCTTCCGCCCTTTAAGATCACTGCATTTCCTGACTTAAAGGTCAGCGCAAAGGCATCAGGAGTTACGTTTGGTCTTGACTCATAGATTATTCCCACTACTCCCATGGGAACTCTTACTTTCTTAATCTTCATTCCGTTAGGACGGGTAAACTCCTCCATAACTTCCCCGATAGGATCAGGAAGATCAGCTACCTGCCTAAGTCCCTCTGCAATAGCTTCAATTCTTTTATCATTTAATGTAAGTCTGTCGATCATACCCGGATGCATTCCGTTTTCTTTTGCATGCGCAAGGTCAATCTCATTGGCTGCAATTATGCTGTCCGCGTCGGCAACAATTTGCTCAGCAACCGCTCTAAGAGCCTTATTCTTAATTTCAGTGGAAAGATTCTGGACTTCATACTTGGCCTCAAAGGCCTTCTGACAAATAGATGTAAGCGTCATAGGTTCCCCTCCCCGATACTTCTCTTTTTGAAAAAATTCTTCTAAATTATCCCATAAACCTCCCAAAAAGTCCATGCCATCAGAAATGAGTCAGCGGGGACGTTTCAGTTTGACTCAAAATGACATCACATAGTGCCATATTTTGTACGTTGATTGGAAACGTGATTTCGACCACCCCACAACTCTTCTCTATATTAAAAATAGTTGGAATTCGCAAATTGGATTTTCAATTCTGATGACATGAGTGCATCACAAGACATCCGTAGGCCAGGTGCTGTGATGTAGGAAAAACGTTAGACATCAAATATTTAGAAATTTTCCAAAACATAAGTTTTGTAATTTCCAACTATTTTCCCATAGGAAAATTTTTGTGATGCATTTCAAAAACAAGCTCCAACCAACTTTACTCTAATGATGGATTTGTGATGCACTTTCAGCCATGTCAGTCTTCAAGCATGTAAAAAGGAGTCAATGAGAACCGTCCCCATTGGCTCCTCGTGAGTCAATTTGAAACGTCCCCATTGACTCACCCATTGAATCAAAAAATGAGCCCCTGACTCCGTCCCTAGGGATCATTTTTTCTTCTTATTCTTGAGGAACAGTGCGATGGCGACGACTGCTACTCCGGCAATTGCTGCAATGATCGGAACAACTGCCTTATTCTTCGCGCCAATCTTATCGACACCGGCCTTACCTGCGTCGCCTTTAACAAGCACAACAGACGATATAGGCTCTACCGTGACACTTCCCGATACAGTCTCTATAACCTCAGTACCGGCCTGTGCACCCTTAACATACACATTCCAGTTTCCTTCAGGAAGAGCCACAACAGTCTCAGTCTCATTTGGGTTAAACGCAAGGAATATCTGCTCTGCGCTCTCACCCTCCAGAGCCTTATCTGAGTTGTCCATCACAAATGCCAGTACATTCTTATCAAGTCCCTCGACAGCCTTAACTCTAGCTGACACATCTTCCGCTGAAGAGAGCCTCAGTAGCGCATGCTCTTTTCTAAATGCTATCAGTCCCTTATAGAATTCCAGGTTCTTTTGATACCCCGGATCATCAAGGTTCTCCCACTTAATGCAGTTCACCTCATCCCCTGAGCTATAGCTGTTTGAGTCAAAAGAGCCATCCTCTTTAACCTTGGTTCTCAGAATCTCCTCACCTGCCTGCATGAAAGGTACACCCTCTGCGGTCAGATAAAAGCTGGCTGCGAGGTTGCTCATCTTTATCCAGGACTCTTCATCTAAGTCTGTTCTTGATCCTGCAATCCTGTCATAGAGAGTATTGTTGTCATGGCAGGATGCATACTGAATGATCTGTGACGGATTCTTGGACCAGGTCTCGTTTGCAAGGAAAGATGCTGTCATTGCCCTCTCAGCATTTCTTGCTCCTGATGCCCATCCTACCTCTGATGTACTGAACACGCTTCCTTTAAGACCATCACGGATATTGTCGTTGAAATAAGCAAAGCCCGGTGTCTTTTCAGAAGACTGCTGAGTTGCCATTACAACATTCTCCTTGGTCACATCCGTGTTCATGCTCCAGCCTTCACCATAGAATATAACATCAGGATGTGTCTCATGAACCTTCTCAACTATTTCGTTTATTGTATCCACATCGATAAGTCCCACAAGGTCAAATCTAAATCCGTCAATGTGATACTCATCAGCCCAGTAGCATACTGAATCAACAATGTATTTCCTAACCATGCTTCTCTCTGAAGCAGTGTCATTTCCGCAGCCCGAGCCGTTTGAATATGTTCCGTCTGCATTTATTCTTGAGAAATATCCCGGCACAAGACGGTTTATGCAGAAGTCTTTTCCACTGTAAACATGATTGTAAACAACGTCCATAACAACAGAAAGCCCATTGTCATGAAGAGCCTTCACCATCTCCTTAGCCTCTTTTACCCTGACATTTCCATCGTGGGCATCGGTCGAATACGAGCCTTCCAGAACATTGTAATTAACAGGATCATATCCCCAGTTAAAGCGCTCTGAGCTCTCATCGTTCTCGTCAACAGAGCCAAAATCATAAAAAGGCAGAAGGTGAATGTGAGTCACTCCAAGGCTTTTGATATAATCAATACCCGTAGCATTTCCGCCTTCAGTCTTTGTTCCCGTCTCAGTAAATGCAATATACTTGCCTGCATTTGCCATGTTTCCCTTCTCATCCACGGAAAAATCGCGAATATGAAGCTCGTAGATCACAGCATCAGTCATACTCTCTGATGCGTGTGGATTCTTATCATCTGCCCAGCCTTCCGGATCGGTTGAATCAAGATCAATGACCATAGCTCTTTTTCCATTGACACCTGTAGTTCTGGCATAAGGATCGCAGGCTTCCACATTCAGTCCGTCAAGAACCGCAGTATATGTGTAATAAGTTCCCGCGAGATTCTTAGAAACTTCTGCCACCCATGAACCCTTCTCGCCAGCCGTCATCTCGACGGTTTCAACAAGGTCTTTTTTCCAGGGATCCCCTGACTCGTATAAATTCACTGATACGCTCTCAGCAGTCGGTGCCCAAACGCGGAACACGGTCTTATCTGCCGAAACTGTTGCGCCAAGGTCATCTCCCTCATAAGTGTACTGATCTTCAAACTCCTTCGTAGAATATACAATAGGCATGTTTACAGGAAACTCCTGTCCATCAAAGCCAAGCCTGTAATTTCTGTTAGGATCAAGCGTCTCCTCGATAGTCAGGTCATAGAAATACTGCGTATCGGAAGCCTTCTCAGAAAGCTCAGCCTTTGTCGCCTCTATATCTCCAAGCCTTCCGCTGACATAGAAAGTATCAATCAGAGACTCATCAATCTCGCCCGTAAGTTCAATCTTTATTGTCTTATCGCCGTCATAAACAGCGCTTTTAAGCTTAGTTCCGGTCATTACATCCTCCCCGTATTCTTTTTCGCAGCCTTCAACTCCAGATTCCACATAGGCGTGAACCGTACCAGAGACAACCTCGGAAAGATCAATAAACTGGTCCATATCAACATCCTTGTCCCAGTCCTGCGTTCTTACGATATAGCCAACCTTGGTCTTGCCTGCAGGAACGCTATATGTTGCAACCATCTCTCCGTTTTCATCTTCAAACGGAATTCCTTCGCCTTCTCCGCCGTCCGGCCACATCCATACATCCCAGCCGTCGTACTGCTCATCATCCCTGTGATAATGAAGTTTGAGTGTAACTCCCTCGTCTGCTCTTACCGTTACCGACAAGCCCAGCTCTAATAGCATGGTAAAAGACATTACTACTGCCGTCAAAAGAGCTAACACCCGCCTAAATACAACATTTTTCACTTCAAAATTCCTCCCCGATTTATTTGGAAAACGTTTTCCTATATATTCTACTCCACGCCAGCCCCTCCGGTCAACAAGAAATACCCCCGGCCTGTATCTCTACAAGCCGAGGGTATTGATCAGGAGTATCAGAGATGCAACTGATGTTACAATCACATATGGTTTACCCCACTTCTTTCTCTTAAGGAATGCCAGAATTCCAAATGCAATAGCTCTAAGTCACTAATAGCCACAAAACGCGGCCGTCATCGGCCGCGTTTCTTATTCCTGATCAAATTGTATAGAACCGTTCCTCATCTCTGCCCAGCTATAGTCTGACATATACTTGCCTTTATACTCATTAAGGGCATCCATATCCCCCTCAAGCATGCGATAGTAATCACAGTCTATAAGGTCTTTTCTAATAGCAATCTCACGGTGCTCCCTGATAAGGACCTGCTCCATTCCTATCTCTTTGAGAGTGTTTTTCAGATCATTTATTATTACTCTGATCCTGTTCTGCTCTGCTTTGTTGTCACTTCCGCCTTCCTGCCACAGGGCAAGAGCAATTTCGCCGGTGTTACAGGCTGCGCCTTCTCTGTTTATAAGGTACGCAAAAAGCTCTTTTGCCTGCTTTCTTGAGAAGATAACAGGCTCGCCTTTCCAGTAAACATCGAAATGTCCAAAGCATCTGACTTCAAGCTTATCCTGATCTGCCACAGTGGCTTTCGGAATATAATCCAGTTCTCTCTGAATGTCCTGTACGGTAAGTGGCTTGAGAAGATATCCATGGGCCTTTATCTTGAAGGCTTCGATTGCATATTCACTGTAACCTGTTACAAATATGATCTTGGTTGAAGGTGAAAGCTCTTTTGTCTTAATAGCAAGCTCAAGTCCTGTTATTCCCGGCATCTCGATGTCTGAAAAAACAACGTCCGGCTTTTGCCCCTCTTTTATAGCATCAAGTGCTGCTTTAGCTCTGTTAAAAGCCACAACTTCCGCATCCGGAACAGCTTTTTTGATTTCCTTCCCGCAAGCTTCCAGAACTAATTCTTCGTCGTCTATAGCGAAAATCAGCATTCCTACTCTCCTATTGGTAATTTAATAATTGCTTTTGTTCCTTTGCCAATCTCGGAATCGATTATAAGCTCTCCGCCGGCGATATTCTCAACACGCTCCCTGACGTTCACAATTCCAATGTGTGCTCTGTTTTTAGTATCTTTGACATCTTCCGGTACAAAGCCCGGGCCATCGTCCTCTACAATAACCTCTACAGTATCTCCTGTCTTTTTTGTTCGTATTACAACCGTTCCCTGTCCGTTCTCACTCTTTCTAATACCGTATGTTACAGCATTTTCAACAATAGGCTGAAGTGCAAGTGTTGGAATCTTGAAATTCGTAAACTCGAGGTCATATTTAACACAGAGGTCTTCTCCAAATCGAAGTTTCTGAAGTTCAAGGTATCCCTTTACATGCTCAAGTTCCCTTGAAAAATCTATCGGTTTTTCTGCAGTCAGAGAGTCCATGTTGTGACGCAGATATACTATGAAAGTCTCGATAGCCTCTGATGCTTTCTCAGGGTCTTTAACACACAATTGCTTGATGGTTGTCAGTGAATTGAACAAAAAGTGAGGTTGAATCTGCGCCTGAAGAATGTCGAGTTTAAGCTTGGCATTTTCAGCTTCTTTCATATAATAGAGCTCTGTTTGGTCATTTATCATATAGCTTAGCATAAATATCGCAGCTATAACTGAACTAAGTGCTATAAAGTGAATACCAAACACCCTGGACTGAATGAACATGGCAAACATCGGAGCAACGTTAAAAATGATAAAAGCATGTTTCTCCTTGGGCGTAAGCTTGTCTCTCAGATCCCAGACTGCAAAAAGGTTTACACTGGCTATCAGTACCGTTGGAATAAGAAGTACCGGATAAAGTGGCCCTCTTTCATAGGCGTTATCATGATTGACAAAGTAAACTCTTCCGTCAAAGAGATTGTAGATCAAAATTAGCGTATAGACTGCCCATAGCCCTACGGAAAGCATGAGTATCCAATGTTTCCACCAATCGTTTATACCACTCTTGTACAGAGTAAAAGCCGTTATCAGCACTGTAAGGGTTGCCGCCAAAACAGCCTGCAAGAAGAACATGATACGACTCAGCATTACCCAGCCATCGCCTTGATAGCCATAGGTAATGCCTCTTGCCAGAAGGCTTAAAATATATAGATTCAGTACCAAAAACAGCCAGGTCAAAAAGCCTCTGGTTTTGCCTTCAATATTTCTGTTTATGCGCACCTGTAACAGTCCCACTATTGCTATAGCAAGACCCACCACAACCAATATTAGGTTTACAACCCTGATCTCATAAGTCATTTTCAGATTCCTCTAAAGAAGAACTCGAAACTATATTTTCCTTCCTTTGGCAGCAGGTATTCCGGATGAGGTCTTGATCCCCAGCTGTCATCTCCTGCGATACCCATCTGTCCCATTGCTGCTCTTACATAGGTGTAATGTACCTGTGGAAGTTCAAACGGATGAGATGCATTCTCCAACTCATGCGGCGAATATGGAAGTGCACTGAAGTAGAAAGGCTTGCCGAAGAACATCATTCCTCTTCCCCTCTTATCAGTTACCTTGGCGTATCTCACATCGCACTTATTACCACACTCCTGAGGAACCAGGTACTTGGCGAAATTGTCCTTAACTTCGTTCCTGTAGATGCCAAGCTTACCTCCTCTCTTTCTGTCAGCGTAGGTCTCATCAGGTCCAAGACCGTACCAGGTAAGCCGGTCATAGTCTGCATTTAACTTGAACATCATGCCAAACTCCGGCGCATCTCCAAGCTCTTTTACCAGATCCATATCCATCGCGCATCTTATGGTTCCGTCCCCGAATACCTCATAGGTAACAAAACACTCTGACCTTGGCGTTGTTGGCAGGAAGTATTTGTACTTAATGCTGATCGAGTTTGGACCCGGGACAACATCAGGCATTTTCATGTCCGCCATTGAATAGCCCTTAAGCGTGGAGTAAAGACTTGCAATCTTCCACTGAGCATATTCATTGGTCATAGTATAGCCGTTGTCATTGTCAACCGGTGCTCTCCAGAAGTTGGGAGCCGGAGCCTTCTCGATCATTTCCTTACCGCAGTACACATAGGAAACCAGCGCAGCTGACGGATATGTGAAAAGAGCTGAGAACTCATCACCATATATTCCAAGGTTGCTATTGCCCAGAACCACCTTAAGCGGCTTATCGCACTTATACGCACTAAAGAACTCTCCCACAGTGGTCTGACCGAAGGCAATCTCGTGTCCTTTCTTAGCCCATACCTTATCTTCCTTAAGCGCAAAAGACACTGTCAGAGTAAACTCAACATCGCTTCCTTTAAGTGACTCTGCCTTTCTATAAGCAGCCATTGAATCCAAAATCTGCTCCGGAACTGCAAAGCTCTTTGAAGAAAGTGGTTCAACACTTATATCCATACTGCATGCACAGATCTCTTTTCCATTGGCAGATAGAATAATGCCTGCATCAAAAGTATTTGTATTAACAAAAAGGTTCTTATTTATTACCTTGAACTCTTCACCGCTCTTATCAAACTCAACGGAAATATTCTGGTAATTGAACTTAACCTCCTGCATCTTAGGCGAAGGAGTTCTGTCGCCGTAAGCAATTCCGTTTCCGGAGAAGTTACCGTCAGTTGGCCTGTCGTAAAAGTCTCCGCCGTATGCCTCAAACTCTTTTCCGTATCTGTCCTTCTTAGTAATAGACTGGTCGATATAATCCCAGATAAAGCCGCCCTGGTACCTTGGCTCAGTATCTGTCAGATCTGTGTAATAGTGCATTCCTCCGCAGGAATTACCCATAGCATGAGTATACTCACAGCAGATAAACGGCTTGTCCTTGTTCTTATCAAGGAATGCCTTGATGTCTGCAGCGTGAGGATACATCTGGCTCTCCATGTCAGAGGTATAGTTGTAGGTTCTGTCATGGAAGACGCCCTCGTAGTGCACAAGCCTTGTATCATCGAGCTTTTTGAAAAGAACTGACATCTCTTTTATAACTTTTCCGCCATGGGACTCATTTCCACAGGACCAGATGAGGATTGAAGGATGATTCTTATCCCTCTGATAGCAGGAATTAACCCTGTCCAAAAGAAGGTCTTTCCAGATTTCATGATTACCTGGAACCACGTACTCTTTTGGCTGAGCGCCTCGCTCGAAAGGCTCCCAGGTTCCGTGGGTCTCCATGTTGTTCTCAGCAATAAGGTAGAGACCATATATATCACATAACTCGTAAAGAGCTGAATCATCCGGATAATGGCTGGTCCTTATGGCGTTGATATTGTTCCTCTTCATGGTTGTAAGGTCTGTTATAAGCTCATCCCTGCTGGGAACACGTCCATTTTTGTTACTGAACTCATGTCTGTTGACGCCCTTAAAGACAATGCGCTTACCATTAAGCAGCATCAATCCATCTTTCATCTCAAAACGCCTGAAGCCAATGAGCTGCCTGATAAATTCAGTCGCCTTGCCCTCAGCATCCTTAACGGTTATGAGAAGCTCGTAGAGATTTGGCTCTTCTGCACTCCAAAGTACGGGATTATCTACATGAAACTTGCCTGTATTCTCACCTGAATCTGAAAGAGTCAAAGTCTCTTCAATTACTTTTTCGCCATTTCTGCCAAGCAAAAGTTCAATGGTTCCAGCCCCTTTAGTAAGTGCCTTAAATTCAAGATCTGCGCTCTTTAAGTCATCAGCAACATAAGGCTTGATAGAAAGGTCCAAGACATGAGTCTTCGGAACACTATAAAGGTATACAGATCTGTAGATTCCGGAGAATCTGAAGAAGTCCTGATCCTCACACCAGCTTCCGGCCGACCATTTAAATACTCTTACGCAGAGCCTGTTCTGTCCTTCTACAAGGTAATCTGTCAGGTCGAATTCAGCCGGATCAAAGGTGTTCTCAGAATATCCTACAAACTTACCATTAAGCCATAGCGCAAATCCGCTCTCAACGCCCTGGAAAGAAATGCATACCCTATCCTGCGCAAAGCCTTCAGGCAGAGTAAATAACTTAACGTAATCCGCAACCGGATTAAATTCCTGTGGGATCTCAGGAGGAGTCAGTCTCTCTCTTCCATCCCACGGATACTGTACATTTACATACTGAGGCTTATCATAGCCTTCCATCTGGATGTGGGCAGGAACTCTGATCCTGTCCCAACCTGTCGTGTCAAAATCCTCAGCCCAAAAGCCTTCAGGCGCACCCTTTATATTCTTCGCATAATTAAAGTGCCACACCCCATCAAGGCTCATTCTAAAACTGCTCTCCCCCGTCAAAAGCTCCTCTTCAGATCTATAGGCCACATGGTCAGAGTGAGCTGGGAGCCTGTTTATGGCAAATACCTTAGGGTCTTTTACTACTTCGTAATCAAAAGCATTCATTTCATTCCTCACCTTATAGTTTCATTTTCATTTATCAGCATCATAGGCTTAACGTCATTGATGTCCGTATCGATAACCTCATCTGCAATCTGGCACGCAAAACATAGCGCCACGGTTTTGTAGTAAGGGTACTTCTTTAAGTATCTGTCATAAAATCCCGCCCCATAACCGATTCTGTTTAGCTCTCTGTCAAACACAGCACCGGGCACTATGACAAGTGTCTTTTCAGGATCAAGCTCTTTTGCCACATCAGAAGAATCATTGATCTCGGGCTCTCTGATGCCGAAAGCTCCCTCACTCATCTCCTCTAGGGAATCTATCCTGACAAATTCCATCTCTGACTTTTCTACGTCAGTAACTTTTGGGCAAAAGACATTTTTCCCCATTGAAAGCGCATCCAAGATTATCTCGTCTGTGATGACCTCACCTTTTCTTGATGCATAAGCCAGGATGTTCTCGGCATTTTGGTACTCGGGAAGTTCAACTATCCTCTCGAGTATCTGCCTGCTCTTTTCCTGCTTGATCTCTGTAGGAATGGTCTGTCTTTTTGCTATGTATTTGGTTCTAAGTTCTCTCTTATCCATATCGTCCCTGTCTTTATTTAAGTAGTTTAGCTGCAACCCACTCAGCACTTCTGATGCCATCCATGGCTGCTGACATTATGCCGCCGGCATATCCTGCTCCCTCTCCGCATGGGAAAAGGCCCGCTATGCTCGTGGACTCTCCGGTATCTCCTCTGTTTATGCGAACCGGTGATGAAGTTCTGCTCTCAACTCCAAGCACCAGCGCATGGCTATCATTGTAGCCCTTTATCATTCTGCCAAAGTTCTCCATTCCCTCCACGAAAGCTTTGTTCAGCTCATCGGGAAGTATCTTGTGAACCTTAGCAAATTCGTATTCACCCTTGGTCTGGGGAGAAAAACTCTCAGCATCAATATAGTCTTTATCAGGCCCCTTTTCCGCACTGCCACAGGCCTTCTTAAAGTCTATATAATACTCGGCCGGAATCTTGCCACCTGCCAGATTGTAGGCTTTCTCTTCAAGTCCTCTTTGGAACTCTACTCCTGAAAGAGTATCATCCCCTCCAAAGTCACTGGGATCGACAGTAATGATAATTGCAGAATTCGCATTCTTACCGTCTCTTCCGCTGTAGCTCATTCCGTTTACTGCAAGCCTCCCCTTCTCTGAGGATGCATTGACAACATATCCTCCCGGACACATACAGAAGGAATAGACGCCCCTTCCACTCTCCGTAGTTGTAACAAGCTTATAGGGAGCTGCTCCGAGTCCTTTGACTTCAGTAGCTCCGTACTGACTAAGGTTTATAAGACTCTGTGGATGTTCAACCCTGAAGCCTACAGCAAAGGGTTTGGGTTGCATCTCAACCTTCCTGTCCTTAAGCATATAGAAAGTGTCCCTTGCGCTGTGACCAATTGCCAAAACTGCTGCATCGCACTGAATTTCCCGTTCTGCACTATCCGGTCCTTCTGCCTTTACGCCCTTTAACACACCCTTGTCATCTATAACCAGCTCAGTTACCTTGGTTTCGAAATAAACCTCGCCTCCAAGGCTCTTTATATCTTCTCTGATATTCTTAACAACACTCTTTAATATATCCGTTCCAATATGAGGCTTAGCTTCATACTTGATCCGCTCCGGAGCTCCGTGACTAACAAATATATCAAGAGCCTCCGCACCACGGCACTCTTTGTCCTTGACCATAGTATTGAGCTTACCGTCAGAGAAGGTTCCTGCCCCTCCCTCGCCAAACTGAACATTGGTCTTCTCATCCAGTTCGCTGCCGGCCCAGAACTTATCTACAATCTCGCTCCTCTTATCAACATCCGCTCCACGCTCAAGTATCACAGGCTTAAATCCCTGCCTGGCCAGCTCATATCCGCAAAATAACCCCGCCGGCCCACAGCCTATAATCACAATCCGCTTTTCCGATAACTCCTTGCCCTTAAGCTCACTCCCCACATGACTCCAAAAGTCATAGTTCTTTTCAGTAACTATCGAAACATTCTTATCCCTGCATGCCTTAACTACCGCAGCTTCAGCCTTACCACTAATCTTTAAGTCTATAGTATAGATGTGGTATATCTCCGGCTTCTTTCTCGCATCCAGAGAATGCTTAACTATACTCAGAGTTTCAATATTGCTCTCTTGAATCTTAAGTATTTTACAAGCCTTTTTCTTAAGAAAACTAACCATAGCCTTCGTGCCATAGTCCATATTCTCATCATGTTTAATTTTTATCTGATTGATTCTTATCATATTTGTACTTTCTTTTATCGATACACAGGGACCTGTCCGGATTTGTGAGTTTAAGCGGCAAAATGCATCTAATTTTGCGAGTTTAAACCACGTAGACGAGACCAACCAATCTTAAGTGCCTATGCACGCAGAGATTGGTGCCCTGGGCTCGCCGAAGTGCTTGGTTTAACGAGTAAAATTGGATCATTTTGCCGATTAAACTCGCAAATCCGGACAGGTCCCGTCATGATTAGATCACAATGATGCAGCACAACCTGCAATGCTTCCACTGGTCCAGGCGAATTGGAGGTTGTAGCCGCCGCAGCGGCCGTCGACATCGAGGAGTTCGCCGACGCAGTAGATGTTAGAGGCGGTTTTGCAGGAGAAATCGCTTCCGATGTCGCCGAGGCTTATGCCACCGGTTGTTACCTGTGATGCCTGGTAGCCGTAGCTGGAGTCAATTGCAATCTTCACATTTCTGTAAGTATCCAATATGCACTCTGCCATGCTGACAGAGATATTCTTCATCTTCATCTTTCTGCCGAGCTTCATCCTGCCAAGGACCATGTCCGTGATCCCACTGTTGGCAAAGCCCTGTAGAAACTCTTCAAGTGTTCTCTCATCCTTAAGGCGCAGCATATCTGCCTTAAGTGCATTAAAGTCGCTCTCGTCGTAGTCCGGGAAGAAATCAATAACAGCATATACGGGCTTTTTCTCTTCGACAAATTTTATGACTTCTCTTGAGGCCTGCATAACGGGTATTCCCGAGATCCCATCACTGCTAAGTTGCACTTCACCGTATTCGCTTGCAAGCACCTCGCCTCCCAAAATAAAAGAAACCTCTGCAGTAGCTCTTACTCCTGCAGAAGGCATAATCTCACCCTCCGCCACCTTAAAGCCCACCAGTGCCGGATGAGTGTCTTTTACAGTCATTCCTATATTCTTGCAGATGTAGTAGCCATCCCCTGTGGACATGGTACTCTTTGCGCCCGAGAGCGCGCCCATGGACAGGATAACGGCGTCTGCTTCGTACTCTGCCTTGTTAGTATTAAGAAGCACTTTGCCACCCTCAAGGCACTTGACACCCTTTACCTGTTCGCCAAGGTTAACGGTTATTCCAAGCCTGTTTATCTCATTTAAGAGAGCATTAACCACGCTCATGGCCTGTCCGGAAACCGGGTAAATATAGCCTTCTTCGCTCTTTACAACAACTCCCATAGACTTAAAGAAGGATATGACATCCTCTACACCGTAGGTGGACAGCCACTCCTTCATTCTTGCTCTGGCTGATGGATTAAAGCACTCTTCTCTCATGTCAAGATTGGTCAGATTACATCTGCCGTTTCCTGTCATTGAGAGCTTTTTCCCCAGCACAGAATTCTTTTCTATTATGGTTACACTTGCACCATTTCTTGCTGCGTAGATAGCTGCACACATTCCGGCAGCTCCTCCGCCTGCAACGATTATTGATTTACCCAATATCAGCCCTCTTAATATCGATCGCGCCTTATAGCGGTGGAAATGCCGTAGAACAGATTGCCAAAAGGTACCTTTTTAAGCTCATGAGCAAGCAGTCCTCCTGTCACAACCATGACAAGCATATATACCAGCCAGAATATTAAAGCGCAAACAATCAGCGTCAGTATATCGCCGATGACATTGATAAGCAGTTTATTCAAAAGAAATACTACAAGCCCCGCAGCTGCTGCAGAAGCCAAAGGAAGCACAAAGCTCATCATCCACTCGTGACGATGATGCAATACCCTGGAGATCATGAGGTAGCAGAAAGCATCGTAGATTCCTACAGCAAGGATTCCCGACAGCAGAACTCCCATAACTCCCATGTTGAGTGGCCATACAAACAGTACCAGAAGAATTATGTGGAAAGCCCAGCCGATTCCAAGATTGACCAGAGCTGCCACTGACTTGCCCATATGGTTTAAAAGCCATGACGACATGATTGCATGGCTTGCGCACATGATCATAAGTCCTCCGAGGCTAAGCAGTGAATTAGCAAGGGCATTACTCTTTCCAAAAAGAGCTATCAGTATGGTCTCAGCTGTTGCAAACACAAACACCGAAACCGGTATAAAGAACATATTTGAGAACCTGATAAGGCGTCTGTATCTGTCTCTTGCGCCTTCAAACTCATCTCTTTCAATCCTTGCCATAACCCTGTTCATGGACTTGATATATGGCAATGTGCAGATAAGTGTGAAAAGAGCTATTGTGCAAATAACGTATCCTGCATAAATGCCAAAGCTTGCCATGTAATCAATATCTTTGTGCACCTTTCTGGTAAAGATGCAATAAAAGCACAGATCAACCAAAACTGCCAGTGCAGGTGTTGCATAAAGAGGCATTAAAGGCCTGATGCCTGCCAGTACGTCATTCTTGTTGTCGAGGTATCTTGGCGCTCCGTTCTTAACAAACTCCTGTATCTCGCCCTTTCGAAGGTGATAACTTATCACTGTCTGAATAAGTCCAACAAGGCTTCCTAAAAGTATTCCTGCCATAAGTCCTGTCGAGCCGTAAACTGCAGAAAATTCATTTGCATGAAGAAGCTTGTTCACCTTAAGTCCGTAGTTGTACAGGATTCCAACAGCAATGGTTCCTGAAACAATTGATACAAGTGCAATTAAAAGGTCTGATAAAACAATCGGCTTGGTGTAACCGATTCCCTGCAGATACCCTCTAAGGACTCCCTGGATTCCCAAGAAGATGACTGAAACTCCTGCCAGTATAAGCTGGATAAAACCTCTGTCTGTCCCAAGTACAACGCTGCAAAGGATGTAGCTAAGCGCTATCAAAAGACCTCCCATCACCAGCGAACTGATACTGAATATCCTCATGGATCTCTGCATATTGGTCTCAGCGTTGTGGAACTGTGATCTTCTGGCACGTAGCCTTACCATGATATAGACAGCCTTCTGGACTGCCAGTACAAAGCTGCAGTAAAGCACACAATAAATAAAAAACGGTCCGACGGCGAAAAACGCTCCTTTTTCACCACATATTCTTACAGCCATAATAAAGTAAACCATCATTACCAGAGCAGCCAGATAAACAGCTGCGGTCAGGATGTGCGGCTTTATTCTCTTCTCTTCTGAGTAGGTCTTCATATTTTATTCCCCATTAAAGGAGTCAGTCTCTGGTAATACCAAGCTTTCCCAGAACGTCCTCCTGCTTTTTTTCCATAACCTTTGCCTCTTCCTCTTCCATGTGATCATATCCGCACAGATGAAGCATGCTGTGGGCAACAAGAAAGGCAAACTCCCTCTTAACACTGTGGCCAAAGTCCTCGGCCTGAGAACGAACTCTGTCCTCATTGATAACAATATCCCCAAACATGATCTTACCGGTATCCGGATCAAGAAGATCCACAAGCTGCTCCCCTAACAGCACTGAGAAATCCCCTGCATTCTCATAGCTCACATTTGGGAAAGACAGTACATCAGTAGGTGAATCTATTCCCCTGAACTCCTTGTTAAGCTCATGTATTCCTTCGCTGTCCGTAATGGTAAGGCCTACTTCGATATCAGCAGCGCAGCCCTCCATATCAAGCACAGTATCTGCAACGCTCTTTGCCAGCTCTTCTATATCAAAGCCAAAGTCGGCATCTACTTCATTCTCAACGTAAAAAGTCATAGTATAATTTCTCTTTCTTAAGAAGTGCTCGCATCTTGTCAAAGTCCCTGAAGGTTACATCGTAGTCCTTTAAATCTCCGTCACTATACTTCTTATCCAAGATGCCATCTATCAGTTTGTCATAATCTATTTTAGCATCTTTGTTCTTTTTTATCAGATACATTATTGATGCTATTACCGTTTCACTCAGCTGGACAGCCAAAGCCTCTTTTGACTTGATGGCACCCTTTTCAGGCTCTATATACTCATGAAGAAACTCAATCGCCTCTAGTGGGAAATTATTCTCTTCGTAGTAGTGGCTTACATCTGCCCATTTAAGGCCATCTCCAAGGAGTCCTATCCTGTGATAGTATGCACAGGCCTTTACAGCTCTTGCATTAAAGCCAAGACCAAGGGCTATTCTCTCAGCGAGGTAACCTGTATGGATAGCTCTGAAGTACTCATCCTTGTCTTTTTCCTTGAGTGCCACAAGCAGCGGATATTCAACATCGTTGATCTCCATGTACATGTCATTGGATTTCCTGATTACGTAAACACCGAACATGTTAAGGAATATCAGAAGGATTATGAGATTCAACATCAGGTTCAGTATAGGCAGTATCAGGATATTGATGGAGAAAGTCCTGTTCTGGAACAGCACATTAAAGGCCATCAAAAGAACCGCCTGCATCAAGAGTGAAATGAATACCGGAAGTGCAACCTGTGTTTCCTCGCCAAGGTCTTTAAACAGAGCGAGTGCAACAGCTCCGGCGAGTACATACATAAGCAGCTCTTCAACGCCTCCTGTCTCTTCAAGCATAACTGAAAGCGTAACAAAGAACACGCCTGACATCATGCCTATCTCTGTGTTTGAAAACAGCGCCATCACCACGATAAGTGACATATATGGCCAGAATTCACTGGGAACCAGGGAAAAGAGACATGACAAAACCACCATGAGCATATAGACGATAAAATACCTGTTCCTCTTATAAAAGTTGTCATAGGAGAAACCTTCCTTGCCCTTACCTGCTGCATCCATCAGCATAAAGATAATGGTTCCCGCTCCAACGAGTGAAACTATGGTATTCCTGAGTATAGCCTCATGGCTCTTTCCCAATATAAATGACATGCCAAAGACAAATGCTCCCGTAAAAAGGAACATTATGGCATAAAGAATCTTTATCCTGTTAAGTGACCCCTTCTCACTTTCCATTTAGTGAACTTCTCTCCAACTTCTGAACTCTTTTCCTGGTCTGCTTGTTAGCAGTCTTTTTCTCATAGTCCTCGTAGGCCTTAACAATCTTCTGAACAAGCGGATGTCTTACTACATCGGCACTTGTCAGGTTGCAGAAGGCAATATCATCAATGCCCTTAAGTACTGCGCTTGCTATATCAAGTCCTGACTTTGTTCCCGGAGCAAGATCCTTCTGGGAAGCATCACCTGTGATGATTACTTTAGAGCCAAAGCCAATTCTGGTCAGGAACATCTTCATCTGAGCAGGAGTTGTGTTCTGTGCCTCATCCAGAATGATAAAGGCATTGTCCAAAGTTCTTCCTCTCATATATGCAAGAGGAGCAACCTCAATAAGTCCCTTCTCCATATTCTTGATAAAGTTCTCTGTACCCATGATCTGATACAGCGCATCGTAAAGAGGCCTTAAGTACGGGTCAACCTTACTCTGAAGGTCTCCGGGCAAAAAGCCCAGCTTCTCTCCTGCCTCGATTGCAGGTCTTGTAAGGATGATACGGCTGACCTCGTCTCTCTGGAAGGCCGTGATTGCCATTGCCATTGCAAGGTAGGTCTTACCTGTTCCGGCAGGTCCCAGGCCAAATACAATCATCTTATTTCTGATGGCATCTATATATCTCTTTTGACCAAGGGTCTTGGGCTTGATCGGCTTACCGGAAACAGTATGGCAGATAACATCCATATCAATACCGGCAAGGACATTGTCTTTCTCCTTGACCTCTTTCTCCATTGTATCATCATTCTTGAGGGAAATGGCATATTCTACGCTCTGTTCCTCAACAAGTGACCCTCTTCTTGAAAGAGTTACCAGCTCCCTTATGATCTGTGAAGCTCTGTTTGCCCCTTCCTTGTCCCCAATTATGTGAAGCTGACCGTTTCTGTCGATGATCTCAACTGAAAGGCTCTTCTCAATTTTCCTGATGTAGCTGTCATTCCCGCCAAAAATATTTCTCTCATCCTCAGCCGTAAGTGACAGTGTCAGTTCTGTGATCTCACTCATACATATCCCCAAATCTGTTATTTATGATAGGGCTCATTGTTAATGATCCTGTAGCCCCTGTAAATCTGCTCCAGCAGTATAACCCTCATCATCTGGTGAGGGAAAGTCATGTCGGAAAAGCTTATTGCCTGATCAGACCTCTTAAGTACGCTCTCGTGAAGTCCCAAGGATCCGCCTATTACAAACTGAATGTGGCTGACTCCCGAAAGAGCCTTTTTATCGAGAAAATCCGCAAAGGCTTCCGAGGTAAAGCGCTTACCTACAATCTCCAGCGTACACACAAAGGCGTGATCATCAATATTTTTCAGGATTCTCTCCGCCTCTTTTTTCTTGATCTGGTCACAGATGGCAGGTGGTGCATCATCCGGAGTCTTCTCATCCTGCACTTCACAGATGTCCAGCTTACAGTAACGTGAAAGCCTCTTGGAATACTCGTTAATGGCGTCATTCCAGTATTTCTCTTTAATTTTGCCGACAACAATAAGAGTTATCTTTATCACGAATACTCCTTATTTTCTTATGCTTCCGCCGGTTATGATGCCGGATACGCCGTTATCCTTAGTTCCCTCTTTTGTCATGTAGACGTGGTTCTCTGTGTTCTCTCGAAGGCTCAGCACCGGAATCTTGCCCTTAGTATCAATCGAAGCATGTAAAACCTGTTCCCAGGTACCATTATTGCATTTTCCGTCCCACTCAGAAGTATCGCCGTTTTTATCAACGGTTATTATGTACATATCACCATTATAGTAGCCATCTTTGAAACCGCCAATGGCATTCTGCAGATAGATATCGGCACTATTCATATATTCAGATACATAGTCGTAGTGCTCCTGGCCCTGTCCGTTTGGAAGGTCGCCGGCCCACTCTCCTGTGTACATATGCTCTTTTACCACATACTGACTGTAATTTGGATAGAAAGAGATCCAGGTTCCGTTTCCGCTACGAACGCCCTCAGACCATTCTCCGAAATAGTACTGATCATTGGCATATACTGCAAGGCCGGTTCCGTTTGGAACACCATCACCTGTCGTATCTCCGTAGTAAAAGAAATCTTGACTTCCTGAAAGACTATATGACATAGCTTCAAATCTCTCAAGGTGAGCAAGGTCTCTTACTGCCTCTGTATTTCCATCTGCCCAGTAGGTATACATTTCCTTCAGCTGAGCATTTAAATCGTATTTTATGCCCTTATAAACATCTTTTAAAACTGCTGTGTTAGTTGCGTAGAAGCTGTTTCCTGAAACTGAATTTTTAGCAGTGTCTTTGTATTCGGAAGTTGCTGCAACTGATGTTGCTGCAGTAGAGCCATCTGTAGAGCCATCTGCTGCACTTTCGGCAGAGCCTTCAGTTGATGCTGCATTTCCTGTAAGTGCATCTGTACTTACAGCTGTCGATGCCTGATTACTGCCGGCATAATCTGTGATATTCTCATTCATCCTCTCTTCATCGTTTCCTTTTTTCCCTGAAAGAGCAAGGAATAAAACCAGGATAAGAAGTATTACCGATGCGACTCCTGCTGTGATCGCAACCTTTATTTTTTCCTCTTTGTTCATGATATAATCTCCGTTTCACTAACTTTGTTATTATACCATGGTATCAGGTAATTCTTAAGATTTACCGTCGAAAATTCTTAAGATTTCTTAAGAATTAGACTTTATTTCAATAAAAAACTGCCACAGAATAATCTGTGGCAGTCTGCACTCACTAAATTACTTTGAAAGATACTCGTCGATACCCTTTGCAGCAGCTTTTCCTGCACCCATGGCAAGGATAACTGTAGCAGCTCCTGTAACAGCATCTCCGCCGGCAAATACGCCCTTCTTTGATGTCTGTCCGTTTGCTTCCTCAGCAACGATACACTTCCTTCTGTTAACTTCAAGTCCCTCGGTTGTTGAAGAGATAAGAGGGTTAGGTGATGTACCAAGTGACATGATAACTGCATCACACTCAATCTCAAACTCTGATCCCGGGATCTCAACAGGGCTTCTTCTTCCTGACTCATCAGGCTCGCCGAGCTCCATGCGGATACATGTGATGCTCTTTACCCAGCCGTTCTCGTCAGCATGGATCTCAACAGGGTTTGTGAGAAGATCAAAGATGATTCCCTCTTCCTTAGCGTGATGTACTTCTTCCTTACGTGCAGGAAGCTCTTCCTCACCACGTCTGTAAACTACATGAACCTCTGCTCCGAGACGAAGAGCTGTTCTTGCTGCGTCCATAGCAACGTTTCCGCCGCCGACAACTACGCACTTCTTAGCCTTCATGATAGGAGTTGTTGAGTTCTCATCAAAAGCCTTCATGAGGTTACTTCTTGTGAGGTACTCATTAGCTGAGAATACACCCATAGCCTGCTCGCCGGGGATATTCATGAATCTTGGAAGTCCTGCACCTGATCCGATGAATACAGCTTCAAAGCCTTCCTTCTCCATGAGTTCATCAATAGTAACGCTCTTTCCGATAACAACGTCTGTCTCAAGCTTAACACCAAGTGACTTAACGTTCTCAATCTCTTTCTTAACTACCGCATCCTTAGGAAGACGGAACTCAGGAATACCGTAAACAAGTACTCCGCCGGCCTCATGAAGAGCCTCAAAAATAGTTACGTCATATCCCATCTTTGCAAGATCGCCTGCACAGGTAAGACCTGAAGGGCCTGAACCGATAACAGCAACCTTCTTGCCCTTCTTCTCCTTAGCGCCTTCAGGCATGATGCCCATCTCACGTGCTGTATCTGCAACATATCTCTCAAGCTTGCCGATTGAAACAGGATCTCCCTTGATACCTCTTACGCACTTGCCTTCGCACTGGCTCTCCTGAGGGCATACACGTCCGCATACTGCAGGAAGTGCACTTGACTTACTGATAACCTGATAAGCCTCCTCAACGTTTCCTTCCTTAACCTTCTGGATGAAGCCGGGAATGTCGATAGATACAGGACATCCTGCTACACACTTAGGGTTAGGGCAGTTAAGGCATCTTGTTGCCTCGCTCTCTGCTTCTTCTTTATTGTATCCAAGGCATACTTCCTTGAAGTTCTTTGCTCTCTCTTTTGCTTCCTGCTCACGAACAGGAACTCTTACAAAACCATCCATTTGTTTGCCTCCTTATTCATGAATTAATCGCAGTTACCGCATCCGCCGTGGTGAGTGTCGCCCTCCTGAGCCTTGAGCATGAGTCTGCCCTCCTCAGTCTTATAAAGCTTCATTCTGTTCATGGCCTGATCAAAGTCAACCTTGTGACCGTCAAACTCAGGTCCGTCTACACAAGCGAACTTTACTTCTCCGCCAACAGTAAGTCTGCAGGCGCCGCACATACCTGTTCCGTCAACCATGATTGGATTCATGCTTACGATTGTAGGAATTCCCAGCTCTTTTGTGAGCTTGCAAACGAATTTCATCATGATCATTGGTCCGATAGCTACGCAGTGATCATACTTATGGCCTTCATTCCAGAGATCCTGAAGAGCTACTGTTACCATACCGCTTCTTCCGTAGGATCCGTCATCTGTTGTGATGTGAAGGTTACATACTTCCTTGAATCTGTCCTCAAGGATTACCAGGTCTTTGTTCTTGGCACCAATGATTACGTCGCACTCAACGCCGTGCTCCTTGAGCCACTTAGCCTGTGGATAAACAGGTGCTGTTCCAACACCCCCGGCAATGAAAACAATCTTTTTCTTCTTGAGTTCTTCGATGTCTTCCTCAACAAGGTCAGATGGCTTTCCAAGTGGTCCTACAACATCAGCAAGCTCATCCCCAGCTTTAAGCTTGGAAAGTTTGTAGGTCTCTGCACCGATAGCCTGAACAACGATTTCGACAGTCCCCTTCTCTCTGTCGTAGTCACAGATTGTAAGCGGGATTCTCTCTCCATCCTCGTTAACACGGATGATCAGAAACTGTCCCGGCAAACAAGAGCCTGCAACACGGGGAGCTTCAACAATCATCTGGAAAATGTTTGTTGTAAGCTCACGGGCTTCCAAAATTTTGAACATAAAAATTCTCCTCCTATCTGTTAGATATTGTTATCAGTGTATACTTGCCACTGGAATCGTAACCTAGCCTGTTTACGGTTCCGTCGTGAGTATTAACGGCGTACATAAGGCCCGTTGGTGCACTGGTTCCGTCATTGAGCACATGATTCTCAACAACCACGTAGTACTCACCTGCACCCTCAATCTCGATGACCGAGTTGTAAATATACTCATTATGACCTTCTATTCCTCTGACTTTGCCAGTATTATCCAGAAGAATATCAAGCCTGACCAGCGTGCTTACAAGATTGTTGACTGCCTGTTCCGGTGCTACCAGTCTTGAATAAACAAGGTGATAGTCCCTCTCAACAATCTCGCTGAAATTTCCGTCATTGTCATAGGCAATGAATTTGTAATGGCTTGTGCCCACAGGCATTGTAATGGGCGATATATACTGCTTGGACTCTGTTGTCGGATCAGATCCGTCTGTTGTATAGAATATTGAATACTCAGACTTTGTAACGGCAACAATCATAGTGTTCTGATTGTACTCACCACTTGGCTCCATGATCTCCGGAGGAGGTACAGCGCCTGCCTCAATGACGTATTCACATTCAACAACTTCAGAGCTTATACCATATTCATTGACTGTTACAGCTTTGATGTCATAGACTCCCTCATTCTCCAGAACGATCTCATTCTCATAGAGAATGCTCTCGCTGGTGGGATCACCGTCATTAACGGTATAATATATGGCTCTGCCGGTTCCGTCAACCATTCTTAAAGAAACATTTACAATATCATAGGTTCCTGCTTCCGGAGTCATGACCGGAGCGCTGGGAACATATTTCTTTCGAAGTTCCGAAACGACCTCTGAGTCGTCCTGCGAGAAAAGCTCCGCAACTTTGCTGTAATCTCCCACCTGATTATAGATGGACATAATACTCTCGTAAGCAGATTTTACCTTGTCCTCAGAAAAGAGCCCCGAATCAACTATAAGCATCAAAGACTCAACAGCACCGTCGTAGTCGCCTTCTTCCAGGTAGTAATCCGACATTCTGAAGATGATATCAGAGTTGTCCGGATGCTGCTTATTGCCCTCTTTAAGCTGTCTTATAGCTCCGGCTGTATCACCGGATGACCTTGTGGACTCAGCAAGACTTAAGTAATACAGCGAAGTCTTGTTGTGATATGCAAAGAAAAGAGAAGTAAAGACTATGATCAGCACAATAGCTGCTACCGATCCGACAATGAGCTTCCATCTCTGTGCAATAGCATTAAGAATAGCCTTTCTCTTTTGCCTTTTTTCTTCCTTGGCCTTCTCATCTTTATTTAGTTCATCCGCCACTCCCGAGAGAGTGGCGTTTATTTCATTTTCAACTTCCGGTTCAAAATCCGGGACGAAGTTTATCTCTGTACCGCAGTTATCGCAGTACATATGTCCATCCGGAATTTCAAACCCGCAATTGGGACACTTCATTAGCACTCCGTTTAATTGGCATTATGCAAAAGAGCTGCTTCATAGCAATTGTTCATAAGCATTGCGATGGTCATGGGTCCTACGCCACCGGGTACAGGTGTGATGTATCCGGCGATTTCTGAAACCTCATCAAACTTAACATCTCCGCAAAGCTTGCCGTCTTCATTTCTGTTGATGCCAACGTCTATAACCACTGCGCCTTCTTTTACATGGTCTGCAGTTATAACTGCCGCTTTACCAACAGCTGCAATTATTATATCAGCTCTTTTACAAACTTCAGCAAGATTTTTGGTCTTTGAGTGTGCAACCGTCACAGTTGCGTTTTCTCTCAGCATTAAAAGAGACATGGGCTTGCCGACAATGTTGCTTCTTCCGATGATGACACATTCCTTGCCGGTAATGTCGTATCCGTCTGTACCTCTCTTAAGGAGCTGAATAACTCCTGCGGGAGTGCATGATACAAAGCCTTTCTCCCCTATCATAAGAGCTCCGACATTCATAGGGTGGAATCCGTCCACATCCTTAGAAGGGTCAATGGCATTGATGACAGTTTTTTCATCAATGTGCCCCGGCAGTGGCATCTGTACCAGTATACCGTCTACGTCCCTACGTCCGTTTAGCTCATCAATAAGCTTAAGGAGCTCTTCCTGCGTAGTCTCAGCCGGAAGCTCATAGGAAAGTGAATTATATCCTATGTATTCACAGGCTCTTTTCTTGTTGCGAACATAAACCTGTGAAGCAGGATCTTCACCCACAAGAATAACTGCCAGGGTTACTTCTATTCCCTTTTCCTTAAGGGCAGCTGTCTTTTCCTTAAGCTCGTCCTTGATCTGCTGGGATATTGCTTTTCCGTCAATGATCTTTGCGCTCATAAAATCTCCTTCTTTTGCTATATTGCTCAGAACAATCCTACAATATTGCCTTCTGCATTTACATCGATATCGAAGGCTGCAGGTCTCTTTGGAAGTCCGGGCATTGTAACGATAGCGCCTGTAAGTGCTACTACAAAGCCTGCTCCTGCTGAAACGTAAGCTTCACGAACGGTGATATTGTAATCTCTGGGTCTTCCAAGCATGTTAGGATCGTCAGAGAGTGAATATTGTGTCTTAGCCATACATACAGGGAGCTTGCCAAAGCCCATCTCCTCAATCTTAGCAAGCTGCTTGGCTGCTGCAGGAAGGAAGTTGACTCCATCTGCTCCGTAGATCTCGGTAGCAACCTTGGTGATCTTCTCTGTAAGTGATAAGTCGTCTGAATAGATAGGTGCGTAGTTTGAAGGCTTGTTCTCGATGGTGCTTATTACTTCCTTGGCAAGAGCCTCTCCGCCTTCTCCACCTTTTGCCCAAACTTCTGAAAGAGCAAACTTGCATCCTCTCTCTTCACAGAACTCTTTTACATAAGCCATCTCAGCGTCTGTATCTGTGAGGAATGCATTTAAGGTTACAACAACCGGAACACCGTATTTCTGGATGTTCTCGATGTGCTTCTCAAGGTTTACGATACCCTTCTTAAGAGCCTCAAGGTTCTCTTCTCCGAGATCCTTTTTTGCAACTCCGCCGTTGTACTTAAGAGCTCTGATGGTTGCTACAAGAACAACTGCATCAGGCTTAAGGCCTGCGATCCTGCACTTGATATCAAGGAACTTCTCTGCTCCGAGGTCAGCACCGAATCCTGCCTCAGTTACTGTGTAATCAGAGATGCCAAGAGCTGTCTTGGTTGCTCTTACTGAGTTACATCCGTGAGCGATATTTGCGAAAGGTCCGCCGTGTACGATAACAGGTGTGTGCTCTAATGTCTGAACAAGGTTAGGCTTAATAGCATCTTTTAAAAGAGCTGCCATTGAGCCGACTGCATTGAGGTCCTTAGCAGTTACAGGCTCGCCGTCTCTTGTGTATGCAACGATGATTCTTGAAAGTCTTGCCTTTAAATCATCCATATCGCTGGCAAGACAAAGAATAGCCATGATTTCTGAAGCTACAGTGATAACGAAGTGATCCTCTCTGGGAACACCGTCAGCCTTGGCTCCAAGACCTACTACTATATTTCTGAGGGCTCTGTCGTTCATGTCCTCAGCTCTTTTCCATATGATCTGGCGGGTATCGATGCCAAGCTCGTTACCCTGCTGAATATGGTTATCAATAAGTGCTGCAAGAAGATTGTTTGCTGAAGTAATGGCGTGGAAATCGCCCGTGAAGTGTAAGTTCAAATCTTCCATTGGAACAACCTGAGCATATCCGCCACCTGCTGCTCCGCCCTTGATACCAAAGCATGGTCCAAGAGAAGGTTCCCTGAGGGCGATAACAGTCTTGTAACCAAGTCTGTTAAGCGCATCGCCAAGACCTACGCTGGTAGTTGTCTTGCCTTCGCCTGCAGGGGTTGGGTTGATAGCAGTTACAAGGATGAGTTTGCCTTTCTTATTTCCCTCGACCTTTCTTAAGTACTCCTCTGAAAGTTTTGCCTTGTACTTTCCGTAGTACTCAAGGTCGTCCTCGGTGATTCCGAGTTTGTCAGCAACCTCTCTGATGTGAAGCATTTTAGCTTCCTGTGCGATTTCGATGTCACTCTTTACAGCCATTTCAATCTCCTCCATTCACGTACGCGTCAAACTCTTGTTTACTCATTAGCACTTTCCTAGGCTTGGTGCCCTCCTCGTCTCCTACAACGCCTGCCTCGCAGAGCTGATCCATGATCCTGGCAGCCCTGTTAAATCCAATCTTGAACACGCGCTGAAGCATACCGATTGAAGCTTTTTCTTTTTCTATGATAATGTTCCCTGCCTGAACAAAGTACTCGTCTCTATCTGACCCGCCATCTGATGAAGATGATCCGCCTGCTCCTCCGCCGGCGGACATATTGTCAATGGAATTCATGGCTTCTTCGTTGTAAGAAGCTTCTGAGCCCTGATTTCTTAAGAAATCAGTAACTGCCTGAACTTCCTTGTCTGAAACGAAGGCGCCCTGGACTCTGGCCGGTTTGGTGTAGCCTTGTGGGTAAAAGAGCATGTCGCCCTTTCCAAGGAGCTTCTCAGCACCGTTGATATCCAGGATTGTTCTGGAATCAACACCGCTGGAAACGGCAAATGCTACACGGCTTGGCATATTGGCCTTGATAAGTCCCGTGATAACGTCTACGGATGGTCTCTGTGTTGCTATTATCAGATGAATGCCTGCTGCTCTTGCCAGCTGTGTAAGACGGCAGATGGCATCCTCAACCTCATTGGCCGAAACCATCATGAGGTCTGCAAGCTCATCAACTATGACAACAATCTGCGGAAGAACAGTCATCTCAGGGTCATTAGAGTCAGCTGCAAGCTTATTGTAGCCCTTAAGGTCCCTTACTCCTGTGTCCGCAAACTTCTTGTATCTGTTGGTCATCTCAGCAACAGCCCAGTTAAGTGCAGCTGCAGCCTTCTTGGGATCTGTTACGACGGGGATCATAAGATGTGGGATTCCGTTGTAAACAGAAAGCTCAACAATCTTAGGATCGATCATGATCATCTGTACCTCTTCAGGCTTGGCCTTATAGATAAGGGACATGATGATGGTGTTAATACATACCGATTTACCTGAACCTGTAGCACCTGCGATAAGAAGGTGAGGCATCTTGGCTATATCGGTTACAACCACCTTGCCCGCTATGTCTTTTCCGACTGCAAAGGCAAGCTTGGATGAAAAGTTCTGATATTCTGAGGATTCAAAGAGGTCTCTTAGTGCAACTGCCTGATTCTCTTTGTTTGGTACCTCGATTCCCACAGCAGCCTTACCCGGGATAGGTGCCTCAATCCTTATGTCGCTGGCTGCCAGATTCATCTTGATATCATCTGCAAGACCAACAATCTTGTTAACTCTGACTCCGGCCTCAGGCTGAAGCTCAAATCTTGTTACCGCAGGGCCCTGACTGATGTCGGTTACGGTAACCTTAACTCCGAATGTAGCCAGTGTCTCCTGTAGCTTAACCGCTGTCTCTTTCAGAGCTCTTGCGGAATCTGTATTCTTGTTCTTAACACCCTTTTCAAGAAGGCTAAGAGGAGGGAATACGTACTTCTTGGGAACGCTCCTCTTGTGTCTTTCAATCTCTTTCTCCATGCCTGGGCTCGTTGTGTGAGGACCGGGACCGAGATTAACTGATGAAGGCTTTGAACCGTTTATTGTACTGTCGGCACCAGCACTTCTTGAGATGTGATCCTGAGCATGGATCACATAGTCGCCGTTCATTCCGTTTCCGAGGTGCTCAGCGTGAACAGGCACATCAGGAAGGATGTCATCGTCTGAATCAAATTCATTTGTAGCTCTTGCAACGAGCTTCTTCATAGATGGTGAAAGCTCTTTTACCGGTTCAGGTTCAGGCTCATAGGCCTCTTCATCCCGATAATCAGGCTCATAAGAAGGCTCAGGCTCATATTCAGGCTCATAAGCATCATTACGTCTTCCTGCTGACTCAATCTCTTCTATGGCATCGCTCTCATTCTTAAGAATGATCTCGTGGATATCGTCGTGGAACTCATCTTCATCAGGAATAAAGAGATTTTCGCTCTTTACCTTCTCCTCGTTGTGAAGCTTTATCTCGCCAAGGTCATCGCCGTCCTCTTCCTCTTTATCAAGGGCGGTATCGATCATTACGCCGCTGACCTTCTTCTCCATACGAAGGATTTTCTCATCTTCCTTCTGCTCGATGGCAAGGCGTCTTTCTTCCTCGATCTCAGCGCGTCTTGCTTCCATCTTCTCTCTGCGTCTCTCAGCGTACTCTCGGTAGTTGTCAGCTTCCTGTCTGGTCTTGTCGATGAGCTTTCTTCCGCCCTTCTTAAGGCCTCCAACAAAGGACTGCTGGGTAACCACTACTATAGAAGCAATGCCGATAAGCAGCAGCAAAAGAGCTGTTCCCGCAAGTGAGAGATACTTGTAGGACACATAGGCAAGAGAACCTGCGAAGACACCTCCACCGTTCTTATGTTCACTGGCTTGTCCATATATTTCTTTTATCAAATAGGAATCTGAAGACTGTGGTCTGCCGGTGAGTAGTTCAGCCAGCATTCCGATCACAAAGAATAAAACAATGCCTGCAACTATCTTACGAATGGCGGCATTTGAGCCAAAATTGGCGACTCCGACCACAACAGCTGCAAGCACTACAAGTGGCGCAATATAAGCAGTGATGCCGAACAAACCAAATAAGACACCGCTTACTGCGCTGCCAAGTGCTCCGCATACACCGAAATTACATAGGAAAAGAAATATGGTAAGAAAAGCCATACCGATGACAATCAGTTCGCTCTTTAAAGAATAATCCAGCTCTTCCTCCCGTACATTCTTCTTTCTTGATGATGTACTCTTAGACCCGGATGATCTTCCTGTAGATCTCCTGGTAGAATTTCCCCTCGTATTTGTTGCCATATCCTACCCGTCACAAAACTTTCTTTAAAATATCGATCTGTTAATATTACGCAAACAGACCTTAGATAGTATACCATTTTTAAACCCTTTATGCTATACTAACTACTGATTTAAGTTTAGCTTAGATAAATAGTGAAGGAGAACACAATGGAATTTACACAGGAATTGGAAACCGGTACTTTTAAGATGATCGGGAACACCGAAACTTCTCTTAAGATCAGGGAAGTTGCTGATAAATGCCGTCTTGTCAGGACAGATAACGGTGTAAAGGTTGAACTTGCTTATACAGGCCCTAACGCCAGCAAATATATGCAGTACGTTGAGAAGCATAAAGAGGAACTGACAAAATATCTCATGAATCCGGACGAGGCTGACCTCTTCGAGTGGATGGAGACATCACATCAGAATCCCACTTCTCTTAAAAAGCATGAGAAGGAGCATCTCATCCTCTACGTAAACTTCGATCCTGAGACCCGTATGGTTCTTACAGGAATCGCAGATGAGAATGTTACAATGAAGCTCGGCTCACCTCTCATGGAGATCAACGTAGACCAGCTCACACGTGATGAGTTCAAGCTCAAGATCTACAACATGCTGCTTCTTGCAGACGAGATTTCAGTGCTTATGGGCAATGCAGATCTTCGCAAGATGTCAAACATTCAGATCGTTAAGACTTATCTGACAGAGATTTATGACAAGTATCATGAGAATGTATAATTAGGTTTAATGAAAATAAAACGCTATCAGCACTTACGAGTACTGATAGCGTTATTTTTTGCTTATTTTTCTTTTGCAACGAACAAAGTTCCGACTTTCTTCTTCTCAATAACGTCGTAGAGCTTCTCGGGATTTTTTCCGTTTGTTACTAAAACATCGATTCCATGTGAAGTTGCAAGTTCTGCAGCCTCAAGCTTGGTGATCATTCCGCCGGTTCCGCGATTTGATCCTGATCCGGAAGCAACATTTTTAAGCTCCTCCGTGATCTCTTCTACCCTGCTGATGACCTTGGCGTTTGGATCAGTCTTGGGATTGCCGTCGTAGAGGCCGTCAATATCCGAGAAGATAATGAGCTTACTTGCCTTACAGAATACTGCTACAACAGCCGATAACATGTCATTGTCAGAAAAGAGCTTTTTCTCCGATTCAATCTCTGCGTGGCTGACTGAGTCGTTCTCATTAACAATAGGGATAATGTGGTTCTCTAAAAGTGCATCGAAGGTATTCTTAAGATTCTCACTTCTGACCGGATCAGTAATATCTCCGTTATCAAGAAGGATCTGACCTACCATCCTACCGTATTCGGAAAAGAACTTGTCATACAGGTGCATGAGTTCTGTCTGGCCGACAGCTGCTGCAGCCTGTTTCATTCTGATCTCCTTGGGCTTCTGGGCAAGTCTCATCTTGTTGGCTCCAACAGCAATAGCTCCGGAAGAAACCAGCACCAGGTCGTATCCAAGATTCTCTACTCCTGCAAGTGCTCTGCAAAGATGATCAAGTGCCCTTATATCAACATTGCCATCATCATTTGTAATTGTGGAAGTTCCGACCTTTACCACAATTCTCTTTTTACTAAGTGTCATGGCTCTCCTCTTAAATAATTTCACACTTTAATTTGTTAAAAACACATATCCCTATTATATAACTGAGGAAAAAGAAATCAAGAACTTGTTTCACTTTGACTCAAAATGAGTCACCGGGGACGTTTCACTTTGACTCAAAAAAGCTGCACACCTTTATGTCGGTGTACAGCTTTTTGTTGTTATATGAAAAGGTTTAAAACATCAAAGGCCAAGCTCTGCCATTGCTTCATCATATTCTTCCTGAGTGATCTCTCCGTTTTCAAGCTTTTGCTGAAGCTCTCCAACGATAACAAGAATCCACAAAATAGCAGCATCCTCATCAGACATTTCTTCATCATCGTCATCATCTGCTTCGGGCTCGGGATCAGGAGTAGGTGTAGGAGCCGGAGTAGGTGCAGGTGCAGGTGCAGGCTGTACTTTCTGATGTTGCTGCTGAGGCTGTGAATAAACGGTCTCAGACCAATTTCCGTTATTTACGTTAACTGTTGAATACTGATAGCAGCTTCCACTGTTGAAGCTTCCGCTTGTATCATAGAGATTTCCGTCAATATAAGCGCCGTATCCGTTATCACTCTTATAAATCTTGATGGTACAGCTACTGTACTGACTGTCGTTCAGATATACTGTAAGGCCGTTATTGAGGTTTACCTGATAAGTAGTAGACTGTACTACCTTCTTTGAAGCAGCTGCTTTCTTGGTTACCTGAGCATTGGTTGTAAGGGTTCTTCCTTCTTTTTTACCAAATATTACATAGTGCTCATATGCCTTTGAGTAGTCGTTCTTTTTTAAAGTAGCTTTTACATCGGGATAAGCAGTTACGTAAGCAACAGGATCAAAATTTGCATTCATCATTCTGCCTTCCTTCATGCCAAAGTTAAGGAAGTGATTGAACATCGCTTCTTTGTTATTTCCAAAAGCAGCTTTGATATCCGGGTACTTGGTTGCGTAGAAATCTGCATCAAACTCCTTCTTAAGTGCCGCTGTGGTTGTCTTGTCCGCAGCTTCAACTTTAATTGAGCCGGAAGCAAGTGATGATACCATTGCGCCTGATAATACTGCAGCTAATAAAAGTGCAGCCATAATTCTTTTCATAATACTTTTCATGACACGTCCATCCTTTCAATACTCTTGTTTTGATGTTACATTTAGATTTTAACGCGCAGATGTGATAAGTTCTAATGAAATATTGATAAAGAATATGACGACTAATTACATAGATTTTTTATAAACGACAAAGAACGGCTCAACTGAGCAATGTCATTAAGATAAGATGACGGAATAAGATCTCTATATCAGAAATGGTATAGAGGTCTTTTTTTATTAAAAAATAGTTGACAGATGACTGAAAAAGTGCGGCCGCTTTCGCTACGAATTGTATTTAGAAGTAGCGAAAGCGGCCCTTGAAATTAAAGACAAATCTTTTTTCAAGGAGGCACTAAATGAACTATTCTAAAACTGTTAAAAACAAGCTGCTGTCAATTATTGATCAAATGGACCGAGTTCATTGGCTATTTACCCGGAACCCAAATACGGATTTTTGCCGCACTAAGAAATGGTCGTTTACAGATATAATGAGATTTATCTTAGCCA
>NZ_ATWY01000002.1 GCF_000421405.1 Butyrivibrio sp. NC2007
AATCAGACAATTTGCACTTTCAATTTGAAGAAAATTTGACTAAATCAGCTGAAATCCATCACCTGAGTCACTCAAGCATCATTAGAAGCTCCAAAAAGAGTGACTAACGTAGGAAATTATTGATGGTTTAGTCAAAAATTTAAAATATTCCAATTTATGCCTTATAGAAGAAAAAATATAGCTATAGGGCATACATTTTGGTGCCAGTGAAGGTTTTCCATACGCAATGTATGCCTTTGATAGATAAAACGAGCTACTTAAGGCATACAAATGCAAATCAAAGATCAATAATATTAGAAAAAATATGCCTTCAGAAAACAAAAACACCTTGTTAAGGCATATTTCTAAATTCCGCCCCGCGCTTTGTCATCGTACATAATCCTGGAATTTATATTCGTTACGAGTTCATAAGAAATTCTATCGTCCGTTTACATACATCTGCCATAGTTTCATCTGATGGTAAATGCTTGCTATCTATCTCTATTGTAGTAATCGGTCCAGCAAAGATTTCTCTGGCCTTTCCGAATACTCTGCCTGCCGGAAAAAAGATATCCTTTTCCGACGCGATAATCAGAAGTGGAGCCTTAAACGATATCATTTCGCTCTTCTTATATTCCCTGGGTGGTCTCATTTCCATCTTGTATGAGGACATCATGATATCGAAGAATTCTCTCCATACCGGATCCCCTTTTCCACCCATAGACTCAATCACTGCATCAAGTGTTTTCACGGAAGGCCTAAAATAGTATTTCATAAACGGAACGACCATTTTGCCCATCATAGGCAGTACCGAGCCATGTGCTATTCCTGACGGAACCAGAAGCAATGCGCTTCTGACATTCTCCGGATACATCTTGGCAAATGAAAGAAACATAGCTGAACTGTAGGAAGATACAACAAAGGATATTCGTTCTTCTTTGTAATGATCCAGCACTTCCTTGATCCACTGCCCATACTCATCCTTCTTGCTGCTTATGTTCCTATACGGATCACTTTTCCCTGGCATCCCGATTACATCCGGTGCAATGATACAGTATTCCTCCAGCAACGGAAGAAACAGTTTCAGATTCAACGTTGTGATCCCGTTTCCGCCATGTATTGTACATATCCTTGGCTTTTCAGGATCACCAACGAGAAGGCAATGGGTTTTGCCGAATGATGTATCAAAATAATCTTCCAAATATGGTACATCAAGAGATGCAAGGGTCTTATCGTAGAACCCATGCATCTTCTTCATGCTGTCTTCATTTTTATACACGAACTTTCCAGTCTTCCCATTGCTCATACTGTCCATTCTGTCCAATCTATGTGATTGTACTTCATTACTTCATCAGCCTTTTTCATTCCGATCTTCTCATAAAAACCTACAGCATCCTCATTGGCAATCAGATATACGGCTATATCCTTTTCACCACCGGCAATTTCATGTGCAGTCTTCATGAGCCTTGTGGCGATGCCTTGCCTCTCATAATTCCTGTCTACACCAAGGTCTGTCACATACAACCAATAGCAGAAATCTGTAAGTCCAAACAAAGCCCCAACAATAAGCCCTTCATCATTACGCGCAATCAGACTGATGGAAACATTCTTAACAAGCTTCCTGATTCGTTCTTCAAAACGCTCTTTTGGATATTGTGACCCCAAATCGGTTCTCTTTAAAAAATCAACATATTCTTCAGCAGTAATGCGTTCTTCCGTAATATGAATCTCATCTTTTTTCATTAAATATCTGTTTCCGTCATCACGAAAAACCTTATAGCCAAGCCTTTCATATAATCGAATTGCTTCAGTATTAGATTTTTCAACATGAAAAAGAATATGTTGTATACCAATTTCTTGTGCATAGGCCTCTGCATCGTGGATCAAAGAACTGCCGATACCTTGACTGCGATATTTCTCTGTGACAGATAAATCATCAAGGTAAACATAATCCATTTCATCCTCCCGATGAACTTCCACAGCTAAATATGCAACAACCTCATTATCTTCAGCTACAAAAAGCACATCCTCTCCATTTGTCCAGTATCTGTCCAAATAGCCGGATTCGTAGCCCTCCACATCTTCTGTATGATAAATTGTCTTTAGCATCTCTATAAACAATTCACGAATTCTCTGTTCATCTTCCGGAATTGCTTTCCTGATCCTATACCCCATTTTCCCTCCTGCGATAGTAAGCTTTACTGGATCACCCCAGCAGCATACGCATTAATACTGTTCCTTCATTGTTCTCAAGTTCCTCAAAACCCATCTTCTTGTAAAGAGCATAACCTATGCTCATAACTTCTGGTTTTGTAGTAAATCTAACCTCTTTGAAATGAAGTTTTCTGCATTTATCGAGCATTGCATTAAGCATATGCCTTGCAAATCCATTCCCTCTATATTCGGGTTTTATATACAATCTCTTCGCCTCGGCACTATCATTATCTATCTTCTTAATGGCAATTGTTGCAACAGGCTCATTATCTTCATAGCCCAGTAATAATGCGCCATCTTTATAAAAGCCTTCCAGATCCGATAGCTCTTTATCAAGTGAAACGAAACATGCTTCCGCTCCTTTTATTTTTGAATATTCAAGGATCAGCTCTTTTGCTGCCTCATAATTATCACATTCTCTTATTTCAATCATCTCTCCACCTTCTATTAAAACCGGATAATTCATTATTTAAAGTTCATGATAATAAGGACAGATATTCTCATAATGTCCATCCTTCATTCGAAAACCTCCCGGTATGGTTCCGAGCTGCAAAAAGCCCAGGCGCTCATACAGGTGCCTTGCATGGATATTACTTTCAACGACTGCATTAAATTGAAGGATACGAAATCCAAGTTCTTTTCCTTTCTTCAGGCAGTCCAAAACCAATTGCTCTCCAATATGTCTGCCACGTGCATCTGACGATACAGCATAGCTTGCATTACAAATATGCCCACATCTGCCAACATTATTCGGATGCAGTATATATAAGCCAACTATCCGGCCATCATCTTCTGTTACACCGGTATAGCTCTGTGAGTCAAAGAACTCTTTTCCTGAGGCAGAATCAAGGAATTCTTCCTGTGGAAATGCTATTCCATCTTCGACAACCTCATTCCAGATGTCTATCATCTGCTGAAGGTCTTTTTCATCATATTTCCGAATTATCATTTAAATGCACCTCGTTAGTATTTGTTCAATTTATCGTTCTATCCTTTTCCCCTTCAGGAAATCCATTCTGACAAAAGCCTTTCCATTAGGAAGCGGAATCCTTGCTTGAAATTTGGCAAATTTGCAAAAATGACTAGAATAGAGTATTTTGCATGCTTTAGTCACTTGAATCAGTCTTTTTTCAACTTCAAACTAATGAAAAAATGACTAAGTCAACCGAAACCTATCACTATAGTCACTTAAGCATCATAAGAATGTTCAAAAAGAGTGACTAAATAGCAGAATCATCGATGGTTTAGTCAAAATATTGTTCACGAACTCAGTAATATGCATTTCTGTATCGTTCATATGATAGAATACCCTTCAGCCTCCAATATACTTAACGCCCTGTCAAAGTTTTCTTCTTTTACCAGAACATAATCGGTGTTGTAAGTTGATACAGCAAAAATGCTAATCTTATGGTCTGCAAGGATCCCGGATATTTTAGCCAGTATACCAACCAGTGAAAAATCCAGTGTTCCCTGAATGCGAAATCCTCTCCATCCATCATCGCGTTCTATCGTATCTGACGGAGTATTTTCCGTAACGCACACCAGCGACAGTTCTTCATCTGTCTTACCGATGAAATAGATCTCTGCATCCATATCTATGTCAGATATATCTTTCACTTTACAAACAGTTAATCTATGCGGAATTTTCTTGAGTTCCATTTTCTTCCCCCATCAGCTTCATTGGTTCTTTAAGCGCCAAATCACTTCCCAACCTCTTTTTTAGCCCTTTCCATGGCCTCTATAACTTTGTCGCAAAAGAGGTCGAATTCAGGATCTTCCTCATATTCATCAGGATGTGCAAGAACATAGTCAAGAGCCATGCGAACGCCTTTGTGGAAAGGAATATTTGTTGTCATCTGAGGTACGAGCCTTTTCAGCTTCGAATTATCAAAGACGACAGAGACTGCCTTATCGCCAAGGAGTCCACCTCTGAAATCATATCCAAAGCCCTCTCCCACATCGCTCAAAAACTCTGAAGACACATGATAGGGTTTAAGCTCTACGCCCAGAGCATCAGCAATTGTCTTGTATATTTGATCCCATGTCAGTATCTCATCTCCGGTGATTTGGAATGCTTCACCGATTGCATGCCTGTTACCCATAAGGCCTGTAAAGCCGATGGCAAAGTCGCTGTTAAATGTGAGCGCCCAAAGAGATGATCCGTCGCCCTGAATAATGACAGGTTTTCCTTCCTGCATACGTCTTATTACCTGGTAGAAGCCTTTGTTGCCATGAACTCCCAGCGGAATGTGTCTCTCATCATAGGTATGGCTGGGCCTTACTATGGTTACAGGAAAACCTTCTTCTCGATATTTCTTTAAAAGAAATTCTTCACAGGCGATCTTGTTTCTCGAATACTCCCAGTATGGATTAGCAAGGGTAGTCCCTTCTGTTATCACATAAGAAGCCGCCGGTTTATTGTATGCCGAAGCTGAACTTATGAAGATATACTGATCTGTCTTTTTGTTGAAAAGTCTGTAATCGCGCTCCACTGCTGCCACATCAAATGCAATAAAGTCGCTCACAACATCAAATGTCATGCCCTCAAGTTTACGGCTTACATCTTCTTCATCATTTATGTCCGCAGTTATCTGCTTAACCGACGCAGGAACTTCGCTCTTCCTGTTTCCCCTGTTTAAAAGATATACCTCCCACTGAGGATCCTGTGCCAGTCTCTTAACTATTCCCATGCTTATTGTGCCTGTTCCGCCGATAAAAAGAGCTCTCATGTTATTCCCTCCGTTTGCTTTAATTAACTATACCCACTAGCATTCCTGCTAAAACACAACCTGAACCAAAAACATGTATAACACTGTTCCGACAACTACGCTTAAGATGGAATTTCTTTTCCACAAATACGACCCAATTACAACAGCCATAGCTATGATCTCAGGAAGTGCATGTGGCGCTGAGGTAAAAGAAATATCCCTAAGGCAATACACAATAAGAAGCCCCATGGCCGTGTACGGTACTGTCCTTCCCAAGTACATGATGTAATCAGGAACCTTCTCTCCTCTCCCGAATATAAGCACAGGAACTATCCTTGTAGCCAGGGTTACAAGTCCCATGATCACGATAATTATCAATGCATGTCTGTAATCAACCATTGTGCACCTCCTCCGGCTCAATCTTCCCCCTTGCCAGTGTCAGTGTTCCAATGATTATGATCATCGCCGGAATCAGGAAAATATCTGTTCCAAATATTATCCTGCAAAGAAGTGTAGCCCCAAGTCCCAGTATTGCCGGAATGTGGTTCTTGGCATCAAGCCACTGCTGAACAAATACTGTTGTGAAAAGAGCTGTCATCGAAAAATCAATTCCCGTCGAATCAAAGTTTAAATATGTTCCCATCACTCCGCCAAGGAAAGAACCAATAACCCATGATGACTGATCAAAAAGTGTAACAAGAAGTCTGTGTCCGCTTCTGTTAACGCCTTCAGGACATGCATCGCTGCTAAGCATCGCATAAGTCTCATCACAGAGCGCATAGTATAAATACCATTTTCTTTTTCCTTCCCTACGGTATCTTCCAATCATAGATATGCTGAAAAAGGCATGTCTTGCAGATACCATAAAAGCTGTTAACGCAGCCATGATAAAAGAGCCTGCGCCAAGCACTGATACGCTTACGAACTGAACGGTTCCACTGAATATGACAATGCCCGACAGCACAGACCACAGAGGTCCGAAGCCGTGCTTTTCCATGAGTATCCCATATCCGCTTCCCAGCACCAGGAAGGTTACCATTATGGGAAAAGAGGTCTTCAGCGCTGCCTTAACTTCCTTCCCCGTTATTCTAAATTCCTCAGTTTCCATGTGATCATTCACTCTCCGATTTCATTCTCTTTTATAAACTGATCAAGAATTTCAGCAGCATCTCCTATGATTTCCGGACATGGACGTTTCTTGTAGTACTCTGCTGTCCTTGCTTCCGGAACAGGTACGTCGTGTCGCACATTAAGCCCCAAAAGTTCTCTGCACACAATCGATCCGTGTTGCTCCTCAAATCTATGAGCAAGCTCCTGTATCCTCGCGTAGTGATCTGCTTTCACCTGTCCTGTCTCCGGTCCATCATAACCGTATAACAATCCTGCCACCATGAACATTCCGCTGACAGATCCGCAAACCTCTCTCAGTCTTCCCATTCCGCCGCCGAAGGATGACGACATTTTCAAAAGACTTTTCTCATCAATATCAAGCAAATCCGCAAAAGCCAAAACAATTGACTGCGAGCAGTTATATCCCTTCATGAAATTAGCCATTGCTGCTTCTCTTCTTGTCATACCAAAATCTCCTGAATAAACCCTGTATTTACTGCTTTCCATAAAAAAACAGCTTACTTCATTATACACAATCTAAATTGACATTGTACCGCCTATTTGGTACAACAAAGCAATAGGGTATATACAGGAGAAAAGTATGAAAAAAAGAAGCGCCAGCTTAAGACGCATACTAATAACCCCGGAACGTTTCATTCCGGTGAGTTTTCTTATAACGATCATCATAGGAACACTTCTTCTCATGCTTCCTATATCAAGTGCTTCAGGAAAAGAGACAGGTGTTTTGACTGCACTGTTTACCGCGACAACATCCGTTTGTGTCACGGGACTTGTAGTTGTTGACACTTACGCGCATTGGAGTTTCTTCGGCCAGCTTGTAATTCTTTTACTTGTTCAGATTGGAGGACTTGGAGTAGTATCTGTAGGCTCCATGCTTCTTCTTGTAAGTAAAAAGAAATTCTCCCTTGGCGACAGGGTTCTTTTGGGCGATGCTCTCAATGTAGATCTGAATCATGGTCTTTTAGGCTTCCTTATCCGAATATTCAAAGGAGTCTTTACCGTAGAAGGTATCGCTGCAGTTCTTTACGCAGTCATGTTCATTCCCAGATACGGCTTTGGAAAAGGTCTCTGGTCCGCAATATTCCAGTCAGTTTCAGCCTTCTGTAACGCAGGTATGGATGTTGTCGGTCCAAACAGCATGATAGAATTCAGGGACTCCTATTTCCTGATGAGTCTCACAATGCTGCTTATCATACTTGGTGGACTTGGCTTCGTTGTATGGTTTGACGTTATCGACGGCATCAAAAAGGGAATCAAAAATCATCTCAGTCCTATTGTGACCTTAAGACATCTGCCCGAGCACACAAAACTGGTGCTGTGGGCGACCATAATCCTTATACTGACAGGAACCGGCGTTGTTCTGGCTGCTGAATACAACAATCCCGAAACCATAGGCAACATGAGCCTGTCTTACAAGATTTTGAACAGTATGTTCCAGTCAGTCACCTTCAGAACCGCAGGATTTGCATCCGTGCCTCAGGAGAGCCTGACAGAAATCTCCTGTTCCATCGGCTACATCCTCATGTTCATAGGTGGCTCACCTGTCGGAACAGCAGGCGGTGTAAAGACCGTTACAGCTTTCCTTGTTCTTATGAACGCCTTCTCTTACATAGGTGGCAAACAAGAAACAGTCGTATTCCACAGAAAAGTCTCAACTGAGCTTATGCGAAAGGCTGCTGCAATCGTAACCGTCAGTTTATCATTTGTAATCCTTATGACGCTGCTGCTTCTTGCCTGCGAAGACATTCCGCTGACTGATGCTCTGTACGAGATCACAAGTGCCCTCGGAACAGTAGGACTTACAAGAGGCTTAACGCCGCACCTTGGCGACTACTCAAGAATAATCGTTATCATTTCAATGTATCTTGGAAGGATCGGTCCTATCTCAATGGCATTTTTCTTTGCCAGAGAGGCAGGGATCAAAAATAGGATCAGTCATTCCGAAGGAATGTTTTACGTAGGTTAGGAGGAATAATCATGGGAAAATCAGTTGCAGTACTTGGACTTGGAAAATACGGAAAAAGCCTTGCAGAAAATCTTTATATGATGGGCGCCGATGTGCTTGCCGTTGATAAAGATAAAGAGCTTATCAATGAATTTGCAGGAAAATGCACTTCCGCAGTGTGTGCAAACCTTGAGAACGAAGACGAGGTGGAAGCCCTGGGCCTTAAGAACATGGATATAGTTGTCTGTGCCACAGGTAACCTTGCTGCTGCCATTATGAGCGTTGCAGTTGCAAAAGAAAAAGGCGTTCCCCTTATAGTTGCAAAAACCTCCTCAGACAGGATGTCATCTATTCTACTTAAGATCGGTGTAGATAAGATTCTTGATCCCGAGGGAGAAGGTGGTATGCGCTCTGCTCGTATCCTGCTTTCAAAGTCCTTTAAGGATTTCCTTGAAATCGACAGCAACATGTATATTGTTGAGATGTATGTAAAAGATGAGTGGGTTGGCAAAAACCTGATTGAACTGGGACTTCGCCAAAAGCACAGGATGAATGTCATTGCTGTTCGCAAAAAGGACCAGAAATGGGGCTTCAGCTCACCCGACGAACCACTTGAAAGAGATATGGTTCTCCTTATCGCCATGGAGAAAAAGGATGTAAATAAGTGGCACTGATCATATCAGTTGCCACTTTTTTCTTACTCTTCATCCCTGATCTTATCAAGTGCATCGCCTATAATCTTATCGTCATGTAAAAAAACAAGCCTTGTTCCCACCCAGGTACCGGCATAGATAATGACATAGATCACGGAAGTTAAGATAAATCCGAAGGTTCCGCGATACCAGTAAAAGAGATATCCAAATCCCATAATAAGCGCATATAGCAAGATGAAATGCGCTATGAGCTTAATATAGTATTTAACCGGTGCCCCATCTTTATCATCACCTGCATCAGACAAAAGAAATACTGTTACCAGGCTGCAAAAGAAGCTCGCAAGCACGATAGATCCCGGAATGTACCATGGAAATCCCGTATCTGTACCTCTGAAGGCCAAAAGCCCCAGAACACTTATATAACACAGGACCATGAAGCTGACCATCATTGTCTGTTCAAAAATAAGCTTTAGTTTATTCATACTTATAACCCCAATTTCTTCTTAAGTTCTTTTACATAACTCCTTGAGATGACCACCACTTCTCCGTTAAGAAGCTCGGCACGCATCCTGGCGTTGCTCTCCGTCTTAACGCTTCTTATCTTACGGAGATTGCAGATCATTGACTTGGAGCACCGAAAGAACCTGAAGTCAAGATTCTGCTCGATCTCATAGAGTCTGCACCTCATATCAAGGCACGCATCCTTGGTATAAGCAAAACACTTGTCATCAACGCTTTCAAAATAATAGATCTGGGATAATCTGCAAGGAACTTTCTCACCATCCCGGTAGCCTACTAATATCTGTTCCCCGTTTTCCAAAAGTCCTATTGCAGTGTCGATGGAAGATGTGCGCTCGTATGCATTTATTACTGCACCTTCGCTCTCCTCCTGCGAAATCTTATTGAATGTTACCCTCAAAACTTTTCCCCTTTACTTTCTGCCAAAAATAGCAGGATATACCACTCTCAAAACCCCAATAAATATGACTGTACTAATTATCACGTAAATCCAGGTCAGATTCAATGTCCAAATTTCACCACCTACTACAGTGTTATATGAAAAAATATCAATCATAGCTTTCATGAAAGCGCCATTATCAAGTCCGCCGATGCACTCGTCCATGTGACGAAGGATCCCACCTGTGAGGTAGTTTCTGATAAGTACTGTGATTCCTGTTGCAGGAACAAGATTGCATACATTCTGAATTCCCTTGTTAAACTGTGAAAGAGGCATGTAAGCTCCGATCACAAAACCTGATACTGCTGATAAGATTCCCATGAAAGCACCGCAGGTACCCATGCTCTTAAAGAACATCATAACTACCATGAATACAGATGTTGATGATACTGTTCCAAGGAAAACTGCGCCAACAAGCTTAGCAATATCAAGTGCTGTCAGATACATATCTCCGCTCATGCTAAGGATTCCGATTCCAACTGCCAGAACTACCATTGCCTGCATGAAAGCTGAAATAACTGCTGCGCAGAAGTAAGAAAGAATAATCACAAATCTCTTAACAGGTGTTGAAAGCATATCCAGATCAACTCTGTCCTCTCTGTCCCTGACTATGATCTCAAGTGCATTGTAAGGAATGGTTATAAGAGCTGAGCTGATGATACCTGTAAGAAGAAGTCCGTTAACAAACTGCTCCATGTCTTTTGCTGCTACCAGGTTCTCAAGCCCTGTTGCTGCATCCTTAAGGGATGACAGAAGGCTGTTCTTTAAGAAAAGAATGTAAAGAAGAAGTATGATCATTGGTGTGAGCATTGAGAAAAACAGTGTTCCTTTATCTGTAAAGAATACCAGCATATTTCTTTTTGTAAGTCCTAAGAATCCTCTAAGTTTAGCCATTTACGTTCACCATTTCCTTTCCTGTAAGTGTTAAGAATACGTCGTCCATTGTGCCTTTTATAATTTCAAAATCCTTGATAATTCCTTTGTTCTTCCAGATAAATTCTGTAATACCTTCGTTCATGGAGATGTTGTAGTGATCAACTTCATATCTGAACTTTGAGCTTCCTGCATGCTGTATCAGCTTGCTGCTCTCTTCACTCTCATCGGTGTACCATATAAGCTTTTTGCTTGTGTATCTGCTCTTAAGCTCTGCCGGTGTTCCCTCTGCAATTATGTTCCCCTTGTCCATGATCACCACGTTTTCTGCTTCCGCTGTCTCCTCCATGTAATGTGTTGTGAGGAAGATTGTGAGGTTATCATGTTTTCTCAGGTAATTGATGTAGTCCCAGACCATCTTTCTTGACATCGGATCCAGTCCGGTAGTGGGCTCATCCAGGAACAGAATGCTCGGTTTGTGTAAAAGAGCTCTCGCAATATCTATTCGTCTCTTCTGACCACCTGAGAGCTTCTCGTATTTCCTGTTCCAGATATCTCCAAGATTGAACTCTTCCCAAAGACCTTCAAGCCTTTTCATGATCTCTTTCTTGTCGTATCCGTAATATGCTCCTCTGGTCATGAGATTCTGTTTAACTGTAAGCTTTCCGTCCAGTACTGAGTTCTGAAATACGATTCCGATCTCTTTCCTTATATTGTCATCATCCTTTCCAAGTTCATGTCCCATCACGTATGCGTTTCCGCTTGTCTTTGGAAGGATGGTGCTCAGCATATTTATTGTTGTTGACTTTCCAGCTCCGTTCTCTCCAAGGAATGCGAAGAGCTCGCCCTGATTAACTGAGAAGGATATATTATTTACTGCTGTGAAGTCACCATATTTCTTTTGGAGGTTATTTACTTCGATTGCCTTTTTCATTTCGTTCCCCTTTTCTTTATTTGTTGTTTCCTTGCTTCTGAACTGATAATACATGATCTTTCGCACAAAAAAAGCGCAACTGCGGTGAGTTGCACTTTTCATTCGGTGAAATGCAAAAGCTATTCAATTTTTATATCAGCCGTAGTGTTTGGTGGAACGACTATGTCATATTTGTACTTGCCATCTTCCTGAAGGCTCCATGCGCATGACACAGTTCCGTATATGCTGTCATAGCTAAAGGATGCTCGTGTGAAATGTCCTCCGGGCCTTGGTGCAATGACAAAATGATTTTCTCCATCCACCTTAACGCCGCACATCTCAGAGAATATCCATTCGCAGACTGCTCCCTTTGAATAGTGATTAAGAGATGCTATTCCGCCGCCAAGTCCATTGTCAGATGTGGGTCCGTTCCAGTCTTCCCAGATAGTGGTTGCTCCGATCTTCGGCATATAGAGCCATCCCGGTTTTTCTTCATTTTCCAGAAGCTTATATGCGAAGCTTAAATCAATCTGCTGAAGAACATACAGAATAAGGGGCGTTGATAAAAAGCCTGTTCCGACTCTCCAGCCGTATTCATCAAGGGCCTTTATTAGTCTTCTCTTAGCATACCCTTTCTGGGTCTCATTCAAAAGATCAAAGTACAGCGGGCGAACAAGGCGAGCCTGTCTGTTTGTATCAAGAGAGAACTCACTGTTTTCAATCAGCTCCTGATAAGCTCTCTTGCAGCCTTCAGAATACTCCTGATACTCCTTTGCATCCTGCTCTTTTCCAAGAGCCTTTGCAATCTCACTCATAAGCCCTAAAACATAACTTGTGTATGCTGTTGCTTCTTCAGGTTTGGATTTTGAAAAGTCTTTAAAAGACGATTTGTGAACATCGGAAGGCTCTGCCCATTCGCCGTAATGTTGTCCTACATTGTAGAGATATTTACTGTTTTCCTTTGATATCTTGACTTTCTCAGACATAAGAGCTGAGCGCTTACCAAGGCGTCCGATAGCGAATGATGCGTACTTTTTCATGTTGTCATAGTACTTTTCAATAAAAGAAATATCGCCGTATTTCTTCCACAGTCTGTAGGGGATCATGACACCCGCATCAGCCCAGCCTACAGAACCGTCCATGGATTTCATGTAAAAGTCCGTTCCGCCCTCAGGTGCTATCTGTGTAAAAGCGCCGTTCTTACGCTGAAGGTCACAAAGATCTTTTTCATACTTATCAGCAAAAGGTGCATAGTTCACCATATAGCTTGCTGTATTTACAAATATCTGAGCATCTCCGGACCAGCCATGACGCTCTCTTGTAGGGCAGTCTGTAGGAAGATCGGCAGAGTTGTTCTTAAGAGACCAAAGAGTATTCTCAACGAACTTATTAAGAAGTTCATTTGAACTGTCAAAAGAGAATGTGGTCTCAAAATCGGAATAAACAGCAATAGCTGTAATATCCTCCGGACGTATCTCCACATCACCTTCAACAAGGATATATTGGAATCCGAAAATTGCAAATCTGGTCTTGTAATAGTTATCTCCATCTTTACAGAAATACTCAATCTGCTGAAGCGGAGTCACAAAGTCCTTCTTTACACACTGGATATTAGCCTGGGTAAACTCTCCGTTCTCATCGAGCTTTTCTCCAAATCTCATAAAGATTCTCTGGCCAGCTTTTGCGTTCACTTTAAACTCGATATATCCGGCAATATTTTGTCCGAAGTCAAAGACCTTTTTGCCCCCGGGAGTAATGATGAGTTTTGGGTTTGTAAATCTTTCATGCTCAGTAAGAGCAAAGTTGTCTGAAGCGGTTGGAATCACATTATGCTTTGCAGCCTTTGCTTTTTTCCACACCGCTTTCGAAAAGTCTTCTCTTGTGGCATCGAAAATCTCACCGTCTTTGTTGTCGGCAAATCTGATTGGGCCGTCATTTGTCCATTCAAATTTTTCATCAGAGCAGAGTCTCTTTTTGCTTCCATCAGAAAAATAGACCTCAATCTGTACAAGAAGTTTTGTCTCATTGCCATAGAAGTTCTTTAGTCCCCAGGCTCCGACACTTCCTCTGTACCATCCATCAGCCAGCATAAAAAACAGATCATTGATGCCGGTCCTTATCATAGAGGTAATATCAACTGTCTGGTACTGAACTCTTTTTCTGTAATCTGTGTGTCCCGGTGCAAGGCAGAAGTTTCCGATCTTTTTACCATTTAACTGACCTTCATACAGACCACAGGCAGACATATACGCTCTGGCCTTTTTTACCTCTTTTCCGGATTCCACATTAAAGCTCATTCTGAAGCAGTCTACAGGGTATCTCATCTTTCTTTTTACAAAATAATTACCTGTAATCCATGTAGCCTTCCAGTCGCTCTCATCAATAAGCCCAAGCTCAAAAGTAGCTTCTTCGCTTGGCTCTCCCTTATTGCCTTCTTCATCCCAAAGCTCAACGCTCCAGTTTATTCTCTGTCTGCTCTTTAAGTCTTCTCCACCCCAGGGAATAAGATGCATCCTTGAGGAATCTGTCTTCTCTGAGTCCCATACAACATTTCCGTCATCATCTTTTGCTATGATCCTGTATGCTGTCTGCTCTTTGCCACCCTCGCAGACCCAGCTAAGTCTTGGTCTTGTGTAATCTATTCCGATAGGATTGGTTAAGTACTCTGTTTTTAGTCTGATTGCTTTCATAGCTTACCTTCACTCTGCACTATAGAATTCATCGATAGTTCTTATCAGTCTGCTTGCGTTAATTTCAAGCTGTTTTCTTGAAAGTGTGCCATCCTTAAGTGCTGTAAGAACTCTCTCATAGTCTTTCTTTGTTCCCGGCATAAACAGCTCTCCGCCGGCCTTAGCTACTTCATTAGAAAGAGCGTTGCGATAAACAGACTTTTTACTTGTCATAACCTCCATTACCCAGTCTGTCATCACTATTCCCTTAAATCCGAATTCAGCTCTGAGGACATCCTCTATAAGTCCTCTGTGCTCGGAAGTATGTGTGCCATTGAGCAGGTTGTAGCTGGTCATGACTGCCTTGGGCTGAGATTTCCTGACGCAGATATCAAAGCCCCTGAGGTATATCTCTCTCATTGCTCTTTCGCTCACCTGAGAGTTATTGCAGTAGCGATTAGTCTCTGCATTATTGGCAGCGTAGTGTTTTATTGTAGTACCGCATCCCTTGTGCTTTTGCACGCCTCTGGTTATGGCTGCTGCCACTTCACCTGATACAAGCGGATCTTCCGAATAGTATTCAAAGTTTCTTCCGCAAAGGATGCTTCTGTGGATGTTAAGAGCAGGTGCAAGCCAGAGATGTACTCCAAACCTCTCCATCTCCTCTCCGACAATATCTCCAAGTGCCTCTGCCAGTTCTGTATTAAAGCTCTGAGCGATAGCTGTACCGATAGGGATCATGGTTGCCGAATGCTCTTTAATAACGGCATTCTTTGGAACTTTCTTTCCGCCCACGATCAGCTTAGCTATAAAAGCTGTTACCGGCCCCATCATCTCAAGCATGCTCTCAGGCATCATACCGTTATTTCCGGCAGAATACTGATTTCCGCCATCTTCGTAATACTTAAGTGAAATCCTGATCCCCGCAGGGCCATCGGCCATGATAAGAGGCTTTATTCCTTTACTCACAAGTTGTGATGTTGTTTCACCCGCAGCTCCTGCAAGATGTGTCGCAGCATTGCCGATAATACTGAGTCCTTTTGCATTCGGATCAAAGTTTCCAATCTGCATGTAAGAAAGCTCTTCATCCGTCAGGTTCTTTATCCTTGGGTCTACAGGTGCCTCGTTGTCAAAAGAGACTTCTCTTTTCTCAAAGTCATCGGCAGTAAGTGTGATGGCTGTGATACCTTCAGGAATTGATTCCGGCTTAAAATGCTCAGACTTTATGTCTGTAAAGTCAGGCTTTCCAAGACAATTCCTGGTCTTTAGAGTTGTAACCGTTTCTTCCAAAGTAGCAACTGCAGCAATTTTTGTATCCACTGAGCTGTTGCCTACCCTGATCACATATCTGCCCTTCTCAAGAACATAGCTTTCAGATTCCTCATCATAGGAAGCAAAATCAGAAAGCCTGAATGATATCTCAAGCTTACATTCTGATCCGCTATCAAGAAGCGAAGTCTTAGCATAGCCTACTAGCTGCTGATATGGCTGATCAAGCTTATCCTCAGGGACTGAGAGATAAAGCTGCACAACCTCTTTTCCGGCGCAGCTTCCTGTATTCTTGACAAGCACCTCACATGTAAAGGTATCCTTCTTAGCCTTTACGCCCAATACCTTAGTCTCAAATGTTGTATAAGACAGCCCAAATCCAAACGGGAACAGAGATGTCTTTTTAAAGGTATCAAAGTAGCGATAGCCCACATAAATACCCTCTTTGTAGCGATTATCATTCCAGTCGCCAAAGGTTCCCTCCGCCGAATACTCTTTAAATTCCGCCCAGGTTGTTGTGAGCTTACCTGAAGGATTCTGTTTTCCAAGAAGGATATCCGCAAGTATAGCTCCGCAGTCAGTTCCAAGCTGGGATAAAAGGAGGATGTCTTTTACCTCCATTACAGGTGAAAGATCTACTACACCTCCGACATTTAAAACAAGTATGAACCTGTCATACATTTTATTCAGAAGAAGGATGTCACGGATCTCAGACTTTGACAGCTTTACATCGCCTTCTAAAACCTCTCTGTCGCTTCCCTCTCCGGAATTTCTGCTGACAACATATACGGCTGTATCGCATACCTTTGTGATCTCAAGATTGTGGTCAGGCTCCTTCATGGTCTTACCCATGGAATACATGATCGCATTCTCATGCTTTGCCTTTGCCTGCGCCTTAAGTTCCTTAAAGAACTGCTTTTTTGCCTGCTTTCTTACCTCATCATAGGCATCAAGCCAGCTCTTTGAAGCGATAATGAATCCTGCCCGTTCAAGTCCCTGCTCTATTGTGAAAGTCTCTTTTGAATTAACCTCTCCCGAACCTGTACCGCCCTTTATGGTGTAGCGAAGTCCGGCGCCGTAAGCTGCAATCTTACCTGATTTTTCTAAAGGAAACTGTCCGCTCTTTTTAAGAAGAACTGTGCACTCCGCTGCATTACTGAGTACAAATGATAATCTGCCTTCGCCTTTTCTTTCCATAGTTATCTCCTTACTTTCTTGCAGCTATCTCTTTCTGAATTTCGGGAAGTCTTTTTTCCAGATCAAATCGCATAGCAAAAGCAAACAATACGATGAACAGAATAAGAGGAATATAGATGCTGAATGTATATATAGCCTGAATAACAGCAGGTGAAACAGTTGTTGCAAGCCCGTCGTAAGCTGCAAGGCCAAGGCACCATCCAATTATTGAAGCGCCGATACCCGATCCAACCTTATTACCAAAGCTGCATGCGCTCTGGGCTGTAGCAACCATTCTTCTGCCATACTTATATTCATTATAATCAATAGCCATGGCAGACATAACCCCCATGAGGCACATCATTGGAATGTTTGCGAAAGTGCCAAAACATGAAAGAGTGGTGTTATAAATAAAATGAGTAGGGTTAAAGAGTCTTAAAGCTGTGCCGATTGCTCCGATCAGGAATGAAACTCTGAGTGTCTTTGTAACTCCGAGTTTTTTAGACATCGGACCAACAGCTACAAAACCAAGGATAGTAGGTATCATGCCGATTGCGCCCTGAATAGCAACCAGGTTATCGTCACCGTATATCCACTTGCAGTAATATGTTCCTGACGCACCACTTATTCCATAAGAGATATTAGCGCAGAAATTCATGATCAGGATCATTACCCAGTACTTGTTTCCAAAAAGAGATTTGAGCGCTTCTCCAAAAGGTACCGGAATCTCATCATCATGTATATCTTCAGCCTGTACTCCCTCGCCGACTGCTGTTTCTTTTGCCTTCAGGTAACAAATGATAAGAGCAAGTGCAATAAACAGTCCGAAGACAGCGCCCATCTTGATCCATGCACTCTGATTACCGCCAAGAGCATTGGTGATAGGAATTACAGCTACTGCAATTATCATGCCCGATACATATCCGGAAGCTGCTCTCCATATTCCCATGGTTCCTCGCTCTTCCTGGCTGTTGGTTCTGACAACCAGTATAGATGAATACGGTATGCATATGGCTGTATAAATAACTGCTGAGAGCAAAACATTTGTTATAAGCAGGTATCCAATCTGCATTGTCTCTCCCCAGCCTTTTGGAACCGTAAAGAGAGAAATGATAACAAGAGCAGCAGGTATTGCCATCCTCAGTATCCATGGTCTGTACTTCTCTTTTCCGGGGGCTGTATGATCAACAATGTTCCCCATAAAAATATCTGTAAATGCATCGATCACCTTACAAATAAGAAGCATTGTTGCTATTGCACCGGCAGCAATTCCCACCTTATCTGTGTAAAAGTATGTGAGCTGACCAACAAGTCCGGAAATAATGTTCAGCGAAAACTGTCCCAAACTATCAGCAAAATAGTCACCGGTACGCATAACTTTCTGTACACCATATTTGTCCAACCCTAATGGTTTCTTTGACATAATTTTTTCCTCCGTTTTACATAAATAGCTCTTATGTTGACATTATAAGATTGGAGATAATAGAATTATTGTAGATATGTGAATATTATTGTAACTATGTTGCAAATTTGATTGTGCGGTAAATATATGAAAAACAATATCAAATACGTTATAAACACATTGCAGATAATCTATAACTCCACATTTATGCCGATCCACTTATTTGAGAACGGTAAGTGCATCAGCTCAATGCCGGTTTCCGAACTTCCTGAGGATTTTATAATCACATACAGAAACAGTCTCGTTCTGGGCAAAAAATCTTTACATTATTTTTCTACAAAAGAATTCTTACTTGTGGGAATTATAAAAAGTGATACAAATGATCTGGATATCGTTATGGGTCCTGTATCCACTACAGCTTTGTCTGAAGCAGACATTGACTCGCTGATAGCAAGCTACTCTCTGCCGGTTGATTACAAAGAACAGATTCGGGATTTTTACGACAGGACTCCTCGTTTTACCATGTCGCAGTTTCTGAATATAATGACTCTTATCAATAAAGAATTAAATGGAAATATAATCGATGTTTTCGAGTATTTTGGTTTTACCGATAAGGCAAAAAAACAGAGCGTCGGAAAACATCATTCCCACGCTCTCATAGAAAACAAAGAACAGTCGCAGTTCCACGACACCTATTTTTTTGAGCAGCAATACTATGGCTACATAGAAAGAGGAGACCTTGACGGTCTTCAGCATTTCATTCAGCAAGTACCCTCTTTTACAGAAGGACGTACCTCAAACGATTCACTGCGTCAGGCAAAAAACATTTTCATTTCGACCACTGCAATAATAACCCGTCGGGCAATAGCCGGCGGTCTTGATATCGAAACAGCTTATCAGCTTTCCGATTCCTATATCCAGGAGGCTGAAAAAATGTCCGATCAGGCTTCAATCCTGGCTCTAAACGCAACTGCTGCAATTGACTTTACAAGCCGCGTGGCAGAAGCCAGGATACCAAAAGGCATGCCCGAGGACATCTATCTCGCAATCCAGTTTATTGCAAACCACGTTAATCAAAACATTTCAGTTGAAGATATTGCTAAGCATTTAAACATGGACAGAACCACCCTGTCCAAAAAGTTTAAAAGAGCACTTGGCTTTAATATCAGCTCTTACATCATGCGACGTAAACTGGAAGAAGCAAAGAGTCTTCTCACCTACACTGACAAGACCATCAGCGAGATCAGTGAGTATCTATGCTTCTCTACACAGAGTTACTTTCAGAACGTTTTTAAAGCCAAATACGGCATGACGCCAAAGGAATACAGGAAGAATCAGAAGAAATAATTCCGCTCATAACAGCTTATCTTCTCGCGCTTGCTGCCATACGGTGATAGGTATGACGTATGCCACGTATACTGATGCTGTAGGCCATGATGTTCTTAGGCGCAGCAATACCGGGATGACCGCTGTCTCCAATGTGGTGAATATCGGTTCCTGTCTGTTTGCACATAAGAGCAATCTGTTTGATGGTCTCCTCGTCAGTGCCCTCCTGGCTGGTTCCGATGGCAGTCATGGAGAGTCTACCCTTTTTGTGGATGTAGCTTACTCTCTCCCTTGCCCATTCCACAGTGATTCCCGGAACAGTTCCGGGCGCAGGAAGAAGAATTATATCCGCACCTGCCTCAGCAAAGGCATCGATGTCTTCCATAGTCAGGATTGCATCGGCACCCTCTGTGATGATGCCTGCAGCATGCATCTTGCCGGAGGCGATGATAATATCATCTCCGACAGCTTCTTTTATCTCTCTGATGGCATTAAGAATTCCCTCGTTGGTTACACCGATACCCGGGTTACCGGTTATGAGGATCATGTTGACTCCCATGTCTCTTGCACGAACAGCATTCTCCGCATTTGCTATGCGCCCTTTTGTAAGAGCCCAGGGGTTGTCAGAGCCTTCAATGATCTTGCCCGGCTCCAGATTGATAGCAAGCGGAAGTCCGGTCAGCTCTTTTATCAGGCGCGCCGTATCCTGGGGCTCATGCTCAGGAATCCCCTTAACATCAGGGTTCCAGACATCAAAGATATTGCAGAGAATAAAGTCTGAACCAAAAGCTGCACAGAGCTCGGCATTGGATACGTCCTCGCACTGAGGTGTAAACATGCCGATACACTCGGTCATAAGAGTCCTTCCCTCACTCTCAGCTATAGCGCTAAGGAGATCTTTTTTACCCATCTTCTCAAAATCACTTGCAAAGCTGTTTAAGATTCTTTTACCCATAATCCATACCCTCACGAATCGCTTATCTGGTCAGATCTTTGACCCATTTATATTTCCTTAGTCTTATCATAACCCACGGAATCTTGCCCACTTCATCAAGGCAGGTGCAGGCGTAAACGGCAAGTGGTGACCAGTGGAATACAAATGCTCCGCACAGCGCCAGAGGAATAGCTATCATCCACATGCTCACTATAAGACTGTAGAGGTCAAATATTGTATCTCCTCCGCCATCAAGAACTCCGTTGATAGTAACTGTGTTGACACATCTTCCGATCATGTAAAAAGACATGATGACCATCATCCAGACAAGATATCCACGGGCTTTGTCAGTAAGAATAACCCCATTAACAACAAGAGGCGTTACGGCCAGGACTATTCCCATGGAAATAAAGCCTATAACAAAAGAAATCTTCGTGAGCCTGATTCCGTATTTTTTGCCCTGTTCAAGGCGACCGGCGCCAAGCTCGTTACCTACAATGATCCCCGCTGCGCTTCCTATACCGTTGCACATGCAGCACACAAGGTCTCTTACTACTGCAGCCACAGAATTGGCAGCTGCTGCGTCAACTCCCATGTGTCCCATGATTGCCGTATATGATGTAAAGCCTACTCCCCAGCACAGGCCACCACCCATAAGAGGCAGACACTGCCTGAAGAAGTCCTTCACAAGCCCACTCGATATACTGAACATACGGCCAAGTGCCGGCCTTATATAGGTATTCTTCGTAGATACTAAAAGACATATAGCCAGCTCTATCACTCTGGCTATTGTGGTCGCAAGCGCTGCTCCCTTGGCTTCCATTGCAGGAATGCCAAAGAGTCCAAAGATGAGAATTGCATTAAATATGATGTTAATTACAACCGCTGCTGAACTGATAAGTGCTCCGGCCTTTACATTCTCGGTGACCTTCATGATAGTAAGATAACACTGGGAAACTCCGGTTATAAGGTACGACCAGCCGGCTATCCTAAGATATGAACTACCGATGGCAATAAGTTCCTTATCTCCTGCAAATATTGACATCAGCATCCCGGGACAAAACTCGCAAAAGGCAAAGAACAGAACTGATACCATTCCGCAGAACATCAGCATCAGGTCAAATATATCTTCCAGTGTCCTCTTATTGCCCTTGCCCCAGTACTGCGCTCCCAGAATTGCTCCTGCTGCCGTTGCTGCTGAGAGGAACATATTCTGGACAAACTGGATCTGCGTCGCAAGAGAAACTGCCGTCATCTGCGCCTGGGCAACTCGTCCAAGCATAAGGGCATCACAAGCTGCCACCAGCGCCAGCATCAGACTCTGAAGGGCAATTGGCAACGATATTCTTATTAGATTTCTGTAAAATGATCTATTGTCATTCATACTAGCTTTATTCCCATCATAGAGCATATCCGATGAGAAGGCGAAGCACGTTCTCAGCACCGTCCCTGTGGCTTCTCTCATAGCCGTGAGAAGCATAAACACCTGCTCCGATAAGGCCGTGCTTAAGATCAACTCCGGATCTTAAGGTTGCCTCAACGTCACTTCCGTAGTGAGGGTAGATGTCAACCGCATAGTCGGCACCGCTCTCTTTGGCAGCTGTCACAAGACCTTTTACGATGTCGTAGCTGTAAGGGCCACCACTGTCCTTAGCGCAGATTGATACCTGCTTCTCAGTACATGTAAGTCCATCCCCTACACATCCCATATCTACTGAGATTGCCTCAGTGCAGCCTTCCGGAACGCTTCCGCTTCCGCCATGTCCAACCTCTTCAAATACTGTGATATGAGCATAAAGAGCTCTCTTTGGAGTGACCTTTTTATCCTTGATATATTTGGCAAGTCCAAGAAGAATTCCTACGCTGAGCTTGTCATCCAGGAATCTTGATTTGATATATCCTGACTTAGTTACTCTCACATTTGGCTCAAAGCATACGATATCGCCAACGGAGATTCCAAGCTTCTCCGTATCCTCTTTCTTCTTCACATCTTCATCAAGAACAACCTCACAGTTCTCCCAGGTTCTCTTGGTATCATCATACTCGCCGTTTACATGAATCGAGGCGTTATTTAGCTGGAATGTGCCCTCGTAGATTCCGTCAAACTTGGTAACAACCCTGACATTCTCTGTCTCTGCATTGTTGGGGTTCATTCCGCCAAGATTGGTAAGCTGAAGCCTTCCGTTATCTTTGATGGTAGCAACCATTCCGCCAAGGGTATCTGTATGAGCTTCAAGGAGAAGTCCGTTCTTTTTATCCTTCCCTGTAAGGTCAACTATAATGCCTCCCTTATTTGTGGTCTTTGTCTTAAATCCAAGGCTCTCGAATTCCTTTTTTACCCAGGCTGCAGCTTCCTTAGTGTACCCTGTAGGTGAGTCGATATTTAACAGCTCTGTTGTCTTGTCAACAATAAAATCCGTATATTTGTTAAGCACTATCTTTTTCATTTCAATTCTCCGTTTCATTTATACTTTGATCAAATGTTTGATCATACGTCACGTAAGTACATTCTACACCAGTTTGGTGCTAATATAGAATAAGAATATTTCATTTAGGAGGGTCATATGGGAAGAAATCACGAAGTCGTTACAAGTCATCCGCTTTTGGACTCTCAGGGCGAACTTACAGAGCCCGGCTGGTCCAGATCTCTTTTGCAAAAATATGACAGATCGGCTATAAAAGCCCCTAAGTGGCGCATCAAAGAATGGGACTACTATCTGGTCCTCTCCGATAAATTCGCCGGAGCATTCACTATCTCCGATGACGGATACATCGGTCTTCAGTCCGTGTCTCTCCTTACATTTGGAGATAAGCCCAAGGAGCACACCGAGACCATCCTAAATACTTTCCCCATGGGAAAGCTTTCTCTTCCGTCGTCCTCGGAAAGCGGCATTACGGAATATAAAGATGACCGCCTGCAGATGAAGTTTGAAGCACTTGACGGCAAAAGGCATATCACTTGCCACTTCGATAACTTCTATAAGGGAAACGCCTTTGAGTGCAATATATATCTCGAGCAGCCAAAGATGGATTCAATGGTAATCGCAACACCCTGGGATAAAAAACACTGTTTAACTACAATCAGAAGATCAATTGCATGAGAGCCTCGGGCTATATGAGCTATGGCGGCCATAGATATACCTTCAACCCGGCCACGGATTTTGGAACTCTGGACTGGGGCCGTGGCGTCTGGACCTATGACAACACCTGGAACTGGGGTTCAGGTAACTGCGATGTAAACGGAAAAGCTTTTGGTTTTAATATAGGTTATGGTTTCGGCAACACAAAAGCCGCCACAGAAAACATCATTTTCTATGACGGCGTTGCTCATAAACTGGATGATATCACTTTCCATATCCCGGAAAGCTCATATATGGATCCCTGGAAGTTCACATCTTCCGACGGTCGTTTTGAGATGGATTTCGTTCCCGTCCTGGACAGGGCTGCATGTCTTGACTATAAGGTAATAGTCTCAGACCAGCATCAGGTATTCGGAAGACTGACCGGTACAGCAATCCTTGATAACGGCGAAAAAATCCATGTAAAAGACATGATGTGCTTCGCAGAGAAAGTCCACAACAGATATTAATACTCTCATGCCTTAACAGCCCATCTGAGCTTGGTGGATTTACTCCTGGGGTTTATCCTCTGCTCTTCGGCTGAAGGTCTTGTGACGTCCTCTGAGATCTCGCTGTATATTCCTTCTTTGTAAAGTGCCTTAAAAGACTTCTTGACCAGCCTGTCCTCTCCCGAGTGGAATGTCAGGATGGCTACTCTTGCGCCGGGATTTAGAATACCCGGAAGCTTTTCAAGGAATGAATAGAGCACCTCAAATTCGCTGTTTACATCTATTCTGAGGGCCTGGAAAACTCTCGCACAGCTCTTTTTGACAGCGTCCTTTTTCTCCTCCTTAGGGACCTTCCAAAGGGCAGATTCTATAGCTCCTCTCAGGGCTGTTGTCGTATCCATGGCATCGCCCTTTTTCATTAGTGAAAAGACCTTGTCGGCAATCTCTTCAGCATAGGGCTCGTCAGAGTTTTCTATAAGCATACCAACAAACTCATCCCTGGTGATATTGTGAAGTCTCTCTGCAGCAGACTCTCCGTGCTCAGGATCAAGCCGAAGATCAAGAGGGCCATCAATCTTATATGAAAAGCCCCTCTTGGGATCATCTATCTGCATAGAAGAAACGCCAAGGTCAGCCAGAACAAAGTCAAATTTGCCGGTCTCTTCGCAAACTTTATCTATATTGGCGAAATTGATGAGCCTGAACTTAAATATGTCCTCATCAAAGCCTGCATCCCTAAGTCTCTCCACAGTCTTTTTAGACTCTATCGGATCCACGTCAAGGCCATATACACAACCGCTTCCCTTAAGTTCTTCAAGCATCTTCCTGGTATGTCCGCCATAACCAAGAGTACAGTCAAGCCCCTGCTCACCGGGCTCAATCTTAAGAACCTCCAGGATCTCTTTTACCATAATGGAAATGTGCATTCCTGCAGGAGTTGAGCCCTTGGAAATAACATGTGCCACTGTATCGGCATACTTCTCAGGGTTCTGCTCTTTATACTTTTCTTCAAATTTTTTCGGGTACTTCCCCGAGTAATGAACTCTTCTTTTATGCTTTTCTTCCATTGTCCCATTCATCCAAAAAGCCCCCTTGGTTATCTGCCAAGGAGGCCTTATTCTCTATTATTCGTTTCCAAACAGATCTCTTGTATAAACCTTGTCCACAACATCCTTAAGCTCATCTGTGAGGCGATTTGCGATGATGAAATCACACTCTTTCTTGAACTTATCAAGGTCTCTTTCTACTTTTGAATTGAAGAAATCGTCATCCTTAAGAGTTGGCTCATAAACCACACACTCGATGCCTCTTGACTTGATTCGCTTCATGATGCCCTGGATGGCTGACTGTCTGAAGTTATCAGAGCCGGCCTTCATGGTAAGCCTGTATACTCCAACCTTATTGGGGTGAAGGGCCCAGACTCTGTCGGCGATGAAGTCTTTCCTTGTCCTGTTGGCATCAACGATGGCTGTAATGAGGTTGTTGGGAACATCCTCATAGTTGGCAAGGAGCTGTTTGGTATCCTTGGGCAGGCAATATCCGCCATATCCAAAGGATGGATTGTTATAAAAGTCTCCTACTCTCGGGTCAAGACATACACCCTGGATGATGTTCCTGGTGTTAAGGCCTCTGACCTCAGCGTAGGTATCAAGCTCATTAAAGAAGGATACACGGAGCGCTAAATAAGTATTGGCAAAGAGCTTAACGGACTCAGCCTCAGTGCTGTTCATAAAAAGAACATCCACCTTCTCTTTAAGTGCTCCCTGCTTAAGAAGGTCTGCAAACATGTGAGCCTTCTCATCAGCTTCCTCGCTCTGTGTGTTGTATCCCACAATTATCCTTGATGGATAAAGGTTATCATACAGTGCATGTCCCTCTCTTAAAAACTCGGGAGAGAACATGATGTGATTTGTGTGATAGGTCTCTGCGAGTTCCTCTGTATATCCTACAGGTATAGTAGACTTGATTATGATGTAAGCATCAGGATTCTCTTTTCTGACCTGATCAACTACGCTTAAAACCGAAGAGGTATCAAAGTAGTTGAGTTTCTCATCGTAGTTGGTAGGAGTTGAAATGATTACAAAGTCTGCATCCTCATAGGCTTCTGAAGCATTGAGTGTCGCATGGAGTCTTAAATCCTTGGTTGAGAGATACTCCTCAATCTCCTTATCTACGATCGGAGAAATCCTTTTGTTGATCATGTCGACCTTCTCAGGTATGACATCTACTGCAGTTACATCATTAAACTGCGATAAAAGAACTGAATTGGACATTCCTACATATCCGGTTCCCACTACTGCTATTTTCATGAATTATTTTCCTGTTCCTTTAACTGGTCTTCTACGGTCTCATAGACCTCAATTCTCATCTTGTCTGAGTCAGGCATTCCGATAAATATTCCGCCGTACTGGAAAACATCGTCAACCTTGGCAGCTCTGACAATCTGGACAAACACATGAAGAACTTCCTTAGTCCAAAGAGTAAGGTTAGCCTCATAGTTATTGCCAATAGTAAGCTGGGCATCAGTCGAAAATCCCAGACCGTCTCTCGAACAGTCATGGATCTCAATCTGCGCTGTCTGTGCCTCGTCGTTACCTCCGAGTTTTTTTAGAATGATCTCACCTGTAAGCTGACGTCTTCTGTGTTTTCTCTTTTCTTCCATTGTGCACCCCCGTGGTTTGAAGAATTGATAGTAACCTAGCTTCTTTTATTTTATCACAATTATGGCTCTAATGCTCTTTATCATAGAAAAAGCAAGCGTCACCAAAGGAAAAGAATCTGTATCTCTCCTTTATTGCTTCCTCATATGCTGAAAGTACGTGCTCTCTGCCTGCCAGTGCTGAAACCAGCATAACAAGTGTAGACTCGGGAAGATGGAAATTGGTGATAAGGCAGTCTGTAACCTTAAACTTATATCCCGGGTAGATAAAGATTGAGGTATCATCGGACTTTTCTGTAAGTTTTCCGTTCTCATCCGCAGCACTCTCAATGGTTCTGCAGCTGGTGGTGCCAACACAGATAACTCTGTGGCCGGACTCTTTTGCCCTGTTGATCTTCTCTGCAGCTTCTGCAGTTACCTGATACCACTCGGAATGCATTATGTGTTCTTTGACATTGGTAACCTTAACGGGTCTGAAGGTGCCAAGACCTACGTGAAGAGTTACAAATGCAAGATCTACACCCTTATCCTGAATCTTCTGAAGGAGCTCATTTGTAAAATGAAGTCCTGCTGTAGGAGCTGCTGCCGAGCCGTCATACTTGGCATAGACAGTCTGGTACATGTTCTTGTCCTGAAGCTTGTGTGTGATATATGGAGGAAGTGGCATCTCGCCAAGTTTATCCAAGACCTCTTCCCATATTCCTTCGTAAAAGAACTTTACCAGTCGGTTACCGTCTTCCACAACCTCAGTTATCTCAGCTGTGAGGATACCGTCGCCAAAACTTACTCTTGCTCCCGGACGGAGCTTTTTGCCCGGCTTAACAAGGCACTCCCAGAGATCTGCTCCCCTTCTCTTAAGAAGCAGTATCTCCACTGCAGCACCTGTCTCTTCCTTTACACCAAGGAGCCTTGCAGGGATAACCTTGGTATTATTAAGTACAAGGCAGTCCCCGGGCTCTAAATAGTTTATTATCTCACTGAACACATGGTGCTCTACTTCTCCGGTCTTTTTGTCCACTGTAAGAAGCCTGCACTCATCTCTTCTTAAAAGAGGATCCTGTGCTATAAGCTCCTGTGGAAGGTCGAAGTAGTAGTCCGCTGTGCTCAGTCCAATTTCTTTGTTTTCACTCATTATTTTCTATATTACTCGTTTCTAAAATCAATGTTCTGAAGGAATGATACATATCCTCTGTATGCTTCGTAAAGGTCAGCCTTGCTGATTGCCTCCCATGGTGCGTGCATGTTGAGAACTGCAACACCGGCATCAATAACGTTCATGCCATAGAGAGCAAGGATGTAAGCGATGGTTCCGCCTCCGCCGACATCAACCTTACCAAGCTCAGCTGTCTGATAAACGATCTTGTCCTTCTCGTAAGCCTTTCTGATCTCTGCGATGAACTCAGCGTTTGCATCGTTAGAACCTGACTTACCGCGGGATCCTGTGAACTTGCTAAATACCAGTCCGCCTCCGAGGTAAGAAGCATTCTTTTTCTCAAAGCATGATGCGTAGCTTGGATCAAAGCCTGCGTTAACATCAGATGAAAGCATGCATGAGTTTGCAAGACATCTTCTGAGTGCAAGGTCATTGTAACCTTCTTTTGTAAGGTTCATAAGCTCAGCAACAGCGTTCTCAAAGAATCTTGATCTCATACCTGTTGCGCCGACAGATCCGATCTCCTCCTTGTCAACAAGGATGCAGCAGGATGTTCTCTTTACATTTTTTACATCAAGGATGGCTCTCATTGAAGGATAAGCACATACTCTGTCATCATGGCCATAGCCAAGGATCATTGATCTGTCAAATCCCGCATCTCTAGCCTTTCCTGCAGGAACGATCTCGAGCTCTGCTGAGATGAAATCATCCTCTGTGATTCCGTAAAGGTCGTTGAGGATTGCTACGATTCCGCGCTTAACTGCACCTGAAACCTTACCGCTCTCTTCTTTTTCAGCCTTCTCTGCATCGATTGCATACTGCTCGCCTGCTGAAAGCTTGGTATTCTTCTTGGCTGCCTTTTCCTTCTCGTCCTTCTCGATAACAAATGGTCTGTTACCTACGATAAGGTCAAGAGCTTCACCTTCGATAACGTTGGAAGCCTTCTTTGCCATCTGGTCCTGTGCAAGGTGAATAAGAAGATCTGAAACGAAAAATACAGGATCATCCTCATCCTCACCGACATTAAGCTGAACAGTTGTACCGTCAGTCTTAACGATAACGCCGTGGATTGCGAGAGGCATTGCAACATACTGATATTTCTTGATGCCACCATAGTAGTGTGTATCAAGGTAAGCAATACTGCTGTCCTCATAAAGAGGATTCTGTTTAACATCAAGTCTTGGTGAATCGATGTGAGCACCAAGGATGTTCATACCTGCTTCCATTGGATCTGATCCGATCTGGAACATGGCGATTGACTTGTTCATCCATACGGAGTAAACCTTATCGCCTTTCTTAAGTTTGGTCTTTCCACCGATGAGAGTATTCAGTTCTCTGTAGCCTGCTGCCTCGATCTCATTGACGATGGTATCGATAGCTTCTCTCTCAGTCTTGGAATTATCAAGGAATACCTTGTACTGGTCGGCAAACTTATCAACAGCCTTGAGCTGAGTAGCATTATAAGTTGTCCATGCGTTTATTCTATTCATAAAAACTCCTTTCGAATTAAAAATAGTCATTGCTAACTAGAGCAATGACTATTTTAACACCTGTTTTAGTTTCAATCAAATCAGGTACGGATTTCAATTCCCATGGTGAATGAAAGCTTTCTGAGCATCTTATCAACATAGCCGTTAATAGCCTCATCTGTAAGCTCTTCATCCTTAGGAGTGAAAGTAATTGTGAAGGCCATACTCTTCTTGGTAGGAGGAATTGGAAGTCCCTCATATACGTCAAAGAGCTTAACGTCTGTCACATACTTGCATGAGACGTAGATAGCATCCTCAACCTCTCCGCAGGTAACTGTCTTATCCATGATAAGAGCAAGGTCACGCTTAACGGTAGCAAACTTTGAAAGTGGCTCAAATACAGGGGTCTTGCCATAATACTTGTCAAGGAGTGAGAGATCGATCTCACAGATATAAGCAGGAATTCTCATATCAGTCTCATCCTGGATCTCGTAAGTGATCTGGCCAAGGTATCCAACCTCTTCTCCCTCGCAAAGGATCTTTGCAGTTCTGTATGGATGAAGGAATGTCTTTGTAGCCTGCTCATACTTAAAGCTTATGTGAAGAGTATTGGCAACATTCTCAGCAAGGCCCTTTAATGTGAAGATATCCTCTCCCTCTCCGAAGATACCAATGCAAAGTGTAGCCTTCTCATCGGGATATTCTGTAAGTGGAAGTGACTTTGGAACAAATTTGTTACCAAGCTCAAACAGTCTTCCCTCAAGAGTACCCTTCTTCTGGTTTCTTGCTATAGCGTGGATCATCTGAGCTGCAAGAGTTGTTCTCATGATTGAGAGATCTTCATTTATAGGATTAAGGATCCTGATGGCATTTCTCTCAGGTGCATTTTCTTCAAATCCAAGAAGATCAAGGTCGCTTGGTGAGAAGAATGAGTAGTGCATGCACTCATATGCTCCCTGAGCACAAAGAGCTCTCTTGATCCTGAGCTCAGTCTTCTGTCTTAAGTTTCTGCCACCTACTGTAACATTACAATCCTTAAGGAATGTAGCCTTAACGTGGTCATATCCATACATACGGATAAGCTCTTCTGCGATATCCGGATAATCTTCCATATCCTCACGATATGCAGGAATCTTGATAGTGAGCTCATCTCCGTTAATAACAGGCTCAAAGCTTAAGTTTGTAAGGATTCTCTTGATCTCATCAGTAGGGACTTCAATACCGAGAACTCCGTTTACTTTTGCGATGGAAGCCTTCATCTCTTTCTTCTCAAGGCTGTTTCCGGTATTGATATCAACGTGAGTCTTGGATACCTTACCTGCTCCAAGCTGTTCAATAAGGTGAAGAGCTCTCTTCATTGCGATAACAGTTGTATATTCGTAAACGCCCTTTGCAAAAGCAGCTGATGAATCAGAAGACTGACCCAGTGCCCTAGAGCTCTTACGGATATTGTCACGCATAAACTTGGCAGCCTCAAAAGTAACTGTAGTTGTTGTATCACGGATCTCTGAGTTAAGACCTCCCATGATACCTGCAAGAGCTACAGGCTTAGCACCGTCGCATATTACAAGATTGTCAGTTGTGAGCTCAAACTCGTTCTCATCAAGAGTTACAATCTTCTCACCCTGCTTAGCACGTCTTACAACGATCTTATTTCCCTCAAGGAAGTTACCGTCAAAAGCATGCATAGGCTGTCCAAGCTCTCTCATAATATAGTTTGTAATATCAACGATATTATTGATCGCGTTATTGCCTACCATGGCAAGTCTTCTCTTCATCCAAAGAGGGCTATCGCCAAGTTTTACATCATATACATAGTGTCCGATATATCTTGGGCAAAGATCGGGATCTTCTACGGTTACGCTAAATCCCTCATTTTCTACGTCTGTCTCTGTGTAAGATAGGTCAATCTCTTTTAAAGGCTTATCAAGTGCTGCAGCAACTTCTCTTGCAAGACCGTAGATACTCTGACAGTCAGGTCTGTTTGCTGTGATTGAAACGTCAAAGATCCAGTCATCAAGGCCAAGGATAGGCTTAACATCAGCGCCAACCTCTGTATCCTCAGGGAAAACAAGAAGTCCGTTGTAGCCGGCTCCGGGATACATATCCTCGTTAACGCCGAGCTCAACGCCTGAGCAGAGCATACCCTCTGAATCGTAGCCGCGAAGTTTGCCCTTCTTAATTGTAGCAACACCGATAACTGTCACATGGTCTCTCTCGGTCTCAATAACTGTAGCACCAACAAGAGCCAGAGGATACTTTCCTCCTGCCTGAACGTTGTCTGCTCCGCAGCATACCTGGAAAGTTCCATGCTCACCTGCATTTACTGTACATACATGAAGATGAGTCTCGGGAATAGGCTCGCAGGTCTCTACCTGTCCAACTACAACCTTGGATATGTCTTTTCCTACTTCCCAGCACTCTTCAACCTCGAATCCACAGTCGAAAAGCTTCTTCTCAAGTTCTTTTGGTTCAATATCTATATCAACAAAATCTTTAAGCCAACTTAAAGGTACTAACATTTTCGGTTTCCTCCTAAATTATTCGTAGTGATCAATCTGCTTAAGGACATCAAGGTCTGACTCATATAAAAGCTTGATGTTGTTGATGCCGTATTTGAGCATTGTTGCACGCTCGATACCGATACCGAAAGCAAATCCGCTGTACTCTTCTGAATCAATTCCGCAGTTTTCCAAAACCTTCTTGTTAACTACGCCGGCTCCGAGAACCTCGATCCAGCCTGTACCCTTACAGAGGTTACATCCCTTACCGCCACATGCAAAGCAGCTGCAGTCAACCTCAACAGACGGCTCTGTAAATGGGAAGTATGAAGGACGAAGTCTTGTTGTTGTTCCCTCACCGAAAATCTTCTGAGCAAAGGTCTCCAAAGCACCCTTAAGGTCACAGAGTGTAACATTCTTGTCTACTACAAGGCCTTCCATCTGTGAGAACATAGGTGAATGAGTTGCATCATCATCTGAACGGAAAACCTTACCGGGAGATAATATCTTGATCGGAGGCTTCTTGTTCTCCATAACATGGATCTGACCTGATGAAGTCTGTGTTCTTAAGAGGAACTCAGGGCTTAAGTAGAATGTATCCTGCATATCTCTTGCAGGGTGATCGGCAGGTGTATTAAGAGCTGTGAAATTGTAATAGTCATTCTCAATCTCAGTACCCTCATAAATTTCAAACCCCATTCCTGCAAATATGTCGATGAGAGTCTCTCTCATCTGTGTTACAGGATGAAGATTGCCCTGATAACGCATCTTGGCAGGCATTGTTACGTCCTGCTTCTCTCTCTCATATCTTGCCTTAAGCTCTTTCTCTTTCATCTTCTTGTCAAGCTCATCGAACTGAGCAAGAGCCCACTGCTTAAGTTCATTAACGTTTTTGCCGTATTCTGCACGATCCTCTGCGGCAATATTCTTCATCTCCTTCATAAGAGCTGAGATCTTACCGGTCTTGTTGTCCAAAAAGCTCTTTCTAAGCTCATATACAAGCTTGGAGCTGTCCAGCTTTTCGGAATTAGCCTTGATTTCTTCACGAATCGCTTCAATTTGCTGTTGTAATGCGCTGTTTTCCAAATTTCCTTCCTCCTGAAAAATAATGTACACTCTACACAAAAGAAAATCCCTTGTGTAGCGTAAATCTACACAAGGGACGAATTGATCGCGGTACCACCCTTATTCCTGACTAAAAGTCAGACACTCATTTTAAAGGTATGCTCCGGTGCGAAATTTCCAATATATCCTGATCTTATGGAGCTTCCAGCCGATGACTCCAATTCTCTGTAAGAAGAATATATCTTCTCGGGCTATCGCCCACACCTTCATTGCATATAAATATTTAACTTAAACTATTTTATTTTGCAAAAGAGTTTTTGTCAATCCTTCTTACTTTTCTTGCTAGATATCCCACAATAATGTTATTATAAGCTAGATGTTAACATTCATTCGGAGGAGTAACTTACTATGGATTACGTTTTAAGCTGTTGTTCTACTGCTGATCTTACAGCAGAGCATTTTAAAGAAAGAGATATCAGCTACGTCTGCTTCCATTTCAATATCGACGGAAAAGATTATCCTGATGACTTGGGCGTATCTTATCCCTTCAAGGATTTCTATGATGCCATGGCCAAGGGTGCAATGACCAAGACTTCACAGGTTAGTGTTGGCGAATATGTAGACTACTTCGAGGAAATCCTCAAGCAGGGAAAAGACATACTTCACCTCACTTTAAGCTCAGGAATATCCGGAACTCTTAACTCAGCAACTATTGCAAGAGACCAGCTCAGAGAAAAGTATCCCGACAGAAAGCTCTATGTTGTGGATTCTCTCGCAGCATCAGCTGGATACGGACTTGTAATGAACAAGCTCGCAGACCTTCGTGATAGCGGAATGAACATTGATGAACTCTATGAGTGGATCATCGAGCACAGACTTGAATGCCAGCACTGGTTCTTTGTTACAGATCTTACCTATCTCGTAAGAGGCGGTCGTGTTTCCAAGGCAGCCGGCCTTATCGGCGGAGCCCTTAAGATATGTCCTCTTCTCAACGTTGATTATCAGGGAAGACTTATCGTTCGTTCCAAACTTCGTGGAATCAACGCAGTCATGAAGGCTCAGGTAGCCAAGATGGAAGAACTTGCCGAGAACGGCCTTGACTATGATGGAGACTGCTACATTTCAAACTCAGATTGCTACGAAGAAGCAAGAGCTGTTGCAGACCTTATTGAGTCCAAGTTCCACAACTTAAAGGGCAAGGTTAAGATTGTGAGCATCGGAACCACAATCGGAAGCCATACAGGTCCCGGAACAGTTGCACTGTTCTTCTGGGGCAGCAAGAGAGTCGACTGACGAATAGCAAAATAAAACGCTGACTGATAGTTTTCAGTCAGCGTTATTTTTATTCATCATATACGCCCTTTTGAAGTCTCTTTTCAAAGTCCTTTTTGGGCATCGGGTTGTCGTATAAGAATCCCTGAACCACATGACAGCCTATATTCTTAAGGAGCTGGGTCTGATCAGGTCTCTCCACTCCCTCTGTCACCACATCTATTCCAAGTTCATTGGCCATGGTAACAATATTCCTAAGGACTATCTCATCACTGGAATTAAGCTCTTCATTGTTGATAAAAGACCTGTCGATCTTAATCACAGATACAGGGAAATCCCTTAGAGTCGACAGAGATGAATAGCCTGTTCCGAAATCATCGATAGCAGTTGCTATTTCGCCCTCTTTGAGCCTTGAAAGGAAGTTCGTCATAAGAACTCGCTCATCCTCACTGGCAGTCTCTGTGACCTCAATTTCGATATATTTCCTGTCTATACCATAGCTGTCAATGGTATCCATGATCTCTTTTGCCAGATCCTTAAAGCCAAGGTCTCTTCTGGAAAAATTAACAGAGATAGGCACCGGTGATATTCCATTGTCCTGCCACTCTTTAATGTACTCACAAGTCTTTTTCAGAACGTAGAGGTCAAGAGATGCTACCATGCCCTCCTGTTCCAAAATAGGCACAAATTCTGTCGGATAAAGAACTATTCCGTTGCAGAACCATCTTGCCAAAGACTCGGCTCCCACAATCCTGCCGGTCTCTGTATCAACCTTGGGCTGAAGATAGATTCTGAACTCATCGTTGGCAAGAGCTTCCTCATATCTGTCCTCAATCTGCTTCTGACGGTATATTCTGGTACTCATTGCCTTATTTACAAATACATAGGGTTTATTAGCCACATTCTTGGCATAATTGCAGGCCATGCTGGCTCTTGATATTACCTGGCCGGGGCCCTTCATTGATTCATCAATGGCATATACTCCGGTGACTGCAGAGATGTTAATCTCATCTTCTCTGTCGTTTTTAATTCCAATAACCGGAATTGATGAAACATACTTCAAAAAGCTCTTGGTTCTATCTTTCTTGATAAGAGCAGTAAAATTATCTCCTCCGAAATGAGCGATTATCTCGCCGGGCTCTATAAACTCATTGAGCTTCTTCGCATAGCGCTTCATGATTTCATCGCCCTCTTGTATTCCGTATCTCCTGCTTATAAGGCCAAAGCTCTTGAGATTGAGGAAAAATGCGTCATACTGAAGGATCTCTCCTGAGGCAAACTTTTCTCCGACAAAGGCAAGAAAGCCTCCGGAATTGGGAAGCCCTGTCAGATACTGAGTAAATGCGCTGTTCTTAACAATGCTTATTAAAAGAAATCTCTCCATGTGGAAAGACAAGACGTCCATTATCAGCGAAAAATTCTTGTATTCCGCGTCATTAAGTCTCCTGCCGCCTGAAAGATAGACATAATAAGTAACTGTCCTATCTCCTGCCATACTGCTCTTGAACATATAGTCAGGCTCTTCTTTTTCAATTGTAGGGCCAAATAACGGGATGACGGTGTCAGGCTCTCCGGCCTTATCCGAAGTGGGCTTAAAAGAAACAACGGAAACAATAGAACGAAGTGAGTATTCCTTAGACAAATCAGCCAGCGCGCTGGGAGTTATTTCAGGAGTCACTTCTTCCTCAGATAGTATTTGAACAAAATTTTCAAAGCTTTTTTCAAATGACATCAGATTGTCCCGCCCAATAGAGAATATATACACATAATAACACAAAAAAAAAAGACTGTGCAATAATGCACAGCCTTTTTCGTATAGTAAAAATTATTTCTTGTTAACAAGATCCTTAAGAGCCTTACCAGCCTTGAACTTAGGTGCTACAGAAGCAGGAATCTTGATAGCAGCGCCAGTCTGAGGATTCTTACCTGTTCTAGCAGCTCTCTTAGTTGTCTCGAATGTGCCGAAGCCAACAAGCTGAACCTTACCCTTTTTCTTGAGCTCCTTTGTTACAGTGTCTGTGAAAGCGTTCAGTGCTGCAGCCGCATCCTTCTTAGAAAGTCCAGCTTCCTTTGCGATTGCATCGATAAGTTCTGTCTTATTCATTTGGTTTCCCTCCAAAAAAGAAATTATTTACTACATTGCCTATTCTACTATAGTTTTGTACACATAACAAGTTTTTATGTGATTTTGTTCAGAAAAATCAAGTAATTCAGCTTACAGAATGTCCTGGAAGCCAGGTCTGTAGAGGTGTCTCGGAATACCATCAACCATAATAGGTCCTACATCACCCTGAATAAGCGGTCTTACATAGGTAATAAACTCGTTAGTTACATATGTGCCGTCCTTGTTGATCCAATCTCTCGGAACTGTTCTCTCGTCGTTAGCGATCTTGTGAACATCCTTAACCTCAGTTCCTGCCTGATAAGGATCATCTGAAAGTCTCTCGATAACAACCATCTTGCCGCTGTCGCCTTCGTCAGCTGCCTTCATAGCTGCACCACCGACCTCATAAGCCTCAAGGATATCTACACGTGAAGCACAGTGGCTTGCTGCTCTCTGAAGTGTTGAAAGCTCGATAGGACGAGTCTTGCATCCGCACTCCTTGGAAACAACTTCGCAGAGGTATCTTGCTGTACCTGTAAGCTGCTTGTGTCCGAAAGCATCAACATAATCAATGCTGTTTCCGAGCTCACTTACATACTTGCCGTCCTTAGTTCTGATACCCTCAGATACTGCTACAACAACAGATGCCTTGCTCTTTAAGAGACCTTTGATCTTCTTGATGAACGCATCCATATCAAATGGCAGCTCAGGAAGATAGATTGCATCAGGTCCGTCACAGTCCTCGCCCTTTGCAAGAGCTGTAGCGCCTGTAAGCCATCCTGCGTTTCTTCCCATAACCTCAACGATGATAACCTGTCCACTGGTTGTCTCAAGTGACCAGCTGTCTCTGATGATCTCTTTTACAGAAGTACCGATGTACTTAGCTGCTGAGCCGTATCCGGGTGTGTGGTCTGTAAGAGCCAGATCGTTATCAATTGTCTTAGGGCAGCCTACAAATCTGATGTTAGATCCTGAAATGATGGCATAATCTGAAAGCTTCTTGATGGTATCCATTGAATCGTTACCACCGATGTAGATGAAGCAGTCAATCTGAAGCTTATCGAGAATCTCAAATATCTTCTCGTAGATCTCTTTGCTCTCAAAAATCTCAGGAAGCTTAAATCTGCATGATCCAAGATATGCTGAAGGTGTTCTCTTCAAAAGCTCAATATCAAGACCTGACTGAATATGATCAGAAAGATCAACATATCTGCCTTCCATAAGCCCCTGAACACCGTGGATCATTCCATATACCTTCTTGTATCCACGGTCAATCGCAGTCCTGTATACTCCTGCCAGCGATGAATTGATTGCCGCTGTAGGGCCTCCCGACTGTCCAACGATTACGTTACGTTTTGCCTTGTGTACCATTAACTCCTGTCCCCTTTCAAAATATAGTTGCTAAAAAACCTTATCTAATATTATATTCGATTAAACGTTTACTGTCACGAAAAATCAGCGAAGTTTGAAGTCCATTACCACAGGATTATGATCACTGCATACAAACCCGAGATCATCTGTGTAAACCTGCTCTACTTCAATGTTTTTCGAGACGATATAACCGTCAATCACATAATATTGGAATTCACTGTAATCCTTGCTCGGTGCATCAGCAAGTACCTTGTCCAGCGATCTGCATGTAGGCACGCCGGAATCGGTCAGAAACTTAAAATCATCCCCATACTCTGAAACATCTATAGATCCGGCCTGCCAGACTCCATCAAGAGCAGCATACTTGCTTATATCCACATTTGAAAAAGTCTGATTAAAGTCACCGCCGGCTATAACGTAGTTACCCTTCTCCACTTCATCCATAAGGACCTGTTTAAGACGCTTTGTCTGGGCAATCTTACCTTCTCCTGAATCATAGGCCTCCAGATGAAGATTTATCAAAACCAGCTCCTTGTCACTTCCCTCCACCGGGAATCTCATAACTTCAAGGCCTCTCTTTAAATTAAAGGTCCTGAGCGGCCATTTGAACGGACAAGGAAGTGCAAGACGATCAGCCTCAGCCATCTGGAACTTACTAAATGCCACAAGTCCGCTGTGGACCTTGCCTATAGGCGGCATTGGAAGTGGAACAAAACTAACCTTAAAGTTATAGGCAAAAATATTATTCCCGCCAAACACATCTGCTGATGAATGTTCCATCAGATACTGTGGCTCATTTATAAAATACGATCTTGCTGCACTGAGGTCAGTTTCCTGGGTTATTAAGATATCGGGTGCTATCTTATCCACTTCAGCTGCGATATCATCCAGATTCTTTTTTACCCTCTCCTCGTCGGCAGAATATACCATCTTACCGCCATCCATAAAAAAATCTGCATTGTCACCAAGAGCTCCGTACCCCACATTCCAGCTCATAACACGAATGCTCTTTCCCTTTGTAGGATGCGCTGTAGCCTCTCCGGCTACTTCCAGAGGCTCTACCTCACCCGGCCTGTACTCATCAACGGTAAGATAAGCCACCACTGTAACTGCAACAAGCGCTACCAGCAAAAGAATAATTCCAATGGCCTTTAATACCTTCTTCATAATTTTCTCCATACATAAAAGGAGCTTCTTATCGAAGCTCCCGGTTCTTTAGTGGTTTTTTTAGAAATCCTCTTCTTCGATAGCAAGTTTCCTGCCCTGGGACTTACCAATGCTGTATGCGATTGAAGCTATTACTATCACTGATACTGTAGCTACAACGCAGCCAATAAAGAGTTTTCTCTTTCCATCATCAAGGCCTTCCCAGAAGTCCATCACTTTGTCTATCTTTTCCTTGGCAAATTCAATTGCACCATCGATAAAATTCATTACATAGTCCATAATATACCCCCTTTATTGATTCAATATGTAGTAATCCCATATACGTTCTCTACAATTTATTGTACCGCTTTGCCTGTCTCTGCTCAAGTTTTTTTATAACAAAATCTTTCCAGGTAAAATCAATAATTGCCGCAAAAGGAATAGCTAAAAGAATACCGCCAACACCAAAGAGTCTTCCGCCTAGTACGATGGCTATCAGTATCATAAGAGCCGATACGCCGAGACTTCCGCCAAAGAGCTTGGGCTTTATTATGTATCCGTCCAGAGTCTGAAGTATTACGGTAAATATCAAAAACCACAGCGCATACCATGGTTCTACCAGTACCAGAACAAAGGCGCCGATAAGAGCTCCGACGATAGGACCAAAAGTTGGTGCCAGGTTAGTAACTCCTACAATCACAGAAATAAGAGCTGCATAAGGCATTCTCATTATCACCATAAACAGGAAGTTTACTACTCCAACGATGAGACCGTCTATAACATCAACACTGATATATCTGATAAGGATGACATTGCATCTGTCCAAAAACTCCGTTGCCTTGGTAAAGGATTCCGGCTTCATGATCAGAGCCATAAACCTTCCAACCCCGCCTGTGATTCTGCGCTTATCCAAAAGGAAATAAACCGCAAGAATGAAGGCAATCACCAGATCAAATACACCTCTTCCGACATTTGCCGTACCACCTACAAAGGATTCCATGTTGTCCGAGAAGTATGAGCTTATCTTTTCAAGGATGCGATCACCAAAATTAGCCAAAGATGCAAAATCGAGGCCGAAAAATCCCTTGGATCCTGACTCAAACCTTCTTAGGAACTCCTGAAGTGTACTTACATAGGTATCCATATTTGAAACCAGCGTTGCAACGCTGTCCACAAGCTGAGGAATAAGTGCCACAAACAATAGAACGATGCAGAGCACAAGCACTATCAGTGCACAGATACAGGACAGCGACCATCTTGTCTTCTCACTCTTTAATTTATGGAAAACCTTCCTGTCAAAAAAGTTCGCCAGTGGATTGATGACATACGCAACTATAATTCCGGAGATAATAGGTCTGAGGAAAGAAAAGAAAGACCCCAGTGCGCCAAACAGATCTCCCAGATGTGCGAGTATCATAAACAGAATCACCGCACTACAGGTAGCAACCGTGTATGCAAACCACTTTTTCTTTTTCCACTTTCCAAACTTCATTATGCCGTCTCCTTTTTTAGCCAAACTCGTTGTATTTTCTTGGTTTACGAAGCTGTCTTGTGCTCTTTTTCTTAGCCTTCTCCCTGACTTTCCTCTGGTGATGATCATCATATAAAACCTTCACCGCCGGATGGAAGAATCTGTTTATAAAAGCCCCTATAAGAAAGATCGAGATACAGAAGTACAGCCAGATCATCATGATCAGCGGAGTTGCAATACTTCCGTAAACCGAGAAGTATCCTGACATATTTACATATATTGAGAAGAGCCATGAAAAGAGATACCACACCACAGCCGAAAATATAGCTCCCGGAAGCTGATAAACAAAGGTCATCTTGGCACTGGGAACAAAGGTGTAGATCAGGGCAAAGAAAAAGGTCGACACTGCGATAACCACTAAAAATTTGAGATACGACGATAATGAAATAACAAACATTATGCTTGGGAAGTGGCTTACTGCAATGTTTCTCACAACTCTCTCAAATACCATTATAAGCAGCATAACAAGCATGATCGCTATCATTGCCAGTGTATAAAGTGCTGCGATAAATCTGAGGTGGAAATAGTTTCTGCGCTCCTCTACATCGTAGATACAGTTAAGTCCTCTTATGATGGAGAGCATACCAAGGGCACCTGACCAGATGGTAGCAAGAGCTGATATAGAAAAAACTGCCACTGACTGTTCATAGGCTTCATCAATGAGCTTAAGAATAATACCATCCGCAAAATCAGGAGTTATGTCTGTAAGCGCCTTGACAAGATCCGCCTCAGTAACAGCGGTATATGGCAGTGTGGAAGAAATCAGAATGAGCAGGGGAACGATGGAGATGATAAAGAAATACGCACAGCTTCCGGCGAAGGCAGCGATATTCTTTTTTTGCATCTTGTACGCAAAATCTTTTCCCAAAGATATAAGCGCAGCCTTTACATCCATACACTTTCCCTCACGATAGTAGCCACATTGAAAAAGCAGCCACCGAAATGACTGCTTTTATAGTCTAAAGCATTCCCAAAATGCCGTTTCCTGTTATTTGACTCCTAGCTAACGCCAGGTGGGTTACCGCAACCTGAATTCCTGCCTTCCTCTCCCGTAGCTTGTCTGCGTATACGCAGGGCCGAAGGCGTGGCAATCAAACAGGTAATGTAGGAGTCCCGTTTAAAGTAACTGTAGGTTCAAATTACACAGGAGGTGTCGGACATCCCAGGAGAGCTTATAGCTTTGCTCTAACTTTATTATACGCCCAAGGCGCTTATTTTCAAGGGATTTGGCGTTTTTTTACACTCTTTTTACAATTAAATTTCCCTTGTTGCTTCCCTGAGCCAGTTGAGGATTTTAGGGTCTTTTATAAGGGGACTTACTCTCTTGTAAACCTCTGCATGATAGTCATTAAAGGCCTTGATGTCTCTTGGCTCCATGTACTTTTTATCAATAGCTTCACGGTCGATAGGCACATAAGTAAGATGTGCAAAATGAAGGAACTGTCCGTACTCATTTGCATCTCCCTTAACTACTTCCAGAATGTTCTCAATTCTGATGCCGTACTTGCCCTCAATATAAACACCGGGCTCATCGGACACGATCATTCCGGGAAGAAGAGGAGCTTCATTCTGTCCGGGTGTAAATCTCCATCTGATGTTCTGAGGTCCTTCATGAACATTTAAGATATAACCGATTCCGTGGCCTGTGCCATGCTTGTAATCGATTCCCATATCCCAGAGGCACTGACGGGCAAGAATATCTACGTTCTTACCGGAGCATCCTTCCAGGAAGTTGGCATTTGCAAGACGGAGCATTCCTACTACTGTTGCAGTATAGGTGCGCTTTATCTCATCGCTGATCTCTCCCACAACAATGGTCCTTGTTACATCGGTTGTTCCTCCCATGTAGGTTCCGCCTGAATCAACAAGAAGCATTCCTTCAGGATTTACAACTGCGTAGTTGTCTTCTGTAGCCTCATAGTGGGCCATTGCTGCATTTGCATTGTATGCGCTGATAGTAGGGAAAGAGAGCTCAATAAAGCCCGGAAGCTCTGCTCTCATGGAATCGAGCTTCATAGCTGCTGAGTACTCAGTGATCTCTGTTTTGCCTACATTTGCCTTTACCCAGTAGATGAATTCAGTGAGTTTTGCGCTATCGCGAACATATACCTCTCTGATATTCTTTATCTCTGTATCATTCTTGCAGGCCTTTAAAAGTTCTGTGGGATCCTTTTCGTTTTTGAGGACAACCTTAGCTTCTTCAGCCTTTTTGACCAGAGTCTTGTATGTAAGGAAGTTGGTATTTCTTTTGTCAAATAATACGTTTCCCGGCATGGAAGTCTTGTCAACTTCGTCGATAAGGCTGTGGTAGTCCTTGAGGATAATACCTTCCTTGTCGCAGTAAGCCTTTACGCCGTCCGTGATCTCTTTTTCCTGAACAAAAAGAGTAAACTCATTCTCTGTGATTATTGCGTAGGAAAGAGCTACCGGATTGCACTCAACGTCATTGCCGCGAAGATTTGTAAGCCACATGATATCATCGAGCTTACTGAGCAGATAGAACTTACAGCCTTTCTCTGCCATCTTCTCTCTTACAACAGAGAGTTTCTCCTTAAAGCTCATTCCACAGAGGTCATCGGGAAGCACATACATATCGTGGCAAGGAAGAGCCGGTCTTTCTACCCATACATACTCAGCCAGATCCTTATCAAACTTAAGGGTCACGTTCTTTTCAGAGAGCTTTTTCTCAAGACTCTCACCGATACTGGTTGATACAACTCGTCCGTCAAAGCCAAGGACCTGTCCCTCTTTCATATTCTCCATGAGATACTCTGTAATGGTTGGCACGCCGGGCTCAAGCATCTTAAAAAGAACTACTCCTGTTCCCTTCATCTGGTTCTCAGCCTGGATAAAATATCTTCCGTCGGTCCACATTCCTGCTTCATCCTGACTCACAACCAGAGTTCCGTTGGAGCCGTCAAATCCGCAGAAATACTCTCTTACCTTAAAGAAATCTGCGCTGTACTCTGAGTTGTGAAAGTCAGAGGTCGGCATCATGTAGTAGTCGATCCCCTCTTCTTTCATTTTATTTCGAAGGCGAAGGAGCCTGTCTTTTATCACTGTATTCTCAGCTGGCATTGTTGTTTCCTCCTACATGTTTCTTTTTAACACAGTATAGTTTATAATATTTGTGCTACAAAAAGCAATTTTCATTTTATTGACAAGGAGATAATTCTAACATGGAAGAAAAGGATATTCTTAAACTCATTGATCACACACAGCTTCAGCCCAACGCAACATGGGAAGATATTGTTTCACTTTGTGACGAGGCAGTTAAGTACGGTACTGCAACTGTTTGCATCCCTGCCACATATCTTAAGAGAGTACATGATAAGTATGGTGATAACTTAAAGCTCTGCACAGTTATCGGATTCCCTCTCGGATACAACAGCGCAAACTCCAAGGTTACAGAAGCCAAGGACGCTATAGCTGATGGCGCATCAGAGATTGATACTGTTGTTAACATCAGTGATGTTAAGAATCACAGATATGACGAAGTTAAGAAAGAGCTTGAGATGATCAGAGAAGCTTGCGGAGATAAGCTCCTTAAGGTTATCATCGAGACCTGCTACCTCACAGAGGATGAGAAGGTAGAGCTCTGCAAGATCGTTACAGATGTTAAGGCTGATTACATCAAGACATCTACAGGCTTTGGAACAGCAGGTGCTACTCTTGCTGACATCGAGCTCTTCAAGAAGAACATCGGTCCTGACGTTAAGATCAAGGCAGCCGGTGGAATCCGCACAATCGAAGATGCTCTTGCTTATGCTGAGGCAGGATGCAGCCGTATTGGTTCATCTAAGGTTGCTCCTCTTATCGCAGCCAAGTACGGACTTTAATCCGTAAATAAAGCATTTAAAAGCCCCCGACCACATGGCCGGGGGCTTATTCTGACTAAAATGAATTATCTGTCATCCATCTTTACATATTCTTTTCTCGGTTCTATTGCCATGTATGCAGGACGGATGATCTTACCGTTGTTGGCAAGCTCTTCCATTCTGTGAGCACTCCATCCGACTATCCTTGCGATGGCAAAGATTGTAGGATAAAGCTCTTCCGGAAGATCAAGCATTCTGTAAACAAAGCCCGAATAGAAATCGACATTGGCTGATACACCCTTGTACATGGTGCGCTCGCCGGCAATAAGTTCAGGTGCAAGTCTCTCTACCAGCTCGTAAAGAGCAAGTTCATCTTCCATTCCCTTCTCAGCTGCAAGCTTCTGTACAAAGCTCTTAAGGATAACAGCTCTCGGGTCAGATTTTGAATAGATAGCATGTCCGATTCCGTAGATAAGTCCTGCCTTATCAAAGGCCTGCTTGTTCAGGATCTTATCAAGGTATGCCTTAACCTCTTCCTCATCCTTCCAGTCCTTAACATTGGCCTCAATGTCATCAAACATATGAACAACCTTGATGTTAGCACCACCGTGTCTTGGTCCCTTTAAGGAACCGATGGCAGCAGCGATTACCGAGTAAGTGTCGGTCATACTCGAGCTCACAACATGAGTTGTGAAGGATGAATTGTTACCACCACCATGCTCCATGTGAAGCACAAGACAAATATCAAGGAGCTTGGCCTCAAGCTCAGTGTACTGGCTGTCAGGACGCAGCAAGTAAAGGATAGTCTCTGCTGTAGAGAGCTCCTCCTTGGGCGGATGGATAATGAGGGAATTACCCTCGTGGTAGTGGTTGTATGCATGATACCCGTAAATAGCCAGAAGCGGGAACATACTTATAAGCTGCAGTGACTGTCTCAGAACATTAGGAAGTGAAACATCATCTGCAAGATCATCGTAGGAATAAAGAGTCAGTACACTCCGTGCCAGAGTGTTCATCATGTCACGGCTCGGAGCCTTCATGATAACATCTCTTACAAAGCTGGGCGGAAGTGACTTATAGATTCCAAGGAGCTTCTCGAACTCAAAAAGCTCTTTTCCCGTAGGAAGCTTATCAAACAGGAGAAGATAAGCACATTCCTCAAAGGCAAATCTGTTCTCGGTAACAGCAGACTCTACCAGCTTGTGTACATCATATCCTCTGAAATATATCTCACCGTCTGCAGGAACTTCCTTGCCATCTACTGTCTTTTTGGCAATGATCTCTGAAATTCTGGTGAGTCCGGTAAGTACGCCCTTACCGTTAAGGTCTCTTAAACCTCTTTTAACATCGTATTTAACAAATAGCTCATTTTCAATGAGATCTGCTTCCCTTGAAAGCTTGGAAAGCTCAATAATCTCGGGTGTGTTTTCTGAGTAATACCCCTTGCCTAGATCCATACGCACCTCCGTTATTTATTAAATCAGATTCCAAGAAAGGCCTTAACTGCTCCCTCCATTTCTGTTCTGTCGACAACAGTCTTGTGTCTTATCTCTGCATTTCTGATGCTTGATACTGCTGCAGGAATTTCAACTCCTGAAACTTCAGAAAGCTCATCAGCAAGTTCAAAATCATCCTTGCTCTCATCGTTTCTTCCAAGAGCGCTCATTACGCTTCTTGTAAACTTGTAAGGGCTTGCTGTTGAAGCAATGACTGTAACAGTCTTATCGCCTGTTTCGCTCTTATACTTATTATACACCGAAGCAGCTACTGCTGTGTGTGTATCAATGAGATATCCTGATTTTTCAAAAAGATCTTTTATTGTAGCGAAGGTCTCTTCTTCTGTTGCAAATCCGCCGTAAAAGTCAGAGAGCTTTTCTTTCATAGCATCTGTTATCTCATACTTGCCTTCTTTGGTGAGTTTCTCCATGTATGCAGCGTCTGCTTCAGAGTTATCACCTGCGATGTGGTAGATAAGTCTCTCAAGGTTTGATGAGATAAGAATATCCATTGAAGGTGAGCTTGTAAGTACAAACTCACGGTTTCTGTCGTACTCACCTGTCTGGAAGAAGTCGAACAGTACCTTGTTTGAGTTTGATGCGCAGATCAGCTTGGCGATCGGCACACCCATCTTGCTCGCATAGTAAGCAGCAAGAATGTTACCGAAGTTACCTGTTGGAACAACTACATTTATAGCGTCATCGTCTGCAATTCTGCCCTCCTTAAGAAGTCTTGAATATGCATATACGTAGTAAACGATCTGAGGAACCAGTCTTCCGATGTTGATGGAATTGGCTGATGAGAACTGGAAGCCCTTGGAATCCATAACGCTTCTGAGTTCTGCGTCTGTAAAGATCTTCTTAACACCGTTCTGGGCATCGTCGAAGTTACCTTCAATACCGATTACACAGGTGTTGTCACCCTTCTGAGTAACCATCTGCTGTTCCTGGATGGGGCTTACACCGTGTTTAGGGTAAAAGACAATGATCCTTGTGCCGGGTACATCTGCAAAGCCTGCAAGTGCAGCCTTTCCTGTATCTCCACTGGTCGCTGTCAAAATAACAATCTCATTCTTAACTGCATTCTTCTTGGCAGCTGTTGTCATGAGATATGGAAGGATTGAAAGAGCCATATCCTTGAAAGCGATTGTTGATCCGTGGTAGAGCTCTAAGAAGTATGCTCCGCCAGCCTCTGATAAGGGAGCGATCTCCTCTGTATCAAACTTAGAATCATAGGCGTGAGAAATGCAGTACTTAAGCTCTTCTTCAGTGTAATCAGTAAGAAGCAGTTTCATTACTTCATAAGCTGTTTCCTGATATGAAAGGGATGCAATCTCCCTGAGTGATTTCTCAAGATGTGGGATGTGATTTGGAACGTAGAGTCCACCGTCAGGCGCAAGACCGCGCAGAATAGCTTCTGATGCCTTTATACTCCACTTATCTCCTCTGGTGCTTGAATACAAAACTTCCTTGGGCATTGGTTCTCCTCCATTTTGACACGTAGATATAAATTCATATAAAATGAATGTATAAAAACAAATTTTCACTAAAGTATACCATAATACTGCATCATTTGGGGAGTAAAATGAGCAAAAAAAATTATATTGGTGTATATTCGACTTTTCTAAAAGACGGAACTCCTTCCTACAGAGCTTCCATAACCTATTTCGGCAAGCATATCTCCCTCGGAAGCTACAGCAAGATCACAAAAGCTTCAAGAGCTTATAAGGAGGCTGCTGCCGTTCTTGAAAACAGCGCCTTAGGTATTTCCTCCTACAAAAAAGATATGGCACTAAGCTTCGACAAATTCGTATCCCTTATAAACTACAGAGATAAGGGTATGTATATATCAAATCCCATTTACCTTGAAAAGAAATATTTCCTGTATTACTTATCACCAACTCAGGTTCTTAAGTTCGATATCGACGACCTCTTCTACTACTCATCCCACAAGATCATGCAAAGAGGGACTCATCTGTTTGTGGCAGATTACGGAAGCCAGTTGTCAATCCGTGAGCGCTACGGCATAAAGAGCTATGCAGTGGAAGGCAGAGACTACCGCTTTGCCAACGACGATCCCTGTGATTTTCGTTACGAGAACATCATCATCCTGAACAGGTATCGTGGAGTCAGACAGTTTGCGGAAAAAGGCTTTATAAAGTACAAAGCAGTAATTCATGTTAAGAGCAACTACGTTGTCGGTAAGTACAACACTGAGTCAGAGGCGGCAATTGCCTATAATAAAGCCGCTGATATCCTGATAAAAAACGGCGTTAAAAAAGCTTTCCAGCTAAACTACGTGGAGGATTTATCCCCCTCACAATACGCAGATATCTATATGAACACAAAGATTTCTCCAAAGATATATGAAATAAAGCGTTGAAGACGTAAAAGTTGTATACTTATACTATGAAAAGAACAGATACCAGAAAACTGAAAATGATGCTCAGAAAAGATGCTGTAAGGCTCGTTGTAGTCCTTTTAGCTGCTTTTCTTATGGCCATGAATATCAATTCCTTTGTAAACGCCGGAGGACTTTACCCCGGAGGAGCTACGGGAATTGCTATTATCATTCAGCGTATTGCTCTTAAATACTGGGGCTTATCAATTCCTTACACCCCTGTAACAGTTCTTTTAAACGCAATACCCGTATACATTGGTTTTAAATATATCGGAAAGAGGTTCACCCTCTTCTCCCTGGTCATGGTAGTAACAAACGGTTTCTTCGTCGATTTACTACCGGATTACGCTGTAACTCAGGATCCGCTTCTTGTCGCAGTATTCGGCGGACTTTTAAACGCCATTGCAATAACCATGTGCCTGGAAGTTGATGCAACCAGCGGCGGAACAGACTTTATTTCCATATTTCTGTCCCAGAAAAAGGGCGTCGATGCCTTTCCCTACATACTGGCCGGAAACGTCGTGATCCTCAGTATTGCAGGCGTTTTGTTCGGTCTTGATAAAGCTCTTTATTCAATGATATTCCAGTATGTTACAACTACAGCCCTCCATGCGCTATACAGAACTTATCAGCAAAGGACACTTTTTATCATCACCGATATGCCCGACAGAGTCTGTTCAATGATCTATTCCGTCTGCGGACACGGAGCGACGCTGATAGACGGCGAAGGCTCTTTTGCCCACAAGAATAAAAAGATCGTGTACTCCATCGTAAGTGCAGCGGACACCAGAAAAATAATCCCAAAGATACGCGAAATTGATCCGAATGCTTTTATCAATTCCATACGAACTGAGGAGATCACCGGTAACTTCTATATGAGACCAAGAGACTAATAAAAAAAGAGATGCTTCCATCACGGAAACATCTCTTTTATTATGGATTATTTGTTTACTTTTTCTTCCTGTTTCTTTTTATGCTTAGCATACATCTCTCTTCCGGCTTCACCAAAGAGTGCTATGAGAAGCAGCCACCACAGTCCCATCTTTTCTTCCTTGATATTATCTTCCAGAATACCCTTGGCTGATGCTTCATCCTCGATATTTACATATGCCTGATTCTCATCCTCTGTGAATTCTCCGGTCTCTGTTTCCACTGTCTCTGCAAGAGCAGTTGCGCCATCTTCGATAGTAGTCGTCTCACCGGTTGCAGCTACTTCTCCGGCTCCTTCTGCAACATCTCCGGTTACTGTCTCTTCTGTGCCTGCTGCCAATGCATTCTCGGAAGCCTGACGGGCTGCACGTCTCTGATCAACTGCCGCAGGTGCTGCTTCCTGTACAGGGGTTTCTGCCGCAGCTTCTGCTACAGTGGCTGCAGGTGCTACAGGTGCTATTGGTGTTCTGCTTGCTGCTTCGCTTGTTATCACAGCCTCAGCTACCGCTCCGGCTACTCCGTCTGAAATCGTGACAGACACAGGGCGTCTCGGGTTAAGACGAAGAAGTGTGTTATCAAGATCCGTCTTAGCCTGGCCAAAGCCTTCTTTAATCTTATCAAGATTCTTCTGCGCTGTCTCAACCTTCGCATTGGACTCTTCAAGCATGCCATCCAACTCGGTAAGTACCTCTCTCACGGTCATCTTGTTGAGCTCATCTGCCTTCTCCGCGCTGACTTCAATCCCAAAGTATGATGCTACATCATCAACTCCAAGAGCCTTAGTCGCAAGTACAGACCTCTTCTTCTGGCTCTTTAGATCATTTATTGCTTCGCTCAAGGTATCAGCCTCATACTGAGCTATCTGCACAGCCTGCTGTGCTTTTGCTGTCGCATTCTCAAATCCCGCATACTTACCGGCAAGTTCTGCTGCATTGCCGGCAGCTGTGGCATTTCCATTGATAAATGCATTTAGAGCCTGACTTTCCTTGACAAGCTGTTCCACCTTATCAATTCCGAGTCGATTCATTGTTGCCTTTGCATAATTGTTCTTGTCATTGGTTGTATAGTTAATGACATTATGATCAGCACCAACAACCAGACAGTCAGCATTGTGAAACAGATTGTTCTGGTTCTGAGAAATCTTATCCACTGTCGCTCCGGAATCCTTGAGAGTCATGGTACCGTCGCTATTTACTACAACTTCGCCGGATGCGATCATCTCATTTATTTCAGCTGTAACCTTATAGACTCGCTCACCGTCCAGATTAAATGCATAGACATCAAGGATGCCATCTTTGGTTTTCTCTTTTATTTCACTTGTTTTGCCTATCAAACCAGGATATTTTTGTGTGAGATACTTGTTGGCCGCAATCTCATCTTCGGTCTTTTCATATACAACGATTACATTTCCGTTACTAGCTCTTGCTCCATCTTGCCAGTTATCATTAACAAATGATTTCTCGGCGCTATCCCAGTTGAAGTACTTTTTACCCTGAACTATCTCACCGTCATCGTTTCTGTAGTAGAATGTAACCTTAGCTGCATTACACTCCTGTTTATCAAAGGACTTGATCTTCTCATCATTGTCATTTCCGTCCTTCATGTACTGCCACTTGATCTCGTATCCTTCGCCCCTTACCACATCAATTCCAAGTCTCTTTGTAAGGTAATAGTTCTCAACAACCTGCTCCATTACAGAACGGTTCTTCTTGATGTCACCACCTATCTTGCCTGCCCAGTTATCGCCACTTGCCTGTTTAAGAGCATCAGCATCAATTGCATCATCAAGCTTATCCCCCACAAGTTCAAGAGCTCCTGCCAGATTATCGACTTTCTGCTGTGCAGCATCGATATCCTTCTGAGCCTCAGCAGTCTTATCTTCAGCGCTCTTAATCTTGTCGCCGAATTCCTTCTCAGCCTGCTCCATTTTTTCTTCAGCGGCCTTAAGGTTTGCTGATGCAGCTTCGTACTGCTTTGTGAGGTTATCATAGAACTCTTTCATTGCATCAAGAGTTGACTTTGTATCCTGCACAAGCTTGTCGAGATCTTCATATGCCTTATTTGCTTCTTCAGGTGTCTGAGCTTCTTTTATGGATTCAATGAGAACATCAGCTTTTTCCTGTGTCTCGATGGAATCCTGAACCATATGCTCAGCCTTCTCTGTAGCATACTTAACATCTTCGAATGCAGCCTTAGCTTCATTCTCCATATCCTGTTCATAAACAGAAGCCTGCTTGTCAGCTGCGCCGGCGTCGTTAAGATTCTGCTTAACCTCTGTGGCTTTTTCAGATGCAGCATCAAGAGAAGACAGTGCTGAAGGATCATTCTCACCATCGTTAACTACTGCATTTGCAGCTTCTATAACCTTGTCTATTGCTTTATCTGCTTCCGTTTTCTTTGTTGCATCTATTCCGGCTGCTTCTCCGGCAACAGCTGCGTTTTCAGAAGAAAGAATCTCTTCTACTGCAGCACCGGCTTCTATCTTAGCACTCTGAAGTTCGTCTTCGGATGCTTCTGTAGCTTCTCCTGCAGCTGCATCCGCAACTACCTGAGCCTGTTCTTCTGCTTCCTGCGTAACTGCAGGAGCTTCCGCCTCAGTAGAAGCGACGTCACTCTCAGTTGTTGTATCCGGAAATTCTTCAGGTGGAGCTGTAGCCTCGCCGTTTGCATACGCAGTAACCGGCGTTGCAAGAGCCATCATCGCCGAGATTCCGACCGTAAGAGCAGAAACCAACTTTTTGTTTTTGAGATCTTTCTTCATCATAGTAATTTACCTCACCCCTAAAAAACTGTTATTCCTCTGAATCTGCATCAACTCCGATTTGCTCGAACAAATACTCAAGTACATCAGATGTGAACTTTTTAGCCTTGAAGGCAACAGACTTCTTACTTCCTACTTCCTGATCTTCTCTGACTGCCTCTGAGTACATGATCATTGTCTCTGTAACTACGATCATGTCTCTTCCTACAAGATTAGGTACTCGCTTATCGATCGTGATAGCGATTCCCAGAGGACTGACGTTCTTAACCTGTCCGTAAAACTTCTCCAGAGTCTGCCTGTCAACGATAACACTGTTTGCCAAAAATTCAATTCTGTTGATACTTCTGCGTTCTTCCATGTTTCCCCCCTGTTATCCAGTATTATTTTTATTTGTCTTTAGTGAAATAAAAAAGGGACGCATATGCATCCCTTAATTTTAGAATTATCAGCCCCCCGAAGATATGCGCCCTACTTTGTCGGCGTATTTGATACTGTAAATTCTTCTGAGGGATTCATTGATTCTCTCTTCGCTGATGTTACCGTCCTGAACCTCTGCCAGTAAGCCAGCGTATGCCTCTTCAAAATTTTCAGGAATGTATATCATATCTGCTCCAGCCTTAACGGCTGCTATAGCAGCATCTTTCGATGTGTAATACTCAGTAACTGCTTTTTCATTCAAAGGAGCTGTTATAACAATTCCGTTAAATCCAAGCGCTCCTCTAAGTTCATCCTCCACGATCTTATCTGAAAGACAAGCCGGTGTATTGTCTCCGGTAAGCTCCGGGAGTGAAATGTTTGATACCATCATTGCTCCGATTCCGGAATCAATGGCGTTTTTGAAGACCTCATACTCGCCTATGACAAGATCTTCTCTTGTTGCTTCGCTTGTAGCCATGCCCGAAGCCGTATCACCTTTTAGCGGGAAAAGATATCCGCAGGAAGTAACTCCCGCATCCTGCATGCCTGTCATATAGGCGCTTGTCAGCTCTTTTACCGTATCTATGTCAGCTCCGAACAATGCTTCTTCCGAAACTTCCATATCAGGCGTTATCGCAAAATTGAAACCGTTCTTAAACAGTTCAGCCCCTGCTTTATTGCCTGCATTTATCGATGTTTCCGCATCGGTTATCTCTGCATCGGGTCCTGTTCCCAAAGTGGTCTTAACCGAATCCGCCGCAGCCGATTGCTCCGAAAGGATGGTGAATATCGGATACTTACTCATCGTAGCTGTGGTCTCCAGCATCTCTTTTATCTGATCTGTAGACTTGATATTCTTGGGAGCATATATTACTCCGCCAACAGCGTAAGATGCAAGTGCTTCCTGCGTACCGGTTCCTGCCTTGACGGCTGTATCAACTCCCGTAAGCTGCTCCGGCGTAACCAGGAAAAGACCTGCCACCTTATCCTCTAATGTCATCTCTGAGAGGATGCTTCCGAGAACCTCATCCATCAGTTCTTCTTCGGTATATTCCTGAACTTCTTCCGTTTCCTCAGGAGTTTCTATTACAGCAGGCTCAGAAGATACCTCTTCTGTTGCCTCCACTGTAGCCTCTTCTGCAGCAGGCTTGCTGCCCAAAGCTTTCCTCAGCATGTGAATACCGAATATCAGGAGTCCTAATACTACTACAACGATCACACCCAAGGTTATATATGCAGCCATCTGGCTCTTTTTTCTACGCGCTCTGCGAGCCAGTCGCTTCTCATCAAAGTCCTGTTCGTCAAATCGTGCCATCTGTTTCCCCATTCAAACTTTTTTCTAGTATATATGATAGCACAAATTTAGCACTGCGCATATATAAAGCAAGCACGACGCTTTTTTTGACTTTTGATCCCTATATGCGCACAAAAATCGAGGGCAGAAGCTTCATCCATATTACCTGCTTCTGCCCTTATGCCGAGTACTCATCAAATTCAATTGTTATTACGTCCAACGGACTAATCCTCCAATTCTCAGCCTCATCGTTCCATTAACTTTTGCATTCATATGCTGTGGTTGCAAGGTGGAGATATTGTCATAACCACTAATCATGTACTTGAAGTGCTGTAGTTCTGATACTTACTTTCTTTCTAACTAAATACTTCTAAAAACTATTTTATAAAACTAACTTAGTATGCTGGTGGAGTGTACCATCCTTTCCTTGAATATTTTAATTACCTATCCCTTTGGAGTGTACCTGCCTTTCTTTCTCCCCGGCTCTGTTTGTTCTATATACCTGGGGCGAAGTATTTTCGATATCTTATAAGTATCTCTTGATGGTTTTATTATATTCACCGCCTTCTAATTTGTCAATACATTTTTAAATTTTCTGTTGATTATTTAGAAACTATCGTTTAAATTGTAGTATTTTCTGTTATTTATTCTAATTGTATATTCATTTTATACAATTCTGCAAATAAAAGAACTGCTACATCAAAGCCTTGATATAGCAGTTCAAATATTATGTCAATTCAGATTTGATAAATTAGTCAAGGGGATATTTGTCAGTCAATTTTTTAATAATTGCTCTTGCTTCGTCATTCTTCTCACCCTTGTTCTTGATAACAATTGAGATAGCCTCTGCGATCTGATCCATATCCTCAGTGTTCATGCCTCTTGTTGTTACAGCAGGTGTTCCGAGTCTTATTCCACTGGTAACGAATGGAGACTGCTGCTCGTTAGGAATTGTGTTCTTGTTGGCTGTGATATGTGCATCGTCAAGCCAGGCTTCAACTTCTTTTCCTGTAAGGCCAAAGTTTGTGAGGTCGATGAGCATAAGGTGGTTATCTGTTCCACCTGATACGATCTTGATTCCACGGCTCATAAGTCCGTTGCAAAGAGCCTTTGCATTATCGATGATGTTCTGAGCGTACTGTTTGAATTCAGGTGAAAGAGCTTCTTTGAAGCAGATAGCCTTAGCTGCTACAACATGCTCAAGTGGTCCGCCCTGGATGCCCGGGAATACAGCCTTGTTGAACTTGTACTTATCCTGAGCTTCCTGATTCCAAAGAATAAGTCCTCCTCTTGGTCCACGAAGAGTCTTGTGAGTTGTTGTAGTTACAACATCTGCGTATGGGAATGGACTTGGATGAAGTCCTGCTGCAACAAGTCCTGCGATGTGAGCCATATCTACCATGAGAACTGCTCCGCAGGCATCTGCTGCTTCTCTGAATTTCTTAAAGTCAATTGTTCTGCAGTAAGCTGAAGCACCTGCGATGATGAGCTTGGGCTTATGCTCTACTGCAAGCTTGTACATATTGTCATAATCAAGAATTCCGTTGTCATCTACACCATAAGGAACGATATTGTAATATGTTCCGGAAATATTGGCGCTGCTTCCGTGGGTAAGATGTCCACCCTGCTCAAGGTCCATACCCATGATAGTATCGCCAGGCTTAAGGAGAGCAAACTGAACAGCCAGATTTGCCTGAGCTCCTGAGTGAGGCTGAACGTTAACATAATCGCAGTGGAACAGCTCTTTTGCCCTTTCTCTTGCTATGTTCTCAACCTTATCTACAACATAGCAGCCGCCGTAGTATCTTTTCCCCGGGAGACCCTCGGCGTATTTGTTTGTAAGCGGACTTCCCATAGCTGACATAACAGCCTTGCTGGTCCAGTTCTCTGATGCGATCAGCTCGATGTGGTCATTCTGGCGAGCTACTTCTTCCTCGATCAGGGAAGCAATTTCCGGGTCTACCTTCCTAACTTCTTCCAATGAATACATTTACCAAATCCTCCTGAATCTTTACATAAGACTTTACGCATTTACAGTTTAATGCGTTAAAGCAACATCCCCGTTATAGTATCATACTCTCTCTAAAAATTCTATAGTTTTTATGCTACAATTTAATACGAAAATATTTCGATTGGGGGATGATCATGTATTACTGCATAGTTAACCCTTCTGCCAGATCAGGCAAAGGAAAAGATATCTGGGAATTACTTGAAAAGAAATTCATAGAAAAAGGTCTGGAGTACAGAGCTGTATTTACCAAGGGGCCGGGACATGCAACAAAACTCGCAAACAGCCTTACCGAGCCCAAATCATCAGACAGTGACGCAGATTCACCGATCAAGCTCATTGTCCTTGGCGGAGACGGGACTTTAAACGAAGTCATAAATGGAATACAGGATTTTGAGAAAACTCTTGTTGGCTATATCCCCATCGGCTCAAGCAATGATTTTGCAAGGGATCTGTCTTTTCCAAAAAAGCTTGATGACCTGATCGCGCAGATCCTCAAGGCTGAAAACGTAAGAACGCTGGATCTTGGCAAGCTCACCTATAACACAATGTCCAGGGAGACTTCCAGGCTTCACGAGGATCGCATAGCAGTCACAAGGCTCTTTGATGTCAGCGCAGGAATCGGTTTCGATGCAGCAGTATGCGAGCAGGCTCTCTCATCAAATACCAAGAATTTCCTCAACAAGATCGGTCTTGGCAAACTCACCTACGGCTCCATAGCCTTAAGACAGCTCTTTGGCGCCGAGAAAGTAGCCTGTGAGATAACTCTTGATGATAAAAAGACAATTCGCTTAAACCGCTTTATCTTTATAGCAGCCATGGTTCATCACTACGAGGGCGGAGGCTTTAAGTTTGCTCCGGGTGCGGATCTCACCGACGGAAAGTTTGACCTTGTCTATGCCGGTGATATGCCATCAGCCAAGATGCTCCTTGCGCTTCCTTTATCCTTTATCGGTCACTACTTCTGGATAAAAGGCATCGGACATCACGTTGTTCAGAAGGTATCAATAAAGACACAAAAGCCGCTGTGGGTTCATACGGACGGCGAAGTATCAGTCAAGTCAGACCATATAACTTTCGAGTGTCTTAAGCAAAAACTCAGAATGATGAATTAATAAAAAAGCTCCCTGCTTGATACTAAGCAGGGAGTTTTAATTTAATCCAGGTTATATCGAACTGCCACTCTCTCTTCCTGCCTTGAACAGAAGTTCTCGAGAAATGGTGAGTGATAAAATACCATATAGAATATTGTTGCCATGATGAAAGCAGTGATCACATCATATACAGAATGCTGTTTGATAAACATTGTAGAGAGAATAATTGAAATGCCAATAAAATCACTTACTATCTTGGCTGTCTTATTGCATCTCTTGCAATGATGAACAGCAATCATTGTTCCGAGTGAGTTATATACATGGATGCTGGGCCAAAGGTTAGCCGATGAATCCGTGTTGTATATTATCTGCACAAGGTGTGTAAAAACATTGTCCCTTGGCATCACTACAGGTCTTAAGTGATGCATATTCGGAAACAGTGTTGATACAACAAGGAACACTGTCATTCCGGTAGCCAGGAAAATGAAGTTCTTGTAATAGTCCTCAACTTCAAACGAGAACAGGAAAAACAAGAGTGTCAATGATACATACAAAAACCATGTATAGTAGGGTAAAACAAAAACCTCTACAAATGGGATCATGTCATCCACAGCTGTATGTATGATTGAATAGTGTGTAAATGTGTGCTTCTCGATGGCAATAAACCAGATCATATAGATGGGCGCATAAATCAGGATAGGCAGGGCAAGATGTAAAATATCGGTCATCCATGCCTTATCTACCGTCCTTCCGGTCCACTTTTCGTATTTCTTTTTCATAATATTCCTCAATAACAATTCAAGCTAAACACAATGATGAAGTTTATTCTAGCACTTTATATGGTGATGTAAATCATCAGAATCACCATAAAATGTGCTAAATAACGTTAAGTTTTAGGAAAATTATCCATTAGTTGAAATGGAAAATCTTCTGTAATAACTTATATCCGGCCAGTGTGATCTTTCTTCCTCCCTTGCCGGGCAGATAGATGTAAGTACCCTCAATACTGTATCTGATCTTGGTATAGAGCAGGAAATTCTTCTGTTTAATGTAGTCAAGGAGCTCCTGTCTCTTGGCCAGATTCTCTTTTGTGTCCTCTGTGATCAAAAGTACTGACGAAATAGCTGTTATTATCTCGAGATAATTAAACATATACTTATGGCGCTCTTTCTGTGAACGAATCATGCCATAGTTCTCTACATAATAATCAACCATGAGCTTGTTGACCTTGAGCTGCTGATCTATACGGGAGAGCATGATCTGCTGATTAACCGACTGATCTTCTCTACCGATGTAGTAATAGTAGAAATTCACATCAAGGTAGTACATGTTCTTAACAAAAGGAAGCGGATTGAACACGTAAATATTATCTACATAGAAGGTATGCTCAGGGAGCTTAAGTCCACACTGTCTGAGGAGCTTGGTCCTGTAAATAACAGAGTGCATAAGAAGGTAATGTCCCTTTGGAGTTCTCTTTACATCCTTCCAGGTAAAGAGCTGTTCAATGGGGAACATTGACTTGTAGCGCATAACCTTGTGGCGCTTCTCCCCTACTTTGTTATATACAAAGTTACTGATAAGAAGATCAAGCTGCTTATCACCACCTGCAAGCTCAGCAAGGGTGCTGAGTATCTTTCTGTACGCAATCTCTTTTACCCAGTCATCTGAGTCCACAACCTTAAAGAAAAGTCCTGTGGCATTCTCAATACCGGTATTAACGGCTGAACCGTGTCCGCCGTTGGGTTTGTGGATAGCTCTGCAGATTGTGGGATACTTAGCCTCATACTGGTCTGCTATCTCTGCTGTTCTGTCCTTGGAACCGTCATCAACAATGAGGATCTCAACCTCTTCTCCGCCAACAAGCAGTGAATCGATGCACTTCTCCATATAATCCTGTGAATTGTAACAAGGTACTGCAATTGATAATAACTTCATTGATTAACTCCTTAATCTGGTACTCTCAAATTTCTCCATGGTTGTAAGGCAGGTGCGAAGGTCATTGTATCTGTCATACACATCTCCCTCATTGACCACAACTCCGACTGACAGGGCCATGATATCAATCATATCATTTGTTATTATTGGCCTTAATTTGGCTAAAATGTCGTTCTTCTCAGATGCCAGATCCGCATCCATAAACTGGATGACCAGCGGATCAAGGTTCAGCTCCTGAGCTTCCTCATCCACACTCTTTTCCATGATAACGGATTTCTCGGTGGGCTTGAAGTTGAACATAGGCTTTTTTATCGGTTCTTTTTCAGTTTCTTTTTCCGGCTCTTTTACAGGCTGTGGCGTAACCACCCTCTCAGATACGTCATCCGAGGGAGTTACCTTTTCAAACCTCATCTTCTGTTTGACATCCGGATACTTGTCTCTGTCAACCTCCGACATGAACATATCTAGAGGTCTTACATAAACCTTATAATCTCCGTACAAGGCCTGATACACTACCATCTCTTCTCTTGTCTCGGAATGAATCGCGATGGTAAGGACCTGGTACATATTGCCCTTAAAATGTCTGTAAATCTCTTGTGGTCTTGGTCTGTCTGCCATAAACACCCCTCTTTGTGGCCCCCGGCCACACGTTTATATAGTATAATTCAACATTTGCACATTTTCAAATATCTTTTATCCGGCACTTCTCTTGGAAGTGGAGCCTATGATCACCATTTCCACACTGATGATGTAATCCAGTTTGCCGGTCTTTACCGCTTCATCGTTGGATGCACATAATTCAAGCGCATCCTTAAGCTGCTTGTATGAATAGCTCCTGGCCCAGTTCTGATACTTGCCAACCAGGAATGGTGCCAGCTTAAGCGCTGATGCTATCTGTCCCTTATCCCTCCGGTTGTCCGTCATCTCTTTTACCTGAAGCATCAGATTAAACTGCCTTGTGATAAGGGAAAGTATCTTGGCCGGTGGTTCCTTGAGGGCCAGAAGATCATAGTAGAGTTCCATGGCTCTCTTCTGGTCCTGAGCAGAAATAGCATCTGTCATGGCAAAAATCCTGCTGGTAAGATAGTTTGCGCATACACTCTCTATGTCTGCTTCGGTTATCTCATTTCTGTCTATACAGTAGCAAACAAGCTTTTCAATTTCAGTTGCTATGTTTGACATGTCAGTACCTACGCGGTCTATAAACACTGCCTGAGCTCTAGGAGATATGGTCTTTCCATCCTGTGCGAACTTAGACTTTATCCACCGCATCAACGTCTCATCGCTCTGTACATCACAGTCTATCTCAAATCCGAGTTTGCTTACTGCCTTGTAGATGTCTTTTCTCTTATCTACTTCCTTCTCTACAAAGATAAATAGCGTGGTATCGGACGGTTCCTTAAGATACTCAGCAAGCTCCGGACATCCGTTTTTAAAAAAGCCGCTGTCCTGGACGAGAATGACTCTCTTATCAGCAAGAAACGGCATAGTCTGCGCCATATCTATGATCTGTCCCGGTACGTTGCCATCTCCCTCATACCTGTTAAAGTTCATGGAAGACTCGTCGCACCCAAGTGCCTTTAAGAGCTTATCCCTGTTCTGAAGACGAAGATAAGCTTCTTCACCATATATAAGGTAGCAGGGTTTAAAATTCCCACTGGCAATATCATCATTTAATTGTTTTTGTTTAGCCGGAAAATCCGTAGTTTTTGCTGCCATCTAAAAACACACCTCGTTTTCTATGTTAACATAATTGGCTTTTTTTTGATATACTAGATGAGCGCATAATTTTCTTTTAATAAGTTGAGGAAACACTATATGTTGATACATGGCCTTCAAAAAATGACACTTCTTGATTATCCGGAGAATGTCGCCTGTACCGTATTTTTTGGCGGATGTGATCTAAGGTGTCCATATTGTCACAACTTTGAGCTTGTAGACGGCACAGCGGAGCCGATCATGGATGACGAAGAGTTCTTTTCCTTCCTAAAGAAAAGAGTTGGACTCCTTGACGGTGTTGCCATTACAGGAGGAGAGCCCCTTCTTCGCAAGGATTTGCCTGAGTTTATAAGAAGGATCAAGGAACTTGGCTTTAAGGTCAAACTTGATACCAACGGAAACCATCCGAATGAGCTTAAGGCTCTTTTAGACGAAGGGCTTATTGATTATGTGGCCATGGATATCAAGAATTCTCTTCCAAAATATGCCGTGACAATTGGTCTTCCTGATTTTGATACCTCAAATATCGAAAAGAGCATCGAAATCATTATGCACAGCGGCGTTTCATACGAGTTTAGAACCACTGTGGTAAAAGAACTTCACGACGATTCTTCGTTTGAAGCTATCGGAAAAATGATTAGTGGTGCCACTCATTATTACCTACAAGCATTTGTGTCAAGAGAAACTGTTCCAAATAAAAATCTCTCCTCTCCCGATCCCGAAGATATGGACAGGTATCTGAAGATCGCTCAAAAATATGTGCCGGACGCACAGCTGCGCGGAATGTGATTTTCGACTTCAAACCACAATATATTGTGTTTATGTTTTTTCGTTTATCTATATATTGACAGAAGGATTTCATTGTGCTATCCTTGTTTTATCGAAAGTGCCAAGGCAATTGGCACTTTTAATTTCAGAAAATCTTATGGTTAGTTTTGTTTAAGGGGGTTTCTTATGTATCAGGTTGTAAAAAGAGACGGAACAGTTGCGGAATTTAATATATCCAAGATTTCAGCTGCTATAACCAAGGCCTTTGTGGCTCTTGAGAAGGATTATCACTCAAGCGTGATCGATCTCATCGCCCTCAGAGTTGCTTCAGACTTCGAGAGCAAGGTAAAAGACGGAAAGATCACCGTAGAAGAAATTCAGGACAGCGTTGAGAAAGTCCTTTCAGAGGCAGGCTATTCAGATGTATCCAAGGCATACATCCTCTATCGTAAGCAGCGTGAAAAGGTTCGTAACGTTAACTCTGCCCTCCTTAACTATAAAGATCTCGTTGATGATTATCTCAAGATCAACGACTGGAGAGTTAAAGAGAATTCAACAGTTACATATTCTGTAGGAGGACTTATCCTCTCTAATTCAGGTGCGATCACAGCTAATTACTGGCTTTCAGAAGTTTATGATGAAGAGATTGCAAACGCTCACAGAAGCGCTGCCATCCACATCCATGACCTCTCAATGCTCACAGGTTACTGCGCAGGCTGGAGCCTTAAGCAGCTCATTCAGGAAGGCCTCGGCGGAGTTCCCGGCAAGATCACATCTTCACCTGCAAGCCATCTCTCTACCCTCTGCAACCAGATGGTCAACTTCCTTGGAATCATGCAGAATGAATGGGCAGGCGCTCAGGCATTCTCATCATTTGATACATACCTTGCACCTTTTGTTAAGGTGGACAACCTCTCTCAGAAAGAGGTTAAACAGTGCATCCAGTCCTTCGTATATGGTGTAAATACACCTTCACGCTGGGGAACACAGGCTCCTTTCTCAAATATCACACTTGACTGGACCGTTCCTAATGACCTTAAGAACCTCAACTGTATCGTAGGCGGAAAAGAGCTCGACTTCACATACGGTGATTGTCAGCACGAAATGGATATGGTAAACAAGGCATTCATCGAGATCATGATCGAGGGAGATGCCAACGGACGTGGATTCCAGTATCCTATCCCTACATATTCAATAACACGCGATTTCGATTGGAGCGAGACAGAGAACAACAAGCTCCTGTTTGAAATGACAGCCAAGTATGGTACTCCATACTTCTCAAATTACATCAACTCAGACATGGAGCCTTCAGATGTTCGTTCCATGTGCTGCAGACTTCGTCTCGACCTCAGAGAGCTTCGTAAGAAATCCGGCGGATTCTTCGGTTCAGGTGAGTCAACAGGTTCTATCGGCGTTGTTACCATCGATATGCCTCGTATTGCTTATCTTTCAAAGGACGCTGATGAGTTCTACAAGAGACTTGATCACCTTATGGATGTTGCAGCTCGAAGCCTCCACACCAAGAGACAGGTTATCACCAAGCTCCTCGATCAGGGTCTTTACCCTTATACAAAGAGATACCTCGGATCCTTCTCAAACCACTTCTCAACCATCGGCCTTATCGGCATGAATGAAGTTGGACTTAATGCAAAGTGGATCCAGGCAGATATGACAGACAAGAGAACTCAGGAATTCTCCAAGGATGTCCTTAACCACATGAGAGAGCGTCTTGGTGAGTATCAGGTAATGTATGACGGAGAGCTCTTTAACTTAGAAGCTACTCCTGCTGAGTCAACAACTTACCGCTTTGCTAAGCATGACAAAGAGCTTTATCCTGACATCATCACAGCTAATATGAACGGAACTCCTTACTACACCAACTCATCTCACCTTCCTGTTGGTTACACTGAGGATATCTTCTCCGCTCTTGATATTCAGGATGAGCTTCAGACACTCTATACATCAGGAACCGTATTCCATGCATTCCTGGGCGAGAAGCTTCCTGACTGGAAGGCAGCTGCTACATTAGTAAGAAAGATTGCTGAGAACTACAAGCTTCCGTACTACACAATGTCACCTACATATTCAGTATGTAAGGAGCATGGCTACCTTGCCGGCGAGCAGGCAGTTTGTCCTCACTGCGGAGCCAAGACAGAAGTATACAGCCGTATCACAGGCTACTACCGCCCTGTTGCTAACTGGAACGATGGTAAGGCTCAGGAGTACAAAGATCGTAAGGTTTATAACATCGGTCACTCCAAGCTCACACATACAGGCCCTAAGCAGGCAAGCTTTGTAGAGGCTGCTGTTAAGAAGTCAAATACAGAATCAGGAAGCAGCGCCGCAAATCTCGATGAGCAGACAGTAATGCTCTTCAAGACACAGACCTGCCCTAACTGTAAGATCGCAGGTTCACTTCTTGATAAAGCAGGTATTAAGTACAGCACACTTGATGCAAACGAGCACCCTGATCTTGTTGAGAAATTCGGAATCATGCAGGCACCTACACTTGTAGTTAAGTCAGGTGATGATTTCCAGAAGGTTCTTGGAGTTTCAGACATTAAGAGCTGGATTGCAGACAGTCAGGTATCATAAAGAAAACAAGCATAAATAATGGGACAGGCTAAAACAGCCTGTCCCGTTTTTATTGCAATTTTTTGTTTATTTATCAGCACAGATTCTTGACTACGCCCACAGATACATAGTTATCTAAAACTGCTCCGTAATCCGTATCATCTTCATGTACAGGGCTGTAGATGCCGTCCACCATAAGGCTCACACCACCGTTTTCAAGGTCAGCCGTCTTTTTGTATCTGTCTGTATAGAACGGAGTTCTTGAAACCGTTCTGTCTCTTAATACTCCCTTGCACTCTGAAAGCTTGCATCCGGGGAAGTTTATACTATCAACATATCCCGGCACATATTCTCTCTGTAGCATTTCTTCCATAAGCTCTTTTAAATAATGATCTGTTACCTCATGGATTCCATTGTTGGACTCTGAAAACGCTATTGAATGATAGCCCTGGAACTCTCCCTCAAAGGCAGCTCCAAGTGTGGCTGAATACTGTATGTCTGAAGAGACATTATAGCCATAGTTAATTCCGGACATTACTACGTCAGGTTTCTTAGGCATCAGATAAAGGCTTCCTACTCTCACACAGTCACTGGGTGTTCCTGAGCAGGTATAGGCTCTTACGCCCTCTATTCCGAAGTCATAAGGATAGCAGTCCACGCTATGACGAAGTGTCAGCGAATGGGAAGCTGCGCTTCTCTCACTCTCAGGAGCAACCACTGTAACCTCTCCAAACAAAAGGGCACACTCTACCAGCCTCCTAAGGCCGTCAGATTTTATTCCGTCATCGTTGGTTATCAGAATTTGTCTTTTCCCCAAAGCATTCTCCTCGCATTCATAATAATCTGTTGTTACATGGATATGATACCAAGTACATTAAGGATTGCGCTGACAAGAATTATCAACACAAACAGAGGGCACAAAAACCTGATCATAAATGAAAAGATGTGCTTTCTCTGGAACGGATGTCCATCCTGTTCTACCTCCATGGTAAGCTTCTCCATGCCCATATATCTTGTGATAAGAAGACATGTTGCAAGCGCTGCCATCGGCATCATTACTGAATTGGTAATAAAGTCAAAGAAATCCAAAAACTGCATTCCGATGATTGTCACGCCTGAAAGTGGACCGTTACCAAGAGATGAAAGACTTCCGAGAACTATCATAACAAAGGCCATTATAAGAGTTCCGTTTCTCCTGCTCCAGCCAAATTCATCAGAGAAGGTGGAAACAGCGCTCTCTGTCAGAGCAATCGCACTTGTAAGCGCTGCAAATAATACCAGCGCAAAGAACAAGAAACCGATGATCCTTCCAAATCCCATGCTGGCAAAGATCTTGGGCATAGTGATAAACATCAGTGAAGGTCCTGCCTTAAGCATTGACTGATCTCCGTTATAAAAAGAGAAAACCGCAGGAATTATCATAAGGCTCGCAAGAATGGCGATAGCTGTATCAAAGAACTCCACCTGTCTTGTGGACTCGTCGATGCTGACTTCCTTCTTAACATACGATCCGAAAGTGATCAGGATTCCCATGGCAATAGAGAGTGAGTAAAACATCTGTCCCATGGCTGTTACCAGCGTCATTATTGAGAAGTTCTGAACATTTGGGATAAAGAGGAATTTAACTCCCCCCAAAGCGCCGGGCCTTGTTACCGAATAGACGCAGATGATCAGCGCCAGTACCACAAGTACAGGCATCATGAGCTTGGACACACGCTCTATTCCGTTTTCAACGCCCATGAAAATAACACCAAGAACAAGGACTGCAAATACTATGAACCAAAACTCAGACTTTGAACCGTCTGAAATAAAATCCACAAAGAAACTGTCCGACGCAACGGTAGCAGCATCACTTCTTATGTATTCAAACAGGTATTTGCATACCCAGCCACCTATAACTGAGTAGTAAGGCACGATCAGGATCGGGATGATAGCATTTATCCATCCGCCTACAGACATAAATTTGTTGTTACTAAGAGTGTTAAATGCACCTACAGGGCTCTTTTTGGTGTTTCTTCCTATTGCTGTCTCAGCCACGATCATAGTGTAGCCAAAAGTAAGAGCCAATATGATATAAACAAATAAAAAGATTCCTCCGCCATACTTGGCACACAGATACGGGAATCTCCATATATTTCCAAGCCCTACCGATGCTCCGGCAGCTGAAAGTACAAAGCCGATCTTTCCGGAAAAAGACCCGCGGTTATCATTCTTCAAAACATTTTCCTCCGATATCATTTTTCGCACAGTGTTTAGTATAGCACAAAATTTTAAAAGCTTAAAAATTAACCGGGCAATATGCAGTTACTTTTCCGCCATTAACCTCCACTGTGACCATGCCACATTCATCTGTACGATAGACTGCCGTTCCAATGTTTTCAAGCCTTTGGAGCACCTCATCGTGAGGATGACCATAGCTGTTGCCTGCTCCGCAGGAAATGAGGGAAAGCCTTGGCCTTGTCAGATCCAGGAATTCTTTATCCGTAGTGTATTTTGAACCGTGATGAGCAACCTTTAAAAGTGTTATGCCATCAGGATACTCATCCTCTGCGCTTAGCCATAGATTTTTCAGAGCCTCCTTCACATTCGTAAGTCCCTCATTTTCCACATCCCCTGTAAAAAGAGCTGTGAACTCCCCATACATCAAATAAAGCACCATTGAATAGGCATTGGGTTCCTCTGTTATCATGCCTCTTTCAGGATTAAGGCAGGTAAAAGTTGCGCCCGATAAAGAAAATGATTCACCGGTGTTTATGTAGTCGATAGGGATCCTGAGCTCATCAGCTCTTTTCTCTAAAAAATCATAGTTTTCTCCCTGAGAGGATGTGGAAACCTCCGGAAGAAGAAGCCTGTCGATCCATATTCCGCCCTTCTCCATATCATCCATTATGTCGAGGATCCCACTGACGTGGTCCTCATCTTCATGGGTCATCACCACCGCATCCAGCCTTCCTATTCCCTTGTATTTCAGAAACGGAATAATTCTGTACTTTCCGACATTTTTAGTCGAGGTACTTCCTCCATCGATGAGCATGTGCCTTCCTCCGCAAGAGATCACTATCCCGTCGCCCTGACCCACATCAACCATATCGATTTCAAGATCCGGCTTAACATGAAAAGTAAGGGCAAAAACCGCCATCGCAAGAATCAAGACTCGTGTCACGCTCATCTTAAGTGGCGGCAGATAATCCTTATCCGAAAGCCATACAAAGGCAGCAACCAGACCTAAATAGATCAGCACCTGCCACTTCTGAGAATGTCCCATATACCAGGTACTGCCCCTGATAATGCCCTCCGATGAGCCAAGAAACCTGTACAGAGACAAAATGATATGAACGAACATCCCGGGTATTACCCCAAATGCGCCTCCGAATATCGCAAGGAACATAGTTATGATCCCAAGCAGCATCAAGATGCCCATAAGCGGAATGACTGCAAGATTAAGCAAAATGGAATGCAGAGGGTATGTGTAATAAAAGCTTGCATAGACAGGAAGCGTTGCCAAGAAGATGCTTAGTCCACTTGTAAGACCGCTTGATAGCTTCATCAGGATCTCTTTTGCAAAAGAAATCTCGTCATCCGCAAACTTCATCTTCCCGGATGTCACACCTTCAAAAGCAGCATCAAAAGAGAGCGCCGGGCGGATCACAGTCATACCGATCACCGCGCCAAAAGAAAACAAGAATCCACTGTTATACATATACAGAGGCTGATCCAGCAAAAGAAGTATCTCAGCAAGAGAAAGCCCCGTTAAAACATCGTAGGTTCTTCCCACCACAGGTGCAAAGAGCCTTAGCGCAAACATGCAGATTGCTCTGAAGGAGGATGTTCCCATTCCGCACATGATTCCGTAGGAATACATGAACGCTATTGGAAAAAGCATTGTCATCACCTTATTAAGGCCCAGCTTTCTAAGGAGCTCATAAAGCCCCATTCCGATCAGGGAGATATGAAGACCACTTACCGCCAATATGTGCATGATTCCATTGTCCTTGTACATATCTTTAGTCTCTTCATCCATAAAAGCCTTATCTCCCAGAAGCATAGCCTTCATTATGGCTGAATCCTGCTCTGACAAAGCTCTGTCCAAAGAGCTCTCCAAAAAGCGCCTTATCTTATAAAGCGTTTCTCTGTACCTGTTCGGCTCTCCACCGGTCTTTAGAATTTTAACCCCTGTTAGCCTGTATGAAATTTTCAGTGTTGAATAATATAACCGGCTGTCGAATTCTCCGGGATTTGTAGGCGCAGAAAAGGTCTTTACCTTACCTGAAACCTGAATATATTCTCCAATTGCTGGAAGAGCCTCATCTCCCGACTCCAGATAACACTGGATCAGCTTTGAATGTATGTTTATTTGCTCAGTTGGAACAATGTAGATTACCGGAAGAAATTCGCCCTGATAGCTTCTTCTGACCTCCTTGGACTGAACCCGTCCAATTACAGTCTGATAAGAGCCATCCGGGGCTGCGTTCATATTCCCGGTAATGTCAGACAAAAACACTTCAAGATAAATACAGACAGCCGCACTCAGCAGAATCGCCAAAAGACATAACGGCCGTTTCAAAGAAAAATACTCCTAACAAATAATCTTTATTCCATAAGATCAAGATTTCTCTCGTATGGTCCTGTAATTGAGAAATCCATAAATGTAAAATTAGCTTCTCCGTTTACAGAGAAAGCAACCTTATTTACGTTAGTAAGCTCTACGATGCTGTTTACCAGAGAATAAATAGCAACCTCAGCAGTTACGTTATAAGGCTCTGTCAAAAAAGAAGAATCAAAATCAACATAACAGACACCGTCTTTAACGTTAACGCTGTTGATCTTGGTGTCCTTGGATATGGTCGGATAACAGATATCAGTCTTGGGGCCTGTGATTATCTGCTCTACAGCCAGTCTCTCCATGGAAATATTACTGTTATAAACTACAGAGCGATAAACCGGAACCAGCCTATCTCCTGCTTCATTTGCAAAATAGAGCTTAAGCTCAACCCTCTCATAGGTGTTGATCTCATTTCCGACATTAAAGATAAATGTATCCGCTGACATATTGCCGATAATATTGCCATAGTGGTCAGCTAGAGGCGTTCCCTCTACCTGGAAGGATACATACTCAATCTCATCAAGCTGCGTAAAGGTTCTTACAATTGCCGCTCTGTCCAGGATCTCCACAGTTCTTCCGATATCTGCATACTTGATATCAAAATTAAGGGTCAGAACCTTATCGTTTAAAGAATACCCAAGAAGTGTTACTTCTCCCGTCAGCGGAGCTTCGTACTGAAGTCTTTCGGGCATTGTGCCAAGCTGTCCAATCAGTTCACGAATTACTGCATCCGTATCCTGCAGAGAGCTTTTAATATCATAGTTTACTGCTACAATACCGGTCTCACTGTTATTGACGTAAAAGAGCTTGAAGCTATCCGGATCGACTGCTTCTTTTCTGCCACATCCCGCCATTAAAACTGCCATACACACAATAAGGACAGCACATGTTATTCTGTTTTTCAAAAAAATAATTCTCTTCATATGACAATCCAATTGTTATTTTGCCGTAGTATTAACAGTCGCAGCTGTAAGCGGAATTGATATTGTAAAGGTTGTTCCTTCATCCAGTTTACTCTGCACATCGATACTTCCCCTGTGCATCAGAACCGCGTTCCTTGCTATTGACAGGCCAAGTCCGGTTCCGCCAATCTCACGTGATCTTGACTTATCGACCCTGTAAAATCTCTCATAAATATGGTCAAGGGATTCCTCGGGAATACCGTAGCCCGAATCCATAACTTTGACATAGAAATTCTGATGATCAGCATCAAGCTCAACCTTAACCCAACCCTCGTCCCTGTTGTATTTGATAGCATTTTCAACAAGATTCATGATAGCGAGTGATATCTTAACTTCGTCTATCTCCGCTACGATAGCTCTTTTACTCTCAAGTGTGAGTTCAATATTGTGTCTTCTGGCTATAGGTCTAAGTCTCTTAAGGATCACCTCTGTGAGGCTCACAACATCTACTGAGGTAATGGTAAGTCCCGATGCCTTCTTGTCCATCTTGACCAGGGACAAAAGGTCGTTGATGATCTTATCCTCTCTGTCGATCTCGGCACCGATATCTGTCATGAACTCCCTGTAAACCTCATTGGGAACATCCTCCTGGGCAAGAAGCGAATCTGCCAGAACCTTCATGGAGGTAATAGGAGTCTTAAGCTCATGAGAGACGTTGGATACAAACTCCTGCCTTGAGTCATCCAGAACCTTCATTCGCTTAAGAAGCGCATTGAAAGCCTTGATGATCTGCTCTGTCTCAAGGTAGTTAGGTCCGGTGATAGGCTCATCAGTATAGCCTGCCTTAACATCATTGATGGCTGCGGTAATTCTATCGAAGGGTTTTAGCAGCGTATGCGATACCCAGGCTGCAAAAGCAAGGATGAAGAGGATTATAACAACCTCAAGGCTCTGGGCTCTTCTGCTGAGGATATTCAGCGTAGTTGCAATAGTGTCGGTAGATACACTGGTCAAAAGAACTCCACGCACCACTTCACTGCTCTTGCCAATTGCAGATACATCCTCCTCCTGAATGAGATCACTCTCAATGATGGGAGTAACAATTTCAATGTATCCGTTGGCCTGGTCATACTTTGAAACCGTTCCCTTGGATCCGGTCTTTAGGCAGTTTACCACCTCTTCTGAGATGATGGTCTTGCCCTGACTTATGTTATAAGTGTCTTTTACCACCTTAAGATCATCGTTGATAACGATAACACGGCCATCATAAAGATTGGCTAGCATATCCAGCTCGGCATTAATTACTTCTGATGATGTATCAAGAAGGTAGTTGGAAACAATGAGGTGATTGGCGAGAATTCGCAGCTGTGTCTGTACCTCGGTCGATCTTACATTGACAGCACGATCCTCATAACTGGTCAGAATGACAGAATGCATAACGAGGCATGAAACAAGCCCCGTTATAAATACAATTATGAAGAATCGCACTCTTAGACTCTTAAGAATGTCTCTGAATTTAAACTTACTTTTATCCATAAGTTATGCCTGGAAGTAATATCCGGCGCCCCACTTAGTTCTTACGTATCTAGGCTCGCTTGGGTTAGACTCAAGCTTCTCACGAAGTCTTCTGATATGAACATCCACTGTTCTCTCATCACCTGGATAATCTGTTCCCCAGATGGTCTCAAGAAGTTCTTCTCTGGTATAGGTCTTACCGGGAGTGGATGCCAAAAGCTCCAGCAGCTCATACTCTCTGCTGGTAACATTGATCTCTCTGTCTCCCACAAATACTCTTCTGTACTCTTCGTTGAGCTTAAGGTCACCAAAGGTCATAACCTGATTCGTATCGGCAGTTCTTCCGGTTCTGCGGATAATAGCTTTGATTCTGGCCTTCACCTCGAGGATGTTGAAAGGCTTTGTAATGTAATCGTCTGCACCGTACTCAAGACCAAGGATCTTGTCCATGTCGTCGCCCTTGGCTGTGAGCATGATAATGGGAACATCAGAAAATTCCCTTATCTGCTGGCAAACCTCAAAACCTGTGAGCTTAGGAAGCATTACGTCGAGAAGGATAATATCATAATTGCCGGCCTTAGCCTTATCAAGGGCTTCCTGTCCGTCATATGCGCAGTCAACAACAATGTCGTCCTGCTCCAGAGAGAACTTTATTCCCTTTACAATTGCCTTTTCGTCGTCTACTACAAGCGCTTTCTTGCTCATTTCTTCACCATTCCTATAAATCAGACAGTTATTTGATCTTTTATCTTAGAGAACAGCTTATCCTTGATCCCTGATACCTTCATGATATCTTCAATACTTTTAAAAGAGCCGTTCTCGTCTCTGTATTTTATTATCTTGCCGGCTATTCCCTCTCCGATTCCCGGAAGCGTAGCCAGTTCCGTTTGCGAAGCGGTATTAATATTGATAAGGCCGCCTCCAGCTGATGCACCGGACTTAGAACCGTTATCTTCTATGTCAAAAGAATCTATGCCTTTTGCAACAGCTTCATCAGAAGTCTCTGATATTGTCGGTATCTGCAGCTTAGAGCCGTCACTTATCCTGGCGGCCAGATTGACATAAGTCCTGTCGGCATCCTCAGAAAAACCGCCGGCAGCGGTAACTGCATCATCGATCCTGCTTCCTTCAGAAAGCTCATATACTCCGGGATTTACCACTGCTCCACAGACATATACCACAACACTAACAGGAATCTCTTCATCTAAAGTCTCCGGTGTTTCTATCTCTTTTCCGGAATCTTCCTGCGAGCTAAAAGCCTCAGCTTCCAAGGTATTATTAGCAGTGTTATCGGATAAGATTATCTCTTTGCTTGCAGATGTGCATCCGGTCAGAAACATCAGCATAAGTGCTGATATTGGTAATAATTTTCGCATGTTTCCTCCTAAATAAGAGGACCCCACCATGCTTTTTTATTCTATGCGATTGAAAGAAATAATTCAATCATTATCTTCACTATCTTCTGTAAGTCCTGCAGTTATCGCATCATCATCAGGATCAGGTAGTGCCTCTGCAGTATAAGGGGTACCTGTAACCTGAGTCATAATGCTCTCGCTAACGTTTTTGAGGGTTGAATTACAGTCCTCTCCGTTCCAGATCTTGGTAAAAGCGATCTCGAGCTCCATCCAGAGGTTGCTGGTCTCAATTGTCTTGGGCATTGGAACCGAATCGGCATAAACACCTACAAAGGTTGCAAGGTTGGCATTGTCATACTTAACGCCGTAATGAGCTGCCACCTTTCCGCCAAGCTTGTAGATATCTCCGGAATTGTCAGAGCACAAAAATCTGGCCACTTCATTGGCTTCTTCCGGATTTTCGGAGAGTCCGTTGACAACGATACAATCTGTCACTGACATGGTTCTTGACCCGAAATCTGCTGTAAGTCCCGGCATATCAGCTACTGCAAACTCAAAATTGCACTCACCTGATGCCTTGGCATCGTCAATCTTCTTGATGATATCTGTAGTAGCAATGGTAAATACAACCTTACCATCGATAAAGTCCTGAACCACCTTGTCATAGTCAATTGAATCGGCATCGATAGCAAAGAACTGATTAAGCTGCTGGTAAATCTTCATGCAGCTGATAGTGTCTGTATTATAAATATCGATCTGGCTGACATCATCTCCTGCCTGTCCGCCAACGTTCATGTAATTACCAACGAAGAAGTAATTGTAGAAAATATCGGTAACGTCCCACTGGAACACCGCCTCAACCTGCTCAGGAGCATTGTAGCTCTCGGCAAACTTCAGGATATCAGAGATATTAAGAGGAAGGCTCTCAGCAACAACTTCATCGATCATGCCCTGAGTGATCTCAGGGTTTACATCTTCTGATGTAACCTCGTCTTCTTCTGAAAGTTCTCCTTCTTCCTCAGCTTTTTCGGTCTCTTCCTGGGCAGCCTCTCCCTCAGCAGTATCTATCTCTGTCTGCATGGTCTCAACAGCCATGTTCTCAAGGTAGGTCTTGTTGTAGATAAGAGAGCTGGTCTCAAAGTAGAAGGGATATGCTATCTTTTTCCCTTTATAGGTAACGGAATCAATAGCAGCTTCAGGGAAAATTCCCTTTGAAAGGAATTCATCTCCACCTTCAATCTCTGTTGCAAGGCCTGCTAAATAGGCCTTCTCGAGAGAATCATTTGTTATTATATACAGATCCGGGTAATTGTCTTCATCCACGGAGGCCTTGTTGATGGCCTCCAGGTATTCAAGACCAGAAACAAGCACAGGCTCGATTCGAACCTTGCTGTTAGACTCAGAGTAGGCAACAGCCTTACTCTGGAGATATGGAGTCAGGGTATCATCCGTATACCACAGCCTCACGGTAGTTTTATTTCTTGCAAAAAGAGAATAATCCTCAAATATGCTCCTGTCAGAGCGGGCGTAAACGTAAGTGCCCAGCAGTGCGCAGGCAACAAGTATTATTGATATTATTCTAATTCTAATTCTCATAAAGACTCCAGACATGAATCCAATATCTCGATCATGTCATCTACATTCTCCTTAGTTATAACCAGCGGAGGAACAAATCTGATTATCTCTGTTCCTGCATTTATAAGGATAAGTCCCTTTTCAAGTGCCTTATTAATTACTTCACCTACAGGTCTGTTAAATACCAGTCCCTGCATAAGACCTGCACCACGCCTGTCTGTAATGAAATCATACTTATCCTTAAGCTCATCAAGGCGCTTCTCCAAATAAGGAGCCACCTCATTCACATTCTCTATTATATTGTCCTGCTTAAATAAATCAAGGACTTTGTTTATGGCAGCGCAGGCAAAAGGATTGCCACCATAAGTGGTTCCGTGGTCTCCTGCAACCAGTGAGTTCTGACCTACTTTTTCAGTCATGAGGAATGCTCCAACCGGTACTCCGCATCCAAGGGCTTTGGCAGTTGTCATGATGTCAGGCTTTATTCCGTACTTCTGCCATGCAAACATATATCCTGTTCTTCCCATTCCGCACTGGATCTCGTCCAGGATAAGAAGGATGTCTTTTTCGTCGCAAAGAGCTCTTACCTTGGTCAAAAACTCTTCGGTTGCCGGATATATTCCGCCCTCTCCCTGAACGGTCTCAAGGATTATAGCGCAGGTCTTGTCACTTACGCACTTAAGAACTGAGTCAAAGTCATTCAGATCAGCGAACTTGATATTGCCGATCATAGGCTCAAAGGCCTCTCTGTAATGAGGATTTCCTGTTACTGAAAGAGCACCGAAGGTTCTTCCGTGGAAGGAATGAGTCATGGCGATGATCTCATGATCATTTTTGCCATCCTTAAGGAAAGCATACTTCCTTGCAGCCTTCAAAGCACCCTCAATAGCCTCTGCTCCGCTGTTTGTAAAGAATACCCTGTCCATTCCGGATACTTCTTTTATCTTCTTGGCAGCCTCAATTGCCGGAACATTGTAATAGTAATTAGAGGTGTGCAGAAGCTTATCAATCTGGTTCTTGAGCGCATCATTGTATTCTTTATTGTTATAGCCGAGGGCAAATACAGCAATACCCGACACGAAATCCAGATATTTCTTGCCATCTATGTCATAGAGATAAACTCCGTCACCTTTGTCCAAAACGATCTGATATCTGTTATATGTGTGTAAAAGAGCTTTCTCCGCCTCTTCAATGTACTTCTGCATCATCTCACTCATTTTAATATCTCCTGTTATTAAGCATTTGCTGCTGTTTTCTCGTGGTCTGGCATAAACATGGTTCCGATACCCTTGTTGGTAAAGATCTCAAGAAGAAGACAATGAGGAATTCTTCCATCCAGAATATGCACTCTGTTAACGCCGCCTCTAACTGCATCTGTACAGTTGCCAAGCTTTGGAAGCATGCCTCCGCCGATATTACCGCTGGCGATAAGAGCATCTGCCTCAGAGCAGGTAAGTCTTGAGATAAAGGACTCCGGATCCTTGATATCCTTATAAACTCCCTCAATATCTGTAAGGAATGCCAGCTTGTCAGCTCCCACTGCCTTGGCAATGGCACATGCAGCATCATCGGCATTTATATTGTAGGTATCGAAGTTATCATCAAGTCCGATAGGTGCAACGATAGGCAGATAGTCGTTGTCGAGAAGGTCATATAAAACCTTGGGATCTACGCTGTCAATTTCGCCCACATATCCGATGTCCTTGCCATCGGAATACTTCTTGGTAACGTGAAGGAGACCTGAATCCTTACCACTTATACCGATAGCCTTGACGCCCAGCTCCTGAACCATGGTCACAAGCTGCTTATTGACTCTTCCAAGAACCATCTCGGCAATCTCCATGGTCTCTGAATCTGTAACCCTGAGTCCGTTTACAAATTCCGCCTCTTTGCCGACCTTTGACACCCAGGAGCTGATGGCCTTTCCGCCGCCGTGAACGATGATTGGCTTAAATCCAACCAGTTTTAAAAGAGTAACATCTGTTATTACATTCTTTTGCAGCTCTTCGTTGCTCATGGCGCTTCCGCCGTATTTAACAACTATGATCTTCCTGTTGAATTTCTGAATATATGGAAGCGCTTCTACCAGCACCTCCGCTTTCTTAAGTACATCCTGCATCCCCTGATCCATGACTCTCTCCTTTAGCTTCTGTAATCTGCATTTATCTTGACATAGTCGTATGTGAGATCGCATCCCCAGGCTGTAGCCTCTTCGCTTCCCTCATGCATATCGACAAATACTGTTACTGCATCTGCCTTCATGATCTTAAGGGCTTCATCCTCATCAAATACAATAGGAGTTCCCTTATCAAATACCTTCAGTCTTCCGTTTGCGCTCTCAAAGAACAGCTCCACATCATTCTGATCAAAGTCTGCTCCGGAATATCCCATAGCACAAAGGAATCTTCCAAAGTTGGCATCACACCCGAAGATCGCAGCCTTTGAAAGGTTTGATCCAACGATTGCCCTTGAGAGTGTTCTTGCATCCTCCTTGGACTTTGCGTTTACTACCTTTGCTTCAAAGAGCTTACTTGCTCCCTCGCCGTCTGCTGCCATCTTCTTGGCAAGGAAGGTGCATACAAAGCTAAGCGCTTCCTTAAAGGTATCGTAGTTATCAGATTTATCCTTAATAGTCTCATTGCCCGCTTCGCCGTTAGCCATAACGAGAAGCGTATCGTTTGTAGAGGTATCTCCGTCAACGGTTATCATGTTAAAAGAGTCTTTTACCACCTCTGAAACTGCTTCCTGTAAAAGAGATTTCTCAATGCTCAAATCTGTTGTGAGGAAAGCAAGCATAGTGCACATGTTGGGATGGATCATGCCTGAGCCCTTACTCATTCCGCCGAGGGTTATCTCTTTTCCGTCAATTTCGAAAGTAACTGCCACCTCTTTGTTGACGGTATCTGTAGTCATGATAGCCTTGGAGGCTGCTGTTCCGGCGCTTATGCTATCATCTAAGGTCTTGCTCATAGCTTCAACTCCGGCCACTAATTTATCAACCGGAAGTTGCATTCCAATAACACCTGTAGATGCCACTGCAACTGATGAATATGGAACTCCTAAGGCCTTCTCTACAGCCTTTGCTGTAGCTTCGCAGGCATCAAAGCCCTCTTTCCCCGTGCAGGCATTTGCAATTCCTGAGTTGATGACAACTCCATGCATTGGCTCACCGGAATATACAATCTTCTGATCCCACTGAACACAGGCTGCCTTTACCACGTTTGATGTAAATGTACCTGCACTGGTACATGGCGTTTTGGAAAAGACAAAGGCCATATCCGTTCTGTTCTTATACTTGATACCGGCTTCGCAGCTTGTGGCACTAAAGCCCTTTGCTGCTGTTACTCCGCCTTCTGTTACCTTCATAATGCCTCCTCATTTATTAAACACTGTAAGATTGTTGTCATTAAGTACAAAGTCGTAATAGTTCATATCATCTCTGAGGGTCCAGCCCATCTTCTGCCAGAACTTGTTCCCTACCTCATTGGTGACAAAAGCGTTCAGGCATACCTTGTTGATACCCTCTTTTTTGAGCGCTTCGCAGCAGAACTCAACCATTTTCCTTCCAATGCCGTGCTTTCTGTACTCCTCACTTACACATACGTGGTAAAAACATGCTCTTCTTCCGTCATTGCCACATAAAATAGCACCGACTATTTTTCCGTCCTGCTCATACACTGCGCTTGTTTCAGGATTTCTTTTGATAAATCTCTCTATTCCCTCCCTGGAATCATCCATGGTCCTTATACCGAATCCATGAATGGACATCCACAGCGCATATACCTTGTCGTAATCTTCTATTGTCATCTTGCGAACCATATCAGTTTTCTCCCCAGATCTGTCAGTAATTACGGGAAACTGGGAACAAGCTCAAGTCCCTTGGCCTCATCAAGTCCAAACATGATGTTCATGTTCTGGACCGCCTGTCCTGCTGCTCCCTTTACCAGGTTATCAATTGCTCCCATCATGATAACTCTTCCGGTTCTCTCATCGATCTTAAAGCCGATATCTACAAAGTTGCTGCCCTCTACCCATCTGGTCTCGGGACATACACCGTCATCTAAGAGCCTTATGAATTTCTCATCCTTATAATACTTCTCATAAGCAGCTCTTATATCGGAAGAAGTAGGAAGCTTGCCGTCCTTCTTTATAAGAGTAGCGTATTCTGTAGCAAGAATTCCTCTGTTCATTGGGACAAGGTGAGGTGTAAAGTTTATCACCATCTCTTTTCCCGCTGCGTAGCCAAGCTGTTCCTCAATCTCAGGAGTGTGTCTGTGAGTGGCAACTCCGTAAGGCTTGGCAGATTCGTTGACTTCGCAGTAGAGGTTGGCAACCTTGGCTCCTCTTCCTGCTCCGGACACTCCAGAGAGAGCATCAACGATAAGTGTATCTACATCTATAAGATCTTCCTTAACAAGAGGATAAGCTGTAAGGATTGAGCAGGTGGTATAGCATCCGGGATTTGCAACAAGCCTTGCACTCTTTACCTTATCTCTGTTGATCTCACAGAGTCCGTAAACTGCTTCTTCTATATACTGAGGCGCCTTGTGCTCTATCTTGTACCACTTCTCATATACAGAAACATCTTTTAATCTGAAGTCTGCTGACAGATCGATTATCTTTACTTTATTAAGAATATCTTCATTAACAAGTGATGCGCACAGTCCCTGTGGAGTCGCCGTGAAGATGACATCCACCTGTGATGCAAGCTCTTCCATGTTGTCATCCATGCACTTTGCATCAACCAGTTTAAAGAAGTTTCCATATATATTACTGTACTTCTCATCGATAAAACTTCTGGATCCGTACCACACAACCTCTGCATCGGGATGACCCTGGATGAGTCTTACGATTTCAGCTCCCGCGTAGCCTGTAGCACCGATAATTCCTACTTTGATCATAATGGTTTTCACCTCTCATATATGTATAAACTTTTTTAAGTATACGACCCATGCATGAATAATGCAATAGAAATTTAAATATTTATGCAGAATTGGAAAGATTTTTAAATATTTATGCATTTTGGTGTTGCATTTTATGCATCGAGGGTTTATATTTATATCCAACGAGCAACAATAATTATAACATACGAAGAAAGTTGAGGAGTGTTTCAATGGCAAAAGAAAAGGTTATTCTCGCATACTCAGGCGGACTTGATACTACTGCTATCATCCCGTGGCTTAAAGAAAACTTTGATTACGAAGTTGTTTGTGTCTGCATCGACTGCGGACAGGAAGAGGAACTTGACGGTCTTGAGGAAAGAGCTATCAGCTGTGGAGCCAGCAAACTCTATGTTCTTGACGTTGTAGATGAATTCTGTGATGAATATATCGTTCCCTGCGTAATGGCTCACGCTGTTTACGAGAACAAGTACCTGCTTGGTACATCAATGGCTCGTCCACTGATCGCCAAGAAGCTTGTTGAGATTGCAAGAAAAGAAGGCGCTGTTGCAATCTGCCACGGTGCTACAGGTAAGGGTAACGACCAGATCCGTTTCGAGCTTGGTATCAAGGCTCTTGCTCCTGACATCAAGATAATCGCTGCATGGAGAAATGATAAGTGGACAATGGATTCACGTGAATCTGAGATTGCATACTGCAAGGCTCATGGCATCAATCTTCCATTCTCTGCAGACTCCAGCTACAGCCGTGACAGAAACCTCTGGCACATCTCTCACGAGGGACTTGAGCTTGAGGATCCTTCACTTGAGCCTAACTACAAGCATCTCCTTGTTCTTGGTAAGACACCTGAGGATGCACCCGATACACCTACAACCGTTACCATGACTTTCGAGGGCGGAGTTCCCAAGTCAGTTAACGGAAAAGAGATGAAGGTCTCCGATATCATCCGCACCCTCAATAAGCTTGGCGGCGAGAACGGCATCGGTATCGTAGATATCGTTGAGAACCGTGTAGTTGGAATGAAGTCCCGCGGCGTATACGAGACACCCGGTGGAACCATTCTCTACGAGGCTCATCAGCAGCTTGAAGAGTTGATTTTGGATCGCGATACCTATACAATGAAGAAAGATATGGGCAACAAGTTTGCCGATCTAGTATATGAAGGGAAATGGTTCACTCCTCTTCGCGAGGCCGAGCAGGCATTCATTGAGTCAACTCAGAAGTATGTAACCGGAGAAGTTACATTCAAGCTCTACAAGGGCAACATCATCAAGGCTGGTACAAAGTCACCTTACTCTCTCTACAACGAGAGCATCGCTTCCTTCAAGACAGGTGATCTTTACGACCACCACGATGCAGAGGGCTTCATCAATCTCTTTGGCTTATCATGCAAGGTTCGTGCTATGAAGATGCAGGAAGTTGAAAAGAACAAATAATTAATGAAGACCATCTTTATTCTTGGAATATATCTGCTAATACTTAACATATTAGGGTTCGCTTTCATGGGAATCGATAAAAGGCGCGCGATACGCAGCGCCTTTCGTATCCCGGAAGCGACCCTTTTTGCTATCGCAATTCTTGGAGGAAGTATCGGAAGTATCCTAGGTATGCACCTTTTCAGGCACAAGACCAAGCATTGGTATTTTCTCTTCGGAATGCCTATAATACTTATATTACAGATTGCACTTGTAGTTCTTCTTTATTTTAGTCCGATAGAATTTAACTTTATGTAAAAGAGGTATCCTATGCATTTAGCCGTTTGTGATGACAATATAGCTGACAGAAAGCAGACAGAGCGCCTTTTGGGGCGCCAGTCCGACAGATACTTTAAGGAAACCGGTGAGAGAATCTGGATCGATTCCTACGGTAACGTTGAGGCCTTCATGCAAAATCCGAAGATGTATCAGGGTCTTTTTGTCGATATGCACGATGATGAGTGCAACGGCTTTAATATCCTGAAGATGCTTCTCTATGCAGGTATCGAGAGTCCCATCGTAATGTGCTCTTCCACCATCGACTACAAAGCCCTGGTGGAAAAAGAAGGCATCACAGCTTCTAACATCATGTTTCTTGAAAAGCCTATCAAAGTGGCTGAAATCACTGCCATCGTTGATAAGATTGCAGAGCTTGCTGTAAACGGCGAGCCTTCCATAGAACTTCGCGGTAAAGATGAGACCATCTATGCCCATGGGGACGATATCATCTGTGTCAAAAGAGTCCGCTCCGAGCTTGAAGTTCATCTCACAGGAAACCGCGTAGCCTGCGTTCTCGATGACATAGTCAATTTCTATGATCAGTGCAATATCTTCCCGCAGATCTGCCCTGTAAATGACAACGGACTTGTAAATGTCAACCATGTAAAAAAGACGTCCTTTGGTAAGGTCACCATGGACAACGACATGACTCTTCCTGTTTCCTTTACCTACAGAAACGCCATAAGTAAGGCAAGGCAATATGCCAAGGAAAGCGGGAATTTAAGTAATTAATTCTTTTGGGGGATTTAAAAAGATTTGATAGCACTAAAGATTAAGCAGCAGAAAAACTTCATGGCCAAGCTTCTGACAACTGAGCTGTTCGACAGCTTTCTTGTGGAGGAAGTCACCATCGATACCTTTAATACCTTTACCATAGACGGAAGGATTCATAAGGAATTCTACAAAGACTCAGAAGAGTCTGAAGCAGCTCTAAGTAATGAATTCTCAAATTGGGCCAAGATCCGTCCCATAGCTCTTATCCTTATAAAGGGCAAGCAGACACCACTTGGTTTCAAGTTCATATTGCACCTTAGCGATTCTGATAAACTCACGCTCTTACAAAATGCTGATATGGATATCTCCCCGGATCAGATATCTCTTGGCATAAATCTGAGATTCTCCCAGGGCGAAGTTATCATCACCACAGGCGTAAGCTACAACATCTTTACCCTGGATAAAAGCGCAGAAAAAGCCTGGGACGAATACATCCCAAGCTTTTTAGAATCAAACGGTATTGAGGCAGATCTTCTATGATCTGCTTTTTTTATGCCTGATACTTTTGCAAAATACCTATCAGTGCATCATACTTCGGCTTTATCTGGTCGTACTTTTCCTGATAACCATCCATAGAACCGGCTCTTAATATCTCAGTAAGCTCGCATACCGGAGTAAGGAAGCCTTTAAGTCCAAGGTTTGCTCCTACGCCCTTAAGGGTATGAACAGCTTTAAATGCCTCTGAAACGTTACCTTCATCTAAATACTTCGTAAGGTCATTCATGCTCTGGTCATTTAAAAACTTGAACATGAACTTGGCAATGAGGTCCTCATTGCCCATGAATCGGTCCAATATCTCGTTCCAGTCAACGCCCCATTCAATTAGTTCTGTCTTAAATCCAGCGTCCATATGCCTCCATAGGTGTAGCCATACTGACAAACATACGATGTAACATATAATAATTTTACAACATTTGGTTTTTTACATCAACGAAAAGGCTCATTTTTATGTAATTTTAATTATTCTTCCACTGAAGCAAGCTTCTCTGCCTGATCCGCAGCGATAAGGCTGTCAATAATCTCGTCCAGATCTCCGTCCATGATCTGATCTATCTTGTAAAGAGTAAGTCCGATCCTGTGATCGGTTACTCTTCCCTGATGGAAGTTGTAGGTTCTTATCTTCTCTGACCTGTCTCCGCTTCCAACCTGGCTCTTACGCAGCTGCGCCTCATCATTGTGCTTTCTCTCCTGCTCCATCTCATAGAGCTTGGCTCTAAGCACCTTTAAGGCCTTGGCTTTATTCTGCTGCTGGCTCTTCTCATCCTGGCAGGAGATTACGATACCTGTAGGAAGGTGAGTAAGTCTTACGGCTGAATCTGTGGTATTTACGCACTGTCCGCCGTTTCCTGAAGCCCTGAAAACATCGAACTTACAGTCGTTCATGTCGATCTCGACTTCTACATCCTCAACTTCCGGCATGATTGCCACGGTTATAGCTGAGGTATGGATCCTTCCGCCTGACTCTGTCGTAGGTATTCTCTGAACTCTGTGAACACCGCTCTCAAACTTAAGTCTTGAGTATGCTCCGTCACCCTTTATCATAAAGCTGACGGTCTTGATACCACCGATACCTATATCTTCTACGCTCATGGTCTCTATTTTCCATGCGCGTCTCTCTGCATATCTTGTATAGAGTCTGAACATATCGGCAGCAAACAGCGCAGCCTCATCTCCTCCGACACCTGCTCTTATCTCAACAATTACGTTCTTCTCATCATTAGGGTCCTTAGGAAGAAGCAGTATCTTAAGCTTCTCCTCAAGCTCAGGGATCTTATCCTTGGCATCGGAGAGCTCTTCTCTTAGCATTTCCTTCATCTCAGGATCGCTCTCTTCATCAAGAAGCTGCAGTGAATCCTCAATGGTCTGCCTGGTGTCCTTATATTCTTTGTAACATTCAACCAGAGTCTCGAGGGACTTCTGCTCCTTCATAAGGCTTCTGAATTTCTCCTGATCTGAAACAACTGAAGGGTCGCCCAGCATCATGGTTATATCTTCATATCTTCTGATAATATCTTCTAATCTGTCAAACATATTCATCTCTCCCGATAACAATCATAGTCTCAGTTTCCAGAATATGCCCCGCTAATAAAAGCAGGCCTTCACAACTCTGTCGTTTCCGGAGAAATCCTTAACCACTTCTATATCATGGTACTTACCATTTTCCTTCAAAAGACCTGTTACCGCCTCTGCCTGATCATAGCCTATCTCAAGTATGAGATATCCGCTTGAGAAGAGATACTCTCCTGCCTTATCGGCAATCCTTCTGTAGAATAAAAGGCCATCCTCATCTCCATCCAGTGCAAGGCGCGGCTCATGGTCCTTAACTTCAGGCGCAAGGCTCTCTATTACTTTAGTTGCTATATATGGCGGATTTGATACCACGATATCATATTTATCATTCTTCTTAGGGAAAAGATCTGTCTGCTCAAATTCACACCTGTCGGATAACCCCAGGCTATCCGCATTTTCTTTTGCCACTAAAAGAGCAGCCTCTGAAATGTCAGTACAGTGCGCACTTGTTCCATTAGTGTAGTTAAGGATACTAAGACCGATACAGCCCGAACCCGTACACAGGTCAAGGACCTTCATACCGTCTTCGCAGTGCCTTAGAGCTTCCTCAACCAAAAACTCGCTGTCCTGCTCAGGGATAAGGACGTTACTGTTTACCGTAAACTCTAGTCCCATAAAATCCCATTTGCCAAGGATATAGGCAACAGGCTCTCTGTTTGCTCTTCTGTCTAAGTAAGAGGTATATAAGGACTCTTCATCCTCCGTAAGCTCTTTATCCGGGTGGGCAAGGAGCGTACTGTGGTCAGTAGAACATACACATTCTAAAAGGAGCCGGGCATCAAGTGCATACTCGTCTACTCCGGCTCTCATAAGCTTTTCTTTTCCGTTTTCAAAAGAATTTAGATAGTTCATAATAATTTACTCAGCTGCCTGATCTGCCTTATCATCATCAGCAATCCAGCTCTCATCAATCTCGTATCCAAAGGAATCAGAAAGGAATTCCTTCCAGTCAAATACTGCCTCAACAGACTTGATGGCAACTTCTATCATGTCATCATCAGGCTCCTTGGTTGTAAGTCTCTGAAGCCAGAGTCCCGGAGCAGAGATCATTTTAACCAGGAAGAAGTTTGTTCTTCCGGCAAGTCTTATGATCTCATAGGATATTCCGGAAATAACCGGGATCAGAAGTATCCTTATTACCACGCGCCAAACATAGGAATCAACCCTGATAAAGAAGAACAGGATGATACTGATAAGCATAACAAACAGCATGAAGCTGCTTCCGCATCTCTTGTGAAGTCTTGAACTCTTTCTTACATTGCTCACTGTAAGAGGTCTGCCCTTTTCGATACAGTTGATGCACTTATGCTCTGCTCCGTGGTACATGAAAAGTCTCTTTATATCTCTGATCCTCGATATTATAAGGATATAAAGTACAAAGATAAAGATCCTGAGAACGCCCTCAACGATTGCTACTAAAGAATCATTTCTCGCATACTTAGAGATAATCTCTGAAATCGCATAAGGAAGGATCATAAACAGCGCGATAGCGAACGCAAATGATAAAAGCGTTGTAAATACCATAAGGAACGTATCCTCATGTCCGCTTGATACCTTATCGATCTCCTCGTCGAGCTTGGTAGGCTTCTCATTGGTCTCTTCATAGAATGAAGATGAGTAATTAAGGGATTTAAGTCCAAGGATAAGGGAATCAATAAATACAAAGATTCCTCTTACGAAAGGAATGCTAAGGAGCTTGCTGCCGTATCCAACGCCGTGGTACTCATCATGCTCAACCACTATCTCACCGTTTGGCTTTCTGACAGCAACAGCGTACATATCCTTATTTTTCATCATTACACCTTCAAGAACAGCCTGTCCGCCTATTCCCGAATAGTGTCTAATCTTTCTCTTACGTCTCTTCATCTTAGTTTACCGCCTGTTAAAGAAAAAGAGGCCAAGGCGTAAATGCCTGGGCCTCACTTGTTTCTTGATCTCAAATTGTATATTACTTGTTGTCCATGCCGTATTTCTTGTTGAACTTATCAATACGTCCACGAGCAGCAGTAGCCTTCTGAGTTCCTGTGTAGAAAGGATGGCACTTTGAGCAAATTTCTACGTGGATTTCGCTCTTTGTTGATCCTACTGTAAATGTGTTACCGCAGTTGCAAGTAACTGTTGCCTGATGGAATTCTGGCTGGATGTCCTGTCTCATTTCTTATCACCTCACTATATCTGAATACTTCATCTGTTTCCGACAGACGTTGTCAGCGCTTAAAGCACCTGACATCAATGTGTTCACGTTTACTGTTTTACAACAGCTATATAAATATAGCACACTAATGAGTATATGGCAAGGATTTTTTATTTACTTGCTTTTTTGAAAAAAGACTAAAGATTCTAATAATATATGACGATAAATGATATGGAAGGTTATGCAACTCTGAAAAGGATTTTCAGCCACGTGCATCAAGGAGGATGCGTATGAGTATTAGCATAAACGCCAATCAAATATACACTTCCATCAGAGACAGGGGCCAGACGCAGGCAGATGCCTGGGCAGGTCAGGCTCGTGGTTTTGGTGCGCAAAATAATAAGCCCGCTTCAAATAAATCTTCAGGCTCTTCCACTTCTGTCAGATCACTTGAATATCAGCAGCGTACCCAGCAAAAGAAAGACAATTCAATAATAGGCCAGAGTCAGAGCTACGCTGATTCCTTAAGGGCATCAAGAGCCAAAGCCAAGGAAACCAATCTGGAAAAGAAAAAGCTCCAGTACAGCTATAAAAAGATATCCTCCCAGATCGTAACAAGCAAAACTTCCGTAAGTGCAAGGAAAGCAGCATCTGCAGCAAGACGCGAAGTTCAGCGCCTAAAAAGGCTGCGAAACAGCGGTGAATATGACGAAGAAGAGCTTCAGATTTCCATCGAGCACGCCAAATCCATGGAGAGAATAGCCAAAAAGAAAGTCGCACACCTTCAGCAGGAAGAGATGATCGAGCGCGGTCAGAACGGCGCCATGGCAGCTCTTGAGGAAAAGGAAGAAGAACGCGAAGAGGAAAAAGATCTTGAGGAAGAGCCTATAGAGGAAGAAATCCCTGAGGATCAGGCATACACCGAGCAGGATTATGCCGAAGAAATGCAGCTTATGATGTCCGATATGCAGGAAGAGGCGGCTGCTAGAATGGAAGAGCTCTCAGAAGAGATGGAGCTCGCCATTGCGGAAGTAATGGAAAACAATAAGGATTCCATGGAGGAAATGACCTCTGAAATGATGAAGATGGTTCAGGATGCCATGGAAGAAATGGATGAGGTTTTGGATCTGGATGAACTGGCAAATACCATGGCAGCTCCCGATCCAAACATGTCGGAAGACGACCTCAAGATGCTGAAATTAAAGCATCGCACCAAGGAAATGAAAGATATCGCCAAAGCTGACGGTGATTATCTTAAGGCAATCATGGATAAATACGAAAAAAAGGGCATCGCCGGTACCGGACTATCCGGAGCTGCAACCTCTGCTCCTGCCTTTGGCGGAGCTGCAGCCATATCAAGCTCTCCTACGCCGATAACCGTATCGGTTCCCTCAGCCTACGGCTCAGGTGGCGGATCAATGAGCTTTGATGCCTTTGCTTAACCCTTCTTTTTAAGATATTTCTTTAGTTTATTACGAATTCTCTGCATTGCGTTGTCAGTGGACTTCTCATCCCTGCCGAGCACTGCAGAGATTTCTTTTACACTCATGCCTGTAACGTAGAGGTCCAAAACCTGGCGCTCCAAGTCGCTGAGTTCTCTGTCTATCTCACCCTCAAGATCCTGAAGATTCTCCTGGTCGATTACGTACTGCTCCGGAATAAGGTTTGCATCGGATTCCAGTACTTCCTCCAATATGGATTCGCTTCCCTGCTCTGCATCCTCTCTGCTGGCATAAATCGATATGTAGCTGTTAAGGGGAGCATGTTTTTTCCTGGAAAGGGATTTGATGGCAGAATACATCTGCCTTGAAATACAGAGCTCTGCAAAAGTGGCAAAGCTTGCATCTCTTCCGCAGTCATAATCCCTGACCGCCTTGAAAAGACCTATCATACCTTCCTGGATAAGATCGTCCTTATCTGCGCCAAGGATGTACATGGAAGCAGCCTTTTTACGGACCAGGTTCTTATATTTGTTCATGATGTAATCGGTTATATCGTCCTGACCTCCGTCATGTATGCGGACGATAAGCTGCTCATCATCAATATCGCTGTACTTTCCCTTGCTCATCTGATGACCTCACGAAAGTCTTTGTCTTACAACCTCAAAAGCAAGTACACCTGCTGCAACAGATGCGTTAAGTGAATCTATATCACCCTTCATGGGGATAGATGCGATCATGTCGCACTTCTCTTTTACAAGTCTTGATACTCCGCTGCCTTCATTGCCGATAACAAGTCCGATGGCACCCTTTAAATTGAGCTTATACATGGTGGTACCGTCCATATCGGCACAGGCAAACCAAAGGCCACGTTTTTTAAGGTCTTCGATGGTCTGAGCTATGTTGGTGACCTTAACAACGGGAGTGTAGTTTAATGCTCCTGCTGAGGCCTTGGCAACTGTAGCTGTAAGACCTACTGCCCTGTTCTTGGGAATGATAACTCCGTGTGCACCGGAGAGATTGGCTGTTCTGATGATAGCTCCGAGATTATGAGGATCCTCAATTCCATCCAGGACAAATACAAATGGATCTTCGTTTCTTGCCTCTGCAAGCTCGAAAATATCCTCCATCTCAGAGTACTTATAAGCTGCAGCTATAGCTATTACGCCCTGATGCTTGCCGGTTTCGGATATCTGGTCAAGCCTCTCCCTGCTGACAAACTTTATTAGTGAGCCCTGTTTCTTGGCTTCTCTTCTGATGGTGGATACCGGTCCGTCCTGGCATCCGTCAAGAATATAGATCTTGTCTATGGTCTTTCCTGATCTATAGGCCTCTATTACGGCATTTCTGCCCTCGATTTTCTCCTCGTTGGGAGTCAGTATTTCTTTTTCCATTTAAATTCCTCAAATATTGATCACAGCTCCAGGTTATTACGCTCAAGCCCAAGCCTTATAAGGTTTAGAGCTCTGTCCATGTCGCCTTTAAGATATAAGAAGCCGACAACCGCCTCAAGTCCTGTAGCCTCAAGGTACTCTATTGTAGATGCGTTCTTGGCTTTTGTGTGGGGCTTGGAATTCCTGCCTCTTCTGTAGATGTCTTTTTCCTCATCGGTAAGATCATCCATAATGGAAGCTGCAATCGCTGCCTGGGCGGGTGCTTTTACAATAGCACTTGCTCTTTTATGGAGATTGTTGACCGCAGTATTGCCCCTGTTTACAAGAACTGACCTTACTATCAGGTCATAGACCGCATCACCGATATACGCCAGAGTTAAGGGCGAATATGTCCTTATGTCCTTGGAGGTGATATCGAATTTCTCGTTTATATAATCATTTAAACCAGCTGCCATTTAACTCCCTCACGGGTATCCTTGATCTCAACGCCTCTTTCCAAAAGCTCATTTCTTATGGCATCAGCAGTTGCAAAGTCCTTGGCCTTCTTGGCTTCTGCTCTCTTCTGTATCTGCTCGTTGATGTACTCAAGAAGCTCAGGATCTACATCCGGGCCTGCGTTTTCCAAAAGGCTCTTTGCATGTCCGATAAGATCAAGAGAAAGAACCTTGTCAAAGCTCTCAACAAGAGCAAGCTTAGTAGCATCGTTTGTATCTGCCTTAAGAGCATCATAGAGGATCGTGATAGCCATTGAAGTATTCAGATCGTCTGAAATAGCCTCCCTGAACTTATCCTCAAACTCCTTCTTAACATTCTCATCAACTGCGCCGTCAGCCTTAAGCTCAGAAACTCTCTTGACGAGCTTGTTGTAAGTTCCAACATTGCTGTCAAGAACATCAAATGAGAACTCAAGAGGCTTACGATAGTGAGACTGGAGGCAGAAGAATCTGTAAACCAGCGGATCATAGCCTTTTTCCTTAAGAACTGAAACTGTAAGAACAGCTCCCTTGGACTTACTCATCTTGCCGGCTCTGTCATTTAAGTGATTGCTGTGGAACCAGTAGTTGCACCACTTGTGTCCCAAATAGCTCTCAGACTGGGCAATCTCATTTGTGTGGTGAGGGAACATGTTATCAACACCACCGCAGTGAATATCAAGTCTCTCACCCAGGTGCTTCATGGAAATGCATGAGCACTCGATGTGCCATCCGGGATATCCAACGCCCCATGGGCTCTCCCACTTAAGGGCCTGATCTTCAAACTTGGACTTGGTAAACCACAGAACAAAGTCAGTCTTGTTCTTCTTGTTTGAATCCTCTTCTACATCGTCTCTTACACCGATCTGAAGTGCTTCCTTCTCGATTGCTGATGAGAAAACGTAGTAATCATCGAGCTTACTGGTATCGAAGTAGATATTTCCGCCTGCCTGATATGCATAACCCTTCTCAAGAAGAACTTCAACCATGTGAATAAACTCGGGAATGCAGTTTGTAGCAGGTTCAATAACATCAGGTTTCTTATTTCCAACCGCATCAAAATCCTTGAAGAATGCATCTGTATAGAACTTGGCAATCTCCATTACGCTCTTGTGCTCTCTCTTGGCACCTGCGAGCATCTTGTCCTCTCCGGTATCTGCATCGGATGAAAGATGTCCTACATCGGTGATGTTCATGACACGCTTAACATCATATCCTGCGTATTCCAGTGCCTTGACCAAAACATCCTGCATGATATAGGTTCTGATATTTCCGATATGTGCATAGTGGTAAACGGTAGGTCCACAGGTGTACATTGACACCTTTCCTTCTTCATTTGGAACGAACTCGTCCACTTTTCTTGTGAGTGAATTGTAAAATCTGAAATCGTTACTCATTGCTGTGCTCCTTGCAGGTATAGATTTTATTTGTTAAAAGACATATCGCCTGAGATGAAATTCCTTCTCCGGTTCCTGTAAAGCCAAGCCCCTCTTCAGTTGTCGCCTTGACGTTAACCTGTGACATCTCAATTCGAAGAGCATGTGCTATATTAATTCTCATCTCATCTATGTGTGGTCTCATCTTGGGTGCCTGAGCTATTATTGTGGCATCGATGTTCTCTACTACATAGTCATTTTTATCAAGGAGCTTGTAAACCTCTTTTAGAAGATCCAAAGAATCAGCTCCCTTGTATTTAGGATCAGTATCCGGGAAGTGTTTCCCGATATCTCCAAGAGCTGCTGCTCCAAGAAGTGCATCCATTATAGCATGAAGAAGAACGTCTGCATCAGAGTGTCCCAGAAGCCCCTTCTCATAGGGAATCTTAACTCCGCCAATTATTAGATCTCTTCCTTCTACAAGCTTATGAACATCGTATCCCATTCCAACTCGCATAGCAATATCCCTTTCATTATAAAAAATCAATTATCAGTGCAAAAAAAGCTCTACTATAAAGGCCGCTGCACAGGAAAATGCCGCAACGGTAAGAAGGCTCTTTTTATTGAAGGCAAGAACAAGTGCCACGACAAATCCGATAACAGATGAAATAACATAATCAGTTGCACTAAGAATTGCCGGGAACGTCATTGCTGCCAGTGTAGCATAGGGAACATAGTACAGAAATGACTTTATGAACCTGCTCTTTATTTCTTTTCTGATAAGGGTAAGAGGAAGTGCTCTTATCAGATAAGTAACTACAGCCATTAGTATGATATAAAGATATACTCTGCTCATTCCTTATCACCTCCGTTCTCATCCGAAACAGGTGCAAGAAATGCAGCAGCTGCAGCAACAACAACTGTTATTATAATGATCCTGAAGCCTGATGAAATGGCTGTTCCAAGGACAGGCGCATAAGTAAATACCGTGCTGAGCGCCATAGCTGAAAGAACAACAGCCATAACAGCCTTGCTGGTTCTGGTATCAGGAATGATTATCGCAATAAACATACCGTATATGGCAAGTCCGAGACAGCTTATAAGCCTCTCCGGCATGATCTGCCCGGAAAAAGCTCCAAGTGATGTTCCAAGAACCCAGCCAAATACTGATGTAACTATAAGTCCATAGGAATACGCAGGATATAGTCTTCCTTTTCTAAGAACACTCACACCAAATATCTCATCGGTCACACCATAGGAGATTCCCATTCTGTGACCCGTTCCCAGCTCGGGATCGAGCTTCTGTGAAAGAGCACAGCTCATAAGCATATATCTGAGATTGATGATAAACTGCAGAATTGCCAGCTCTATAAAGCTTCCGTTTCTGGCTATGATCTCCAGTGCGGAGAACTGACCGGCACTGGTCACATTAAGAAGTGACGTCATAGCGGCCTGAAATACACTCATTCCTATTTTTGAAGCTTCAATTCCGAAGGCAAAAGACACAGCCATATATCCGAGACAGATTGGCAAAGCATCTCTGCATCCTTCCTTGAAGTCCTTAAAAGTCCCAACTTTCATACTCATTCCCCTGATTCACCCTGACGATAAGCCTTCAGAATGACTCACATTTTTTAATAACATCCGCTACATTTACAGAGCCCATGCTGCCTTGAACCATAGCGCTGCTTCCACCGCCCTTGGCACCGAACTCTTCTCTTAGCATGTTCTGAAGGGCTTTTAGATCCTTTCCTTCACCCTTTGTAGCGATTATGTATTTATAACCCGCATTGTCATCTCCGGAGAATACTCCGCAATAACCGCTGCGAGTTTCGATCAGCGCATTGGCAACCTTTCTCATAAGGTTTCCGTCAAGCCCTGCCTCTTTCTTTAAAAAGACATTTTCTTTGTTTTTATCTATGCTGTCAAGTTCATAACCTATGAGCTTTTCTCTGCAATCTGAGAGTTTGCCCTTCAAAGCGTAGTTTTCATCCGATAGCTTTTTTACTGAAGACACAATACGATCATAACCGGTTGTTAAAAGACCTGTGAGCTGCCCTACAACCTGAAGCTGATCATTTATGTATTCAAGAGCTCTTTTCCCGCAAAGAATGCTTACACGAACTCCGCCTTTGTAATTCTGACAGCTGACAACCTTTAAAAGTCCGATTTCTCCTGTTCTTGCAACGTGAGGTGCACAGCAGGCGCAGGTATCGTATCCAACCACAGTGACAATTCTCACATCGCCGGTAAGTTCCTTCTTACTTCTGTACTGAAGGCCATCCAGGATCTCTTTTGCCGGGAATTCGCACTTAACTTCCACGTTCTCCCAGATTGCCCTGTTTACCAAAAACTCAACATCATGGATATCCTCATCGGTAAGGACTCCGTTGTAGTCCATGGTGACCTCTGAGTCACTAAGATGAAAGCCAACGTTGTCATAGCCGTATTTTGAATTAACGATTCCGGAGAAGATATGCTCTCCTGTGTGCTGCTGCATATTGCTGAATCTGTGGTCAAAGTCAATAATTCCCTTTACGCACTCTCCCACAGGCAGCTCCCTGTCTGTGACATGAGTTATTATCCCGTCTGTAATACTGACGTGAGTAACTACGGCATCAGAAATAGACCCGATGTCAGAGCTCTGTCCTCCCTGCTCAGGGAAGAAGGCAGTTCTGTCAAGCACCACTAAAAAGGAATCGCCCTTTCCTTTTTCACAGGATAAGACCTTCCCTTCAAACTCCTTCAAATATGCATCCTGATAATAAAGTTCCTCTGTTTTAACCATAGAACACATTGTAACACATTTGCCCTGCCTTGCCCATAAACATGCAAAAAAAAGAGACTGCATTATGCAGTCTCAAGCGGTAACTGTGAAAGCTCTTCAAAAACTCTTTTCTTTATGTCATCCTTCTCAACTTTAAGTGAGAACGCTAATTCCGTATACAAAAGTTTTTCAGCAATGCTTAAGTATCTCTCGTTAAGTGAAGCAAATTTCTTGCCTTCTGAAAGTCGAATGGCTTTGATCTTGTGAAGGGTCTTAACAAGACTCATCATCTCATCTACCATGTTGCGTTTAATAACTTCGGAAATAACCGGCTCAGCCTTTTTACCTTCAGGAAGCTCAATTTCAGGAGCATATTCAATCTCATCAATGAGCTCTTCTGCACCATCTGCGCTTATCACATCACGGATCTTGCTCTCAGCACCTTCGACAGGAACATACAGCACACTTCCCGCATCTACCGCTGAAACCATCTGGTAATACTCCTTCTCCTTCCCTCTCTCAAGGAAAGACGGAACAAGAATATCACGTACGCTGCATAAACCATGGCTGCCATAAATAACGCACTCTCCAATATTTAACATCGTGTTCCTCCTTGTTTTTTTCAGACCGCATACTGTAAGCGTTTTCACGCCGCCAGTACGTAAATTATAGCACAATATTACGTTTTTTGTAATATTTAAATCTGAATTAATTATGTTTTTTTTGTGACTTATAACCTGATTCCCAGCTATCCCTTGTCAGACAATTGATACACTCAACACGGGTCTCGCCAAGCATGATGACACGGGACTTTGCATTGGTATGGTGGTATATAAAACCGCATTTTTCCTGAACTCTTTTTGACCTGTTGTTGCCAATAAAATACCCTGCGTAGATCCGATCAAGTCCAAGGTCTGCAAAGCCTCTTTTTATAAGTATTTCAGCAGCCTCAGGAGCTATTCCCATGCCCCAGAAGGGAACTCCGACCCAGTATCCAAGCTCAGCCGCCCCTTCCTCCAGGGGTCTTTCGGGACTTCCCACTAAAGTCAGTCCAATACTGCCAATGGGCTCGTTGTTCCTCTCTTTAAGGCAGATGGCATAGGTCTCATCCCCTGAGAGAATAGTCCTAATCACAGCCCTTGAATAGGCCTCATCCTTATGGGGAAGCCAACCGGCAACAGGACCTACCCTGTCATCTTTTGCATAATTAAAGAGGCTGGGAGCATCTTCATCTCTCCAGCCTCTAAGTATCAAACGCTTTGTTTCCAGTACCATAACTATCCCTGTTACAGACTCAAATAATTAAAGCCTGTCCTGTTCATAAACTGGTCGAGTTTTTTCTTAAAGAATATGAAGTACGCCTCTTCTTTGTGTTTTGCCTCAGGCTTAAGATAAAAGATAACCTGTCCGCTCTTGATGTCCCATTCTATATCGTTTGTGGGATCAAGGGCGTCGATATCCTTGAAGGAAAGCCCGAATTTCTCCCTGCAGTAGGCATCTCTGTTATCAAGATCCATGGACTCCTCGATTGCCTTACCCTTGGTCCTGATAAGGTCATCAAGCTGTTCAAGCATGATCTGATGAACAATGTTAAATGAATTCAGCTCATATCCGACCAGCTTCATATCCGATATGATCCTGTCAAAATCCACATAGCATTTGGCAAATGGGTCAACCTTGTTTTCACCGTAACAAAAAACTGCATCGTATAGGGCTTCGTTCATAGCCTGTCTCCTTTCTGTGCCTTCAGAAACTCAATGTACTCATTTTCGGGTAAAGGTCTCGAATAGTAGAATCCCTGTAAATATTCTACACCTTTTTCTATTAAAGTTTTAGCCTGATCTATGGTTTCTACACCCTCGGCAAGAACGTGGAGTCCATAGTCCTTCAAGAAATTTATGGAGTATTCAAGCATCCTCATATTCTCAGGCTTATCAAGGTCCATACAATTCCAGATAAACTCTTTGTCCATCTTGACCATGACGTAATCCATTTTCAGAAGCTCCAAAAGATTGGAATAGCCTGAACCAAAGTCGTCCATGGAGAATGTACTTCCCAGTTCTTTAAGCTTTTGAACATTATGCTTGAATGCATCATCATTGTTGATATAGGCGGTTTCAGTGATCTCGAAGTTTATCATCTTTGCAGGTATATGGTATTTTTCCATCTTACCGATAAGCCTTGCATAGGTCTTTCTGTCAACCACTTCATTTCCGGAGAGATTGACCTCAACCTTCCTGATTCCGTAGCTTGACAGGTTTTCCTTTGCGATAAATGAACATACCTTCTCAAATACCAGATCATCAATTTCCTGTATCAGTCCGCATTTCTCGGCAATGGGAATGAAATCCTCGGGAGATATGTAGTTTTCGCTGTCAGCTCTTTTAAGTCTTACAAGCGCTTCTGTCGAGATAAATTTGCCTTCCTTAACACTCAGGATCGGCTGATAGTAGACTTCAAAGGCCTTATCCTTAACTGCTGCTCTGACAACATCTTCGATGGTATTCCTGTAAACCATCTTGTCGATGATCTTATTATCGATTACCAGATTCGGTGAATAGTGAGTATATATGTATTCGCCTGATACGTAGCGCAGGATCTGTAGCGATTCATCAGCCTTTTTTGTGTGTTTAGGGACTTCAAGCACTGCGTATGTCAGTTTATAGTTGCCACTGTCATCCTTGTAGTTGTTTATCAGTGACATCAATTTCTCTACGCTTTCCGGATTCTCAATAATGTAAGAGAGAGTATTCCAGCTTGATAAGTACGAGCTCTCTTTTGTAGCTTCCTCAGCCATCTTGGCTATTTCTCCCTGAAGAGAGTAGAGTTTCTTTCTGTCTTCTCCGTTAAGGATCATAGTCTTTCCTGTAAATATGACCGATACTATAAAAAAGCTCTTGCTAAGTCCAAATCTCTCTGTAATGACCAGATCAAAAGCATCTTCATTCTTTACACCGGGAATATCCTTTTCATAGTACTCTCTCGGGTTTTCGCTTGATAGAAACAGTATCAGAGCCATCAGCATTATAGCTATGGATGATACCTGATATCCATGGAACTTGAACTGGAAGAATGCAAGCATCGCCCATGCCAAAAGGCCTGCGGTAATAGCCAATGCATCGTCTTTCCTGAGCCTGTCCCTGAATGTGATCGACAGGAGCATGGTTCCGAATATATAAAGAAATCCTATGAAATAACAAAGGAGTACAACAAATCCAACGTTGTAATATTGCCCGGATTCGGTGACGGTATAATTAACTCTGCCAAATAAAAGCGAAATAAGTCCTATGACTCCCGGAGCTGCGATCAGTCCGATAACGATGGGTGATGCCTTTTTACCATGCAGTATTTTGGCATAGACATAAAGTGCCATGACAAAAGCGCATATTATAAGGGTCCCGACATAGATAATCTGGGAAATGCCTCTCAGCGAAGAAAAGGTGTTATCAAGATAATCAAAGACAGCGCTCTGAATGATATCCCCAAGAACATTTAAGTACGCCACCACCAAAAAGATGAAAAAAACGCGCGTAGAAAATACCCGAGGCATGTTCCGCCTCAGGTATACAATGATCAATATGGATAATACCAAAATTGCAACAATAGGTGTACGCATTTCCATAAATTGATTATAATACAGTTCCATTTGCAAGTGCAAGTTGCACGTAGTAGCCGGTTATTGGCAAAAAGCTCTGAGCAAAATTCTTGGTTGGTCCGCTTCCAACAATGACCGCGTCCTCTATGATCTTCTTACCTCCGACTGAGGCCGGCGAAACAACAATAGCTCTTTCAAAGGTCTTTTTACCATAATCAAGATATCTCTTATCCTGCGTAAGCTCATACCCTATGGCCATAGCCTCCAAAAGAAGTGTGTTTGTGCCGTTTCGTGAAAGGCTGGGCAGCTCTTTGTAGTAGAAAAGCCCCTGGGGTGTCATAAAGTTTTCCGTCAGATCATCTATGGCATCCAGCATCATCTTCTTTAATTCTTCAGACGGGAACACCCTGTAATAGCGCATTAGAGAGCCAAGGGCAACGGAAATCATAAATCCCACTCTTATGGTGGTGTTGTCCGTATAAGGCGCGAGCCACTTGCCATATCTGTCGTTCCAGGCAGCAAATTGGGATACTATCCACTCGCATTTATCTACCCACTTCTTATCACCCGTCTCGATGAAAAGAGCTGTCAAAGTTCTCAAGGCCCATCCGGTCTCTCTGGCACTTGCTTCACCCGGAACCTGGTACATAGGCGTATCCAGAAGTCTTAATACATTCTCGCCAATACCAAGAGCAGTGTTTACCGCCCTCTCATCGCCGGTAAAGTGATAGAAGTCAAGAAGTCCCTCAACCCATTCATGGCTGCAGACCATCTCTCCCTTGCAGCCCCTGCCTTCTTCCGAGCCTCCGGTGTGCTTTCTTGTGTGTTCCCACTGTCCGCCCATTCTAAGAGGATCCGAGCTGTAATGGCAAACATCGACATCCATCCAGTGAGCTGCTGCTACATTGGCATAGTCCAGGAATCTTCGAATGCCAGTCCTTGCATACATCATATACATTGAATGGGGATAGTCGTACTCATTGTTTGTCCAGACAAGATTTCCATCGCCTCTTCCCTGCGCAGTGTAGTTTGGATCAGGCGCATCGCCGAAATTAAGCATCCCATAGGACCTTGCATGGGAATCCGCCTTCTCAATAAGGGCTATCTCAACATCATCGTTTTGTTTATCCCTTGGTAAAAAGACCTTTGGAAATACCTCTGCTTTCTCGAACTCATCAGGTGAAATATAAGGTCTGTCAGGCATCTGGTAGATAAGGCTCCTGTTATCAAGCTCGTATATTGGCTCCTTAGCATCATGGAAGTGTAAAAGAAATCTCGTCTCCCTTGCCATTCCTGAAGTAAATATCACAGGCTCCGCCTTGGAAACTTTGTTATTCTCGTTCTGATCCGGAATGATATATACCACAACGCCGTTTTTATCAGCCTTAACAGCCTTAGGGAAATTCTGGAACGCCTGAAAAACTGTTGCACAGACTCCCACATCCTTTGACTTATCCGTATAGTCGGAAAAAAACGTTCCGTAGAGAACTTCTGCGAAATGCTCATTAGCCTCTTTTTCCAGCATTTCAGCAATAATTGTATTCTCCACCTGCGCTGCGGAGGTAGAAATCTTAAACTCGGTTCTGTAATTGGATTTTCCGGCAATGGTCCTTACAGCTTCACTCTGCAAGGAGCCTTCTGCTCCGAAGTCATATTTGGGAAGTTCCTTAATTCCGGTTGTTGTAACGATATCACCCGATACAGAAGTTTTCTTTGTATCGCCACAGCCGGTGGAATCAACGATATAATTGCCAATGCCAGGACTTGAAAGATCAATATCCGCTCCTGTAGATGACTTTATTGCAAATACAATATCATCCGGTTTTATATTTCCATCGGTGCAGTTTATGAACCTGAAGCCTGCATCAATCCATGGTTTTCCGGCAGTTATGGACAGCCTCATCTCGAAATGTAATCCCTCTCCGGAAAAGGTCTTTTCATCTGCCGTCAGGCACCTTCCACTAGCTTCTATAACTGAGAAGAGCTTGCCTTTCTTGGCAACTGTCCATTTATCAAATACAGTTTTTAACCTCTCACCTGATATGGTTACGAAAGGGCCTACAAACTGCTCTTTGTCAAAAGACCTATCGGAGTATTCAAATTCTTCAAAGAGTTTTTCGGAATTGTTCTTGACGCAAAACTTTATTACTCCGTTTGAAACGCTTATATCTTCGGGATTTTCAATAATATCAACCGTTTCCGAATACTCCCGACTGACGTCGGAGTCTGTTACCAGTTCGAATTCTTTTTTATCATTTCCCGGAAGATCAGCGAGAAAATAAAGATATACAAAACGAACAGACCCATCATCCCATTTTGAGGTCACTTCAGCCTGAACGGGAAGGGGTCTGTCTCCATCTAAGATTGTCAGCGCATCTGCATCAGACGCTTTTAATAAGCCTTTTTCAAAAGGCACACAAAGACCGCATAGTTCCTTTTTTCTGTCATCCTTGTAAAGCTTGTCAAAATATATTTTCATTATTTTATTCCCCGCAGTTTAATAGTTGTCAGCTATAGGAATATTGTACAATAATGCACTTTTCTGAAACTATGGATTCTTATCATGTGTAAACTGTAAATTATGATTTCATGTTAAATTTGAAGAAGATACGAAGTGCAGCCGGGGATCTCAAGCCCTCCTCCAAAGTCAATCATTTCTCCGGTTATAAGGTCTGTTGCTCTTCCGGCTCTGGCGTCAAAATGCGCAACAAACGGCTGATCATCAGCATTAATGGCAACGATAACTCTGTCATCTTCAGTTTCTCTTTCAAATACGCACTGTCTGTTGGTGAGCACCAATGACTTAAACCCGCCGTAGTTAAGGGCCTTTGACCCTTTCTGCCCCTTGCAAAGTGCTGCTATGTGATCTGTAAGTTCTGTCCACTTTGGGCTTTCAAAGCACGGACGAAGCGCCAGATCACCCTGGGATTTATCCGCCTTCTCTCCCCACTCACTGCCGTAGTAGATGGTTGGGATTCCGGGCATTCCAAACATAAGGGTGTAGATGAGCTTAAGGTGCGCAGGATTGTTTAAAGTGCTTGCGATCCTTGATACATCGTGATTATCCACAAAGGATAACATGTGCTTTCCTTTGTAAAGAGTCCAGTTCTCCGGGCCAAACTGACGAAGCAGCGAATGAATTATCTCAAACATGTTCATACTGTTAAAGGATGAAAACATGCCCTTGTAACACTCATAATTTGTAGCACTGTGGCACAGATCATCACCCATGATGCGATTGTAATCTCCGCCTATCATCTCTCCCATCAGGAAGAAATCCTCTTTCCAGTTGCCGGTCTCATATCGAAGGCGCCTTAAGAAATCGCTCTCAACGCAGTAAGCCACGTCCAGTCTTAGTCCGTCTATGTCGAACTCATCTATCCAGTATTTTACGCTCTCCAATAAATAGTCTGTGACCGCCGGATTACGCAGGTTGAGCTTTACAAGATCAAAGTTGCCTTCCCAGCCTTCGTACCAAAGGCCGTCATTGTAGCCGTTATTGCCGTCAAAACTGATATGGAACCAGTCCTTGTAGGGTGAGTCCCATCTCTTTTCCAAAACATCCTGAAAGCCAAAGAAGCCACGCCCTGCATGGTTAAATACACCATCGAGCACAATCTTTATGCCCTTTTTGTGAAGTACCTTGCAGACCTTCTTAAAGTCCTCATTGGTTCCGAGCCTTGTGTCAATCTTCCGATAATCCCTTGTGTTGTATCCGTGGGTGTCGGATTCAAAGACAGGGTTAAAAAGAACTGCACCTACTCCGAGCTTTTCAAGATGAGGTATCCAGTCAAGGACCTTTAGTATCCTGTGCTCTAATTTTCCGTCATTCTCAAAAGGTGCTCCGCAAAATCCTAAAGTGTAGATCTGGTAAAAGCTGGTCTCATAAGCCCACATATCTTTTTCTCCTTATCATTACCAAAACTGCGAAGCCCTAGGCTCCGCAGCTGCTTGATCATATATATAATTATATCAGAATTATTGAACTTAACTAAAAAAAGTTTAATTATTAATGTTGACAACTCCCCCACTTAAGAGGTATATTATTCTAGTCGCTTGTGATTGACGAGCGAACATATGGCGAGGTAGCTCAGCTGGCTAGAGCACGCGGTTCATACCCGCGGTGTCGAGGGTTCAAGTCCCCCTCTCGCTACTAAAAAGGAAGCGTTTATCGCTTCCTTTTTTTGTGTCTTCTGGCGTTGCTAATTTGCATCACAGCTTGCTCGTCACCCCCGCAATCTCTTCCGCCGGCGTCACTTGGAAATATTTCCTGGAAAAAGAAAAATATTACTTTGTTCCCATCATTTTGAGATAAACAGTACTCCCAATGTTCCTGGACCACAATGAGATGAAACAACGCTTCCTACGCGGGTTTCAAGGATTTCTTTAAACATGCCGAGGCCGCTAAGATACTCTCTTACAGCTTCAACAACTTCCCTGTCGCATCCTGAATGAGTTATGAACACACGCTCAGGTCTGGCATTCTCTAGATCAGCCTCCATATCTTTGACATAATCAAGCGCCTCTGTTCTCTTCTTTCTTGATTTCCAAAGTCTCAGGAAATTCCAACTTCTCGGCGCTTTCTATATTTTCTTTTGCATAGTTTTCGTATGCTTTTCTATAGTGCTTCTGGCGAGCCCAGATATCATCTGCTACAGGTCCCCACTCTTTTGAATAATTATCACACTTTGCGCAGAGGTGTTCAACGCTTTCCTCTGATTCTTCATTGGTACCATGGGCTCCGGATCTTGCCACCATCTCACGAAGAAGCTCAGGATTTTCAAGCATTGGGCATGGTCTTAAATGGTTCTTATTGAAAGGCTGTCCCTTGTGATATTCCATGAAAAGAGGGCTCTGAAGCATCTCAAGTATTGAATGAGTATGAATATTAGTGTTGGAGAAGTGGATAAATACGCAGGGCTCTGCATCTCCACTTGAATTGATGTGGAAGTAGTTTCTTCCGCCAGCGATACAGCCACCAACTGCCTCTCCATCATTCTGGAAATCCATAGGGAAGAACCCTATATCGCACTTGTCACTTCTAAGGTATCTGATTTGATCTACCATCTTTCTTCTCTGCTCTACAGTAGGCATAAGCTCTGGTACCGCGTTATTTCCTACTGGCATATAGTGGAAAAAGAATCCGAATCTTGCGCCTTTTTCAGCTATGAACTCGATGAACTTAGGGTCAGTTACTGCCTCGATATTATTTCTTGTATAGCAGATGGAAGTTCCATAGACAATTCCGTATTTCTTAAACAGGTCCATGGCTTTCATTACAGCGTCATAATGACCAATTCCACGTCTCGCATCATTTGTTTCAGGAGTACCCTCGATAGAAAGCTGGAACGTGATATTTCCAAGTCTTACAACTTCCTTACAGAAGTCCTCATCAATTAAAGTGGAGTTGTCAAAAATTGAGAACTCAACATCATTGTGCTTTTCAGCAAGACGCAGTACATCCTTTTTTCTTACAAGAGGCTCCCCGCCTGTCATCATGTATAGGTAAACACCAAGCTCTTTTCCCTGGGTAACGATCTTATCCATGTCTTCAAAAGACAGGTTGTGCTTAGGGCCATAAGTACCGGACCAACAGCCCTGGCAATGCATGTTGCAGGCACTTGTAGGATCAAAGAGAATAAGCCATGGGATATTGCATCCGTACTTTTCCCTGTTTGCCCTGATCATCTTGGTACCTCTGAAAAAGGCCTCATAACCAAGGTTGAGCATTGTCATCTTGGCAACGTGAGGATCTGTCTCATCAACTACTTTATTTATAAACTTGACCCATCTATTGTCAGGGTCCTTGAAAGCTGCTCTTACCTGATCAAGCTTGTCCTTTCTTGCTCCGTCTTTCCCCCAGAATTTCTCTGCCTGATCTACGAGTTTTAAATACGTTTCTGTTCTGTTCTCAGCTTTGTCGAGATTTGCAAGAAATCTATCGATCAATAGGCTAAATGCCTGTCTCTGCGCTTTGTGAGATAAGTTTTCTACTAATTCCATACTTGTTATTCCTCCCCTTTAAGTGTTACAATCGTTTTGATGTTACAAGTGTAATGCCGCAGGAGATGCAATACAATGGCTCTACTCTCGGACATGACAGTAGAAGTGTCAATTGGCGCGACGTGACATAATCACTTATTTTGTAACAACAGGGGAAAAGAAATATGAAAGCCACTAAAGAGCCTTTGACAGAAATGCAGAAAAAAGAAGTTCTGCGAATGAATAACAAAGAGTCTAACCAGCTGACCAGAGAATGCCTTCAGCTTGCGCTTATGCACCTAATGGGCGAACACCCGTATGAAAAGATCACTGTCAGTGAGATCGTGCGTCGTGCTGGAGTTTCACGTACTGCCTTCTACCGCAACTATACTGACAAGGAAGATATTTTGCATGAACTCGGTAACAGACTGATAAAAAGCATAACAGAAATTTGTGAAAAACCAGAACTGCATGAGAATCCTCATCAGTGGTTTGAAGATGTTTTCCGTACCATCCGCGAGGATAAAGAAACCATTGCCCTGTTTGATCAGGCAGGTATATTGAAACGTGAGCTCTTTTCCGGCAGGTCCATATCAGAACTTCTGTATCCTACAACAGATACAGAAATCAAATACATCAAGCTTGCTACAGAAGCAGCTTTTTTCCAGATACTTATCAGCTGGTTCAGAGAAGGGATGCAGGAAAGCGAACAGCGCATGGCTGATATATGCGTAGAAATGTTTGATAACACATTGAAAAAACTGTCATAAAACAAATGTTGATGATAATTTGATGATTGTCATCAGATGACGAAGCCGCAGGCCTTGTATTTATGCAAGTTTTAGAGGTGCGACAATGGTTCAAGTCCCCCCTCTCGCTACTAAAAAAGGAAAGCATTTGTTGCTTTCCTTTTTTGTTGCTCAAAATGAGCCCTGGGGACGGAGTCAAGGGCTCATTTTCAAAGTGATCAATCTCCTTCCGACTGATTCCCGTTTTCTCCATCGGACTGATCGGATGAATTTCCTTCGGTCCCTTCTGTGCTGCTCTGACCACTTTCATCCTTTTCAGATCCCTCTTTCTCTTTTTCGGCCTCTTCTTCAGCTTTCTTTTTTGCTTCCTCTTCAGCCTTCTTTCTTTCTTCCTCTTCTTCGGCCTTCTTTCGCTCTTCCTCTTCTTCGGCCTTCTTTTTCGCTTCCTCTTCTTCGGCCTTCTTTTTTGCTTCCTCTTCTTCAGCCTTCTTTTTTGCTTCCTCTTCCTCGGCTTTCTTTTTTTCTTCCTCTTCAGCTTTCTTTTTCGCTTCCTCTTCTTCGGCTTTCTTTCGCTCTTCCTCTTCTTCGGCTTTCTTTCGCTCTTCCTCTTCTTCGGCCTTCTTTCGCTCTTCCTCTTCTTCAAGCAGTTCTTCTTCCGTTTTCTCGTTTTGAGTGTCGGTATCTGAGACATTCTGATTTTCCGGATTTCCAATCATCATGTCCATAAGATCCTGTAGCTTACTTTCGTCAATTCCTGACTCATTATCCATCGTAACCTTGATCCTGTTTGGATCGGGCTTGATATACTTAACTACATATTCACCCTCATCAGATATTTGAGGTACTGGATGCTCTACTATGTACCTGAATATCGCTTCGCACCCTTTTCCCGAATAATGAAGTCCGTCACCGCCGTTATACTCAGACTTAACCTGTCCGTCAGATCCTTTTAGGATTTCGGTGATGTCGAGATAGAAAATGTGTTTTTCCTTTGCTGTTTCCAGTAGGAAATCATTGTATTTATCTATCCATGCGTTTTGAACACTGTTTTTATAAATTCCGTTATCATCTACAGGACCTATCGCCACAAGTACAAGATTGGAATTAGGCGCCATCTCAGCCACACTGTCTATAAGAGTCAGAAATGTATTCTTATAATGCGTCTCACTTGGATCATTAATCCCGTTAACACCCAGAAGAATATAGATAACCGGAGCCTGATGAGACCCCAGATAGGATTTTAATGTATATTCCTTACCGGCATTGTTAATGAATTTATTGGATGCAAATGCCGGATGCGAAATACCAATCTGCGCCAAAGCAGCATCATCGTTGAAAAAGCCATAGTTAACCATCGCAACCGTTCTGGAATCGCCGAGGAATACACATCTGTTAAGGTATCCTTCCTTTGCGCCGTCTTTTTTTGCAAGTACAGTTGTATCCGGAGTTGATTCGGCTTTAGTCCCTTCGGTTGCTGTCTCGACTACAGGCATATTTTCCCCGGCTGCATCTTGAGTTTCACCTTCAGCAGTTGTTTTCTCCCAGCTGACTTCATGTAAAGCATTGTCCAGGGAACCTGTTTTTAATACAAAAAGCACAATGATTGCAAGGATAGCTGCGAGCATGATCAATAAGCTGATGATCAGCTCCCTTTTACCAAGGCCCTCCATCATCTTCTCAAACAGGTTACTTATTGTCCCTTTCTTTTTACCGCTCATCTCTTCGCCTCTCATATATTGTACATACTTATTATATCAGATATTTATTCTTACATTTTGTGACATACACATGAGCTTATGTATTAGGCGCAACAAAAAAGGAAAGCATTGCTGCTTTCCTTTTCAATTTATCATCTGGTCATTGGAACATCATCTGCGATATGCTCCATATCGTCAGTCCACATTATGGTGCTTGCATCAACAATCTTAATGCTTCCGGTTCCATCTGAATAAATCGTCTCATCTGTATCAACTTCACCGTTTTCATTTAGTGTGTACTCATGCTTAACGCAATCGCTGTAAGTGATGGTATCAGTGCCGTCATATTTGCCGTGCATAACCCATTCACCGTGCTGCGCTGCATTGATTCCCCACCATACCTCGATAAGGTAACCACCATCTTCCTGCTTAAGGATACTAAGGTTTCCATCTCCGGCATAATACTGTCCTTCAAAATCAGATGCCTGGGCTTGATCAGCAGACTGTGGAATCTGTGTCTCTACAATTTCAGCTGTATCGGCCTCAGCAGGTTTCTCAGTCTCCTGAGCCACTTCGGTTTCAGCAACATTCTCAGCTTCCGGTACCTCTGCGCTTGCAACATCAGCTTCTCCACATGCTACAATCTGAAGTGCCATAAAGGACACCATAACAATACTTAAAAACTTCTTTTTCATAACATCTCCTCCTCATATGCGATTAGCACAACATATTGATTATAGTCCCGGAGATGTACCATATGTGTAAAAAAAGCATTAAGCTTTTATAAACTAATTTTCAAAAATCAGTTTCCCGTTCACTCTTTCAATCATGAATCGTTATACTTCACAAAACCTTAAGTCTGACCTTCATTGCAATCTGTCTTGGGGTAGCCATTCCATCAAATTGAACCAGATAGCTTTCTTCATCAAGGTTGATATCGAGAATGGTCCCTGCTCCGAGAATTGCATGCTCGACTCTCTGGCCCTTCTCAAGCAGGTTAAGCTTTTGTGCTCCCTTTAGATGCCTGCTTTCGTTCTCAATATATTTCCTGACCATGGTTATCATCTTATCCGATGGTTCCTCAGTATATTCAAGACAATCCCTGTCGATATCAAGAATAAATCTGGAAGGATACCTTGGTATTCCTTCAAAAGTCTGACCTCCTGCCTCTGAAATGAACAGCCTTTTTTTCGCTCTGGTCATTGCAACAAACGCAAGCCTTCTTTCTTCCTCCATTCCTTCTAGAGTATGGATTTTCCTGGAGGGGAAGATTCCTTCGTTCATGCCACATAGAAAGACATAGGGAAACTCAAGGCCCTTGGCTGCATGAACAGTCATGAGTCTGACCTTGTCGCTGCCCTCCGTGTCTGAATCGGCATTGGTAAAGAGCGCAATATGTCTTAAATAGTCTTCGAGTCCCACTTCTTCTCCGCAGGTAGTCTCATATTCAAATACAGACTGCTTGAGCTCCGCCAGATTATCAAGCCTGTCCTGAGCTCCCTCTGTGCGCAGCATCTGTTCATATCCGGTGTCCTCAAGGACTTTGGTCAGAAGCTCTGATACAGGAATGCCCTCGTAATTACCTGCGTATTTTTCAATGACATCAACAAACTCTTTTGCCCTGGTTCCGCGAAGCGTCTCATTTTCAAGATTCTCACTAAGTGCCATGTACAAAGAGCAGCTGTTATCCCTTGCGTACTGCTCCAAAAATGCCATGCGCCTTTTACCAAGATTTCGCTTGGGCACGTTGCAAATCCTTCTAAAAGAGACATCATCCCTATAAAGGATCATTCGAAGATAGCAAAGCGCATCCTTTATTTCCATTCGCCCATAGAACTGTACGCCAGAATAGATGGTATACGGAATCTTCTCATCTATAAGGCCTGTCTCTATTGTTCTGGTTACATAGTGGGCTCTGTAAAGAACTGCCATGTCCTTGTATGGCACGCCCATTCCCTTAAGAACAAGCATCTGTCCTGTTATCCAGTCTGCTTCATCTGCTGTATTGGGAGCAAGATGGCATAGAACACTCTCACCGGGCTCGCCAACGGAAACCAGATCTTTTTTCAATCGCTGCGTATTCTTATCGATAAGGCTGTTACATGCGGCTATGATCTGCGGAGTTGATCTGTAATTGTCATTCATGTAGATTGTCTTTACATCAGGATAGTTCTTATCAAAGTTCAGAAGGTATCCCACACTGGCGCCTCTCCAGGTATAAATGGTCTGATCCGGATCTCCTACAATGAAAAGATTCTTATGATAAGCAGTAAGAACATCCATGAGTTCATACTGAAGTCCATCTATATCCTGGAACTCATCGATCATTACATATTCCAGGCGTTTCTGCCACTTGAGCTTTATATCTTCATGCTCGCTAAACATGTACAGCGTAAATTTGATCAGATCATTATAATCAAGGCCGAAGCATTTCTTCTCCTGATACAAATAGCCATAGAACAAGATATCATCTACAGAAGATGCCATGTCATACTTCTCCTTGAGCGCATCGACAGACATGTTCAGCATATCCAGATAATACTCCGGTTCATCCTTGCACTTACGTATTTCAAACATATCTCTTGCTGCACTAAAAGTCTTATCCCTAAGTGAAAGCCCTCTTTCTTCATAAATGATCTTCAGGATATCATCTATGTCAGAATTATCCAGGACCAGAAAGCTCTTAGGGTACTGGAGTGCATGCGAATCCTCCTGCAGCACAGAGACGCAAAAGCCATGGAACGTATTGATATAGCCGGTATCATTATCTCCGGTTAAAAGATGTATTCTCTGCCTCATCTCATTCGCAGATTTGTTGGTGAATGTAACGCAAAGAATATGCCCCGGCATAATTCCCAGCGCATTGACAAGATATGCAAATCGATATGAAAGCGCCCTTGTCTTACCGCTTCCGGCTCCGGCCACAACCCTGATATAGCCTTCAGTACTGGTTACAGCCTCTTTCTGCGCTTCATTTAGCTCTTCTAAAAGTTCTAACATAAACTCTCCAATTCAACGCAAACATACATTCGATACTTACGAATACATTATAGCAAACATAGGTTTGTTTTTCTTCTTTTTTTAGCAAAAACTATAAAGTTCGAAAGCCCTAAGCCGATATTAATAATAACTAAAGAAAGGAGGAGGATACATGAGAAACAATCTTCCTAAAAGATAAAGCACCTTCACTGAGGCAGGATCCCGGTGGAGGTGCTTTTTTTATACCGAAATATTCAGAAGCAGGTACAGCCCAATACAGATAACAGCTGCGCCAAGGAGCATAAGCAAATATGAAACAGCCCACTTGCCATTTCTGTTAAAGCCATAAAAATCATCCCAGCGCTTTCCTTCCGGAGCGCGGAATATCTTATAGTAGTACAGCGGAGCATACAGTGCGACCGGGAGCATCCCAATAAATGCAACCGTAAAGTCTATACCTCGCCTTTCAAAAAAGAACAACGAAACAATCGCCATAAGCGGAGTCAGCAGATGCATGAAAAGATCTGATCCCTTAAACATATGCTGATACCCATACGTCGGTCCGAGGAACAACAGAACAGTCAGCATCGTTACAGTCACTCCGGCAGTCCCAATGATCTTCAAATAATATGTCCACTCCGCGTTAGGAAACAGCAGCATTAAAAGAGCTGCCAGCGCGCACAGTGCATTACTCTGTACCGTAAAATACTTAAAGGCATTTCTGGCCCGCTGCGGACACCATTTGCCGTCTTTTCTAAAGTATAAGATTATCAGCACAGTGGTCACGGCAAATATTATGAAGTTCAGGGCAAAAGAAATAACAGAATTAGTATTTTCCATATCTGAAATAAAAAAACGGCCTTTTGGCCGATAACTTTTGGGAGGATGAGCTGCCGGCTTCCGCCGACAGCTCGTTATGAAAAAGAAGTTTTACTTACTAGTTTTCTGTTTCGATATAAATATGTTACTTAATAAATTTATCCTCTCCTTAAACAAAATGTGAATGAATTGTAACTGAACCCTAATAAATTTATAAAACCTGTATTTCAAAGTGTTTCACCTCTCCCGGCATTTAACAGTTCCTGGGAGACATCTTTTTAAAAATCCATTATTGCGCTATAATATAATCACAATATAGTACGCGAGGGATAGCAGTTGAAACTTTTAGAAACCGGCTATAATGAAAATTTCAATCAAACAATACATGAATGGGCTGTCGAGTTTGGAAGCAATTCCCGGTCTGTCCTTTTTCATGTCTATGTTCCCTTCAACAAGCCACAAGAGCTTGAGAATCTTAAATTCGTTCGCAAGGTTTTAAAAGAAGAGTTCCCTGATGCACAGGTTGTAGGATGCAGCGCAACAGGCATGATCCTTAACGGCAAGGTACAAAATGATGCCATTACTGTCTCCGCCATGATCTTTGAAGATGACACCACCACTGTCATTGTTCGCACGTCTTACGATAAGCAAGGAAGCATGGACCCTCAAAAGCTTTTGGAATTTGTAATAAGTTTTCCTGATCTTAAAGGAATAGAAGTCCTTACTGCTGCTCCATATCAGCCCTTATTGGATACCAGTTCTGTCATTGATACCATTCCCGAAAATATTGAAATATTTGGAGCAGTAGCTGTTGGAGATGATACGAATCCATCTTTTGTGTTTGCAGACGATCAGGAACTTGGATATGGAAGAACAGCTCTTGTTTTCTACGCCGGCAAAAACCTTCATCTTCTGACAAACAGAATGTTTGGCTGGAGTCCGATAGGATATCCTCTTGAAGTCACAAAGTCAGAAGGGACTGTTGTCCATGAATTGGATAACAAACCGGCTTACGATGTCTATCATCATTATCTTCACATCAAAAAAGACAATAACTTCTTTTATGATGCCTTGGACTTTCCATGGGAAGTTAAAGCTGACGAGAACACATATTACATAAGGCATGCCAAATCTGTGAATTCTGATGGTTCAATTGTCATGTCTTCTAACATTCCTCAAGGAAGTAAGATACGACTAACATACGGTGATCCCAGAAGGATCATGAAGCATACAAAACAGACCATTTCAGAGATATTTGATTTTGAGCCCGAGGTAGTAAACATATTCAATTGTTTTGGGCGCATGCTCTTTTGGAGTGGCAGGGAAAATATCGAAATTCAGGAGATATCAGATTATCAGCAGACAACCGGGTTCAGTGCCCTCGGGGAAATCATGCGGCATAAGGGAAATTCCGTCTTAAACAATCTCTCCATTGTAACAATCGCAATGCGTGAAGGAGAACATGGCCATCATGTCTCTGTAAGTCCCACGGATATTGAAGACAAGATAACTATTCCTGTCACTGCAAGACTAGCCATATTTATAAACACAATCACAGAAGAGCTGATGCAAAAGAATGACCAGCTCAATGAAATGCTATATAAGGCATCTCATGATGCGCTGACAGGTATCTTAAATCGCGGAGCCATTGAACGCGCTATTTACGAAAAATGCAATCAAAGTGAAGGAGTTGAATTAGCAAGACATCTTATTATGTTTGACGTGGATGACTTTAAGCAGATTAACGATACCTTTGGTCACGCCATCGGAGATAAGATCTTAATCAGTATTTCAACTATTGTGGGCGATTATCTCAACACGATTCCCGGCGCTGTATTTGGGCGTTGGGGCGGTGAAGAATTCATGATATTCATATATGGTCAATCCGATGATCTGGCAAAAGACATTGCTGACAACATCTTAAACAAAGTCAAAAATGAAGTTCTCCATGAAAGAGAAGTCACAGTAAGTATCGGCGTTACCAAACACTACCCTCTTGAAAGCGTAATGCAGACACTAACAAGGGCCGATGAACTTTTGTACAGTTCAAAGAGCAACGGTAAAGCCCGGGTCACATGCGATTTCTGACATAAAAAAGCTCTGAAACCAAGCGTTTCAGAGCTTTTAATATTATTTTGAAATCTCTTCCATCTCCGCAATAGCCTCACCAAATACTGCAAGTGCAGAATCGATAGGCTCTCTTGTTGTAAGGTCAACACCCGCAATCTTAAGAAGACTTACAGGATCCTGTGTGCATCCGCTTGAGAGGAACTCCTTGTACTTTTTAACTGCGCTCTCTCCTTCTTTGAGGATCTTGTCTGCAATAGCAACAGCTGCTGCAAAGCTTGTAGCATACTGATACACATAGAAGTTGTAGTAGAAGTGTGGAATTCTGCTCCACTCCCAGCCAATGAGGGGATCGGAGATCATGTCTTTTCCGAAGTACTCTTTGTTGAGGTTATAGTAAACATCATAAAGAGTCTCAGCTGTAAGCGGAGTTCCCTCTTCGGCCATCTCACAGGTCTTTCTCTCGAACTCCTCGAACATGGTCTGACGGAACATGGTGCTCTTGAAGCTCTCAAGGAAATGGTTGATGATAAACGCCTTCTCTTCCTTGCTCTTTGCGTCATTCTTCATGTAGTGGTACAGAAGAACTTCATTGGTGGTTGAAGCAACCTCAGCAACAAAGATCTTGTAATCGGAATCAACGATAGTCTGCGCCCTGTTGGTGTACCAGGTGTGCATGGAATGTCCCATCTCATGAACAAGAGTGAACACATCATTAAGAGTGTCATTGTAATTAAGAAGCATGTAAGGGTGTACATCATAAACGCCGCCTGAGTACGCACCTCCTCGCTTTCCTTCACTCTCTACAACGTCGATCCATCTGTTCTCGTAAGCTTCCTTCACAACAGCAAGATAGTCTTCACCAAGAGGTGCAAGAGCTTTAAGAGAAATCTCCTTAGCCTCTTCGTAGGATACCTTCATCTCAAACTCAGGGATCATGTCCACATATACGTCATACATGTGAAGCTCATCAACTCCAAGGAGCTTTTTACGAAGTGATACGTATCTATGCATCTTGTCCATGTTGTCGTGAATTGAGGAAAAGAGATTGTCGCAAACTGCAGGGGAGACATTGTTTCCGTCAACTGCTGCCTCGAATGCAGAGTTATATTTTCTGGCCTTAGCGTTAAAAATACGTCCCTTAACCTCTCCGTCGTACATGGAAGCCCAGGTGTTCTTAAACTCCTCATATCTTCCATAGAAAGCCTCAAAGCTTGCCTTTCTGAGCTCTCTGTCCTTGGACATCTGTGTGGGAACAAATCTTCCGTTTGAGAGCTGAACCTCTTCCCCCTTGGAATCCTTAACCGAAGGGAATTTAAGATCAGCATTGTTCAGCATTCCAAAGCTCTTCTGGGATGCTCCCAGAACCTCTGAAACACTTGCAAGAAGCTGCTCTTTCTCAGCATCAAGCATGTGATCCTTAAGTCTTCTGATCTCTCCAATCATCCTCTTGTAGCGGTCAAGCTCCGGCACAGCACTGTAGAACTCATTCAGCTTCTCATCTGAGAGTGTAAGTATCTCAGGATCGATAAAAGCTGTCTTTTCTGATGTACCAACAATTGCAGACATTCCGCGCTGCTTAAGAGCCTGATACTTGGAATTGCCGGTATCCTGGTCCTCTCTCATGTGAGCATAGCCATAAACTCTGTCCAGTAAAAGACTGAGCTCTTCATAGAGCTTAAGCACTTCAAGAAGCTTCTCTCCGCTCTCTGAAAGCTTGCCCTCATAAGCAGCCATCTTGTCAGCAACTTCAACTGCGCGCTTGCATTCCTCTTCCCATTTAGCTTCATCGTCATAGATATCCTCAAGGCGCCATGTAAGGTCCAGGGATACCTCATCTCTTTTTGGTAATTTGTTTTGCATATAAAAACTTCTCCTTTATATCCTGCTTACTCCATCATCTGTATAGAGCTCGTATGAAGCAGCATCTGAATCATAACATATATACTTCATTTCTGCATTATTCAGATTGCACTCCATGCCCTTGGATGGCTCAGCAAGTGGAAGAACGTGGCCCTTTCTTATGAACACCAATATCTCGTTAAGATCTGCCTTAACATAGTGTTCTCCGGCTCCCAGAGCCTCCTCGTCATAGTCATCAAAGGCTCTGAATCTGATAAGTTTCATGTTCTCCGGAAGATATACGTATCTTCCTGTCGCATTCTGTGTATATACAGGTGCGATCATGATGCTCTCACCAACAAGAAGCTGATCCTCAACCTGAGCACTTCTTTCATCATCGTACTCAAAGCAAAGAGGCTTAAAGAGCATCTTATTGCCAAGAGCAGCCTTCATAAACTCAGAGTACAGATAAGGAATAAGTGCATATCTGAGATTAATGATATTTCTGAAGGTATCTACATTTTCAAATCTATACAGCTCCTGATGCCTCATTCCCAGCGCGCAGTGATTTCTAAACAGCGGTGTGAATATACCAAAGGCAGTCCATCTCAGCACCAGATCTTCCGTAGTGTCACTTCCGAATCCGCCTATATCCGCGCCGGTATATAGGAATCCGCACATGTTGACTGCAGGCATCTGCTGGATGTTAAGAAGCAGATGTGACCACCAGGAGTGATTGTCGCCGTGCCATATTCCGCCGTAGCGATGTGCTCCGATATATGAGGACCTTGAGAACATAAGAATCCTCTTATCGGGAGATATTCTCTCAAAGGCCTCTCCTGCAGCTCTTGTCATGTTGTAGCCAAAGATATTGTGAACCTTGTCGTGTCTGATCTTCTGCCCCTTATATTCATGATAAAAGCGCTTATAATCCTCGGGATAATTGGAAATTGTTCCAACCAGGTCCCTGAATTCAAAGAAAGCCTTAACATCAAGGTTCTTGCCCTTGTACTCTTCTATCTGCTCAAAAACCTCATCCAAATGATCCTGAGTATAGAATATAGCCGGCTCATTCATATCGTTCCAAAAGCCGTCGATTCCCTGGTCAATGAGAACCTTGTACTTGTTTCCAAACCATGCTCTTGCATCATCGTTTAAGAAATCAGGGAAATGCACCAGCCCCGGCCATACAGCAGCCAGAAGGTTTTCGCCGTTTTCTTTTTTAACAAAGTATCCCTTCTCTACGCCTTCGTCATATACGTCATACCCCTCTTCGACCTTGACACCGGCATCAATGATAGGCACAAGACGAATCCCCCTTGCCTTCATCTCCTCTACGAACTTAGGAAACTCGGGAAAAGAGCTCTCGTCAACCGTAAAGTCCTTGTACCTCTCCATGTAATCGATATCCATATAGATCATATCGAGAGGAATTCCGGCTTCCTGATATTTATCCGCAACTTCTCTGATTTCGTCCGCAGTCATATAACTCCATCTGCTCTGACCAAAGCCAAAGGCCCACTTCGGAGGTATATAGCTGCGTCCTATAATACCTCTGAACTGCGATACAATGTCAAGGACACTCTCGCCCTCAACGATATAGATATCCGCATCGAAGTCCTCAAATATTACGCGCAGCTTATCAAGCTTGGTATAACCTATATCAAAGCTGACCTTCCCGGGTGTATCAACGTAAACACCAAACTGATCTTCCTTGGAAAAGACAACGAAGAAGTTATGAGAAGCATAGAGAGAGTTCTTGTTCTCTGTGTGATTGGGGTCGTCGGAGTTATTGCTGGTATAAAGCCAGCCCCTCTTATTCATACCCCTTACAGTCTCTCCAAGGCCGTACACTCTGTCATTTTTCTTTAGTAAAAGAGTCAGTTCCTTCTTCTCATCATTTCTGTCAAAATAAGGAATAGTCCCCTCTGACAGCACAATTTCTTTTACCACTGAATCTGTGGGAATCGGATTTCCAATCCTATACTTTCTAATCATGTATAAACCCTCCTGCCTATAAATCTTATCACAAAAAGGGAACTGATAGACAGTTCCCTTTCAAATTACATATTTCCTTGTTCAGCCTTCACAGATGTCATATAATTCCTCAAATTTGTCCAGATTGTAATCAGCCCTTCCGCTGGCTGTTGCCGTTCCTATCGCAGCAACGTCCATTCCGGCTGCATGAGCTGCTGTAACTCCTGCATCAGCATCCTCTACCACAAGGCAATCAGATGGGCTTTCCGATAAAAGCTCTGCTGCCTTTAAGAATACCTCAGGGTCGGGTTTGGACCTTGTTATCATTGTTCCGTCAGATACCGCATCAAAGGCATCTGTAAGCTCAGTCCTCTCAAGGATATATGCGGTATTTTTGCTGGATGAGCCGATAGCAAGCTTGTAGCCTGCATCACGTAGCTTCTTAAGTGTTTCTCTTACTTCTTTTGCCACATCGACCCTTGTCATTTCGCCAAGGCTCTTTCTGTAAATATCGTTCTTTTCCTCCAGGTACTCTTTTTTCTGTTCCGGAGAAATAGGATCGCCCTGGTACTTCTCAAGGATGATGTTAAGACTCTCCTCGCGGCTTACTCCGCGCAGCCTGTCGTTGTCCTTTTCGGTAAACTCTATTCCCAGCTTATCCGCAAGCTTTTTCCAGGCCAGATAGTGATATTTATCAGTAAAGACCAGCACTCCGTCAAGATCAAATATTACTGCTTTATATTGCATTTTTCGCCTCCGGTAAGCTTATATGTTTCTGCTGCATGGACAAATTCCACTTCCTTACCACTAAGAAGCTCAACTGTCACTTCGTTTTCACCCACTGTGACCTTAATAAGGTTTCCTCTGTACTTAAACTTAAAGGAATATCCCTTAAGTCCCTTTGGAAGGAACGGGTTGATGGAAAGACCGTCTTCACCTATCCTTACTCCTCCAAAGCCATAGATAAATGCCATGTAGGAGCCGCCCATATTTGCTGTATGTACGCCGTCAGAGCTGTTTCCGTGAAGATTTAAAAGGTCAAGCTTGGCAGAATCTCCAAGGTATGAAACAGCCTCGTCGTGCAGTCCAAGACGCGAAGCCTGCATTGAGAATACGCAGGTTGAGAGGGATGAATCGTGAGTCGTTATCTTCTCGTAGTACCTAAAGCTCTTTTCCTGAGTGATGGCATCTGCGCTATCAGGGAAAAGAAAATGTGCCAGAACCGTATCTGCCTGCTTGCAGACCTGGTATCTGTAAAGGTGCAGCGGATGGTAATGAAGAAGGAGAGGGAACTCTTCCTTAGGAGTATTTGCAATATCCCATACAGGTTTCTGAAGGAACGAATCATCCTGAGGGTTTATTCCAAGCTCCTCATCGTAAGGAAGATAGATGTTCTCTGCAGCCCTTGTAATCTCCCTGATCTCTATATCAGTAAGGCAGAGCCTCTGCTTAAGAGATATGATCTCGGGAGTGTTTGCAAACATCTCAAGGAACCTGACCATCCATTTCATGCCGTGGGCAGCTGCACAGTTGGTGTAGAAGTTGTTGTCCACCATGCAGGTATACTCGTCAGGTCCGGTCACTTCATTTATCACAAAGCGCCCTTTTCTGTCGTAGTTTCCTGTATCAAGCCAAAGTCGGGCTATCTCTATCATGATCTCTGCGCCTTCCTTCAGGATGAATTTCTCATCTCCTGTTGCAAGGAAGTACTGAACAATGGCGTAGGATACGGCGCCGTTGATATGATAAGCTGCTGTTCCGCTGGGGAAGTATCCCGAGCACTCTTCACCTGTAATGGTGCGCCATGGATATAAAGCGCCTTTTTTATGTCCGAGAAGAGCAGCATTTTCTCTGGCTTTCTGAAGTGTCCTGTATCTAAAATGAAGTATATTTTTTGCAAGTGTTTCATCAGTCAGTGTAAAGAAAGGAAGCGCATACATCTCTGTATCCCAGAAATAATGGCCCTCATAGCCTTCTCCTGTAAGGCCCTTGGCAGCCATGCTGTAGCCGGGCATTCTCGGAGCTGAGCAGAACAGCTGATACATGTTAAAGCTCATGGCAAGATCAAGGTCGTTATCACCTATGATCTCCATTCCTGACTGATCCCAGAATTCCTTAAGGATTTCTGTCTGTCTATTGTATAAGTGCGAAAGGCCGCTCCCATCAGTCTTAACTTCCTCCAGAGCATCCTGAAGGACCGCTAAAGCGTCTTTTCCCGGATCTTCACTCTTCAACGAATCGGAAAAAGTCGAGAACTTTACGAGGCGTATTTCCTGTCCCTCTGAAATATGCGCCTTAACATAGGTGCATACCCGCCTATCATCGGTATTGTCATACACATCGATAAAATCGTCCTCTCCTATCAGGATGTTGGAAGTGGCAGATGCAATACTGATGTCACTGACACCGGTACTGCTCACACAAAGTGTGGAGTTGTCAATGGCCTGCGCACAATTGACCGTAAGATATGAGGGACTTTCTGCAGCAAGTCTCGGATCTGTCGGATCCGAGTAGTTCTTAACATCCCCAATGTGCCAGGAATCAAAAACTATCTCGCCGTCAAAGTCCATGGATTTAACGCTGTACTCAATGGTAAAGAGCTGAGGAATCGCAAGATGTGTCATCCTCTTTGTAACGATCTTTACCGTGTTTCCAAGCGGGCTCTTCCAAAGAACCTCCCTGGAAGTATATCCTTCGTCCATGTTGAGGATTCTCTTGTTAGAGATGAGTTCTCCCGTTCCCATATCGAAGCGCTCTCCGCAGATATACAGATCGATTGACTGTGTGTCTGCAACGTTGAGCATGGTCTGCTTCTTCTCAATAAGATTGCAGAGGCTCTCAGCCTGCTTCATTGGAATGATCTCATAAACTCCTGCAAGATACATTCCTCGCATGGTCGAAAAGTCAGCGGGCACACCTTCTTCAAGTGTGCCCCTAACTCCAATGTACCCATTGGCATTTGAAAACAATGTTTCGTTTAATCTAAGTGTTTTGTTGTCGTAGTTCTCGTCTCGTATAATGACACGATTACTGTTGTGCATAATATGCCTCTACTGCTTTCTGAAGTGTATCTACAAACTGATCTGTATCCTTGATTGAACCCTTAGCAAAATCCTGGAAGATTACGGAAGAAACGTTCTGTGCAAGACCTGCCTTCCATCCCTGCCAGTGCCATGCAGATGTCTTGCCTGCTGCTGTGTAATCAGCGATTGTCTTAGCATAAGGATCTGCAGGTGCATACTGTGATGATACGAAAGGTGATACGCATCCGCACTTCTCAGCAAGGATCTGCTGTCCGCCGTCGTTCTGTGAGCACCACTGAATGAATGCCTTAGCTGCGTCTACGTTGCCGTCCTTGTAAAGTCCCCACCAGTTAGGTGAATTGGTCTGAATTGTATCCTGGCCCTCGATGAATGCATAAGGAATCATGCCTACTTCGAAGTTGCCTGCTGCTGCGTACTGATCAGCATAAGTTGTTGTCATTGATGCGCCGATCCATGATCCCTGTGATACGAATGCGTACTTGCCGCTTGCAAAGCCAAGAACCTGATCGTCATATGATCCTGAAATTCCCTGAGGATCTGTGTACTCGTTAAAGAGCTCTACCATCTCTGCGAAAGCCTTGATACGCTCAGGATCAAGCTTACCGCCGTCGTTGATAAGATCAAGGTAAGTTGTATCATTTCTTGCAAGACCGGAATCAAGATATGTTCCGAAGAGATGCTGTCCTGCTGTCCACCAGAGGTTAGCTGACTCTGTGTAGTAACCGATAACTGCTGTAAGTCCAAGCTCATCCTTCATTGAATCGATCTTCTCGAAAGCTGCTCTCATGCTCTCAGGACCTGTGATTGAAGCGGGATCGATGCCTGCCTTGTCAAGAATTGACTTGTTGTATGAAAGGCCGATAGCCTCTGTTGTTGTAGGGAAGCCGTAAACGTGTCCATCAGGTCCAACGTACTCAGCCTCTGTATCGCTTGTCCAAGCCTCGTCTGAAAGATCTGCAAGAAGATCCTTCCATGTCTCATAGTGTGTGTCACCCTCGAATACGAAGATGTCAGGCATATCGCCGGCCTGGTAGTAGTTCTTAAGAATAGCCTGTGTATCCTGTCCGCCACCGATTGTATCGATGGAAACTGTAACACCTGTCTGTTCCTTGTAAGTATCTGCAAGAATTGCAAGACCTTCCTGGATCTCTGCCTTGTTGTTGACCAGCTTGATGGTTGTTCCTTCTGCGCTGTCTGTTGCAGCAGGAGCCTCAGTCTCTGCTGTAGCTGCAGGTGCTTCAGCTGCTGTCTGATCAGTTGTAGCTGCAGGTGCTTCTGTTGTACCTGTTGTTCCACATCCTGTCAGTGCAAATGTGAGTGTGGTTGTTGCTGCCAGTAGCAGTGTCAGTGCTTTCTTTTTCATGTTATCCTCCTTTTTATATGAACCATATTGAGTTCGCTCTTGATACCTATATGCTAAGCTATTTACCGAAAAACGTGCAATATCGCTTGTTTTTTTTGGTTGTTTGACACAAAAAAAGACCTTCCACATGTCATTTTCACACATGAAAGGCCTCCTAATTTACTAAAGAATAATTAATTTTACTAAAATAACTGCGGATTTTACTAAAATTTAGTAAAATATCAGTTTTACTTATGACTTTTGGCTGCTGTTCTTCTCCATTTTACCCTGGCTCCGATCCTGTAAGTGTCAAAATCTCCTGTTCCGTCCAGAATATTTAAAAGAGCCTGTCCAGCCAAAAATCCTCTCTCGTAATCCGGCACACTCACCGTAGTAAGCCCTAAATATCTTGAGATAATGATGTCATCAAATCCGCACACCGATATATCCTCAGGCACTCTTATTCCGTTCTCCTGAAAGTGCCTTATTGCACCGATGGCCATCATGTCGTTGGCACACACCAAAACCTCAGGCATTCTGTCCCTTAGCATGATAAGCCTTGCTGCCTGAGTTCCGCTCTTTTCTCTCCAGTCCCCCTCATAGAGATCATTCCTGTGAAAAGAGATATCGTTTTCCCTGAGCACGTCCCTAAGAGCCGTGTACCTCTCCTTATTGTCGGCAGTATCCTGCCCCGAGAGATAGGCAAAAGACTTAAAGCCTGCATCCACAAGCTTTTGCATGAGCTGCCTCTCACCCTCGTAGTTACTTACGATCATAGGTTTTATCATCGGGTGCTTGAGCTCACGGTCCAAAGTTATAACAGGCATTCCCTTATCAGCCACAGCAAGGACCTGAGAATCCAGTATCTGTGAGCTTAGGATAATACATCCGCAAACCTCATCAGGATCGGAATAGTGAGCCAGATCATCACCGTTACAGATAAGGATGTGATATCCCTGTCTGCTGACGTAATCGCTTATCCCATGCAGTATATCCAGGTAAAAGAGTGTGTCGAAGTCGCTAAAGCTGACGATGATGGTGCGTCTCTTACCGTCTATACCACTTTGCTCTTTATGGCTGTAGCCCAGCTCCTGAGCGATAGAGAGTACCTTTTCACGGGTCTTTGCCCCGACGTTCTTCTTTTTATTTAGAACGTTTGATACCGTGGTTATGGAAACACCGGCTCTTTCTGCTATCTCCTTAATACCTGCCATAGTTTTATCCCCTAAATACCTTCTATTACACTACCTTGTGTATCCACTTGCCTCTAAGAAATCTTACTGTAAATATTATACCCCTAATACCCCAGTCACTGAACATACCAATCCAAACTCCCATAGGTCCCATGTGCGCCACTCTTATGAGGTAGGTTGCAAGAGTAACCCTGCAAAGCCACATGGTTAAGGTTGATATGAGCATTGAAAACTTCACATCACCTGCTGCTCTAAGGCTGTACGCCGTGATAAATGACGGTGACCACAGAATCGGCTTAACGATAGTTATCCATCCCAGCATGTAGAGGCAAAGAGCCGCGCTCTCTTTTTCCATTCCTGCAAGGGTTGTTACAGGTCTTGCTATCGCATAGGTGAAAAGACAGCTGACCGTGATTGCAACATATCCCCAGCCTATCATCTTCTTGGTGTAGTAGATGGCCTCGTCCTTTCTTCCGGCGCCAAGGCACTGACCTATCACGGTCATAAGACCAATTCCGACGCCACAACCTGCGACACCGTTTACATTCTCAAAGATATTGGCCATGGCCTGAGCTGCTATGGCTGTTGTACCAAGGAGTGAAACTGATGACTGAATGGCCAGTTTACCAAACTGAAACATGGAGTTCTCGATTCCGTTGGGAATACCCATGGAAAGGATCCTCTTGATCTTGTCAAAGTCAGGTCTTATCTTGTGATAGCTGATCACTCTGATCTCCTGGTTCTTCCTTCCAAGGAGAATAAGAAGTACTGCTGCGGAAAAGAGCCTTGAGATGAGCGTAGCAAGTGCTGCACCAAAAACTCCCATGTGAAATACAAAGATAAAGAGTGCATTTCCTGCCACATTTAGGATATTTGAAATTATGGCCACGTTCATTGGAAGCCTGGTATTTGACTGTGCTCTGAAAACTGCTGCTCCGGCAGCCGACATAGCTATTCCCGGATATGAAAGGATGCTCAGAAGAAAATACGTACTTGCTGCCTTCATAACATCGGCGTCTATGGTGCCGAATATCAAAGAAAGAAGGCTTCCTCTGAAGATAAGGCAGATAAGCATGATAAAGGCGGACAGAAAAGCTGACACAAGAAGAACCTGTGCAGCTGCGTCGTTAGCTCTTTTAATATCCCTCTGACCTATGTAGGTGGAACAGATGATGACTCCGCCGGTGGCCATGGCAGCAAAAGCCTGGACTACTAGGTTGTTAATAGAGTCAACCAGCGACACTCCCGAAAGCGCTGCTGCTCCGACGTTACTTACCATCATGGAGTCAGCCATACCCATCAGGGAGTTCAGGAATTGTTCAGCTATAATTGGAATCAGCAACAGGAGAAGTTTCCTGTTGCTGAAAATGTGTTTATCGTTCATATTACATTCTTTCGGGTGCGTCAAAACCTAACAGATCAATTCCTGTCTCAAGCACTTTCAGTGTTATGGAAAGAAGTGCAATATAGCTCTCCTTCTTGTTCTGATCAGGCTCTGAGAGGATCTTGGTTCCGTGATAAAAACTGTTGAAGCTGTTACTAAGTTCATAGATGTATGCGCAGATCCTGTTAGGAGCAAGGTCTCTTGCTGCGCTCTCTACAGCATCTGCAAATCTTGTAAGTCCAAGCATGAGATCCTTCATTGCAGGATTCTCAGGGTTATCAAGCTTTGCATCCTTGACGCTTCCGCCCTCTGCCTCATATTTCTTGAGGATGGACTTGATGCGGACGATGGTGTAAAGGATGTATGGGCCTGTATCTCCCTCGAAGGAAGTGAACTTATCAATATCAAAGATGTAGTCCTTGGATGGCTGGTTTGAAAGATCGCCATACTTAAGGGCTGAAAGAGCTACCTTCTTAGCAGTGCTTCTTGCTTCTGCTTCATCAATGTCAGGGTTGCTCTCCTTGATCCTGTTATACATCTTCTCGTTGATCTCCTGAACCAGACTCTCGAGGTGCATAACGCCGCCCTCTCTTGTCTTGAATGGCTTACCGTCAGGACCATTCATGGTTCCGTTACCAACGAATCTAAGGTCAGTCTCAGGCAGCGCCAGCTTAGTCTTTTTAGCTGCACGGAATACCTGCTCAAAGTGAAGTGACTGTCTCTTGTCTGTAAAGTAGTAAATAGCATCAGGGCGATACTCTTTCATACGCTCCTGGATTGTTGCAAGGTCTGTTGTTGCATAAAGAGCTGCTCCGTCTGACTTAAGGATCATGCAAGGAGGCATCTCTTTTGTATCGGATTCCTCAGCGACATCAACTACCAGCGCACCCTGGCTCTCGTGAGCATAGTCGTGCTGCTTCATATAGTCAACCATACCGGGGATAAGGTCATGTACGTCTGACTCTCCCTTCCAGAGATCAAAGTGGACATTGAGGCTGTCATAGTTCTTCTTAAGATCAGGTATGGATACGTTCATGATATGGTGCCAGATAGCTCTGTAAGCCTTATCTCCATCCTGCATGCGCTTTGTTGCCTCAAGGGCCTCAGCCTTATACTCAGCTGCTGCCTTCTTCTCTTCCTCTGATGCATCATCGGAAACCTTGGTCTTGCCACTTGCAACAGGGTAGATATCAGCCAGTTCCTGAATGGTAAAAGGAGGCTCTTTTGGGAAAGGACCTGTATGCTCAGGATCAAAGTATGGAAGCTCAGGGTGACGAGCCTTAAGCTCTGTGATGATAAGACCCATCTGAAGGCCCCAGTCTCCCATATGGATATCGCCGATAACGTTGTTTCCGGCGTACTTAAGTATTCTCTTTACTGCCTCACCGATGATGGCGGGACGAAGATGTCCTACGTGAAGAGGCTTAGCTACATTTGCTCCGCCGTAGTCAAGAATGATTGTAGGCGCATGTCCGGGCATTGTTACACCCATGTGCTTCTCATGAAGCATTCTTACAACATACTCTCTTACAAAATCACCGCTGACAGTGATATTTAAAAATCCGGGTTTAACAGAGTCAACCTTTTCAAACATTGCATTGCCCTGAAGTCTTGCAGCAACATCATCAGCAATGATAAAAGGTGCCTTTCCGTATTTCTTGGCACCAGCCATGGCGCCGTTGCACTGATACTCGCACAGGTCGGGTCTGTTGGATATGGTTACCTTTCCAAGCTCCCTCTCATAGCCTGCTGCCTCAAATGCATCTCCTACTTCCTTTGAAATCAGTTCAAGTACTTTCTCCAAAATTATTCCTTCTTTCCTTATAAATTATTCAAGTCCAAAATATTCCGACAGTGCAACCATCCATATTACCATGGACTGCTCGGTAAACAATCCGTATTCTCCTGCTGAAGAATACTGTGTCTTACCGTTATTTAAAGTAACTTCCTGTGTATTATAGTCGATCATCCACGTCTGTGTCTGACCGTTTACTTCCATCTCATAGTAGTATTTGTTGGGATTTTCGCTTGTAAAGCCGCCTTTGTTCATTACAGCTCCTGAGTCTCTAAACTCAGCTGCAACCAAAAGACAATACTTCATGACGGTCTCAAAAGTTTCATCATCCGGAACAAGAAGAGGATCGATCATATGAATTGAGATCAGCTTGTAGAGCATATCTCTGTTCATTGGGCGATTTCCGCCAAACACATCGCTGTCAACGTAATCGCAAAAGCCGCCCAGAGTCTTACCGTTCCAGATCACTGTGTCGTCGTTAACAGTTCCGTTTGGATCAATGAGAACCGCATCTTCATTGACGTAAACATCTGCATAACCATAGGTCACAGCGCTTTCATGAAGGTCTCCGAATATTTCTTCAATCGTCCCACCTGTGCTACCGGAACCAAATCCATCTGCTCCTGTTCCGGGGTCTGTATCGCCTTCAAGATAGTCTTCAAACTCGTCCTCAATAGCATCCAGATCGCCGTCTGTCAGATCTTCATAATAATCATAAGCATCATAATCATCCGGGTCGTCAATATAAGGAACATCTGCAAGTCCGTTATCGATCATATAGTTTCTGACTGCGTGATAAGCTCTGTAAGCCAATACGCCTCCGAGAACGGAAAGGCAAAGTATAACAGCCAGGATTATAACAACTATAAGCGCTGTCTTTTTCTTCTTGGGCTGAGCCTGAGACTGAACCGGTGGCACAAAGCCCTTTACGTTTACATCTGCTGCATTCACCGGAGTTCCGCACTTATTACAGAACTTCTGCCCGGGCTCTACAGGTGCCCCACAATTTGTACAAAACATCTTTTAGTTTCCTCTCTAATGGTTTTTCATTATATACTAGGTGCAGCGCTTTTTTCAAGCTCCCTCTGAGCCTTGGAAAAGCTGCATCCGCAGAAGTCCTGCCTGTATAGTCCATACTCTTTGGACAGTTCAATTGACCTCTTATAACCTTCCTTTTTCTTAAAGTCAGAGGGGAGGAACCTTGCGCCGATTTCTCTTGCTGCAATCTCCCCGACTTCATTTAATACATCCGCATTCTTAAGTGGGCTGATAGTCAGCGTTGTTGTGAAGAAATCAAAGCCTTTTTCCTTAGCGATCCTCGCCGTCTCGGAGAGTCTGAGTTCAAAGCACTTTCTGCACCTGTCGCCTCCCTCTTTGCAGTCCTCATATCCTCTTACTGCATCAAAAAAATCCGCAGGCTTGTACTCGCCCTCAATAATTTCTATCTTCCTGCCTTCTTTTTTGTTGTACTCACCAATAAGTCTTTTTTCTTCCTGCACCCTCTTGTGGTACTCGGCATCCTCAGTGATATTGGGATTGTAAAAAAAGACTGTGACATCGAAGTAGTTTCTCAAAAACTCAAGGCAGTAGGAAGAACACGGCGCGCAGCATGCATGAAGCAGCAGCTTTGGGTACTCGCCCTTCTTCTGAAAATCCTCTATATAAGCATCAAGCTCTTTTGAATAATTTCTCTTGTTCATAAACCCAGTTCATTTATAATCTCGCTGACTATTTCCTCAGGAGTTTTACCATCTGTTTCTATTATCAGATCCGCAGCTTCATCGTATACAGCACTGCGCCTATCTAAAAGCTCTTTTATCCTGGCAAGAGGATCTGCGCTCTGAAGAAGTGGCCTAGTGGTATCGCCTTTAACTCTCTCATAGATAGTCTCGGGACTTGCCTTTAAATAAACAACCTTTCCCGACTCCTTAAGAAGCTTTCTGTTCTCCTCACGAACCGGCATACCTCCTCCAAGGGAGATTACCATATCTCTTAAGTGGTCCTCAGCGATCATAGTAAGAAGTTCGGTCTCCATATCCCTGAAGGCCTCTTCTCCGTCTTCCTCAAAGATACTGCTGATACTGCGCCCTTCCGTCTGCTCTATGCAGGCATCGGTATCCATAAGCTCAAGAGAAAGCTTGTCTGATAAAAGCTCTGAAACAGTACTCTTACCGCTTCCCATAAAGCCCTCTAAGATGATGTTCCTTGCGCCTACAACCTCAAGAGACAATGACTTATAAACTTCATCAGCCATCTCCTTGGTGATCTTGACCCCAAGGTCTGCGTTCCACAGCTCATAGGCATCAATTCCCTGATAGAGGAGCATCTTAAGTCCTGAGAAGGTCTTAGCTCCCGCCTGCCTTGCGAGCTTTAAGAACTTGGTATCGAGTGGTTTGTAAACTACATCCAGAGCAGCGTGAACATGCTTATAGAACTCAGCATCCTCAATAACCGCACTGTTTACATCAGGGAAAAGACCTACCGACGTACACTGAATTGCAAAGAAGCTCTCTTCTCTAAGAAGCACTTCCTTGTAGTCTGCAATGTCCATAGCAACAACTCTGTCGTCCGAAAGCTCCTCGGCAATAGCCTCTGCCTTCTCCAAAGTGCGGTTCAGAATATAGACTTTTTTTGCACCCTTATTTACGCACAAATGAGCAGTTGGCCTTGCTACGCCACCTGCTCCTAAAATAACAACTGTTTCTCCGCTAAGCTCTATGCCCTCTTCCTGCATGGCACGGTAAAGCCCGGTCATATCGGTATTGTATCCGCGAAAGCCCTTAAGTGCCTCATCCCTTACAAGAGTATTTACGGCACCGATGTTCTCAGCAAGAGGATCCACGTACTTAAGATACTGGAGCACATCGCTCTTATAGGGAACCGTCACGTTAAGTCCCCTAAGTCCCAGTTCATAAGCTCCTCGTACTGCATATTTAAGCCCTGACTCTTCTACCTCGAAAGGTACATAGACAAGATTTACATCCAGCATATCGGAAAGGGTATTGTGGATAAGCGGAGATAATGTGTGCCTTACAGGGTTTCCGATTATTCCACATACATAGGTGTTGCCATCAGTATAGTTAAACATTTTTCTTTAACCTTATCCTTGTAATTACATCCATAACTACAGCAAAAACTACCAGGCAAATAGCCAGCATCTGTGATACAGGAAGTCCTGTTGTATGCATGATGAGCTGATCTGTTCTAAGACCTTCAATCCATGCTCTTCCGAGGCCATAGCCTCCAAGATACAAAAGAACTATCTCTCCGTCGAACTTCTTGTGCTTGCAATACAGGAAAAGAATAATCAGAAGGCCAATATTCCACATGCTCTCATAAAGGAATGTGGGGCTCACCTGAACGTAATTGGTGGCATCAGACATGTGTGCCTTCATCAGTTCTGTGATCTCTCCGCTTCTTACCATCTCTACAGGAAGTCTCATGGCAAAGAGTCCGTCGGTATATTCTCCAAAGGCCTCTCTGTTGGTAAAGTTCCCCCATCTTCCCATGATCTGTCCGAAAACAAGGCCAAACATCACTGTGTCTGCCATCAGGAGAAAGCTCTTTTTCTTGATCCTGGTGTAAATGAAGATTGTGGCAAAGCCCGCCAGGACTCCGCCGTAAATTGCAAGTCCGCCGTTTCTTATATTAAATACGCTGATCGGATTGTCCTTGTAATAATCCCAGGCAAAGAATACGTAATATATTCTTGCGCCGATTATTGAAAATATAATTACATATATAGCCATATCCCAGTAATCATCAGGGTTCTGGTCTGTCCACTTTGCAACTCTCGCAATTATCAAAAGAGCTAACAGAAAGCCAAGGCCTATGATGACACCGTAAAGTGCTATGGTAAATCCAAATATTGTAAAGTTCTTGGGAACATCTTTTAAATATAATCCGAGGTTCGGAAAAGCGATGTCCATTCTCCCCATTATGTCAGGCATAATATCCTCCCAAATCTATCAGACGTTGAATCTAAAGAGAATTACATCTCCGTCCTGAACAACGTACTCTTTTCCTTCCATACGTACAAGGCCCTTCTCCTTGGCTGCTGCAATTGAACCTTCTCTTAAAAGGTCCTCATAGTTGATTACCTCAGCCTTGATAAAGCCTCTCTCAAAATCGGTGTGGATCTTACCTGCTGCCTGAGGTGCCTTGGTTCCGATCTTGATGGTCCATGCTCTTGTCTCATCCTCACCTGAAGTAAGGAAGCTCATAAGTCCAAGGGTTTTGTAGCTTGCTGCGATAAGCTTATCAAGACCTGACTCAGATAGCCCCAGGCTCTCAAGGAATTCTGCCTTCTCATCCTCGTCAAGCTCAGAGATCTCAGCTTCGATCTGAGCGCTGATAACAAATACTTCGCTGCCTGACTTCGCTGCCAGTTCTCTTACTGCTGCAACATACTGGTTGGATGCTCCGTCATCAGCAAGGTCGTCATCCTTAACGTTAGCAGCGTAAATTACAGGCTTCCATGTAAGAAGGTCAAGGCTGTTTACAAATGCCTTATCCTCCTCATCGTCAAGCTCAAGCTCACTTGCCATCTTGTTATCTTCAAGGGTAGCCTTGATCTTCTCTAATATCTCAAGCTCTTTTGCTGCCGCCTTATCCATACGTGCAAGCTTGGCAACCTTGGCAATCCTTCTCTCAAGAACCTCAAGGTCTGCAAAAATAAGCTCAAGGTTGATTGTCTCAATATCTCTTGCAGGATCAACAGATCCGTCTACGTGTACAACATTAGGATCCTCAAAGCATCTTACAACGTGAACAATAGCATCTGTCTCACGGATGTTGGCAAGGAACTGGTTTCCAAGACCCTCACCCTTAGATGCGCCCTTAACAAGTCCTGCGATATCAACGAACTCGATGGTTGCAGGTGTAACCTTCTTGGAGTGGTAAAGATCTCCGAGGAGCTTCAGTCTCTTATCAGGTACTGCTACAACGCCCACATTGGGATCTATTGTCGCAAAGGGGTAGTTTGCTGCAAGTGCCCCTGCGTTTGTAAGTGAATTAAAAAGTGTGCTCTTTCCTACGTTAGGAAGTCCAACGATTCCGAGTTTCATGGTATATATCTCCTTTAAAACAATTATTTTCGTAAAAATAGCCCTAACACGGCGAATATATATTACCATGTCAGGACCATTTTGTAAAAAATAGGTTGGGGAGTCAAGGGGAGTCACAGGGACGGTATTACATTATTTCAGCCTCTGCGCCTGATCATATATCCCCTTCAGCAGAATATCAAACTCATCAAATTTCTCCACCGCTGTCCTTGCTCCCTCTTCGCCCATACTGGACAAAGATGCCACCTGCTCACTTGTGGCGGCGAGGCTCGCAATATTATTATTGATCTCCGTTGCACTTCTTCCTATAGCTTCTATGGAAGTACCGATATCATTAAATCTTCCTATAAGGTTTCCAACGTTCTCCCCGATCTCTTCAAAAGTATCTGCGGTCTCTCTGATAAGAATGTCCTGAGCCTTGACAGACTCAGCTGCCGCATTGGTAGAGTCTACCGCATTCTGAACATCAGCGGAAAGCTCCTGCATGATGCTGGTGATCTGATTTGAAGCACTGCTGGTCTGCTCCGACAGCTGCCTTATCTCATCGGCAACCACAACGAAACCTTTCCCGGCTTCTCCCGCACGCGCTGCCTCAATTGAAGCATTGAGCGCAAGAAGATTGGTCTGCTTTGATATCGATATGATGGAACCGACAATCTTCTCAACCTTTTCGACCTTCTCAGTGACAGCTTCTGTGGATGCCACCGTCTTATCACTCATCTCAACAACATTTGCGGTCTTGTCCTTGAGCTGGTCGATGACCTTAGTCCCATCAATAACGGCTTTCTGCGTGCTCTCGGACATCTCAACCATCTGATTTCTCTTGGCATCAGCCACTTCCGTCTGCTCATGGATATCTGCTATCTGATGTGACTGCTCTGTCACGGCAGCTGCGGTATGTCCTGTGCTGCCCGCGATTTCCCTCATGCCATCGTGGTTTCTTCCTATGATGCTCTTTAACTCATCGACTTCCCCATGGGCCTCATCAAACAGCCCCGTAATTTCCTTGGCGATCTCCACCATCTGGATACGGGTCTTTTCCTGGGTCTCCTGCCCTTGCTTGATGGCCTCGTCGTCCTCTCTTACCAGGGTCCGCCTCATCTTAAGCGACTCTATTCCGGCAATTCCCGCAAGAATGATTATGAAACTGGCCACAAAATGGTCTCTGGGTATCGAACCTGTAGCAATAAGATTTCTGACCAGGACAATAAGTCCGCCTATGGTCATAGTCATCTGTCCCACCACATAGAGCCTTAAGTCCAGATAAAGAATACACGACAGCATTACCGGTATCGCGAATGCATAAAAAATCATTTCATTTTGTATTATCATGATAATGATATAGTAAAGAGTCGGACCTCCAAGAATGACCACTGCGCCAAACCTGGTCTCTCTGAATTTGATAAATCCAACCGTCATCTGCAGCACACCTGCCAGGACAGCGACAATCTCGATGACAAGCCCCAGGCTCATTCCGTGTGTTGCAGCATCCAGCACTACCATTAAAAGCGCAGTAAAGGCAATAATAAGGTTGATCTGAAATACTTTTTTGTTTGATCTTGCATACTGGTCAGGGGTCATATAATTTTCTCCTTTAGCCATGAAAACAGAATTTAACTGTACAATAACTTACAAGAATAATTATACAATATTTCGTTGTGAATAATTATTAGATTACGCTAAAATCAATCTTGCATCCGGTTATGAAGTCAGATAGTCGGAATGTGTATTAACTCCAACTCTGTTCTGTGGTGCGTATGAGGCATGGGCTACCAGTGGGTAGTATTTGACAGAATCCGTATCGGCCGATTCACCGGAAGCTGAGTAATCTGAATAAACACACAGCTCACCATTAGTCGACGCCCCCGAATAGGCATCGGCAGAATCTGACCCCGAATAAGTTGCAGCAACAATTTTACAGGACTCTCCCATATCTCTCGATGAGCTGAAATACTCCGGTACCGTTCCGGCTTTAATATTTTTTGCGTACAAAAGCTCATTATGTCCGTAATCTCCATTCTGGTTTCAACTGTGACCTCAGAGCCATATTTTGACTCCATCTGCTCTTTTACATCATTTGCAAGATTTTCCTTAAACTCTTCGTAATTCATCATGTATCTCCTATGAATTGAATAATGGTCGTGCCCGATTTTGGGCGTAGAAAAAAAGCAGTCATTCTCTTTAAGAACAACTGCCCTTTATGTAAAATCCATATTCAAATATCCTGCGTGATGATGTCCGGTTAACAGTATCTACACCAGCGCTACACCAGGCCTACACCAACTGCCATTTTCTAATGTGAATTTATGTAGCGAAACGTGTAATTTTAGTTTCCAAACAATCGCGAAATAATGGTTCGCGTGACCTTATGTAATTATACGTGATTAAGGAGAAGTCTTTCATTTCCCAGCTTCATGGTAATATATCTCCTTTAATAACAATTATTTACATAAAAATAGCCCTAACACGGCGAATATATATTACCATGTTAGAGCGAATTTGTAAAAAGATGAAGCACCATCCCATTTTCATGTAAATTGCCCGCGTCTTAAATCCACGTTATAATTATGATATAACGCAACCGGAAAGCAGAGAGGTAAACCTATGGCTTCTAAAAATCAGGTACTGGAAAAACTCTTCTTCAAACTTCTTCCCGTTCAGATCTTAATATTTGGAATGAATTCCATAAATTCCATCGTCGACGGAACCATTGCCGGTCGCTATATAGATGGAAAGACTGTTGGTGTAATCGGTCTGTTTTTTGCCATAGTCGGAATTGTTTCAGCTATCAGTTCCGTTATACTCGGCGGAGGAACGGTCTTAAGCGGCCGCTATATCGGAGCCGGAAACCTTGAAAAGACCAGAGGCGTCTTTTCCCTGTGCCTGACACTTGCCTTTGTCATAGGCTCTTTGATATCGATCATATGCTTTGTTTTCCCGGGTGAAGTTGCTGTTTTCTGTGGCGCCGATGAATCCTTAAAGGCGAGCGTAATGCAATACTCAAGGGGCTATTCCTTCGGTATCATTCCCATGTTCCTCTCTCAGCAACTTGCTTCCTATCTTCAGCTCGAAACTCAGAGCAGGAGAAACTATATCGGTGTCGGTGCCATGATCTTTTTCAACATCACCCTCGATATACTCTTTGTAACGGTTCTTAAGCTCGACGTACTCGGCCTTGCCTATGCGACCAGCGCCTGCAACTGGATCTATTTCCTTGTACTTGTTCCCTACTTCATCTCAGGCAAGGCTCAGATGAACTTCAGCATCAGTAATATCCTTTGGGAAAAGACCTTTGACCTGATAAAGATAGGTAGTCCGGGAGCCCTTCTTCAGTTCTGTCTTGCCATGAGAGACTTGACCCTCAACAGAGTCATTCTTCGTTACGGAGGAGAGGTCGGACTTTCCTCAAGAGCTTCAATGGGTATGGTCGGAGGGTTCTTTGTAGCCCTTGGCGTAGGCGGAGGAACAGTCATAAGGATGCTTGCCAGTGTCTATGTAGGTGAAGAGGACAAGGATTCAATAAAAAGTCTTATAAAGCTTGCGCTTACCAAGATGATGGCTATGATGTGTGCACTGATGGTATTTATGGTACTGATCGCAGGTCCAATGGCCACCATATTCTTCCCGGACAAAGCCTCTGAAGTTTACTTGCTCACCAAGCAGCAGTTCATGATCTACGCTCTGGCTCTTCCACTGATCCTTGTGGTGCAGATCCAGACCAATTACCTACAGGCAACAGGAAACAATATAGCAGTGCATATTTCTTCCGTTGTCGATGGATATTTTAGCGTAGTTATCCCGTCACTTATTCTTGCACCTGTCATGGGCGCTCTCGGTGTATGGTGGGCAACTCCCATAGGTATCGTGATAACAGCACTGGTTTACCCCATCTACGCCTGCTTTTATTGGAAACATATTCCTAAGAATGTTGATGAATGGCTACTGTTCAAAGACAGCTTTGGAGTAAAAGATGAAGATAGACTTTGTATTAACGTAAACAGTATGGATGATGTAATCGGATCCTCAGAGCAGATCCAGGAATTTGTTACAGCTAAGGGATATGCAAAAAGAACTGCCTACTTCTCTTCACTTGCAATGGAAGAGATGTCGGGCAATATCGTAAATCACGGATTTAATGCAGATAATAAAGACCACAATATGGATGTAAGGGTTGTCTCAAAGAAAGACGGAATCATGCTCAGAATAAAGGATGACTGCAAGCCTTTTGATCCCGTTGGAATGAACAAGCTTCTCAATCCGGAAGATCCTTCCAAAAACATCGGTATCCGGATGGTATCAAAGATTGCAGATGAATTCTCATATCAGAATATGCTGGGGCTTAATGTCCTGACAATTAAGATTAAATAAGAATAGTAAAAAACAAGCCCTAACACGGTGTTTACCATGTTAGGGCTGTATTAATGCTCTTTAGCTTTTTCATCAGTCTCGATGTCGGTATCGTTTGTCTTGCTCTCTACATCTCCTAAAAGAAGTGGTGCGCAAACTTCTCCTCCAACAGTTATAACCCATGTCTTAGTATTCATTTTTCTTACCTCCTCACACATAAAAAACGTACATTAAAAATAGTACACCATTTGGTGTACTATTTTTATTAAAAAACTATTAAATAATCTTATACGTTTATAAACTTCCTTGTACTGTCACTCAGCTTACTTGTTACCTGGTTGTTGTTATCCATAGCCTCGCCGATCTCCTGGATCTCTCCAACAATCTCTGTGGAGTTGGAAGCTGAAAGGCTGATGGCCTGTGTGGACTCCTCAACGGAATCGGTAATTGTAAGGATGGAGTCTGCCATGCTGTGCATTGTGTTATCAAGAGAGTCTGCCTTCTCGGTGAAGCCTTCAAGGATCTCGTTCATGATACCTGCTGTGCTCTCGTATTTCTCTCCTGTTTCAACGAATGCTTCATAATCTGCGATAACCGTGTTGTTGATGAAGTCTACAACCTCGATGGCGTTGTTTGAAAGCTCTTTAACTGCCTGTGTAACGTTCTCACTGATGGTCTGAATATTTCCGGCTGTCTGTCTGCTGTTATCAGCCAGTGCGCTGATCTCCTGAGCAACTACCGCAAAGCCCTTACCTGCTTCACCTGCTCTTGCAGCCTCAATGCTGGCATTAAGTGCAAGAAGGTTTGTCTGGGATGCAATATCAAGGATAACCTTGGTAAGTTCGCCGATCTGATTAACCTGTTCACTTTCTTTTACTGACTCATCAAGGGTCTTACTGAGTGCCTCAACTCTGGCACCTGTATTCTCTTTCTTCTGCATTGCCTCATTCTTGATTGTATCTGCTTCCTTCTGGATCTCGCCTGCACGCTCTTTTCCTGAAGCAACCTCGTCGTTGATGCTCTCAACCGCATCTCTTACGTCATTAAGCTGTTCCTTGATTTGAGAAGCTGTAGTTGACACATTGTCCATACTTGCTGAGAGCTCCTCAAGAGCAGCGGATGTATTGGTGATATTATCGTTAGCCAGTGCGATCTGTGAGGTCATCTTATCTGCGGAATCTGTAAGAATAAGTGTTCCGTTCTTAACATCCTTCATTACACCCTGTAGAGTTTCAATGAACTCATTTACACCGTCTCTGATAAATACAAGCTCATTTCCTGTCTTAACATTTATTCTTGCTGTAAGGTCGCCTTTTCCATCGTTTATATCGTTTATGATTCCCTGAACAGAATCGGAAATCTTAATGATAACTTTTGTGATCAGAACAAATGATACATATAAGTTCAAGAGGAGACATACGATAAATACAGCCATTCCGATCACATTCATGACTGTGATCTTACTTCTTGCCTGTGCCATATATCCGACAACGCTTTCCCGAAGGGAATCCACGGATGCATCCAGAGTAGCCATACCTGACTTAACGCCTTCCATGTTGGTGACATATTCACCTGTGAGAATTCCTGATGCAGTAAGTCCATCACCTGTGGTCATCATGATGTTATATACTTCATCAACATTTGCCATAAGCGCTGCAGCAGAAGTTTCAAGCTGCTTTGTTGCATTGGCATCACCATACATGGCAAATTCATCACCAATTTCCTTTACCAGAGTATTTACTTCTGTCTCATAAGCTTTAAGATTGGTTCCGACATTCTGTTTTTCAGCATCTCCGTAATACTGCCAAAGTCCTATTGCGCTCTGAATAGTTCCGTCAATCTTGGCAAGATCTTCCTTAACTGTTCCTTCTTTATGAACCAGCTCGGTTACACCTGCAATGATGCTCTGAGCGCTGTCAGACATTGATGATATACCATCATTTACAACGTAGCTGACCACATTAAATATTACCAGCATCAGAATGTTAAAGAATAAAATCTGAACCGGAATTGATTTAAAGAACTTTACCTTGTTTTTCTTGTTAGCAGACCCTGACATAATAATTCTCCTTTCTGGATAAGCGTATATCTAGCCGTATATACATTATACAACTAATTTATTGTCTTTTTTGCGTTTAATATTTTTTTAATAAAAAAGCAGGTAGCCCGGTTGTTTGACAGCCTAACTACATAAAAACCCCCACGAACCTTTCGATGCGCGGGGGCGGGTTGTTTTCTATAATGGTTTAACCGATAATCTTAGCCTTGGTGCACTGCTGGGTTATGAATTCCCATACAAATTCGAAATCTTCGTCAGCAGCGTAGATCTGGTTCTTTTCCATCAGCTCGTTGACCTTGATACAGTGAAAGTTCTTTTCCTTTATTACTTTCCTGACAAATTCAAAGTTGGTGCTGGAGGTGTTCTTGCTTGCTGCCAGGATTCCGGATCCGGCTGTGGTAAAGTTTCCTGTGGCAAGACCTGCCATTGCTGTGAGCCAAGCCAGGCCCTGGGCCTTTTCAAACTGCTTTGGCATCTGGATGTGGTAGACACCGTGATGATCCATCTCAAACAGGACTATGTACTGCCAGCCATAGATAAAGCCGATGATCACGTAGGAAATCAGAGAAAGTGTAAACAATATTCCGGGAACAATAAGGAATCCCGGGGTGAGAAGATACTCAGTAAACCATGTACTTATATTTCCCTCAAAGACCTCCAGTAAAAATGAAAGCACGATCTGAACCAGGATAAGAATTCCGAAGATCTTCCAAATGGTCATTAGTATCACGGGGTTCTTAAGCATATTCAGTTCATAGATCCATCTGTACTTTCCGTCAGGACAATAATAGATATTCTCAGTAACCTTCTGGCCTTCAATCTGTTCCATACGCTGCATTCCTTCCTAAATGTCTTTTACATTTTGTGTGAAATAGAATGCCTATACTAATATAATATCGTATATTTTGTATCATTCCCTCCGTGACAAGAATGTGTCATTGACAAATTGAACTGTCACATATACTCTGTTATAATTCTCAATAGGCAGTTTATTTATAAACGTTTGGAGGATTATTATGCTGACAGAAAGACTGAACGAACTGCTTGAAAGAATAGATGCCACCGGTGCAGAGATCGCCAAGAAAGTGGGCTTTGACAGGACCAATATAAGCCGTATCAAGAGCGGAAAAAGGATCCCACATCCTGACAGTGTCACGGCAGAAAAGCTGATAAACGGAATATATCTTTTCGCAGACAACAAGAACAACCTGGGGAAGCTCTGTGAAGTTGTGGGGACAGATTCCAAAGCTTCCGCAAAAGAGATAAAGGCTGCCCTTAAGAGCTGGCTCTACGAGGGATATGATCCTGAAATGTCAGGCGGTCAAAATGGCACCTCCGGGAAAAAGAATTCTCAGGAGGCAGGTGCTTCACGGCATTTTGCCCAGAGACTCAACTCCTCCATGATCTTGGCGGAGCTTTCAAACGTGCTCCTTAGTAAGCTGATTCACGCAGATGCCTCTCTCATAAGCAGATACAGGAGCGGCGTTAGGACTCCTGTTCCAAACTCTGCTCTTTCCCTCCAGCTTAGCTCTGTTCTTTTCGACCGCATCCTCAAAAATGGGAAGGAAGCTGAGCTCTGTGATTTCATGCGCATCCCTGTTGGCGACCTTGAGGAGGAACTGTTTACTTACTGGCTCTACGGAAAGGACGAGCAGGAAGACAACGTTCACGCAGCGGAAAACATCCTTGGAATCTTCGACTCCATGCCCTCCGGAAGCGCTTTAAAACTCCCGGATGTAAAAGACGTTCTTGTAGCGGACACTCCAGGCGAAACAATCTATTACGGCGTCGAGGGTCTTAGAAGCGCTGTTCTTCGCTTCCTCTCCACAGCTGTAGAAAACCATGTTCCAACCATGTGCCTTTACTCAGATATGGATCAGGGCTGGATGACTCAGGACGTCACATTCCTGCTTAAATGGGCTTCTTTGATGTTTGCATCCGTAAAAAACGAGACCCAGATAAGCATCATCCACAACCTGGACCGAAGCCTTGATGAGATGAGTGACGCCATAAGAAGCTGGCTTCCCCTTTATATGTCCGGAAGGATCCAGTCCTTCTACTGCAGAAAGCAAAGGAATCCAAGGTTTACTCACACCATGTTCCTGATCCCGGGAGTTGCCTGCATCAGAGCATTCCAGGTTTCTCCTACAGATTCCGACGCAATCTATCACTACTACACCGACGATAAGAGCCTTGATATTATTCAAAAAGAGTATGAGGCGCTCCTTAAGAGCTCTTCTCCTCTTATCCATCCGCTGCCCAAGGAGTCATACCCTGTTGTTTCGGATGTTATTATCATCCAAAACGGGCTTTCTCTGGCTACTATGCCCGAGGAGCTGGTAAAGAGCTTTGACGATGCGGAGCTCTATGAAAACTGGCAGGTCAATAACTCCCTGCTGATAAAAAAGCTCGAGACGAATTCTTTGTATGAATGCATCCCTCTGGCAGATGAGGAGGCACTTTCAGCAGGACATGTTGCCATCACCCCGGCTTTTTCCACCACGCCACATTTCTACACTGCCGAGCAGTACTCCATGCACCTTAGAAATATCATTGCTCTTTCCATGGAGTACGAAAGCTATAGGTTTTATCCGATTCCGGAGACACCCTTTAGCAACATAGATCTGCTCATCTCCGACAACACAACAAAAATAACCCCCACCTCAAGACAGGGGTTATCCTTTGCGCTGAATCATCCTTCAATGTGTGTTGCTTTTCAGGCCTATGCAAAGACCCTGATGGAGCAGAGTAAGACTGACAGGAATTCTCTGCGGAAGATGCTGGAGGCAAGGTGCAGGTAAGCAGCTAAAAGCTCTTTTCCCATTAGACCTTATGCACATCTACTGAGCCCTCAAGCTTACGAAGCGTATCATCCAGGATTTCAAGATTATCATCCAGTCTGTCTCTGTAATCCGGAAATGTTGAAGGATCCGGACCTGGATCGTTGAATATAGCATTCATCCAGTAGAAGCAGAAGTTATAGAGCATCTCGAAAAGAGCTTTCAGGTTCTTTACAATGTCTATCTTTATGGAATAACCAAACCATACTACCGTTATAGAAGTGAGATCCACTTTGACGGAAGACACACCATTGGTCAGCTGAGCAACCTTGTATACGTTTTCAGGCTTAAGGCCCAAAAGAGCCAAAAGCTTAGTTATCGCCTCCACCGTAATATCTTCAAGGCTGCCACCCAAGGCATCTGCATCCTCAGGGTCTTCTTCAAGTACACCATAAAGAAAATAGTTGCAGATTGCAGCCAGGGATATGTTAGCGACTTTCGTAATGGCATCCGCTGTCGTTTCGTCGGTGTAGTACAAGAACATCTCCATTGCCTTTTTTGCATTATCCTGAGCAAATTCTTTTGAAGTTTTGGCAAGGGCATACTCCGTATATCCTATGCCGCCTTCTATCTGGGACCTGATTCCCTTCTCAAATGCCTTGTCTCCGGCGGCTTTCATGGCCTTCTGAGTTATACCACCAAAGAATCCATCAAGCTTTTTGGCAACCCACTCACCAAACTCCTTCAGCTTTAATCCCTTCAGAGTTTCCTCAACCTGCTCTGAAAGCCAGGACTTGAAATATGTAAGAGAAAGATCACCTACTGCTGCAAGAACAGAACGGTATACATCACCTTTTACCTTGTCGCTGCCATAGTAATAATGATTCGCAAAGGAATACATCAGGTATGCAGCCACCACGTAGCCCATCACTTCGGGATCTGGCTTTTTCTCTCCTGTCAAGACCTCTCCAATAGCATCTCTGACAGCTCCTGTAGCAACCTTAAAGAACGGATCAACGTCAATATCCGATCCGGGTTCAGCACCAAGTCCAATGTACTGGCCAATATACTCACAAAGCATATTCTTAAACGGATTGATAATGGCTGCTGCTATCTTGCCGTTGGCTCCGAATTTGACCTCCAGGATAACCTGAACAGCATAATCACCTGCTTTAACCAGCGCACTTGATACAACAACGTATTTGTCGCAGAGATCACCAAACTCAACATTGACCCTGGACTCTTCACTATAGAAGCGGACGCCCAAAAGAAGGACGTAGTTTTTTACAAACCTTATATCAGATGCAGAGTAATACTCTATATTGCTGAGCATGATCTTAAGGCTTTCACTACTGCCCACTCCATATTCCTGTATAGCTTTCTTAAGGAGTTTAAGCTCCTCTTCCCTTCTTGTAGCCTCGCTTGGCGGCTTAGGAATCTCACCCCAGAACTGAATAGGCAGTTCGCCCTCAAAGCGCGTGCCACCTTTGCCGTTGTAAGTGAGTTTCATCTTAGCATCATAGGGCTTACCAAACATCGGAAGAGTACACTTAGGATAGAAATCGTAGCCTCCTGATGTGGTGTAGTCGATCCAATATTCAAAATTCTCTTTGAAGGTATTGCCGTACCTGCCTTCATCATCAGGCTTCTCGCACCTGATACTTGGGTTCCTGAATATCTTGGTTTCCGCAGTAAAGGAATCCACATAGCATACAAGAACATCAAAGCTTGATGGCATGATGGAGATTTCACCGGGTTTAGGATCATCCTCTGCCACTGTAATAACCTGGAAGATGTCATCCTTAAAGTACTTAGTATTCGGCACAACTGATAACCCTTCAGGATATAGCTCCACATAGAATTCACTGTTTGTTATTGTTCCATCCTTAAACTCAGCTTCAACACTTATTGTCTTTGTGACCACATCAGCAATAATGCCATTTGCTTTTTCTATCTCCGGACTGCAGTTTTCCACAACCGCATAATAACCACACTTGTAAGCAGCTTCCTTTTCATAAGAAACATTAAAGTCAGGCCCGCCGTCAAACCTTATGTCTATAGGCTCTTCCACCGCGTCTTTTATGTAGAACATGATTTTTTCTTCGCCGCCCTTGCCCGCAATAAATACAGCTTCTCCGGGCTGAGTGCTATCCAGCCAGCTTGTTCCGTCGTCAGCAAGCTTTGGGAACACGATTGAAGGATTTTCACCCACGATATTAAACACTACGTTTCTGGTATAAATTCCGCCTTCTCCGGCAAACATAAAGGATACCGTGCCCTTGGCATAATTTCCTTCCTTAGGCACAGTGACCAGGGCAGCCTTGTAGCCGTTTGAAGTCATTCCCGCATCGGAGACGTTAAGCGCCGCATCATGAGAAGCTACTATAATCTTCTCTGTCAGCTTATCATTGTTAAAGACTCTTTTATCCCAGGTTGTCTCCTCTATCCTGGCATAGACATACTTAGGCTCATCTCCGCGTTTTAAGGTATCTCCGAAATCCTTGTAAACATACATCTTGTATGTGGATTTATCCTTCTTCTCTTTCTTATCCCGATCCTTTCCGTTCTTTTTCTTCTTTTTGTCCTTGTCTTTTTTCCCGCCGGTCAAAGCCCCTATAGCTCCGCCTGCAAATAATGCTCCACCTCCGCCGATGAGAATATTCCTGCCCACTTCATCATCGTCATATTCATAATCCGGATAATCAAATATATTTGGTGCACTCGGTTCATCCTGATAATCTGAATCATCTTCATATCCAAAGTCTTCACCTTCAACAAGCTCCTGGGAAATATTGGTTCCCTGGTCCTCTCCTTCGGTATCCTCGGCAGCGGTAGTATCTGATTCCACAAGATTATTGACATTATCCAGATTTATGATCTTATAACGATAGTTGATCTTAGCATTTACCACTTCTCCGGTAAACTTGTTGTCAAACCTGATCTCTGCAAGGCTGTCGGCATAAACAACGTCATCCTCAGGAGCAATTGTATACGCTAGACCTGAAAGATACGCATCTCCATATTGGGAAGGCCAAGAGTAGTTTTCAGCATTTTCCACTGCTTTTCCATTTTGTCTTGCAGGGTGGATATTTGTGTAAAAACCAAAAACCTCATTAGGTTCAATATCCCATTCCGGATTGTAGTCCGGATCATTTTTCATAAGCAGCCTTCTATTACCTTTTGTTGTAACTGCATTAGCTGTACCGGAAAGAGGACTACTGGAATAAACCTGCATAGTGTCTCCGGTTCGGGCATTTATCTGATAGGTTATATTGACTACATTTCCATTGGTTTTCTCTTCAATCCTCGAAATGTTCCAGTCATCATCGGAATATATTCGGAACACAAAGGTCACCTGCTGTCCACGATAACCGAGCTCCCCATCTAAAGCTCTCTTGTTAGGAGCATATCCCGAATAGTACATGTCCGTGAAGGCCCATACAGTATTTCTCCCATTTTGCGGCGCATCAAGCTTAGTACCTCCGGCTTCGTTATGCCAATAGGCATCAAAGGGCTTGTCGGCCCAGAAATCATTATCGAAACCGGCTATAACATCGTAATAAGTATTCCCGCTACTGTCTGTATATGGAACATCCATGAATTCGTGTGGATCATCGGTAGTATTTACCTGCTTTGCCATGGAAGGAATGGCAGCGTAAATAAACAGGACAAATCCTGCTGCCACTCCAGCCAATATCCTTTTAGTGATCAAAAGCTCTTTTCTCATAGCAATATCCTCAGACAGTATGCAGACACCCTCCGTCAGGTATCTTTACCCACATAATGATAAGTAACCTCTTTTGCGCTATCCAACTCGTTTAACGTCTTATCCAGAATGCTTGTATCACAGGGCATATTGTCCCTATAATCCGGTGCATTATTGAAATCACGCGGTTCATCGCTAAACAGGCACATGATGCTCTCAGTAATGTATTTGAAGAACATATCAAAGAACACCTTGAAATTATTGTAAACATCAAATTCCATCCGGATGTCATCAATACCGATTACAAGGTTGCCCTCTTCGTTTACGTACAGAGCATTAAAACCAATGGTGTATTCAGATACCTTATATACATTCTCAGGCTTTATTCCGTATTTTGACATAAAGTAATCCAACAGGATTTCCATCGGATCAGCGCTTGTTATATCATTGGGGTTACTGCCATACAGAATATAATTCAAAACAGCACCTACCGACAGTTTCATTGATTCACTAGTTATGTTAAAAACTGAACTTGAAGTATAATCAAGAACCTGATTCTGCATCTCTTCTGTAATCTTACCTACTGCATCTTTGGCATTAAGTGCAGCCTTAGCAGCATCAAATGTTGATGATCCATTCTTCACCGAATCTTTCAGTACATTACTAAAGGTCTGCTTTTGAGCTGCTTCCACGGCCTTCTGCGCTGCCTCACCATAGATAGCCTTGAACTTATCCCCAAACCATTTGGCAACCTTTTCCATTAGCCCTTTGCTATGATCTTCAATCCAGTTCGAAAGAGTTTCTTTTAATTTGACCAGTGTAAGATCTCCTAAAGCAGCAAGAACGGATCTGTATACATCTCCTTTCTCTTTTCCATCTCCATTGAAATAATGCCTCATATAACAGCTCATCAGATACATTGAGACTAGGGCACCCATTTCTTCAGGAGTAGGTTTTTCTTTCCCGGTCATCAATTCCGTCATCGCTCCTTCGAACGATTCCTGAACTGTCTTAACAAACTGCAATTCCGGATTGCCTCCGGGAGAATAGTACTCTGATATCTGGTGTCCTAAATATTGCGCCAAAAGATTTTTGAAAGGATTAAGGACTGCAGCAGCTACTTTTCCGGCAGGTCCAAACCACCTTTCCATGGCAAAAGAAAATGCATAGTCCCCGGATTTCATCAGTGCACTGCATGTGACAATATATTTGTCGCACAGTTGAACCATCCTAATCTCTGCTCTGGATTCTTCAGCATAGAAATGTACCCCCAGAAGAATGACGTAGCCTCTTACAAACCTTATATCAGATGCGGAGTAATACTCTATGTTACTGAGCATGATCTTAAGGTTAGGATTATTATCTATTCCAAATTCACGTATGGTCCTTCTAAGGTGCTTCAGCTCCTCTTCTCTTCTTGTGGCCTCACTTGGTGGCTGCGGGATTTCACCCCAGAACTGAATTGGAAGATCACCATCAAAACGCGTACCGTTTTTGCCTTTGTATATTAGCTTCATCTTGGCATCATAGGGTTTGCCAAACATTGGAAGCGTACACTTAGGATAGAAATCATACCCTCCTGCTGTTGTGTAGTCGATCCGGTACTCGAAATTTTCCTTAAAGGTATTCCCGTATCTGCCTTCATCATCAGGTTTTTGGCATGAAAGGCTTGGATTCTTAAATATCTTGGCTTCTCCGGTTCCAGAATCCACATAGCAGACAAGAACATCAAAGCTAGATGGCATGATAGGGATTTCACCGGGTTTTGGATTATCCTCTGCCACAGTAATAACCTGGAAAATGTCATCCTTAAAGTACTTAGTGTTCGGCACTACTGATAAGCCGTCAGGATACAGTTGCACATAGAATTCACTGTTTGTTATGGTGCCATCCTTAAACTCTGATTCTATACTGATTGTTTTGGTGACTGCGTCAGCAATTATGTCATTCGCTTTTTCTATTTCCGGACTGCAATTTTCCACAACCGCATAATAGCCGCACTTATAGGCAGCTTCTTTTTCATAAGACACATTAAAATCAGGCCCGCCGTCAAACCTTATATCTATAGGCTCTTCCACCGCGTCCTTTATGTAGAACATAACTTTTTCTGTTCCACCCTTGCCCGCAATAAATACTGCTTCACCCGGCTGACTGCTATCAAGCCAGTTAACACCGTCGTCAGCAAGCTTTGGATAGATAATATGAGGGTTTTCGCCAACGATGTTGAACACAACATTTCTTGTGAAACTGCCGCCCACTCCCGTGAACTGGAAAGTAACTGTGCCCTTGTTCTTATTACCCTCCTTGGGAACCACAACCTCGGCAGCTTTATAGCTGTTAACTGTCATACCTCCATCTGATACGATCAGAGCATCTGTAGGGGACGAAACGCTTATCTGGCTGGTAAGCTCCTCGTTAGTAAATACTCTTTTATCCCAGGTTGTCTCCTCGATTCGGGCATAAACATACTTAGCCTCATCCCCGCGTTTGAGAGTATCTCCAAAGTCCTTATATACATACATTTTGTATGTGGATCTCTTATCTTCTTTTTCTTCTTCCTTTTCCTTATCTTTCTTCTTAGATTTCTTTTTCCCTGTTTTCTTTCCTATCGCTCCTGCTGCGCCTACTGCTCCTGCTGCCACTGCGGCTCCTGCTGCTCCGGTACCAACCACCCTTGGAAGCTCATCATCATCTTTATCAAGCTCATCGAAGGGGTCCTCAAAATTTCCCGATTGGGACGAATCCTCTGATGACAAGAAATCATCATCAGATTCTTCTTCATACTGAGAATTACCGCCTTCAACGATGTCATTATCAATATCAGTGCCTTCATCTTCTCCGGCCTCATTATCAGCAAGCGTTTCTTTTTTCTGAGCAATCGGACCTGAATTGTCAGCATATATTTTTACTACCATTGCAGCCGGCCAATCTGCGCCAATATATAATTCCGTATAATCTGCTATATCCGGTATAGTAATAGTTTTTTCTACACTCTCTCCCCCATACACGGTCGTCGTTCCATAATCAGGAATGTAGTATCCCTTTTGTTCACTCCAATAGAAATAATCAGCACAAACACTGCACCTTTGCTGTAATGCCTCTTCATATGACAAAAACTGGCTATAACTGACATATGTTGGTGGTGCTTTTGTACTGACTCTTACCGTTATCTGATCTCCCTTTTGGGCATACATTACAGCTTCGCCAAAATACTTGTCATACCAGGTATCAGGTTCTGTATAATAGCCAGTATATTTAACATATTCCCAAAACCCCTGAGACTTAATCTCCTCCTTACTAATCTGCAGATTGCTCTCGCCTGTACTCTCAATCTCAATTTTTATGTCTGCATATTCTATTGTGGCAGTCCTTCCTTTACGTGTCACGGTTGCAATGTCTGATGCGGAAACTGTCACAGGGAAGAGACCTGCAGCAAAAATAAACAGCACCAGTCCTGCTGCCACTCCTGCCAGTATCCTTTTTGTGATCAAAAGCTCTTTTCTCATATCAGTTTCCTCAGACAGTAAGTTGTCGTTGCCTTAGACCTTACGCACCTTCACTGAGTCTTCAACCTTATGAAGCGTATCATCCAGGATTTCAAGATTTTCATCCAGTCTGTCTCTGTAATCCGGTAATGTGGAAGGATCAGGTCCGGGATTTTCGAATATCGCATTCAACCAGCCAAATGTAAAGTGATAGAACAAATCCCAAATTGCTGACAAGTTCTTCACATAGTCCACCTCTATAGCATAGCCAAGCCATACCACCGTCATGGTAGGGTAATCAATTTTGAAGGAAGAAAAGCCTGTAGCAAGTCCATAGAATTTATATACGTTTTCAGGCGTCAGGCCAATCTTACCCAAAAGCTTAGTTACTAATTCAACAGTAACATCTTCTAAAGTACCGCCCAAAGCATCTGCATCCTCAGGGTCATCAAGCACGCCGTAAAGGAAATAATTGCAGACTGCTGCCAGAGAAATGTTGGCGAGTTTCTCAATGGCATCCGGGGCAGTTTTGTCAGCATAGTACACAAACATCTCCATTATATTTTTGGCATTATCCTGCGCCAGTTCCTTTGAACTCTTTGCAAGAGCATACTCTGCCCATCCTATGCCTCCTTCTATCTGCGACCTGATACCCTTTTCAAAGGCCTTATCTCCAGCGGCTTTCATAGCCTGCTGGGTTATACCGCTAAAGAATCCCTCAAGCTTTTTAGCACACCACTCTCCAAACTCCTGAAGTTTTACTCCTTTCAGCCATTTTTCGACTTCATCTGATAGCCATGACTTGAATAAGGTAAGTGACAGATCTCCGGTTGCTGCCAAAACAGATCTGTACACATCACCCTTTACCTCTTTCTTTCCATGGAAATAATGATTTGAGAATGCATACAACATATATGCAGCTACTACATATCCCATAGCTTCAGGTTCAGGCTTTTTCTTGCCTGTCATATACTCTCCCAAAGCGTCTCTTACAGCACCAGTTAAAACCTTCCAGAACGAATCTACTTCAATATCTGTTCCGGGTTCAGCTCCCAGACCAATGTACTGGCCGACATATTCACAGAGCATATTCTTAAACGGGTTGATAAAGGCCGCTGCTATCTTGCCATTCGCTCCAAATTTAACCTCCAGAATAACCTGAACAGCATAATCACCAGCTTTAACCAGGGCACTTGATACCACAACGTATTTATCGCAGAGATTGCCGAAATCAGTATTGACTCTGGACTCTTCCCTATAGAATTGGACACCCAGAAGCAGGACATAGCTTCTTACAAACCTTATGTCAGATGCAGAGTAATACTCTATATTGCTGAGCATGATCTTAAGGTTAGGGTTATTATCTAATCCAAATTCTTGTATAGCTTTCTTAAGGCTCTTCAGCTCCTCTTCTCTGATGGTGGCCTCACTTGCAGGCTTTGGTCTCTCACCCCAGAACTGAATTGGAATATCACCGTCAAAGTTTGTACCATCTTTGCCTTTGTAAATGAGCTTCATCTTAGCTTCATAGGGCTTGCCAAACATTGGAAGAGTACACTTTGGATAGAAGAAATATCCACCTGAAGTGGTGTAATCTATCCAGTACTCAAAGTTCTCCTTGAAGGTATTTCCATACTTACCCTCATCATCAGGATCCTGGCAAGAAAGGCTTGGATTCTTAAATATCTTGGCTTCTCCTGTTCTTGAATCTGCATAGCAGACAAGGACTTCAAAGCTCGATGGCATGATTGGAATATCACCGGGCTTTGGATTATCCTCTGCCACGGTGCTGACCTGGAAGAAGTCATCCTTAAAGTATTTGGTGTTGGGCACAACCGAAAGTCCATCAGGATACAGCTCCACATAGAATTCACTGTTTGTTACGGAGCCATCCTTAAACTTAGCTGACACACCTATTGTCTTTATGACCTTATCCGCAATAATGCCATTACCCTTTTCCATCTCATTTGAGAGGTTCCGGATAACTGCATAATAGCCGCACTTGTACTTCTCTTCCTTCTGATAGGTCACGTCAAATTCAGGTCCGGCATCAAAGTCTATGTCTATAGGATCTTCCACCGCGTCCTTAATGTAGAACATGACTTTTTCTTCGCCGCCCGCACCTGCGATAAATACAGCCTCACCGGGCTGGTTGCTTTCAAGCCAGCTTGAACCATCATCACCAAGCTTCGGATAGATAATATAAGGCTTTTCACCCACAATGTTGAATACAACATTTCTTGTGAAAACGCCGCCTTCTCCCGTGAACTGGAAGGTTACTGTGCCCTTGCTCTTTTCAACTTCCTTTGGCGCCACAACACTGGCAGCCTCATAACCGTTAACGGTCATGCCTGCATCCGATACGATAAGTGCATCAGTCATGGACGAAACGCTTATCTGGCTGGTAAGCTTCTCGTTGGTAAAGACTCTTTTATCCCAGGTTGTCTCCTCAATTCGTGCATAAACAAACTTTTCTTCATCTCCGCGCTTGAGAGTGTCACCAAAGTCTTTATATACATACATTTTGTATGTAGATCTCTTGTCTTCTTTCTTTTCTTCCTTCTTTTTCTCTTTCTTCTGAGATTTCTTTTTTCCTGAGCCCTTGGCTGCTGCCCCTGCAGCGCCAACTGCTCCTGCTGCCACTGCAGCCCCTGCTGCTCCTGTTCCAACTGCCCTTGGAAGCTCCTCATCTATTTCAAGCTCCTCGAAGGGATTTTCAAAATCCTCAGGGAACCATGAATCATCGGATAACCAGGAATCATCATCCTCTGTAGATGGTGTAAAGTCATCGCCTTCCACAATGTCAGTTGAAATGTCTGTACCCTCATCCTCACCGGCTGTGCTAAGGGCATTGGATGTTTCAGCCTCCATGGCATTGTTAACTTTATCAATGTTGATAACCTTAAACCGGTAGTATATCTTGGCATTTACCACTGTCTCGGTATATTTGTTGTCAAATCTCATCTTAGCCAGAGCATCAGCATAGATCACATCATCATCTTCGGTGATTGTGTATATCATTCCCGAGCAGGAGCCATCACTAAACTCTTCAGGCCATGAATATTTTTCGCATCCATCAATCCACTTTTCGTTTTGCCTTGCAGGATGAACATTAGTATAAAAAGCTACAGTCTCACTAGTCTCAACAGCCCATTGCGGGTCATACTCCGGGTCATTCATGCAAAGACACCCCTTATTTCCACGTGGTCCTATCGTCATATAACTCAACGAGGAAATACTGACTGTATCTCCGGTATGGGCATTAAGCTGATATACAACCGTAACTACATCGCCTTCAGTCTTTTCTTCAAGCCTGGTAATCTGCCATTCATCATCCGTATAGAGCTTGAATCCCATAAGAAGCCTGGGGCTAAAGGACCCTTGTACTTTACGGGGTGTTTCCGATCTTCCTTCACCGGAGTAGTATTGATCCATACAAATCCAATTCCGATTTCTGTCATGAATCGGTTCATCAAGCTCATACATTCCCTCATTGTGCCAATAGGCATCAAAAGGCAGATAAGCCCAGAAGTCATTATTAAGACCGCCCAGCTCCAAGTAAGATGTTTCTCCACTTGAACTGGTGTATTCCACATCCAGAATTGTTCTGGGATCATCTTCAGTATTTACCTGCTTTGCCATGGAAGGAATGGCAGCGTAAATAAACAGGACAAGTCCTGCTGCCACTCCTGCAAGTATTCTTTTTGCAATCAAAAGCTCTTTTCTCATCAGATGCCCTCATATGCTCCGGTTATGGTGTAGCTCTTATCATCATTACCTTGCCGATCTCGGTGTCGCCGTTATAAACCGGGCCAATGGCATAGTCAAAACCATTCTTTGAAACAAACTTGTTGATCTTACAGTTAAGATCAGAATTGAGACTGTAGACATCCATGGAGGTTTGCTCCTCGTCCCAGTCCCCCTCAAAGGTCATGGTCACCTGAGAGTTGTCTAAAAGCTCCATCTGGTCACGAGCATCTCCCGGATACTGGTACCTTGCCTTTGTATTTAAAAGAACTGTCAGCTTATATCCCATGTACTGGACATCTGCATCAGAAATGACTATCCTGCACATCTCTTTACCGTCTACAGGGGTTTGGGCATAAAGTAATGATTTCCACTTTCCGCCAAGGCCCCAAAGTTCCTTGTAGGGTGTTCCGTCCTCAGGGAAGCCATCGTCGTAGAACCAGTCAAAGTCCTGAATAACTACATCCTGGTCCGGACCGGTAATACTGGGAGTAATAGAGCCAGATGCAGTCTGGGAGTAGTCTCCGGCAGTATCTTCGCTTGCCTGTGCTGCAGTGCTCTGATCAGCCGTTTGAGCAGGGCTCTCAGTAGCTTCCTGGGCCTGGGTTTCTGCTGCCGTCTCAGTTGCTGCGGTAGTATCAGCTGCCTGCTGCTGCGCATTTTCAGGCATTACTTCTGAGGACGCTTCAGTTATCTGATTATCATCCTTGTCTGACTTTCCACCGATAAGGCCTGCCTTTTTCGCAGCAATTCCCACAATCACAATTATGGCAACCGCCAGAACTCCGGCTGCAGCCATGATTATGGTCTTTGTATTACCAGACATCCCTGAACCTCCTGATGTTCCGGCAGGTGCTGCACTTTCCTGCTGTGCCTGGTAATTTGTATTTGGTGTTGGAGGTGTCGGAGGAATTGGTGCACTCTGTACCTGGGGCGCAGGTGGAATGCGATTTCCCTGAATGTTTGGCTCCGGAGGTATAGGCTTAGCTGAAGGCTCCGGGACTCTTGGAATAATCTTTGGCCCGGAATTTCCTGCTCCTTTACCTTCTCCTGCTGCGGGCGCTATCTTTGCTCCGCATTCTTCGCAGAAGGTGCTTCCATTAGGTATTCTTGCTCCACAACTTTCACAAAACATAGGCACTCCTTTTTATGCGATAAATATGATCGTTACTATTGCAAAACCAAGTGCAACTCCTCCAAGAAGGCTTGTTATCTTCCCATCCTGTGAGGTTCTAATTCCATTTATCTTCTTAGCTGTCAGGGACTGAGCTATCCTGTATATCCAGCCATCCTTTTGTCCCACTGCCTGAAGAGCCACAACTGCTCCAGCTATTCCTGCCATGGAAGTAATGGCGGAAACATTATTGATTCCGGCAAAGGCAATATAACCAAGACCTCCAAGAAGGATACCTACAATGAAAAGAGGTATGCTCTTCCTGTCATCAGACTTCTTGAATATACCTGCTGCCCCTTTAAAAGTGTTTGGGATTCCTCCGGAAAGAAGCGATGAAAGCATTACGGCCACAGTGCCCTTTCCTGCTAGACCACCGATAACGCCAAGACCATCTCTGTCATATCCTCCCTCTCCAAAGGTCAGGAAGGATAAAAGATTCGTCACCGAATCATCCGAATTCCTGTTAATGCCACAGACAATCCAGACTGCTCCAAGGGCAATGGCCAGTATCAGATTTTTAGGTTTTATCAGAGTTCCGAATATTCCACCCACGAAAGACAATAGACTCTTAAATATGGTGTCAAAGGGCGAAGTTACGGCCTCTACTATATCTTCTGCAGCGCTTGTGGCTGCTCCGATAACCTGACTCGCCCCCTGAACAGGGGCCATGTCAATTAGTTCCCACTCTCCTGAGGTTGTAGGGGCTGTAAAATCCCCAAGCTTCAGGACATCTGCAGCACTCTTAATTGTCTGACCAATATTCGGAGCCTGCATCAGGGCAGGCGCAGGAGCACTGCGTTGCTGAGCCGGACTATTCATTTGCGTCTGCACAGGTGCACTCTGAGGTGCTCCCTCATTTTGTACATTTGCATTTTCTGTGAATGTTTCCAGCTTAGTCCCGCACTGTCTGCAGAACTTAACTCCCGGATTTAGCTGTGCCCCGCACTCAGGGCAGAATTTCAATTGTTGCGCCATAAAAACCTCCTGGATTCATCAACAAATCATGTTACTTCTTGTAAAAAATCACATTTAAAGGCCCTTCGTCAGTTCTGAAGTACATGGGTATTCTTTCGGGGGTAACGGTATTTATTCCAAGGGTTACCGAACCATCCTCATGAACCAGGGCCATATCCACCACTACTGAAGCATCTTCAGTGCTGAGCCTGAGTTCATGGGCCGCATCATATCGCACTTCAACGCTGCCTCCGGGTGGAAGAGGTCCTGAAAGGAAGACATATGTAAGCTCCTGCTTGCCTTCAGGAAGACCCAGAAGCTCGGCCAGTTCGCTGTCAAAATCTGCAATTACAGTCTTGTCATCTCCATTAAATTCCATAGTGCCGTGGTCGGAGACAAATACCCCATTATGGGGATCAGGAGCAGGTGTATCAGGCTCATAGGGCATGTTAGGTGAACCTGCCCCCACACATCCGGTCAACATTGTCACGGCTAAAAGTAATGACATTACTAATGCAATACCATTTCGTCTGCTTAAAGTTCTTTTCATAAATGCGATCCTCCATAGTCATTTCATTCCATCGTGTAGGTATCCGTGCATCCAAGGCCGGAAACGATAAGGGTCTTTTGGTCCTCCGAAACAGACATCAAAAGTCCCGTATAGAAATCATCCTTGTACTCCAGCAGATAGGTGCTGTTCCCGAGAGGCATCACGTTGTATTCCTCTTTCGAGCCAAAGCTGTAGGTCAGCGTTGCCTTGGCATAGGTAGCGTCATCTGAATAATTGATGATATCGATGGTCATCACCGTTCCATCGCCGTAGGGCTTTCCGCTAAGGGGCTCCACATCGTCCTTCCGCTGCTTCTTGCTTCTGTCCCAATAGCCCTTTTCACCTACCCAAAAGCCGTCTGCGGTGTAATTGTTCTTCATAAGGCAACCGGTGAAATCCACGTAGTAGTACATGCCGTCGTCCTCAACCCATACATTCTTTGCCTGATTCCCGTCAGCCAGGGTATAGATCTTCTCGCCGGACTCCAGGATATCCCATGTTCCTCCGGATATTGCGTAAGTTGCCGGATTATACTCGCTATCGGAAGCCTGCCCATCATCTCCCATCAGGAAAAGAGCTGCATCCGCCCCGGTAGTCATTTCCGAAACTCCGGAAGTACTCTGATCCCCGGAAGTGGCATCTGCGGTGCTGTCCGCCAAAGAAGCTTCCGCTGCTGCCTCTTGTTCTTTCTCTGCACCAGTCTCAGCCGCTGTTTCCTGGGCTGTTCCTGTCTCGTTAGTTTCTTCAGAAACCGTGGTTTCCTGAGGATCCTGAGGTTCCTCCGATTTTTCTTTTCCCGCAAGCGAAGAAGAGCATCCTCCCAATATCAGGATGATGCTCAGAGAAATGGCTATAACTCGAACCTTTCCCTGGAATGATGACCTACCATGCATAGCAAAACCTCCTATGTCGAATTAAATCCCCATTATTAAACTGATTATTCTTTACTGCACCTTTCTGGTGAGGGCAATTGTGCCGTGATAGTCCATGTTATCTGAGCCCGGATCGTATGCACCTATGGCATGCTGCTCAGAGCCTGCAGTCAAAAAGTTATTAGCACTGATCTGATGGCCATTGCCGTCGTCCAGCTTAAGGAACATTCCGTCCGGATAGTAAACTCCCGTAAGTACTGCTTTAGTGCCATCGTTCACCGGAGTCCAGTTGCCGTTCGTATCCTGGTATCCGACCAGAATGAGCGTTGCTGTTGCATCAACGGTTGGGTCCAGGTTGTTAAGGGCATCAATAAGCTTATCCGTTGAGCCATCACCCTGAACTCCCGCATTCTTGGCTTCGTCGCTGTCCTTGAATGCCTCGTTTGCATAAAAGTCCGCAGCCAGCTGTGTGTCCACATCGCCGTACTGCCCAAGCATTCCGCCGTTGTCCTTACGTTCTATGCTAAGATTCATCCAATAGACTTCCTTGACTTCCGAAGAATAGTTGCCCTGTATACGCCAGGTGCAAACCTCCCAGATACCCTCAGCAGCATAAGGATCGCTAAAGGGAACCTCTACGCTCTTATCGTAGTCAGCGGTCTTAAAATACCAGTAAAAGTCATCAACTGACGCTGTTCCAGGAGCTGTAAAGCCGGCATCAGACTTCTGCATCACAAAAGCCTTCCCGGGTCCGATTTTCTTGGAACCGCAGCCTGCAAGGAGGACAACCGCTAACATTACTGTCAACACCAATTTGATAGTCTTTTTCATCATAGCTTCGCTTTCCTTTCGCGATGTTCTCCCCAATAATACTTTTGAAAAAAGTAACGCCAAATCATACACTTATTAATATTTTATCAACACTTATGTACCAAAAAGGTGTGACACCCTCTTTGTCATTGACAAAGAAAATGTCACACCTTAGGCTTCCCATTCAGCTACCTGCACAAAATCTTATCGTTATATTTATGCTATGGCATCCTTCATACTCTTTACGTATTCTCCCACATACTTTGGAGAATCCTTACCGTACTTCTCGATGATCTTGATTATTGCGCTTCCGACTATGGCTCCGTCTGAAATACCGGCCATCTTCTGAGCCTGTTCAGGTTTTGAGATTCCAAAGCCGATGGCACAGGGAACATTGGTGTTCTCCCTGATAGCTTTGACAATGCTCTCAAGGTCTGTTTTGATCTCGGTCCTGGTTCCTGTAACTCCGAGGCTTGATACAACGTATATAAAGCCTTCCGCGTCCTTTGCTATCTGAGCTATTCTGTTCTCCGATGTGGGAGCAATCAGCGATATAAGATCTACGCCGTACTTCACGCACACAGGATGGAACTCCTCCTTCTCCTCGTAGGGGAGATCGGGAAGGATAATACCGTCAATTCCAATCTCGCTGCAGGTCTTGATGAAACGCTCCGCTCCGTAGGAAAAGACAACGTTGGCATAGGTCATAAATACCATGGGAATCGTAACGTCTTTCCTCAGCTCTTTTACCATGTCAAAGATCTTGTCTGTGGTAACGCCTCCTGTCAGCGCACGGAGATTGGCTCCCTGAATCGTAGGACCTTCTGCTGTTGGATCGGAAAAAGGAATACCCAGTTCTATAAGGTCAGCGCCGTTTTTCACTGCTTCTTTTACAACTTCAACTGTAGTATCAAGGTCAGGATCTCCACAGGTTATAAATGCGATAAATGCTTTTTTATTTTCAAATGCTTTTCCTATATTACTCATTGATATTCTCCCCTCTGTACCTTGCAATGGCTGCGCAGTCCTTGTCGCCTCTTCCGGATATTGTTATTACGATTATCTTGTCCTTGTCCATAGTTGGCGCTATCTTCATGGCGTGTGCCAAAGCGTGGGATGACTCTATTGCAGGGATGATTCCCTCTGTTCTTGAAAGATACTCAAAAGCATTAACTGCCTCGTCGTCAGTTACAGGTACATACTGAGCTCTTCCGATATCGTTCAGATATGCATGCTCAGGTCCTATTCCGGGATAATCAAGTCCTGCCGATATGGAGTAAACAGGGGCAATCTGGCCGTACTCATCCTGGCAGAAATAAGACTTCATTCCGTGGAAGATGCCAAGCTTACCTGTTGCTATGGTAGCTGCTGTCTCGAAGGTATCTACTCCTCTTCCGGCAGCTTCGCAGCCGATCAGCTGAACCTCTTTATCCTCAATGAAGTTATAGAAGGTTCCGATGGCATTAGATCCACCTCCGACACATGCCATAACGACATCGGGAAGTCGTCCTTCCTTCTCAAGGATCTGCTCCTTTATCTCTTTTGAAATAACAGCCTGGAAGTCTCTTACGATAGTGGGAAATGGATGTGGTCCCATAACAGATCCCAGACAGTAATGAGTATCGCTTATCCTTGAAGTCCACTCTCTCATGGCCTCAGAAACTGCATCCTTAAGTGTTGCAGTTCCTGTTGTTACAGGTACAACCTCTGCTCCGAGAAGCTTCATCTTATACACGTTGAGTGCCTGTCTCTTGGTGTCCTCTTCTCCCATGAAGACAACACACTCCATGCCCATAAGCGCTGCTGCTGTAGCTGTTGCAACGCCGTGCTGGCCCGCTCCTGTCTCGGCAATAAGTCTTGTCTTACCCATCTTCTTGGCAAGAAGAGCCTGTCCGAGAACGTTGTTGATCTTGTGAGCACCAGTGTGATTGAGGTCCTCTCTCTTAAGGTATATCTTGGCTCCGCCCAGGTCCTTTGTCATCTTCTCTGCATAGTAGAGTCTTGATGGTCTTCCGGCATATTCATTGAACAAAGTCTCAAGCTCTTTATTAAATTCCGGATCATTCTTGTAATGGTTGTAGGCCTCTTCCAGCTCTATAACCGCATTCATCAGCGTCTCCGGTATATACTGTCCACCATGAATTCCAAATCTTCCATTCTGATTGCTCATAATATTTCTCCCATAAACTGTCTCATCTTTTCAGGGTCTTTTACCCCGTTTGACTCAATTCCCGAACTGACATCCACTGCAAATGGATGAAGCACCTTTAGTGCCTCAGCCACATTTTCTACTCCAAGGCCGCCTGCTAAAAAGAACGGCTTATCAAACCCTGCTTCCTTTATCAGCTCCCAGTTAAATGTCTGCCCCGTGCCTTTTCCGGAATCCAGAAGAAGGTAATCGGCACTGCTCTTTTTAGCTCTTTCCAGGTCCTCTTTGCTCTTAACAACAAACGCTTTGATGATAGGCGCTCCGCCTGAAAGTTCCCGAAGCCTTGCGATATATCCCTCATCCTCACTTCCGTGGAGCTGGGCTATATCAATGACCTTGTCCTTTAAAAGAGTTGCAACCTTCTCCGGCTCTTCATCCACAAACACACCGACCTTTTCAATCTCAGGTAAAAGAGCTTGTCCCAGCTTTTTTGCATCGTCTCCAGATACATTCCTGCTGCTCTTTTCCCAGAATACAAAGCCCGCAAAATCAGGTTTTAGCTCATTGGCCGCCTCGATGTCCTCTATCCTTTTCAGTCCGCAAAATTTGATCCTTGTTTTTCTCACAAAAGACTCTTAAGCTCCTTTAACTTCTGGTTCTTATCCGCAGCTCTCATAAGTGTTTCTCCAACTAAAGCTGCATCAGCTCCCATGTCCTTTATTTCCTTTATATCTTCCGGTCCCTTAACTCCCGACTCAGATACAAACAAAACATCATTTGGTATCAGAGCGCGAAGCTTCTTGCTGTTATTAGTATCAACGGAGAAGTCTTTTAAGTTTCTGTTGTTTACTCCGATGATCCTGGCTCCGGCTTCAATGGCCATATTTACTTCCGCTTCGTCATGAGCCTCAACCAATGCCGAGAGCCCAAGTTCGTCGCAGATGCCGATATATCTTTTTATCTCGCTTACAGATAGTATCGAGCAGATAAGAAGTACCGCTGATGCTCCAAGGACTGCTGCCTCATAGATCATGTACTCATCCACAACGAAGTCTTTTCTGAGGCATGGAATACTTACCTTAGAGGCTATCTCTGACAGATACTCATCCCTTCCAAGAAACCATTTAGGTTCTGTCAGAACGGATATAGCATCAGCTCCTGCCTTCTCATAAGAAAGAGCAATGTCCAGATAGGGAAAGTCCTCTGCGATTATGCCCTTTGAAGGAGATGCTTTCTTGCACTCACAGATAAAAGATATCCCGTCTTTCTTTAAGGCTTTCTCAAAAGCGAAGTCTTTTTTGGGAAGCGAAAGAGCCTTCGCTTTTACTTCATCAAGACTTTTTATCTCTTTTTGTTTCTCTACTCTTTCTCTTGCGTATTCTGCAATCTCATCCAGAATCGTCATCTGTTGCTAACCTCGATTATCTTCTCAAGTGTGCTTGTTGCTGCTCCTGATTTAATAAGCTCTTTTGCAAGCTCAACTCCTGCCTTAAATGACTCTGCCTTACCTGCGATGTAAAGGGATGCTCCTGCGTTTAACAAAACTGCATTTGTCTTTGGTCCCTCTGCTCCTGCAAGGATGTCTCTTGTTATCTTGGCGTTTTCCTCAGGTGTTCCGCCAACCAGATCGTCCTTGGTGCAGCGCTCAAAGCCGAAGTCCTCAGGCTTTACAACGTAGGTCTTATACCATCCGTCCTTGATCTCGCAGATCTTGGTGTCGCAGCTCATTGAAATCTCATCAAGCTTGTCCATTCCATATACAACCATTCCTCTCTCAACACCGAGGCTTACAAGAACCTGAGCCAAAGGCTCAACCAGGTACTCATCATATACTCCAAGGAGCTGCATCTTGGGAGATCCCGGATTTGTAAGTGGTCCAAGGATATTGAACACTGTTCTAAAGCCCAGCTCTTTTCTGATGGCTCCTACATACTTCATTGAAGTGTGATATTTCTGAGCAAAGAAGAAGCACATTCCGGCTTCGTTAAGGAGCTCGATACATTTATCGGGATCCTGCTGGATGTTAACTCCGAGAGCCTCAAGGCAGTCAGCTGTTCCGCACTTACTTGAAGCTGCTCTGTTGCCGTGCTTGGCAACCTTAACTCCGCCTGCTGCAGCAACAATGGCGGATGTTGTTGAGATGTTGAAGCTGTGTGCGTTATCTCCTCCGGTTCCTACGATCTCAAAGATATCCATTCCGGTATCAACCTTGGTGGCGTGATCTCTCATGGCAGCTGCGCAGCCTGCGATCTCGTCTGTAGTCTCTGCCCTTGCACTCTTTGTTGAAAGAGCTGCCAGGAAAGCTGCGTTCTGAGTGGGACTTGTCTCTCCGCTCATGATCTCATTCATTACCTGATAAGCTTCGTCATAGGTGAGGTCTTCTTTGTTTACGATTTTTACGATTGCTTCTTTGATCATTTGGTCATCCTCCTTATTGGTCTGCCAAAGATCTTTTTGTAAACAAAAAGTCCCTGACAGAAACTCTAATGTTCTGTCAAGGACGAATATACTTTATCCGCGGTGCCACCTTGATTTCTCGGGTTGTCCCAAGCGCTTTGAAGGATACTGACATATCCCCGGCAACTGACGTATGCCTTCACGTCGCAGAATACTAAGATGCATATCTTTTCACTGCGCCCTCTGTGGTCCATTTGATAACTTGTTTCCTACCCGTTCTCAGCAATCCGGGCTCTCTGTGTGGTCATGATTACCTTTATCTCCACTTCATCGGTTTGAAGTATTAAATTATAGAAATAATAGCATTGCATAATTATGCTGTCAATATATTTTTACATTCTCATTGCAACTTCATATGCACGCCATATTACGGTCCTTAAATTACCTACCTGCTTGCAGTCTCCGATGAAATCCATGTTGCTGGTTCTGACATCGTCGCTGATGACAGGATTGGGAACATAGCCTGCTGAACTGATGACTGAGTCGCACTCTATGCGAATCTCTTTTCCGTCTTTATCTGTGCAGATGATAGCTCCATCCAGAACCTCTTTGAGCTTTGTCTCAAGGTAAACAGGAATATTGTGAAGCGCAAAGTACTCCCTGAGGTATGAGCTGTTGGCAAGGCATACACCCTTCTGGGATACCAGGTCATCTTTCATCTCAACGATGATGGGTTCCTTCCCCCAGAGTGCGAGCTCATAGGCAATCTCACTTCCCGTAAGGCCTCCGCCGATAACTGCCACCTTCTGACCAACCTCTTTTCCAAGAAGGAAGTCACAGGCTTCTATCATCTTCTCATGTCCCGGAACGCCACTAAGAATCCTTGGCTTTGATCCGGTTGCAATTATGATGTCGCTCTTTCTTCCGAACTTCATAGGATCGGTTATCTCAGTGTTAAGATGAACTTCGATTCCCAGAACATCCATCTGCCTTCTGTACCATCTAAGAAGGTCCCTGAGCTTGCCTTTATAGGACTCTGAGCTTGCTGCTATGAAGGTTCCGCCGAGGACATTGCTCTTTTCATAAATGACGGGGTTGTGTCCCCTTAGCTTAAGTACTCTTGCAGCCTCCATTCCGCCGATTCCGCCGCCAACGATATGAATGGTCTTGGGGTGCTTGGCAGGTTTGATAAAGTGCTTGTCGGTCTGCATGGTCTCTGCATTTACGGCACATCTTGCCAAATGCAGGGAATCAGCAAGATCCTGATCATTGGGAACACCCTTGTAGTGGCACATGTTAAAGCATCCGTTGTGACACAGAATACAAGGCCTTATATCATCTTCCTTGTCGTTCATGAGCTTGGTAACCCACTCGGTATCTGCAAGGAAAGGTCTTGCAAAGCCTGCTCCGTCCAGCTCTCCGCTTGCAACTGCATCGGCAGCAACTCTCGGGTCAAGTCTTCCTGCACAGACAACAGGTATATCAACGAACTTCTTAAGGTTCATAACGTCTTCAAGGTTACAGTTCTCCGGCATGTAGATCGGAGGATGAGCCCAGTACCACGCATCGTAGGTTCCGTTGTCGCAGTTGAGCATATCGTATCCGGCATCCTGAAGGTACTTCGCTGCCTTTTTGGACTCCTCAAAGTCTCTTCCGACTTCCGTATAGTCTTCTCCGGGAAGAGCTCCCTGACGCATTCCCTTGGTCTTTGATATCACGCTGTAGCGAAGGGAAACAGGGAAGTCTGCTCCGCATTGTTTCTTGATCTCCTGAACTATCTCTACCGCAAAGCGATATCTGTTTTCAAAAGAGCCGCCGTACTCATCTGTCCTCTTGTTGACGTAAGGAAGCGTAAACTGGTCAAGAAGATATCCCTCGTGAACAGCATGGACCTCAACTCCGTCAACTCCTGCTTCCTTTAAAAGCCTGGCACTCTTTCCAAAGGCAACTACAAACTCTTTTATCTCCTCTTTGGTCATCTCCCTTGAAGGAAGCTTGTCAGACCATCTGTTGGGAGATGGACTTGCGGAAGCTGTGATCTTATCAAGATCCATAAAGGGCTTACTCAGTACTCTCAGCGCCGGATTGTTGTAGAGCTTCTCCATCATGGCACTTACGGTAAAAGACCTGCCGAAGCCCGCCGTAAGCTGTACAAAGAGCTTGGCTCCCGTCTTGTGAAACTCAGGCATCCAGGCTGCAAGGTCCTGATACATCTGCTTGTTGGTATAGAGCCACTGTCCGAACATCGGATTGTAAACGGGCTGACATCCCGGAAGCACAAGGCCTGCGTTGTTCTTAGCTACGTTTAAGATAAAGTTCGCACCTTCCTTATCGAAGTGGTTCTTCTCCATCCAGCCAAACAGATCCGTTCCTCCCATAGAGGTAAGAACGATCCTGTTCTTGATCTCACAATTTCCTATTTTCCATGGTGTAAACAGAGGTTTTAATCTCTCATCCATTTTTATGATCTCCCGGTTTATTCAAAAAACTCTTTTATAGCCTGTACTTTTCCCATTCCGGCTCTTCGCCCAAGCTGATAGACTCTCTCAAGTTCGTTTTCATCCTTTTCCACTGGGCTTATGTTTAAAGGTTCTTTTGGTCTTACAACAAGAATTTCTCCGCTTTTTTCTTTTTCCCTGATGTATCTCTTTTCTTCATTGTACATCAGATGGCGCTTTTCCATACACTCAATCATTCTGGGATATTTTCTGAGCATAACCCTTACAAGAGGCATGAACTTCTGCTGGCCCTTAACATAGTCCCCGGGCTGAGTCTCAATGACAAGGATCCTGTCATAGCCCTTATCTTCCATGAACTTAAGGGGGATTGAATCCGATGGTCCGCCGTCAAGATAAACACTGTCTCCAATATGTACAGGTCTTGAAACAAGAGGCATTGAGGCAGATGCCTGAATCCATTTAAGATCCTCTTTGCCCCCGTCTGTACATTTGTGATATGCAGGCTTACCTGTTGTTATGTCAGTAGCCACACAGTAGAATTCCATTGGGTTTTCTTTAAAGGTCTTTACATCCCATATATCAAGCTTATAAGGAAGCTCATCGTAGCAAAAAGGAACGTTGTAGATATCTCCTGTAAGAAGGAGTGATCTTATGCTGTGGTATCTTTTGTCGTTGCAGTATTTCTTGTTGTACCTGACAGCTCTTCCGATCTGCTTTGACTTATAGTTTATTCCAAAGGTTGCGCCGGCTGAAACTCCGACTGCTCCGTCAAAATCAATTCCGTTCTCCATAAGGACATCGATGACTCCGCAGGTAAACATCCCGCGCATCGCGCCGCCCTCCATAACCAGTCCTTTCTTCATACAGTGCCTGTTCCTCTCAAAATCGTTATCTTATATTATATTACAAATTGCAGCAAAAAAGCGAGCCATTAAGCTCGCCGTAATACTTATCATTAAATCTCTCATGCAGCATTCTTAGAAAGCGTGCGTGCGACATACCTCTTGCAGAAATATGATATAGGCTCAATAAATCTGTTAAGCACGATGGCTGCTCTCATGATACTAAGCTCGTTGTTGTCATAGGACATATGACCATTCTCAAGCTTGTAGATCAGTTTTTTACTCTCTTGTCGTCGGCTCTGCTGATTCCGCTTGCTTCAAGATCGTTTAAGTACCTTACCACCTTGTTCCTCTGCCTCTTGTTCATCATAACCGCAAAGGTCCTCGGGTAATTCTCCTGTAGTCTGAATAAACCTGTTGTAAGCATGAAATTCTCCTCCCCATAATCCGAAAAATATTATCATATATTTTTGTGAATAAACTGTGAAAAATCATGCCTGAAATACAAAAAAATAAGCCGGGGCGAATTGCCCCGGCATAAAGCCTAAAATTCAAAGATCTTCAGCCATTGAATGGTTGCTGACTGTTGTGTAAGTGATGATCATATCGTCGTAGTCACCGGCTCTTGTTCCGATGATCTGTGAGTTTGTGCTTCCGCCGTGGAATGTGATTCCTGCGTCCGCGATATTTACTGTATCAAAAGCAACTGCTCTGCCGTTCTTCATGAATACGCTTCTTACTCCTACGCTCTGGATATCAAACTTAGAGAAATTTGTAGCGCTTACTTCAACGCAGTCGCCGATATCCTTTGTATCAAGTGAAACGGATGTGTATGCGCATCTGTCAGTAGGATTTATTGAGTACTCATACTCATAAGCTCTTGCATTTGCAATCTCTTTGTTTAAGAACTGTCCGTAAAGGATGAACTGCTGACCTTTCTTGACCGCATCAGAATAATCGTTTACCTTCTTAAGAACGTTTCCTGATCCGTCCTTGGCAACAAAGTCTGCACTGATTGAGATATCGGAATTCGTGTTGTTGGTTGCAACTACGACATAATATGTGCACCAGCCGATACTGTCGGGGATCAGATATTCATCATCAATAGTGACAACGCCCTCATTTTCTACAGTTTCAGCAGCATATGAAATTTCAGCGGGAATAAGATTGGAGTTATGGCCTGATAAAAGAATTATTGTCATCCCCAATGTTAAAATACAAGAAAAAATCCTTTTCATCATAACCTTCCCTCCGAGAACTTTTTTAGATAACAGGTCTTACCTGTCATGCTATTATTATCGCCGAAAACATGCGCGTTCGCTATAAGCGCAGGCGTTATTTAATTCTCTTTTTAGAAAGGTCTTATTCTCTTTAGAAACTATTTGTATACCACAAAGTACCCGCCAAAATCATCTACATTATAGGCGCTTAAATCGCCAAAAAGTTGCAGCTCGCTACTTGCCACAACGAAGATATCATCTTCATATTTTTCATCCGTCACATCCTCCGGAAGCTCAAAGATAAAGTTGCCAAAGGACTTCGCAATCCTGAATTCCGCATAAGGGTCTTTATACTCTACAGTCTGATAGAAGGTATAAGGATCGTAATTTGTGTAATAAAGCGCCAGCATAAATGGCGATGAAAGGCCTTCGTAAGTCGAATGGATCATTCTCTTATCCTCCGACACCTCATAGGCTCTTTCAATGGCATCACCATAACCGGGCATATAGATACTAAGAGCATAATAGCTGTAATCCGCAAAGTAATCCTTTGTAAAAGACAGCGCTCCTATCAGCAAAAGACCTGCAACTGCCACAAAAAGGCTCTTTGCATGCTCCAAGATAAATCCCGCACCAACGACAAAGAAGAATATGCAGGGAATAAACAGACAAACCAATCTGTTTATGTCAGGAATAATCATAACATCGAGTACGACAGAACCGATCACAGCTGAAATAAAGAGCATACTTCCGATTTTGTACTGAGGCGTAAGCTCACCCGATTTGTCTTTCCCCGTAATAAGGTGCTTAACACTTATGAAAAGACCTATGAAGGTAATCGGGAACGTGAACTCAAACAGTGATGCATATCCGGGATAAAAATGCGCAAGAGTAAACTTATCAGACCCAATGGAAACTCCCAAAATCATAAGCTTTAAGTTGTTTAAAGCTTTACCGAAAAACGCTCCGTCAAATGATATGAACGCTTCTCCCGTTCTTGCGGCAGTAAACTTGTTAAAGCAGATAAAGTCTGTGACTATTTCGGGAAGCCCAAGGTAATTAACTGCATAAAACAGAAGGAGTGGCGCGAAAACCACCAGGAAAGTCACAAAGGAAGCAATGACATCTCTCCAGGTAAGTATCTTTGTCTTTAAGCTATATGCGCACAGGCAAAGAAGAAGAATCGGAACTACGATTGTAGCAGCTCCGTAGCTGTACATGCAGACAGCAAAAGCTGCTGCGCTAAGGCAATAGAACAAGCCCTTTTTCTTCTTGACTCCCAGCATGAACAGCCAGAAGGAAAGCATCATGTTAAAGGGCATAATGTTACAGTCAAGACTCCATCTTGAGAGGATCACATGCCATGGACAGATTGCAAGGAAAGCTGCTCCAAGGAGTGAAAACTCATTCCTATATCTCCTGCCCTCCAGGGTGATCCTTAAGACTGCATAGAAAAGAGCTACCGTAAGAATTCCACATACTGCCGGGATCATTCTCAGGTTCCTGATTGATGGTCCAAACAAAGAAATAGAAATGACATTCAGATAAATAAGAAGAGGACTTCCACCGCCGCATCCCCAGGTTATAGGGTAAATGGGCCAGTGATATCCGTTCCTGTCGATGCCAAAGGTTGCAAGTGTATAAGCATCGTAGCCGATAGACGCCTCATCCTGCTGAAGCCCAAGGGGAATCTCTCCGAGTTTGTACAATCTGATGACAGCTGCAACTATCATGATCAGCAAAAAGATAATACCGGATGCCTTGTCAGAGATACCCAGCCTCTCATTCTTCCTGCCCCTGAAGTACAAAAATACAGCTGCCACACCCATAAGGATGTAGGCAGCTGTAGCTATATAGTTGTAATAATCGATTACTCGCATTATGATACTTCCTTTTTATCTGGCATGCATAGCAGCGTTCCAGTCAGAGATACCCATATAGGATGCAGCTCTGCCAATGTAAGCACCGGCATTTCCGCCATTCATCTGCTGGAAGAACTCCCAGGAAAGCTTACGTGATCCGTCCGGCCTTGTAAGGCCAAGTGACAAGCCCTGTGCCATCTCCACAGGATAGTCCGTCTGTCTGTTGAAGGTTATAAGCTTGATGTACTGATTGGTAACGCATCTCTGATAAGCATATACAATGGCTGCTGCCTGCGCTTCCTCTCCCTGAGTTGAAGAATATCCAACCTCAGTTAAAAGGATCGGTCTCACAGCGCCCTTACTGTTTCTGAAAGCCGGCTGACACATATAATCTGTAAGCTGCTCTATATTTTCCATCGAAATGAAAGGAGTGTCAATACTGTGGGTGATCATCGCCGGGTTCTTGGGTGTCCAGAAGCTCGTCCAGTTCATGGGATAATTGTATGGGTGCTCAGCAAGACACCAGTCGATATTGCCCTGTGCTGTGATGCATGCGTTGAAGGCATCAAGCATGCTTCTTGCTGAAAAGTAAGATCCGTTGTGGATCCTGGTCCAGTTCTGATCAAGACTGATGCATACGTAAGCGTTGGCATTTCTGCTCTTGATTGCATTGTAGCAGACTCTTACAGAATCTGCATAGAGCTGCGCATAGGTCATCTGATCGGTAACGCTTGAATAGTTCCAGGCGTTCTTAGCATTTATCTCATTGGCAATAACCCAGTTATCAACCTGTCCGCAACCATTCTTGCCGTTATATCTGCTGGCAAGGAAGGAAACCACAGCCTCGAGATACTCAAGTCCGTTATCCTCTGAGGTATTCATGAGATAGTAAGGTGCTCTGCCGATACCTCCCCTTGCTGTGGGTGATATCATGAACTCTTCACCGCGTGAATAGGGATTGAGAAGAACCATGGTCATGCCCATTCCCTGGTTTGTACTGGTCCTTACGCAGTGGTCATACTGACTCATATAAGAGGAATCAAAGTAATAGGTCTTACCGTTATATCCATACTGAATACCGCCGTTTCCACCTATGACATCAGTGAGATTTATGTTGTAAGCTCCCTGCTGAACGCCGAGCTGAACAACTTCCGTATTACCGTTTCCGATCTTGGCTCCGTCAAGGATAAGGCCCTTCTTGCCGTTGTTCTTCCTTGCCTGTGAGCTTCCTCCTGCAAGGGCTTCGGGATTGGTTATATACTTGGCTCCTGCCACAGCAACAAATGCTCCGCCCTGCTTTACAGCAACCTGGAACTTGTCATAGAGTCTGCAGCTTGTGGTCTGATAGCCCAGTGGCACAGAAAAAACTGCGCTTCCCGAAATCGGAAGTGATGCTATAGGAGCTCCTGCCGGTGCGCCCTGATACGGCTTTTCTGCAAAGAGATAGAAAGCTCCGTCGTCACTGTCAGGAAGGTCCGACGCAGAAACATTAACTATTACACTCTCTCCGGAAATAGAAACTGAATTGATGGTAACTGCACCTTTTCCTGCAGCCTCTGCCTTAACAGGCACAGAAGAAAAGACACTTAGAGCAAGGACAGCCGTTGCGACTGCCATGGAAAGTGACGAAAAGATTTTCTTATTCATGTAACCCCTCATTTCGAATTTTTTAAATTCTACAGTATTTTAATGATACCGAAAAATAGCCGAAATATCAACAACCCCGGCTCCAAAGAGCCGGGGCTGGGGGTGTTATCAATAATCAACTTTCATCATACAAAGTCCCTGAGGAGGGGCTGTGGGACCGGACCTTTGACGGTCGCAGGCATTTAAGATCTCTTCCATTTCCTCGGGTTTTATGTTCCCATAACCAACCTCTAAGAGAGTTCCTGTCAGGATCCTTACCATGTTCTGCAAAAATCCGTTGCCGTGGAAGTAGAATCTTATATAGTTTCCGCTCTCCTCAATGTTGATGGTATCCACGCATCTGACAGTGGATTTCTTCATCTTGGTATTTCCGCAAAAACTCTTAAAGTCATGAGTTCCCACAAGAACTTCTGCTGCCTTTCTCATGGCTTCTATATCGGGCTTTTTATCAAGTATGGTCACATACTTTCTGTCAAAGACCGGCTTACTCTTTCCGTACCAGCAGGTGTATCTGTAGGTCTTTCCAAGGGCATTGTATCTTGCATGGAACCTATCCGAACATGCCTTAACCTCATTTACACTGATATCATCCGGAAGATACTCATTCATGTAACTTTGAATCTCTTCCTCTGCCATATCAGTATCAAGAACAGCATTGGCTGTCATGGCCCTGGCATGAACACCTGCGTCGGTTCTTCCGGCGCCGATGACATTTACAGGTTTATCGGCCGGAGCATCAGTCATCCTGGAGAGCACCGACTCAAGCTTACCCTGGATCGTCATATCTTTCCCGGGTTGTCTCTCCCAGCCATAAAATCTGGTTCCGTCATAACTTATGATAAATTTGTAATTGCGTTTCATACTAAGAACCTCAATCTAAGATTTATTATCTGATTTCAATCTTAACACAAACGCTTACTGCCTTGCCATCTCTTATAGCTACCGCATCATCACCCGAAACTGTGCTTCCCTGGAAAGTCTTGGTATCACCGTTTGCAAACTCTACAGATATTTCCTTGATCTCGTAATGTCCCGGGATCACATCGCTCTTTGCATCAATCTCATAAGTGATATTTGTATCTGCTAAAAGAGTACTCTCTACAGTGTACTTGCCTGCCTCGTCCTTAATAAGATATTCAGGAATTGCAGGAGTTGGAGCAAATACCAGCTTGCCATCCTCGCACTTAAAGATGTTCTTACCAAAGAACATGAGCTTCCACATGCTGATAAACTCAATGGTTGAACCTGAAAGTCTGGCAACAAAGCCTTTTCCATGGATAGCCTTGTTGGGGTTCATGCTGCTGGCAATAAATGATGAATTCTCAAGTGTGCTTCTTCCGTAAACTTCCTTATCAAGGAATGGAATTGCCTGCATCTTAAAGTCCTCAAAGAACTCGCTGTAGAGTCCGCTCCTTAAGAGCTCAAGCAGATACTTGTACTCCATGTGAAGCCAGATTGACTCATTCTCAAGCCATCCGGGTGTGAAGGACTTACATCTTCCATACTCAAAACTTGCGTTCTCAAGTGAAGCGTTAACCTTGTACATGGAGAGCTTCTTATCAAAGAGGTCACTGCCTTTAATTCTGTCGTAGATCTTTTTCTTCTCATCGTAAGTATTCTCAAGCTTAAAGAATCTTACAGGTCCTTCAAGGAAGTAAGGAACGTTCTGAACCTTGAAGCTCTTTGGATAGATTCCGTCTTCCTTCTTGTCGTACTCAGAAGCTTCGAAGGTGAAGTATCCCGGAGCAATTCCCTTGCCGAGGTCAAAGGCCTTGGATACACCCTTTTCAAGTCTCTTTTCCATCAGGCTAAGGATCTCTGCAGCTTCCTTTGAAGAAATAGTCTTCTCTTCATCAAAGAGCTTGCCATAGACCTCTCCTCTATAGCTTTCAAGTACAGCATTTCTGTTATCCCACAGATCAAAATCAGAGGTAAATCTTGTTTCAATATCCTTAAGACTCTCGATGAATTCAATACTGTCAGTAGGAAGTGTGATCTCAGCATCAAACTTTGAAATTGCATCCTTAGTAAATCTGATCATTCTAAGGAGCTCATAACTCTCATTCATGGATGAGCCAAACATTCCCGGCATACCGTTAAGAGCATCGTACCAGCCGGGCTTTCCGCCCTCCATCATAACGCCCATACCTTCAGGATCAAGGGCTGCAAACTTGCAGGCTGATAAAAGGACAAGCTTGGACAAAAGACTCATCTCTATATCCCTGCCCTCTGCATAGGTCTCAAAGCTGCCTTCCTTCTTGGCATTATCTCTTTTTGCCAGATAGTAGTACTGACGAAGACCATTCTCAGTCTCCTCATATTTCTTATGTCTTGGAAGGATCTCTACCTTTGCCTCAAAGGCTTTAACCCTTGTATCTACCAAAAGCTCTTTTTCCTTGTCAGGATAAACCTCAAGGAAGTCCTCAATAAGGTCGAGGTTGTAAGTCCAGTGATCTGACCAGTAGCCCTCACCGAAGTCGCCGTTGATGGTCTCTGTAGCCTTCTCCATTACCTTGGAAAAGAGCTCTTCGCACTCCCTGTCGGAGATTCCCTTCATGGAATCCTTGATTGCAGAAACCAGCTCGCCCGGTGTAAATGGCTGCTTAAGCCCAACTTCGCCAAGGACATTCGGGTTTACCGTGAACCTGAGCTGCTCGATCTTAAGCGGATTGTAGCCATCCATCTGAATAAGTGAGTAAAATCTCTTTATGTTCTCATCACCGACTATGCGGCTGAAGAATGTATCGCATCTTCTGTTCTGGTTGACGTCTCTGAAGTTACCGTTGCCCTGTGAATAGAACTCAGGTGACATTGAGAAGTAGTTGTAATCTCTCTCAAGATCGCCGTGCTTTCTGGAATATACATAGAAAGTATGTCCTCCGGGAAGTGAGATTGGCTTACCTCCTCTGAGAACGTTATCCATGTAGTTGTATCTTGTGTAGTCATCAAAAGCCTTGTTTGCAGTTGATGTTGCAACATCTGCTGTAAGCTCGTCTGTGAGTCTCTCAGCCTCTTCAAACTTCTCTTCAAAATACTTTGGATCAATATCTCTTTTAAGGAAATCATCAAAGATATCCTTGTTTCTTACCTGTCCGATGAGCTCGTAAAGAGTCATGCTCTCTCCGCTGCCAAGAGTTTTCTTCTTAGCAAAGAAGCATGTCGGGAACTCGTTTGATACGTTCTGCTCTTTGGTCACAAGCTCGTCAAATGAAGTCTCTGCAAAGCCTACAGCCTCTGAAAGAGAAAGGTCATAAGCAAATACAAGTCCGGGATCAACGATTGTGTGAAGATCATTTCCATCTTCATCAACAGCAAAACCGAAGTTTCCGCCGGGAACCTTCTTAACAACGGCAGAGTCTTCCATGGAGAATCTTACCCTGAAGAAAGGTCTCTTCTTGTCGGCATCCTCAACCTGCATGTATGCCTTGGTGGTCTGTACCATGTTCTTCATTACATCCATCATGCAGCCGTAAGGAATAAGCGCAGGCATTCCGTCAAGGACTTCAAGCTCGCGGCTCTCAGCGCCTGTGTTGGTGATGGTCACCATTCTCATAAGAGCTCCGATCTCCTCGCCCGGAAGAGTTGCATACTTAACCTTTACATCAAAGCCGTGTTCCCTGTCATCATCCTCGATGGTAAGGGTGTTCATATGGATCTCCATATCGGCATTTGCTGTGTTTTTTACAAAGGGCTCATAGACCATCCCGTTTGTCTTAATGAAGGTTCTAAAGCCTGTTCTTGATACATTCTGATAAGCTGTATGTGCAGGGTAGAACTCCATGATGCTGTGATCCTTATCCTGCACGCCAAAGCTTACTACAGCCTGTCCCCTGTTTACGTAGTAGCACCAGATAGGCGTTCCCTTGATTCCGGCAATTCCCGGAAGAAAGCTGGCGAAGGGACTCTTCTTGCCATAGCCCTTCATTACGTCCTTAACTTCATTCATGTTTTTCATCAACACACTCCTCATAAATATTATAAGTAAACTTCAATTGTATGCTTTCCATCAGAAAGGCTGTCGATTTCTGCTGCAGTAAGTACAGCTCTCTTTCCGTCTTCCACTGCCATGTCTTTGCCATCGACTGTGGCCTTGCTCACCTGATAATCACCAACTTCCTTCTTGCCGGAGTTGATATATCTTACCTCGAACTCTTTTCCTCTGAACGGAAGTGTTATTGCAGCAATTCCGTTATCGTCAAACTGCTCTGCCAAAAGAGCCGGCTGCATGCATAAATCTCCTGCCTCTCCCCTTACACCAAAACTCTGGGTAACAACAGTCATCATCATCCAGCTTGCAGCACCTGTGAGGTAGTTATAAAGGCCTCTTCCCTCTGCGTTAAAGTACTCCGGAACGCCGGGATAGATCCTGCTGACTTCAAAGTTTGAAGAAGCCTTATACAATGAGTTAAGCGCCTTGTAGCCTTCCTTTGCAAAGCCCCTCTTGTACAGCGCATTTCCGAACATAACTGCCATATGGGAAAAGACAGCTCCGTTCTCCTTATCGCCGTAGGAGAAGCCGAACATTCTTCCAAGATCTGTTCTAAGGGCCTTAAAATCTGTATTTAAGCGATATCCGCCGATGCCTTCTTTGTAGAGGTACTTATCGGCACTCTTTATGATCTCTTTTACGTTTTCTTCCTTGGCAGTACCTGACATTACAGAGAAAACCTGGCCTGTGAGCATCATTCTCACATTCTTGCCATCAGGAGTATCAAACTCTCCCTCTACTCTCTTGCCGTTGTCGTCATAATATCCGTTGAACCAGCCGTTTCCTTCAGAGTCTGTTACCCACTCCTTGTCCCTGATCTGGTTCATCATAAACTCAGCCTTGGCTTCAAGTGCCTTAGCGATATCTTCTAATGAGATTTCCTCTTTATCTCCTGAAACTGCATGGGATACCTTGTCCATGTAGCTCATAAGAAGCTCTCTCTTCTTCTCAGGTGATGAAAGAAGGTCTGCGCCGTCAGCAAAGATAAGCTCTTTAAGTTCAGCTGCAACAGGCGCTGTAGTCTTGCCTGATCTATCAGCGTAGAGCCTTATATACTTCGCAATATCAACAAGATTTCCTGCATATCCACATGTGAAAGCAACGCTCTCACCCTTGTGTGTTGCCATATCAAGAGCATCGTTCCAGTCAGCGCCGCGAAGTCTTATCTCGCCGTTATCTCCGACATCATAGATTGCAGATACATTCTCAATAAGTATGTGCTCAAGAACGCTGCCCTGATACTCTGCGCCGTTTTTATCCTTTTGAACAACGCCGTAATCTTCGCCGTACTCAGCGTCTCTCTTCTCAGCTCTGCAAACAAGTGCATCCTTAAAGTAAGTAGCATTCTCACCCAGGATCTCGATGTCTCCTGTCTGGTCCATGTAGAGCTTAAGTGTAAGGAATGGCCAGAAACCGTGATCCATCCACACACGTGGAATTCCGTTTCTGTCTGCCTTGAACTCGCCGGGCTTATCACCGATGATGGTGGCATTGGTGCCATCAAATCTTACACCCTTAAAGTTGTCGATGATCATCTTCCTTACGCCGTCGGGATCCGTAAGAAGGAGTGCAAGGCAGTCCTGCCATAAGTCTCTCCATCCTCTTCCGCCTCTTCCGTAGTCGTGATGAGGAAGGAATGAGCAGCCATAGATCCTTCTCAGCTGTGGCTGGAAGGTGATCCATTCCATATAGTTATCAAAGCCTGCATCCCCGGTTTTTACGTGGATGTTTGTCAGGTTGTTCCAGTAGTCTTTTGTTTCCTCGAATATTTTGTCTGTATCTTCCGCTTTTGTAATAGCCAAAAGAGCGTTTGCAATGTCTTTTTCCGGATCTGTTGTTGCGCCGATCGCCAGCCTGAAGGATACGGACTCGCCCTTCTTAAGAGTTACTCTCTCAAACTTAAGGGCTCCGATCATCTCTTTTCCATCTACGTTAAACGGTGCCTTCTTCCAGGAAGAAGATGTAATATCAAGAACGGTTCTGGGGCGTAAAAATGTTCCGCCCTCACCGATAAATAAATCCACATCAGCTATGAATTCTACAGGCTTTGCTCCGTTTGCTCCCGATCCGAGAACAAAGTATGTGGTGTCGTTTATCTGATGACCTCTCTCATCAAAGGACAAAGTGGGCTTAACCACTACGCCGTCCTCACATACCTTAGCCCTGTTTAAAAGAGCTGTTACATGCCTGTGGTCTCTTAAGTTATCTGCACTTCTTCCGTAGATCGGGATCGCAGCCACAGGGGTAAAGGTGGTCTCAGTGTCAGAATCATTGGTGATCTTAACGGTCATGACCTCAGAAGGAGTATCAAGGAGTGAGAAGATTGTAATCTCAGCGGTAATGTTTCTCTTCTTGTCTGTCCTTGTGACCTTCTGCCACATGCGTCCGCCTTCAAGAACCACCTTGTCCTCAGCATCGGTAAATCTCTCTGCTTCCTGCATAGCAGATGCTCCGCATGCTGACCAGATCCCATCCTCATAGGCGCAGAAGAAGTTTCTTGTATCTCTGTCGCTGTGAAGGTTGGAAATGCTCTTTGGTGCTATAAGGAAGTGGTTCTGATCAAGCTTGGCATCTCCGCCAAAATCAGGTGAAACCGCACTTCTAAGGCCGGTGTTGCCGGCAACGGGAATGTAAAGTCCACTGCTGTGCTGTGGATCCTCCATCCTGAAGTCTCCGCCTTTACCGGTAAATGTGTATCCGCTCATGTTAGTTGTCCTTTCAAGCAAGTGTTAGTCAAATTTTAAAATAGTGGTCAGGATGCGCTTTGCACAAGGCTCGATATCTGCTCTTGTAATAGCACCCATCTCCATAGCTTTCTTAACTCTGTCAGGGAATCCACAGGCCATCTTAAGGTCGTTCCCTGCCTTGATCTCCTTGTAGTGCTCTCCTCTTGTCCACCAGTCGGAAGTTACCATTCCTTTATATCCCCACTCATCGCGAAGGATTCCTGTAAGGAGGTCTCTGTTCTCAGAGGCTCTGTGTCCGTTGATGGCATTGTAGGAAGACATGATGGTATAAGGCTCAGCCTCTTTTACTATAATCTCAAAGGCCTTCAGATATATCTCTCTGAGTGCTCTCTCTGAAACTCTTGAATCGCTGTGCTTTCTGTTGGTCTCTTTATTGTTGCAGGCAAAGTGCTTAACACTTGCGCCTACGTTGTTACTCTGGATTCCTCTTACCATGGCTGCTGCCATTCTTCCTGTGAGGTAAGGGTCTTCTGAGTAGTACTCGAAGTTACGTCCGCACATAGGATTTCTGTGGATGTTGATGGCAGGTGTAAGCCATACGCAGAGGTTGTTCTCTTTAAGTTCCTCTCCGCCTGCGCAGCCTATCTGCTCAGCAATCTCACGGTTCCATGTGCATGCAATAAGTGTTGAGCATGGGAAAGCTGTTGTAAGAACTCCGGTCTCGGGAGCAATACGAACACCGGCAGGGCCGTCTGCTGTCTGAGCATTCGGAACACCGTACTCAGGAAGGTTGCCCATACCAAATACGTTTCCTACACCGGTGTTTGGCTGTCCACCAACCAGATGAATAAGGTCTTCATCTGAAAGCTGTGCCATGAACTCATCTATAGTCACCTTGCCCTCAGCCACATCAAAGAAGGTCTTAGCGCCCTCCTTAAAAGGCCTTGTGAGGTAGTGCATCTCTCTGCTTCGTACAAATGGAGTAAGGGCCTCTTCTGTGCCGGGCTCCATCTTTTCAAATACACATTCATTTATATCTCTGGCTGCGCCCAGAGGAAGTTCCTCGTAGCTGCCATCGGATATCATCCTCTTCTTAAGAGATACGGGACCTGCCTTGTGGCTGAGCCTCTCTACTGTGATATCCTCAGCATTCTCCCAGGTAAAGTCAGTATTCTTCGCATCTCTTACGCTGTTTCCGATAAAGAACTCGTAGCTTCCCTTCTCAAGAACGTAACATGCATCTGCTACCTTGCCGAGATCATCGTAAGAAGCTATTGCTTTCTTTGTTACTGTAAGAGTTATGTCCTGACTCTCGCCGGCTGAAAGCTCTTTTGTCTTGACGAAGTCGCCCAGTGCTCTCTCAGGCTTACCGAGCTTGCCCTGTGGTGCCTTGTAGTAGAGCTGAACAACTTCCTTACCTGAGGCTTTTCCTGTGTTTGTAACCTTTACATCAAAACTGAAGCTATCCTCAAGCTCTTTTGCCCCGGTAACTGTGATGTCAAAGGTTGTGTATGAAAGACCGTATCCGAAGGGATAGATAACCTTATCCCTCGCTCCGGGAATGGTCTCGAAATATCTGTATCCGACATAGACGTCCTCTGTGTACTCTACGTAGTCAAAGGACTCGTGGAAGTTCTCTGTTGAAGGATAGTCCTCAAGTCTTGCAGCAAAGGTATCTGCAAGCTTACCTGAAGGATTAACCTCTCCAAGGATGATGTCAGCTGCTGCATCTCCGCCTTCCATTCCGCCCTGGTTCATGTACAGAGCAGCATTTATGGCATCGTCTCCTGCAATAAAGCTGCAATCGATGATTCCGCCCACGTTGAGGACAGCGATGACATTTTTGAAGTTCTCCTTGGCTGCCTTTATCATCTCTTTCTCCCCGGCGTTAAGATAAAAATCTCCGTCAGGGAAGATCTCTGATGAGAAGGAAGGCATGCTTCTGCTCTGAGGCCAAGGATTAAACTCCTGATTGCACTCAATGCTGCTGCGATCCCAGCCCTCGCCGGAAAATCTGCATATCATAACAATAGCAGTATCTGAAAATGCTGCTGCATCCTTAAGTATATCCGCAGGAACAGGAACTTCTTCAGTCATTCCGGGAACTCTTCCGGAATCATACTGCTTTTTCATTTCTTCCTTATATAGATCGATCAGGGGTTCATAGACTGAGACGCCCTTAGACTTTAGGCCGTAGTACAAAGAATGTATATAGGCACAGTAAACATCGCCTGAACCGCCGCCACCTTTTACGTAGTCAACGGCCGCCTTGCCCATAAGGACAAGCTTTTTATCTGAGCTAAGAGGAAGTGTACCGTCGTTCTTTAAAAGAACCATTCCCTCCTGTGCTGCCTTTCTGGAAACTGCAATATGCTCACTACTACCGGTTACTCTCCTGTCTCCTCTAAGTGGAAGAGCAGGCTGAAAATTAAGTCTTGCCCATTTTTGCATCAAAAAAACACCTCCATAGAATATAGCCACATTTTACCATTTTTATATGGTATGAAAAGAGCTTTTTTTCTATGAAGGTGTGAAATTTCTATAAATGAGCAGAACTATAAGCCGGGTTATGTCGTGAATGATCATCTATCTAGGACTGCTGTCACCAACAGCCTCAAGCGACCCACCTGAGAGCGAACCGGGCCGGCTCATGGCTCTCTTTTCGGTCTTGCTTCGGATGGGGTTTACATGGCTACTGATGTTACCACCAGCACGGTAGTCTCTTACACTGCCTTTCCACCCTTACGCCGCACACTTGCGTGTGCACAGGGAATGCAAGCATTCCTACGCGGTGTCTCTCTGTTGCACTATCCTGGGAGTTGCCTCCACCAGACGTTATCTGGCATCCTGCCCTGCGAAGCCCGGACTTTCCTCTCCCGCACCCTTTCGTCTGTGCGGCAGCGATCATCCATCCTGCTCATTAGGAGTCACATTATATCATCTTTTTCTTTTTATAACAAATATTATTATTGCAGTCAGGACAAATGCAGCTATAAGTACTGTTACAACCACTGATCCTATCGGACGACCGGAGCCTAGTATAGGTAGCTCATCTTCTGCGCTAACTACAGGTGCTGCTGCCGGCTCAAGAGCTTCTGTCTGCTCCGGAACATTTACCTGCGCTGAATCCTCTGCCTTCACGGGAGCTTCATCTTTATTTGAATATGAAGGTTCTGCTGCTGTTTCGGCAGCTTCGTTCTCCATAACCGGCGCTTCTGCTGCCTCTTCCATAGCTGGTGCTTCAGATGCTGCCTCTTCCATGGCCGGGGCTTCGGATGCTGCATCCATAGCAGGCTCATAGAGTGACGTTGAGCTGCTTGTGTTTGTGATGCCGCCGGTAACCTGCGAAACCGCATAGCTTCCAAGCAGTAAAACTGCAAAGGTTGCTGCTATTGCTGCGTATCTCCTAAAAGGTACAACCTTAGACTTAGATATGTCGACTTCCTTTGGAGCTTCCTCCAGTTGCTTCTCAACATTCTGAAGGATGCGCTTTTTCATTTCGTCGTCGACTTTAATATGATCCATTACTTCTTGATACTTACTCAAAATCGTACGCCTCCTTCAAAATATTTTTAAGCTGTGTCCTTGCTCTTAAAAGGTCTGATCTGACAGTCGCCTCCTTACGGTCAAGAATTTTTGAAATTTCTCCTGTCGAGTAACCTTCCTGATAAAAGAGATGGACCACCTCTCTGTACTTAACAGGAAGCTGCTTAACAGCCTCCCATACAAAAGCAAGATCCTGCTCTTCTCTTCCAACAAGCTCCTCCGAGAGTTCATCTGCCTCCCTTACCTTGTTATATTTGATCTTATTCTTGCTGAGGTTCGATGCCACGGTGATAAGCCAGGCCTTCTCGTGCTCAGGCCCACTAAAATCAGGACTGCTCTGCATATACTTGATCAGTGTATCCTGAAGGATATCCTCCGCATCTTCCATATTATGAAGGTATGAATAAGCAACACGAAGAATCCTGTCCCCATACTTGTCCATAACTTCTACCACACTCTCCGGCGGTGGTCCTCCGCAAAATAAGCTTAAAAACCTGAATACAAATCGAAACATATCTATCTCCCCGAGGATATTGCACCCTCGGGAGATAGTATAACATATCAGCTTCTCTTTGCCATCATTCTTACAAGATCGTAGAATTCTTCTCTGTAATCATCGGTATAATCAAGCTCTTTGTATGCTTTCATAATGTCTTTAAACTCGATGGTTCCTGAGTAATCACTCTCTGAAAGAAGCATTGCAAACTCTGATACAAGACCTGCAAAAGCAAGGTTGTCACTGGGCTTTTCTGTGAACTTCTCTTTATCTGCAACGAAGGTAAGAAGCTGTGATTTGTCCTCATCAGGCTCTTTGTAACGGATCTTGATGGTTGCAAAGTCATCGGAACCTGTATCTACTGCACTTGATTCAACCTGCTGATACTTAAGGTCGATTGCTGACTGCGCACCTACAGGAATGATCTCATAAAGAGCTACTACTGTGTGACCTGAACCAACTTCTCCGCCGTCCTTCTTGTCGTTATTGAAATCTACAGCGTCCATGACTCTGTTCTCATAACCGATAAGTCTGTATGCATTAACAACTGCGGGATTGAACTCAACCTGGAACTTAACGTCTTTTGCTACAGTTACAAGAGTTGAACTCATCTCATCAACAAGCACCTTGTGTGCCTCTGCTTCACAGTCGATGTATGAATAATTTCCGTTGCCGTAATCGGCAAGTGACTGAAGTGCATCGTCCTTGTAATTGCCATCTCCAAAGCCAAGAACTGAGAGGTAAATGCCATCATCCTTTTTTGCCTTGATAAATCTCTCAAGATCATCGGGATCAGAGATACCTACATTGAGGTCACCGTCGGTTGCCATGATAACGCGGTTGTTTCCACCTTCGATGAAGTTATCCTTTGCAATCCTGTATGCCATTTCCATGCCTGCTTCGCCTGCTGTTGATCCGCCTGCATCAAGATTACTTATGGCATTCTTAATTGTCTTTTTATCAGCCATGCTGACACCGTCGAGGATTACAGCCTCTCTGCTGGCATAGGTTACGATTGAAACTGTTCCTTCATCAGGAAGATTGTCAACAAGATCCCTGAATGCCTTCTGAAGAAGAGGGAGCTTATTCTTGGAATCCATAGAGCCTGATACGTCTATAAGGAAAACCAGGTTACTCTTTGGAATCTCACCGTCAAGTTTATCTTCTGCCTTTACGCCGACAAACATGAGCTGATGTTCTTCATTCCATGGGCAGGTTGCAACTTCTGTAGTTACCCCAAACTTCTCTCCCTTCTTTGGGCCGTTTAAGTCATAGGAGAAATAGTTGATGAATTCCTCGGGTCTTACTGCTGCGGGACTGATGTCAGATGAGCCATATCCCGACTCGATCATTCTTCTAATGTTTGCGTAGGATGCTGTATCCACATCTGCTGCAAAGGTTGAAAGAGGCTGTCCCTGTGTAATGAAGAATCCGTTCTCATCAGGCTTGTCATAGGATTCTGTGTTGTACTCGGGAACAACGGTAATATCAGGATAATCCGGCGCCGTGTAAGAATATGTAGATTCACTCGCATTGTCAGATGAGCTGAATACATCAAATATTCCTTTTCTCTCTGCGCCTAACAAAGGCTCTTCACAGACCGGAGCTGCTTCGCTTTCATAAGCTGAAGCCGGGCTTTCATAAACCTCCGCTGATGTATCGGTATAAACCTGCGGAGAAGTCTGAGTAGCCGATGACTGCCCACACCCTGCAAGAGTTCCTGCCATCATACCTGCTGTTAATAGTAACGATAATGACCTGTTGTAATTCTTTTTCATAATTTTTCCCTCCGATTTATGGCAAGTTTTTTGCCCTTCTAACCTATACACAAATGTGGGTGGAGGAATGTTGCAAAGATTTGAAAAATTTTTTAGAAATTTTTGGGTCTTAAATTTGTTTTGTCGGCCTGACTCAAATTTATCTTCATCTAGGCCAACACCCCTATATCGGAGATTTGATAATCATCGTATTAGTGTGCTAATGACGGAAGCAAACAAATAATACTATGTTTGCTGTATAATGATTTATTATGAAGAGAATACTTGGGATAGTTATGGGGCTTGTGCTTGTTGCTGCGGCTTTTGCAGGCGTTTGGTCCCAGAAAGAGAATAATGGAAATTTTGAGAATCAGACTGAAATGGTTGATGCGATTGATATAAAGAAGCTTTGCGTTTCTGTAAGCTGTGGTGAACACTATGGCTGCGGGACTATCTATGATAGTGACGATAGCTCTTTTATCATAGTTACTGCAATGCATGTGCTTGAGGATTACTATGGTGGAGTTTCAGATGAGATTGTGGTGACATTTGATGATCAGGAGTCATGCGAAGCAACTATTCTAAAAGACTCTGCTACTCTTGATATTGTCTTTTTGAGCGTAGATAAGGGTACTGTATCTGATGATCACTATTCTATTTTCGACTATACATCAGACAAAAACATTTCTTCTGAATCAAGTAACAATGTCAAATCCGATAATACTTTACTTCCGGGCCAGACCATCTACTTTGTAGATGCTAATACCGGTGATATCTATGCAGGAAGCATAGCTTCCCCTTCTGTTTATGCTGAAGATTTCGGTATGGAAATGATCTACTGCTACTGCGCTGTTACTCCGGGAATGTCAGGTACAGGCATGTTTGATGAGGACGGCCACTATCTTGGTATACTGCTTGGAGGTTCTGATGAGGCAGAGGCTGTGTGCCTGGATGCAGGTTCTATACGGGATGCTTATCTTAATTAAGATATTGAAATGTCATCAGGAATGTAAATCCTTACTGGAAATGCTGTAATTTCAACAAGTAAGCGTGTTTTTGCCGGAAAGAAACTGTGATTTCTGACATTTTAGTAATTTGACTTGTCCGACTGCATCACAACAGTAGCCATATGAGCTCCATGGTATGATTCGATTTTTGAAAAGCATCACAAAAATCCTCCATATGAAAAATAGTTGGAAATTACAAAAGCTATTCATGGGCCAAGTTCATAAATACTTCATGCCTAACGTTTTCCCTGCATCACAACTACCGGCCTACGGATGCCATGTGATGTAGTTTTGGGTAAATACTATTGCCTGACCACAAAACCATTTTTGCAATTTCCAACTAATTTTCAAATAGAAGAAAATTGTGGGGTGGTCGAAATTCAGTTTCCAACCAACGTACATATATAGGCGCGGTGTGATGTAATACAAAAAGGCTGAACCCTCACGGATTCAGCCTTTCTTAATGCATGCAGCATATCTGCACATCTACACTTATACTATATCAAATCAAAACCATCTGAATATCCTGCTAATAGCCTTCGCCACTGAAGCAAGCACTCTAGTAACAGTCTTCACAACAGCAACTATAGTCTTCACAACAGGAATCACAATAACAGGCTCATCAGTTCCGGGCTTATCGGGATCCTCCTGAGGATCTTCCGGATTCTGAGGCTCTACCTGAGGATCTTCCGGATTTGTAGGATCTTCCGGCTCATCAATATTTCCCGGATCATCAGGGTTCCCAGGATCATCCGGATTCTCAGGATCTTCAGGTTCTACCGCCTCTACATCACCTGTCCTGTAGAGATAGAAATCATCCCATGCTCCCCAGGCACCTGCCTGTGCCTTTACACTGACTCCAATAACGACCTCCGTGCCATCCTCGGAAACCTTAATTTCTGTAACTTCAGGATTAGCCCAGTTCTGCCAGCCTGTTACACCGGTCTGAACTGAATACTCTTCGCCGCCATTAACCTTGGCATAAACCACAAACTCTGCAGCATCACCTGCATCTCCGCCCTCGATATAAGTTCCGAGCTTGTAGATACCTGCATCAAGAGTAACTGTCTGCTCTGCTGTGTAATCAATATCAGCATCGTCCCAGAACTTGAGGCAGTATGAACCTGTGCGAACGTTGCTTGAATCAGCCTGTCTTCCAACACAGGAATTAGCATCTGTAATAGTCCACATGGTCATGTCAGAATCCTCAAATCCCGGATTCTTAACATTGTTAACAGGGTTTATTGTAAGAGCACACTTAACTTCGCTGCTCTCCTCATCATCAAGAGCTACGCTTCCACTGATCTCATAAGAGCCAACACCTGCAGTAACAGCTGCATCCAACTCATCTGTATTCCAGGTTACCGGAAGCTCTTTAGTAGTTCCATCTGAATAAGAAACGGTAGCAACTTCAGGAAGTACAACATCCTGTCCGATCTCTACAGTAACAGAATCCACCTTAACAGAAGACACAACGATAGGAGCTGTAGCACCTGTTCTGATGTAGTTGAATATCCTTGCTGTATCAAGAGGATGTCCTGTGAAATCAAACCATGCCTCGTTATCAACTGCTGATCCGCCGTACCAGTCAGCTGCGTCCTTGTCATATGCTCCTGAATAAGAGCTTGCCCAGCCGCTTCCGTATGTCTCCCAGATCTGCTTGTTCTGAGCAAGAATCTCTGCTGCATTATCAGCATCCTCGTCATATACCTGAACCGGAATCCATGCAGGCTCCCAGTAAAATACACCGATGCCGTTCTTTACATTTGCAACTGTGTTAACAACTGCTCTTACAGAGTTTGCCTGGCCCTGAACTGAAACATCATAGTTTAAAGCATCTCCGGACTTGCCTTCATACTCTGTATTTCCATGACCGTCGCCATCCTCAAGAGTGTATACATATGAGGTCTCAGCAACCATCACCATCTTGTCATAAGTATTTGCAATATCTGAAAGAACTGAATTCAGATTGTCCAAAGTTCCATGCCAGTATGGATAATATGAAGAAGCAAATACATCATAATCAACTTCATACTTCTCAAGATTTGCAGCATAACCTGCGTATCTTCCGCTGGTCTCAGGATTTGTGAAATGAACTGCAACAAGGATCTGCTTGTCCTTCTTAGAAGCAACAGTCCTTACACCCTTACTTCCTGCAGAGAATACCTTGGCCATGTTCGCCCAGGTCTTTTCTCCTGCAACGCCGTTGTTGGTCTCGTTACCGATCTGAACCATGCCAACATTTACGCCGCTATCGATAAGGCTCTCAAGACTCGTAGTTGTAAACTCCTCAATTGCCTCTGCCTTCTCATCAACGCTCATAGATGCCATTGACTTAGGAGCATTCTGCTTGCCGGGATCTGCCCAGAAATCTGAATAGTGGAAATCAATAAGAACCTTCATGCCGGCATTTGAAGCCCACACGCCAATCTTTCTTGCAACTTCCAGGTCACAGTTTCCTCCGCCGTAGGAGTTTCCGTTTCCATCAGTCGGATCATTCCAAACACGGATTCTTACATAGTTAACGCCACACTCAGCAAGGAAATTAAAGAATCCCTGATCTGATAATTCATTGCCATCGTAGTCATAGAACTTAACGCCGCTGTTCTTCTCTGAAACATATGAACTTACATCAACTCCTGTAATAAAGTCCACGTCAGCTGCTGACACCTTCTCAACATATATAGGAGCTTCCACCGAAGTATCCTCTTCCTTTGCAGAAAGAGTAAGAAGGCTCACATTATCAAGATCTCCCCAGTATGATCCGGGAACATCACCTGCAATCGTAAGCTTAACATCGCCATCTTCTGCTATCTCAAACTCATCACTCTCCAGACTGTACCAGTTGTTCCAACCTTTTGTGGCACCAAGCGCTACAGTTGCAAGCTCCTGTCCCTGACTATCCTCTGCCTTAAGTGTTAGCCCTGTCTCTGCCTCTGCTCCCTCGAGAGAGATTGACAACTTGTAAGTTCCTGCAGGAACGGAAGTAAGAGTCTGACTCAGCAAAAGAGCTTTACTCTCCGAAGCGTTATTCCAGTAATTAAAGAAATTGGTAGCATTTCCTGTTGCATACTGATCAGCCTTAACCAATGTTCCAACGCTGTTGCCGTCAGCATCTGCCATCTCCACATCCCAGGAAGAAGCATCACCGCTCTCGAAATCGCCGTTAGAAACAAGAGTAGTAGCTTTCCACTCTGTTTCTTCACTATTTGCATCACCGGTGTTGTCACTGCCTGTGTTATCATCACCGGTATTTTCATCATCATTATCATCCTCGTCAGAAGTGCCTTCAGCCTTCTTAACAAGCTTAACGCTGTTCAAATATCCCCAGCCATCCTTAGCCACATCAAATGTAGCCTTTACTGTAATTGACTTACTCTCTTCTACAGTAAAATCAAGCTCTGCTGTGAGCCAGTTGTTATAGCCGGTCAGAGATGTCTTTTCACCATCAGTGTCATCTGCTGATACATAGAAATCTGCACCCTCGCCCATAGCCTCGGCTGTAAGAGTGTAGTCACCTGCCTCAAGCTCTGCATCCTGCGCGAAAGTAAGAACTCCGTCACCACTTCCAAACCAGAAATTCACTCCGCTGTCTGACCCATCTGAGGGTCCATTCATCCACTCATCCGATGAGTACGCGAATGACTTGATGCTGGCTCCGGTTGCATCCCAGTCATCCACAGCTACTGTCCAGCCGGCATCATCGCCCCATATGTCAAAAGACATATCGGAGTTGACTAAAGTCACTTCATCGCTGCCGGTTTCACCTGTCTCAGCAAAGACCGTTACACCTGATACATTACTAAGCACCATAGCCGCTGTCATCACTGCTGACAACGATCTTTTGAACGTTTTCCCCTTCATATTGTTCCTCCCGATTATTGTTTGTATAGTTCTCTGCCATACCCTTTTGCGCAACCAATTGCGCAAAAAATAAAATCTCGAGCAACCATAGATTTTAACGTAAAAAAGAGAACCCATAGACTATCCTAGTCTATAGGTCCCCTTAATTCAATTCACCGCAAAGTACAATTTATGTCCGAAAAAATTGTAAATTTTCTATAAAGTCCGCATGTTTACTGAAGCGCAACCAAGCGCAACTTTTCGCGATTTTATTGGTAATTTTGACGATTTGTAATTAGAACCAACGTCTAAGGATTGAAGTAAGTGCCTTTGCTACTGTCTTAACTACAGAAGTAACAACCTTGGTAACTACCTTAACAACCTGTCTTACTACTACAACTACAGGAGGAACTACAGGCTTATCATCTGAAGGAGTGTTTCCGCCTTCTTCACCTGAGCCGCCTTCGTTGCCTGATCCACCTTCATTGCCTGAGCCGCCTTCGTTGCCTGATCCACCTTCGTTGCCCTGGCCGCCTTCGTTTCCTGTGCCGCCTTCATCGCCCTGGCCGCCTTCGTTTCCTGTGCCGCCTTCGTTGCCTGAGCCGCCTTCGTTGTCGCCGGTCTCTGTGCCGTTTCCATTTCCTGTATCAACGTCAAAGTTGTCATCGCCAACTGCCTCGGCATCGTTTGATCCTGCTCCGCCTTCAGAAGTCTTAACAAGATCGATCTTAGCGTTCTTGAAGCTGAATGCAAGATCGCCTACTGCTGCGCTGTTACCGAAACCGAAGTTGAGGTGAACAGCATCAACTGTTGTATGTGCAGTAAATACTCTCTCATAGCTGTTGAACTCACCAAGTGAAGGATCATATGTTACAGTCTTTTCACTTCCGTCAAATACTGTCCAGCTTCCGCCGTTTTCCTGTACGATGTACTGGAATGTATTATTGGATGTTCCTGTAAGCTTATAGTCAAAGCTGAGCTTATAAGTCTGTCCTGCTACAAGCTTGAAGTCGCTACTTGCAAGCTGAGGTGTGTACCATGTTCCACCACTTACAATGTTAGCCATGGTAACAACGCCGTCCTGTGTCTGAAGTGCGATCTCACCGCCATTGCCGTTGTCTCCTCTGTATGTTGACTCACCGTTAAGAGGATACTCGTCTACAAATGATGCCTGGTTCTCGCCTCTCATATATACGTTGTCGAGCTGAACATTTGCGCCTTTACCGAATGAAAGAACAAGAGCTGCATTTTCTGCATCTTCTTTTGTTGCAAATACAAGTGTGTATGATCTTACACCGCTGTCCTTGCTGTAAGAAGCTGCTGCTGAGCCAAGCTCTTTTCCAAGAGCAACCTCGTCGCCGTTCATCTCAAGTGAATAAACAGAAGCCTTAACAACTGTGTCCTCTGCGCTGTAAAGATCAAATTTTACAGTGTAGTTATCAGCCTTAAGGTTAAGTCCCGGCTGGTAAACAGCGGGTGACTTGCCGTTTGTTGAACTGATCTGTGCACGTCTCTCATAGAACTTAACACCATCTGCAATGTTCTCATAGTTTGACTTTGAAGCTACATCTACTACAGCCTTGTCGCCGTCCTTAAGAGCCTGTGTTGTATATCTTGGAACAACTATTGTTGTGCCGTTTGTTGCATTCCAGTATCCCAGATGGAGGTCTCCCTGATCAAAGGATCCGTTGTAAATGATGTTACCGTTTGCAAGAGGTGTTCTTGGTCCGTCGCCTGTGCTTCCGATTTCTTCGGGATCAACGATCTCAACCTTTACATTTGATACGTAAACATCACCTGTTCCTCTTGCGCCGAGGTTAAACTCGATTCTGCATCTGTCAAAGTCTTCTGTCTGCTGGAATACATAAGAATACTTTGAAGGTGTATCTGTAAGCTTAAAGGTCTGGATGCCGTATGCACTCCATCCTTTCCATTCCTTGGCATCGCAGTTAACTTCCTTGCCAAGGATAGAACCTGTACCGTAAGCATCGAAGGAAACCTTGTAAACGTAGCCCTTCTTTGCATTGTAATGACCGATCAGCTGAACTGAGTAGTCGTTTGCACCGGCAGAGTTAACTGTAACCTTAGCCCAGTCTTTGCCGTCTGCATCCTTGTAAGGAGCAATCTTTGCATCAGTTGCATCGCTCTGGTATGAGAGATACCACTTATCCATCTCAGCAGCTGCATCATCCATTCCGCCGCCAACACAAGTTTCAATATTGTCAGCCTTGATCTCTGTGATCTGGTTGATTCCTGCAAGGTCAGCCCAGTTGTCATTACCTGCAGCTGAAGCTGCTCTTGTTACGCTATCAGCGTATCCGTCTGACTTCTGATATACACGTACATAGTCAACGTACATGTTGATGTCATCCTGGAAAGCTGCACTGTTAACTCCGCCGCCAAACTGTCCGCTATCTACAGCGAGGTTAAGAAGCATATGGAAAGGCATATCAAATGGTGCATCGAATCCAAGAGATGAAGATGCTCCTGAGATTGCGCTCTCCCATGTGCTGAGTGTATTGATTGCTTCGCCGTCGTAGTACCATGTTATCTCACCCGGCTTCCAGTCAATAGCATAGGTATGGAAGTATGTGTAAGGTGAGAAGAGATCAACATATCCGCTTCCCTTGTAAGTGTGGCTTGGAACGCCCCAGTGAAGTGTTCCGCAAGCGATATTGTCTTTCTCATTTTTAAATGCACCGCAGGTCTCCATGATATCGATCTCACCTGATACAGGCCAGTTGCCATAGATATCATTGCTCTGTGGAAGCATCCAGAATGCAGGCCATGCTCCTGCTGTCTGAGGAAGTGAAATCCTAGCCTCTACATATCCGTATGTTGTGCTAAAGAGTGCCTCTGTTCCCTTTGTAGTACGAAGTCTTGCTGATGTGTAGTTCTTAGCGCCCTCACCTGCATAAACATATCCGGGCTCGTAAGCTGCTGTAATTCTAAGAACGCCATCGCCTACGCCGTCACCTGAAAGATCTTCGTTTACACCAACGTTCTTGCTGTTGCCTGTGTAGCACTGAAGCTCTCTATTGCCCCATCCGGGATTGCCACAGTCAGTTGAGCCATCGCCCCACTGAGGATACCAGTTATCAAGGTTAAGTCCTGTGGCGCTGTCTACATTTGCTCCCTCATAATTACCGTCAAACTCATCTGCCCAGATCAGATCATAGCCATCTTTTGATGTGCCGGGATCTGCATAGTTGTAGAGTGCGTTATCAGGATTGTTGAAATCATATTCGTTGCCCTTTACGGGTGAACCGCCGGCTGCATTACCATTTGCCTTAAGGGTCATATTTGTAACTGAGATAGTCTTGCCTGCATTTCCTGACCCATTACCAAACATAAGAGCAAGCTTGCCTTTAGTTACAAAGTTAGCTGTTGCAGGAGCTGTCACAAGTTTAATATGAGTTGTCTCGCCACCTTTTATCTCAACTGTGTAAGGGCTTGGATCAAGGATTGATGCCCAACTCGTCTGCTCCTGAAGGTTTACAAATACCTTTGCATCATCTGCACTGTAGAAGTCACCTTCAAGGGTATATGTCTCACCCTCTGTAAGGAAAAGCTCATGTGTGTACTGAACTGCATAGTTCTGACTACCTTCTGCGTATACTTCGATATCAGCATCGCCATTACCCTTATCGGTAAGGTTTCCTGCTCCGCCTTCTCCTGTCCAGAAATCCCATCCGTCTGCTGTAAGGAGATTATCACCTGATACTCCTGATTCTACAGCATCAGTATCGATCAGAGCCAGATTTGCGATGGTTACAGTCTTGCCTGCATTGCCTGTTCCGTTTCCGAACATAAGAGCAATCTTACCTTTTGTCTCAAAGTTAGCACCTGCTGCTGAAGTTGTAACGTTTAAATGTGTTACTTCTCCGCCCTTGAGCTCAAGCTTGTATGGATTACCTTCAATTATAGAATTCCAACCAAGGGTCTCCTGAATGTTAATGAGAACTACAGCATCATCTTCACTGTAGAAATCACCTGAAAGCTTGTATGTCTTACCTTCTGTAAGATTGAGCATCTGTGGCAGCTGAACTGACCACTGCTGACTTCCTTCAGCATCAATCTTTACAACGCCTGCTCCATCATCATTGTAGCTAAATGTTCCTGCTCCGCCTTCGCCTGCCCAGAAGTCCCAAGCATTCTTTGTCAGTTCGTTGTTTTCATTATCAAGCGCAAAAGCAGCTTCCATAGACCCCGGAAGTTCAGGGGTCTCTTCTGTTCCTTCGCTGCCTTCGCCGTTATCAACGTTTTCAGGCTCTACATAAGCGCCATAAAGGCTCATGTTTGAAACAGTGATTGTCTTACCTGCATTGTCAGTTCCATTACCGAACATAAGAGCAAGTTTGCCGTTCTGTACAAAGTTTGCACCGGCTGCACTTGTTGTAATGTCAAGGTGAGTTGTTTCTCCTGCCTTGATTTCAAGCCTGCACTGACTCTCATCAAGTATTGAAGTCCAGCCTAAGCTTTCCTGTACGTTTATGAATACAACGGCATCCTGATCGCAATAGAAATCACCTGTAAGATGATAGGTCTCACCCTCTACGAGATTCAGATTATGTGTATACTGAACCGCATAGTTCTGCCATCCGGTTGCATCAACTCTGATTTCAGCATCGCCATTACCCTTATCGGTAATGTTTCCCGCTCCGCCTTCTCCTGTCCAGAAATCCCATTTTCCCTTTTCAAGAACATTAAGCTTCTGAACCTGTTCTCCTTCGCCGGTTTCGCCCTCTCCGGTATTTCCACCCTCTACGGGCTCTTCCTGTCCGGATCCGCTTGAAGCAGCATCACCTGCAACAGTTACTGTAGCTGTGCATGCATTTGACAGCTCATCGCCTTTCTGTCCCTGAAGCTCAATGAGGTATTCCCCTGCATCATAGCTGTCAGGATACCAGTGATATCCTAAGGTCTGATCAGTATATACCTCTTCATAGCCATTTGCTTCGCATGAGATTGTCACAGTGTAATGTTCGTATCCGGCAGCTCCCCATACGAGTCCTATGCCCTGCTCTGCATTGTAATCAGGCACCAGGCCGAAGGGTGTAGTCAATTCTGCATTGACCGGTACCTGTGCTGCATAGGCCTGCACGCCTGTCAGCGCAGGTGACGAAAGTGACAAAGTGAGTGCGAATGCCAATGCCATGGCCATCCTTGTCTTATGCTTCCGCTTCATCGTGGACGACAAATTTTTCTTCATTAAAACACCTCCCTATAGAATGTCCCCAAATGTTATCACCATTGTCGCATAATCCCCGATAACGTTTAAGGTCTCATTTTTTAGAGAGGTGTTATAATTTTATAGATTTTTTATACTATTTTCCGACTGCAGCATTAGCTGTCAGCGCCCATATTTTTCCTGTATTCACTGGGCGATACGCCAACTATTGCCTTAAAGCTCTTCATGAAATGTTTCTCATTATCATATCCAACTCTTGCGGATATTTCGTTTACTTTAAGAGGTGTTGTAGCAAGGAGCTTTTTCGCTTCTCCGATTCTCAGATCTCTTACAAATCCCACAAAATTGGTTCCGGTATAATTCTTAAATGCCGACGAGAACAGCGAATAATTCATTGATACTTCGTTGGATACCACTGCCATGTTGATGTCGGTCTTATAATTTTCCTTGATATAATTTATTGCTTCCTGAATCTTAAGTCTTGTCTGATCTGCGCCATCAGGCTGCTGGTGCTCTGCTGATGCCCTTCTCGCAAAATCCATAAAGCACTGTCTGTAGTCCTCGATGGTCAGAAATGAAAACGGCATAAGCAGCTCCGAGTCAACTTCCTTCTGATATACCTTAAGATATTCAGCTGCAAACTCATCCATGGCAGACCTGAAATCCTCAGGAATTATCTGGCCTCTCTGAACTGATGTAAAGAAAGCGTTCCACTCTTTTTCAAGGTCATCACTTCTGCTGGTTCCAATCAGCTGGACCCTTGCTGCGACTGCCTCTTTCTCGCACAGCTTTTTCCCGCTCTCCAAAAGAGACTGCGCAACACTAGTGTTTCTGTCTTCGCTAAAGAGCGCTACCTTCCTGCAAAATGCATTTTCCCTGCGTAAAAGGGCTTCTTTATAGGCTCTCTTTAGCTCTTTTGAATCCGAGCACACATCGCTTAATCCGGCAAAAGAGCTTGTTCCTTCTATAGACTTAAGTTCCTCCACCTTCTCTTTTCCCAGAATAAAAATGTCCATTCCATCGGGTCCGGATATGGCACTCTGATCGTCAAGATAAGGCATAAGAGTATCTGACCCTGCTGCGATCATGCAGTAAAAAGTATCACCTGCCGTGTCCTTGATATTCTTGCTGATCAGCTCAAGCTCATTCTCCGAAGCCTCGTCATCCATGAGAAGATACTTTATCAGCTGCCTTCCGGCGTGCTCAGTTTTTTTTTCATCCTCGAGCTTCTGACTTATCTCTTCGTCGAGCTTCTCCATGATGGCTTTTAACTTATCTCTCTCAACGGGTTTAAGGATGTATTCACGAACGCCCTGTCTCATCATCTCGACAGCGTAGGTGAAATCATCATATCCGCTCACAGCCACGGACAAAGGCGGATTGCCAAACTCCTTCATGGCCTTAACCAGCTCGATGCCGTTCATCTTGGGCATTCTGATGTCGGTGAACATGACGTCGATGGTCTGCTCCTTAAGAACCTCCAGGGCCTGGAGACCGTTGGCGCACTCTATAACTTCCTCCACCGGAACTCCGCACCTCTTTATCATGGTGGCGATTCCCTGCCTTATGAGTTTTTCATCTTCTACTACCAAAACCTTGCGCATAAAAAGGCTCCTTTAATCTTTTGATATACTTACTCTTTTCATAGGTATGCGCACGCACACCTTGGTGTAGCATCCTTCCATGGCTGCCACTTCTATTCCGTACTGCTCGCCGAACTCCATGTGGATCCTGTCCTGAACATTCTTAAGTCCAATGCCGTTGCTGGATCCGCCTTTGGTCTCAATCTCGCCGGATATCTTTTTCCTAAGGACCTCAAGTTCCTCGTCATTCATGCCTCTGCCATTGTCGGTAATCTCTATGGTGCAGCTCTCACCCTCAGGAATTCCCTTAACATAAATGGTAGTGTCATCGGCCAGTTCCTCAACACCGTGAATGATGGCGTTTTCAATTATCGGCTGCAGACTCATCTTAGGAATGCTCTGCTTCATTACCTCTTCGGGTACGTTGAGAGAAAGGTAAATCTCATAGTCAAATCTGAGGTTAATAAGGGCCATGTAATCCTTGATATACTCAAGTTCCTCTGATACAAGGACCGTCTTGGAAGTCCATCTCATACTGTAGCGAAGGAGCTTACCCAGGCTTGTGATGGCATCTGAAATATCGTACTCTTCCTGCATCTCAGCCATCATCTTGATTGATTCAAGAACGTTGTATATAAAGTGTGCATTGATCTGGTTCTGCAGTGCACGGAGCTGAGAGTCTTTTACCAAAACCTCTCTCTGAATGTTCTCATTCATAAGAGACTGGATGTTGTCCAGCATTCGGTTAACCTGGTGCGCAAGCTCTCCCATTTCATCGTTTCGTCCATCCTCAGGAGTTCTGATGTCAAGATTTCCGCCTCTGACTGCCCTAATTGTTGAGAGAACTTCGTAGAACTTCTTCAGTACATGATTGACCAGAAGGTTAATGATAAACGCCATCATGAGAAGGATCAGGATCATGCCGATGATGTAATTGTTCCTGAGCTGATATACCTGTGAGAGGCTCTCTGAAATGTCATTTACCGACACCAGCGTTCCGCCAAGTTCCGAGATGTACATACCGGAGATAACACTCTTTTTCTCTTTGTCATAAAAAGTTGTTATACCGGGAGCTTCGCCTTCCTGAACAATATCTCTCATCTGCTGTGAAATAGCCGTAGCTATCGGTGTGACCGAGGTATCTTCATTACTTCCGAATATGATATTCTCTGTGTCTGTCACAAAACAGCTGGTCTCACCCGGCACATTCTCGTACATGGACGGGAACATAGTCTTCATGGCCATGTTGGCTTCAATGGTTCCAATGTTTCCGTACTGCCTGTTCACAACAGGAGTTATCAGCGCCAGCATCGGTGTTGTGTCCGAGTTGTCAAAGAGCTTGTCGGTGTAATTAAATATCCATCCACCGCTCTCTGCCATTACTGCCCATTCCTGCCTTAAGAGTCTGTCGTGGTTATAAAGAACTGGCATCATCTCCTGCACATTGTCTGTGACAGCATAGTATCTGACGCCGCCAAGCACCGGGTTTGTGTTTATAAGTCTCTCAAGAGCAGCAACATCGCTCTTGTAGATATCAAGCCACTCTTTGGTGCTGTGCTTGTTGCCAACCCTGGCGTCGATGAGAACAGAATTGAGTTTCTCATTGGATAAGAAGAACTGCGTGGACATATTGATAGAATCAACGTTGTTGGTGATACTGTCACGCCTTCTCTCCATGGTAGCCTGAGTAAAGCTCACGTTCTCCCTGATGGTAGACTGCTCCATATTGTAAAAGACAATTCCACCCAGGATAGCTACCGGAATGATAACAAACAAAAGCACAATTCCGGTAAGTCTGATATTCAGTTTTTGGCTGTTAATAAAGCCCCAGCTTTTCCTTGGCTTCAATGACATACCTGTACTTTTTCTCCATTAAATCCCTGTAGCCCAGGGCATCTCTCTTTAGCTTAAACTTCGCCAAAGCAGTGTCAAATTCATCGTCACTTTCGGCAAGAAGCAGCTCTTTTAACGTGCTGCCCCATAACCTGTCTATTATCTCTTCCGTATATTCTTCATCACTGCCTACCGGGAAGCTGACATCATACTGTCCCGTGTATGCGGAGTACTTATAGGTCCACTCCTCCAGCTGAGCTGTCGGGCCTTCATTCTTCTGGCGCCACTTCTGTTGCATTACGTTGTCCTGGAACATCCAGTAGGCATCATCTGCGCCGTAGAGTTCGTCATAGGCTGCCCTGTCTGTGTTTAAGAGTTCCAGCACATCAGGCCTTACCACTTCTTTCCCATCGATAACATCGTAGGTCACACCCTCAATTCCGAGATATACCATCTTCTGGCCTTCCTCGGATATAAGATAATCAATGAACTCGATGGCCCTGTCCGGATTCTGACAGTTTTTGGACACCATGGTTATGGTCCAGCCGTTAACTGTGTTAGTCGGAAGAACGTGCTCATCCCCGTTCTCATTCTTGGGCCCGTCAACCGCTATATAAATGCTGTCAGGGTCTTTTGAATAAAGAGTCTTCTGCTGGGCTGACATATCTGTGTACTGATACAGCATGCAGAAATACCTGCCCTGAGCAATCTTCTCCTCCATCTGAGTTCTCTGATCTATGAATACGTCTGTGGAAAGATACCCTTCTCTTGAAAGGCGGTTGAACATCTTAAGCCATTCTAGATACTCCGGATCAGTATCCCTGTCATAAAGCTTGCCGTCCTTCTCATAGGGAACAGCTAAAAAGTTCTGCAGATACTGGTCAAAAGACACGTTACCTATATCGTCAAAGTAATGCGCTCCGATAGGAATAATGGGCTTACCATCGATTGTTGGAAATTCCTTTGCAGCCTTTTTTACCGCATTCTCAAAGCCCTCAATGGTAGTCATATCGGGAGAGCCGATTGCTTCATAAATGTCTTTTCTCACAAGGAATGTCTGATTGGAACCGATGTTGTTATCGGTGTTTATGACATCATCCGGAGTTACTGATGAACATGGATATCCATAGATATTTCCATCGTCCTGGGTATACCAGCTCACAGCCTGATCATCGGTCACTGTCCAAAAATAAGGATCATACTTATCTGCCAGTTCGTTGAGGGCATAGACCATGTCCTTTTGGATGATCTCATTGACCTGTGGTTCCCACCATCCAAGGGTTATAAGGTCAGGAAGAGATCCGGATGCTATGAGCGCGTTAAGCTTCTCCTCCTCGTTTCCCTGGGGAGTGATGAAATTTATATTTACCCCTGTCTTCTCTGTAATAGCCTTGGATACAGCATTCTGTCCCCACTTGGTGTTAAACCAGGAGTAGTTGATGTACCAGTCAAAGGTCACCAGGTCTTTGGCAGAGCCCGGAGTATCTACTGTAGCGGCCGGCAAACTCACTTCGCCGTTTCCTGTGGCGGGCGATGAACAGCCGCCAAGTACAAGGCTTACAAGAAGCACAGATATTAGGTTTGTTTTCAAAAGTTTCGTTAGTTTCATAGTCCATATTATACCCCATGATAAAGACTGACGCATTAAAACAATGCGTCAGCCTAGGGGTAAAAATTATTCTTTTACACTTCCTGCGGAAATACTGCTTATGATGTATTTCGAGAAGAAGCAGAAAGCAATGATTATAGGTATAACTGAAATTGCAACTCCTAAATATATAGCGCCCTGATTCTTTTGCAGATCTGTTGCTGCATTAAGTGTAGAAATCATAACCGGGAGGGTCATTTTCTTTGGTGTGTTAAGGAGGATCAAGGGTACCAGATAGGAATTCCAGTTACCTATAAATGTTCCGATTGACATTGTTGCTATACCCGGTGCCATGATGGGAAGCACTATCCTGTGGAAGATATGGATCTCACTTGCTCCGTCGATCCTGGCTGCTTCCATAAGTGATTTTGAAAGCGTAGCCTTTGTGTACTGCCTCAGGAAGAATACGATTCCCGGTGAAGCTATGGCCGGTATAATAAGCGTAATGTAAGAATCGATCAGGTGCAGCTTCTGACAGAGGTTGTAAAAACCAATCAGTGAAAGCTGTGCCGGGATCATCATAAATACTACTATTACTCTAAAAAGAACGTTATTCCCTTTCCAATTGTACATAGCCATACCAAAAGCTGTGATAGCTGAGAAGTAGGCTGTTAGGAGAGTTGCCGGAACAGCAACCTTGAAACTATTAAGAAGTCCCAAAAAGAGATTCACATAGTCAAAGAGAACTTTCCAGTTGTCTTTTAGACTGTGTCCCGGCAGAAATGAAAAGGAATGCGTTATTTCAACGCCTGACCTTGTTGAATTTACCATCATCAGCCAAAAGGGAAGAAGGCACATCAGACCAAGTATTATGAGCGCTATGTAAAGAATTGCTCTTTTAATTTTGGTTGCCATGCTTTAATCCTCCTTTCCACCGATGAATTTAAATTCCATGATTGATACAAATAAAATGATAAAGAACAATGTGTATGCTATTGCTGAAGCAAAGCCCACCTGATGAGTTTCAAATCCAAACTTGAACAGATACATAACAACTGTCTGCAGTGTTCCGCCGGGTTCTCCTGCTGTTGAAGGTCCGCCGGTTCCGTTCATAAGGAATGGCAGGTCAAAGAGCTGAAGACCACCGATAAGTGATGTTACAGCAACATATAGAAGAATTGGTCTAAGGAGCGGAAGTGTTATACTTCCGAATACCTTCCATCTACCTGCACCGTCAATAGCTGCTGCTTCAAAATAATCAGTAGGTATACCCTGCACTCCCGCCATCAGAATGATGAAGGAATTTCCAAACCACATCCAAGCCTGTATGACACCGATAACCGCCCAGGCTGTTGATCTCTGTCCCAGCCAGTTGATCTGCTGATCAACAATACCTGTAGCCAGAAGAATCTGGTTAAATGTTCCGTACTTCCAGTCAAGAAGTGTCTTGAACAGGAAAGCTACAGATGTTGCAGCGATCAGGTTTGGCAGATAGTACACTGCCCTGAATATTGCAAGGCCGCGAAGCTTGTACTTTATATCACTGAATATGATAGTCAAAAGAAACGCCATGCCCAGCTGAAGGACGATGTTGAGTGACCACATCTTAACAGTGTTACGAAGAGCTCTCCAGAAGAACTTATCCTTAAGCACTCTGGTGTAATTGGCAAGCCCGTTAAAGACGGGCTCGCCATATCCCTTATATTCTGTAAAACTCAGGAACAATGTCCTTAAAACGGGGTAAACACTGAATATCAGAAATACTATTACAAATGGCAGCACAAACAGATATGCAGCATTTTCCCTATTCTTTTTCCTCATTGATGCTCTTTTCTTCATAAAAGTTATCTCTTAATTATCTGTTTATTGTAATTTCAGGATATGTTGACTCAACTACATCATAGAACTCGCTGATAGCTGCTTCCTTATCCATCTCACCTGTCTTAACTGCTGTGCAAGCTGCGCCCCAAGCATCGTTGATGATCTTGTCGAAACGTGTAACCTTTGAGTAGTCGATACCTGCTGCCTGCTCCTGCCAGAATGAGTAGAGGTGCTCACCGCCGTAAACTTCGTTAGCATCATCTTTGTGCTTCTCAAGAACAGATACAAGTGAAACTGTGTCGCCTTCTGACTTCTCGATCCACCACTCAGCTGTGCTCTCGTCAAGTGTTACCCACTTAAGGAAATCCCATGCAAGATCTTTGTGCTCTGACATAGCTGAGATACCGATGAATGTACCACCACCGAATCCGTATGAAGGACCTGAGCAAACGCCCCAGCTTCCTGATGTCTCGCCTACGTTGTCTCTAAGTGTGAGAACGCCCCAGCTAGGAAGACCAAATGCGAATACCTGTGTCTTATCAAGGTCCTTAGTTGCCTCTGCGAATCCTTCTGCATCCCATACGTTGATAGAATCATCAGCGTAGCTCTGAACTGCTGCTGTAAGGATTGGAACCTCACCGGCCATAGCCTGGTACCAAGGTGTTGACCACTGGTTTGCATAAGCTGTAAGGTCGTTCTGGTAAAGATCTGTAACAAGATCCATGTAATCAAGTCTTGCCTGATCTACGTTAAGAGTATCGTTTACTACCCAAGCTGTATCTCCTGAGAAATAGCCGATCTCAGCATCTGATGCGAAGATACGATATCCTGCGCTCTTAAGCTTCTCAGCTGTATCAAGAATTGTAGGATAATCTTTGAAGAGCTTTCCGATCTCATCGGGATCATCTGTTCCGAATACATCCTTAGCGATGTCTCTTCTGTAGTAGATACCTGCAGGAGTGATCTGGTAAGAGATTGCTCTCTGGATACCATCTTTATCCTGACCAACTTCCCAAACGTAATCAACGATCTGTCCCTTGTAGTCCTGAGCGTTGTAAGGAGCTTGGTTAAGATCCTCGAAGTAACCTGCATCATAGAAGTCCTCAAGCATCTGAGGCTCACCTACGATAATATCAGGTGTTGTCTGTCCGCCGTTAAGAGCTGTCTGAACCTTTGTTACATAGTCAGCAGGCTCGATAACTACTGTCTCGATCTGTACGTTGTGATCTTCTACATACTTCTCAGCGAAGGTCTGAAGGTCTTTTGCCAGTGTCCAGATAACGAGTTTCTCGCCGTCTGTTCCGGCTGTCTCTGTGTTTGTGTTCTCAGCTGCCTCTGCTGCAGGAGCTTCCTCAGAAGTAGCTGAATCTGTAGAAGCAGACTCTGTTCCTGTAGCTGACTGTCCGCATGCTGCAAGTGAAAGCGTCATAACACCTGCAAGCAAAGTTGCCATTATCTTTCTAAATTTCATATTCTTTCCTCCCAATAGTGAAATTAGATTTATGATGTTTTTGATTATAGAGAGGAAAAGGGCAACAAAAAATCACACTTTTTTTATTTAAGTGTGATTTTTTTAAAACGTTTTTATTCTTGTGGAAAGTAAAGGGTGAGTCAGTGGGGACGTTTCAGTTTGACTCATTTTGTCTTGCAAAATGAGTCAAACTGAAACGTCCCCACTGACTCACCCAAAAATCATACCTTGAAGCAGCTTCCGCCCACGAATTCTCTGCAAATAGAATTCTTCGGAAGGAATGAACTGTCTACGCTTACGAAGTAGTCGAGGAACTTAAGAAGTCTCTTGGCTTCGTAGTACTCAGGCTCGTCCTTGCCTATGTTGAAAAGTAGCGGCTCTGCGTACTGCTTGATGATAGCCAGCTCGTAGATCTGAGCTGAGTTGAACATCTCATCGGCCTCTTCCTGGAATGGGAAGATGTTGGCTTCCTCGCCGGCTCTTACCGAAGCCCACATGCTGATGGTCTTCTTGGCAGATGCGCCACGGGTTCTTGCATCCCTGACCATCCTTCGAAGGAGTCTGCCGTCGGTTGTTGCAATTCGGTTGTGATTGTCAATGTTAAGAGTTGTAAGTGCGCTGATGTAGATCTTGAACTTGGACTCTGCCGGAAGTGCATAACTCATCTTCTCATTAAGTCCGTGGATTCCCTCGATTACGAGGACGTCGTTCTTACCAAGCTGGAGGAAATCGCCATTCATCTCACGCTTTCCTGTCACGAAATTAAACTCGGGCATCTCGACTCTTTCGCCCTTTAAAAGTCTTGTCATGTCCTGATTAAATCTCTCAACATCAAGAGCTTCGAGACACTCAAAGTTGTAGCTTCCATCCTCGTTAAGAGGAGTGTCATCTCTGTTTACAAAGTAATTATCAAGACTTATCGGGTGAGGAGTAAGTCCGTAGGTACGAAGCTGAATAGATAGCCTGTTGGCAAAGCTGGTCTTACCTGAAGAACTCGGTCCTGCTATCATTACGAACTTGACGTCAACTCTCTGGAATATCTTTCTTGCAATGTCTGCGATCCTGCTCTCCTGAAGAGCTTCGTTTACCAGGATCATCTCATTTATCCTGCCCTCGCAGATCATGTTGTTAAGGTCACCTACGTTCTCGATTCCCATCATTGCTCCCCAGTCGGTTGAGAGCGACATGGTGTTAAACAGCTTCTCCCTGGGTTCAGAAACCACGAGTTTCTCAGGTGCTCCCTTGGTGGGAAGAGTAAGCATCATTCCGTCATGATACTTATCAAGCTGGAATAACTCAATATAAGAAGTGTTCGGCAGCATATAACCGTAGTAATAATCATAGAAATCACCGAGTCTGTAGACGTTGATCTCAGAGCTTCTTCTGTATTTAAGAAGAGACACCTTATCATCCATCCCCTGCTTGGTGAACAGCTCTATCGCCTCATCCAGCGGATAAACCTTCTTGACGACAGGCATTGCATCGGCAGCCAGTTCCTTCATTCTGTCCGATACTTTTTTTACAAATTCATCTGTAACCGGAATGCCTCTCAGAGTGCAGTAGATCCCGTTACCCAGAGCAAACTCCACCTTGGTGGGCGATTTCTTCTTGGTGCCGGCCACATCATTTATGGCCTTAAGGAGCATCATAACGGCAGTCCTTCTCATGGTCTTAAAGCCGATGGTATCAGCAAATGTGACAAAAGTCAGGTTGCCGTCCTTTTTAAGTGTTTTCATCAGCTCGCGGATTTTGCCGTTAAAAATGACACAGGCAATCCTATGCTCATAATCCTTCTGAAAATCCTTGGCTATTTCTTCAAATGTTGTTCCCTTGTCGTATTCTTTTTGAATTCCGTTAACAGTAATTACAGGCATATGCTCACCTCACTTTTGGTCTTAATCAAAAAGCGCAAGAACAGCACTTATTATATCCAGGCTGTTTTTTACATCGAGATATCTCTTTGAATGTTCCCTTTCATCAAGTCCCTTAAGAATGGACTCATCTACTTCTCTGCCATGGAGAAGGAAGTCTTTTAGTAGCGGATCTCTCCTTAGAATATTGTGCTCACCATAGAGATTGCAGGCCTTAAGCGCCATGTCGGGATCACATATTCCGGTGAAAAGAGCTATCGCTTTCTCAAGTTCAGAAAATGAGCCACTGACTCCGTCCCTGGGGCTCACTTTTATGGGGAAGTAGTATTTGCCTTCGTCGAGGATGATGCGCTCGTCGATTATGGCAAAGTCCTTTTCCCTCAGGTACTCTCTAAAGAGGCAGATATCTGACTGAGGCTGTAGAACAGCTGTCTTAATTCCAAGTCCCACAAGGTCCTTTTTCTCAAGGATGCTGATCATGAGTTTCCCGCCCATTCCAGCGATCACGAGAGAGTCTGCTTCAGCTTCATGAAGCTCTGTAAGGCCGTCTGAAAGCCTTGTCTGTATATCTTTTTCCAGGGAATATTCTCGTATATTACTCTCTGCCATGGCAAGGGGGCCCTTGCGGACGTCCATTGCTATGGCAGATTCTGAAATCTTATTTTGAACAAGATAGATAGATACGTAGCCGTGGTCACATCCCACATCGGCAGTGCACTTATGGGCACCATCGCCCCTTAGCATATCAGCCACTGTCCGAAGGCGAAGGGACATTTTCACAGCTACATCATCGAGTGATTTTTTTTCATTCATATCAGTCAAGATAATCCTTGAGCTTACGGCTTCTGCTTGGATGACGGAGCTTACGGAGAGCCTTAGCCTCGATCTGACGGATACGCTCACGGGTTACGTTGAACTCTTTTCCTACTTCCTCAAGAGTTCTTGCTCTTCCGTCATCAAGACCGAATCTGAGCCTAAGTACCTTCTGCTCACGCTCTGTAAGAGTATCAAGAACCTCAACCAGCTGCTCCTTAAGGAGTGTGAATGCTGCTGCATCAGCAGGTACAGGAACGTTGTCGTCCTGAATGAAATCACCAAGATGTGAATCTTCCTCTTCACCGATAGGTGTCTCTAAGGATACAGGCTCCTGAGAAATCTTTAGGATCTCACGAACACGCTCTACAGGGAGGTTCATCTCCTTTGCAACTTCCTCGGGAAGTGGCTCACGGCCGAGTTCCTGAAGGAGCTGTCTGCTTACACGGATGAGCTTGTTGATGGTCTCAACCATATGTACAGGGATACGGATAGTTCTGGCCTGATCGGCGATAGCTCTTGTGATGGCCTGTCTGATCCACCATGTAGCATATGTTGAGAACTTGAATCCCTTTCTGAAATCGAACTTCTCAACAGCCTTGATAAGACCCAGGTTACCTTCCTGAATAAGGTCAAGGAAGAGCATTCCTCTTCCGACATATCTCTTGGCAATACTTACAACGAGACGGAGGTTAGCTTCTGCAAGGCGCTTCTTAGCCTCATTTCCCTCGTATATGATCTGGTTAAGCTCTTTCTTCTTGGCATCAGAGAGCTTGTTCTTGCCCTCATCCTCTGCAAGAGTCTTCTCTGCGTCAAGACCTGCTTCCATGGCCTTGGCAAGATCGATCTCCTGCTCAGCTGTAAGAAGCGGAACCTTACCGATTTCCTTAAGGTACATTCTTACAGGATCCTCGATGCTGATTCCATCAGGAACTGACAGGTCGATATTCTCCATATCAACCTCGTCCTCCTCTGAGATGATCATGTCATCATCATCGGGAAGATCATCTACATCATCGGAAACACGAAGAACGTCGATTCCTGAGTTCTCAAGGACCTCAAGAACGTTATCGAGCTGCTCCTCGTTAAGTCCCATGTCTGCAAAGAAATCGCTGATCTCTGCATACTCAAGGACATTTTTCTTCTTCTTGGCAAGAGCAAGGATCTCTTTTATCTTCTGGGAAAAGAGCTCCTTGGTTGCATCGTCAAGTTCACCATCAGCCGCAGCATTAACTTCAGGCTCAGCAGCCTTAGCTGCCTTACTCTTCTTGGTCTCCTTAACGCCCTCCTCAGCTGCTGCCTTCTTGGAAGTCTTCTTGGCTGTCTCCTTCTTGGCAGGAGCTTCCTTGGCTGCTTTCTCCTTCTTAGCGGGAGCTTCCTTAACTGCCTTTTCTTCCTTAACAGCCTTTTCCTTTTTAGCAGTCTCTTTCTTGGCTGTTTCCTTCTTAGCAGGAGCTTCCTTGGCAGCTGCCTTGGTGCTCTTTGCTGCTGCCTTAGTCTTCTTCTCTGTTTCCTTTGTTGTCTCTTTCTTAGTTGCCATTTTATTCTTCCTTTTCTTTTAGATAGATTTTTTCATTTCAGTCATCCGGGGAAATGTCGGCATGAGCCAGCTTCTCCAGATCTTTCTTGCCCTGGATGGTCTTCATAAGGTACTGAGGATCATCGGGCTTAAGCATCTTTTTTTGCCTCTCATATCCCGCCTGCTTGACGGCGTAGATAATGTCGTGAAAAGCCTTGCGCCTTTGATCAGGTGTCTCGATATCCACAAGATTGGTGTTGAACATTTCGGCCACCTGCCGATGTTCCTCTTCATCGCCAAACCTGTCAATGACTGCTGCCGGTGAAAAGTTCCCACTCTGCATTCCGGCAAAAAGCTCTTCTGCAACGCTTCTATATAGATCATCTGAGAAATCCTCAGGCGTTACCCATTTGGTTACCTTGGGAAGAATCCCCGGCTCATCGGTAAGCCAGGTAAGAAGGAGTCTTTGATTCTTCCTTGCGCTGTCCTCGGGAGTCTTCTTAACGGCTGCCCCGGACTTCGGAGTATTGTCAGTCCGCACGGGCACTCCCTTGGCTGCAGTGGCGCTTACAAGCTTTCGAAGGTCATCCACTGCTATGTTATATCTGGCTGCTGTCGCTTCGATGTAATTCTCTCTCTCAACAGCCTCCTCGAATTCGCAGAGCATAGCTGCAAGCTTTCTGTGGAACTCGGTCTTGGATACCGGGTCAGACATGTCATGCCTTGACTCCTCCACTCTTGCCTCAAAGAAAAACGGATTCTCTGCGTTCTTAACTCTTTGTTCGAATTCGTCCTTGCCCAGGTTCTTGATGAACTCGTCAGGATCCTTGTAAGGCCTTAGATCTAAGACCTTGCCCTTAAGTCCGACTTCCTTAAGGATTCCGATGCCTCTCATGGCCGCCTTGGTTCCGGCTTCGTCACTGTCATAGGAGAGGACTACGGTGTCGGTGTATCTCTTAAGGATCATGGCCTGTCCCATGGTAAAAGCTGTTCCCAGGGAAGCCACTGCCATGTCAAAGCCCGCCTGATGCATGGCTATTACATCCATATATCCCTCGCAGATTATCATGTAACCTGCTTTTGAACTCTTGGCATAATTAAGTCCAAAGAGATTTCGGCTCTTGTCAAATATCGGAGTCTCCGGAGAGTTAAGGTACTTGGGCTTGCCATCTCCCATTACTCGTCCGCCAAAGCCTATGACCTTGCCCTGAGCATCTGATATCGGGAACATTACTCTGTTCCAGAACTTATCATGAGTTCCTCTCTGCTCATCAAAGGATGCAAGTCCGGCCTCGATTATCAGCTTGTCCTCAAAGCCCATCTGCCGAAGGTACTTGACCAAATCATCCGAAGTCATATTGGCAAATCCAAGGCCAAAGTGCTTCATGGTTTCATCGGTAAGCTGTCTCTGCTTAAAGTACTGCATGCCCTTTTCGCCGCTCTTGGCCCTTAGGTTTCTGTAGTAGTACTTGGCAGCTTCTCTGTTGATATCAAGAAGCATCTGCCTCTTATCTCTCATGGCCCTTGCCTGCGGTGAATCGTCCGCTTCCGGGAGCCTCACTCCCGCTCTCTCAGCCAGCTGCTGCAGAGCTTCTGTAAATGTTAAGTTGTCATATTTCATCAAAAAGCTGATCACGTTACCACCGGCTCCGCAGCCGAAGCAGTGAAATATCTGCTTACTCTGTGATACGGAAAAAGAGCCGGATTTCTCATTGTGGAAGGGACAAAGGCCAAAGTAGTTGGCTCCCTTTTTCTGCAGGTGGACGTACTGTCCGACCACATCCACAATGTCGTTTCGCGATCTGACTTCTTCTATGATGTCATCTGAATATCGCAATTGTTTCTCCCCACTGTTGTCAAAGTACTGCCCAGGAGTGCGGTACGAATACCTCCTCAAATACTGCAACCGCATATCTGTCAGTCATGGAGCTGACGTAGTCGCAGACTATTCTCTCCCCGGTAGCCTCTCCCCTGTCTTTCATATTTTTCAGATACTCAGGTAAAAGATCCTGATGATCAATATAGTACTGATAGAGGAATTTGATCATGTCCTCTACCTTGCCTTCCTGCCCCTTGGCTATCGGGTTGGTATAAACCCTGTCAAACATGAATCTGCGGAGCTTGTGGAAAGCATCATATACCTCATCAGACATCCTGATGTCGTCTTTATCCATACTGGTGGCTATTATGTCGTGGATGAAGGTATCCAGCCACTCTCCGTTGGTATGGCCGATCACTTTTGCCAGATCCTCCGGAACATCCTTCTCGGTGATGATACCTCCTCTTATTGCATCGTCCATATCGTGATGCATATAAGCAATCTTGTCAGAAAGACGGACAACCTTGCCCTCAAGTGTTCCCGGAGTAAGGTCCATCTCATGATTCACGATACCGTCCCTGACTTCCCAGGTAAGATTGAGTCCCTTGCCATAGTTCTCAAGCTTCTCAACTATGCGAAGGCTCTGTTCATTGTGCTTAAACCCATCGGGACTCACAGCATTAAGAGCCCTCTCGCCCGCATGGCCGAAAGGTGTATGACCGAGGTCGTGCCCCAAGGCAATAGCCTCTGCCAGGTCCTCATTGAGCATAAGCGCCTTGGCAATGGTCCTTGCATTCTGAGATACCTCAAGGGTGTGGGTCATTCTGGTCCTGTAGTGATCCCCGTCAGGCGACAAAAAGACCTGGGTCTTGTCCTTGAGCCTTCTGAATGACTTGGAATAAAGAATCCTGTCACGGTCTCTTTGGAAGCAAGGCCTGATATCACAATCCTTTTCTTCTTTTTCACGTCCCTTGGAATTCATGCTGAGAGTAGCATGCTTGCTTAAGATTCTAGTCTCTCTGTCTTCAAGTTTTTCGCGAATTTTCAATGTTTTCTTCTTTCTGAATATTGGATTTATGTGGGCCTGTCAGAAAAAAAGACCCCACATCATAAATATTCGACGTGGGATCTTAAAATCCTTTTTTTCTAAATTAAATTTTTCAAAATTTAGTACATTTACCTGTTCCACTCTCCAAGACGGCTTGTATACTGGTCATTTATCCACTTAACAGCCTCTTCAAGCCCTTCCTGAGAAACTTCAAAGTGCTCGTTTGTCATAAGTGACGGATCCGTCTTGCCGTAAGCATTTGGCTCAGGCCATACGGTTGCCATAAGTGTAGCCGGTCCTCTCTGATCAACGGGAGTAAACTTAACGTTTTCAAGAGGGTCTCTTGCCAGGCGATATCTCATGCCCTTGTGGCTTCCAAAATATGCCTCTCCGTACTCGTAGTGGCTCAGATTAAAAAATGATGAAACTTCTATTTCCATGTTACATATCTCCAAAATCCCGGCTTACCTGAATTTATTAAAGAAATTTGCCATAGGGCCGACTGTATCCTGGAGGTCCTTTATCGCCTTATTAAGGCCGTCAAAATCAACGTTTGACATGTTGGTGACTGCCTCGGTAAGAGCTTCGGAATTGTCCCCCACAAGCTGGTTAAGATTCTTGCTGGCATCGGTCATCTCAAGGACCATGGTATCAACATTGGCAATCGCCTCTTCTGCATCCTTTGCAACCTTGTTGATATTGCCAAGAGTAGTCGTAACCTGTGGTACCAGGATCATTGCCACCAAAAGAACTACAAGGAATGTAGCCACTACCGCCAGAGCCGACAGCCTCTGCCAGAAGAGATGTTTTTTGTCGACCTTAAGCATCTCAGCATTGCCGTTTACAGTAATGTTTGTGTTCTCGCCTGTTCCTTCCATAATCCCCTCCTTGTCAAAAGAAATCTAACCTAAGTATACACCTTTTTTACTCCCTTTTAGTCAAGGGATTTGTGATACTCCTGGAGTGAACTGATATTGCCGGCGCCGTTCTCTTTTACCTGGCGAACGCCCTCTGCAGCGGCCTTAGCAGCAGCAACGGTGGTGATATAAGGAATCCTTGCCTTGATGGCAGCTCTTCTGAGGTATCCGTCGTCGTGCTGAGTGTACTTGCCGATTGGAGAGTTGATGACCAGCTGAACATCGCCGTTCTTGATGATGTCCTCTACGTTTGGTCTTCCGCCCTCGAAGTTCTTGTTTATCCTTGTAGCCTCAATTCCGGCTTCTATAATGGTCTCGTAGGTCTTGCCTGTTGCGTATATCTTAAAGCCTTCCTCTGCAAAGCTCTTTGCAATGCTTGCTGCCTCAGGCTTATCCTCTCTGTTCAGTGAAATAAGTACTGCTCCGCTAAGAGGAAGTGCTCCGCCTGCTGCCTCGTATGCCTTAAAGAAAGCTTCTCCGGGAGTCTTAGCAAGTCCGAGGACTTCTCCGGTTGATCTCATCTCAGGTCCGAGAACAGGGTCAACCTCAGGGAACATATTGAACGGGAATACAGCCTCTTTTACTCCGTAGTACGGAGGCTCATCCTTCTTCTTGCCATCGATCAGTCCCTGAACAGGTGAAGGTCTGCCGGTGAGCTGTGATGTGATGATGTCTGTTGCAACAGGAACCATCTTGATTCCGCAAACCTTTGAAACCAGCGGAACTGTACGGGATGCTCTGGGATTAGCCTCAAGAACATATACAGTGTCATCCTCGATGGCGTACTGCATGTTCATAAGACCTACAACATTCATCTCAACAGCGATCTTTCTGGTGTACTCCTCGATTGTCTTAAGGTTCTTTTCCGAAATGTGCTTGGAAGGTATGATGCAGGCTGAATCACCGGAGTGGATTCCGGCAAGCTCAATGTGCTCCATAACCGCAGGGACAAAGGCTGCCTTGCCATCGCTTATAGCATCTGCCTCGCACTCAAGTGCGTTGTGAAGGAATCTGTCGATAAGGATAGGTCTGTCAGGCGTAACACCTACAGCGGCTTTCATGTAGCCTTCCATTGAATCCTCATCCCTTACGATCTCCATTCCGCGTCCGCCAAGAACGAAGGAAGGACGAACCATAACAGGATACCCAATCCTTGCTGCTATTGTCTTGGCCTCTTCTACGTTTGAAGCCATTCCCGACTCTGCCATAGGGATTCCAAGCTTGTCCATCATCATGCGGAACTGGTCTCTGTCCTCAGCAAGGTCGATTACTTCAGGTGTTGTTCCGAGGATATTTACGCCCTCTTCCTTGAGCTTGGCTGCAAGGTTAAGAGGTGTCTGTCCGCCGAACTGAGCGATTACGCCAAGTGGCTTTTCCTTGCGGTAGATCTGAAGTACATCCTCAAGAGTAAGTGGCTCAAAGTAAAGCTTGTCTGAGGTGTCATAGTCTGTTGATACAGTCTCAGGGTTGCAGTTTACGATGATTGTCTCAAAGCCGAGCTTCTTAAGTGCAAGGCTTGCATGTACGCAGCAGTAGTCAAACTCAATACCCTGACCGATCCTGTTAGGGCCTCCGCCCAGGATCATGATCTTCTTATTCTCAGCGCCCTCTGAGAGCTTCATAGGATTCTCAAGTGCGCTTTCTTTCTGATAGGTTGAGTAGTAATAAGCACTTCCGTCGGTGCCGTATACGTGAACGCCGTCCCAGTTCTCTGTAAGGCCTGCGCCTTCTCTTCCTGCTCTGATGTCATCCTCGGATACAGAGAGAACCTTAGCCAGGTACTTATCTGAGAAGCCGTCTTCCTTGGCTTTAATAAGGTCTGCGCTTTCCGGAACCTTACCGTTATATTTGGTCAAAAGAGCTGTCTCCTCATCCACAAGCTCTTTCATCTGGCTTACGAAGTACTCTTTGACTTTTGTAATGTCGCAGAGTTCCTCTACTGTAACGCCCTTCTTCATAGCTTCATACATAAGGAAGTATCTCTCTGAGGAAGCATCCTTAAGGCGTCGCAGGAGCTCTTTTACCGGCATCTCTTCAAACTTCTCTATGCAGCCAAGACCGAAGCGGTCCTTCTCAAGAGATCTGATGGCCTTCTGGAAGGCTTCCTTGAAGTTCTTGCCGATACTCATTACTTCTCCAACGGCTCTCATCTGGGTTCCCAGCTTGTCCTCTACGCCGTGGAATTTCTCAAATGCCCAGCGGGCGAACTTAACAACAACGTAGTCGCCGTTTGGCACGTATTTATCAAGTGTTCCGAACTTAGAATCAGGGAGTTCCGATAATGTAAGTCCTGTTGCGAGCTTGGCTGATACAAGGGCGATAGGGAAGCCTGTAGCCTTGCTGGCAAGGGCTGATGAACGGGAAGTTCTGGGGTTGATCTCGATAACAACGATTCTTCCGGTCTTGGGATCATGGGCAAACTGTACGTTGGTACCACCGATAACTCCGATGTGTTCTACAATCTTGTAAGCCTGTCTCTGGAGCTCTTTCTGAAGGTCCTCGGAAATTGTGAGCATTGGTGCAGTACAGAAGGAATCACCTGTGTGAACACCGACAGGATCTACGTTTTCAATAAAGCATACCGTGATCATGTTGTTATCTTTGTCGCGGACAACCTCAAGCTCAAGCTCCTCCCAACCAAGGATTGATTCCTCAACAAGAACCTGATGGATGATGGATGCCTGCAGACCACGTGAGCAGACTGTCTGAAGCTCTTCTTTATTATAGACAAGTCCGCCGCCTGCTCCGCCCATGGTATACGCAGGACGAAGTACAACCGGATATCCAAGCTCATCGGCTTCTGCGAGAGCTTCTTCTATGCTATAGCATGCCTTGGATCTTGCCATCTCAATACCAAGCATGTCCATTGTCTTTTTAAATTCTGTTCTGTCTTCGCCACGCTCAATAGCGTCAACCTGAACACCTATAACTTTTACGTTGAATTTGTCGAGAATACCGGCCTTATATAACTCAGAACATAGATTAAGGCCTGACTGACCACCAAGATTAGGTAGAAGAGCATCCGGCCTTTCTTTTTCAATAACTGCAGCAACACGGTCCACATTAAGAGGCTCAATATAAGTCTTATCAGCCATCTCCGGATCCGTCATGATAGTTGCGGGATTTGAATTAACGAGGACTATTTCGTACCCCAGGCTCCTAAGTGCCTTGCATGCCTGCGTTCCGGAATAGTCAAACTCACACGCCTGTCCAATAACAATCGGTCCCGAGCCGATTATCAGTACTTTGTGTATATCAGTTCTCTGTGCCATGATCTTCCTCCCCTATTCGATTTCATTCTTATACATTCTATATTCCAAAGGGGGTTTGCACAAGATGTAAATTTATGTTTTTTTAACGGAAGAAGGGAAGCGACAAAAGCGCGCTTTTTGTGCTTCCTAGTCCCCGTAGGGGAAACCCTCAGGGGGGAGAGGACTCTCCCCCTTTGAAACGAAAAAACCCCCGATGCCACAGGCATCGGGGGTGCTTCGTTTCAAATGCGGAAGAAGGGACTTGAACCCTCATGTTGTTGCCAACACATGGACCTGAACCATGCGCGTCTGCCATTCCGCCACTTCCGCAAGCGACAAAGATAATGATACCCATTTTAAAGCTTTATGTCAAGAGTCTCTCATTCTTGAGCTTTTTGTCGGCGTACATGGCATCATCGGCCTCAATTATCAGTTTCTCAATTTTGATGTTATCATCAATAATCGTAGATGCACTGCCTACGCTGGCGGTTATTGCATACTCCTTTTTCGAAATGTCTTTTCTCTGTGCAAGGAAGCTTGCGATGCGACTTCTGAAGGTGTCCGCCGATAAATTGACAGGCATCTCGGATATCATTGCGCACGCAAATTCATCGCCGCCAAAGCGCGCACTGATTCCATTGCGCGAAGCTATGTGCTGTACAGCCTCTGCGATGCATTGTATCGCAAAGTCACCCTCAGCATGGCCATAGTAATCGTTGATGTGCTTAAGCCCATCCATATCAACGGAAAAGATTGTGAGGAACTTGCCCTGGTTGTACGGCATATTGATGAGCGTATCAAGCTCGCCAAAGAACCCTCGCCTGTTAAAGATTCCGGTCAGATAATCCCTGACGGAAACCTTCTCAATCTCTTTATGCATACGGATGAGGTTTCTGTTTACATCCACAACATTAATAGCTGTCGAGAGGAGCATTCCGAATTCTTCGCACCTTCTCACTGCCCTGTCATTTACATTTTCCATTCCTTCAACCAGATAGCCAAAGATTCTGCCACCGGAATGAAGGAGTTTTACAAACATTATGCTGATATTGCTCTTTGCTGCGATGGTATCAAAATCAGGAAACAGAATATCCTCGCTAAAAGTATCCCCTATTCCTGATGAGTCGCCGTCCATAAAGCTAAAGAACGTCGTGTATTTTCCCTTTCCAAAGACGCAGTTCTCTTCGCGAAGAAGGTCGGAGTTAAGCGCAACGAACTGAAAATCTCTTTTCCAGAGCCAGAGCGTCTCCTGCGTAACTCTTGAAAGGTCCGTGAGCGTCTCAAGCATCGCTGCCTGTGCGAACAGGCTATTTATATTGGTTACAGCCCAGTTGACATCATCGTAGTACTCAGAAAGCGAACTGACATCGTCAATAGAAAGAGTATCCTCTGGCCTGTTGCAGCCACAGGATCCTCTGAGCCTCAGGTTAAAGCCAACCTTTTCATCAGCCCCAGCCAAAGGTTTTCCTTCATTATTCATTATCATCTTGACTATCTGTCTCGCTTCGCTCTGATAGTCAGGCTCAACCGTGGAAATAGACGGAGATTTGAAAAGACATTTTCTCTCCCCGTCAAAACCTGTAACGATCACGTCCTCCGGAATCCTGTATCCGGCTTTTTGAAGCTCATCACTTACAGCAATGGCCATATTGTCATTGGCGCATACAATTGCCTCAGGGAGATTACCCTCTTTTAAAAGTGCTTTTGTCACTTCTCTTGCAGGTTTATCCCAAAACTGTCCATAGCCAATTCTCTTTTCATTGATGGTAATTCCGTTCTCTGTAAGGACCTGCTTGTAAGCCTCTATTCTCTCCTCAGAAAAATGATCGCCTTCAATTCCAGCCATCATGTAGATATCTCTGCAGCCATGAGCCTGTACAACGTGCCTTACCATCTCGGCAAAGCCGTTTTTATAATTCATGGAAATATTCATGCAGTCAGGAAGCGTGCGCTCCATGGCAATGAAAGGGATCTTTTTCCTGGCTGCAAGCCTCCTGAAGGCATCTATAAGATAGTCGTTCTTTATAAACTCAAGCTGAACGATGATCGCTTTTAGGTCAAGAAAACCAGCCATCTGAGTAAGTTTCATCTCGCAGTTGTTTCTGTCCTGATCACTGAATGTGGTCTCAGAAAAACCGAAGACGATCATCAGATAGCCGCGCTTTCTGCATTCTTCTTCCATCGAACGGATGAAGTAGCAGTTCTTTTCTTCGTCGATCATTCCGCCCATAAAGGCGATAAGCTTTTTGGAATTTTCCATAATTTACCGCTTGATGAGTCATTGGGGACGTTTCAGTTTGACTCATCTGTTGCTTGTCCTTCTGTCTATACCGCTTGTTGCATAATACCTGGCCTTAGCCCGGTACATCTCATCATCAGCCTTCTTCTCAAGCCCTACAATATCAAGGCTCTCGTTATCTGCATGTGTTGCATATCCAATGGATATAGAAAGCTTTTCCGAATACTGTCCGGACCACTTATCAACATAGCTTTCAATATCTCTTTTAACTGCTTCAGGATCCCCGGTATGCAGGATTGCTGCAAATTCGTCACCACCTATTCGGTAAACCTTGCCCTTACTTGCAATCCCCAGTAAAAGACATTCCGCAGCCCCCTTAAGGAGCTCATCGCCACCGGCATGTCCCATGGTGTCGTTTACTCTCTTCAGGCCGTTAACGTCCGCTGATAAAATGACAAAGTCTTTATCAAGACCGTTTTTCTCGCACTCGTCAAGGTCCTCTTCATAGCTTCGGCGATTGAAGAGCCTTGTCAGTTCATCCGTCATAGCAATTCTGACAAGACGTTCTTCACGCTGTCTCTCGTCATCAACATTTCTTGTAGTGAATACAACCTGCGTCGGCATGCCTTCATCGTCAACTTCCACCGGGATGTACTGGGCTCTGAACCATCCGTCTACCACATCAATGAAATCTTCACTGAGAAGTCTTTTTCCAACAAGTCTTTCTCTGACGGTACTGATATCCGTAAAAGCTATGAAGTCATCGAGCTGATCAGGCATGACCTTCTCTCTTATCTTCGTGCTCATAACAGTATGTTTATGAACGCTAAGGTCGAGATTGTATTTGACGTGATCCTTGTCTCTTACCGACATCTCAGTATTCTCGATAAAATCAATAAGATTTACCTTATCGTAAATATCAGCTATAGACTGAAGGATGTTCATCTTGTCCTGTATTTCAGAGTTCTTGGACTTTTCAAGCTTGATAGTAGCTTCAGAGGTATTTCTCAAGGAATGAAAGCGCATTCCCATTCCGATGGCTGAAACCAGAACCAGTATTGAATAGTTTATGGTATTGATCCCGGCGCCTCCGTCTGCCTTGAGAATGACAGAATAAAGGACAACATAGGTATAGAGAGTCATCAAGGTGCTTGTCCAGGGTTTCAGGACTATAAAACATACCAGCATCACTTCACAGGCGTAGAAAGTGAGTATCTGCTCGCCGCGCTCATACCTGCGATACGACCCCCACATAGACCACAAAGACATTAGTATATAGTAGATAATCTGCATAAGCTCAACCTTTAGATGATCGAGCTCATCTTTTGAAAGCATATATCTTGTGACAAAAAATACGCTTAAGCATGTGATGATACAGAACATAACGCTTCCGATACTAAGCCACTCTTGGTGCCCAAAGCTCTTTCTGGACAGCACAAAGAGAAGCAGCGTCAAGGTTTCAAAAACGGCCACTACAAGTGATACGTTTTTAATATTCCTTGTGCAGGTCTGATCCATCAGTTCTCTGACGTCTTTATCAATCGTGGGAAAGAAATAGTTTTTAATCGCCTTTATCATAGCGTCACCTGTTCGTATTCTATCTCACTTTATATGATATCATCAATATATTATACATTTATAAACGTTTAATAAGCAAACTGTAAAAAATCACCCTTTCAGGCTCAAGGCCCAAAAGGGTGGTATCCGGATTCTTTTCTTTCACGCTTATTTTCATACATGAGCTTATCCGCTCGCCTCATAACATCGGTAACTGTACTGTCCCTCTCCGGATCATAAACAGCAAAACCCTTTGATATACATACGTAATCCCATGGTTCCACGGCTGCTGATGCATTGGTAGTCTCTGAAGCAATGTCAAACTGCTTACTAAGCGTATCCAGGTTAAGATAATCATCCTTCCTCAGAATTACAGCGAATTCATCTCCACCTATTCTGAACACGGGACTGTGCTTGAAAACATTACTTATGGTATTGCAGGCTGCTTTAAGATATGCATCTCCCTTATCATGTCCGTACTTGTCATTGATTATCTTAAGGCTGTCACAGTCAAAAGCGCCGATTGCAAACTCCGGCTTTACTGCTCCGCCATCTATCTGGTCCTGTAGCTCTTTTGCCATCTTCTCGAAGGCACCCTTGTTCTTGACATGTGTAAGTGCATCAACAAATACCTGCTCATTCAGATCGCTGATGTGAGCCTCCATGTTGTCCGAGAGCTTTTTAAAAGACCTTGTAAGTCTGCCAAGCTCATCGTCTGCGTCATAGGTAAGATCTGAGTCGTAGTTTCCCTTCTCTATCCGCTCGGTTGCCTCAGTCAGCTCCTCAAGGGGCTTTGTTATGCGCCTGGTATATACCATAAGAAACAGGCTTGATATTAGCAGCACTAATATAGCTCCCAAAGAGATGTTCTGAATAAGACCTATCCATTCTCCCTTAGTCTCCGATTCAGGGACGGAAACAATAAGGCGCATGCCATTGCTCAAAGGGACCCAGGCTGCCTCTTTTTCCTCGCCGTTATATTTATATCGCACAAAAGAGCTATCGCCTGACATATCAAAGGGTATCTCATACTTGGTCGCTCCGGCTGAATCTGTAACATTTATGCGTGGATGGTAAAAGAGCTTGCCGTCTGCGCCACAAAGATATGCGTATCCGTTATCGTAAAACTGTATGCTGTCGACTTCCTCAGCCATCGTTGTGTAGTCAACTTCTATGCCGACAACACCGATAAACTCTCCCTTATAATAAACCGGGGCATCGTAGGAAATAACGCGTACATCCAGATTGTCAGTTATGTACGGTGGAAGCCAGATGGATTTTCCTTCATGCTTGGGGACAGTAAACCACACCAGCTTCGACGTATCATTCACATCATACTGGGTGATATCGGTAACTTCGTGCTCTTCAAAGCCGTCGCCTGTAAGATTGATGTACCAGAAGCCCTTCTCTTTGGTGGAGATGGACGGATCGATACGATAGTAATATGTAAGAACTCCTTTTGTCTCGGACGCCATCATTCCAAAATAATCTCTGGCACGCTCCATGTGCTCGCTTAACTCTTCATCACTCGTGCCTTCCAGATCCTCTTCCACAAAGGCAGCTACACTTTCAACCGAATTCTGAACACTGTCGAAATAATAATCAAGGCTCTTTTCCCCGTTCTTGCACAGCATAAGAAGGAGCTGATCAGTCTTGCGACTCTCAGTCCTTCTTATGAAGATTGCACTCAGGAGCGTGGTGAAAAGCAGAGCCACAAATATCACGCAGAGCATTGTAACTGTAATTCTTGTTCTAAGCGAACGCATCAATCTATCTCCTCAGGTATATCCTGCTCAGAATAGCCGAATATGTATAATATACTAGATTAATTGTACATCACATAAACGGTTTTGCGTTCATTTTAGAAAAATATAACATTTGTGAGTCACCGGGGACGTTTCACTTTGACTCATTTTGAGTCACCGGGGACGTTTCACTTTGACTCATTTTTACAGTTTCTTTACCGGTACAAGTTCTATGTAGCCGCGCTCTCCAATAGGCTCAAGCTGAATTCTTGGATTCATATCGTCCCACTCATATCCGATGAACTCCGGATTATATTTCTTCTCTGCGTCCCATATTTCGCCAATTGCCTCTACGTAATTATCGGGATCAAACGGTTCACCTCTAAACAGAAGGTATGTGGATGCCGGTAAATCAATAGTTTCAAACCCTTCGGGAATTACGCCGGAGTAATCAGGCTCTACTTCTACTCCCTGGACATATTCGTTCGTTACCGGCTTTCTTAAATGTTTTGGCAACCACAAGCATACCGGTTCTCCACTGATAGACTTAATGCTTGTTAAAAGGCCCCAAACATCGCAGCCTACTTCCTCGCAATACGACCAGTATTCATCGGCCTTTATTCCGCGCTTGATAATTACTTTTCTAGCAGGCTTTTCAATCACCTGAATAAAGACATTTCTTGTTTCACTCATAGTATCTTTCTTCCTTTCTTTAACTTCTACAAGGTAAGGAGTGAATAGCCAGATCGGTACAGGACTGTTCGAATACTCTTTTGGATTACAGCCAAACTCACGTCTGAAAGCACGCTGATATCCATCCACACTTCCAAAGCCCATTTCCATTGCCACATCCAGAATCTGACAATTCTCATCGCGCAGCTTAAGCGCTGACTTCGACAGTTTAAGGCGCCTTATATAAACCGCCGGTGTCATTCCCAGATGCTTTATGAAGATTTTTCTGGCATATGATGCTGAATACGAGATCTCTTTTGCAATAGTATCAATTGAAATATCTTCATTGATATGGTCTTTGATGTAATCCTGCATCATGCGTACAACTTGTAATTGATGATCCATCGGCTTAACTCCTTGTGAATTAAGAATAGCTAAGAAGCCTGCCATAATTCTCGACTATTTTTACCCTTTTGAGTCACTGGGGACGTTTCACTTTGACTCATTTTGAGACACCGGGGACGTTTCACTTTGTCTCATTTTGAGTCAACGGGGACGTTTCACTTTGACTCATCCACATTCACTTAGCTCTCTGTATAGTACTACGATTTATACCCGTAAGCCTTTCAATCTGCCGAATTGACAATCCCCGTTCCTTAAGCCTGCTAAGAGCATTATCTCTATCTATCCTACAATATTTCTGTAAAACTGTCCCCGAAGAAATACTCAGGCACTTTTTCAATTCCTCTTTTGCCCACTCATCATCATGTTTGGCCTTAACATAATCCAAGCACTGCTCATCACTTTCACATGCGACAAATTCCCGGTAGTGTTCATAATCACCCAGCATTAACTTTATCAGGGACAAATCTATAAACTCCGGCGGATCGTTATACAAGCTGTAACTGCTCCATCGGTACTCTGAACTCTTGCATATTTTCGCTCTCTCAGGGTTTTGAAGAATATATCGAAACACTGCAAGAAAATACTTTTCCGATTCAATTTTCTCACTTAAGTACCTATTTTGAAAAAGGTGCCCTACTCGATCATACTTTTTATTGTAGTATTCCGAATAACTTACACCCATCTTTTTCATTAAAAGAATTGTTGATGATGATCCACCATGAACCAATAAGTGAACGTGATTATCCATGAGACAATACGCACAGATTTTCACTTCTGTCTCTAGGCAAAAACGTTCAAGTCTGTTTAAAAAGTGTTTGAAGTCCTGCCTATCTTCAAATAGTATTTGTTTTCCAATTCCGCGCACAACAATATGCATGTACCCGGATTCACTCATGCTCCGCGCACGACGTGCCATAGTACTCCTCCTGTAACTAAATATATTTATTAGGGAAATCAATCAGATGTATTTCTGATTGTTGTCCTGATATAGGACTGATTTTTGATAAAAGAGATTCTATCATCCAAAGAATTTGTTGTAAAGCCCAAAACAAAAATGAGTCAAAGTGAAACGTCCCCAATGACTCAAAATGAGTCAAACTGAAACGTCCCCAATGACTCAAAATGAGTCAAACTGAAACGTCCCCGGTGACTCACCTGGGGAAAAGAAAAAGGACCAACTCTTTCGAGTTGATCCTCTTTTTCAGTGCGGAAGATGGGACTTGAACCCACACGATGTAAGCATCACAAGATCCTTAGTCTTGCTCGTCTGCCAATTCCGACACTTCCGCGAACCGTTCGTCTGAAGCGTTAACCGCTCGCGACGACTTTTATATAATAACAAGTTCTGGCCAAAACGTCAACAAAAATTTATAAACTTTTTTACGATTATTGTCAGCGCCTCAACCCCAGTATTTATGCGCATCTCACACCAGATTTAGAATCTCCAACGGATCATTTACAAAAAAATTATCCTTAACCCCGGCAGAAATTAATTCATCTTTTGTTCTAAATCCCCACAAACAGGAGATACATTTCAGCCCTGTATTAACAGCCGTCTTGAAATCAACATCGGAATCGCCCACATAGATGCACTCTTCCTTCGTAACACCAAGCTCATCCATGGCAAAAAGACATTCATCCGGATATGGCTTTCTGCGCAGCTTATCAGTCACCCCGATGGCGACCGGCACGTACTCGCCGAAATAAATCTTATTGAGCTCACGAACCGCTCCCATAGGCTTATTTGAAACAATTGCCAGCTTATGGCCGCGCGCCGAAAGTTCCTTTAGCAGCTCAGGAATATTCTTGTAAGGCCCGGTCTTGATGTTGCAGTGCTGCTCATAATAAGCCTCGTACTCCGCCAGGATCTGCTCAAACAGCGGATGCGCTTCACCCTCCGGAATCGCCTTGTCCATCAGGACCCTTGCGCCGTTCCCGACAAAGTGCTTAACCTCATCAACCGAACGCAGCGGAATCTCATACTTCCCCAATATATAATTTACCGAATCCGTGATGTCCTCGATGGTATTAAGCACGGTTCCGTCCATATCAAATATAACTGCCTTGTACTTCATCTTCCTAACCTCTAATTCCAATTACTTCCCCAGACGCTGTTACATATATCTACGCACTGCTGCCTGGTAAAAGAGCTATCCTGCTCCCTTATGGCATTCAAATCCGCCAGTTCATCAGTATAGTCCGATAGTGGATAAACTGCAACTCCGTTATGCCCGTGGGTCACATGGCAGACAAGCGCCTTAACGCCGCTATCAACAATCCTGACTTCACCCAATATATCTTTTGCCAGAGTGACCTGCGCCATTCCGCCAACCATGCGATCGCAAGTCCCAGCTCCCGTCCCTGAAGTCCAGTTCACGAAATTCCCAAGGGAGTAGTAAACAAGCATATCTCCGCCGCCATGGTTATTGCCATGCCCCGGGACATCATCTTCAATAAATTCCACAGGCTCTATCACATGCGGATGAGTTCCTATCACAAGGTCAGCTCCGCCGGCCCTAAAAACTTCCGTCCACTTCTTCTGGCTCCCATCAATGCCGTGCAGATACTCCGTCCCCCAGTGAGGGCAGACAATAGTGAAATCCGCGTTAGCCTCTGCATACTCGAGATCTCTTTTCACCTTATCTTCGTCCAGCATATCCACTGCAAAAGACATATCAGACGGCGCCGAAATCCCGTTAGTCCCATAAGTATAATTCAAAATCGCAATCCTGATGCCATTCTTCTCAACAATATCCACCGCATCCTTCTGCTCCTGCGATCCGTTTATCCCCACCACTGTCATCTCCGGATGAGCGCTCTGCCAGTACCCAAGCGTGTTAACCACACCTCGTTTTCCCTTATCGAGAGCATGGTTCGTAGCATGGCAAACCACGTCAAATCCCGCCTCCGACAACGCATCGCCTATCTCGTAAGGCGCATTAAAAGCCGGGTATCCCGAGACGCCCAGCTCCTTACCGCCGATTATGACCTCCTGATTGACCATGGCCAGATCGGCAGCCCCTATATAATCCTTAGTTTTGGAAAAGATAAAGTCGAAGTTGTAGTTTCCACCTACATCCGCAGCACTTTCCTCCACGGGAGTATGAAGGAGTATGTCGCCGACCATCACCACAGAAACATTATCCGGCGCCGAAACGCCGGATACAATAGCAATAGATGCAATTAAAGAAAGAACAAGATTTAAACCGTTCATATCACTTCACAGTCAGCTTGTCGATATAGATACACAGCTGCTTTACCACCTTGACCAGTGTCCTGTATTTAAGCCCGATGTACGCTGCTGCAAGAGCCATAACCGCCGCGCAGGTAAAGTTTCCGATAAAGAAATTTCCAAAAGCTGCAGCCAGGAAAATGCATGCACAAACAATAAGCGCCATCATTGGGATAAGGAGCCTCATCATCTCCTGATGGATCTCCGTGAGCTTAAGCTCAAGCCCCTCGCGCTCTTCCCATATTTCTTCCTCTGAGATAACGTCAAAATCAAGCTTTTCAAGATGCCTTAAGTAATCTCTGAATCTCTTTTCCATATCCCCTCCAAACGCATAGTTTATAGTAAAAGACACTTCTATGATATCACATTCATCGCAATTCCGTCACCAAATCGTCCAAATACTGTATCATCTTCAAATTAAACTCATCATTTCCCGCAATCGCCTTCGAAATATCGCACCCCTCCTGGTCCGGCGTGCACTCTCCGCAGATATCAACCCCGATGATATCTCTGTCAAAGCATTTCTTCTCAGTGATAAAAAGAGCTCTCACAAACCCAAACAGATCATCCACTGAAAGCTCTCCCTGATCCCAGTTGGTCACGATCTCGCCCCTCTTAAGGACATCCTTATCAATCGAGAGATAAACCGGATGCTCAGTCTTAGGAAGGCTTATCCCCGTATCCCCCAAAAAGACATCTTCAAGATCATAAAATTTAGCCTTTTTAGCGCCATTTTCATCGAGCTCGTCTATCAGTCCCCTGTCGGCACCAATGATATGAATATCCCTCACAAACGGATTATTTTGGATAACATCCAGCACCCATCCGCCGCAGGAGAGAATGTCAAACATGGGCCTTTGCATGTCAGGGTGATGATCCAGCACAACCAGCGAGAAAGGCTCTTTTACCAGGCTCGTATACAGCGCTGAGATGTAATGATAGTTGCCATTATCTATGAAATGTATGCCCCGGGCAAAAGACCTGCCATCGTCCTCAAGGTCACCGGAAATGCGCCCCAGAATCTCCTCCCGCGCACTATCATCGCAATATGCATTTGTCCCCGAAATGTCCTTCATATCAACAAAACGAGAGCTTTTATCCTGAAGATAAAAGCTCTCATGATCATAGATTCCTGAAAAATTTAGTATCGTAACATTTTTGTTCATATCACTTTGCCAGATCTGCCAGATGTATAATGGCATCTTCCTTCATGATGCATTCGCCGTGCTCCTCGATGAACATTGCCTCGGGTGAATTCACTGTCAGCATCTCGGAGTACTCAACTCCTGCTCTTCTCATATCGTAGATCACACTCTCCTCAGAGGACATAAGTCCCGCAATGAGATAGAACGTATCTTTGTGCTTGTAAAGAGTAGAATCAACAATTGGAAGCTTCTGAACAACCTTTGAGAATCTCTCGATGTCCTCAAGGTTCTTAAACTCCATCATATATTTAGCGTACTCGGAAAGAGGCTGGTAGCTGTAATCGCTCTCCTCAGGCTCTTTGGGCAGTGTGCCTTCAAAGTCTCTTGCATAAATCCTGTTTATGGTATCGGTAACGTTGGTGATGACCTCGTTGAGAGCAACTCCCTTGTCTCTTCCGGTCTTCTTCTTGACCTCATCCACCCTCTCCTGAGTCAGGGTCTTAAGGATGGTCTCAGCTGCTCCGCGGATTCTGTCAGCTGCTTTCTGAATGTCGTCGTTACTCATCTTAACTGCAAATATGCGGACGCTTCCGTCCATCATCATGTTCTTGCTCATCATCATGACCTCTGTCTCAGGGTCATAATCAAGCTGCGCCCCAACTTCCTTGTTGAGCTGTGCAAAGAAGGATGTGGTGTTCTCTGCACCATTTACAACCGCTTCGGGAGTCAGGCCGATCTCATGGAGTTCTGATGCTGCGATACTGCATTCTACTGTTGTTTCATTCATTTTTACTATGATCACTTTGCATCATCTCCTTTCTGAAATAAGGCTTCTTCCTCAAGTTAATTATATTACTACGCCCAGGTACAGTCCACAATAGAGGGGTAAAATTTCTATTAAAAAAGCATCTGCCACGGAACTTTTTCTCCTATAGCAGATGCTAATAATCTTAATTCTGTTTTCTGATGTGCTTGCTCTCTTCTGCTGCTTTTATAACGTCGGGCTCAGTTCCGGTTTCGCTGACTTCTCCGGTTGCTTCGCACCTTACAGTCACACGGTTCGAGCCTCCCACGGTACAGGTAAACATGGTAAAATCCCACTCTCCTGCTTCCATCTCCTCCACATCATAAGCACCTAAAGTCTCGATGTTGGCAACCTTATAGTGGAAGCTGATCCCGTTCATATCCGTCACGATAACCTCTTCACCGGTCTTAAGCTCGGGAAGTGTGCCGAAATGTTCCACGTAATTGTGACCACAGACGATCAGGTCGTTATCGTAAGCAGAGCCCTTGTATCTGCACACAGAAACCTTGGCATTGTCCTTACTCCACTCATCCTGAATAGGTAGTAAAAGACCTAATGACGGAATCTGCACTGTTCCGATAAAACTTCTGCCTTCCACATCCACAATGGGCATTGGCCCATTAAAATCACTTGGAAGCACCGTGTCAGGCATCTGCTGTATAACGCCAAGCAGGAGATTGTCAGATGAGGCTCCTGCCTGGGCGTTCTCGTCAAAGTTATGTTTGACGATGTAAGCAGCAATACATATTAGAATTACGCCAATGGCGATGTAGATATATCCTTGAATTTTTTTCATGCGTTCTTACTGTTCTTCCTGATGCCTTTGATGATCAAAAATACGCCGGTGATAACAAGAATAGGAAGTGGCCACCAAAGCTGGCCTGTCTGAGGAAGTCTTCTGGCTCCGAGAACCTGTGGAAGATTCCTTATTGCGCCAAGCACGTCAGGAAGATCCGGTGTTCCCGGGGGATTATCTCCCGGAGGGGTGTCACCCGGCGGAGGCGGATTATCCCCCGGCGGATTGGAGGGCGTATAGCTGTTTGTAATGGTGTAAACCACAACTCCACCGTCTCCAAATACAGGGCCTGAAATGCTTACATTATATGAAACATCTCCGGTATAGGACTCCTCAAATGACCATGTATAACCCGGCTTGTCCTCCCAGGAATAGCTCCATCCCGTATCCTGGCTGAGTGTAACAGTATCATACGCTTCTCCGTCACGCTTTATCACAACAGTGATAGATTGTGGTCTGTACTGTTCACCTCCTGCATCAGCCCATCTCTTGTAGAGAGAAAACTTAGCTTTTTCAACAAGGAATCTCTCACACTTGGCAAAAGCCTCTGCAACATAATATGTATCATCGTAGATCCATTCGTCAGTCTCTTCATCAAGCTGTGGAACAGATACTAAAAAGCTTGAGAAAACATATGTGCAGTCATCCTCTTCTACCACTGCACTCTTTACCAGATATATACCAAGGTCCAGGTTTTCAAAAACAGCTTTTCCGTCTTCATCTGTCACACCGGTAATTGCATCAGCAGAGTGGTTGGTGATCGCCTCGGACTCTACAGCTCTTAAAACCTTGCTCCATGTATCAGCTGCAGTGTCTTTATCGGTAATGGTGCTAAGATCAATATCTGTCAGCGTATTATATGGAGAGTCCAGTTCAAAAGAAAAACCATCCTCCAAAACAGATGCGATCTTGTATATTGAAACTTCTATCCCCTTAAAGTTCTGATAGGAATCTGTTCCATCCTCTTTGAATCTGTATGTTATGGTGAGCTTGCCCTTTTTGCCTTTGTCTATCGGCTCTCTTGCATAGGAGGTAAAAGACATTCCGCCCACCACCAGGAGCATCGCCATAACAAAAGCCAGTATTCTGCTGATCCTGTTCATAAACTTATTCATAAATCGGTTTCCTCAATTAAAAAGCTCAACGTTCCTTCCCGGGTCTTCTGGTTCTTATCAGGAAGATGATAAATGCTAAAAGAAGCATCGGCGCACCTATAAACGGCGCCATATAAATTGAATTGTACCTGGTCGCATCTGCCGGTACCAAAAGTCTCGTCTCTTCGTTATAATCAACACGCTTTGCCCGCACCAAAAGTCTGTGGGTGTTTACGCCGTAAGGCGTACACGTTACCAGCGTGACATATTCTTTTCCATCAAATATTCCAAGTCCCCCTGTATCTTCCGGAAGCACAATATTGATGCTGTCCACCTGATAAGCAAAGGTCTTGTCCAGTATATGTAATAAAAATGTATCCCCAACTATCATCTGATCAAGGTCAGTAAAAAGCTTCGCAGACGGAAGTCCCCTGTGCCCCGACAAAATAGTGTGGGTTGAAGTAGTTCCCGTTGGAAAAGAAGAACCTTCAAGATGTCCTATTCCAACCTGCAGAACCGATTCCTCGGTTCCATGATATATCGGAAGGTTAACTCCGATATTCTCAATCTCAATTGTTCCTATAATTCCTGTACCGGTGGGATCAAAGGTATCATAATACCTGTCCTTCATCTCACCCTCAAGCCTTAAAAATGTACTTGCCTGCGCATCCGCAAGCTCCTCATTAAATTTGTAGGCCTCTTCCCAAAACTTACTGTAATCTTCTTTGGTCAGATTGGCAACAGCCTCATCATAATTTGACACTGCCCTGCTCTGATGCTTGGAATTGATATAGTTACTCACAGATGGATAAAGAAATATCCCAAGCCCAACCAGAAAAATAAGTCCGAATATTATGTTGGGAAGCTGCTTTTTGAAAACCTTTTTAGCCATATACATTTGCTACCTTTGAATCGATTCTGCATTTCCGGTCAAAAGCTGCAGCCCCTGACCGGAAACACAGTAAGTTTCATATAAGAAACAAGATTCAAATTATATATTTAACTTTTTCACACCCTTAAAAAATCACTCAGCATCTGCCTTTCTGCGAACGATGAAGTAAGCAACTCCGGCAACGATGAGAAGTCCGCCAACGATGTAGAAGATTGTTGTACCGATTCCACCGGTTGAAGGAAGGAGTGTACCAGTTTTATTAACAACAGAAAGTTCTGTAAATGTTGCACCTTTACTTGTTTTTGATACCTCTATCTTTGTCTGAGAAGTATTGTTATCGCCCTGTGCTGAATCAGTGTTTGAATCAATTACAAAAGTAACAGGTTCTGCAAGAAGATTGAATCCCTCAGGAGCTTTTGTCTCAGTAAGCGAGTAAGTGTCAGCATCCAGACCGGAAATATAAAGTTTACCGGATTTTGGTGTTACTAACTTAGTTGTTGATTTTTCATCAGCACTTGTTGCGACCCTGTAAGTTGCTGCATCTTTATCATTGCCAGCGCTTATCTGTACAAGACTAATCAAACTATTTGCACTTGACGTAAGTGAAAGTGTAAACTCAGCTCCTTCAAGTGGTTTATCAGACTCGTCAACCTTTATGATGTCCACAGGATATGTATAGGTTCTTGTCCAATCCCATTCTGTTTCACCTGCGTTACCATAGGTTATTTTTGAATGGTTATCATTACCGCCGCCATATTTATTACTTGATTCCTTATCATAAACTACAGCGTTTGAATTAAGTGTTGCTGAATAAGTGATCGTGATCGTTGTTGCCTCTGTAAGAGTCTCAGTATAGCTGTTCTTAAATACAACCTGGAATGTATCTGTACCTATATTACTTGTTTCTAAAGTATATTGCTCTGAGCCAAGGGTTGTTTCTCCATTTTTTACGACAACTGACTTTGAATCAAAAGTAAGACCTGAAGTCATTGCATCGTGAAAAACTACATTGGTTGATCCACCGGCAGGAATTGTCACTGTAGACTTGTAATTAACTACCTGCCCAATATTGGCATCATTTTTATCACCGAAAGAACGTGCTGAATCCTCTTCAACTTTCTTCTCTGATGTAGGAATTTCATTTTTTTCATTTATGGTTACTGAACTGTTAACAGTATCAATACCAACAAGAGCACCAACAGAGGAGCTTACCATGTAATAACCATAGTCTAATTCAGAAAAAGATGCCCCCTCTTCATCGGCAGTTGTCTCAGCATCAGCTGAAACAGGTGATCCCTCCTTAACAGCATATGCCTGTGCTGCCTTAGCAAAAGCAGCGATAGCTGTTTTATCGTTTCCTGTAGTACTATCAGAGGTATCAGTATTACTCCATTTAACATAATACTTTGTTTCTGAACCGGTTACCTTTGTTAATTCCAGATATTTAGTCTGTGAACTTACAAATCCGTACCACTTACTTGTTGAATCAATAGTATATACACCACTTTCCCCGCTAATACCAGCAGCCTCAAAGTCAAAAATTTTATAAAGCTTGTATTTCTCACCTTTAACTGCCTTATTTACCGTAATCGATCCTTTAGCTGCAGTGCCATTCTGTGTATTTGCACTCTGTTCTGTTCCAGCTCCATCTACAATTGAAGTGTTTTCTCCTGCAAATGCAGTAACACTCATTCCCATGACCATTGTTGCTGCCAGGATTCCGGTTAATAGTTTCTTAATTCCTTTCATTTTGTTTCCTCTCCTTTGAATCTTGTTATGTTTTTTAATGCCTTTGCATTTAAACCTTACTTATGCAGGAACTTTGTCCTTCTTTTTCCTGTTTCTTGTGTAGGTAAATATTCCACCTACCAAAGCAAATCCAATAAATCCGATTCCTGCTGTCTTTATTGGTCCTTCACCTATTCCACCGGTTTTAGGCAGAGTATAAGGTGTTGTATGATTCCTTGTATTTGTGATTGTGATAGTACCTGAAGCTATTCCTCCCTGATCGTCGCTGTATGAGTCATCATAGTAATAACTTCTTACCTCCTTGGCAAAATACAACCATTTGTACTTTGTATATGTACCATCATCTTTTTTCACATACTCATACTTGGGAAGGTCTACAGTCTTACCCTCAGAGTTCACCATTGTATCAACTGTCCTTGTCCAATCCGGGCCTGTAAGAGTTACTGCTTCAGAAAAACTGTCATCCTCTTTACCTGTTAAGGATCCGGTAGTACTTGCCGCGTCAGGCGATGAAATGCTATATGTTACCATTGATTCATCACCGGTTCCAACGCTGTATATCAGATTGATCTCAGTGTTTTCAGTTATCGTTGTACTCCATGAAACTCTCTGAATCATATCAGCCACAACCATTTTTTCTGAAAAATTAACTGCATCGCCATTTATATAGAGATCAGGAATTTGCTTTGTCCATTGACCATTCCATACTGAAAACTCAAATGTAAGGACTGAACCATTCTCAACTGAAGGAAGTCCGATACTCTGAACACTCTTGCCACCGTTGCTGGAATCTCTTCTAACTATATTTACATTCCAGTATCTGGATGAGTCATCGTTCACCAATGAACCATATCGTCTTCCAAGGACAACTTCTACAGAGTCAGGCTGAACCGAGTTGTCAGTATTGTCTTCATATACCCAGTCCTTATGCAGAGTAATTGATGTCCCTTCTTTTTCATTCTCAAAGAGAACATCAGATCCGCCGGATAAATACTTTCCTCCCAGATCTTCGAAGTTTTTTGGAACTGAGTAAGCTGTTTGTTCTCCTTCATCATTCATGATGCAGAAATACAGTTTTTTATTACTCTTAATGTATCCTTCCGGCTCTTTGATCTCTTCCAGATAATAAGCTGTGTTATAATCCAAATCCGAAATAGATACATGGCCATCCATGGCTGTTCCAAGCTCTGTTCCCGTGCCCGTTGTGAATGTAAGCTTGGTATCTTTGAAGTCATCGGCGTCCGCATCATATTTATACAATGCAAAGCTTGCTCCGCTCAGATAAATATTGTAGTTATCTGCATCAACCTTATATAACTCAATTCCCTTGGCATTGAGATGACCTTCAGCATCCTGCAGCCAAAGTGCTTTATCAACGCTTACAGTATTCTTTTCAATGGCAATTCCATCCAGTGTCGCTGTATTTGTTGTGTATATATTGGCGTTCTTCTGACCGGAGAAATAGTAGTCATATGCTACGACAATGTGCATATTGTCAGGTATTGTAAGTTCCAAATTATTGATTACGCTATATAGATCTCCATTCCATTCATTTTCAGTAAGAAGCTCAGGATTTGTACTGCTGAGCTTATATGAATACTTTGAAGAATCCAGTTCAACTCTCTCCAGATCAGTGCCATCCTCAGCCTTAGGAACGTAGTATACCTTAAGAGAACCTTCAACCAGCTTGACACTGACATGGTTTGCACCATCCTTCACAGTGTATCTGGTCTCCATAGAATCCCTAAGCGTGATCTCATCACCTTTTTCAAAAAGATCTGCTGCACCAGGATTAACATCAAGTTCATACTCAAGAGTATTTATCTTCCCTTCGACTGTATTTCCTTTCTTGGAAAGTGCAGTCTCAGTTTTTGTTATTGTCTGACCCTGGGTATCAAATCCCAATTTATTATCTTTCTCATTATGAAGATAAACGGTATTGTTAAAATAACCTGTATTGTTATTGGCACCCCAGTCATAATCAGACTTAATCTTTGCTCTTACTCTAAAGTAGTAAGTCTTTCCAAGAGCATTCTGCGTGTCAAAACTTATGACAATATTCCCCTCACTGTTAAAAGCTTTAGTGAATGACACTGAGCCCAGGGATGCACTTCCATCCGAAAGATTCTCAGCATTATTGAAACTGTCATTGTCAGCCACTTCAAGTCCGTAAACCGTCTCCCCCTTAACAACAGTTTCTGTTATAAGTTCAACGTCTTTTGGGAGAATCTCAGTTATCTTTAAGGTTTCATAATCAGTGAGAGTAGGAACCGAAACTTTTATCTTCCATGTCAGAATTCCACTCCGATAAAGTGTATCGGTATAGTACTCATATTTTGAGTCATCCGCATTTCCCTGACCATCATATTTCATGAGCATAGGCTCGTATGTGGTCTTGTCTGTTGCTTTATAGTTCTTAGAGAAGACATAAGCAGTATTCTCAAATGTCTTTTTTGAAAAGCCATCGCCAATATACCCCTTTGTGTCATACTCTACCTCAAAATCATTATCTTTAAGATCTGCCTTGACAACTATACTGTAATTCTTGTAGCCGGTGACAGAATCTCCTATGGTACATTGATCTCCTTTTGTAAGAACAACTTTGTCTTTTCCAAACCTGGCAGCAAATAGGTTATATACCCTTTCCAACTCACTTTCTTCAATCACTTCATTGCTGTCGGCTATCTCATCATAAAATGTCCAATACTCTTTGTTATCAGCACCTTCATTCCTGACTATTGGAGCTTTTAAGGTCACTTTCCAAGAAACAGCTACAGTTCCATCGCCATTAACAGACAGACCATTATTCTTTTTATCTATAACAGTCACATCTTGTCCAAGATAGTCGGACTCTGCTTTTACAGTATTACCACTGTCCGGCTTATCAGGATCTAATCTTATAGATGCCTCATTGATCAATTTACCGTATACCAAGTCAAGATCAGAATAATTATATTTATAGGTTATCTTGTAGGTGTTGTAATCATCCTCCTCAAACTTATAAACGCCATCTGTTATATTCTTTTTGAAACTCGTTCCATCAGTAAGAGAAGTAAATGTCATCTCTCCTGAAAATGGAGTCAATACATCATTATTACCATCCGAAGCTTTTGTGTAGATAATATCCTTTAGTGTATATCCCTTCAGATTCTTATTATTTTCATTAAGTATAATTGTCCATGTTACTTCATGGTTGTCATAATCAGTTGCCTTTTTACTGATATAAGGCTGATTTCCTTCTATATCAGTCGTTATAGTAGATGTCTTCTCTATTGTTTCATCAGATTTAACTGACGCCTTATTTTCAAGTATCTTTTTTTGGCTCTGATTCTTTAGTGTATCGGGAAGTTTATATGTATACTCAACAATGTAGTATTCTTCTTCGCCTAACTTCTCCAGGGACATGGCAAAGGTATTGTCATTCCTGGTTACAGAAACATTCTTGCTTGTTGCCGTACCATCTTTTGAATATTTTGTGACCGTAAACGTGCTTATATTTGTGGTTTTCAAGGCACTTGTCAATTCATTATCACCCTGAACAGACATAACATCATTTAGTTTAATGATGTCGCCGGATCCATTTTTGGAACTGACTTTTATTCTGTATGCAATCGTTCCGTTACTCTCGTTGTATCCGCCTTTATTGTCATCAACGATCTTATCTACCGAAATATCCGAATTGTCTCCTGTAATGACATTTACCTTGAAGGTTACATCATCAGAAAGCTTATACACTACCTCATCTTCGCTTTCCTTTTTGTTATCCTTCACAGAAGCGTTAAAAGTAAAATCGCCTGTCATAGGAAGAGTTTCATTTAGTTTTGCAAATTCAGGATTAATAGTAAAATTAACCTTTGCGTTACTGCCATCAGCATCTCTGGAAATCTCAAAAGTTCCAATCTGTACTCCATCTCTGTATACTTTCCCATTGGGATGTGACCAGCTTGGAATTATACCGTATTGTGAAAGGTCATAACTAAATGTATTATTTGTACTGCTGATAGTCCCTACTCCAAGAACGAAGTCAGCATTAAATTTCACCTCGTCATTTTCATCGGCTTCAATTTTTTGAATATTTGAATCAGTGCTTTTATATGTAACCCCGTTTACAATCATTTCTGCATAGGTTACAGTCATACCCGGTGAACTGGTGTCTGTTCCACTGTTCGCTGTTCCCTCAGTAACTATCTGGCCGTCTGCTGCATAAACCTTCAGCGGAGCAAACAGGTTAAAAAAACTCCCAAAAGCCGATGCTTGGAACCCACTCTCTTTTGCTTCATCGATGATTTCCTGTTTAACCTCTTCGTTAAACTCGATCTTTATGCCACCCTCGTCTGTGAGCTCAGCATTTCCCGAGCCATCCAGCATGGTAGTCTTCTCAATATCTACAAAATCAAGTTCCTCAGGAATTTCCAGCTTTATATCATCACTAAGCTTAGCTTCATCCGGAAGATCATAATTATATGTGATCCTGATATAATCACCTTTTACGACATCTTCCTTTGCAATTACTTCCCAGGTTCCATCCTCCAGTCTTCTCTCTATAACTGTGGATGTAACATAATCTGCCACGTTAACACTGTCCGGAATATCAAGTCCAAGATCAGAAGCCGTTTTCTCTGTATTCTCTGTATTCTCTGTATTTTCTTTTTCTTCCTTATTTGCCTCTTCAGTAATAGGTGTTTTTTCCTCAGCCACCTCCTGCTGTACTTCTGACGTGGCAACATCAGGCTCTGAAGCATCAACTACATCAGTATTCTCACCATCCCCGCTCATAGTCTCTTCGATAAGCTGCTGCTCATATTCAGCATCTGCCGTCTCCAGGATGAGTCCGACAGACTCAGCTCCTTCCTCAGTCATAGCAGTAGCGGGCTTGTTCAGAATATAAAGTGTGATTGTTCCTGTTAAAAGAGACAGGCAAAGAACGAATGCCAACCACTTTTTATAATTTGAATGCTTTCTTATGTAGTTTGCCGCGCGAGACTCATCAATTTTGCGCATTTTTCATACCCCTGTTTACCTGAAAACCTGTGGTTTTCTGTGAATTTTGTGTGAAACTCGTTAAATCTTTATAAACTCTGCAGTTTTAATCATGAAACAAATTGCATTTTACAAAATTAAATATTTAATATGATGTATCGAAAACGTTTAAGTAGACATCCCACAAAAGGGCAAAAAAATATATGCAGCTCAGAAGTCTTACATTCCGCCAAAGACATCAAAGGGATAAACCCTGAAAAATATCTTTCCTATGAGCTGTTCTTTTGTGACGCATCCTACAACACTTGATCTTGAATCAATGGATGCGCTTCTGTGATCGCCTAAAACAAAATATCTGTTCTCCGGAACCTGATACGGAAACTCGATGTCCGTTGGTTCAAGGCTCCTGTCTGAAACATAGTCCTCTGGAAGTTCAACTCCGTTGACCGATACCACTCCGTTTTCATCAATGTTTATCCAGTCTCCCGGGGAGCCTAAAACTCTTTTAACCAAAACCTTGTTGTTGTAGTAGAACGCCAGCAGATCTCCGGGTTCAAAAGTGCTTTGATTCTGAGCTATGACTATCTCTCCGGTCCGGAGGGTCGGTGTCATGGAATCTCCCGTAACCTTAAGTCCTGTCACAAAAAAACTTGAAATCAGGACCGACAGTGCTGCCACCGTTATTACAACGATCAGAGTATTTCGCAGAACCCTTCGGTATTCTTTTTTGCTGTTTACCCTCTTAAGCTCTTTTCTCAGATCTTCAACAGAAGGCTTAATGTTCTGTTCTTCACTCATCCGTTTTTGCCTTGTCCTTAATCGTCTTTAAGTAGATATCTGCTGCCTTCTGAGCTGATTCCAGGATTCCTCCGATCAGGAGCGATGCCTCTGCGAGGTTTCCGGATTTTTCTATTTTTGACAATGAATCATCAACCTGAAGTTGAAGTTCACTTTTTTCTTTTTCAAGTCTGGCCTTGAGTCCTTCAATGTCTTTCTCATACTTCTCTTGCAGCTGAGCTTTTTGTTCAGCAAACTTAGCTCTCATCTCAGCCTTTTCTTCATCGAAGCTCTTAAGAAGTGCGGCTCTTTCCTCTGCCATCTGCTGTTGCATTGCCAGCTTTTCCCGCTCGAGTTCTTCCCTGTATTCCTGTTCGTGTTTCTTAGCTTCCTCAGCTTCCTCCGAGAACTTGATCATCATCTCAAGTAGGTCTGCTCTGCTAAGTTTCTTAAGATTAACTTCTGCCATCTTGGCCTTCCAAATCTGTTATTTAGTGCTCTGCACAAAAAAAAGGTACCATGCCCGAACTAATCCGCATGATACCTATAATTGCAAAAATTGCACAAAAATAAGGCATACGCAAAATAGTCCGATCGTACGTAGGACATTACTAGTACTAAAATTCCAAAAAAATAGACCAACCGTTTACCCTAAACAGCCCTGGTCATTTTCTATGGCACCGTTTCCTCCAGCACCAGCAACTGGCTGTCTTGTCACTTGTTATATGTGTTAAGACCCTTTAGCTTTGCGTCACCATCTCACGATGGCTTTGCCTTTATCCTGCCAAGAAAAACTCAGCTCAAGAAAATAGAACTACCCTACACACAATTACTTTTAATCACGTTTCCCCTTATCGCGTGAGTTCACTATATAACAATTTTTTTGATTTGACAATACGTTTTTTCACAAAATGTTCACAGTTTCCAAAACGAAAGAGCCGGAATTCACTCCGGCTCTGCGATAATTAATTTTAAAAAATTTTAAATAAAATTCGGTTTCCGTTTTCAACGTTTTATCGCTTTAGTCCTTTAAGTATCTGCAGCATCTCATCAGATGTTGTGATAACTCTGCTGTTTGCCTGGAAGCCACGCTGTGTGGTGATCATGTCAGTGAACTCTTTTGCAAGATCGATGTTACTTCCCTCAAGTACTCCGCTGTTCATGTAACCGCCGTCCTTGGTGATATCCTGGATCATGGCTGCACCTGAGTTAAGGGATGCCTGGTAGAGATTATCTCCGACCTTCTCAAGACCCATGGCATTTGAGAACTCAGCTACTGCAATCTGAGCCTTCTTGATGGTCTGACCGTTTGAGTAGGTTCCGTAAACCGATCCGTCGGTTCCGAAGGAAAGACCTGTGAGTTCTCCGCGAGGGAAGCCCTTCTGAAGTCCCTTAGTATCACCTTTGTATGCATAGATAGTAGATGCGTGACTTGTTGAACCACCGGCAAAGTTTGTAGTATTGGAAAGATCCAGTTCAAAGGATCCAACGCCCTCAACATTCATGGTCAGGGATCCGCTGGGAACTACCTTACCCTTCTCATTTTTTGAATAAGTAATTGTTGAGCCATCCTTTGTTGCTGAAGAGATGATACCTGTGTGCTTATCATAAGCAAGTTCTATCTCGTTTGTGTCTTTTCCGCCGACAGGATTGCCGTATTCATCAGCAACCGATGCAAGCTTCATGTTAAAGGTGCTGATGTCATCATCGCCACTATCAGTGATGTTGAACTTAAGAGTATACTTTCCTCCGTCGTCTCCGTACACCTCAAGTAAAAGAGCTTTTCCTTCAGCCAGAGTAGCATCCTCGCTGTCGAGATTGCCCTTCATGTATGTGGCCTTGGTTCCCTCTCCGTCCATATAGTCAACCATCTTGGTTGTGATGTTTCCATCCTCATCTGTCTCAGTAACGGGCTTTCTGTCGATGAGTCTGAGCTTTGTAACAGCTGCTCCGTCAGCAACTCCGCCATCTCCCATTACACCCATTACGTAGTATCCGTTGTTTTGGGTTACGAGATCACCCTCAGCATCGATTGAGAATGAACCGTCTCTGCCGTAGTTGAGGATCTGGCTGTCAGGGCTGATGATAAAGAATGATGGTCCTGTGATCATCAGGTCCATAACATTGTTGGTTGTGATGGCTGAACCCTGTGCTGCAATATTTGTATATACAGAACCGAGCTTTGATCCAAGACCGACCTGAGCTATATTGGTGGCTGCAACTCTCTGACCTGCTCCTGTTCCCTCTTTTACAGTCTGATAAAGAACATCCTGGAAGCCGGTAGCCTGTGATTTATATGCAGTTGTATTAACATTGGCAATGTTATTACCAATGACATCCATTTCAAGCTGATGGGTTTTAAGTCCGGCGACAGCCGACCACATTGATCTCATCATAGTACACGTACCTCCAAAACTATTATAAGGCTCTTCCTTTGTACATCCGTGTACCTAAGTGAAATCCATTTTCCGAAGATTTTTACATATCAAAAGACAGGCGGAGATATTCCGTCATATTTTTTATCGAATTATTAAACAAATAACTTTAGAGCTAAATCAAACTTTTTGATATTATTTTTATTCACTTAGTGTATAATTGGTGAAAAGACCATGTATTATGGGAGATGATAATCTATGGATTTCAAACAGAATAACAATTCACCGGAACTTAAGAATGAGATAAAAGACATCGTTGATCTTATTCTCTCCGACTATGAGAAGGGACGCGACGTCGATAAGATGGACGTTTACAACCAGCCCGATCGCGACGCGGTAAAAGACATTGTCATCAAGCTCATTCGCATCATCTATCCGGGCTATTACAGGGACAAGGTTTATAAGAGCTACAACGACAACAACAGAATTGCCGTTGTAATCGAGGACGTTATCTACAACCTGCAGAAGCAGATTGCCATCGCCTTCCACCACAGTCCTGAATATTTAAACGCAACCGACAGCACTCTCGACTGCGGAGCAAGATGCATAACTCATGAGTTTTTCAAGCAGCTCCCCAAGATCAGAGAGTACGTGGACACAGACCTTCAGGCCTGCTATGACGGTGACCCGGCAGCCTACAGCAAGGGAGAGATCATCCTCTCCTATCCGGGGCTTACGGCATCTACTATTAACAGGATCGCCCACGAGCTCTATCTTCTCAAAGTGCCTCTCATCCCCAGAATGATGACTGAGTATGCTCATTCCAAAACCGGTATAGATATTCATCCCGGAGCCACCATCGGCAAATATCTGATGATTGATCACGGAACCGGAATAGTTATCGGCGAGACCTCCATAATCGGTGACAACGTCAAGATCTATCAGGGCGTAACCATCGGTGGTCTCTCCACAAGAGGAGGCCAGCAGCTCAAGGGCACCAAGCGTCACCCCACCATTGAGAACAACGTAACTATTTACGCAGGAGCTTCAATCCTGGGAGGCGAGACCGTCATCGGCGAGGGCTCGGTCATCGGAGCTAACGCCTTCATCACATCATCAGTTCCTGCAGGCAGCAAGATCAGCATGCAGAACAGGTAACTTAAACAAACTCACAACTGGCAAAGATATTATTGACCGCAGCATGGTACTCACCCTTGCTGCGGCTTTTTCTTATAGTCTTAAGGCATTTATCGCAGTCTTTGAAATGAACGTGCAGAAACGCCCAGTGCTCAAGCATCTTGAAGATGACATTCCTATCTTCAGGAATATATTCAGCATAAGCAGCATAGAGCCTATCAAGATATTCCTTAAGCTCACCGGGCTTTAGTCCTTCTCCGCCTTTTAGCTGCCTTACAAGGGACGGATCTGTCAAAAGACCTCTCCCAATCATCACATTATCGAAGGTAAGTTTTTTCGTTTCTTCTATATTAATAGTAGAAACGTTTCCATTGTAGCAAATATCAGCTTTTCCTCCATTTGACTTATAGGCTGATACAGCTCTTTCAAATGCATCGTATCTCGGGCTTCCGCTGTAGAAATCTTCTCTTACCCTTGCGTGGATCGTCAGCTCTTTTACCGGATATTTCGCATAAATATTCATGAGGTTTTCTGCTTCGGCCTCATCCTTAAATCCAAGCCTGGTCTTTAATGACACCTTAGGAAAAGAGCCTTTTTCTATCCCATCAAATATCTCATATAACATCTCATCCAGATGCCCCGGGTCCTGTAAAAGACCTGCTCCCTTATGCCTATTTACAACCGTTGGAGCAGGACAACCAAGGTTTAGATTGACCTCCTCATATCCAAGCTTTTTCATCTCTCCTGCTGCCCAGAGAAAGTCACCGGCATTTCCTGCCATTATCTGCGGAACTACCTGGTTTCCATAATCATCAAACGCGTAGTTCTTGTCGGGAAGCACATCTTTCTTTTCCCTGTTCTTGAAATGATGGACGCTTGTTGCAGTTAAAAAAGGCGTGAAGTACTTGTCTACTCCATCGCCCATTATCTCTTTGTGTATATTGCGGAGGGGATAAAGAGTTATCCCCTCCATAGGTGCATAGTAAAATTTCATTCCGGTCTCTCGTATTTCTTCTCAAATTCTTCCACCGGCATCGGCTTATCAAAATAGTATCCCTGGAACATCCTACAGCCCATATCCTGTAAAAATTCCAGCTGTTCCAAGGTCTCAACGCCCTCGGTAACGACACTCATACCAAGCTCATGCGCCATGTCGATGGTGTAGTTCAAAATAACCCGTGCTCTGTTCTGATTCTCGGTCTTTCTAAGGAATCCCATATCAATCTTGAGCACATCGGCATTAATATCTTTTAACATATTGAGAGAAGAATATCCAGACCCAAAATCATCAATCTCAACCTTAAAGCCTGCCTTTTGCAGTTCAAGTATGAGCTTTGCGCACTTGGTTACATCAGAAGTTACCGCCGTCTCCGTAATCTCAATATTTAGAAGTGCCGGGTCAATCTGGTATCGGTTTATCAGCTCAGTGAATTCCTTCTTGATATCGAGATAATACAGATCTTTTGGTGATACATTTACCGAGATCTGGATCCGATCCCTCTCAGTGCCCTTCCACTTTGCAAGCTGAAGAGCCGCCAGTTCCCATATATACCTGTCAAGCTTGTAGATAAGGTCAGCCCTCTCAAGTACATCAATGAATACTCCGGGCTGGATCAGACCGTTATCCGGATGCATCCACCTGGCAAGAGCTTCTGCTCCGAATATCCTTCCGTCAGAATAAACCTGTGGCTGCAGATAGATTCCAAACTGCCTGTTGATGATGGCAAAGTCAAAGCTTGATAAGATCTCTTTTTCCAAAAGAGCATTGACCATCATCTCATCGCTGTACCAGGCTATCTCGCATACGCCATCTTTCTTGATGGACTTGCAAGCCATATAAGCCCTGTCACACATAAGGGTTATGTCCATTGTAGGGTCTGTGATCTCGTAGATTCCAATCTGCATGTGAAGGGAATAAGACTTGCTGGTAACCTTACTGGTGACCTCTCTTACAAGCTTCTTAAAGTCCTTCTCAACAAACCTTTCCTTCGGCATGCAAATAGCAAAGTGATCGCCGTTTATCCTTCCGTAGATATCATCTTCTTTGACATGCTGGATCATCAGATCGGCGATATTGATAAGGATATCATTACCCTTCTCCAGACCAAAGAGCTGGTTAAAGAGCTTGAAATCCTTGATATTTGAATACAAAAGAATATATCTTTTATCTGTTTCTCTGAGTCTGCTCTGGGCAGCCTCTTTAAAGCCTTCCCTGTTATAAAGTGTTGTCAGCTCATCATGGGTCAGTCTGTACTGCTCTCCTGTTCCGTTCTCAACAATATCCGACAGGTTCTGGATCGTGTACATATAACCGATGGGCTTATTGTTAGAATCCAAAAGATATCTGTAACGAACCCTGTACAGGCGCTCCCTCTCCTGGCTCTCAAAAAGCCTTGTCCAGGCAGCTGAGCTCTGCTCAATACCAAGGCTGTTCATCCAGTCCTTAAAAGCTTTATATACGCTCTCTAAACTGAACTCCGCATGGAGCAAACTAAAGGCGTGCCGATTGGCATAGACACACTTTCTGTTGACATCAAGAAAGATTATGCCCAGGCCCATCTGTTGCACGCCAAAGTTAAGAAGTCTGGCAATAGTTGCCGGCTCCACAGTTTCATCTACATAGTATGCATTTTCCCCATAAGTTTTTTCTGCATCCATAATGTAATTTTACTGTTTTTTCGAAATAAAATCTATCTTATTTTGATTTATTTTGCAATTCAGCTTCTTCTGTTGTGCCTCTCAAGTGCCCACCAGACAAGGACAAGGGCTACAATCGCAAGCAAAAAAAGATACTGAGTCTTTATGGCAAATCTCGAGTGCTCACGACTGTCATTTTCCTTGCCATCCTGATAAAGGATAAGCGTTGTTCCGACATCTCGTGTACTGATTGAAAGTGTGTCAGCCTCCTCATCCACATCCTTTTCAAGCTCGCATACACCCATGACATTGGTCATGGCATAGTAAACACGCTTTTCTGCCACAAGATATCTGGGAATCTCATACTGAAACTCCACTTCATCATAAAGAGTATCTATTTCGCTTTTTTCTCCACCGCTGACACTCTTTTCCGCCTCAACTTCAAAATATACTCCGCTGTTTAAAGAGCCTGTCAGCATCTCTGCCTTTTCTATTCCTTCCTCAAAGCGCTGAACCTCATCTTCGTCATCAAGTTCATCGGTCATGGAATACCTGAATTCCAAAGCAGCATTGCTTCCCTCACTGATCTCTTCCAATTCTCTGGCAGTAAAGCAAGCCTCTACAGCTTTGTAATAGTCGCCAAACCTGATCTCGGGCGCAGCTACTTCAATTTCGCTCTGAGAGCTCTCCATTATCGTTACGGTTCCTGTACCATATGTAAGCTGAGTTGTTTCCTGCATCTATCCCTCCGGACAAATTCTTCTTAATTTGATTATACAACAGAAAAAGCCCGCTAAAAAGCGGGCCTGTACTATCTGTTATTTTGACAGGAAATTTTGAACTTCCTCTTTCTTTGGCATTACCGAAAGCGCTCCTCTTCTAGTGGTGATTATTGAAGCTGCAGCATTAGCAAAATCAAGGCACGAAAGGAGCTTATCCTCACTTAAGTCCTCAAGGCCGTTTTTGCAGACATAATCGATCGCGCAAGCGCAGAATGTATCTCCTGCTCCTGTTGTCTCAATTGTATCAGGATTTCTGTAGCCGTCTTTCTTAACCACCATGTCTTTATACAGGGCCATGCTTCCGTCAGGACCAAGTGTAGCAAAAACAAGTGGTATATCGAATTCCTCTTTAATCTGTCGGGCGCCTTCAAGGACATCACTCATCCCTGTAAAGAGCTCAACTTCATTGTCTGATATCTTTAGAATATCGCAATTCTCAAACCCATATCTCATGGCCTCTAAAGCCTTTTCTTCCGACTCCCACAGAGGTGCTCTGTAATTGGGATCAAAAGAGATCAATGCTCCGGTTTTCTTTGCATGAGAAATTGCCAGCTTTGTTGCTGCAGCTGCCGGTTCATCAGTCATGGAGAGCGTTCCGAAATGGAATACTTTTGTTTCCTCCAAAAGCTCTTTTACCCTGTCCACATCGCCTTCGCTCAACATCATATCCGCTCCGGGCTTTCTGTAGAAAGAAAAGTCGCGATCACCGTTTGCAAGCTTATTTACAAAGGCCAGGGTTGTGTGTACTTCGTTATCCAGGAAAAGACCTCTCGTATCAATTCCCTGCTTCTCAACTCTCTCCTTGAGCATCCTTCCGAAGAAGTCATCGCCGACTTTACCGATGAACGCTGTCTTGTTTCCGAGATTCTCCAGCATGGACAGCACGTTACAGGGCGCGCCTCCTGGATTAGCCTCGAACATGGGATTTCCCTGCTCGCTTTCGGCATTGTTGGTAAAATCTATAAGTAGCTCACCAAGGGCAACTACGTCAAATTTACTCATCTGTCTTTCCTTTCAAGCTCATACATCTCTACATCCATATTCAGCTCTCCAACAGCTTTAAAGCTGATGCCTTCAGCCTTTACATCAGTGAGAACAACCATTGACATAACCTGCTCTCCGTCATTTATGAACAGCTCCATTGAGTAACGGTCAAGGATGAGTCTGAGCTTTATGTTTCCTTTGTTATTTGCCACTCTGCATCTTCTCTGATGCACGATGGCTCTTCTGCTGCCGGAATGCTTTCTGTCTATCTTTACAATGTTAAGCTCAGGGTCATACTCAACGGTTGAGTATGCCTTACCGTTATCTGCAAAGCGAACTTCAAACTTCTTGTAAGAAAGCTCATCCGATAAGCTGCTGACATTTATTGTCATGTCTATGCATCTGCCCTCAATACTTGAGAGTGATACGCTGTCAGATACAAGTACATTTTGTCTGCTAATTCTTTTGCCGTAATAGTTCTCAATCTCTCTGACAGGTTTCTGGATCAGCTTGCCACCTCTAAGGCTGATCTCCCTTGGGAAACTCATCTGACCAAACCAAGGGAAATCATCGCGCCTTATGCCACAGGTATCCCAGTTCTGCATCCATCCGATCATCACTCTTCTGCCGTCATCTGTAAGGATTGTCTGAGGTGCATAGAAATCGATTCCGTAATCAACTGCCTGGCAATTCTCCTCACAAAAATCGCCTTTTTCGTTGAAGGCACCGATCACACATAAGGTTCCGTTTCCGTTGTGGAACTCAAGTTCCTCTGGCAGCATATCTTGTGGGCTTGTAAGCAGGAGCTGCTTACCATCAAGTGAAAAGTAATCAGGGCACTCCCACATAACGCCGAATCTGTGGTTATTCTTGATGACGAGCTTATCATAGGTCCACTTAAAGCCGTCCTCGCTGACAAACTGAAGTATCTGGCCATCTTTGTCCACAGTCTTATTTCCGACTACCATGTAGTACTTGCCGTTTTCTCTCCATACCTTAGGGTCTCTGAAGTCGAATTTGCCTGCACCTTCAGGAAGTACATCCGCTGTGATAACAGGATTTCCATCAAATTTCTTGTAATCTGTTCCATCCCCAACTGCAACACACTGTGTCTGATACTCTGATATTTCCCCGTTTTCTCCCTGAACCTTGTTAACTCCGGTGTAAACAAGGAGCTGCCTTCCATCCTCCATCTCGATGGCGCTTCCGGAAAAACATCCGTCCTTGTCGTACTCTTCATCCGGTGCCATTGCTGCCGGAAGATATTCCCAGGTTATAAGGTCTTTGCTCTTTGCATGCCCCCAATGCATCGGTCCCCAAACCGTATCGTAAGGGTAATACTGGTAAAAGAGATGGTACTCTCCCTTATAGCTGCTAAAACCGTTGGGATCATTCATCCATCCGCATCTGGGAGTCAAATGAAACTTAGGTCTTTGCTCCTCAGGGATAGCCAGCTCTTTCTTAACTTCATATTCCCTTGCCTTATCTAATTTGCCACTCATATTAATCCTTAATCCTTTTTACCAATTACTTAATTTAGAGCTAAAAATCGGGGAGGAGATTTCTCCTCCCCGGGTACTGATTCTTATTTGTAGAACTCATCGAGGTACTTCTGATAGATTGAGAGGTAATTCTCAAGTCCGTAAGCATCTACCTGCTTAAGGTACTCATCCCAATCGCTGTCAGAAAGTCCGTTCATAACGAAGTTACTTCTGCTTGTGTTGATGTAGCTGATAAGATCCTGCTGGATTGTTGTAAGCTTCTCTGTGTCATCAGCTGTCATGAATACGTTAGGATATACATACTTGCAGTTCATGTCATCTGTGTAGTACTCCTTGATCCAGTCAAGACGATACTGAGCATCATCAGGGCATGTAACGTATACACCGTAGTACTCGTCAAGGATTGCAAGAGGTCCGCCTACAGCCTCAGCCTCACGAACTTCAACAGGTGAAGCATCGCCAAGAGGTGCGTGCTTAAGCATCTTCCCACCGTTAGCATTCTCTGAAAGTTCGAAGATATCGAACTCATCATCCTCGCCGTAAGTTCCCCAGTTATTCTGAGGTGACTGGAATGGATCATACATAAGGTCAAGCCATGCACAAACAAATGCAGGGTTGTCGCACTTAGCTGTGATAACACATCTTCCTCTGTCAAATCCGGAAGTGAATGAACCGTTCATAGGTGTTACGTTTGTTGTATCTGCCTTAAGTGCAGCAAGTGGCTCGAAGTCTTCAAGGTTATCGATGTTAGCAACATCCCATGTGAAGCATACGCCGTATCTGTGTGACTTACCCTTTGCTACATATGTTGACCAATCCTGTGTGAAGCACTCAGGGTCAATAAGTCCCTCTTCATAGAGCTTGTGAAGCCACTGCATACCTGACTTAAATCCGTCCTGTGTAGCTGTGCAGATAACCTTCTTGTCGTCTGTAACTGCAATGTGCTGTCCTATATCGTTGTCACCATATCCCTCGCCAAAGCCGTTGATAAGAAGGCTTGGATCCTGGTCGTTCATAATGCAGCTCATAGGGATGATGTCACCCTCGATACCGAACTCTGCCTGGAGCTCTGAAGCGTGATCCTTGAATGCCTTAAGAACTTCTTCGAACTCATCAACTGTTGTGGGCTTCTCAAGTCCAAGGAAGTTAAGCCACTTTGTGTTGATATATGTGAAGTTGTTACCTACTGTCTGGATAGCTGTCTTGTTTGATCCGAGCTGCTCGATCCATGGAAGAGCCCAGATATGTCCCTCTGAATCCTCACACATTGTGCGGTACTCAGGATACTTGTCAAATACTGCCTTAAGGTTAGGCATGTTGTTGTCGATGTAATCCTCTAAAGGAAGAATAACTCCCTGATCTGCATATCTGATAAGATCTGAATTGCTGAAGCTTGCATTGAAGACCATATCAGTAAGAGTGCCCTTGTTGGCCATGTTAAGCTGGATCTTGTCTCCCCACTGATCATTTGAAATTGCTGTCCACTCAACATGTACGTTTGTTGCCTCTTCAAGTCTCTTGAAGATGGTTCTCTTATTGGGATCTGACTCTGTTCCTGATGGATAACTGATGGTACCTGTAATGGTAACCTGATCTGCCAGCGGGAAGCTGATGCCATCTGCTGACACTTCAGCTGTGCTGCTTGATGCTGCCCCTTTGCCGCAGCCTGCAAGCATGCTTACTGACATAGCTGCTACAAGGGCTGCACTGAGTAACCTTGATGTTTTCTTTTTCATTTTCCTCTCCTTTTAAACCTTCTTTTTTTTATAAGATCATCCTTGAATAACAAGGAAGCTCTGTTTCCACTACGTTAGCCTTTTACTGAACCAACCATGATTCCTGAGTCGAAATACTTCTGGAAGAACGGATACATCACAACCAGCGGAAGGCTGGAAACGATGATCGTTGCATACTTAAGGAGCTCTGCAAGCTGTGCTCTCTGAGCTGTACTCTGCATGTCCGCGATCATTCCGGGATCAGGCTCGTTCTGGATAAGTATTGCCCTGAGCACCAGCTGAAGTGGCTGCTTGCTGGCTGAGTTCAAATAGATCATTGCGTCAAAGTAGCTGTTCCACATTCCTACAAACTGCCACAGTGTAAGTACGGCGATAAGGGGTGTACACACCGGAAGCAGAATTCTGAAGAAGAACACCAGCTCATTCGCACCGTCAACATCCGCTGCTTCTCTGAGCTCAGTGGGAATACCTTTGTAATAAGTTCTTGCAATTATCATGTTCCATACACTAAAGGAACCTGGAAGGATTACAGCCCACATACTGTCCAAAAGTCCCATGTTACTGATAAGAAGGTATGTAGGGATAAGTCCGCCGCCAAAAAACATTGTGATAATGAAGATTGTGTTGAAGATCTTTTTTCCCTTAAAATCATCCCTGGACATGGGGTATGCACACAGCAGTGTGATAAATACTGAGATTGCTGCAAACAGAACCGAGTACAGGACTGCGTTAAAGAAGCCGGTCCAGATCTGTGAGTTTGACATAACTCTCTCGTAAGCTGTTAAAGTCCATTTACTTGTATCAAAAACTATACCCTTGTTCTGCAGTGTTATCGGATCCATGAAGGATGCGATGATAATGTAAACTACCGGTCCGATAATAGCTGCTACGAAAAGCCCCAACAGTACGTATCCTGTTAAAAGAAATATCTTATCCCCAATGGAAGCTCTCGCGAATTCACTCTTTTTCATGCTAAGTGTCTTTTCCATCTGAGTTCCTCCTTATAGTCCCTGTCCATCATTCATCTTCTCTACTATCTTATTTACTACAACAAGAAGTATTACATTGATGATGGTGTTAAAAAGTCCAACGGCTGTCGAATAACTGTAGTCACCGTTCAAAAGACCTTTCTTGTAAACGTAAGTTGCTATGATCTCAGATGATGACAGATTCATGTCTGACTGAAGTGCGTATGCCTTCTCAAATCCGATGCTCATGATGTTTCCGGCCTGAAGGATGAACTGGATAACTACCATATCCTTGATAGCCGGCCATTCAACGGCCTTTATCTGCTGCCAGATATTCGCTCCGTCAATCTGTGCTGCTTCCTTGAGCTCTTTGCTGGCATTTGAGAGAGCTGCGGTGTACATGATCGATGCCCATCCTGCTCCCTGCCAGATTCCGCTTATGATGTAGATCGGTCTGAACGCTGCAGGGATTGTAAGGAAGTTGATGTTACTTCCCATCATCATGTTCAGTGGTCCTGTTACGGAAAGAAGGATTCTTACCATACCACAGAGGACGATGACTGAAATGAAGTTTGGCATGTACAGTACAAGCTGGATCTTCTGCTTGATCTTGCTGCTAGCTATTCTGTTAAGAAGCAGTGCAAGTATGATCGGCATCGGGAATCCCCAAAGGAGTCCGAAGATACTCAGCTTCAATGTGTTCATAAGGTATTGCAGGAAATCCGGCGATGACAGGAACTGCTGGAAGTACTTAAGTCCTACCCATTCGCTTCCCAGGATTCCTTTAAAAGGATTGTATTTCTGGAACGCTATGAGGATTCCTCCCATGGGCAAATACTTAAATACAATAGTAAGGATCAGTGCCGGTCCCAAAAAGAATACATAAAGCTGCCAGTGCTGTTTTATATACACCAGCGTGTTATGTAGATTGTTGTCCTTTGCTTTCGCATTCATATAACTCCCCTTCTCACTTTTACATTTGTAACATTTCGTTTGCGTATGTAAAATATAACACGGCATAAATAATGTGTCAATATAGAAATTTTACATTTGTAACATTTTTAATTTACATTTGACACATAGAATTTTACATTTTATAATGAATAAGGTGATTGCGCCCTCTTATGTGCATGAGCCCAGTCTATACTAATATATCGGAGATTTTACATGGCAACTAAAGTTACCCTTCAGGATATCGCGGATGCTCTGGGAGTGTCTCGCAATACCGTATCAAAGGCTATTAATAATACCGGAGTTTTAGCTGAATCGACCAGACAGAAGGTCTTGGAAAAAGCTATAGAAATGGGATATAAACAGTTTTCATATGCAAACTCTGTTTCAGAAATAAGAAACCCTTCCGTAGCAAAAGCAAAAGCCTCCGGAGAGATAGCTCTTTTCACCGGAAGTTTCCTTAACAATTCACATTTTGCTTCTACCATGCTGGATAAGTTTCAGCATGAGGTTTCTTTATTAGGATACAGTCTGACAATGCACAGAGTAGATGAACACAATGTTGCAGAGCTCTCTCTCCCGCTTTCCTTCAGACAGGAAAACACTAAGGCCATTGCCTGCATTGAGATGTTCAATCATCCGTACTGCGAGATGCTCTGCAGCCTTGGTATTCCGGTTCTTATGATCGATGCGCCGGTTGCCAGCTACTGGAAGCCTTTAGATGCAGACATTCTGCTGATGGACAATTTCTCAAGTATATATACTGTTGTCAATGATATGAGTAAAAGAGGTATAACCTCCATCGGCTTTGTCGGACAGGTCACTCACTGCCGCTCTTTCTACGAGAGATTCATGGCCTTTAGAGAAGCGATGTACATCAATAACCTTACTGTTAATGATGACTACTGCCTCACAGAGGTTCACCCTCACGGCGACGATTACAAAGACTATCTATACAAAGCCCTTGAGAACATGAAGAGCTTTCCTGAGATGTTTATCTGCGCCAACGACTTCGTGGCCCTTGACCTGTTGTACGGTCTTAAGATGATGGGTGTTGAATGTCCTCGTGACATCAAGCTCTTTGGCTTTGATGATTCACCGGAGTCCAAGATTGTAACCCCGTCGCTCTCAACCAGCCACATTCACAGCCAGATCATCGGCTACTCAGCTGCAAACCTTGTTATGTCAAGGATTGAACAGCCGGATCTCAATTATCGAATAACCTATACAGAGACGGATCTGATCTACAGAGATTCTACCATGTAAAGATTTTGACTTAATGTAAAAAATGGATATAAAGCCTTGTGAGCTTTATATCCATTTTATTATGTGCTTATTGCTATTATGCTTTCACAGACTCCTTTATGGAATCCCAGTTATAGACTCTTGTGTAATTAGCTCCCGGCAGTTCACAGTCCCTGTTCCAGGGGCGATCAAAGACCTTGACCTGCAAATTTGGTAAATGGTCAAAGAATCCAAATGCAGCCGGAGAATCTTCTACAGCAACATCAAAGTGCATCTTGTAGTAGTCCTCAAGTTCAAGACCAAACTCACTGTTCTTGATAAAGCTGTCACGCCCATACTTGTTAAGGCAATAAAGCTTAACTCTCTTAAGGTCATGCTCATCAAGCCACTGCCTTGAAGCTTGATAGGCACTATCCGGACGTCCTGTTATGATAAAGACGCTGTGTCCCTCATCTATCCAACCATTGATGGTTTTTGATGCCCCGGGTGTCTCTTCATACGCCAAAAGACTCTTTGGAGTATGCGCTTCTATCATCATCTGTTCATACTGCTCATCAGTAAGATCAAAAGACTTCTGAAGATTGAAGGAATGTATAGCTTCGTAGGGAACATCTATATCAAACAAATCTTTAACCAAAGTCGAAAAGCCTTGGGCAGTCTCGCATAAGCAGTCATCAAAATCAACGTAAATATTCATATTATCCTCACATACAATTAGTTTTCAATTCTTCGGAGCAGGTCTTTCTTCTTAAGACCGTTTTGCTTTGCTGCCTTGGGCCAGCCTCTGCCGGCCATAAACATATATGCTGCTCTCGGGAATTTATATGCATCCGCGTAAATGTCGTCAATAGCTGATGAATTCCCAATCACAGCACCCAGTGTCTGCAGAGCTTCAACTACATATTTCACAGGACCGGCCGGAGCATTGATGGTCTGAATGAGCGCTCCCATCATTTCGCCGCCTCCTATAGCAACTCCTCCGCCATAGGAAAATCCGCATTTCTGACTCCACTTTCTCACCTGTCTCAAAACATTTTTTATCTGGCAGCTCTCATAGAAGCCCATGTTTACTACAGTGTAAATCTTTTTATCACCGGGCGGACATATCTTTTCCATAAGCTCCATGACCTTTAGAACTTCTGAAGGAATTCCGTCGACGTACATCGGAAATCCAAGGACAATCTTGTCTGCGCCTGACAGGGTCTGCACGAGTTCTTCAGGCTTATTCAGGTATGGCACAAGACTGATTGTTTCTGCCTCTTCTCCAATGCTTTCTGAGAGCTTGTTAAGGAATTTTGATGTGTTTGAGTTATCGCCTCTAAGACTTCCGTTAAAGAGGATGGTTTTACCGGAAGCCATATCCGAAGCCGGCTGCGAACCGGCAGAAGATTCTTTTACTTCCTGTAACTGAGTGGTTTCCTCAAATCTGATATCTTTGATCACGCCGTTGAAGTTCCGGCAAACAGCTTCCACATAGTGCTTAGCATCCGCCTGATCTTCTTTGGTAAGGTCATGTCCTCTGAAGATGACCGTGATCTTTTTTGACTCAGGATAGCGCATCTTGTGATGCATCTCATTATCTACAATGCGGAAATATGGAAGAACCCATCCGATACTTCTGTCGAATACATTCTTAACAAAGCTGCTAAATCCGCCATAGGTGTACCTGGTCATTACCACAAGCTCATCAGCCTTATGGATGAGATACCCCATCCTGTTATAGCCATCTTTGATAACGCATTCTCCCGGTGTCTTTAACCAGCAGCCAAAACACCCTGCGCAGGGCTTAATCTCTTTTGACGGAGCTATTACTTCCCATCCCTGATAATCCTGTGAAATCTGTCCCCACTCTTTTTCATCAAGATCATGAATCAGTAAATTCATACACTTCTCCCCCTTTAGTAATTCAATAATAGCAATCATCACGCAAAAAGACCAGCCGTTTTCACGACCGGTCTTTTCTTGTTGCGGGTGATTCGTTGTTAAATGAAGAAGGTTATATTAAAATATAAAGTAGTTAGCGATATAGAGACAAGAAAAATGAGGCCAAAAATGCTGAAAAAAATCAACACGCTGAAAGTTAAATTTCCACTGATCAGTTTTTTTACATATTTAGCGCTTGTAAGCGTGGTCCTGATTGCTTGCTATATGAGATTTTCCAGCAATATGAAGGAAACTTATATAGAGCACGGAGAAGAGATACTTAACCTCGCAGCCGAGGACATTGTTATCGACCACATTCCTGATTATCTAAATGGGAACTACGATATTGCCGAATATGAAAAAACCGCAAAAAAACTGGACTTATATCCACGTTATTTTGATGAAGTTTTCTATCTGTATGCCTATCACTTAAATGATGATGGCGTGAATGCAACATATCTTTTTGATGCCCAGGTCAATCATGATGATGAGGCAAGTCAGCTTGGAGAAAATTATGAGATTGAGGAGGATATTCTTGCTCAAATAGCTAACCACGGCGCAGGAGAACCACTTGATGCAGTAACTGATAATACTAAATGGGGATATCTGCTTACCGTTTCCAAACCTCTATTAGATTCCAAAGGCAATTTTCAAGGATATCTGCTGATAGATTTTGATCTCACCAAGGTAAGGAATGATAACAGGGCCTTCTTTTTAAGACTTTTTGGCATTGCCTTTGCCAATATGCTGGTCGTTTTTGCTCTTGGAATGCAGGCCGTAGCAGTCAGGATCACAAATCCCATCGAGAAGATTTTCCTTTGCCTGTCCAAATTCAGATATGCAACCATCAAAGACAGGGAAGAAAATCTCCGCAGTTTACAAGATCTGAAGATCCATACCAACCACGAGATCCAGTCCCTATATGAGACCCTTATTTCAAGCGCTGAAAGCAATCTGCGATATATGAGTGAGTACAAAACTGTCTCTGAAAAGGCTCATACCGATGTCATGACCGGTGTCAAAAACAAAGCAGCCTTTGAGGAAATGGCCATGGTACTCCTTGAAAAGATTGATAATGAAGAATCCCCTGAAATAGCCATTATCATGGCAGACGTCAATAACCTTAAGTATGTCAATGATCAGTTCGGACACAAGGCAGGTGATGAATACATCATAGGCTGTTGCAAGGTGATTTCGGATCTGTGCAAAGAATCCCATATATTCAGGATTGGAGGGGATGAATTCGTTGTTGTCCTTGACGGAAATGATTATACCAACAGGAAATACCTGTATGAAATGTTAAAGTCTCAGTTCATAGACACATTTATAGATGATACAAAAGATCCATGGCAGCGTTATTCAGTTTCTTTGGGTTTTGCTGAGTATCAAGCATCTGATACAGGAATAACAGATGTTATGAAACGTGCTGATGAGGCCATGTACAAGGAAAAAGAGATTTTCAAGAAAACCTATGGCAGCTACAGATGAGCTTGCGATCATTACAGATAAAAAACCGCTCATTATGAGCGGTTTTCATGAATCGGAGTGACGTGATTCGAACACGCGGCCCCTACCTCCCTAAGATAGTGCTCTACCAACTGAGCCACACCCCGATTTGGGTTGTCGCAAGTATCTCGACCAGCGACAAAAGCTATTATATAACGTCCTCGCCATAAAAGCAACCATAAATTTGAAATTCATTCAGATAATCGTACTGACGTACATTTCTTCATATAATATCCCATCACAAATTACCTGCCGATGAACTGAATGATATTCGAGGAAGTTACCTTGGCATAAGGAAGCCTGATATATCTTTCGTTTTCAATGGTGTATTTATCCGAAAGTTCATCAATACTGCCGCCCTTAGCCAGCACACAGGCAAGCTCAAACATGGCAGTCGCCTGTCCTTCTTTGTCGTTGTAGACGGTTCCTACCATTTTGTCATCCTTAACGGCTTCCAGTCCTACATCCGTTCCGTCTATTCCAAGAATTGCCGGCCATTTGTTTCTGGGTATGGCCATGGCTTCGTATGCATCAATGGCTCCCAGGGCCATGTCATCGTTGTTTGAAAGGACCAGCTCAATATCATCGCCGTAGTCCTCAATAAACTGCGTCGCCTTGGTCTGTGCCTGTGCCCTGTTCCAGTTGGCAATGGCATAGCCAAGCTTGTCGATCTCAATCCCCTGCTTTTTCATGGTATTTATGGAAGCCTCAGTCCTGACAATAGCGTCCTGATGCCCGGCTTCTCCCTCTAATACCACGAACTGGATCATGCCATCTCCATTCCTGTCAAGCTCCTTGTTCGTAATGCACGCCCAGGCTGCCAGCTCACCCTCCATGACTCCCGACTGCTCAGCATCTGCTCCCACGTAAAAGAGCTTGTCCCACCTTCCGATGTCTCCCTCAACCAGCTCTCTGTTAAAGAAAATAACCGGCACATCGGCTTTTCTGGCTGCATCTATGACAGCAGTCGGGTCCGTTCTGTCCACAAGGTTTACGCAGATTACATCCATCCCATCCTCTATCATCTTCCTGACCTGGGAATTCTGGGTCTGCTGACTCTGCGCTGCGTTGTAGACTACGATCTCAACATTCTCGTTCTGAAAGCTCTGAAACTGCTCCACAAGCTGCCCCAGAAATGTGTCGTACATGTCATAGGCTGAGACACCAATCTTTATCTTTGATTCACTTTTATTTTCGCTTTGCTTACCGCAGCCGGACAATATTGTTGTCAAAAGACATAATGCAGTAAGCAGCGTTACCAAAACTTTTTTCATATTCACGATCCCGATACTTTCCTAAGATGCTTTAGTGGACCACAGGGAAAAGGATTCTTTGATTGCTCTCATCAAACAGATTGTCCCTGTTTACAACCCTGAAAGGTATCTTCTCATCCTCCATGGGAGTAAGCTTGTTATCAAGGCGCCGTGCAATGGCTGCCACCGACTGATACCCCATGTAATACTCATTTGGAACCACCATGCTGGTAATCAGTCCATCATCCAAATAGCTGACATTCTTAATGGAAATTCCAACGCCGAAGATTGCCGGAGCGCTCTCCTGCTTCAGCGCATATTCAGCTGCACATTCAAGCCCGTTGTTATCAAGAGCGACTATAATATCCGCCTCTGATTCATTCTGTCTTCTGACCACTCTGTCGGCCATGCTGACAGGATCATAATCAGACCAGGCAATCTCTGCCCCAGATGTTTCTATGTTTTCGGTAAATCCTTTAAACCTCTCCGCAAGGGCATTTTGTCTTAAATTGCCGGTGATGATTCCAATCTTCTTGCCTTCAAGTTTATTATCAAAGGCTATCCTAACTTCATTGGCCAGGGCTCTTCCCAGCTCTACGTTGTCAACCTGTATGCAGGCAGATCTGCCCTCAACATCAACGTCTGTATCCGCACTGGTATCGACCAGAAGAAGTACTGCCTTGTTGCTGATATCAGATATCATATTCTCAGTTCCTCTGCTGCTGTTTACCTGAAATACAATACCATCGGCTCCATCGTATATCTCCTCGTTTATCAGCTTGTACTGCTGACTCAGACTTAAGTTTTTACCGGTGGATACCACATTGAGTTTTATATTATTATCCTTGGCAGCCTGTTCAAGTCCCGAAATAAATGTCGTCCATCTTCCTGAGCCGGAATCATCTATGACCACAGACACCTCGGGAGAGTCCTCTCTCATTCCGCTGAGGATAAGAGCAGAGGTTGAAGCTGCAAATGTAATAAACAGAAGTATTGCCACCACAAGGATAAACAGATTTCTATTCTTCATCCGCCTTCTCCTTTCCTGTTTCCAGCATCTTCCGATTCTCCTCATTGTACGGAATAGCCGGAAGATGAATGGTCACAGTCGTGCCCTCATCCGGCTCACTCTCGATCTTAAGTCCGTACTGTTCTCCGAAACGCAGCTGAATTCTTCTCTGTACATTTATAAGTCCAACGCCGGAGCCCTTCTTTCTGACTCTGGTATCATCCGTCAAAAGAAGCTCTGTCTGGCTGCTGCTCATACCAAAACCATTGTCGGATACAGTGATGTAAATATCTCCGTCATCACCCATAAAGCCCTTCACAACTATCTCGCCATCCTCCATGTCTTTTACACCATAATAGACAGCGTTCTCCAAAATAGGCTGAACGATAAGCTTGACGGTACAGTAATTCTTAATCTCTTCATCTATATCAAATTCTATGGAGAAGGCATCTTTAAATCTCACCTTCTGGATATTCATGTAGTTGCTGGCGTGGCGGATCTCATCACCGATGGGGATAATGGTCTTTCCGCTGGATAAGCTGACTCTGAACAAAGACGCCAGCTGCGTTATCATAAAGACCGCATCATTGTACTTCTCACCCTCGATCATCCACACAATGGAATCAAGCGTGTTATACAAAAAGTGAGGATTTATCTGAGACTGAAGGGCATCAAGCTCAGCTTTTCTCTTCTCTTCCTGAGATGCAACCATGTCGCGCATCAGCTCATTTATCTGATCGTAACTGGCCCTGAGAGTCCTTCCCAGATGCTCTACTTCAGATGGTCCACCGATATAAACATCCGGATCAGCCTTTCCCATCTCGATTTCTCTGATGGAATCATTGAGCTTTATAAGAGGTCTTGTAACACGTCTTGCAACAAACCTATTAAGTATCAGCATGGCAAGAAGCGTTATTGAGATTACCATCATAACGAAGTATCTGATATCCTTCATTCCCATGTAAGAATTACTTGTGGGAATGACACTTACCAGCTTCCAGCCCGTGTAGCTCATGGTATCAACGGTAACGATTCTCTCATTTCCCTCAAAGATTTCCTTGTAGCTTCCATCGTCATATCCTGCAGCCCGTGAATTGTTTTCCTTAAAAAGGCCTGCACTGATCTGCATCAGCATTGGATGGTAGATAAGAGATCCTTTATTGTCCATAAGGTACACATATTGCTCTGATGGATTGTCATTGACAGACTCCATCATGTCTTCTATGACGGCGTAGTTCATGTCAACCAAAAGCACTCCCTGCTCGGGAACGCCGCCGTTATTAAGCTCAACATTTCTGCTAAGGGAAGTGACCCAGTAATACTTAAAAGTGGGGTCGTCTACAAATATGTTCTGAACATGGGGAAGTGAAAAATGAAGGTTCTCAGGCTTAGAAAGAGCTGCCTGAAACCACGTCTGACCCGTTACATCCACACCGTCCTTCTCGACGCCTACGGGAGATGCGGCGATGAGAGTTCCGTCCTCCGAAAAAAGAGCGAGACTTATAAGATAGTCCTTGTGTGCCTCGTAAAGAAGGTTCATCTGAGTTATGGGAGTTTCTTTGCTGATGTCCTGATCCTTGACTACGTTATAGTAGATGGCATCAGACATTCTGCGCATGCTTCGAAGATAGTCCTCAAGCGTGATTACGCTCTGATCAAGAGTGAGCTCCGCCGCGTCCGTCAGCATCTTCTCCGACCTAACTGCGAATCTCTGATAAAGAGCCACTCCCATAGCAAGCATACAAACTAAGGCTACAATTGTGAATGAAACCGCAATTGTAACCTGAATACTCCTGGTGGCAATAGGTCTCATGTATCTCGAGATCAGCCACTGCATTTTTAAGTTATCAAACTTCCCCTTCAAAAACTTTTTCAAACCGGCTCCTGTTTATTCCTTGCCGTTTTTATACTTTGACGGCGAAACACCAAACTGTTTTTTGAATACATAGCTGAAATAATTAGGATCGGAATATCCAACTTCCTGGGCTATTATATAGGTCTTTTCATCGGTCTCAAGAAGCATCCTCTCAGCCTTCTCCATGCGGTAGTCCGTCAGATACCCGACAAAGGTCTTGCCGGTCTCCTTCTTGAAAACCGTGGAGAAATAAGCGCTGCTGACTCCGAGATAGTTGCAGATAAAATCCACGGACAGGTCCTGATCCGCATAGTGGTCTGCCACATATTCCTGTGCCTTTGTGACAAAAGACCTTGTGGTGTCATTTCTCTTGTAGTCGATGAGCTCGTGCATCTTAAGGCACACTCCGGTAAACCAGCCGGAGAGCTCCCCGGGCTCCATCTGAGAAGCCACCGAATATACATCACTGCTAAGGTCAAAGACATCACCCAGCTCAAGCTGATTGGTCCTTGCAAACTTGTAGAGCTCACTCACAAGTTCCATGACAAAGAATCTGTAGTTCTGGATAGTGGCCTGTGCTTTTGTGTTGTTCTCTATATATTTCTCCGCTGCCTTTTTAACGTCCTCAGCATCAGCCATCTTCATCTTCTTGAAGACATCCAAAAGAGTATTCTCTTCCGCCGGAGCCGAATCGTCTTTTTCCATAGGCGAAATCTCGGAGATATTGATTGCCTTGGTGTGTCCGTACAAAACCCTGTAGGAGACTGCATCTCTTGCTCCATGATAGGATGTATCAATTTCAGAGAGGCTCTCTGTAGTGCTTCCGACACCTATGGTTACATTCGCTTTACAGATACTCTCTGCAAGTCTGCAGAGTCTGTCGCAGTCATCAGTAAATGCAGATGCATCCTTCTGCGATGGGAGCTGGGCTATCATAACGGTAGACCCCTGATAGGAAAAGAACTTACAGCCCCACTTTTCGTCCATCCTCTCCTCAAGGAGCTTCCTCACCGATACGGACAGTAGCACGGGATTCATACCCTCAGGTATATTGGACTTGCTGACGTGGACGATAGCAGCTACATAAACAGGGCCTGTCAGTTCAATCCTGTAATCGGACATAAACTTCTCAATCCTGTCATCCTCTATTCTGCCTTCAACAAGGGATGCAAAGAAATCCTCCTGCAAAAGAGGAAGTGAATCCATGTAATAATTCTCAAGCTTAGCAACGTTAAGCTTCTCGTCAATATCACGGTCGAGAGCCTCGTGAACTCTCTTAAATACTGCCTTAAGCTCATCGGCATCAATAGGCTTTAAGATATACTCCTCCGCCTCGAGCCTGATGGCTTCCTTGGCATACTCAAACTCATCAAAGCCCGAAAAGAAAATGATCCTTATATTGGGATAGAGGCGCTTTAAGTTCCTTGCCAGCTCCATTCCATCCATATAAGGCATCTTAATATCGGACATAACAATATCCGGCCTTAGCTCCTCTGCAAACTCAAGAGCTTCAAGGCCGTTATGTGCGTATCTGGGAGTATCAAAACCCATTTCCTCCCAGTTAAGTTTTCTCATGATTGCCTGTGCAACATCTTCCTCATCGTCCACAAGCATAACTTTATATTTATTCATAGCTCTCCGACTGATCACTCAGCATATTTCTCGTAAACAATCTTCCACATAAATCCCATGATCACTACAGCTGCCACAATAACTATAAGCGCCGCTATCTGATTGAAGAAAGACACAATTCCCATTGCAATGGCTGATATGCCCAGGAATATTATGATCAGTCCTGCGTAAAAGGTATATTCATTAGGATGCTTGATGCTCTCGGGATTCTCCTTTTTAAGAATCTTAACATCTCTGGTTATTATAAGTCTGATGCCAAAGAACATGCATACTGCAAATGCCAGAATCTCAATTCCCATCTGATTAACTATTGTCTGTATGTCCATAATCACTCTCCTGCATTTTTTCTCTCATCAGGTCATCTACCCTGTTTAATACTATATTAATATCTTTTGTCCCATACAAACAATACACAAAAGAAACATTTGCTTCAATAGCATTTTCTTTAAATATCTTTTTTAATCTCTCCACATCATTCTCAAAGAAGCTCTCTTCGCTCTCAAATCCAAAAGCAACAAACTGTGTTCCGCTTACCCTGAAGACATTTGCATCTCCGAAAATCTCCATCAGAGACTTGGCTGTGAGTACTATTATCTGATCCCCGACTTCATACCCCTCTGCAATATTGATCTCATTGAGTTTTGACAGATCGCAGCGAACACATCCAAAGGATGAGGATAAATCCAGCTCCTGCTCAAGATATTTTTTAAATGCCGTGTAATTACCTGTACCTGAGAGATTGTCTTTGAAAGTATAATGCTGAGCTCTGCTCTGTTCTTCTCTCTCTAAAACCAGCTGTGCCAGGAAGTACGAAATAAGATTTATGATCTCCGATATGGACTCAAGCTTTTTCTGAGGAGCCTCCACAACACCCAATACTCCGAACAGGTGGCCACCGGCTTCCAAAGGACCGATTATCATATTCTCAACCTTATTGGTCTTTAGCATATTGTAGAACCCGGGTATTGAGTTTCTGAAAGCCTCCGGGTCTCTTACTATCAGCCTGTGATCGTTCTTATTGAACTCATCATAGATCTTATCAATAATATCTTCCGACGAGAGATACATCATTGTAAGGTCAAAAGACTCTGCTCCTTCCCTGTACCATTCATAAGTACCTCTGTACTTTCCGTTTTTCTGATCCTCAAAGATAAACAGACGCTTTGCTTCAAGCTCTTTTCCTAAAAAAGCAAGAATAGACCTGATGTTTGCATCCGGAGAATCGGATGAGAGTGCATACTGTAGAGCTCTGTTGATAAAACGATCTCTCTCCATGGCAGCGTTGTCCTTCATCCACCAACGCAGGAACGCAAGCAGCATCAGGGCTGCAAAAATAACAGCACCAAACCTTGTAAAGATTCCGTGGTTGTCCGTGATCCTTCCGGCCATTAAAAATTGTATCAGATCCATTGCTCCGCATACTACAAAGACACCTCCTGCGATATAGAGGTACCTGAGCTTATTCTTCTTACCTGTCCTGTTGCAGTAGAGTGCATTTTCGACAGCCATGATGACAGCGACCGTCATTCCGGCCACAAGATAAGCAATAATGAACCAATGATAGGAATCCAGCATGTCTATTTTAAGAGTATAACGCAGATTGGTAATCCCAAGGATTGGCACTAAGGTGATAAAGAATCCCAGGTGCTTATAGATCCGGCGCTTTTTCTCCGTCAGAGAATTGATCAGGCAAATGCTGGGATAAGCAATCATAAAGGGAAGTGTTTTGTTTATATCTCTACAAACATAGATATGCCCTGTGATGAGCTGGAAAATATTGGTATCGATAAGGAGCCAGATGCCTATCAGTATTGCGCAACATCCCCCTGCAAGAATATCATAGGGGAATTGAGCCTTACTTGATGCACCTGTATAAGCAATGATAAATATAACTCCCAGGAAAATTTCGAGAACGCACAATATAATAGAAAGCAGATTGTTCCTAATGATCATCTGCACAAAGTCGGTTACGGAACATAAGTATATGTCATAGAGACGACCTTTTTTCTGGCCCTCATATATCTCCTCAAACTCAAGTCTGATGGTCTTTCCCGAATCGATCTTGCCAAGTCCGACTTCATGGTATGTGAGGCCATAACCCATTCCGGTAAGGTTTGGCTTACTGTAAAATCTGTAAACCTGTCTTCCGCCAATAAACACTCTTATGTTGGTATTTTCAGATTTAAAGCACAGTGCATCTTTATCGGTGATGCCATTGGAGAGCTTTTTTTCAATGGCAACTCTTCCGTCGTAATCACCTATATCAAGGTCATCGGCGCAGACTTTCTCGCCGCCCGGAAGAGTCCAGCCTTCAGAAAAGCCGTCAATCTTCTCATGGACCGTGATCTGTCTGTCAGTGGACAAGGGCACACCAACAAGGATTGACAGTATCATCAATCCAAAAACGATGGTGTATATCAGATTTATCACAGGCTGCTTACTCTTCATTGCATTCCTTCTTTATCCCGTCGTAGTCCTGTCTCTCAAAGCATTCTTTTATCCGGTTCACTCTGTCTAAATGCTTTTTTGGAATATCAAACTCCGCAAGATCATTTAAAGTCATGCCGATCATTCTGTCATCCTTCTCTTCAGCCGCCTTGCGCAGTGTGTCATAGGCGCTCTGCAAAAGGATGTCGTCATAACTGGGCTCGTCTTTTATTTCTTCAGCAAAGTAAGGCGCAAGCCTCTCCTTATACTTATCAAGATCCTTTAAAAGCTCGTCATTGTGCTGCCTTATATATTCGATATTGTCCTCTTTTCCTGCCATCTCAAGCTTCTCGGCAGCATCTCCGAGGATCATGGCTCCAACCAGCCTTGCAGAGCTCTTAAGGGCATGGACCTTGATGGTATAATCCTTCCAGTTTTCTTCCAAATACAGGCCTTTGATTTCCTCCTCCTTAAGTTCAAGTGACTCATAGAATATCTTAAGCACAGACCTGAATGCATCCTCTGAGCCACTGTTTTCTATAGCCTTTACAGGGTCTATTCCGGGTATTTCCTCATACCACTCCCTGCTAATCTCTTCAATCTCTTTTTCCCCATTCTCCTCGTTAAGCTCAGATTCAGCCATGCCTTCAGGAACGCCTGCAAGAACGTTCGAGATCACCTGACTAAGGCCATAAGGCTGATCACCCTTTTTCAGGTACATGATACCCATAGCACCTCTTCCGCAGTTAAAAGACATAACGGAAGAAACCTTCTGGAACAGAATATGCTCGAAGCCGAATTTATTCCTGATGGCTTTTTCTATAATATCCCTCTCCTCTTCGGTCAGGGTTATGTAATCGACGATTGCAACATCAAGGTCAGGATTGGCATTTCCTGGAAGCGCATAATCAAGATACTTCATATAACACTCATCAAGTTCCCCGGTAAATATCCTTGCTATGGTTACCTTTCCGCCCTTGATATTGATAACAGGCCTTAGTCCAAAGGTGTTAACAAAGCCAAAGGTGGATTTCTTCATTCCTCCGCGCCTCATAAGGAACTCCGCATCACCTGTAACAAAGCTGCAACGGAGGTCCTTCTTGATCTTTTCAAGATCACTGATTATCCTGTCAACCTGTCTGCCCTGGAGAGTCATCTTGTAAGCTATGAGCACAAGCATACCAATAGCACTGGAGTTTACTCCCGAGTCTAATACAGATACATTTCCGTATGCCCTAGCAGCTTCTCTGGCATTGTTATACTCTTCGCTGATACCTGCGGAAACCGTTATATAAATGATCTGATGCGCTTTTTTAACTTCCTTTGCAAAAAACCTCTCGTACTCCTCTACTGTAGGCGGCGAGGAAGTAAATGTTGCTCCTTCTGCCACATAGCGCATTACCTCGTCAGCACTGGCTTCATCATAGTCATAGAATGCCATACCGTCCGACATGATAGAGAACGGGATAACATCAATCTGATAGCCCCAAAGAACCTTTCTCGGAAGATCACACATACTGCTGGTAGCAATAATGATAGGCATCTTCTTGGAATAATCTCTGGAGGAATACATCTTGGCATTCGAAATCTCAGGCCCTTCTGTCCTTATGATCTTGGCCTCAGGAAGGTGATTTAAGATCATCCTCTCCAGCTGATCTCCGGATATAGGCTTTACAAGATATCCGTCAAATCCGCTTCTGTCATAGAGTTCTTTGCTCTCACTGTCAGCATTTGCAGTAAGTGCAATGACAGGGGTATGGTTATTTCGTCCTCCAAGCTGCTTTCTTATATTCTGAAGACACTCTATTCCGTCCATCTCAGGCATGAGGTGGTCCATGAATATGATGTCGTAGGCTTCTTTTGCAGTCATGATCATTGCTTCGAGACCGCTCATGACAGTATCGACAACTATGTCTGTGCCATCAAGGAGTTTCTTCTCAACCTCCAGATTCATTTCATTGTCATCAACGATAAGGACTCTGGCCTCAGGCGCCTTAAATCCCGGCATGTACCTTCCGCCTGCATCTCGCCTGCCAAAGCTCTGAATATTGATATCGCCAATAGGATCTCTTCTGGTTACCTTCTGCTTGAGGACAACGATGAAGGTTGAACCTTCAGTATAGGTACTGTTTACAGTGATCTTGCCATCCATCAGCTCAACCAACTGCTTAACGATGGACAGACCAAGGCCGGTTCCCTCGATCTTGGCGTTTTTCTCCTCATCCATTCTGGCAAAGGCATCAAAAAGGTAAGGAATAACATCCTGCTTTATTCCCATACCCGTATCGATAACAGAGAACAAGAGAAGTACTTCATCCTTTGATGTGTCCTCTCCCTTTTCTATGCGCAGAGTAACAGAACCTTCCTGGGTGTATTTCACCGCATTGTTAAGAAGGTTTACGAGTATCTGCTTTATACGAACTTCATCTCCGAAGAGCTCAGCCGGAATTGTTGGATCAACCTCGAGGTTTAACTTAAGGTTCTTTTGCTGCGCCCTGAGACTTATCATGCTGATGATCTCGGAAATCGTATCACCAAGATTATAGTTTATGGGTACGATATCCATCTTTCCCGCTTCGATCTTGGACATATCTAAGATGTCATTGATAAGCGAGAGCAGCATCTTGCCTGCGCCCTGGATGTTTTTGGCATCGTTTATTATCTCTTCCGACGCATCTTCCTGCCTTAGGATGATCTCATTAAGACCAAGAATTGAATTTATAGGAGTCCTGATCTCATGGCTCATATTGGAAAAGAATCGGTTCTGAGACCTGTTGAGTTCTTCAACCTTCCTGGTCTCTTCCTTAGCTCTTTTGTTCTCCTCGTTAAGGAGCCACTCCTCAAACCACACCATGAAGCAGCAGATAATACCCACAAGTACCATTGATATAAGTGAATCTGCAAAGAAAGCTTCTCTGGTATGCTCTGTAACGCGCTCAGGATAAAAATAACCGACAGCATAAAGGATTACGGACTCAATTGTAAGTACCACCAGTATAAGAGGCTTCCAGAAACCCGAGAGGACAAGACCGGCATAAAGAAACGTGAATATCATCCAAAGAATTCCGCCGCCATATATACCGCCGCCTGAAAAATACACGATTGGAAGCGCGAAAAATACCATGCCCAAAACGATAAGTTTTACCGCTATGGACACACGATTTCTTTTGACAGCCACAAAAGTCACAATGGGAATACCTGTTACAATGATGACCAGCGCTATTATTTCCACAGTATTTTCACCAAGGATAATATCGCCGATAAGCGCCAGGATTATAAATAATTCCGTGACCATGGTAAGGAGAATGAATACTCTCTCCTTAAAGCTTCTTGAAGGGTCTTTTAAAAGAGCTTTTATGTTCTGAGCAATCTTGGTAATCATGAGACACCTCCGTTCCGGCCTTTCTTGCCTGACATAACGCGGTTCATGACTCTCTCAAAATCGCTTATAATGATGGGCTTACTGATAAATCCGTCAAATCCCTCTTTCAGGAACATCTCTCTTGCGCCGCTAACAGCATTGGCCGTAAGAGCGATGACAATGACTTTTCTCTCCCTCTGATCAGCGATGGCCTTAAGCTTTTTCATCGCCTCAACGCCATCCATTTCCGGCATCATATGATCCATAAACACTACATCATACTCACCGAGGTCGTACTTAGCCAGCGCCTCTTTTCCGCTGCCTGCCGTATCAACCTCCATCTTATAGTCTTTAAAAAGACCTGTAGCCACCACCAGATTCATAGGCTCATCGTCAACTATAAGAGCCTTTACTCCCTCAAGATTAAGGGCATTATTTTCAGCACCCACTCGTAAGGATGCAAAATCGTTATCTCCGTTTAGAACCTTTGCAACCGTATAGCCATATACTGGCTTCGGAATTACAATTATCCTGCTCTTTTTACTCAGTTTAAAGTCACGGCCAGCATACACTGCCACCGTAACATTTCCCATTGCCAGCTCTTCAAAGAAATCCGGTGCCTGTTCATACTCATCTACTCCCATGAATACATGGGTTATCTTGCCGGTCTTTAATAGCCTCTTAAGCTCATCCAAAGACGGTGCAGAATATAGGTTGAGCCTAAGGCCTGCTGCAAGATTGGTGGCCATCATCTCGTATGCTCCGCCTACTCTAAAGTCAGCGAGCTTTTCTGCAAGTACGTGGAAGGCAACACCAAGGAACCTGCTTGACTCTACTGAAATACAAGGATTTGGATCAACAACCTCCTGAACGATACTTACCCTAACAATGGTACCTGCACCGGGATTACTCTCAAGGGAAACAAAGCCCTTCATAAGCCTTGTAAAGCCGTAAACGATGGAAAGACCAAGTCCGATACCTCCGGTACTCCTGTTTCTTTTTTTATCCGCCTGATAGCTTCCTGTTGCAACCTTATTGCGGACCTTCTCGGTCATACCTATTCCGGTATCCATGACCTCAATGATGAGGTTGATGCCGTAGCCATGCTTTATACCAAAGACTCTCAGAAGCACTCCACCCTTTTTTGTGAATTTAAATCCGTTGTCTATAAGGTGAGTTATTATCTTTTTTATTTTCTTTGAATCACCCTTTAAAACAGCAGGCAGCGATGGATCAAGGTCGATTGTGAACTCAAGTCCCTGAGCCTGATACATGGTCTCATAATCACTTGCAATATCTCCAAGGATCGAAGTGATCATATATTTCTCTTCTTCAAGGACAGCATCGCCTCTCTCTATCTCACTGTAGTCCTGAATATCCTCAATCTGATTGGAAAGACGAATTCCTGCATCTCTTATAGCTATCACATCATCTCTTGATTCCTTTTTCAGGATAAGAGTGGACATTCCGCTTATTACATTTACCGGAGTTCTAAGCTCATGGGAAATATTCGCAAGGAAGTCCTCCATACCTTTTCTGGCACTCTCCTCGGTATCCTGAATGGATTCTATATCATTTTCAATCCTGCTCATGTTGCGAAGGATCTCGTGAAGTGCTCTGTAAATACTAAGCTCAACCACGATATGAAGAATTATTCTGGAAACGCTTAAGGGATCAATTGTGATACTGCCTGTAGAAACGCCAATGATAAGCTGGCTGAAGGTAACGACAATGTATTCCAGCAAAATAAAAGGCAGGAACTTTCTTCTGCCCATTACAGATGCTGTGATCATAAGAAGAACCGAAACAATGATGATATCGTAGAAACTGGTTATGTGAACACCATGAAAGAAAGCCACCATCATCGAAAAGATCATGAAGAAGTTTTCTCTGAACCTGGTCTCACCATATCCGTTAATATGAATAGCCCAGCAAGCTATTATTCCGCCTGCAATAAGAGGGATGGTCCAAAGTTCCCACCCCTGGGAGATACTCTCTAAAATCGCGCCGATACAGGTGACCGTAATAATAACTATAACAACGTTGTGGGCCCTTAATTTCCGATTCGCTTTTTCGTTCAAAATACAATCCTCTTTACAGGAGACAAAAAGCACAATTAAAAAGGGATGCAGCCCATAAAGACTACATCCCTATTATAACATGACGTTTTTATTATTGAGGTAATTTCGTTAATAAATATACATTAAATTTTACTAAATTACTTCTTAGCAACGTACTTACGGATATCAAGTGAGATAGCTACGAAGATAACCAGACCGATGAAGATGTACTGTGCGTTAGCATCAACACCAAGGTACTGGAGAGCTGCCTTTAAGAGCTCGAATACGGCAACACCGATGATGGCACTTGAAACCTTACCACGTCCACCTGTAACTGATACACCACCGATTGTACAAGCAGCGATAGCTTCCATCTCATAACCAAGACCAAGGTTAACTGATGCACCACCGGCCTTAGCACCAAGCATGAATCCTGCAAGACCATACATCATAGCGGCCTTCATGTAGATAAGTACCATTGTAAGACGAACAGGAACACCGGCAACTTCTGCAGCCTGTGGGTTTCCACCGATTGCATACATATATTTACCGTGACGGGTCATGTTGAAGATGAACCATGTAATTGCTGCTACAATAAGTGCGATCCAGATAAGGTAGCTTATACCAAGGAACTTACCTGTTGCGATGTTTGTGTACTGTGTTGTGTATCCACCAAGAGGTGTAGCACCTGTGTAGATAAGAGCAAGTCCATATACGATTTCCATCATAGCAAGGGTTGCGATGAATGGAGGAACGTGAAGGAATGCGATGAAAAATCCTGTGATCGCACCAAAGCATCCTGTGATAGCAAGCACGATAAGAAGTGCAACGAAGATGTTAAGTGGCTGCATATCAGGGAAGAACTTACCTGAGTAGTCAATCTTCTGAAGAAGTGTACCTGCAATACATGCTGCAAAACCGATCATACGTCCGGCTGACAGGTCACAACCTGCAGTAATAACACAGCCTGCGATACCAAGGGCAATAACAAGTCTTGAACTCATATTCATAAGAATGTTGAACAGGTTGTTTGATGTAAGGAACCTGTCGTTTGTAATACCTGTGTAAATAACCAGGATGAACATAACGATGATAACACCGTTATTTATAAGAAAATCAATTGCTTTTTGCTGTTTTGTCTTAACCATTTCTTTTTCCTCTCTTATAATAGCTGCGGATATCAAAACTGAGTAGCATAGCTCATAACCTTCTCCTGGGTCATGTCTGCTTCTTCAGTTATCTCGCCTCGTAGTTTACCGTTACACATTACATAAATTCGATCTGACATACCAAGAAGTTCTGCCATCTCGGAGGATATCATTATGATAGCCTTACCCTGCTTGGCAAGATCAGTCATAATCTCATAAATCTCATGCTTGGCACCTACGTCAATACCTCTTGTAGGTTCGTCCATTATAAGAATGTCAGGATCATTAGCAAGCCATCTTGATACAATAACCTTCTGCTGGTTACCACCGGAAAGGTTAGCGATGTGCTCCTGCATGCTTGGTGTCTTGATGCTGAGCTTTTCAATGCTGTCATCAACTACTTTGTTGATCTTAGGATGATCAAGAACAAAACCGGCTGTGAGATACTTGTTGTAAACTGAAACGCCTACGTTATCCTTGATTGAAAGACATCCGAAGATACCGTTTCCTCTTCTGTCCTCTGTGATCATACCGATTCCGGCGTTCATTGCATCTCTTGGGCTCTTGATCTTAACCTCTTTGCCGTGAATCTTAATTGTACCGGCTGAAAGGTTTCTTATACCGAACAGACCTTCCATAAGCTCTGTTCTCTGGGCTCCGACAAGTCCTCCGAATCCGAGGATCTCACCCTTCCTTAAGTTGAAGGATACATCCTGGAAGGACTTCTCATGGATTGATGAAAGTCCGTTTACTTCCATAACCACTTCGCCCGGTGTTCTGTCTTTTACAGGATAAATATTTGTGAGCTCACGGCCTACCATCTTGGCGATGATATCATCAATTGTAAGTTCCTTAGCAGGCCATGTTCCGATGTATGTACCATCTCGCATGATGGTAACATCATCAGCGATGCGCTTGATCTCATCCATCTTGTGTGAGATATAGATCATGGCAACTCCTTTTTCTCTGAGCATTTCCATGATTCTGAAAAGCGCTTCAACTTCACTATCTGAAAGAGAAGATGTTGGCTCGTCGAAGATAATAACCTTGGCGTCGTGTGATACTGCCTTTGCAATCTCAACTGACTGCATCTGTCCGATGGACAGTGTATCAAGCTGTGCCTTTGGATCGAAATCCATATTAACTTCTTTCAGCCACTTCTCTGTTTCTTCGTACATCTTTTTATGGTCGATGATCTGAAGTGGACCATATTTCTTTACCGGGAATCTTCCAAGAAACATGTTCTCTCCAACGCTTCTTGCAAGTACCGGCTGAAGTTCCTGATGCACCATGGCTATACCTTTTTTCATAGCCTCATCAGGATTTTCGATTGTTGTCTTTTCTCCGTCGATGTATATCTCTCCGGCATCCATCTTGTAAATACCGAAAAGACACTTCATAAGTGTTGATTTACCGGCTCCGTTCTCTCCCATAAGTGCATGGACGGTACCGGGCTTTACTGCCAATTGTACGTTATCCAGTGCCTTTACACCGGGAAAGGACTTGGATACGCCCCGTAGTTCCAATTTGTACTCTGATGCCATATCGTGTCCCTCTCTACTAACTATCTAACTTGTGTTCCCTTTAAAAAGTGGTGCGGATGCAAGCATCCGCGCCACCGTTTATAACTTTAAAACATCTAAACCGATTACTGCTTAATTACTTAAGTGAATCAAGAACTGACTGTGCGTTGTCTGTTGTTACCTTTACATAGTCACATCCGATGTAGTAATCGTTGCCAGCACCTGTGATGTAGTTGATAGCTGCATCAGCTGCACCGTGTGACTGAGCGATGTGATCGTTGAATACTGTACCTGTCATTGTTCCAGCAAGTACGTCCTCAAGAGCCTCTGTAAGAGCGTCAACACCTACAAGGTAGATGTCCTCACCAACCTTACGTCCAGCTGCCTCGATTGACTGAAGAGCACCAAGTGCCATAGCATCGTTGTTGCAGAATACAACTTCTGTCTCAGGATGAGCTGAAAGTGAGTTAGCAACGAGCTGCTGAGCTGTAGCCTGATCCCAGTTACCTACCTGGTCATCAAGACAATCAACTGTCCAACCTGCATCCTCAAGAGCCTTAACTGAGAACTCTGTTCTGTACTGAGCATCAACGTTCTCAGGGTCACCCTCGATCATGATGTACTGGATCTTGCCATCGCCGTTAAGGTCAACCTTATCCTGACCAAGGTCAACGATGATCTCGCCCTGCATTGTTCCTGACTGACGAGCGTCACATCCAACATAAGTTACGTTCCAGCTGTTAGCTGACCATCTTGCTTCCTCGTCAGCATCAGGCTCACGGTTGATGTATACAAGAGGGATATCAGCGCCAACTACAAGGTCTGTAATTGTTGCAGCTGAAGATGAGTTAACGGGATTGATGATAAGAACATCAACACCCTGTGTGATAAAGTTCTGAATCTGGTTTGTCTGTGTTGCCTGGTCGTTAGCACCATCAACGATTGTGATGTTGTCCTTTGAGAATCCCTGTGAAATGAGATAATTCTCAAGCTCTGTTCTGAAGAGTGTCATGAAGTTATCAGCGAACTGATAGATACAAACACCAACCTTCTTGTCTGCAAGATCAGCATTTCCTGCTGTCTCTGCAACTGCTTCAGCAGCTGTCTCTGCAGTCTCTGCTGCAGGTGCCTCTGTAGCTGTCTCTGCTGCAGGAGCCTGTGTAGCTGTATCTGCTGCTGCCTCTCCGCAACCAACGAGCATAGCCATTGTCATTGCAGAAACTGTTAAAAGACTTACCAATTTCTTTTTCATTTGTAACATCCTCCTTAAAGTAAGTTATTGAGGCACATCATAAGTAGAGCCCCAACGTTTGTTTACAATGGATATGTTAACAAAAGCATTTGTGCAAAAACATAGAGAATTCTTCTTTTTATCTTAGAAATCCTTTTGTTTTTTGTTCTATACTGTGAATTTTGGACAATAAAAGACACTCTGTTTTAGTAATATTTACCTTTCGGAAACGTTTTCTAAAAACAGAGTGTCGTCATGTTGTATCATTGTATGATTTTATCAGTTTACTTTATTCAATTTCTGTGGTTCCATCATCGTAAGTTATAACCCAGTATCCCTTGCCTGTTCCGCAGTCCTCATGATACTCTTTGTCAACTATCACGTGCTCTGCTTCTGAAGGCTGGCCTTCTAAAGGTATGGAATCATTGTTTATATAAGTAATCTTATAATATGAGTCGGGCTTTACTTCCGGTTCTATGACCGCATTGTCAATATTTATATCCTCTTGCACCTTGGGCACGTCAGTTACAGTGACTGTAGGTATGTCGTCATCTGCAACAAGACCTTCAAGCAAGTACCTGTATGCAGGTACTGCAGAGTACAGCACTATGTTGAATATAAAGACGCATAATACTGTTCCTGCGAATATGCTCAAAAATGTAAGAATCCTTCTCATATCTTTTCCTCTTTAATAATTTACTTTGTAGCTTGCTTCCTTGATGATAGGTCCGGCAGGATAGCTATCATAGGTCTGCTTGTAGTATCCGCTTCCCTTTGCTCTTTGCATCTCCGCGTCGAAGATGTACCAGTTGTTTCCAATCTTGACCTCAGTCCAGGCATGAGGTGTTCTGCCTCCAAGAGCTGATGTAACGCTTCCGGTGCAGACTCTTGCTTCATATCCAAGTCCCAGGGCTATATATGCAAAAGCTGATGCAAAGTTGTAGCAGTTGCCCTTTGAATTCAGCAGAATATCTGTCGCGTAGCTCTCAGTCCAGTCGCCCTCGGGTACTCCCAACTTTCTCTCATAGACAGATGCCTTTACGAAGTAGTCAAAGCATCTTTCAAGCTGCTTTTTCTGTGACATGTCACCGGTGGTGCTCATTTCCACCACGGAGGCTACCAGCTTCATGATATCCGTCTCTGGATTTTTAAGTGTTCCGTCGGTGTCCTTCCACTTGATGCCGTATTCTGTATGGATAAAGTGAGGACCTGTTATCTCCCATTCCATCATGTTCTCGGATGCCTGGCTGTTAACCAATCCCCTTATCTGGGTCGTCAGATCTTTATCCAGTCCGTAGAGTGCATTTGATCCTATCCTAACCACCGTATCCGGAATCACAGCTCCCTTAAGCGCAGCCGGAAAACATATAAGCTCTGTCAGATCCTTGTTGTAGAGGCAGTCACTATAGGAGGTGTAGTATGGATTGTTTGTGCTTACCGTAATGGACCTCAAGTTATTGAGTCCCTTAAAGGCATTTGAAGAAATATCGACCACATCACTTCCTATATGAATGGTGGAAATCGATGTATTGCCTCTGAAAGTCGTATAGTCGATACTGGTTATAGTCACTGCCTTGGCGCTTACAGAAGGCACCATGGTAAATGCAAGAGCAAGTATCAGTACGCTGCACCATATCTTTATTCTTTTAAAAGACATTTCGGAAAAGAGTTTCATCAATCAACCTTCGGCTTCTTAATGGTTATAACGTCGCTTTCATTAGCATAGTTGTAATAGTTCTTTATATCCTTCTTGGTTCCGCCCTGGTTCGGGTGCTTTCCGTATCCGGCCCAGGAATTTATCGGATCCGCATATGCCTCGTGATTGTCGCATACGATCTGGCACCACTGATCATCCCACTTGTTAGCATTTACATGCACCCACTTAAGAGGAGGATCATCATCCATTACAGCGTCCAGATAATCCAGGATAAGTCCCAGTGCTCTTGTGGATCCTGCGCAGGTATATTCCTGGCCGATGAAAACTCCGTAGGCTGTTCTGTATATCTTGCTGTTTGAGCTCTTAACCTGGTCCTGTGTCAGCTCCACACCAAGGTCGCAATAAGCTCTGACAATTCCTGTCGCATATACGATCATCTTAATCTGATCGCCATCTTTGTAAGCGTCATGTTTTGGTTTAACGTGATCATACACATGCTGCGCAATCTGATAAGCAATATCTCTTGCTGCAACTTCCTGAGCTCTTGTCATTCCACCGTTGCTGTGCAGGTTTCCGGAAATTACAACCATTCCGTCCTGCTTTTTGCTGGTCTTCTGATAAGAAGGAACAACATACTCATAACTGCTGCTCTGAGGATAAGCCCCTAGAACGATCTGCTTGTCGGCAACACGTTTTTCTTTTATTCCAAACTCTACGTAGTGCTTGATAAGCAGATCCGGATTTGGACCAAAAGCATCACGCAGATCAGAGTAGTTTAAATAGTAATAAAGCGGATTATAGTAATAAGGAGCCCCCGAATAATCCACGCCATTGTACTTAGTTGTGCCCTTTTCCAGTGTTTTTCGTGTATCCTCGGAGAGCTTTATACCATCTCCCTGAGTATATCCGGCTGCCTGAGCTTTTATTGCATTAACCGGGAAAAGAACCAGTCCACAGATCATGGTAATTCCAAACACTGCGCAGACCACTCTCTTCAATGACAACCTCATGAAAAGCACCTCACTTTCGACTGAACTTTGGGTAAAAAAGAGCATAAAAAAAGCCAACAAGATTTTCATACATTAATCTTATCGGCTTATTTTATAAAATATTTATACTAATTCGAATGTTTTCCGTTAATTAAAGTTAACGCTGCAAAAGCAAAACCTGATATCAGCACCAGTAGTCTGATATGATAGTCATCGGCAGTATCTGAAGTATCAGCTCTTCTTGCTCCCAGAACTCTTTGCGAAACAGTGCTGTTACCTGCTGCCTGAAGAGAGTCCATCACCACGTTTCCTGTGGTGGCTGTGAGTCCTGAATTCGTTCTTATGACTGAAATGATTGATGTAGTCCCGGAAGCTGATGTATTCTCACTTCCACTAACCGTTGCAGATTCTCCGGTTCCCGGATCTACCAGTATCAGCTCACCGTTTACCTTTTTGATATTGTAGAGGTCATTAACAGGTTTGCCGTTTTCATCAACTATGATGACAGTGGTTATCTCGTTAACCGATTTTCCTACACCGGTCTGGCTTCCGTTAATAACTACTTTTTCTATCCTGTGTCCCTCAAGGAGTGATCCTGAGGTAATGGTAAAACTGTCATCCGTAAGAGTCTGACCCTGGTTGTTTTTAACCGTAGTGCCTGCCTCAACTGTAATATCCCTGGCTTTTACATTTACCGTTCCTGTAACAGGAAGGACATTAAACTTGGCGGGAAGAATATTGCCGGCTGAATCCTTGATGATAAAATCAGCAGCACTCCTTAATGGGTGATCATCAGCGTCATAGAAAACAACTTCCTGTGAATCGCCGATATTTGTGACCTTGGCAAAGGCCTTAACAACATTAACCCAGAAGTTCTGTCCACGGTAAGTAAACTCTGTGCCCTGTCCATTATCCGCATAGGATTTGGTTCCGATAAACTGACCATAGCACTCGTAGAGGTATCCGATAATGGGATTATCGCTCTCTTTGTCTTTTACCACAATCTCAAAACCACCAACGATATGCTCTTTGCCGTCAAAGACGATTTCCTTGCACTCTTCCCCATTTTCAAGAAACAGTGCTCTGATCTCCAGCGTAACATCAGAAATAGGATCGGCTACTTCTACAGGTTTATCTTGATCTTTTGGATCTTCTGTTTCCTGTGGGTCTTTTGGATCCTGTGGATCTTCTGTTTCCTGTGGGTCTTTCGGATCCTGTGGATCTTCTAATTCCTGTGGATCATTTGGATCCTGTGGGTCTTCTGTTTCCGCAATAGTTCTTTCTCTTATTACACCGTCAACATGAATTGTGACGTCGGCATTAGGATAGCCGGTTGTAGCACTTTTAATGACATACCAAACAACGTAGTGCTTAGTCTCATCAAATTCTCCAACCGCTTCCTTTATGTCTGCCGCCTGTGGGAGCCTGCTCAGCATCTGTGAAACCTCATTGGATGCTGTGAATCCATCAGATAAAAGAGACTCCTCAGAGCCATCAACTGCATGAGCACTCTCAGAATAAGAAGTAGAAACTGCTCCGTCAACTCTGATAGCAGATGAATACTGGGCTGCAGAGTAGTTACCGGGTTCTTCCGGTATATCAGCCCCGACTGCTGCTCCTCTTATAAAGAAGCACACATCAAGAGCTCTTTCGGTATCCTCCATGATATCTGTCTGGATAAAGTCCTGATCGCTATTTAGTTCTTCAGCTCTGACACTGATTGACGTGCTACCGCTCCCCAGCACAGCACAAAATATCATCAGCGTCATCAGAATGCAAAGCGCATTCCTGACCCGGATTTTCATAACGAATGCAACTCCCAAAATTGATTTATATAAACATACTGAAATATCATAGCAAATATTCTATCATATCAGCTATCATATCTGCGTGTTTTTTTGTATGGAATCAAAATATCCTCATGGCATCGGATATAGATGAAACACCGATTATCTCTACATCTTTGAAGGTACTTTTTAGCTTGGATTCAAGAGCTCTGGGTACAATGCAGGTCTTAAAGCCGAGTTTCCTTGCTTCTGACACTCTGGCTTCTGCCATGTTTACTGAACGCACTTCTCCTGATAATCCAACTTCACCGAAGGCAATCACATCTCCGCTTATGGGTTTGTTCTTAAAGCTTGAGATTAGTGCAAGGCAGATTCCAAGATCAAGCGAAGGCTCTGCTATTCTCATTCCTCCTGCAAGATTTACATAGGCATCCGATTCACCCATCTGAAGACCTACTCTCTTTTCAAGAACTGCCATTAAGAGATTAACTCTGTTGTAGTCTGTTCCGTTTGCCTGTCTCTTTGGAAATCCGAAATTGCTCCTGCAGACAAGGGCCTGAATCTCAATAAGTATCGGTCTTGTTCCTTCGACAGAGCAGGTCACGATTGATCCGCTGGCATTTTCAGGTCTTCCATCCAGCATGAACTCTGAAGGATTGGTAACCTCCACAAGGCCCTTCTCCTGCATCTCGAAGACTCCGATTTCGTTGGTGGAGCCAAAACGGTTTTTTACTGCCCTGAGAATCCTGTAGGATGCATGCCTGTCGCCCTCAAAGTAAAGAACAGTATCAACCATGTGTTCAAGAACTCTTGGTCCTGCAACCTGGCCTTCCTTGGTCACATGTCCCACGATGAATATTGAAATATTCATGCTCTTGGCAATGCGAAGCAGCACCGAGGTAGACTCCCTGACCTGAGAAACACTTCCCGGAGCTGATGAAACAGCCTCATTGTACATGGTCTGAATTGAATCGATGATGACAACCTTGGGTTTAGCCCTCGTAATAGCTTCCTCAATATTTCCAAGATTGGTCTCACACATGAATTTGAGTTTATCCGAGAACTCCCCTATTCTGTTGGCTCTTAGCTTGATCTGGCGAAGAGATTCCTCACCTGAAATATATAAAACGTCTTTATCATCAGATGAAATATTGCCTGCCACCTGCAAAAGGATAGTTGACTTACCAATTCCCGGATCGCCTCCCACAAGGATGAGCGAACCCTTAACAAGTCCTCCTCCGAGGACTCTGTTCAGCTCCCCTATGTGTGTGTCGTACCTCTCCTCGTCATTCATCTCAATGTCCGAAAGAGCCTTTGGAGCCTCATATGCTCCACTGCTGCCCGTCGAGGCACTTATCCCCTTGGCCGGCTTTGCAGCAGGCTTAACCGTCTCCTCAACAAATGTATTCCATTCCTTACACCCCGGGCACTGTCCCATCCATTTGGATGACTCATACCCGCAGCTCTGACAGAAAAAAACTGATTTGATCTTTGTTGCCATTTAACCTCCCTTATACCCCTACAATTAAAAAGAGCTTTCCTTATCAGGGAAAGCTCTTTGATAATATTTTGTTATTTACAGACCTTGACCTCTACAGGGCCTTCGCCTGACAGTTCCACGCTGATGTTCAGCTTGCCGCCAAGATTGGTAGTCATCTTGCCGATGCTGTTTCCGCCAACAGATACACTGTACTCAGTGTTCTCCAAAAGTCCAAGTGTGATCTGTGCATCGCTGTCACCTTCTACACTGAACTCCACCCCGTTATCTGTCTCTTTGAAACCTGTGACAGCAGTTCCGGGAACTGACTCATAAACAAAGTTCTCATTACTCTCGAGCTTTGTGATATCCTTGTAGGTCTTTACCTTGAGGATATTACCGTTGTGCTCAAAATTCTCCAGCTTCTTCTTTTCCGGAAGCTTGTAATTGCCAAAGCTTACAGTGCCATCACTTTCAGCTTTGATCAACTGTTCTACGACAGCCATAGTAGCCCTCCTAAGCATGTTGCACTTTTAATAAGTAACCCATATATAAAGTATATCCTACTCCGACACATTATTAAATTAAATTTTTCTTATTTTTTGGCCGTCTTTTTTGTTGCCTTTTTGACCGGCTTTTTAGTGGTCACAGTGCTCTTTGTCTTGGATGTGCCCTTGCTCTTCGTGGTCTTGACGGACACCTTCTTGACAGAAGAACTCTTTCCGTCTTTTCCGACAAAGACAACCTTGTCATCCTTAAGAGTTACCGTAACATCCATACCTGCCTTGATGTTGCCCTTAAGAAGTTCTTCGGCCATTGCATCCTCAATGGTGGACTGGATAGCTCTTTTAAGAGGTCTTGCACCCATCTTGGCATCGGAATTCTTGGTAACCAGGTACTTCTTAACTGCAGGTGAAATGGTAAGATTGATATCCATCTGAGCCTTGCATCTCTTGGAGAGATTCTGAGAAAGAAGTGTTACGATATCCATCATCTCTTTCTCTGTAAGGGTATGGAATACCATGATCTCATCAATACGGTTGATGAACTCGGGTTTAAAGAGCTTTTTAACCTCTTCCATAACGCCGTTTTTCATGTCTTCGTAGTCTCTCTTGGCATCAGGTCCGGCGCCAAAACCGAGCTTCTTGGGATCAACGATCTTCTGAGCTCCCACATTGGAAGTCATGATAAGGATGGTATTTTTAAAGCTTACCTTTCTGCCCTTGGAATCTGTGATGTGTCCGTCATCAAGCACCTGAAGAAGGATATTGAAGATATCCGGATGAGCCTTCTCAATCTCATCAAACAGGATTACGGAATATGGATGGCGACGTACCTTCTCAGAGAGCTGGCCTCCATCATCAAATCCGACATATCCGGGCGGTGATCCGATCATCTTGGATACCGAATGACCTTCCATGTACTCAGACATATCAACTCTTATAAGAGCATTCTCATCACCAAACATTGCCTCTGCAAGTGCCTTGGACAGCTCTGTCTTACCTACACCTGTAGGACCCAGGAAAAGAAATGATCCAATAGGTCTGTTTGGATCCTGAAGTCCAACTCTTCCTCTTCTGATAGCCTTGGATACTGCCTTTACAGCATCCTCCTGACCGATAACTCTCTTGTGGAGTACAGACTCAAGTTTAAGGAGCTTCTCAGACTCTTTTTCTGCGATCTTCTTAACAGGGATTCTGGTCCATTCAGCCACAACCTCTGCAATGTCATTCTCATTAACGATGAAACCTGATGTGAGGTTCTTCCTCTTCTCTGCAGCTCTTACCTTCTGGAGCTTATTAAGGAGCTGGTTCTGCTGCTTGTTGTATAATCCGGCATTGGCAAAGTCGCCTGCCTTTAAGGCATTTTCTATGCTGATGTCGAGATCCCTGATCTTCTGCTCAAGGTCTTTTACCTTAGAGGAAACGCCCATGGTGCGCAGTCTTACGGCTGAAGCTGCTTCATCGATAAGGTCAATGGCCTTATCCGGAAGGTTTCTGTCATTGATATATCTCTCGGAGAGCTCAACTGCAGCCTTGATAGCTTCAGGAGTAATGGTAACTCTGTGGTGCTCCTCGTATTTGCTGACAATTCCGTTAAGAATTGCTGTAGCTTCTTCCTTCGTAGGCTCATCCACATTTACAGGCTGGAATCTACGCTCTAAGGCAGCGTCCTTCTCCACATACTTGCGGTACTCAGTGATGGTTGTCGCACCGATCATCTGGATCTCGCCTCTGGCAAGAGACGGCTTAAGGATGTTGGAAGCATCGATGGCGCCCTCTGCGCCGCCGGCACCGATAAGAGTGTGCATCTCGTCTACAAAGAGGATGATATTGCCATCATCTGCAACTTCCTTAATGACCTTCTTGATTCTCTCCTCAAACTCACCTCTGTATTTGGAACCTGCGATCATACCTGAAAGATCCAGGGTTACAAGTCTCTTGTTCTGTACTGTAAGCGGAACATCGCCTGAAGCAATTCTCTGGGCAAGGCCCTCTACAACCGCAGTCTTACCTACACCCGGTTCACCGATAAGGCATGGATTGTTCTTGGTTCTTCTTGAGAGGATCTGGATTACTCTCTTAATCTCCCTTTCTCTTCCGATAACAGGATCGAGCTTACCTTCGGTGGCAAGTGCTGTCATGTCTCTGCTGTACTGAGCCAGGATTGATGCTTTCTTGCCGGTCTTCTGTGCAATTGCTTTCTTACCAAGATCCTCTTTTACAATATTGGGGTCCTCGCCCATGGCAGCAAGGGTCTCAGCATAAATCTTCTGAGCAGGTACGTTGAGAGTGCTGATAAGTCTTACAGCTACGTTCTCTCCCTCTTTGATAAGGGCAAGAAGAATATGCTCTGTTCCTGTCTTGTCTGCATGGAAACGCTCTGCCAGCTTGTGAGCCTCCTCAAGGACCTTCTCAGCTCTTGGTGAGAAGCCGTCCCTGTCAAGGGTCCTGACATTGCTATCGGGAACGATAAGGTCTCTTATCATGTCCATCATCCTGTTCTCATCGATACCGTTGTCGATAAGGATCCTGGATGCCACACATCCATCCTCTAAGATAAGTCCCATGAGGATGTGCTCTGTTCCCACATAATTAAGTTTAAGTGTCCTTGCTGTCTTCTTGGCCAGCTTAAGGACGTCATTGGCCATCGCCGTGAATTTAGATTCCATATATTAATCCTTTCTGTTAAAGGTTTGTGTAAGCCTCGTAATTGTCATAGAGTTCATCTACCAGTGAATGGATATCATCCCTGCCTATTCCCTTACAAATAGCTCTGGCAAGTACTACTGCCAGCTCGCTCCTCGCTTCCTTAAGGGCCTTGAGCTTGTTGATATCAAGGGCGATTATCGCACCTCTCCTCCTGTCAATCTTCACAAATCCTTCCTGCTGAAGAATGGAGTATGCCTTGTTGACCGTATGCATGTTGATGCCTATGGTCTCTGCCAGCTGCCTTACACTGGGAAGCTGTTCTCCCTCCCTGAACTGAGACGTGGCAATTCCCAATATGATCTGATTACAGAGCTGAACGTATATCGCCTCATCACTGTTAAAATCAATTTCTATGATCATAGATCGCGCCTCCTTACTGTGATATGTTTAGTATAACACATATTACAGAATTTTCCTACTGCCTGGAAAGAGTCCTTTGTTGGCGCTGTTTTGCTGTTTTGCTGGCGTCGCCAGCCCATGTGCCAGCCTCACATCCCGCCCCGGCTGCGCGGACATTGTAGCACAAAATATTAGGACTGCAAGGGCTGCCCGATCTTGTAGCTCAGCGTACTGTCCCTTGCAGTCCTAATATTTTATGCATCTTGGTCACTAAGCCGGGGCAGCATGTTAGGTTATCGAAGATCTCTAAGTTTTTTCATGTCCCGGTGGACATAACCTGCGCTTCTGCCACAGATTTCTGCTAAGTTCTCTCCTTCATCTGCACATTTCTCATGTCCCAGACATGGATATGTGGCTATCTGCCACATACTTCAGCTAGAGCCCCCCTTGTGCAAGCTTTTTTCATGTCCCGGTGGCAATATCCTATGCTTCTGCCACAGATTTCTGCTAAGCCCCCGCTTTCATATGCACATTTCTCATGTCCTAGACATAGATATGCGGCTATCTGCCACATACTTCGGCTAAAGACAACCCCTTGTGCAAGCTTTTTTCATGTCCCGTATACAATAACCTGCGCTTC
>NZ_ATWY01000003.1 GCF_000421405.1 Butyrivibrio sp. NC2007
GATGCGGAATGATTCGCCATCTGCTGAAATAAATATTTTGTGAGTTTTTCCCATATAGTCACATACGGCCTCAACATCATAAAACTCACTTAATTCATTTAACTCAACAATTTTCGAATAAACTTGAAGGTATTGATGCTTCTTAAATCCCTTGTCCTCATCCTCTTTATCTTTCGACCATATTTCTACATGCCTTTTATCATCCTCAAGAGAAGCGTGATATTCCTTCCCTTCATATATAGCATATCTTCCTGTTTTATCCATTCTTATAACCTTCTTGTTTTCTAATACTCTTTATTTCGAATTCTACAGTACCATATTTTTCAAGAGATGGGTGAATACCTTTGAACTCCACAATCGCACATACTTCTCTTTATTAACCAAAATCTCAATTTCTGTTTTTTCTTTGATAATATCTAGGAATTCACTAGGGATATCAATTTTAGAATACTGAATTAATTCAATAATTTCGATTTGCCGGAAACTTCTCATCCGCAATTAGATTTTCTTATTCATATAATTTGTCAAATTTGCAAAATTGACTAATGTATATTATTTTGCATGCTTTAGTGACTTGAATCAGACAATTTTCAATTTCAAATTGAAGAAAATTTGACTAAGTCAGCTGAAATCTATCACCTGAGTCACTCAAGCATCATCAGAAGCTCCAAAAAGAGTGACTAAATTAGGGAATTATTGATGGCTTAGTCAAAAAATGAAAATATTTCAATGTATGCCTTTAATAGATACAAAGGGCCATTTAAGGTATACAAATGCAAATCAAAAGATCAATAATATTTGAAAAATATGCCTTCAAAAAACAAAAACGCCTTGTTAAGGCATATTTCCAAAATCCTACCCGCGCTTTGTCATCGCATATAATACTGAGAGTTAATCGCTCTACAAATTTGAATTCATATAAGCGTATAGCCTCTGAACCCGCGCACGGAATAGTACGAATCCGCCCCGTTATGGAATGTGAAAACCGTTCCGTAACGTCGTTCGCAGAACAATGCACCGCCCTTGTCGCGAATATCATCCGGCGTAGTGATCCAACTTGACGTTTTCAAATCAAATTCCCCGAGACTTTGCAGTCGGCGATAGAGTTCCTCCGTCATGATCAAAACGCCGATTTCTTTTGCTTTCCATTCGGCGCTGCCTGATGGCGGGTTTTTAGCACGCCCCTGTAATGCCTTTTCGTCATAGCACAGGCTTCTGCGCCCAGAAGGGGACTCCTTTGCGCAGTCGCAGAAAATTAGCTTTCCCGTCTTTTCGTCATAGCCGATGGTATCCGGTTCTCCTCCGCTCTCCTCCATCCTTCTCAAAACATCCATGGAGCCCGGATGCTCAAGCAAACGTTTCTCCACGTCAAGCCAACTCAGATCCATATGAAGATTCTTATTATCCTGAAACCTCGCTTTTAATATTTCTAACATGGTTTATCCCTCCAATCTCCCGATTTGAATTAAATTACAGCACTGCAGGTAGATATTTCTTGCTTTCTTTTTCAATCACATCGCTGATCCATTCCTTGTCCATAAGGTTGTCGAAAGCACCTGCCAGTACTGATTCGCCTGCATAATTGTCGAATTCGTTCTGTTTCTGTTCAAGCACCAGCATCATTTCTTCGTCTATGGTTTCCGGGCAAAGAAGATGGTACACCGTCACGTTCCTGACCTGGCCCATTCGGTAAACCCTGGAGAGTGCCTGGCTTGTAAGGGACGGCTTTATCTGCGGCTCACAGAATATCACCATGCTGGCAGCCTGTATGTTAAGACCAACTCCTCCTGCTATTATCTGGCAGAGCAGGATGCTTCCATCTTTTGCCTCGCCAAATCTGTCGACTATATCCTGCCTATGAGCTACGGGTGTATCTCCACTTATAACGCCTATGCACTTATCGCCAAGGATCGCGGCCACTTTGGATATGGTATCTCTAAAGAAGGAATATACAACGACTTTTCTTCCCTCCGCCTTTGCCTCATTGCACAGCTCAAGGAGCCTGCAGGTTTTAGCGGAAGTTTTTATGTCTTCCTGAAGAAAGCCCACGCGGCGCATATCCTGGAAATTCCTGTTCATGACAGCCGCAGTATACGCTTTTTGGTCGTCAAAAGACATTTCGCACCATTCCTGTTTCTCGTCGATAGGAGGCAGCTCTTTTAACACCTGAGTCCTTGTCCTTCGCAGATAAACAGGAGATAGCGCCTCTCTGAATTCCGGAACATGGCTAAGGTGCGCCATTCCTCGAACCTCCTTGGTCATGTCAGGCCTTACAAAATCTATCAGATTGCACATTTCATCGACACGATTCTCCAGAGGTGTCCCGGTCATCATAAGAATGCGCTTGGATTCATTATCAAGGCGCCTGATGTACATGGTCCTCTTGGCATCGGGGTTCTTGATGTAATGCGCCTCATCAATTACCAGCATCTCGAGAGTCATGTGATTGTCGATACGATCCACTATTTTCCCCATGGATTCGTAGTTGGTGATGGCGGCTCCCCCATAATCTCTCCACCTGTCAAATGCATCATCTAAAGTCTGGCCATGCAGAATGTACGCATCAATGTTGCTGAACTTCGATAGCTCTTTTGACCAGTTGACAAGGACACTGGCCGGGCAGACCACCAGAAAATGGCATAATCCATCCGTGGTTTCTTGAATATGAGCCATGGCAGCTATCGCCTGAATGGTCTTGCCAAGGCCCATCTCATCGCCGAGGAGGACCTTGCTTTGATGCAATATATACTTTGCGCCGAATTCCTGATACACACGCAGGTTGCCTCGAAAGGTCTTTTGCGAAAGTTGCATGCTACTTATTTCTTCGGCCAGCTGCCCTGGTATGCTGTCGTAGATAAACGGCCTGTTACCACTGCTACTTCCAAGCTTCTCCAGCAGGGCATAGAAATCCGCACCGTTCAGGGTAAAAGCCTGCACGGCATCTGCACTTGGCGAATTGATGGCGCTGTGATACCTGTCAATAAGGCCAAGGAGCTTTTCAAAGAAAGCGCTGTTGCAGAATTCGTATATCTCCGCAACCATATTAATGGTGCGGGTTTTTTTATCGTTTCCGGAAAAGAGCCATCCAAAGCCGCCAAGTATTATACCTGAGGATGCGACTTTCGCGGCATACAGATCAAGGTTTTTGGCCGGCTCCTGAGCATCTCTGCGCACATCTTCACTCTTTAGATAGCGGTACATCTCAGTAATCAGCTCAGGGTCATTTGCATCAAGCACGATGGAAACCCTTGATGAGAGGCTGTTTGCAAATTCAGTGATAATATGCCTTATGGCCTCTATCTGCTTCTCGCCGATGCCTTCTATGTTCCGGATGTCGTAATCAGTAGCTTTTGCGATCTTCCCAAGGTCGGTATATCCGGCCTCCTGAAGGGCTGCCACGCGTATACCAACCTTGGCATTCTTAAGCTCCTCAACGGAAAATTCGCCAAGAGATTCTCTGGCTTTTTCGGATGACATCCTTTTGCAAATGGCTTTAATGCGGCTTTCCTGCGAGTCTTTCTCTGCATAGATGCTCTTAAATGCATCGTTGGTGTCATTTATCGCCTTTATTAGTTTTTTCAGATCCTTAAAGTCAGGTTTCTTCATGGCTTCATACCTTTATCGACTGTGTCTTGAGACTCTGTTAGCCTCATTTTTATGTATCCACGTATTTCATTCTTTTAGCATCATCAAGACCACAACCAGAAGGATTGCCGGTGAGATCCATATTGTTCCAATACCAAACCTTGCGGAAAGTACCCCTCCGATGCCGGCTCCTGTGGCAAAGATAAGAATAATGCCAAAGAAATGCAATGCCTTATACAAGGATCCCTTCTCTTTTGTTCTGAAATACTGTGACAGGCTTTCCGTACCGCTCCTAAGATTGCCGATACACATCGTACTGGCATATCCATATCCATGAACTTTTCTGAATGTCTGCACCTGCATGGCACATGAAAATGAAACCATGATATTTGCAAGCATATTTACCCCTGTCGGCATAAATCCTACCGCCAAAAGCATTGCTATCTCTATAAAAAGTATGATCTGTCTCCAATGGATCTTGCTGCCAGTCTTAAACCTGCTCTCGATCCTTTCAGCCAGAAAAATACCTGCAGCAAATGATAGGAGCGGGAGCATATAGTGTAATCCCTTATTCCACTCTCCCTGCATAAAGTTCTGGCTCATCAGTACCACGTTACCGGTCTGGGCATTTGCGAATACGCCATCCCTCACGTTATAAGTATATGCATCCTGTAGTCCTCCCGAAAATGAAAGCAATGCACTTAATCGAAAGCTCTCAGAGGTCTGCGTTTTTGCAATCGACATCTCATACCTCCAAATATGACCATTAAATTTATATCAATATATTTACCTTACGTAATTCAGCCAATAACGAGCCCGCCTCGCCAAGTAAACCTTCAGTCATATTACTCATATCAAGTATTCCAATTTATCTTCTAGAATATTATATATTAGTACGCCGGTGGAGAACGATCTCCACTTTACAATCGCCCTGCACGGATACAGGTTACGGCGTCTTTCATCCTTGCAGATACAAGTCCGTGCACAAACCACAAGGAAGCTATCGATCATTATCTTCTGATATAACTTATCATCCGCAATTAGATTTTCTTATTCATATAATTTGGCAATTGATGGCTTAGTCAAAAATTGAAAATATTTCAATGTATGCCTTATATAAGAAAAAATATAGCTATAGGGCATACATTTTGGTGCCAGTGAAGGTTTTTCCATACGTAATGTATGCCTTTAATGGATACAAAGGGCTTTTTAAGGCATACAAAGGCAAATCAAAGATCAATAATATATAAAAAATATGCCTTTAGAAAACAAACACATCTTGTTAAGGCATATTTCTAAAATTCCGCCCCGCACTTTGTCATCGTACATAATTCTGGAATATATTTTCCGATATAACTCTCTTATGATACATTCTCTGCAATAGGTAATCCAAAGTCATAGAGTTCCCTCACTTTTTCCTGGTCATAATTAGCTTCACAGCAATACCCAGCCCCACAATAATAAGCAGGCATGGTAGATAATCCCAAATTAAAGCCGGAATCAGAATCGTGATAATAACAACCAGATCAAGAATATCAACTTGTTCTATAATAATATACCCCGCAATCACTGCTACAGCCAAAACAACTATGCCAACAATAAGTGCTATTTTCCACGATTTGTTTCTAGAATATTCCTTTGTAACCCTCATTACCTTGTCCCCCAAGTAGTATTTAAAGAATTTATCCTATTATATCTACCGCACATTGCACCTACAATCATTATCTTGAGAAAATAAACCCTTCTAATTCCCTATTTGAATGTAAATTTATCTGGCAATATAATAGAGCCCTGAAACATCCCTGTTTCAGCGCCCTTATCCTTCGGGCAAACCCTCAGGAATATATTGTCAGTTTGTGGTAGCCATTCCCGATGTTGACTCGTTAGCTATTGTCAGGATTGCCACAGCGATTGCTGACGTACCTGTTACAGGATTGACTCCAATTCGACGGATTAATGTGTGGACATACGTATCCTGATCCATTTTTTCATCAACAACCAAACGTCCACCTTCCCTGCCACAATGCATAATAGCCTTAAGGAATGTCGATTCCTCTCTGTCTTTAGTATCGAGTATATCTCTTTTTAATGTATTGAAGTCAATATTTAACGTCCGTTTCAGGAAATCACGGTATGAACGGTTACAACGGTTATACCACAACTTTGTGTCATTGACTTCTATAATGCACATAGGCAGTGAGTTGAAGTACTGCGTCATGATCTCATCATTTTCTCCATTAGAAAGCGTTGAGAAATCATACAGATTGAGGCGTCCTATCGATGCATAATATTCTGCCTCCTCCGGGTTCTCTATTGTAAGCGCCTCTCCCCTTTCAATCTTGGCAACTATTTCCTCAAAAGGAGTAGGTTTTCCGTAGTAGTAGCCCTGTATTCTCGTACAGCCGATCTCACGCAGGAATTCTACCTGTTCTTCCAGTTCTACGCCTTCACAAAGAGTATCAAGTCCCAGACTTATAGCCATATTTACAAGCTCGGTTACGATGATCTTTCCTTCTTCACCCTCATCAAAGCGCTCCATGAAGCGCATATCAAACTTGATTAGATCAAAGTGCAACTGATGAAGTACGTCCAGAGATGAGTAGCCGCTTCCAAAATCGTCCATCCAAACCGGGAATCCAAGCTTCTGGAATCTGGCAACCTGCTCTTTCATAAAGTCAAATTCTTCACCGATTACACTTTCCGTAATCTCCACAGAAATAAGCGAATGGTCAATGCCTTCAGCATCAACTCTCTTTCGTATTTCCTCTACGATATCACAGCTCTCAAAATCCATACGGGACAGGTTGATAGATTGGGATATCAGGTAGTATCCCAGTTCTTTCTGTTTCTGCATCTTTTTAAGTACCTGTTCCAGCACATAAAGATCAAGCTTATATATCAGTTTGGCCTGTTCCAAAGCAGGAATAAAATATCCCGGTGAAAGGAACCCAAGTTCAGGATCTATCCAGCGTGCCAGAGCCTCTTCATCACATACCTGACCATTGGAAGCGCGCACGATTGGCTGATAGTACACCTTGATCCAGCCTTCTTCAATGGCACGGTCCAGATTCTGGATGATGTGAACATTGATCTCGTTCCTCTTTAGCATGTCTTCATCATAATATGTAATTGTTGAAGACAACTCTCCCTTCTTCCTGTCGGCTGCATATTTTGCACGATCGCAGGCAACGTTCACATCTACATCTTCAAGGGCGTTGTTATAGATTCCCACGCGAATCGGCAGCTCTTTTCCATCCACGGCTGTTCTGCATTCATCCAAAACTTTTTGGAGTATCTCATCTACCTTGTCTCCTTCTGCGACTGCAGTGAAATGATCTCCGCTAAAGCGGCAAATTCGGTGTTCTCCAAAGTTTTCGGCCAGAATTTTGGAGAAATCCATAATAAGCTTATCGCCCATTTCAAATCCATACTGTCGGTTATAGTATCTTATACCTATAATATCGATATAGACCATTACCGGATCAAGTCCTTCTGAAAGGATGCGTTTCTTTTCCTCTACCGCCAGCTTAAAAAAGTGACGCATATTAGGAATATCTGTCATTGTGTCATAGAAGATCTGATGATTCAGATTCTCAATATAAAGCTTCAGCTGATCCCTCATTCGCATGAAAGCATTAGTCAGTGCGCCAATCTCATCCTTGCCCTGATATGTCAGATCAACATCATAGTCAGCATCAGCAAGCCTCTTTGAAGCATTTGTGAGCTGTTTCAAAGGACGGGTAAGTGCTCCTATCACGAGGAGAATCAGTAAAACGAAAACAAAGATGACTATCACGGTAATCAGTGCAATATCTCTGATAAGTGTGATCCAGGGAGCATTGATCTCTTCTGTTGGCGCAATACAGACCACGTGCATACCATTTGACAGTGTGGAAAAAGACATCTGCCTTTTTGTGCCATGGGCTTCATAGCGTATAAGATCATTACCGCTATTATCTTTTGTGAGGGTTTCAGACGAAACGCTGAGCTGTAATTCATCAAGATCGCTTGTGATTGGAAGATCAGGATGATAGATTACCTTTGCGTCTTTATCAAGAAGACAAACAAAACCGGTGTCGTAGATACTGATATCTTTGACCTGATCTATAAGAATCTCACAGGGAATATCCATTCCAAGTACACCGATCAGCATACCGGCTTTATAAATGGGAACAAAGTATGAATATACCCACTCTTTCTGGAAAATGTATGGGCCAACCCATCCGGGCCTTCCCATGTCAACGGCAGTATCATACCAGGTTGCACCGAGTTGCTCACTGGGTGTGAGATTTGACGCATCAAGCGGAGCTTTTTCAATAAGGCCCGTCTTTCCTTCTTTCATGTAGAAGAATCCATGAACATTTTTACTGATCTCAGGGCTGATGCAATAGTAATATGAGTTTATTCCTTGTGTATTTTCCGCCACTCCGGAGAATAATCCCTGAACTTTATTGCAATAAGATTCCAAGTAATCATCCAAAGCTTTGATCTGATCAGGTGTCTGTGCGCTTATATCCGTTCCGGTTTTTATTGCACCATAATTAGCCAATACAACGCTGTCAAGATCATCAATAGCGATATTGGACGTAATTTCTGCAGACTGCTCAATACTCTCAAAATACTTTTCAAGAGCTTTGTCAGTATCTGAATTTATCAGATTCATCATATCTACGGAATTCTGGTCTGTTTCTCTTTGGATAATAAAATAATTTGCGCCAAAGACAGACAGAACACTCGTAAGGATTACCAGAACCGTGATTATTGCGATTTTAGAGCGGATTGAATACATTGACTAACTCCTTTTTCAAGAAACCTACTCCTCATCACTTATTATGGACATTTCACAATACTTGTTTTTTACCGAACCATTCCAGGACGCCTGTATCCCCTGAAGTCTCTCCGATGTAACGTAGTAACGTGTTCTGGAATAAAGAGGAATCCAGGCAGCATCTTCCTGAACAATTATGCGTTCAAGATCCTGATATTCTTTGATGCGCTCCTTCGAATCTGAAATTACACGAGCCTGCTGAATTCGTTTCATGACCTTTTCATCCGAATAGCACAGACTACGATAAGTAGTATTATGGCTATTCCCAAAAAATGTGTAGATAAAATTGTCAGGATCATTAAAATCTGCCATCCACTGAGCCGTATAACATGCAAGTTCTCCATTCTTTCTCTTGCTCATAAAGTCACTTTCGTCTATAACTTTTATTTTTGCCCTTATACCTACTTCGTCCCACATGGATTTTGCCATCTCAAGGACCTGTAATTCCCATCGTGTCGAAGCAGAGTTCACACTGACAGTAAGGTCAAAACCGTCTTCGAGGCCGGCCTTTGCCAAAAGCTCTTTTGCCGCCTCCGGATCATAAGGGATTTCCGGAAGATCAGGGTTATAGCCATAAAGCCCATGCGGGAATATTCCATTCTCAATCTGTCCACGACCGCCATAAACCGCAGCCAGCAGAACCGGACGGTTTATTGCCATCTGCATGGCCTTACGCACTCGCACATCACTCAGAGGTTCTATGCTCTCATTTATCGCAATATACGTTATTCCAATACGTGGAACGCTGAACAGCCTGTCCTGATACTCACTTCCATGTAAAAAGAACTCTGCAGCGTTGCCAAGCTCATCGAGATCAAGCACGTCAATCTCTCCATTTTCAAACATTCTTCGGATCTCACGGGCATCATTTACAAAGCGAAGATCAAGTCCTTCGCATTTAGGAATGCCCATCCAGCAGTGCTGATTTGCAGTCAGGAGCATTCCTTCTCCGGGCGTCCATGTTCTTAGGACAAAAGAGCCTGTCCCTATCGTCCATTTTGGATCTTTCCCAAAGAGATCTCCTGCCGCCATAGTCGATTCCTGGTCAAGGATTGAGGCTCCGGGCATTGAGAGACAGGCTAAAAAAGCCTCAAATGGCCGCTCTATTGTTATGACAAAGTTCAGGTCATCAAGAATCCTGAAGCCTTCCAGATGGTCTGTCTCCCCACTTTCCAGTTCACCAGCACCGACGATTATATCGACTATATCGCTATTACAGGAATCCGGGTGCGTTAAAAGCCTTTCAAATGTAAATTGTACATCAGACGCTGTAAGCGGTTTTCCATTACTGAATTCTACAGCTTCCTGTAGGTGGAAAGTATATTCCCTTCCGTCATCGGAAATCTCCCAGGACTTGGCCAGGGAAGGAAGTATCTGCATATTCCCCGCCTCATCGTTCTCCATTTCTACGAGACGGTTGAATACATTCTGAGCAATGGTGTAATGGATAGATGTGCATTGGAAATCTACTGTGTCAGGCTCGTCTTCCACTGCCACCAGAAAATGTGATATTTCATATTTCTTGGGCTCAAATTGTTGGAGCGTTTTGCTTGTTGATGTCTGCGATCCACACGAAGTATCTACGAAAATCGAAGCTGTCAGCAGAACGCATAGGAATATCCTACAAAAATAATCATTCTTCATGGCAGCCTCCTTTCTTTAGTAAACTTTTTGCATGACACCAACGATATTTAGGCATAATATTACCATTTAATTGTAACATGAACGGGACGCAAAAAATCTTAAATGTCCATAAACCATTCTTCTGCCATGTCCATCATTTCATCAGTGTTCATGCTAGCACTTGGAATAATACTCAGCATATACACCGATTTTTTATCTTCTGTCTCTATACCAAGAAGATACAGGGTTTTCAGAAATCCTAATGCAATTTTCATGTATAGGTTGACTGTTCTTTCTGTTCGATGTGAACGATGTTAACTAAGTAATATTATCCTAAAAAAGGCAAGAAAAAGCCGTACATTAGATACATTTCTGTACCATCTGTACGGTTTTGGGGAAGTATATATAACCTTAGTTTTACGAAGTGCAGTATTAACGTGTTAAAGCGTTTTCTTTTATAATAACACCCAGAGGGTCTTTTGTCAAAGAATCTGGGTGTTCTAAATGCTCTGTATTGCGTTTTCAGGATCTCATATGAAGAATTCTACGATTTGAGCCATGATTTTTGATCAATTATCTTCCAATTTAATATATCATTTAATTCCGGAAAAATTCCTCAAGTGAATCTGCAATTAGTTCTGATTCGTTATCTATAGGATCAAATTCATAAACCTTACCATCAAACAAATAAAATGGATTGCCTGCACCATCATCCGAGAACACCACGCCTGACAATCCGTACTCATTCTGATAAAAAGAACTCCACTTTTTGATTTCATCATAGGGATAGATGATCCATCCAATTTCCATCATTTCTCCGGTCTTAGGATGAATCATAATTTCCATTATCCCGTTTGAATGCCCAAGTATTGCTATCAACTCTTTAGGAAGAGTATCATCACAGTTTAAAGGTTCCTGTAAACTTATCTTCTCTTTATACTTTTTATTTATCAGATTGAATACATTCATTCATATCCACCCTTATTCTTACCATGATAATATTCATCATATCCATATAAACTAGTTCCATCTCCATAATGACTATCGTATTTGTTAGCCTCGGTTAATATCTTCAATCACAAAATTATTCGCTTCTAACAGCTCAATCAACTTATAAGCGTTATCATAATCCCCAAGATTAATGACAGCTTCAGATGGTCCTCCATAAATCGTAAGGACACTGCCTCTCAAAAAGCATCTGGAAATTTGTGAAAATAATACCTTCCTTCGAAGTAACCCTCTATAGATAACGAAATATTCATCATATATTACTATTTTACTAATTGTCAAAAAATAAACCAGAAATACAATGATTGTTCCCGCTAAAACATAGAGGATGCAAAGAATCACTGTTTCTGCAAGAGAATTACCAATAAAACCTTTTGCAAGTACTGCCGCGCAAGCTATTGTTGAGGTACTTACCGCGCCTATTGCGGTTCTCATTCCAGCACTTCTATTTCCTTTTAGTACTATCTTATTATCCATTGTCTTCCTCTGATGTTATCTTTACTCCGGCATCCTGTATGTATTTATACCACAGATCATAATTATGCATGTGCTCACCAATCTCCAGAAATAACCAGCACTTTTTTCCGTTAAAATAGGGTGTTAAACACTCAAGCTGCCTATTGCCGCCACCAATGTATTCAATGCGTGCTTCAGTAATTTCACTAACTGAATACTGCCTTTTGCGATAGACGCATATAGTAATCTTGTCTCCCTTAACGTATATCTTTTCAAGGAACATTCCAAGGTACTTTATAAAGAACCATACCGATATGGAAACAAAGAAAACTACTACTGCAATAATTATAACTACTTCTGTCTTGTCCCGCTCAATAGCAAAAGCTTCGTGTGGCAGATATATCCCCGAAAATGCGAACATGGCTATTGACACCGCCAAAGAAAGCAACGCCAAATACCTTCCTCTAGGCCTTAAACAAAAATCATAGTTTTCCATATTTTCTCCATTCATATTCCAATTCGAACGAAACCGTTCCTTCATTACGTTAACACAACTATTTTTCGTACTTTTATGACATTATACCATCAGGGCATGCATCCACAATTCAAAACACGGAGAAATAAACGCTGATAATTTCCTATTCACAATCAAAACCCTCAGTTCCGGGGATTGTCCCAAAACTGAGGGTCGACTTTGGTTTTACAAAAGTATCAAAAGAAGTTACCCTTTAGACTTGAGATGCTCTGAAGGTTTTTTAACCAAGTTATTTTAGCAAATTATATTGCGATTTTATGTTCCAACGTTCATCCCGACAAACTTGAATTTAGTGATTTCTTTTTTCATCCAGCAAAAATTCAAACTCATGCAAATAATTCTGAAATCGCTGATCATCTTTCCCTTCTTCACACATTTTCTTGTGTTTGCATAAATTATAGAACACTCGATAACCATCTTTATCTCTTATTCCTATTTTGGTATAAGGCTTTGTTATGGAACCTTTAAGCGATTCCGGAAAATGTGCAAGTAAACTGGCCAGTTCTTCCATTGTAAACTGTGTAGGATTAAGTTCTAATTCCTCGATTTTGCTCTTGGATAAGCATATGAAATCCCTATCCCCAACAGACTTTCCCCACCACTCAAAATGTCTTATCCCAGTATTTATTATTGGTTTAAGAGATTGAATCGTCATACTCGCCGTAACCTTATCCCCAATATGAAAGTTCACAAGATTAGGCGCAGTCTCAATCCTACCGATATCATGAAGTCTGCTAAAATCATATATTCCTAGTCCAATCAGATTTATATTTCCTGACATATTCCATAAGTCAATAGCTCGCTGATTAAAGAAATAATTGATATATTTAACTTTATTTAACTCACCTAAGCAAGCCAAATTCTCTACACTTTTATTTTTCCAAAAGGAAATCGCTTCAAATTGGTTGGCATATTTCGTAACAAAATACTCAAACGTCTCTTGCCTTAATCCGGAAATAATAATCGTTTTTGCATCTGGATATTTCTCTATCTCATCAATCTGATGATAGTTAATCATTCCGCCATCAACTTCTTTTCGACATAGATTAAGATCAAAAAGCTCCGGTGAAGGATCTGTAAAGTTGCTTATATTAATCATAGTCTTCCTCTATATGTTTCATTTAGACAAACTGCGATTTGTCGTTCTGCATTGTTTTCCGGGAGAACTTGCTAACACTTCAGCCAGACCAATCTCATTTGTCACAAGTAGTTTACTCATGTATTTCCAAAGGAAGCCCGTCCGGGTCACGGAAAAACGTCATTTTTTCACCCGTGAAAGCATCCCGTCGTATCGGTTCACAAGGGATACCCATAGACTCCAATTCTGCGACGGTCTCATCTACACTATCTACACGGAAAGCAAGATGACGCAATCCGTAAGCTTCGGGAGAAGGACGGAGTGGATGATCCTTCATAATAAAAAGTTCAATTTCGCTGTCATCGAGCTTAAGGTCAATCTTCCAATCATCCCGTTCCGGTCTATAGTTCTCTCGCAGAATTCGAAAGCCAAGCTTATTATGGTAAAAGTTCAGAGCAGTGTCTTTGTCGGAACAAATCACCGCAATATGATGAATGCGATTTAATTTCATGTGGCGCCTCCTGTTTTAACCAGAAAAACCGATTTGCTTATTTCATTATCCTGAAATTTACTTTGTTAACGGGTATTTATCGAATAAATAGTTTCATTCCATAAACCCATTATTGCCGTTTTGATATCAAGTATTTGAATTTTAACAAGAAAACCATTCAGAAATATATACCATATTTGATCCATTTGAAAATCCATAAGTTTATATATCCACTCTGTGACTTCAGAATCATTTGAACAGTCAGATATTTTTGAATCAGCTATTTTTTCAGAACTAAAATAATTTATTTTCCGGAGGTATTCTTCATCAAAAATGGATGGTCCTTCGTAATCAATAACTTGTATTCCCTTAATCTTAGAGATAATATTCTTAGTTTTTTGGAGGTTAATCTTTTTTTGAATTTTTTCTTTATCAACCATACTTTTTCCCTAAACCTCAATTAATCTTTTCATTTATACTGTAATATAAAATCTTATCAATCCCTCAATCCAATATACTCAATAATTCTTGCCTTCTGCTCATCAGTTACTAAGCATTCTTCTTCCATAAGCTGTCTGCATTTATCAAACTTGCCATTTACGCACAAAACTGCTACCATGCAGCATCCGTAAGCATTATTTCTAACAACATCAAAACCATTTCTGTTATAACTCCTATTTAGATCAAAGTATTTTTCCACTTTATCTAATGAATCATATTTATCATAAAACGAAAATGCATAATCGTGAAAATCATCGAAGATAAACTCAGCATGATTGCTCATGGGATTATCTGAGCAATATCTGTATCTCCCCGAATCGCATCCCGGAACAAGCGTATACAATCCTTTACAACCAGTATTGAACTCCTTTTCACGCTTATCATATTCTTTTCCCATGAACAGGCACTGTAGTTCATCCACCTTCGAATATCTGAATGAAAGAGTTGGAAACATAGAATAATACGTGCCTGGCAATCCCCTGTCTCTCGTATAATAGAATGAGAAATACTGCTCACAATCGTTTACTTTGCGGCAGAATTCATGTATCCGCTTTTTTGTAAACCCTAACGAATTCATTTTATCTTCTAAAATCAGTGTAAGTTCCTTATCCATCTCTTGAGGTGTCATTTTTGTTCTTTTTGATTTCCCTTCTTCTTCCTTGAAAAGTAGATACTACCAAATACAAGCAAATCAACGCATGGAATAATTATGAAGCCAAACTTTACAAGTTTATTATTTCGATAAATAAGCGCAAGTTTTGATGCATTACTCTTCGTTATCCCCCTCATATTTTCATGCAAGTGTCTTCATGATCATGAAAAAATCTATCGTGAGCATTTTTCCTTTTTTCAGGATATCCTGAATCCATATGGGTTGGTTTTCTTCCATGGTATTTCTCCTGTCGAATTCACAAACTACATTCATTTGATTGGGAAAATTTTCTTGCTGTTTTCTATATCTGCACTTTCCTCTGTCGAAATATAAACGTCTGCAACTTTCGATAAATCGTTATCTAAAATTGTCTCAGATTTCATTAATTCAAGAATATCCTCAACATTTGCTTCAGCATCTTCCGTTTCAAGCCAAATTCCTATTTCCGTTCCGGATAAATAATCATAACCATTATCCCTAACACGACCATCAGTAAGGGATTCTATTCGATCCGGCAAAGAATAACAAATATCCAAATCCGGATTGCTCATTTTTGTAGAATCAAGCACAATTATAATAGTCTGCATATGCCCCTCTTTATTGCGTAAAACTGGAATTTAATCGCTCTACAAATTTGAATTTTATGCAGGATCTTTTTCTGCTTCAATGACATTGAATTTTTCTAAAACGTATTTTTCAAAAGTTCTATAATTATCATAATTCTCTGAAATATAACGTCTTTTTCCATTGAACACAACTAATATTGCATTTGAAGCCACAAGCACTCTCGGACTGATATAATGATTTTTTATATGGTAAATCTTATCTATCTCACTACATTTAACATTGTGGGTTCGAATTAAGCTTCTAAACAATATACTTTCATCCAATACCTTGATCATGTAGATATCAGCAAGAAGAAAATAATAACAGATCAACATTATTGCAATATATACGATAACCCCCCACTTGAAGAATGCATCCAATGAAGAATACCCTGTTAATTCCAACACACTTAAGCAGACAGATCCTAAGAATAAGAGTGCTCTTCCGATTAAATACTGTTTTTTCATTTTCAACTAAATAATTCCACCAGTTGCCATCACATGTTCCCTCTCCAGTCATAAAGAAGTTATCAATAGCTCCATATTCTCCTAATTGCGCAGCTATACCGATAGGTATTACCTTTTTGTATCACGAATCAATTACTTAAATCACTCACATATAAGCCAACCATTTGATTCATGAATGGTTTTTGCCTGATTTTCAGACATTTCTTTGACCATTCTATTTTTGTATTCCACCAACGCTCACCATAGACTTTTTCCAAATTACTTATACCTGTTTAGCTTCATCTAATGCACCTTTGGATCTATCATTTATGAATCCTCATAGTTCCATGCATCATTTCAATTTCTTTCAGGGATATATCGTTTTTAGGAGCTATTATTATTTCGATTAAATTTTTCTCATCAGAGGTAAAGAATAGTATTATTTCATCACAGTCTTTGGTTCTATATTGGATGAAATATTTATCATAACTGGGTTTGTTTGTTTTTTCGCTATCAATTAATCTTCCTTCGTCAAAACCAACTATTCGCAATAAATCATATTCTGTTTTTACTGATTCTTTACCTTTTATATTGCCTAAATTCTTTCAATCTCCTAAGCATTTCTTTTACGGAAACAATTCCTGTGCTCTCGGTAATGTCCTGAACTATTCCGTCTTTTTTTATATATTTATAAACCACTTCACAGTTGCCCAGCTCTATATACGGAATAAACTTCTTGCAGACAAACTTATCAACAACTTTCCAATTCGGTAAAAACCCTTCTGCAAATACCAGATTTACACCAAATTTTGTAAAGTCTTCCGGAAACACATTCCACCAAAGAGGCGTGTCTTGCAATTTTGCATCATATTCAACACGAAACTTTACTTCGAAGATGTCGCTTAAGTCCTCGTCCTTTGCCTTCTTTACATAAGCACCGTCATCTTTTTCAAAGCTGCCGTCTGCTTTCTTTTTGCTTCGCGTTACCAGTACTTGTGCTTTAGAATTGCAAATATAAGAGTAGTATTCACCTTTGTATTTTCCTATCATAATTAAACTCTTTTCCTTGCTTTTCTTTTAAATGTTATATTATGCTTACGTAATTCATCAAAAAGCCCTTCAGAATCATCCCACAACATAACATATCTGAACAATATTCTTCCTTCGTGATCATAGGCCTTATAGTTAAAGAAGGAGTTTTTATCAGTTACATATGCGATATCAGAGTAGCTGTAATCCTTTATTCCTCTCCTTCCAAGCACAGATATCTTTTCATCGCCATCAACAATTCCATATGTTCTGTTACATAAAACACCAAACATAGAAATAAAAATAATCAAAGTCTGGAAAACACCAAAATATAGCAATTCACCAAGCCCAAACTTCTCTAATGTAAAGCATGGCGCAAAAAGTATTAACCCTATACACCAAAAAGTAAAATTGAATCCCGCGGAATATACACCTAATCCTCCGGGGCAACAGCAGAACTTTCCTTGAGGTAATTCTTTATATCTGTGGCAGGCGCCAACAACTCCAACCCCTCCGGAAATTATAATAATCACTGCCAGTAACAGCTCAAAATAGTAATATTGTCTGGCCGGAGAATCAAAGATGATTACACTCACTCCCACACCAATAGTTATAAGAGACATCAGTAACGGAACAATGCCAATCCGTAGATATCTTTTTATTATGTTTTTGTCCTGTCTGTAATCTGCCACAAATGCTAATAGCAGCTATCAATTAAATGAATATAATTTTCTCTTTCAAACTCAAAATTGCAATCCGCAAACCAATCCACTCGAACCATTCTTTACTGTCCACTTTTGCCAAAGCTATATTGTCGCCATAGAGCTCCCAGTCCTCATCCGTGTATTTTTCCAAATCTAGAATCCCGCTAAGCCTCTCTTCTTCGCCATCTTCTTTGCTATGGTCTACTATCCCGATCCGCTTCCAAATAACTGTTTTTTTCTGCATAATAACATCCACAACAATAACTAAGCAGGAAAAATCAAAATCATCCGGACAACTAAGTATGGGAGTTATTGCCTGTCTTTGATTCAATACAAATCTCATAAATCTGGCATCTCCCTCATTATCATATTTGTCTGTCCAACAGATCGCAAAACAATCCAGTGGAGTTAACCTTTTCATAAACTCTGAATTGTCAGGTAGCCACTCCTCGAAATATTCATATAATGGTTTGCCATCAATGAAAAAGACCCTGTTCTCATATCCACTTGGTATTCTGATTTCCTTGATATCTATTGTATTCATTGTATTTCCTTCTGCGTAATGGCAAACCGCGATTTGTCTTAGTCGATAATACTGAAATTTACATTTCAATTCCTTCGAAATGTGCAATCAACATTTCCTCAATGGTATCAAACTCGCATTGCTCACTATACGAGACGTTACCAACGTCGCCGATGGTATACTTCCCTAGATCTGAACTATATCTGAAAACATCCATATCTACGCAGCCTAGCCAAAGTTCTTTATAATCGTCCCACCATTCGAAAATTCCCAGATCATCACACGAATAGTAATTAAAGAAATTATTATTCTGTTTATAATACGCGGACAAATCCTCTATTACGTCTTTCGGTATATTATTGGTTTCACAATGTACTTTAAAAGCATCAAGTTCAGTGTCTTTTGCTGGTACTATCTCGTAAGTATGGCTATCTTTTTCACAATAATACTTCTCACCGGATTCTTTCTTACAATACTTTTCATACAAGGTTCTTACGTCAAACATTTACAGCTCTCCTAGTACATTTACTATTTTTGAAATCATCGTCATTGTATTGCTACATAATCGACCACTTTTAACAATGCTTCAAATCTCACTTTCCCGTATTTGAATCTATAAATACTTTTCTTTGTGAGTCAAACTCCAAATCTGTTCCAACCGGCATGTCATATATAGCCAATACTGCTGGCTCTATTTCAACGAGCCTATCAAAATCGACAACCAGATTGTTCTCCGGCACATTTATATACTCTTCGGTGTCTGTATCACCCAAAGCTCGCCAGCCATTATCGACTGGATTGACTGACTCTTCTCTGAAAATCCACTTTAATTTAGAAGTACCATCATCTAAAGATTTAGTAATGATGCATCCACCCAAGTTGTGAGTTTTCAGAGTTTCCTTTTCCTCAGTTTTCTTAAACTTATCAAATAATCCCATAATACAACCTTTTATTTAATCTTTTCCTTATTCGCTCTTATCAATGTGGACTTTGAAATCCCTGTCATAGCCACAACTTGATTATAAGAGTTTTTCTTGAGCATAGCCAGAGCATGTTCCATTTGCTGCGGAGTGTATTTCTTTTTACGACCATCTCTATAGTTGGGGTTCTGTCTTGCTATTTCTCGGTCTTCCTGAGTGCGCTCTACTATCATATCTCGCTCAAACTCCGCAAATGCTTGACCAGGTTTAGGCCATCTTCAGTGGATCTAGCAAGACGATCTAGCTTTGTGACAATCACCTTGTCGCCCTTCTTTAGGATTGCCTTGAGTTTATCGAGCTCCGGGCGATCAGCTTTTGTCCCGGTAAAAGCATCCTTAAATATAATTTCAGCACCTGCAGCTCTCAGGATCTTTTCCTGTGCCTCTAAAGAGTTACCATTTTTGCATTTTCATAGCGACACCTATATATGACACCGGATTCCTCCAAAAAACCTCAGCACTTAGCAATTATCCTAAGGCTGAGGTTCGTTAGATATGGTACTACTTTATAGAGCTCATGCTGTAGACATAATTACAGTTGCTGCCATCACAACTGATGTAAGTAAATAACCTTTCTCTCTTTTTCTCATTTCTAACCCTCCTACAAATTTGTGGTATTACTGTGTTGAGAAAATACTAAATCGAACATAGCTTAATCTAAATAGATTATTAAGTATTATTCAGGATTAATTTGGCTTAATTCACTTAATTCTGCTACCATCAATTTAGTGGAGGTATCAAAATGGCTATTACTGGAAAAGAACTTGCAGCTAAACTTGGGGTTTCAACTGCTGCAGTTTCAATGGCTCTCAACAACAAACCCGGTGTAAGCACGGAAACTAGGAAGCTAATTCTTGAGACAGCTAAAGAAAATGGCTATGACTTTACAAGGCTTCCAGTTGTAAAGTCGCAGAAGAACCTTGGTAATATCGTATTCGCTCTATATAGAAGGAGTGGCGCTATCATCACTGATAATCCCTTCTTTTCGCAACTTACCGAAGGAATCAGCTCCTGCTGTGTACGATCCGGTTATTACTTAAATGTTCAATATCTTTACGACTTCAATGATGTAGGTCAAAAGCTTAAGGATTTTGTGTCATCTGGATGTAAAGGAATTGTGCTGCTTGGCACGGAAATGCATAAAGAAGACTTGAAGCTCTTTGAAAATGCAGAAGTTCCTGTAGTGATACTAGACTGTTATTTTTCTGATTATCCCGCCAATTATGTACTTATTAACAACATGCAGGGTGCATATATTGCTACAGAATATCTGATAAAAAAGAAGCACTCCCAGCCAGGATACTTACAATCCAGCTACCCAATACAGAACTTTTCAGAACGGGCTGATGGGTTTTATAAGGCCATAAGAGGAAACGGAATGTCAACATCCCGCTCCATAGTACACAAATTAGCACCATCCGTAGATGGCGCCTATTCTGACATGCTCTCAATTAATAATAATGGGGATCAGCTCGCAAAATGTTACTTTGCAGATAATGACCTGATTGCTGCCGGTGCAATCAGAGCCTTTAAAGAAAGTGGATACAAGGTTCCAAAGGATATCTCTGTAATTGGATTCGACGATATACCTCTGTGTACAATTATTGAGCCCACACTTTCTACTATAAGAGTTCCCAAACAACAAATGGGGGAAGTTGCAGCTCAAAGGCTGATTGAACTGATTAAGTCTGATAGAAATGTAAATACAAAAATAGAAGTTGAAACCAAGTTAATTTTAAGAGACAGCGTATGACCGATTAAGCTTTATCACTTTATAAATCTGAGTAAAAAGTCCGTAATTCCTATAACTGTAAATCCCTTTTCATCTCTGGTCTCATTGATAGGTCTATTGATTACCAGTATTTTCTGAACCTGGTCATTTAGCATGATATATGGCCTTACTTCTCTTGCCCTTGTATCAGAATTTGATATATCCTCAGTTACTTGGATATAATATGCCCTGAATCCCTTTGTAGCATAGAAATCCACCTCATTAGTCTTTCTAACAGACTTTCCGTTCTTGTCCTTTTCAACTGTATCAAATGCACCAACATTTACAGTATAGCCATTGTAACGGAGCTCATTATAAACAATGTTCTCAAGCATCTGTCCCTCATCCGGGAAAGCAAAATTCAGTCTGGCGTTACGGAGCCCTGTATCACAGAAATAGTACTTTCTTAACGCTCCTATCTCTTTTCTACCCTTAAGATCATATCTTGATGCTTCACGTAACAAAAAAGCATCCTTAAAGTATTCTATGTAATTCGCTACCGTTGCTCTGTCTATTTTTTCATGCCGAACACTCAAAAATGTATTCGCAATCTTTTCAGCGTTTAGTAATGAACCGGTTGATGAACTGATAATGTTACAAAGTTCATCCAACGCTTCGCCCTTCTTAAGATGATTCCTTTCCACAATATCGCTGAAATATGTGGTGTGGAAAAGATTCTTCAGATACTCTTTTCTTTCCTCTTCCCTCTTTAAGACAGCGAGTGGCATTCCTCCATACTGTATATATGAGTATAATGCATCAGTTGCTGACCCTCCTACATACTCATAGTATTCATCAAAAGATAAAGGTGCCAGAGCGATGTTAGTAGCTTTGTCCCTGAATTCGGTAACTATATCTGAAGAAAGCATCTTCGAATTCGATCCCGTAACATACAAATCAATGTTCTTTTCCCTCGATAAACCGAGAACAACATCTACAAAAGATAATGTTTCTTCTTCATCTTCTCTTGCCAGAATATGCTTCCCTCCTGTAAGAATCGGATTCTTTATTTTATATACTTTTTGAATCTCATCAATGAAGACAAAATATTCTCCCTCTTCCTTGCAATACTTACGTACAAACTCGCCAAGTGCGATAGGATCGCGATATTTGCTGTTCCTATCATCATCCAGCTCCATAACAAGGATATTCTTTTCTTTAACACCATTATTTCTTAAATAATCTCTATAGATTTCTTTTAATAAATATGACTTCCCACATCGTCTAATGCCTGTAATAATCTTGGGAAAACCGTTCTTTTGGGCACTTATAAGCTGATTTAAGTACTTATCCCTCTTTATCATATAATCTCCTAAATTGTAGAAATCTACATTTTTTTCATTTATAGTGTACCACCGCCTCAATCAATAATCAACAAATTCGTAGAATTCTACATTTTTATTGATTATGGCGCAATAAAAATGGGTGTCACACTGATTCTGTCCTTTCCAAATTTTCCACTATAATAATAGGCCAATACTCCTTAAGGCTTCTGAAATGCTCTCGTCATCATTACTTCCGATCACACACGAGAATTCCTTCTTCAATTCCTCCGGAGCATTTCCCATCAGAAAAGGAAATCCTACAGATTGTAGCATTTCTGCATCATTAAAATGATCACCAAAAGCAACCGCTTTCTCCGGCGGAATGTTCATATACGAGCATACTCGCCTGACTCCGTCGGCCTTTGTAATTCCCTTTCCCATGATTTCAAGAAGAACATCTGAGGATTTAACTATCGACAGCTTTGGAAATCTCTTTTTCAATTCATTTTCTATACCACATATTGCTTCAGGCTCACATATGCAAAGGAGCTTTCCTATGATTGCATCTTTTGGAAGAAGCTCTATGCCGCCCTCTGTTGCACAGACCTCAACGATTTCCTCTTCTGCGCGGACCAGTCGGTCATTCCTGTCATTTACAATCCACAATTCTTCTGAATAGATATTCCATGTACAGTCAATCTTCTCCGCCTCTATATAAGAAATAATATCCCTCGCGTCATCGGCATCAAATCCCTCCGAGTACATTATCTTATCGTTTTCATCAATGATAAGCGCCCCACTATAACAGATCATCGGGCAGGTAAACCCGTATCTTTTAAAAATCGGCCGTACTCCGGATGGTCCTCTTGCTGTCGCAATGACAAAAGGGATATTGGCTTTCTTTAGGGCAAATATTGCATCAAGTGTGCCCTTAAGCATTCTATGTTCACTGTTTAGAATTGTTCCGTCTATATCTGAAAAAACTATTTTAAAATCCATTGATGTCTCTTAACATTTCTTTCTAAAATGAAGTTGTATCGCCGGGTATGAACCGAACACGGGATCAAGATTTCTCATGCGAACGTAATAATGATTCTGCTGAATCAAGTTATGAAATCATCTTCTTTATCCTTTTTTCATTCTCCCTCGTATAATCGCTTAGTTCGTAAGATCTGATACGCTGATTTACCATCAACGGTTCCACAAAACCATTTTTTACCAACACAGATAATCTATTTATTACCGTTTTGTTTGTCACACCGATTTCACGACTGACTTCGATTGGAGTAAACTCTCCTTTATATTTCTTAATCAAAAATAAAAGCAGTTCCTTCTCTTTGCCCTTTAAATATGATAAGCTTCCGCTTATTTCATCCTCGCTTGAACTTTCCGACAGTTCACAAATCTTATTAGAATATAACAGCACCATGCGAAGGAAGTAATTCACCCACACTTCCGGATTTGGTGGATTATTTCTTCCCGAGTAATAAAGGGCAGGCAGTCCCATCTGTATCGATTTATAGTACTCGTTAATGTCATATGCGAAGTATTCCTCTAATGAACCGATACCATTAAATCCATATCCATTGATATCCAAAATGTATCCCGAAAGCAAACGTGCAGTTCGACCATTTCCGTCTTCAAACGGATGTATCGTAACCAACTGATAATGTACAACCGCCGCAACTATCAACGGGTGATCATCAGTAGTATTTACATACTCGACCAATTCATCCAATAGATCCGGTATATCGAGGTACTCCGGTGGAATATAATCAGGATTCCCAGTCTGGGAATCATATACGGCAAACAGCACGCCTGGAGGCATAGCTCCTCTTAGTCCGATTTTTTCCTTAGATGCTCCCTTCTCAACATATTTCTGAACATCTAATATCAGTTTCTTTGAAAATCGTTCTTTCTTTTTTACCTTTTCCTCCAGATAATTCAGCGCCAGAAAATAATTGCGCACTTCCTGCTCCGGCTTTAAAAAGTGCTTTCTTTCATCCCGCTCTATAACCTCATCAACCTGCTTTTCAGAGAGTGGATTCCCTTCTATCTTATTTGATGCATAGGAACTCTTCTTCTTTGAATTCTTACGTAATTTGCTTGCTACAGATCTCGGCAATTTTACAGAGGAAACCTTGTATCTGTTTATATCAATCTCGGTTATGTATTTTAAAATCTCGTTTGTCAAAGCTACTTTGATCATCTTCCAATCACCTCGGTGATATTATAGCAGAACGTCTCTGGAACCTCCATTAAAATTTCACTATTTTTTCACTATTTTTCATTTTCATTAGTCGATAAAACTGAAATATAAAAGACTACAGCTCAACATTATCCATAAGAAAGTCAAATAAATCTATAACCATAACTCCCTTCTCATCATAAGAGGGTTTTAATCCTGTTTTTGCAACAACAATCTTTTTAAAGGAATCATCAATATAATAAAGGCTCTTCTTTTCCTGCAACTGTTTATCGGCATCGTCCATCGAAAGTGCTGATTGAATATAATATTTCATATCTCCTTTAGATGCTATGAAATCTACTTCTAGTGCTTTCTGTGCATAAATAGACTTTCCATTGATATCTATTCTGTCGGTCTTCTCGCTGACGTTTACTTCCCCAACATCAATATTAAAACCTCTGTATCTAAGCTCGTTATATATGATGTTTTCCATAATATGAGTCTCTTCAATCTGTCTGAAGTTCAGTCTGGCATTCCTTACCCCTATATCTTCAAAATATAACTTAAATGGAGCCCCGATATACTTTCTGCCTTTTATATTGTATTTGCTGACCTTGGATATAACGAATGCATCCTCAAAATAACCTATGAAATTAGCAATCGTGTCATCAGTAATATCTTTTCCCATTACACTTTTAAAAGTATTTGTGAGTTTACTTACGTTTACAGGTGAACCAATCGTTGAAGCTATGATATTAAATGTGTCAGCCAGTTCAGTTTTCTTTTTTATTCTATTATGGGCTATTATATCTTTAAGATACGTTTCCTCGCATAAAGAATTCAGATAAGATATCTTTTCATCACTTCCCACCATCTGTGCAACAAGCGGAATTCCACCGGTTCTGATATACTCTTTCCATGCTTCCTGCGGGCTTATGCTCTGCCCTTGCATATACTCAGAAAAAGAAAGCGGTAAAATATGTACAATTGTACCCCTGCCCTTAAACTCTGTAGCTATGTCCGACGAAAGGAATCTTGAATTTGAGCCTGTAACATAGACATCTAAGTTCTTATGACGCAGAAAACCATTCAAGGTGCCGATAAAATTATCCAGAAGCTGAACCTCATCAAGTAACAGGTAGAAATCGTCTTTGTCATTGATCCTATCATTAATATAAGCCCTGAATTTCTTGGCATTTATATAATAAATCCCATTCTTCTGTTCAAGTTTTGTCTCTTCATCAGGAAAATACGAATCAAGCAGATCGATATCCTCATCGGCATCAAAAGCGAACCTGATAACATTGGCGCTTGGCACGCCACTAGCCAAAAGGTACTTATAATACAATTCATTCATAAGATATGATTTTCCTGAACGTCTTGCCCCAGTTATCACTTTAATCAGGCCGTTCTGTTTTCTTTCTACAAGCCGATCTACATATTTTGCTCTAGTGTATTCCATGTTTACTCCATAATTATAAAAGTCTTTGGATTATTTCGATTTTATTTTACCACTAATCGGATTAAGTGGCAATTATATACTCGAATTTTTCCAAAGACTTTTAAATGTATCTATTGTATAAAGGTTGAGTATGGGATAACCCATGCTACATAGAATGGGATCAGTCCCCATATACTATAGAATTTCGCGTTTCCCAAGTTAGTATCTGGTTACTCATCACACAAAAGTCGCCATATACAGCGGCGCCGTGATAATCCCCTCATCGTTAACTCCAATGTTTCCATCTATGAATTTATAACCAAATTCAATATCATCCTTATTCTTTACGAAAGATTTTAATGAGGTGGCACGTGTATTGCCACTTTTGACTTCTATTGGAATAACTTTCCCTTCTTTCTGGATAATGAAATCCAACTCTCTTTTGGTTGTCTCATTCTTGTAAAAATACAGAGAATATCCGTTTTTGTATAGGGCATCCGCTATGGCACACTCGAAAATGCCTCCCTTTGTGCTTCCGGAAAGTGTATTTTCAGCAATGTGTTGTTTTAGCGTAAAGTCCTTCATGGCAACAAGCAGGGAAAGATCTGTAGTATATGCCCTGAAGAAATCATCCCTCGCATAATCGTCAAGATCATATCTAACGTCTGTTACTACCTTGCATAGGCTGATAATATCAGCTCTGAGAAGCCACTCTATACTGGAATAGTATTTCTGTGCTCTTCCACCATGTTCTACTTCTTTATACTGGAACTTGTGATTTTCCTTTTCAAGGAGCTGCTTTGCAAGCGATAAGTAGCACTTCTCAGCCTTAACCTTCTCTTCTGCATTAGCATAATGGGCGATATCATACTGATATCCCTGTAATAGACTACGCTGAACTCTATCAACTTCCCTAAAATCTTTCGTTTCAAGATACTTCTTTACTGCTTCAGGCATTCCCCCTGTAGCAATATAATGTCTGTAATAGATCATCATCTGATTATTAATTGCTTCCGGAACCACTTCTTTTTTATGAAGATAGCTGCGAAGAGTGTCAATCATGTCATCGGTAACTCCAAGTCCCCATAAAAACTCTTCAAAATCCATTCCATTCATTTTAATGTAGTCTACATACCCTACCGGATATGAGGATGCTCTTTTGTAATCAATCCCAAGCAATGATCCTGAAGCTATAACGTCGTATCTATTGTCTGTTGCCCAGAATTTCAGGGAAGTGATTGCTTCCTGGCACTCCTGTATTTCATCTAAAAAGATCAAGCACTTTCCGGGAAGTATCTTCTTTTCCGGAAATCGGAACCTCATTGCCATTATCATTGCATCTACTGACAAATCTCCAGCAAAAATGTCTGCAGCAGATGGAAGCTCTTTGAAGTTAATCTCTATTACTTCATCATAGTTTTCTTCTGCAAATCTCTCAATCGAATATGTTTTTCCGACCTGCCTTGCCCCCTGTACGACGAGGCATTTCCTATCTTTTAATGTGCTCCATTTTTTGAGTTTTTCAGATATCTTTCTTCTCATCACTACCCTCTATCAACATATTGGAATATAATTCAGTACCTTATATCAACATTTTAGAATATTAAAATGTAGTTGTCATCAACATTTTGCAAATCATGCGATAAAAAATTAGGGAACTTCAAACTAATAAGTTCCCTAATGTCCAGAAAATATTTACGCACCTTTTTTCTCAATGATCTCATAGGCGCTGTTCTTAATCCTGTGAAATTTAATCAAGTACCTCTCCGTTACGAGAGATGGTTACAACCTGCCAGGGAAGGAACTTTCCACTGTTCATTATAGCATTCTCTGCGGCCCTCTGGAGTCCTCCGCAGCATGGAACCTCCATCCTTACTATGGTAACGCTGACAATATCATTATTTGATATGATTTCTGTCAGTTTTTCTGTGTAGTCGTCATCATCCAGCTTTGGGCATCCTACCATTGTAACCTTCCCCTTCATGAACTCTTCGTGCATGTTTGCATAGGCGTATGCTGTGCAGTCAGCTGCAATGAGGAGCTTGGCCCCATTATAAAAATCTGCCTGTGTCGGCAAAAGCTTTATCTGACATGGCCATTGCATTAATCTTGATGGATGAGTGCTCATTCTTGAAATCATGTCCTGACTACAATCATTCTCTTTCTGGTTGCCACTCTTGAGCGTCATAAATCTTGACCCCGGGCATCCGTGCGCTGCCTTTACTGCAGCTTCATCATACGCAGGCGCTTCTCTTTCTTCAAAAGAGATTGCTCCCGTAGGGCAGCCAGGCAGACAGTCTCCAAATCCATCGCAGAAGTTCTCTCTTACCAGCTTTGCTTTTCCATTCACAATATCAATAGCACCTTCGTGGCAGGCACTAGCACAAATACCACATCCATTGCACTTTTCTTCGTCAATCTTTATTATCTTTCTTACCATCTTTAAACCTCTCTGTTCTTAGCTTTAACCTTGTTCTGATAGTGTCAGTATAATATACTATTCATAACATGTATGTTGTTTAAACCACATTTCAGGAGAAATATTTATGAATCTTGAAAGTATAGAAAAAAGCAGACTGTTCCAGGGAATGACAGCAAAAGAGCTATCCTCGTGCCTTGACTTCCTGGGTGCAAAGGAAAAGAGATTCCGAAAAGATGATGTGATTCTCCACGCTGGAGAACAGACTTCCAAAATAGGCATGGTGCTTTCTGGTAGTGTTACTGTTGAAAGCAATGACATCTGGGGCAACCGTACTGTATTAAGCCATGTGGGAAAGAACCAGTACTTTGCCGAGACCTATGCTCTTCTTGGTGAAGTCCTTCTGGTTGATGTCAGAGCAAATGAGGAAAGCCGCATTCTCTTTTGCAATATAAAGAACCTTCTTGAAGATAGCAAAAAGAGCTCTCCCTGGAAGGAAAAGCTCCTTAAAAATATACTTATCATCTCATCACAGAAGAATCTTGTCCTCTCCGGACGTAGCTTTTATACTTCTTCCAAAAGCTGCCGCGGACGCCTCCTGTCATATCTCAATGCCATTGCACTACAGACTGACTCCAGAGAATTTGACATTCCATTCAACAGACAACAACTTGCTGATTATCTGAACCTTGAGCGCACCAATATGTCAAAAGAACTCTCACGCATGCAAGATGAAGGGCTTATAGAGTATAAGAAAAGTCATTTCAGACTTCTTGAGACTGATTAGCCAGTATTTAAACTTACACTTTTTCAAAAATCGAGGACATTATCATTGATAAAGGTTTGTCTTACTGATATAAATAGAGAGATTAAAGTATTTGGGAAAAGAGGAATCGATAAAATGGATGGAAACTTCAACAATGGACAGTATCAGATAAGAGAGACGGTTAGAGAGGCTCTTAGGTCAACGCCATTTCTTATTATGGCAATAACTTTTTCTGCAAGCCTTATTATGTCTGTCATAAATATGATCTACTATATGGTAGTTGTTAACACAGGGCTTAGCACACTCTCAGACAATTCTTTTGAGAAAATACTTGCCTCCGGGTTCGGCAGCTCTTTTATGTTAATATTTCTTATTCCTATGGTCATCACTACAATAGGCCTTTGGCAGATTTATACTGGAGCCGGCAAGGATACCCCCATCATCAAGGGATTTGGCATGTTGAGGGGCATCTGTGTATTATGCATGATCCTTTTCATCCTTTTAGCCGCTATTTCCGGTATCGCAATAGCTTTATTCGCAGTAGGTGCAGGCCTTTTAAGCGCCCTCGGTTCAACGGATTTTGGCGATTTTGGAAAAATAGCAGCTGTCGGAATAGGCATTATAATCGCCATTTTCGCACTATATCTTGTGCTCGTAATACTGGCCGCCGTTTACTATTACAAGCTGAATGCATCAATAAAACGAATTGAAGACGGCGCCAACCTCGGTTATATGACAGGCAATATTTCAACATACGTTATTGTATTCACTGTTTTTGGATGCGTAACCAGCGTATTGGCTGCGATAACTACTATAATTATTTCAGCAGCCGGCAAGGCAATAAACTCCGCCATATCATCAGGCCTGATGCTTAGTCAGTACGGCCTTGGAGATCTGGAAGTTGTTTCATCCACAGTGCTTAATGCAATTTCCGGTGTTTTTTCAGCCGTATTTGTCATTTCCATGGCTGTGTTCCTTGGAAATCTTCGCAAGAAACTTTCTGCACTTGGCGTAAGATAATTCATTAGAAAAGCATGTATCCAATCCATACAAGACCAACAAATAAATACAGCTTTGACAGACTCATGACCCTTTGGGATAAGTATCCCGAACACCACGAGATCTCTACTTTTGCCACGCTTGATTCAATTTTAGAGGAGCATGATTCTTACAGAAAAGACTTTGATGACGAAGTCCGCGCTGAGTATATAGAGAAAGGCTATGAAGCATTTCTTATCAAGCTCTCATGGGATGATCTTCCTTATCGATATAAAACGATGGAATTGCTGTCTTCTGCTCCTGAAATACCAAGAAACAGCTATGTGGATGCATTTCTGTCACAGTTTTCGGATATAGACACCGACCATAAGGCGTACTTTATTTTCCCGGAGAGCTTTGTGTCACAGTTTTTTGTAATATCAGAAGTCTGTAAAAGAGCTGAGTGCTTTAATCCGATAAAATGTCTTTTCCCTGACGAGGAAAAGGTACACTATATAGCAGTCTTTGATAAAGAAAACATGGATGATGTGCTTCTTATGTATCATCTTCTATACACAAGTTCTTCTCAGGATGTCTTTGGGGGATATTCACTTTATGATTATCCGCTGCCCTGGTATCAGAGCCATTTATGGCAGGACGGTTATGTCCTTCGATCTCCATATCTTCCTGATAAGATCGCTAAATTCCAAGGAAACATTCCGTACTATCACAATCCTGTAAAAACTGTGTATGTAAGAAGAAACATAGAACATATCCTTGATTGTGGCTATTTTTCTTCTGAATTGGAGTTCTTTTTATCTCTTACCCGAGATATTATGCCGCTTTTTCAATGGCTCTATGAAGATATAGCCATGTATGAGGAAAAAGATGGGTTCAAGACAAACTGGAGGCTTGAACGGACTAAGATAAGGACAAACCTTACAGCTGCCGGAATTATCAGACCTAAATGGAAGCATGAACTATCCCTCTTTAGAGAAATAAGAAGGCTCTATCCTGACACACTCTATCAGTACAGGCCGGAGTGGCTGGGGAAGCAGAGCCTTGATCTGTTCATCCCATCCATCAAGGTGGGAATTGAGTATCAGGGGATCCAGCATTTTGCTCCTGTTGCTTTCTTTGGAGGAGAAGAAGCTCTTTTGCAGAGAAAAGAGCTTGATAGACAAAAGAAAAGCCTATGTGAGGAAAATGGCATAAGGCTTATTGAGTGGAGCTATGATATGGAGCCAACTCTAAGAAATATTCGTGCTATTCTGAAATAGCTGATTGGGCAATACCCACGCAGAATCACATTTGGAGGAATCATCTATGAAAATGAAGAAACTACTATGTATACTACTCTCAACCGTAATTACTGCAGGAATGCTTGCCGGCTGTGGAAAAGCAAATGTTCCCGATCCTGAAGCCGGAGTAGCTACAGATACCACTGACGCAGCCATTACAGCGGATGCTTCAAAATACGCAGGTCAGACTCCTGAGGAGATCCTTGCGCAGCTGTCTCTGGACCAGAAGGCAGCCCAGATGGTTCAACCCGCCTGCTACAGCGTAGACGAACAAGGAATGCTCACCTACGACTACGGCAGCATCCTATCCAAGGCAGAAACCCTTGATTACAAAAACTGGCAGCAATATGTGGACGATTTCCAGAAGGCTGCGGTCAAGTCAGATTCAGGGGTTCCTTATCTGTACGGTCAGGACGATGTCCACGGCGTAAACTACTGCCTTGACGCTGTTATTTTCCCCCACAACATAGGCATGGGCGCTGCCAATGATGAAGAGCTGATGTACCAAGTCGGTCAGATAACAGCCGACGAAGCCAAGCTCTGCCACATGCTCTGGAACTTCTCTCCCTGTGTTGCACAGTCGGTTGATCCAAGATGGGGACGAACCTATGAGAGCTACGGCTCAGATCTTGAAATGATCAAGCGCCTCTCCACTGCCTATACAAAGGGCCAACAGGATGCAGGTATAGCCGCCTGTGCCAAGCACTTTTTTGCAGACGGCAACATCTCATACGGAACCGGCGAGAAGCAGCTTGGAAGCATTATGGACAGAGGCGATTCAAGTCTCTCTGACGATGAGATAAAAGAGCTCCTCAGCGTATATCAGGCGCAGATAGACGCCGGGGTAAAAACCATAATGATAAGCCATTCATCCCTGAACGGCGTAAAGATGCATGAAAACAAGAAGTACATTGATATTCTCAAAAACGACATGGGCTTTGAAGGCTTTATCGTAAGTGACTGGGATTCAGTAAAAAACACTTCTCCTACCACCTACGATCAGCAGGTCATAACCAGCGTCAACGCCGGAATCGATATGCTCATGGAAGTCGATACTTTTGAACATGCAAGAAAGATCATTGTCAAAGCCGTTAATGACGGGGATATCAAAGAGGAGCGCATCGACGATGCTGTGCTCAGAATACTGAAGGTCAAAAAAGATCTTGGCCTGTTCGAAGATCCTTTCCTTAAGAACATGGAGACAACAAAAAGTGAAACCGGCTCAGCAGAATACCGTCAGGTCGCAGAAAAGCTGGTTGAAGAGAGCCAGGTTCTCATAAAGAACGACAACAACATCCTCCCCTTCAAGGAAGGAAGCAGCGTGTATATCATGGGACCGGCTATGGACAACCACGTCTCTCAGTGCGGTGGCTGGACCATGGATTGGAACAAGAGCACCAGAGCCAAAATCCCGGGTGTCACATCAATTAAGCAGGGCTTCGAAGATGTGGCCTCAGCTCATAACATAACTGTGATCACAGATGAAAAAGATGCTGCTAATGCAGATGCCATTCTCCTCGTTCTTGGAGAGGATGCCTATGCAGAATGGAACGGCGATGCAGAGAATATGGACATCTGCGGAGAACATGGCCTTAAAGGCAACAAAGCAGCGATTGAACAGGCAAAAGAGCTGGGAAAACCCATCATATGTCTTGTCATAGCCGGACGAAATGTGTTTATAAAAGACTATATCGATCAGTGGGACGGCGTTGTAATGGGCTACCTTCCCGGAAGTGAAGGTCAGGGCGTCGCTAAAGTCCTCTGCGGAGACGCAGACTTTACCGGAAAGCTCCCAAGTCCCTGGTATGCTGACGATGAAGGTATAGAAACACAGACTCCATGGCTTGAATACGGATATGGACTGACTTACTGATTTCTGCTTCTAACTGAAGAAATATTGATAATTGAACTGCCCTGAGAAAAGTAAGGGCTAAAGAGCTTTGAAAGATAAAACGGCGCTGTCACACCAACAGAAAGGGCATACTGGAACTCTTCGTAAGAACAGTCATCAAGCCCTTTCATAAGAGGCAGCGCGTTGTTTATGAGAAAATCCACGTGTCCGTGCTTATCTATGACATGCTTCGCAAAGTCCTCCAGGACTTCCTTGCTGGAAATATCCCCTACAAAGTGATTCCCGGGCTCTTTGTCTATTACCTCTACGATGGCGCCATATTTGCTAAATTCTTCTGCGATGCATTTTCCGATGCCGTTGGCACCACCGGTTACTACTGCGACTTTATTTTTGAAATAATACATAGGTTATCCTCCAAAACCATTATCAGCAATATATTTAAGATTGGATCTGTTGATCATCCATGGCTTGGACCTATCGCCGTTTTTATAGTCAGTTACCTGACGCTTATACTCATCAGAAAGATTGTCATAAATCTCTTTTGCCTTATCTTTTATCGCATCTGCTCCAAGAATATCTGCCACAAAATCAAGATGAACATTGTAGTCTTCAAAATGGTCGTTGAATAGTCTCTCTGTTGCTCCGATAAAATCTGATTCAAAATCCAAAGCCAATTGCACTGCTGTTTTTTGTATCCTGTTATTCAAATCATTAAATACATCCAGCAATTTCTTTTCGGTAGAAATATCAAACCAGTATCCATCTCCCTGCTTGCCTTTCTCAGGAAGATATTGAACTGATGCAACGATATTGTTCACAGGCACAGATCCATATTTTTTATAGATCATTCTGAAATCTGCATTCATCTCGACGCTCTGATGAGACTGATTCCATTTAGAGCTAAAGAAATTTATCTCAAATACCAGGTCCTTAACTGTTTTCTTGAGACAATTCCTGCTTTTTAAATATTTCCAGCCAGTTGATTCAATCAACAGGCCTATTATTTTATCTCGTGCTTCTTCCACGGAATAAATGTAATCCATATTGGTAGCCCTCTTTAGCATTTACCAGGTCCACTTATAGTTCGGGCAATCGTCAGGCGTTTTGTTTGAAAACACATTGCGATGTTCACAGGGCAAAGTCCTGCATTCGCTGCATCTATAACCGGTATGGTTTCCGTAGCGCTTTCTACATTCCAATGAGCAGAATATATGCCCGGACTTTTTTGCAACAAATTCTCTTCCACAATTTATACATAGCTTTTTGACGTTGCTACTCATAGACCACCTCTCTGATTCTGCTTAAGAAATTCTTTGCAGTATACCTGCCACATCCACTCCCGGATGCGTCAGGTACATCCTGCAGATACTCTCCGCCAATCCCTCAGGAATCTTGCATGTCTTGGCTATTTCTTTATAGCTCTTTCCTTTGTCAGTGAGTTTCATCACCTTGACGATTATCTTATCTATATCCTTGGGAAGCTTCGTTTCCGCCCGGCCATTCCCAATAACAACTTTCCTGAATTCGAAATCTCTTTTCCCCCGAATCTCAAGAATGGCAAAAGAGATTTCCTGGTCCGCTCGTCTCTTTCCACAGCACCCGGGATTGAACCAGATCTGTCCGTCTTTTTCCGCCTGAGAGTACTTGTGAGTGTGTCCGTAGATTATGATATCTGCTTCACTGATATCTTCAGTAATCTTACCTTTGTTGTGGACTACATAGATCTTGTTTCCAAGGATTTCGAGCCAGGCAGACTCGGGAATGCCCTCAGCCCACTCTTTATCAGCATTACCTCTGACAACTGTGAGGTTTGGAGAAAGCTCTTTTAACCTATCTATGACAGATGCATTGTCAATATCCCCGGCATGTATGACCATATCAACGTTCCTAAGCGCTTCTATGACATCGGGGCGGAGTAATCCGTGCGTGTCAGATATGATTCCAATTAGCATTTTATCGGCTCCTGTTTTCAGTCTGCGTTAAGAGCTGCTTTGATCTCGGTTTTCTTTTGCTCCAATTTCTCTTTAGCTGTTTCTTCGTGCTCAGGGTCGATGGCTGTTGATACGGCAAGGTCAGTAAGTGAATCAAATACTGTATCCACGAGATCGCTTGCATTCTCTGCAACATCGTACTCGTCATAAGCATTTTCAATGAATTCCTGATTGGAGACTTCGATAAAGTAATCCTCGGGAGAATACTCAATATCATAGCCTGAGAAAACATCGGCAAGGCTTTCCTGACGTGTCTTTTCAGCTTCTTCAAGTTGGAGTTTCTTGGTTGATGTGAAACTTACCATCCAGTCACAAAAAGCACCGTTATCAGTCAAATATATTGTAGAAAATCTGAGCCCTACCAATACAGTGCCTTCAAGCTCTTCAGCTATGTTCCATTCATTTAAAATATCAGCAACTATTTGGAAATCCTCTCGATTAGACATATGAAACCTCCTATAGCTTTTCCTTTAACAGCACATCATGTATAGCTCTTGCCAGAGCCTCATCCGGAGCTTTCTTTAAAGCTTCCGCAGTCGGATTTTTCTTTACCCTAATATCCTGCTTCTTGCCAGGTGCCGGCAGCTTTTTATCCTGATTCTCACTCATACGCAGTAGTCACCCTCTTAAAGCTCTTTTACCGGAACGCAGTGCTTATCGTTGATCTCACAGACCTTCTGCACTCTTCGTCTGTACTTCTCTTCCATCAGTGGCTCTGTGGTAAGCCATGTCTTAACAACCTCCATGGCCATCAGTCCGCCAATTATCTTGGCTCCGAGGCACAGGATATTAGAGTCGGTGTGCTGCCTTGCAAGTGTTGCGCACAAAGGATCCTGACACACAGCCGCGTAACAACCGTTTATCTTGTTCGCTATCAGCGCGCTTCCATAGCCGACGCCATCGCAGAAAATTCCACGGTCGCACTCTCCCTTGGCAACTGCAAGAGCCGCAGGGTATACGAAATCGGACAGATCACAAGACTTATCATCATATGTGCCAAAATCTTCTACTTCGTAACCTTGAGAAATAAGATATGCTTTGATCTCTTCCTTCATCTGTGTTCCGGCATGATCATTTGCCATTGCGATTTTCATCTTTTCCATTTTGTATAATCCCCCTTTCATTCACTAACTATATATTACTATATTACGTGAGATATCGTTCTTAAAATTGTATTAAGGCGTTGTGCAAAAATCATTTGTGCACACCTTCTACGGTGCTCCTACAGTAGTTGTAGTATTTGGCGATCCCACTCTTCCTTTTGGAATCGCAGACGGTAACCTCGTTATCGGCAACCTCTTAAACGCTGCTCACGCAGTTGGCGTTGATTCCTGCTATATCTGGCGTGCTGAGGAGAGCTTTGAGAGTGAAGAGGGAAAAGAGCTTAAGAAAGCATGGGGAATCCCTGACAACTATGTAGGTGTCGGAAACGTAATCCTCGGCTACGGAAAGCCCGGCAGCATCGGCCCCGCTCCTGTCAGAAAAGAAGGATATATTAAGAAGGTTTGATACTCAAATTCAGCCATATGATTTACAAAAAAGGATAGAGCGTAGCTGCTCTATCCTTTAATTATTTCTTAATCAACCAGAAAGTCTTTTACCTTATCCATGATCCACTGAAGATTTGATAAATCCTCCATCGGATCCTCAGTCTCCAGAGAATGATTAGCTCTTTCTACCTTGTACAAAGGCAGCTCAAGCTCCGCGCACTTCTCTTCCGCGATTTCTGTGTCGCACCAGGGATCAGCAAGTCCGTGAAAGACAATGCCTGAGCCCTTTCTGACCCTGTCAAAGGTCTGCGGAACCGGCGTAAACACCACCTGTCTGGCGCCAACTTCAAGCTCGCTGTCGAAATACGCAGCAAGCGCTGTGCCTATACTCTTTCCCACGAATACTACGTCTTCACTTTGGTCAAAAGACATTTCTCCAAGCTGCTCTTTTATCTGCGAAACCGCCATTTTGAAGGCTTCCTTCATGTGGACTTTGTCATTCATGATCTCCCTTGCCTTGAACGGGAATTCATAATTAACCTCCACCACTTCATATCCGGCCTCTCGAGCCAGCCTTTTTGCAAAGTATAAAAGCGGCTTATCACTGTGGTATCCCATTCCGGGAAAGATTACGGCAATCTTGCTCATTTTTTGTGTCATTCCTTTCTGTTATTGATACTATTATATCCCCTAGAAGCCATTTATGCTCCGCTGTCCGAGGATTTTCTATATATATGAATAATACTGGGGTTGGGGTATGGAAAAATAGAGGAACGAGAAGCTTGATTGGCCTAAGTTTTCATCACATGGCCGTATATTTTGAACGTTGGTTGGAAACGTGATTTCGACAACCCCATAACTTTCCTCTATGCAAAAAATAGTTGGAAATTGCAAAAAAGATTTTGGTGTCGCAAACAAGTATTTGAAAAAAACTACATCACATGGCATCCGTAGGCCGGTAGTTGTGATGCAGGGAAGACGCTAGGCATCAAATTTTCCAAGTGTGGAGGCTTGTAATTTCCAACTAATTTTTCATATGACAATTTTTGTTATGCAATTGAAAAAAGCTTTCCAACCAAGTAACTTGTTTGAAGGTCATTGTGATGCACTTTACAGGGCGTTTCCGGGGATATTAGTGATTCCATAAAAAAATTGAAGGAGTCAGGGGGACGGTTCTAGTGACTTCTGTCCCACTGACTCCATGGCTGAATATTATTATCTAAAGCGTTTTCTTATTCCAAATACTGCTAATGCAATAATCAACAGAACTACTATTGTACTTACAGGGACTATAGGAAAAGAGCTGTCTGATGGCTCTACGTTATTGAATGAAGCCTCAGGTACTTCTTCCTCCTGGATATTGGTTCCCTCAACTGCATCAGCTTTCTCCTCAGTATTCTGCACGTTTTCCTGCATATTGGTCTCTTCAGCCAATTCTTCATCTGATGTAGATGCCTCTTTCACAGAATCTGCCAGTGCTACAGGCTCATCATCAATCGTTGTCTGAGCCGCGCTCGGCTTTGTGCCTGGCTTTGAGGTCTGTGGAGCACTCTGCTTCTGTTCCTGAGATGCTGTTGAAGTCTTACCTGATGCCTGCGTAGTTGATACCTGAGTAGTCGGTGCCTGTGTGTTTCCCACAGAATCACCACTTCCACCAGTACTCTGTTCCTGACTTCCGTCCTGGCTTACTTGTCCGCCGCCTGTATTTCCTGCATTTCCAGAACCTTCTGTGTTTCCTGCGCTACCGGCTTCTCCCGAGCCACCAGCATTTCCGGAATCTCCGGTTTCCTGACTTCCTTCAGTTCCCTGATTGCCTTCAGATCCCTGATTGCCTTCAGTTCCTTCATTTCCGCCGGGCTCTTCAACACCTTCAGGCTCCTCGCTCTCAAGGCTCTTCATAAGATACAACTTCACATCCCCGACAGCAAAGGTCACGCCATTGGCATCAACAGGCGCATTCACATAATACTTGACCGTAACCGTGTTATTCTCAACAGTGATCTTCTCCCCAAGGAGCTGATCCTCTACAATCTGGTCCGCAGTATCGATCGGCAGGGATCTTACTTCATTATCCCCGGAAATCAGCGCCATTACTGCGCTGTTCATGTTACTCTTTACCTTTATATCGTTTGAGAGCGCATATACTCCGTTTGGAATATCCGTAACAGTGAAGGAAAACTCTGCTTCATAGCCATCCTGAGACCAGGCCACCAGCCTTCCGCTCTCAAGCCATGGAGAAAATCCTTCAAAAGTCCAGCCTTCCACGCCTTTTTCTTCGAAGTCCCAGCTCCAGATGATATTGTCATACTTCTCTTCTTCCGGCCCATCATTGGCTTCAAGGTGCAGCTTAACTGCATATTCTGCACTCTCAACCACTGCTTCACCATCAGGATAATAGATTCCTGCCTTGAGACCCAGTGCATCCGTGTTATAAAGTCCTAAATCCTCAGTGAGCTCATAGCTCCACTTTCCATCGGCATCTACAGGCACGTTAAATTTCTTATCACCAACCGTTACAGTCACATACTCCACATAAGATGCACTACCACCAATACTGTAAGGAAATTCTGTAATCTCCTCAGAAGGCTCATCCATGGAAACTCCGGCGCCTGATGCCAGATCCTCAGCGAAATTGGCGCCCTTAAGGTCATCCGCATAAAACGTTCCGCTGGCAGCCTGTCCGCTCTGGTTTGTATAAATCGACACCGACTTAAGATTCTGCGAACTGTCGATTGGCTGAGGTGTTCCCGATGTTGCCCAATCGGGCTGTATGATCTTACTAAAGGGCATGTACATGATCATCGGGCCCTTACCAGTCATATAACCCGTGTAAGCGTAAGTTGATGTATCAGTCTCCATCTGGACTTTGATCTCGTTACCTGACCCGTCGGAATCAAGATACATCGTAAATCCGTCATATCCGCTGAGGTTCAGCATATCCATAGTCTTGGTTGCTCCGGCATAACCCGTTCCGTTGTAGTCGTAGTCAACCCTGAGCCCATATGAACCCTCGTATTTGTTGCCCGAATCCAGTGACAGATTAAAAGTTCCACCGTTTGTATTTCTCGAATATGCTTGGTTCAGCAGCGTATTTGATCCGCTGTAGCCCTCAAAATCATCCACCTTTGTAGATGAACTTGCATAGACACTGTCAATATAAACTCTGCTGCTTTCTCCGCCAAATGAATACTCCAGTCCGATTCCGTAATTACCTGTATATACATTGGCAGAATCCAGCATAATAGAGCCATCTGCACCGGCTGAACCATCATTGTTTACTATGACAAACTCAGCTCCGCTGACACTTCCCCAGTTGAAATCACCGCTCTTGTCAATCGCTAGCTTATTCATCTGCGCAGCGCCGCTCAGAGCTATCTTTTCACTTGCCCAGACTCTGTTCTCACTGTCCCTAAGTCTTACCTGAAGCTCATTACCGCTTCCGTCAGGCTTCACCCACAGATATATGCTGTCAAACGCGCTGTAGTCCTTGCCTGATAGCTCTTTTGCAAAAGAGATCTCACCTTCCCCGAAGGTTATGCTGTAAACAGCATTCAGACTCGCATCTGAACCTGTGTAATACTCTCCGTCTTCGATGGTGTTTGAAGGTGCCGAATCAGCAAGAGGGATCATCTTTCGTCCGCTTGAGATCTCAACGAGCTTTACAAATACCTGCCCCTGGCTGTTTTCCGGAACTGTAACCCTTATAACTCGCACAGCTCCCGAAACGTTAAGGTCTCCGTAAACCACGCTTGTAGCTTCGCCTGCATCCACTGCCGAGAGCTCTTTTGCCTCCTTAAAAGTCACACCGTCAAAGGAGTACTCAACTACCGCCCTCTTGCCATCTACCGCAAGGGTGCTCACGCGGAAAGCATTGATATCATCGCCTGTCTTGTAAACGATTGATCCGCTCTCTGCGCCTGATGCAGTAAGGCCTCTCAAAGCACCATCGCCGGCAAGCACCAGGTTATCGCTCTTTGAAACATAGTATTTGGGAACATCCTCTCCGAAGGCAGAATCCTGAATCATTACGTTGGTTCTCACTGCATCCGAAGCAGCTGATTCATTGTAAGACTCGCCATCATTCTTGTAGGTAATCTCGATGCTGTCCAGCTTGCAGCTGCTGTTTCCCTGAAGATAAATTCTGCTGTAGTAGTAATTTCCTGTTGAAAGAACTGAAGATGCACTATAGAGCGCCGTTCCAGCATCATGATTAAGCTCAGCCTCTTCAAATACGATTCCGTCCTTAGAAACCATGAGCCTTGGTGCTGCACCTTCCGCTACAGCTTCAATTCGCACTTCATCCACGGGAATCCTTGATGAGTACTCGATATAACCTTCTTCTGCACTCTTATTCACGATTGAACTGCTGGAATACTCTATGTTTGCAGAATGATCGCTGCTGTAAGTGCGCCTGATCTCGGTGGGATTTGGATCGCTGCTGGAAACTGCGATCAGGTCCAAATTGTCTTTTACCACGTGCTTAACATTGTCCACTACCACAATGTTAGACCATGGGCCGACTCCGGATTCATTGCAGGCCCTGATCCTATATGAATAGGTAAGTCCATCAAGGGCTGTCTCGTCATGGTAACCTGCGATGCAGTCGTGGGCCTTATCCTCCCAGTTCCTGCCGGAGTCATAGATGTAATCCTCTTCTCCTGCCACAGTCATGAAAGCATCGGAGTTCTGGTCTGTCACGCTTCCTTCCGCCCTCTGGATCTCGTACCACGCGCCTCCGACAACACCTCGCCACTTGATATCACCCACAGATCCTCCGGCAAAAGAGCTGTCGTGGGAAGTGCCGTTTTCTGAATAAAGAAGGGGGGCTTCCTCATCTTCAGGCGCCGGAATCGGGATATTCTTAGCCTCTTCATAACTTGAAGCCTTACCGTTCACTATCTGTGCATAGGCATATATTGAGCGGATTATCTCAGTTTCTCCGTAATAATTTCCCGCCTCGAAACCGGGCCAGTGGTAGGAAGCCCAGTAACCATCCTCATTATGGAAGTAGTAGCCAAATCCGTCCTTGTGGGCTCTAAGACTCCACATCATGATTCCGTTGGTGTCATTCTCAATGCCCTTCTGGAATACATCGATACAGGGCTGCGCAGTAACCTTTGCACCAAACTCGCCCAGTATAAAGGGCTTTCCTGCATTGTGGGCATCTCTGGTATCATCTTCGCATCTCTGTGCGTAGTTGCCCTCATAGTAGTGCGCTCCAAGGATGTCTGCCAGGTTGTCAGCACTAAGAGATTTAGGGGACATGGACATTCTGCCGTCCAGCACAAGATGATTTGAATCGATGCTCTTTACGTGGGCAACAACCTCGTTGGTCCAGGCGCTGAGCTCCTCGTCCCTCTCGACCTGGCTTCTGTTACCTATTTCATTTCCTGTTTCCCAGCACAGTATCGCCGGGTCATCCTTGTACATGACCCCTGTAACCGAATTGGTTCTGTTAAGCAGATGTGTGATCATCTGTTTAAAGAGATCCATGCACTTCTCACTGCTGTAGAACCTCCATGCCCAGTCCTGAAATCCCGACTGTGACGGTGCTTTCCCGTCTGACTCCCCCGCAAGCCAGACGTAGCCGTCCATTCCGCCTATCCAGTGCCAGTGATCAACAAAGGGAACAATCACCCTGATCCCGTACTGATTTGCTTTGGCCAGCACATCATCGAGCATGTTCAGAGCATCTTCATTAAAGGTAAGATTGCCCTCATTATCAACGCCTGTAACATACGCTGTTGCACTGTTCTGCCCGTTGAACACCGGAATTGTGTAGGTCCTTGTTACATTTCCTCCCATTGCCCTGAAGGTCTTCATGGCATTTGCATGTTCCCAAGGTGTATCACTAGTTGCCTGCGGATAGTTCAAAGATACGAACCTCAGCTCATTCTCCCCGTCCATGAGCTTTGTACCGGACACAGTAATATAATTAGAAAAGCCTGCATTACCCGGTGGCTCAGCAGCTGCAACCGTGTAAGCAGGCATTGCAGATGTGAAAATCAGGCCGGCTGATACAATTAGTGACAAAACTCTTTTCTTCAGCTTCATATAATCCTCCCTTACAAAGAAATTGTTTTTGTAAGTTAAATTATATTTACCGGCTAAATTACTACATCTCTTATTCTTGCGTTCTATATTCTATTCTTGCTAAAACCCCGATTTTCTCTGTTTTTACCTAAATACTTTCTCCATACTTGTGTATTTTTACCTAAATACAGGTTAAATATCACTTGATATAGTCTTTTACATTCAAAGTCTCTTCTGTGCGCTGCTCATCATCAATGATGCCCGGAACCTGCTCTGTAACGTAGGTATCGCCTGTTTCTGGGTTAACGTAATAGCGGATCAGTGCACCTGTGTAAGATCTGTAAAGAACAACAATCTCGCCATTCTCATTTGTGCTGGCTTCCCAGTAGAGAGTGTAATCGTCTGAACCTTCCATATTTGCCAGATCAGGGAAAGACTCTATGCAGTAATCATGGATTGCCTGTGTAGCCTGCTCCTCTGTGATCTTGCCTGTTGTCTCTGCAGGTGTCTCTGCCTCTGCAGTCTGTTCTTCTACTGTTGTAGCTTCTGCAGTTTCTGTAGTCTCGCTGGTCTGTACAGTCTCCTGTGCTGCAGGAATCTCTTCAACCTGTAAGCTGCTTGTCTCCTCTGTCTTAGTACCGCATGCAATAAGGCCAAGGGCCATAACACATGCAAGCATAACTGCGAATTTCTTTTTCATAATACATTCCTCCTCAAATTTCATAACGATTCTATGTTACTACCATTTCCCCAAAACAAATCTAAAAGTATTCTAAATTCTTCGCAATCTGCTATAATAGGCCTGTTATGGAAAAAATTCGAGAATCTCAGATTAAAAATTCATTACTGCTCCTGCTGGCCTCTATCGTTTGGGGAGCTGCCTTTGTAGCTCAGTCCGTAGCAGGCGACAGGGTCGGTACTTTCACTTTTAACGGAATACGCTTTATTATCGGCGGAGTATGCCTTCTTCCATTTCTTAGAGGGCATAATATAACGCCTTCAAAGATCCCTTTTAATAAGCTCCTTGGAGGCGTAATATGTGGTCTTGCTCTGTTTTTGGCATCCACCTTTCAGCAGGCCGGAATCGCACTTGGCGCCGGCGCCGGTGAAGCGGGCTTTTTGACAGCCTGTTATATCGTTCTGGTCCCAATTATAGGTCTTTTCATCGGCAGAAAATGCAGCTTCTGGGTATGGCCGGCTGTGGGCATCGCCCTTATCGGTCTTTACCTTCTCTGCAATCCTTTTTCCGGCGGAAGCTTTTCAATATCAACCGCAGACCTGGCGCTCCCTATGTGCGCTCTTTTATTCTCAGTGCAGATTCTGTGCGTTGATCACTACGCTCCCATCATGAGTCCCGTTGCACTTGCGTGCGTTCAGTTCTTCGTAAGTGGCGCAGTTTCACTGATTGCTGCGTTTATATTTGAATTTATGCCTGACCCTTCAGCGTGGATCAGCTCTTTATCTGCGCCTTCTTCCTGGATAGCCATCCTCTATACAGGTATCTTTTCCTGTGGTGTAGGCTACACCTTGCAGGCAGTAGGCCAGCGCGGCTTAAATCCAGCCCTTGCATCCCTCATCATGAGCCTTGAATCCGTGTTCTCATCGGTTTTCGGCTGGCTGATACTCCATCAGCTGATGTCGGGAAAAGAGATCACAGGCTGCGTTTTGATCTTTTCTGCAGTCCTTCTGGCTCAGATTCCGTCGAAGTCCTGAGGTTTTCAGGACATCAATTTATGTTTCCTTAACCATTCTGCACTTACAGTAAAGCTTTTTACAGGATCATTATCGATCCAGTTCTTATGGGTCTCCAAAACAATCGCTTCCACTTTGGAAGTTGCCCGTACATTTTCCAAAATAGTACCAAGGGCCATATTTCCTGTGCCGAGTTCAGCAGCATCTTCCTTAAGGATGGGCGTAATGAAAGGCCCCTTCTTTCTACATCCCCTGTCATTTATGTGCCACATCACCATCCTGTCTGACAGCTTATTTACCAGGGCGGAAACATCGGCACCACCATCTGCAAGCCAATATGTATCAAGTTCAAAGTTTACATACTGAGGATCTGTGTTTTCGATGATCACATCATATGCAGTTTTATCTTCTGAGATCTTCTGCAGTTCTACATTGTGATTATGATAAAGCAGTTTTACTCCATAGGGTAAAAGAGCTTTTCCTGCATTGTTCAGGCGCTCAGCAAGCTTTTTTACCTCTGATGCATTTCCGTAATCAAACCTGTACATACCGGTTATAACAACGGTGTTCGTCCCAAAGCTCAAGGCTTCTTTCGCTACAGCCTCGGGATTCTCTTCAATGCTGTTTAGATAGCTGTGCAGGCTTATGACTTTCAATCCGCTCTCTGAGATCAGTTTCTTCCAGTCGAGTTTTCCGCCATTCCCCGTGGGCATACCGGCAAATTTAGTAAGTAACTTCACAATAAAAGGCGTTGGCTTGATCATGAAGTCATTTAGTTCAATGCCGTCATAGCCGGCACTCTTGATGCTCTGAAGTGTGCTGAGTGCACTCTCATAACTATTGCATCTGCTTCCAATCATTATCTGTTGCACACCCGTCAGTACTGTGTCTTTCATTATTTCAAATAGCCTCCAAGATGCTTCAAACTGGGCTTTGGCGCCCTGATCTGTGTTTTCCTGTCAACTGCGCAAAGACCAAATGTCAGCGCATAGCCTTTCTGCCACTCAAAATTATCGATAAGTGACCAGTGGCAGTATCCGATAACAGGAATTCCATCATTTATACAGCTCTGAACACCCTCAATTGCCTTGTCGATAAACTTAACTCTCTGCTCGTCATCCGATGTTGCTATTCCATTTTCTGTAACCATGATCGGAACATTTGGCATCTCCTCATGCACGCGTCTTATTACATGCTCAAGAGCCTCAGGATATACTTCATAATCCATCTGTGTCATTGGTGTTCCCTCGGGAACAGGCACAATTCCATCCGGGCCGTAAGTAGTTCTTGTATAATTCTGAAGACCAAAGAAATCATCATCCTTGATATAAGGAATGTAATGGCTAAACTCCTCATTCCAGTCGCTGTCTGCGCGCTCCTTGCCACCTTCTATGTACTGGCAGTCGTGCAGGGAAAGAGTAATACCAACCTGAATATCCGGATTAACAGCCTTGATTGCTTCTTTGGCTGCCTGATGCGCCTTTATAACTATCATATCGCCATTTGCATCTGTTGCAGAAACAAATGTATGCGGCTGAGGATCTCCGAATACTTTGGCGTTCTCCATTGCTGCCAGCTTCATTTTCTCCATTGGATCAGAGAGATTAAGACCAACCTGAACCTGCCCCTCCATGGAGTCGCCATCGCTTTTAGCTGCATTTGCCATCTTAGCCATCATCTGCTTCTTGAATCTCTCCATGAGAGCGCCAATCTGAAGTCTCATGTTAGCCTCATTTATGGTGCAGATATACTTTATCTCACTTCCAAGCTGCTTAGTAACATATCCGGCATAGTTGGCAAAAAGCTCCACAACCTGCTCATTGTCCCAGCCTCCGAGCTTTATAAGCCACACTGGTGATGTGAAATGCATGAGAGTAATAACCGGCTCAACGCCATTGTCCCTGCAGCATTTGATCATCTTCCTGTAATGCTCAATCTCTTTTTCATCAAATTTGCCCTGCTCAGGCTCAATACGTGCCCATTCAACAGAGAATCTGTAGGTGTTAAGGCCTGCATCCGCAAGCATCTTGATGTCTTCTTCGTATCTGTTATAGTGATCCACTGCATCCAGTGAAGGCTCAACAAACTGTGAATACTCCATATTCTCCATGAGCCAGTAATCTGAATTTGTATTGTTTCCTTCAACCTGGTGGGCTGCAGTAGAAGCGCCCAGCATAAATCCGTTCTCAAACTTGTTCATTTTCCTATCCTCCATAATTGGTCCTAAGGGGGTACCGCTTGCGGTGGATTCCTTAGGACGGTCTACTGTTTTCATAACTTGCTTTACACTACCATTTAAATCTCATAACTTCCGCTTGTCAGAATTCTCTTTTCCCCGCCGGGGAGCTCCAGCTCTGCTTCCATTCCTTCAGGAATTTCAAATCTGTAGGCAAAAGAATCCGTCTCCTCAATATATCTCCATTCAGAAACTATGCGACCTTTCGGTGAATCATAGTAACCCTTTGCAAACTTAAGTCTCTCATCCGGCACCGGCTTTATCAGGACCTTGTCAAAATCGTATCTGATTCCCAAAACGCCGGATAAAAGCCATCCGGAAACAGCTCCATAGGAGTAGTGATTCAGTGAATCATGCACAGTGCCGTCTTCTCTGACGCCATCCCAGGTCTCCCAGATAGTGGTAGCACCTTTCTCCACAGCATAGAGCCACGAAGGATAGCTTTTTTGCAACAGCAGTCTGTATGCAGTATCCGCATAGCCGTAATCAGCAAGCACACTGCACAGGAAAGGCGTTGATAGGAAGCCAGTATTAAGATGATAGTCATTTTTCACTACCAGCTCATTTAAGTCCTTCGCCGCTTCCACTGCCTCTTTTTCAGGCAAAAGACAAAACGCAAGAGGCCTTACGTATTCGCACTGCCTGTCAGATTTTATATGCCCGTCTTTCAGAACCAGATATCTGTATGCCTCAGTCGCCTTTTCCGAGATCTCTTTGTACTTATCCGCATCGGCGCCATTTCCAAGGAGCTCTGATATTTTGGCGAGAATCCCCGATGAATATGCATAGTAAGCTGTTGCCACTTCAGGCTGGCCATCCTTGAAAGCAGCCATCATAGTCTTCATAACGTCTGCTCCTGGCTCGCACCACTCACCATAGTCCATTCCGGTGTCGATGATGTATTTTCTGTAAGGGTTCTTTCCAAAGCGGTTCTTGAGCTTGCTCTTTCCTGCTCTTCTTCCGAGGAAATCCACCCACTTCTTCATCATTTCATAATTGTCAGCAAGTACCTGCTTATCACCGTATATTCTGTACAGATTCCAGGGCACTATAACAGCCGCATCGCCCCAGCCTACTGAAGCTGAGAACATCTCTGCTACCTTGCCCGGATTTGAGTTTTTGGGACAGATATACGCCATTTTACCGTCGGAGTGCTGCCCTATCCTCACGTTTGCAAGCCATTTCTCGTAAACATTCTTACAGTCCATGAGATATGCTCCGGTCCTCACAAAAACCGCTGCATCGCCTGTCCAGCCTGCTCTCTCTCTTGTAGGGCAGTCGGTCGGTATATCGCAGAAGTTCGACTTCATGGACCATACACTGTTTGCAAAGAGCTTATTTACCGCATCCACGCCACATTCAAAGCCTGCTGTTTCCTTCATGTCAGAATACACGGCTATGCTCTTTATTTTGATGTCAGACGGCAAAATATCACCCGTTATCTTTGCGTATCTGAATCCAAACATCGAAAAATGAGGCTTAAACTCATTCCTGCCCGGCTTGCAGATATAGTTTATTTCCTGTTTTATTCCGCCTGATTTGTTCCTGTCTCCGGGCTGGAAATTACTGATCGTGAAGTTTCCGTTTTCATCCAGGGTTTCACCGTGGACGAGGCAGATCTTCTCACCGCCCCTGGCGTTTTCTACAATAAAAGACGTATAACCTGCAAGGTTCTGTCCGAAATCAAATACACTCTCTCCGCTCGGAGTTGTGATGAGCCTTCCTTCAAATACCTCATGCTCAGTGATAAATGGCGCCTTCTGGGCTGTCAGATTTCTTTTGTCAAAAGACATCTCCACGGCCTTATGCCACTCACCAAAGCCCGCACCGGCATCACAAGTTTCTCCCAGTTCAAGGTCCGTAAGCTTAATGGGTCCGTATTCACAGGCATCCCAGCTGCAATCCGTGACAAGTATCGGATTCTCCATGTCTCCATCGCCTATCACTGCGCACAGAAATGAAATATCCTCGCCGTAGAGGTTTCTCACGCCGTCAATTCCGTTGCATCCTCTGTACCAGCCATCACCAAGCGTTATAAATATCTCGTTTTCACCGGGCTTTAGCACTTCAGTGATCTCATACTCCTGATACTGAAGCCTTTTATCATACTCATCACATCCCGGTGTCAGTCGTGCATCCGTGATTTCCCGGCCATTTATCAATATTTCATACAAGCCATGGGCCGTAGCATATATGCAAACTTTCCCATCTTTATAAGAGAATGTGGTCCTTAAATATCCTGCTCCCTTTCTCTTATCAGGTTCTGTCACGGTTTCAGGTGATATCCACTTTGCTTTTTCAAAAATCTTAGCCGCTTCCATTTAACACCTCTGTTTTAGCGCTTTTTGATATTCATAAGAGCATTTGAAAGTGCCTTAATCTCATCGGATTCTATATCCATTCCGCCCTGTTGCAGGAGCTTCTTAAGGGGCTGGCGGGCGATCATCTGCTGCATTGCTTCTGAAATCTCTACGCCTTCTCCCATTCCGCCTGCTGTTCTTGATGTCATTGCAGCCATCATCCTGTCGAGAATTGCTTTTCCTTCAGGAATAGCCTGAATTTCAGCCATTGTACTTGAAAGGGAGAGATATCCCTCTTTTTCCTCAGGCTCATCTGCCTTATCAAACCAGTTTCGTACCTTCTTATCCGGTGCGAAATATGCCGGATTAGGCTCGGAAACCTTTGTTATCTCCATCTCATCCGAAAGTTCTCCGCTCACAGCCTTTATGGTATGAACTCCGTTTATGGGAACATTAAACTTAAAGACATGTTCTCCGCTTGCGCTTCCTACTTCTACGCCGTCAACAAAGAGAGTTACGGACTTTTGGTTTGAATATACCTTAATCTCTGTGTTATCCTCGATGCGGTCGTGATATCTTTTTCCGCAAAGATGGATGAAAGGCTCATCTGACCACCATGCTTTATAAATGTAATAGGCGTCTTTCTTCTGCTTTCTGTCAAAGGTGATGACGCCCTTGTGGTTTTTGCCCGGATCTCCTGCCTCATCACGTCCTGCTGCAGCAAACTCAAACATATTCCAAAGGTATGTTCCCCAGATATATGGACGGGTGCTGAACATTTCAAGCATATGCTCGTGATAAACAGCCTGATAACTCTCTGTATAATCGCCCTTTTCAGGTCTTGGAGACTGAAGCGTAATTACTGAATCTGCGCCATACTCCGTAAGTCCTATTGCCACATCGGGATGCTGACTATGGAAGTCGTCAAACCACTTGTCATTGTCCTCCATCTCGCCTACGTACCAGCCATAGTAGAGATTGTAGCCGCGAATATCAGGCAGTGTAACAAGAGGCGAGTCTGTCTCAAGAAGGAACAGATTTGCCATGGCAGAATATCTGATAGAATCCATCTCGTGGACAATATCGTTTAATATCCTATGGTTCTCCAAGAGGTCTTCAGTTACACCCTGCAGAGATATCTCATTTGAAAGTGCCCAGCACATTATTGATGCATGATTGTAATTCTGGCTTATCAGCTCTTTCATCTGGGATATGGTGTTCTCTCTTCCACTGTCCATATGTACGGTAATATATGGAATCTCAGCCCAGACTACTACGCCCTTTTCGTCGCACAGATCATAGAAGTACTGATCGTGCTGATAGTGTGCAAGCCTTATGGAATTTGCTCCCATAGAGAGGATAAGGTCAAGGTCTTCTTCATGCATTTCTTTTGTAAGCGCATTACCGACACCTGCTCTGTCCTGATGTCTTGAGACTCCTCTAAGCGGATAGCTTTCTCCGTTGAGGAAAAATCCCTTTTGAGGGTCAACATGGAACTGTCTTACTCCAAACCTGTCATAAATTCTGTCACACTCTTTGGTTCCATCCAAAAGAGTTGCTGTTATGTTGTACAAGAACGGATCCTTGAGGCCGTTCCATAAATGTGGCTCTTTTATCGTGATCTTACCGCAGGCAACATATCCACAGGATGCATCCTCTACCGGAACCACCTCAAACTCCTGCTCTGTTACACCATCTATTGATATTCTTACGCGCTCTCCGCCGCTCGTGTATGCCTTTATTTCAATTTCAGCTTCATTTCCGTTTAGTCTTGGTGTGACGTACAGTCCTTTTCCACCATAATAGTCCATGTCAAAGTGCTTTTCATCCACAACCACAAGATAAACATCTCTGTAAATGCCACCATAGAAAGTGAAATCCGCTTTCTGTGGATACACCCTTGTATTGGGCTCGTTGGAAACAGAAACTACCATCTCATTTAAATCTGAAAGTGCCTCTGTAATATCTGCCCTGAAACACGAATATCCGCCATCATGGCTCGCAACCTCACGGCCGTTTAAAGCAACTTTTGCAGAAGAATTAACGCCGCGAAATTCCACATACGCCCGCTGTCCTTCTTCCATTACCGGTCTTTCAAATGTCTTTTTATAAAAGCAGGTTCCTCTGTAATACTGCTCGGGACCTGTCTGTCCATCAATAGCATTCCAGGTATGCGGAAGAGTTATACTCTCGCTCTTTCCCTCTTTTTCAAATATCCAGTTATCATTCCAAAGAATTGTTGTTCGCATGTTTCACCTCTCCAGATTTTTACTGACCCATTGCAGCCTTTTTCTTCTCGCCGATACTCTTCTGGATCTCTTCCATCTTCTCATATGTGAGCTCGGAATTCTTCATTGCCAGAAGTGTGCAGATCCATCCAACAATAGGGAATCCGATAAGAAGTATTACGGTCATAACTCTGACGCCAAAGGTAAGCGGATCGCCCTGCTGCGGAGCAGTAGTTGTATATCCTATAAGTCCGATCATGAGTGTTGCGATAGTTGCGCCAAAGGATGAAACTATTTTGTCAATGAAGCTGTAAGTAGCTGATACTGTCGCAGGCATGTATTTTCCTGAGCGATCCATCTCATAGTCAACAACATCCATTCTGAACGCGCTTGTTGATACAGAAACAACCATCTTCATTGCGTTATTTCCAAATGTAAAGAGTACATAAGTGATTGCCATGAGAACTGCTCCGGTTGATAAGTTGCCACCGAATACTGTTCCCACAAGAGTTGTAGGTGTAAATAAAAGATATACTGCAAATGCGATATTCAGTCCGATACAGTTCTTGGTCCAGTCGATCATTACCTTTCTGCTACCCTGTTTACCTGCAATCTTCGCACCAATAATTGCAAAAATAATGGATGGAAGCATTGCAACAGCAGAAAGAATTGATGAAATAGCCATGGATCCTAGCATGATTCCGTTAAGCATTGTGGAAACTACTGCTGCAGAACCTATCGTCTGGGCTAGCTTATCGGATGTTGCAGCCATGATGAATCTCTGAAGCTCTTTATTCTCCTTGATTAGTGCCAGCATGTCCTTAAAGCTAGGCTTTTCATCTGCCTCGCCGGCCTTTTTAATCCCTTCGAAATTCTCAGGAATATCGTATGGCGCAATTCCAATGCATGCCAGAATGTAGAAAAAGAGTGAAACAAGTATTACCACTACATTGTAAGTTGCGAAGTATTCTGTTCCCTGAATGTTATTAAATCTTGGGAGAATCACAGCCGATGCCACAACGCTCATGATCATCGGAACCAGATATGAATACGCTGTACTCCAGACACCGATTGTAGGACGCTGTTTTGGATCATTTGTCAGAATGTTCATATTGATCTGACCTGCTATACTTACGAATGTATAACCAATGATATAGATCACATAGCAGAGGACAAAAAATGTTATTCCCGCTGCACCCGTAAGTGACAGCTTTGCCCCTATATTGCACATCAGCGTCGTAGCAATGGCCATAAGAAGCCATCCAAACATGATTGAAAATCTTACTTTTCCAAATCTGGAATTAAATCTTTCCAGGAAAAAAGCTATTACCGGGTCTGTAATTCCATCCAAAAGCCTTGATCCTGTGATAATAAGTCCTGTAACTGCAACAAGTATTCCAAAGTTGGAATTTCCAATATATGTTGCACCATTCATCAGCAGATAAAATGCCATCTGCCCTGCACCTGTCATCATTGCAAGCGCAATATGCCAGGTTTTAGCTCTTTTATAAGTTACCCCATTTTCTTCTCTTATCAGAGATTTGTCCTTACTCATTATTAACCCCTTTCAGTTGCATGATAATCTTTGAAAGCTTTCCTGTTATGGTCATAGTATCATTTAGTTTTGCAATATGTTAGAATTATTTTATCCCGATTAATATTATTTTATTGTTTTGAGGAAAAAATATGGACCACACTCTTTTTTCAGCTCTTTTAAAAAACCTGCTCTCTGTGGATGTCACGGATGCAACAGACATGGACAGCTCTCTTGACGCCTTTGAAAAGAAATACTGCTTCAGCATCAAGATGCAGCCCATGTTTACAGGCGATGCTCTGCACTATCTTCTGGCCTCATCCAAAGGAAGCATGATCTATGAGCTCATAGACCAGCTGGGAATCTGTGCGTCCTTTTTTACGTTTGATAACAGGATTTATATAATCGGACCTTATGTAAAAGAGAAATATTCAGAGCTTAAGACAGAAACCGTACTTGCAAAAAACGATGAATCCTCATCCAAATCATTGGCCTTTAAGCTGTATTACACAGCCTTCCCCATAGTTTATACCGAGCAGATCACCAGTGTTGTAAATAAATGCATAATCTCTTTTTCCCCTACGGAAAGCGAGTATTCATACAGAAGACTATCGGGATTTATTCAGGATGTATCTGAAGAAGATGATAAGACAGAACTGTCCGAGAAGAATTATAGTGAAATCTACAAGCGATATGATCTGGAAAAACAGTTCCTATCGATGATAAGAAACGGCGATACCAAAAACATCATGACAGCATTTGAAAAATTGTCCGGTCCGGAGGCTCTTTCCGATTTTTCCAAAGAGACTCTTAACTACTATGCCTCGGGCTATGGTATGGCAATACTTAAAGCTCTTTCCAGAAAAGCTGCGGAAGAATCAGGTCTTTCGGTCATTACAATAGATGAGATAACCCAAAAATACACTCAGCTTTCATCAGCCACAAACAACGCCGATCTTCAGGTCCGCTATCAGACCGATATGATTGTTGAGTTGACAAAGGCAGTTCACAATCACAAGCTGTCTCTGGACAAGTATTCTCCATCAATTCAGAAAGTCCTTGAGTACATTAATCTGCATCTCGGGGACCATATATCAAACGAAGATCTCTCAGCAAATGCCAATATGTCCATATCTCACTTGGCCAAGGTATTCAAAAAAGAAACCGGGGTTACCATGACAGAGTATATAGCTCTTTTGCGCTGCAAAAAAGCTGCCAACCTCCTGAAGAAGACGAATCTTCCTATCCAGGAGATCAGCAGCTACGTCGGTTACTCCGACAATAATTACTTCGTTAAAGTATTTAAAAAGAACTATGATATGACGCCTACAGAATTCAGAAAAGCCACCTGATCGGTGCGCTTTTCTTATTACTGCTGGTCGTATTTGCTGACATAATCAGGGCGATTATCCATAATGAATGTAAGGATAATGTAAAGCGGAAGTCCAATGCCTCCGGACAATGAGAATACTGCCCAAAGAACTCTTACGATTGTAGGATCCCAGCCGAAGTATTCAGCAACACCGCCACATACACCAAAGATTCTTCTGTCATTGCTTCTGTACAATTTCTTTTCCATCACACGTACCTCCTTAAAGTTCGGTTCCATCAACATCAATCACTTCAATTCTCTCATTATCTCTTTTCTCTATGTTCTGCCTGTTCTTGGTGGCAGCCAGGGCAAAGACTATTGCCAGTATGTCATCAACAGGTCCTGGTAAAAGATCCATCGGAGAGATAACGTAAACAATAAGCAGCGCAACTAAAAATCCCTTCCAAAAGTTGCTCATAAGCTTCCCCCTTCCTAGTACCGGTTGCTTTGTTACAAGTTTATTCTATAACCGAACATAGAAAGGTTACATCCATTTTTTGGCGTATTTTTGTGTCTTATTTTACATTTTTGGAGGGATAAACTCAAATCTGCTATAATCAGCCTATGAAACACTATGCTTATATCGTGGAATGCGCAGACGGCACCTACTACTGCGGATACACCAATGATCTGGAAAAGAGAATAGAAACACACAACCGGGGCAAAGGCGCTAAATACACAAAGCCTCGGCTCCCGGTTGTATTGGTTTATTTTGAAGAATTTGAAACTAAGGAAGAAGCCATGAGTCGCGAGTGGCACCTAAAACAGCTCACCCACGCCCAGAAGCAGGCTCTTATAAAATGAGTCAACGGGGACGTTTCACTTTGACTCATTTTGAGTCACTGGGGACGTTTCACTTTGTCTCATTTTGAGTCACTGGGGACGTTTCAGTTTGACTCATTTTCCTTCGGTCTGCAGATATAGTCCCAGCTACAGTCTCCGCATATGCTGCTCCGAAGCCCCTTGTATATAATCTCTGACCTAACTAGCTGCGTGAATTTGGCAAAAGAGATTTCTTCTCCCTCTACCAGATTGCATGCCTTAAGCACTTCCTCGTCGTATCTTGTTACTTTCTCAAGGGTAGTGCAACTTCCCTCGTCATTGTTAGGGCAATTTGCGCACACAACGTCCGTTGCTACGATTAGCCTGATTTTCTGCGAAGGGTCTTTTCCCAATTGCGCAATCACCCGGCCCATATGGTCCGTGAAATCCTCGCTATAACCCTTACCTTCATAAAACTGAAAGCACATACCATGATGTGGCCTAAGTTCCATAACAATCTCCCTGTTTGTGTAGCTTTTTCAAGATTGTATTATAGCACTTATGCGCGTTGGCGGGACATTTCTTCAGGCTGCTTCCTCGGCCTTTACAAACTGCAGAGAGCTCTCCTCTTTCTCTTTTAGCTCCTTGAGCATAATTGCGGACATGACGATAACTGCAATCATAGAGCCGATATCTGCGATTGGTGCGGAGTACAGCGCACCTTCAACTCCGAAGAACATAGGAAGTACGATTGCCAGCGGAACACTCAACACAAATTCCCTGAGAAGTGAAAGTCCCATGGACATAACCGGTTTGCCCAGCGCCTGAAGGAAGACACTAACTGACTTCTGAATGCATGTAAGTACGATCATCGACAGGAAAAGTCTGAATGAAAGCACTGCAAACTCGTTGTAGAGGCCGTCTTCGCTTCCGAAGATTGCTGTGATCTGGAGCGGAAATGCCTCGAAGAGGATAAGCGCCACAAGTCCGACAATTGCCTCAGCTTTTACTATAGTTAAAAAGAGCTCTCGAACCCTCTTATACTCTCCGGCGCCATAGTTATAGCCGATTACAGGCTGTGAGCCGGCTGCAATGCCGATGCATATTGAAACCACGATCTGGAACACTTTCATAACGATTCCAACAACTGTAAGCGGAATGTCTGCGCCGTACTTACTCATTGCGCCGTATTTTACAAGGATATTGTTCATAACGCCCATGATGACCACGATTGAGATCTGAGTAAGGAAACTGCTGATTCCAAGAGGCAGGAACTTACCAATAATATCAAGGGATGGCATAAAACTTCTAAGCCCAAGCTTAACGGACTTCGCCTTTGTAAGATAAACAAGTCCGCAAATTGCAGTAACAATCTGACCTGTGATAGTTGCAAGTGCTGCACCTCTCATGCCCCAGCCAAGCGCGAAGATAGCAACCGGATCAAGGATAACGTTGATGATACATCCAAGAAGTGTTGTGATCATCGCAAATTTGGGACTTCCGTCTGCCCTGATAATTGAATTAAGGCCATTTCCGACAACAAAAAATGGAATGCCCATAATAATGAAGTTAAAATACTCACTGGCGTAGGCAAAGTTGTTCTCAGTTGCGCCAAACGCAAGCAGAATCTGTGATTTGAATATTGCAAAAAGAGCTGTCATCACAATTCCGATAACACCAAGAAGCGTCAGCGCATTTCCCACGCTCTTATTAGCGCTCTTAAGGTCCTTTTTGCCCTGACAAAGGCTCAAAAATGCAGCACAGCCATCGCCAATCATAAGAGCTACAGCCAAAGAGATGACAGTTATCGGGAAAACAACGTTGGTTGCGCCATTTCCAAGGTAACCGATTCCTCTTCCGATAAATATCTGGTCCACAATGTTATAAAGTGCGGATACCAGTAGAGACATAATACAAGGAATAGAAAACTTCAAAAGAAGCTTGCCGATCTTCTCTTCTGCAAGATATCTGTTTGTGTTCTGATTCATAAAAACCTCCATAAAAAAATACGCATGCGAAGGTCTTCACTTTCACACGCGTACAGTTACAACCAGGCTGTCTACAATCTCTTTGCAGACAACCAAATATTCATTTCTAAACTTCAGTTTAAAATTTTACCGATTTTAATGGCCTCATGTAATAGTCATGTTTCACAAACATTTTTCGATTTTCTAAAAAGTCATGCGCAGAATTTCTTCTTTTAACAAGGCGGATCAATTCTATTATTCCTATACTGCCAAGTAAAACCAAAATTCCCACAGGAATGATCAATGCTACATCGATTCTGACATCTCCTACGAGAACCAGAATCGCCTGAACATAAGGAATTATCATCCACTGCGCCAGATAGATTGAACCAAGATTCTCACCCAGATATGAAACAGCCTTATTTACCGGCTCAATTTTGATCTTTACAGATAAAAAGTAGTACACAGGAAGCACAGCCATAATGACTAGCGAAGTAAACAAATAATGCAGTAATGACTGAGAATAATAAACTCTGCCCGACAGCATAAACATAGTTCTAAGATCGAATCCCAAAGCAGTATAAATAATGGAAAAAGCTACCGCTCCCAAAATTCCTATTGGGAAAATTCTAAGATAAAACCTGCTCTTATCCGTTGTTCTTAACAGGAAATAGCCAAAGATCATGCCAAACACAGGATAAAAAATCCATCTAAACAGCGGAAAGGTTGTAACATAGTTGGTTTCAAAGAAAAGTCCAAATAAATACTGGAGCCATGATCCTGAAAAATCAAGCTCAGAGAGCTGTCCTCCAAGTACTGAAAGGGCCAGAGAAATCACCAGCATTACCGGCAGACTAATCCTTAATTTTTTCATGAGAGCGATTGTAAGAAATGCCATTCCCGCAAACTGCAAGATACTTACAAGGAAAAGAGAATCAGCAAGAGTCCAATTGATCGTATAACCAAGCGCTAAGGCTATTGCAACAAGAATGGTCCCTTTAAAAAAGCTCAGAAGATATCCATTTCTAAGCAGGTTAAAGGCTCTTTTTACCATTTGGAGCGGAGCACTGTTATTTGAATACATTATTCCAACACCCATACAGAACATAAATAACGGCGCTGTAAGAGGGCCGGCAACAAACTCCAATATAATTCTGAAAGCATCTGTGGGAACAACTTCAATATCAACTATGCTGAGCTGTTCATAGACATGCACGCAGATCATGGCAACTATTGCCAAAGACTTGCCCCAATCCAGCTCTTCTTGCCTTCCAACGTTGACTACTTCCTTATTCATAACATTTTCTCCTCGTCATTTATACCGTAAGACAAGGATATCAGTCTGAATATCACACGTTTATCACAGAATTTCTTCCTCAGCAGCTTTCATAATGGCATCCACATCAGCGCCGTAAATATCAAGGCCAACAGCCTCAATCTTCCTGACATCCTGAATTCCGTAGTAGTTCTGTGCCAGGGCCTTAACATATCCGAATCCGTATTCATCAGGCGCGAAGTCGCCTCCGGCGGTTGTCACGTAAAAGACCTTTTCCGCCTTGCAAAGTCCTACAGGAATGCCCTTTTCATTGTATTTAAAGGTTACACCCAGAACATTTATCTGCTCAAAGTACTGCTTGAGCGATGCAGGAAAAGACAAATCCCAGTAAGGCGCAGCTATAACAATGGTTTCAGCTTCCGCAAACTGCCTAGCAAGATCACAGACAGGGTTTGCGAAGTCTTCGGCGGCTATAATGGCATCTCTCATCTTGAGAAATGCATCATCTACTACCGGAAAAGAAATTTCTTCAAGCTTTACTTCATCATATGGCTGCCCTATCTTATCAAGTAGCTTGTGAGCCAGCCTAAGCGTCCTTGAATCACTACGTACACATGCATTAACAAAAAGAATCTTCCTACTCATCATCATTTCCTCACTTTTTGAGTCACCGGGGACGTTTCAGTTTGTCTCATTTTGAGTCACCGGGGACGTTTCACTTTGTCTCATTTTGACTCACCCAATGACTCAGTGCCTCTCATTCTCGTTTTCAAATCTCTCACAGAATCTCGCAGAAAAAGATGGTTCTTCATTACCTACAGTCAAATGTGTAATATCACCAATTCTCAGTGTCCTGAAGATCGCAATTCCCTTCTCCCTTTCTTCTGTCACGATTTCTGTAAGCGATGTCGGAGCCATAGCAAGAAACTGCATCGGAATAAATGGCGATACATTCCAAAGTCTCGATAACAAAACGCATGTTATTCCAAAATGGCAGAAGAATGCTAGCACTTTTTCATTCCCGCCATTAACTTTATATACATTTTCATTCCTCTCATAGCCCTGCTTTTTCAGAAACTCATCGAAGCATTCGATCACATGATCATAGATCTCCAAAATATTCGATGCCTTTGCCACCTCGCTATCACGCCAGGCCTTGGCACCAAAAACTTCCGGATGCTCCGCAAAATAAGAGGGCATCATATCCCAGACAATACGTTTCTCATAAGTCCCATCACTGCCTACCTTAAGCTCGTTCTTATAAGCCCCTCTCGTCTCCGGATCCGCTTTATTTGCATCAAAATATGCCGGAAACTCCTGAAGCCAGTCCAAAACCTCTGCTTCCACCCCCAGCTCTTTTAACGAATAATCAGCTGTAGCTCTCGCTCTGCCAAGGGGCGAAACATACGCCTCATCAATCCCATAACTCTTAATCTGCTTAGCAAGGAGCTCAGCCTCAACCTTACCTTTGTCTGTCAGGCCATCAATCTCATAATTGGGATCGCCGTGCCTAAAAATCAGTATTCTCATAGTCTGTCACCTCATACCTATTCTATTATATATTTTGTTTTGAGTCATTGGGGACGTTTCACTTTGTCTCATTTTGAGACAAAATGAAACGTCCCCGGTGTCTCAAAATGAGTCAAAGTGAAACGTCCCCGGTGACTCACAAATCACGAAAAACCGATTTTATACTTTTTTTATTTATCAGCCACAAAACAAACATATTAAGTTTGTAGAATGTTCATTGTGAGTAAAAACACAAAAGGGGATTACTAATATGAACAGACTTGAAGCAGCAATTGCTGAATTCGTAGGAAATTACACCAGAAGGCGCGGATATCCGCCCACAGTGGAGGAGCTTATTTTGAACTTTGGCACCTTTAAGATCATGGTTGCCATGTTCTATGTGCTTAACCTCTACAGAATAGGGATGATCAGAAACTCCCTGTTCTTCGGCGTTGGAGATCTCAAGCTGATCCCGGTACGAGTTAAAAACTAAATACAGAACAACTAAATAAAGTGCCTCCGCTGATAAAAACACAGCGCGAGGCACTTTTCATTATGATCCAGCTCACATGCCGGCAACTACAACAATTCCATGCGTATTCGGAAGTGTCAGGTCAAAGAACCAGTCATCTCCATCCACGGTAAAGTCCGAAACCTCTCGCACTTCGCCGCTCAGCGTATCGCAAATCACGGGCTTTGTAAGGCTCCTTACTCTCACCCGGATCTCCTCTAACTCTTTTCCATAATTCATAAACAATGTTCTACGCTCATCGCCTGCAACGTAGGTGTTAAACATAACTCCGGAAATATCTTCCCCGGTATGTACATAAGGATCTATCAGATAATCTCCATAGGACATATGATTATTGATCGTTCTTTTCGTTCCGCTGATTATCTCAACATCCCGTGCGATTGCTTCCCCGACAATTTCTGCAATATTACTGATCTCATCCCCGGATATCACAGTGCACTTTCCTCGGATTTCCTCAAATATCTCCTGCACCCCGGCATCTTCTGCGGTACTTACACCCATCTCCGGAATCTCCTCAACGCAAATAATACGTCCGCCGCCGATAGCAAAGTCCTTAACAATACGCGCAGCCGAAAGCGGAAGAACCTTGCAATACGGTAGTATCAGAACGCTAAATCTCTGACCTGTAAGTCTATTCTCAATCGCCCCCTTCTCAGCTACAAAGTTCTCACATGCATCCCTATGAAGCACCTCAAAATCCATGTTTTCACACAGAAGTGTATTCATGAGAATCTGTTCACCCTGATCAATCCTGCGCGCCCTTTCACTTCTATGTACAGGCCCTGAAATAAACGCATGTGTAAAAAGATTATCCGGCTGATAATCCAGCAAAAAGCTGTCCAGCGGATGGAAGACCAGAATATGCGCATCATTATAACCATCAGTCAAAGCATAGTGAAGCCTCCTGGTCATGCGATTAGCTTCTGCCATCCTGTCAAACCCTTTCCACTGGAAGAACTGAGATGGTGGCCAGTCGTTCTTTCGCTCACCTCTGTCTGAGTAAAAGAATCCATGGTTTATTATGGTCTGCATTCCCATTTGGAACATCCAGGTTATCATCCTGATATACTCCTCATAGGTCATATCCCAGCCACATCCGGCAAAAACCTCCACAGCCGTGCGTTCTTTTCCATAGGAGTGCGCAGCACTTGATGCAAACTTGATATTAAGGCTCCCAATGCCCTTTCCAAGGTGATCAGCACCGGCAACGTCCATGTAGCGATATTGCCTTAGATAATCACCGCTGTACCTGGCATGCCCATAAATTGACTCCTCTCCCAAAAGGTGCGCAAAGAGTTTAAGCCTGTGTTCATTACACCATTTCCTGATCACTTCAAAATAGTTCTTTCCGTACATTTCAGCGATCAGATTGTAATAGTCTATCCGAAGTCTCCCTGCTCTCTCACCCTCGAGCGGAAGCAAATACAGGCACTCCATAATGTCATACCCGTAAGTCTCTTTAAACAGCTCAGGAATTCTCTTGTCCCACACAAACGCATGGCTCATGCGGGTTTCATCATTGAAAACGGTTGTTATTGTATTCCCAAAACAGTCACCATAGCGCTCAGCATACAGCTCATAGGTTGACTTAAGGAAAGCCTCCGTCGCCTCTTTATTTATATAGCTTATTTCCTCATCACCGCCGTTATCATAGCTGCGGATCTGCACGCGAACTATATAACAGACAGCATCGCGATCGGATTTAAAGCAGAGCTCCGGACCAAACAGATAATTCTCTTCAAATGGCGCCAGGTCAATCAGATCTCCACTCTCCTTATCCACTATATAAAGAGCCAGTGCAAACATTCTCTGCGCCTTGAACACCGAACCTGCCGGAATCTCATGAGTTTCAAAAACCAGGTAATGCTCCCTGAAATCCTCATTCCTTGTAAGACTCCTTCCACAGGTTCCTGCCGGCCAGTCTATTTCGTCATACAGCCACATGGGTTCACCGGACTCTTTTTTGTAGTCCACTACAGTCTTTATGTGGTCAAACCACTCATCGTCCAAATATCCGCCGATGAACCCCTCTCCCCCATTTGTTCTGGCATGAGGATTACAGCTTTTTACGCCCACTTCACTCATGAGGCGCAGCTGTCTTACAAGTTCCTCATTCTCCAGCTTGTCATTCCAGAACCACAGCGGACACTGGGCTTCATCCAGGCCCCTTACTGATTCCGGGTTTTTCCAAATTTCTCGATCCATAAAAGACCTCTTTTCATCATCCCTTTACAGCTCCGGCAGCAATTCCGTTTACAAACTGCTTCTGAAGCAGCATGAATACTACAACTAGCGGTAATGCACACAAAACACAGGACGCAAACAGCACGTTCCACTGCGCCGGATTCTCTTTATCCCCAAGGAACTGTATCATTCCAACCGGTAGCGAGTAGTGCGCCCTCTTGGACACAAAGACCATCGGGAAGAAATAATCGTTCCAGATCCAAAGACCCTGTGTGATCACGCAAGAAACCGTCGCAGGCTTAAGCAGCGGAAATACCACTTTGAAATATCTAGTCCAAAGACTCGCGCCCTCCATATACGCAACTTCCTCAATTTCAACAGGAACGCCCTTCATGAATCCTGTGAAAAGAAATGTCGAAAATGGCAGTGAACATGTGATAAACATGATCATCGGAGTAAATCTTGAATTCGGAATATTAAGCCTGCCAAAAACCTGAGCTACAGGCACAATTACCATCTGTGCCGGAATTACAAGTCCTGCGATAAAGAAATAATACAGGAAACGACTGCTCTTTCTCTTAATTCGTGCAATTGGATACGAAGCCATAGTCGCAATGAGAACAATCACAATTACAGAACCTGCGGTAGTGATCAAACTGTTCGCAAACTCAGTCATAAAGCCCATCTTGGTAAAGGCAGTGCGATAGCTCTCAGGAGAGAATTCAATAAAGAGCTTCAACGGAGAGGTCATGTTCTCAGGCTTTCTAAAAGAGCTTGAAAGGACGATAACAAGAGGCGAAATGGATACCACGCTATATATGATCAAAAACAGATACGCTGCTATGGTACCGGCCTTTAATTTTCCATTCTTCATTACAGTTCCACCTCCCGTTTGTTCATAAATATCAGCATTCCTATGGTAATCGCGATAATGAGCACAAACGAAACAACGCTGTATGCGCTTGCTTTACCCATCATCTGATTGTTGAATGCTGTCTGGAATATTACAAACATGAGGGTCTGTGTAGATTTTCCCGGGCCTCCGTTTGTCATGATAAACGCATAGTCGAAGGCCTTAAGACCACCAATGATGCTCAGTACAACATTTATAGTTATAGTCGCCGAGATAAGAGGAAGCTTGATCTTCCTGATAAGCTCCCACTCGGAAGCACCGTCTATCTTACCTGCTTCAACAAGGCTCTCATCTATTGTCTGAAGGCCTGCAAGGTAGATGATCATAGTTGTTCCGACATTCTTCCATATATCAACTATGATAATTCCGTACAGAGCCCCTTTGAAATTTCCAATCAGGTTAAAAGAGCTTCCGTCAAGCCCGACAGCGTCCATAACAGACGAGATCATACCTGACCCCGGCATATAGACGTAAGACCAGATAAAGCCTACTACTATCGCACTGAACAGCGCCGGAATATAACATATTGTTCTGAAAAGACCTTTGACCTTAATGCTCAGATTTAGAAGAAGGGCCAGGACAAGTCCCAGCACGTTGGTACACAGTACATTGACAACCGTATATATCAGCGTATTCTTAGTGGCATTAACGAGTGAGCCATCCTCCAGAATTCGCTTAAAGTTCTTTATCCCAACAAAATCGTAGTTATAGTCAATACCGTTAAAGTTTGTAACACTGTAAAAGAACATCTGAAGAACCGGATAAACCCAAAAAACCAGAAACAGCAAAAGCGCCGGCACAACAAATAAGTACATACGATCTGGCATGACCAAAGATGCGCCACGTAATTTTTTTCTCATTACTATCCTCTTTCCTTTTTAAAAAAGTGCCGTAAACAGGAGATATACGGCACTTTTTCTTTATTTTTTGCAAGATGTGATTACTGATCCAGCAATTCCTCAAGCTTATTCTGCATTCCGTTTGTGATATCGGGAACTGTAGTGCCCTGTCCGCCGATCATGCTTCCGAACAATGCTTCCATCTCGTTCTCTGTTCCTGCAGGCCAAGCCTGATTGCACCAGTACCATGCCTTGCCCTGGTTGTAGAGGTTCATGAACTCATCATACATAGGGTCGTTCTGGTCTGCGCCATATCCATAAGTGATAAGAACGTTTCCTGTGCTTGCAAATGCCTGATATACAGGAGACTCACCGTCAAACCAGTAATTGAGGATTGCCTTAACTTCGTCAGGGTGCTTGGTTCCTGAGTATACTGCCGGTCCGCCGCCAGGAGCCATTGAAGCGTATGTATCACCATTTACTGCAGGAAGAGGGAAATATCCTCTCTCAAAGTCAACAGCGCCTGCTGCGCAAAGAGCTGAAGCATTAAATGAGCCATCGAAGGTCATGGCAGCTTCTCCGTCAACAAACATCTGGATACTCTGTGCTGCGCCAAGTCCAAGTGAAGAATCAATAACGTAGCCTTTTTCATAGAGTTCACCATACATTGAGAGAACCTTGTCCCATGTTCCCTCATCAGTGAAGTGTGTCTCACCTGTGCGGAGCTGGTCATCATAATTGCCGTTCTGAGGATAGATCTCATTTGCTGCGATCTGATAAAGACCAAACTGCATTACATAAGCATCTTTATCTCCCATTACGATTGGCTGAATACCGGCATTCTTGAGAACTTCACAACAATTAAGGAACTCATCCCAGGTCTTGGGAACTGTCAGGTTGTTGTCTTCAAACATCTTCTTGTTGTAATAAGTTCCAAGGATTGAAACGCCCTGTGCTACGCCGTAAACCTTGCCGTCATAGCTGAATGCTTCCTTAGCTGCATCACCGGCTTTATCAAGGAACTCAAGATCTGAAATATCCAGAAGATATCCTGCCTTGGCAAGCTCGATTACAGAATTGGATCCTGCGTATTTGGGCTGAACCAAAATGATGTCAGGACACTCACCTGATGCAAGCTTTGTTTTAAGTGCTGTGTAATACTGATCATCAGGAAGCTTGGTTACTTCAAGGTCAATATTAGGAAACTTCTCTTTTACCAGTTTGGGAAGAACCTCTGTCTCAAAATCCCCCTCAGTTGCAACACCTGAGAACATCATTGTCAGAGTGATCTGCTCATCACTACTTGCATTATCCGAAGTATCAGCCTTTGCAGTCTCGGTAGTCTGCTGAGTAGCTGCTCCGCTATCAGAAGTTGCAGGTTCAGCGCTGCCACAGCCGGTAATAAGTGTTCCCAGCATGCTGCAGGCAAGTAACAGTGAAATCATTTTCTTTTTCATATCACACCTCCGTTCTTTTGTAGTTTCATATTATCATTTCGATAGTGTACATATTCGCAGACATATAGTATACTTATTTTGGATTTTGAGTTCACTGCAATTATGGAGTATTAATATGAAACTACGAATGAGATTCTTTCTAATATATTTTCTATGCTCTCTGCTTATGCTCTTTGGCGCTATGCAGTACTTTATGTACAGGTACACCCTTGTCAGTACCGAGAAAGCCAATCAGATGCTTGAAAACACAATGTACTCTGCCACTGCCCAGGTGGAAAATATGGTGGGAGCCATTACCAACGCCACCTACCTCTTTCAGGCAAACGGTACAACTTCAGGAAGCATCATAGATGAGCTGCAGAAATATAAAGATATGAACTATGACATGTCCTACTATGATCTTTATACCAGCAGACAGAACATCAAGTACATCTGCCAGACACTCCTTATTTCCAACCCCAATATCAACGGAATCTTCGTTATACTGGCTAACAATCAGACCCTTGGCTGGAGCAACGGAATCGATTTTGACTACAAATACAAACCTGCCGAGGATGATTGGTACAAGGAAACTTTAGACCTCCACGGACGCCTTTATATAAGTGATCTATCCAAAAAAGACTTCTTCCTGGGCGCAGGGGAATCAGTCTTTTTCGCAAAAGCGCTTCATAACATCTATACCAATGACTATCTGGGAACCGTGCTTATAGACTGCTCTCCTGAAATCTTTGACCTGAGTTCTGTAAACATGCTGCCTTCAGATATCTACATTTCACTGACTGACGCTGATAACCCGGACAGCATCTACTACGCCAATACAAAAACTCCTATCAGAAAAGAGCAGTTTGAAGACGATCCACTCTTCATATCAAAGGACATACTCAATGGCAATTTTACCATGAATGTAGCCATGAATCACGATTACTTCGCTGACAACGTAAACAGCGCAACCAGGCAGATGTACCTCGTTGCAATGGCAATCATGGCGGTTCTGGCGCTTGTATATATACCTCTCCTTAACGGAGTTATCAAGCCGATCAGAAAGCTCACCAATCACATGCATGCCACACACTTCAGACAACCTGCCAACATGCCCAAATACAGCAAGCGCAGCGATGAGATTGGTCTGATGTACAGGGAATACGACGCAGTTGTTAAATCGCTTAATGAATATATCCGCAAAGACTATCAGAACAAGCTGGCCACGATGGATGCTCAAATGCGTGCCTTGGAAGCGCAGATTGACGCGCATTTCCTCTTTAACACGCTGGAAACCATCAACAGTATTGCTGAAATTGAAGAGGTTGAGCCTATACAGACCATCTCCATGGCTCTGGCCAACATGTTCCGCTACAGCATCAAGACACAGAGTGAACTGGTTCCACTGAAGGACGAGATCAACCACATTAAAAATTACATATCCATTCAGAATATCCGCTACGACAATCGCTTTACTGTAGATATTCAAATTCCGGAAGAGACGCTGAATGAACGTGTCCTAAAGCTCATTCTTCAGCCTGTTATTGAAAACTCCATCAACCACGGCTTTAAGCGCTGCCAGATCAGGGGCAAGATCCTTATTGAAGCTTATACCGACGATCTAAACCTCTACATCCGTATCTCTGACGACGGCGTCGGTATGAATGAAACTCAGCTCGAGAAACTGAAGAACCTTCTTAATTCCAAGCCCGCTGTTGAAGAACTTGGAAAAAGAGTTTATGAAAGCATCGGCATAAAGAACATCAATTCACGTATCCAGCTCTACTACGGAACCATGTACGGATTAGATGTAGACAGTGTAGAGAACGAAGGCACAACTGCGCTGATAACAGTACCTCGCAAACAGGAAAGGAAACAAAATGTATAACTATATAGTAGTTGACGATGAACCACTTACTAGAAAGGGCACAATTAAAAAGCTCTCCTCTCTTGGGGATAAGATAACCTGTGTCGGAGAAGCCGGAAACGGCCTTGAAGGACTCGATCTTATTGAAAAAGCTCATCCCGACATAATCATCACTGACATGAACATGCCAGAGCTTGACGGAACCATGTTCCTTATGGAGATCAGGAAAAGACTGCCTCTCATCCCCATCATTGTGATAAGCGGTTATAAGGATTTCGAGTATGCCCAGAGCGCCATCAAATCCAATGCCTGCAAGTACATCTTAAAACCTTTTTCCAAGGAAGAGATAATCGATGCAGTAAACGAGGCCATTGAATCAATAGAAAAAGAACAGGCACAAACAGACTATATCAGCAGAATCTCGGAGGAACACGAGAACATCAAGCTTCAATATGATCTGGATGCCATGTCCTCTATAATCATGGGATACCAGGTGGATGATAAGGCCTTTTACTCCTTGCGCATCATGAATTTCCTAAAGGCTGATGAGTCCTATTATCTCATGCTCATCTCATCGGAAACGATGCTTTCCGAGGCCACAATAAATGACTTCATAACCGAAAACGAGATGGCTGATATGTGCATCCTTATACCTCAGCCCAACAATAACTGCCTGAACACGCTGATCTGCCGCATATCACAGGAACTTCCGGGAGATGGCAAACCCTTCATAAACAAGATTGCCTCCTCCTTTATTCAGTATGTTGAGGAATTGCATGGAGCTCTTTCTATCGGAATCAGCGCAGCTCACAATTCGCTGAGCGATCTTAGAAGCGCATATCTTGAAGCCGGAGAAGCTCTTAATTCAATTACCTTCGACACAGAGAACAACTTCTATTTCTACAGTCCCTTCCGCCCCGCCACATCGAGGCTGAACTGGCCTATGGAAGAGGAGTTCCTGTTCAGGGTAGAAAACGGAGAAACTGCGCCTGTATTGAATCTTCTATACAATTTATTTGAGGAGATCCGTGCTATGGAAGGTGTAGCCCTTGGAGATGCCAAGGAATACTGCACCTATCTTATAGGAGAGGGAAAAGAGATATTAAGGAATGTCATGCCTATAAAGCAGAATGGTTCAGGCAACTCCAACGCTATTATGGAGACCATTTTCTCTTTTGCCGAGCTAAAAAAATTCATGACAATCTTTTTTACCAACATCCCAAATGCCATTTCATCGCAGAAAAAAGAGGATAATGAGGATGTAATAGAAAAGATCAAAGACTATATAGACAAAAAATACTATAACCCGCTCAACCTGGACTTCATAGCAGGACTCTTTTACATGAATCCCAGCTATATCAGCCATCTGTTCAAAACCAGAACCGGCGAGACCTTTAGCAATTATCTGACAGATGTGCGAATCGCCAAGGCCAAATATATGCTCAAATCCACGGCCAAGAAGCCCTATCAGATTGCCAAACAGGTGGGTTATGACAATGAAAAATACTTCTTCCGGATTTTCAAAAAAGAAACCGGAATGACTCCCGAGGAATATCGAAAACTGGAGTAATTCCGGTTATTTAAGATTTTGTTGTTCCTTTTTTCACCAGCTCCATGTAGTCTGAATAGCTGATACTCTCTCCTCCCATACTCTCAAGATGATCCGTGTGGAACTGACAATCAATCAGCAGATACCCATTCTCAGCGAGTATCTGCGCAAGCCCTATCAGTGCTATCTTGGAGCCGTTCTCCATATCCGAGTACATGCTCTCGCCAAAAAAGCATTTGCCCAGATTTACGCCATACAATCCCCCGGCCAGTTCCCCGTCAATATATGCTTCAACACTGAGCGCAAGTCCCCGGGATGCAAGCTGCGCGTAGGCTTTTTCCATATCAGTTGTTATCCATGTCCCTTCCTCGGTGGACTCTCTCTTTTCCCTGCACCGGTGCATGGTGTGGGAGAAATCCCGATTCAGTTCTACCCGGACCTCATGCTTTCTCATGAATTTCTTCATGGAGTGCGAAACATGGATGTTCTCCGGCCTTATGATATACCTCTCCTTCGGGCACCACCACAAAATGGGATCACCCTCGTTGTACCAGGGGAAAATCCCATTGGAATAGGCCAGCACAAGCCTTTCTACCGACAGATCTCCGCCGATTGCCAAAAGTCCGTCCTCCCTTGCAAGCGTGGGCAGAGGAAAAGATATTTCTTTGTCATCAAGTTTGTAAACAGGCATTACGGATCACTTCCTCGCGGTTTTCGAAGACTCTATCGAAAATTCTTTGCCCTTGGCTGAAAGCTTGATCTTTCCGCCGTTTTTCAGCTTTCCAAACAAAATCTCATCAACAAACAGCGGTTTTACGTCGTTTCTGATTATCCTGTCAATCTCTCTTGCGCCAAACTCCTGGCTGATGCCCTTTTCCTTCAAAAGATCTTTTGCCTTCTTATCAGCAGAAAGAGTGATCTTCTTAGCCAGTAGCTGCTCCGAGAGCTCTTTTAACTTCTTATCCACAACTCTTGTGGCCATGTCATCGTCCATGCTGTTAAAGACAACGACCTTGCTGAGCCTGTTCCTGAACTCGGGCTGGAAGGTGTTCTTGACTGCCTCAGTGAGGACGCTCTCATCCATGTTGGTGCTGATAAAGCCTATTCCGCTCTTACCGAGCCTGTTAGCGCCGGCATTCGAGGTCATGATGATCAGAACATTCCTGAAATCAGCCTTTCTGCCCTGGTTATCCGTCAGAGTCGCATAGTCCATCACCTGCAAAAGCACGTTGTAGATGTCGGGGTGGGCCTTCTCGATCTCGTCGAGAAGCAGCACACATGAAGGATTCTTCCTGATCGCCTCAGTCAAAATTCCGCCTTCCTCATAGCCAACGTATCCTGCCGGTGAACCGATAAGCTTAGCAACAGCGTGTTTCTCGCCGTACTCACTCATATCGAAGCGGATTAGCTTAACGCCCAGCTCCTCGGAAAGGGTCCTTGCAATCTCAGTCTTGCCGACACCCGTAGGTCCCACAAACAGAAGGCTCGCAAGAGGCTTGCCATCCTCGATAAGCCCGGCCTTTGAGAACTTCACGGCATTCACCACCTGGCTGATAGCCTCGTCCTGGCCGAATATCTTAGTCTTTATGCGCTTCTCAAGAGTCTCAAGACCTGCAGCATCGTCAGTATCCACAGTCTCAATGGGCACTCTGCATACACCCGTAAGAATCTCGTTAATAACGTCCTTGTCCACGGTCTGAACCTTCTTGTTCTGTGGATGGAGCTTCCTGTAGGAACCGGCCTCGTCAATCAGATCGATGGCCTTATCCGGCAGAAAACGCTCATTTATATACTTCGCGCTCATCTTAACGGCGTATTCCATTATGCCCTTGGCATACTTAACGCCGTGATACTTCTCGTACTTGGCCTTAAGGCCATTCAGTATTTCAACTGTCTCTTCCTCTGTAGGCTCCTTGATCTCAACGTTCTGGAACCTTCTGACCAGTGACTTGTTCTTTTCAAAGTATTTCTTGTATTCCTCGAAGGTCGTAGCCCCGATGAATCTGATATGGCCGTCGGTCAGATATGGCTTTAGCATGTTTGATGCATCAAAAGAGCCTTCTCCTACCGCACCTGCACCGGAGAGATTATGGATCTCGTCGATGTAGATTATGGGCTTCTCCTCTTTTCCGATCTCTGAGAGGACCTTCTTGAATCTCTTTTCAAAGTCGCCCCTGTACTGGGTTCCGGCCAGCATACCTCCAAGGTCCAGAGAAAAGACCTTTGCGCCCTTAATGGCATCCGGAACATCGCCTGTTTTCAGGCGTTCCACAAGCCCATAAGTAATGGCAGTCTTACCGACGCCGGTTTCTCCGATGTGGAGCGGGTTATTTTTATCTTTCCTGCAGAGGATCTGAATGGTTCTCTCAAGCTCTTTTTCACGCCCGATAAGAGGATTGACGTCTTTTAACGTATCATTAAGACATGGGGCAAAGAGGCTTATTCCGGCCTTGTCCTCTTTTGCTTTGATACTGCCGTCGACATCCTCGGAAATCTCTTCATTATCTGATTCGATGATCGCCATCTCCTGAAGCACGTCGGCTTCGCTAATGTCCTGCTGTTCCATGTAATAGACAGCGTAGCTGTTCTCCAGGTTCCAGATGGCATGCACCAGGTGGCGAACGTGGATCTTGTCACAGCCGCTGCTGTAGGCACTCTGGCCTGCAAAGCTGATGACAAAGTTCGTCCCGATGGAAAGCTCAGGCTGGCCATTCTCAGATTTATCCACATATTCTGCGATATATTTCCTGAGGTTGCCATCAAGCATCCCCAGATCTCCGCCGCACTCCTTAAAAGCCTCAGCGAAGGTATCATCATCAAGGATCATCAGAAGGACGATCTCGGGAGTCACATATTCATACTGATTTTCTGCGGCAAAAGCAACAGCTTTCTGGAAAACCAAAGACGCTTCTTTTGAAAGATCCATATTATGCCTCCTCAACTGTCATTCTGAAGGGAAATCCCTCTTTTTTGGCTCTGGCAAGGGCTTTGTTGACCCTTGTAACAGCTATGTCATAAGGGTATCTTCCCACAACTGCCTGTCCGTTTTTGTGAACACCCAGCATTATGGCCTCAGCACTGACGGGATCCTTATGGAAAATGTCCACAAGAACAGAAACGACAAAATCCATGGTGGTGAAATCGTCGTTTATCATGATCACGTTATACTGCCTGGGCTCTTTGATCCTGCTATAGGTCTTTTCCTTAGTCTGGCTTCCTGTCGCCATGTCTTTTCCTGCCTCCTGATGTTAAGGCGTATCAGTTAGTGATGGCATCCACCGTGTCCGCAAGACTCGCCTTCTGCATGCTCGTGGCCGTGGTGGTCGCAGTTAGCTTCGCTGCTGGCTTCCAGAGTTCCTGCAATAAGAGCATCAACTGCAGCATCTGTGCTTCCGCTAACGCCTGCATAGAGCTTTATTCCTGCTTCCTCAAGGGCACGCTGTGCGCCTCCGCCGATTCCGCCGCAGATAAGTGTATCAACCTTGGCGATATTAAGGATTCCTGCAAGAGCGCCACATCCTTCACCGTTTGTGCCAAGGATCTTGGAATCTACAACCTTGCCATCTTCTATATCATAAACCTTAAACTCTTCTGTTCTTCCAAAATGTCCAAAAACATTCCCTTTATCATATGTTACCGCTACTCTCATCATCTTGTCTCCTTTTTTCTTCATACTTACTTTTAATCCATTTCTCTCACTGTCAATTTCGATGTTGCCACCGGCTATACGAAGTCTCTTACCCTCCACAATAGCGCTGATCATCTTTTTCCTGGCGCTCTCATACATGGCTGTCACAGTTGTCCTCGCAACACCCATTCTCACTGCGCATGCCTCCTGATTGAGTCCCTCATGATCAAGAAGCCTTATGGTCTCATATTCATCGAGAGAAAGCACAATGGTATCCAGCTCATCCGTGTCCGCATCTTCAGGGATAAAGCTGTAATGGTCAGGGAAATTCCAGATTTTTCTGCACTTTGTAGCTCTTGGCATAATTTTCCTCCATTAATCTAAATTGACATATGTCAGTTTGAATATACAACTCATTCTGACATATGTCAAATATTATCAACCTATCAGCGCCACCGAGAAATCATTTACGTTGGTGCCCGTAGGGCCGGTTTTGATGAGGCCGTCACAAGCATCCAATATATGATAACAATCGTTATTCTCAAACATCTGATCAAATCTGGCAAAAGAGATCCTATCACCTTCAAAACTCTTCATTGTATCTCCGTCGACATAGCCCCCGGCTGCATCGGTAGGGCCATCGGTTCCATCGGATCCGACGCTGAAAACAGCTACATTCTCAAGCCCTGAAATCACCTTGGCTGCGCCACAGGCTATCTCCTGGTTTCGCCCGCCAAGGCCTGTTCCCTTAAGGTGTACAACCGTCTCGCCACCCAGAATATACGCAATTTTCTCGCCGTCGCATGCATGAGAATAAGTTATTTCTCCAAGGATTTTCCCAACTTCTCTGGCTTCTCCCATCGCTCTGTCTGTCAAATAGACCGTCCTGTATCCCAGTTCCTCACAGCATTTTCCGGCGGCCTTACACAGCTCTTTTACACTACCGATCACGACGTTGGTCGCGTTGCTGATTTCCTTTGGCGTCTCAACTTCCAGGAGCTTCTCAGCCTCCTCGGAGAGCCTTATCCCATATTTCTTCACTATTTCTTTTGCCATTTCACAGGTACTGCCATCCGGTACAGTGGGCCCCGAAGCGATCATATCCAGCGGATCTCCCACAATATCCGAGAGAATTATGCTGTAAACCTTTGAAGGATCTGCAATCTCTGCAAATCGCCCTCCCTTGACTCCGGAGAGTCTTTTCCTGATGGTATTTATCTCATTTATATCTGCTCCACAAGCTAAAAGCTGTCCTGTTATATCCTGAAGCTCTGACAGATCCACCAAAGGCTTTTCAAATAGCGCACTTCCGCCTCCTGATAAAAGAAACAGTACCGTATCCTCGGAAGTCAGACCAGCCACCATTTCCAGCACCTTCTCGGTGGCCTTTATGCTGTTTTCATCGAGCACAGGATGTCCGGCCTCATAGCACTCTATATCGGCAAGCTCGCCCTTAACATGCCCATACTTGGTGATCACTATGCCCTTCTCATACGAAACATGCTCCGAAGCTGCCTTCGCCATACTATAAGCCGCCTTTCCGACAGCAACAATATAGATGTTCCCTGTCAGTTCCGCATCCTCCAGCGCGCGCACCACCGCTTCTTCCGGCATAACAGCGCCAATCGCATGCTTTATGATCTTATCCGCATCGCTTCTGAGCTTATAATTCATTTCTTCCCCATCTTTTACTGAATCTGATCAGCAAGTTCCAAAACCTTTGCTGCCACTTTGTCTCTGTCTGCTTTTGTAACCTTTTTGTAAATAGGATACGCAGCGCCAAGCACTGCCATTCCTATGATTCCTATAATAATGCCGGGTATCAGAAAAAGCACCTCACCCACCAGCGCCATGCTCATACCAATTCCAAGAATAAGTGTACCAAGGATACCGATAGCCATGGAGTATATCTGTCCTCTTCTCTCAGCCTGTCTGTCCAGAGCTTTGAGCTGTTCGAACTTATCCTCTTCAGGATTCTCATATTTTCTCCTGATGGCTTCAACCTCTTTTGCCTTATCAGCGCTGTAGTTGTACTCAAAAGTATTGTTTTCGTTCATTTTTATTTCCTCCGTTTATTTGTTTGTTTTTGCTTTCTATGGTCTTAATTATATGGAGGAAGTATTTTTGTTTTGTTTCGCTATTGTTTCTGTTTTATTAAAAAGACACTGTGAAAGCAGTTCCTTTTCCAAGCTCACTTTTCACTGTGATCTCTGCTCCGCAGATGTCGATGACTCTTTTAACAAGTGCAAGGCCCAGGCCATTTCCCTTAGTAGCATGCGAGGTATCTCCCTGATAGAACTTGTCAAAAATATGCTTTCCGGTCTCCTCTGAAATACCACAGCCGCTATCTGAAACCTCAACCCGAATATGGCCCTCAACACTGTGTGCTGTGACCTTTACTGTGCCTCCTTCATCGGTAAACTTGAATGCATTTGATAGCAGATTGTTCCAGACCAGTGATAGAAGCTCTTTATCCGCAGTTATCTGAAGGCCATCATCGATATCAGTATCGAGTTCGATGTTCTTTTTCTCCCAGATATCTTCAAATCCCACAATGCACTCTGCAAGCTGCTCGCCGAGATCATAGGTCGCTTTTTCCGGATAAATCTGCTGGTTTTCCAGCTTGTTAAGCTTAAGTATATTTGTGATCAGCTCCGAAAGCCTCCCGGTCGCATCCGAAATCGCCTTTGCATATTCAAGTCTCTTTTCCTCGGAAAGGTCCTTCGCCTGAAGCATCGTGCTGTAATTTCCGATGACAGACAGCGGAGTCTTGATCTCATGGGACACATTTGACACAAAATCAGTCCTGAGAGTCTCAATGCCGGACAGTTCCTGCGCCATCTTATTGATGTTCTCTGCAATCATGTCAAACTCGTTTCTCCCCGGAATCACAGATACGTCCTCTGCTCTTGCCTTGAAGTTTCCTTTTGCAAGTTCCTCCGTGGCCGCCAGGATCTTTTTTACAGGGTTCTCTATCATAAGCTTTCTCTGTACGCCGTCTATTATGCAAAAGATGAGGCTTAAAAAGAGAATGTTAAGAAATGTCAGGATCGCGTTTTCCTGTATCTGCTCTTTCGTGAAATCAAAAGACCTGAGGAATAAATAAAAGCTACAGGTTACCACAAAACATATCAGAACAAAAAATATGATATATCTTTTTAGCGAAAAAATGCTTCCGGTCTTCTTTTCCATAAATCCTTACTCCTTAGGTACTGCCTTGTATCCCAGGCCTCTTACGGTAACAATCTCAAAATCATCACAGTCCGAAAACTTCTCCCTGAGCTTTGTCATGTAGACATCAACCGCTCTTGGCGTTGCATCGGAGTCCACATCCCAGAATTCATCCATAAGCTGCCCTCTGGTAAAGGTCTTTTTCGGAAAAGACAACAGCTTAAATATGATGTTGAATTCCCTCTGGGTCAGGGGAATCTCCTCGCCCTTAACGGTAACGATGTGTTCATCCGTATCCATAACAAGGCTACCAATCTCAAGTCTCTTGGTATTTGCAATTCCGGCCCTGCGAAGAAGGGCGCCCACATGAAGAGTCAGCTCTTCGAGATTTATCGGCTTTACCATATAGTCGTCAATGCCCGCCATGAAGCCTTTTTGCTTGGCTTCGAAGTCTTCCCGGGCAGTCATGAACAGAATAGGAATATTCTCGTTGAGTCTTCTTATGGTTTCCGCAAATTCGAAGCCGTCAATCCCGGGCATCATAATGTCTGAAATGATCAGGTCAAACGTCTTTCCGTACATCTCATCATAAGCATCCTGGGCATTAAGGCAACCAACCGTCTCATATCCTTTAGCCTTTAAATATTCGCAAACAGTTTTATTAAGATCTGTATCATCTTCAACAATCAGTAAATTAAACAAACTCTAACACCTCCTGATACGTTTTTACGATAATATCGTACCATAGAAATGTTAGAGTTTTGTTGCTGAAATTTATCTGTATGAACTTTTTATGCAATCTTTCCGGCAGCCTTGAGCCATTCAACCTCATCGTGGATGGTCTCACGGTAAGATCTTGTGTGATAACCAAGCTCCTTCTTGGCTTTTGAGGAATCAAAAGCGTTGTTTCTTGCGAGGTTATATACCGAGAATGTAGTCATAAGAGGCTTTGTTCCGCGGATCTTGCCCATGGTCTCCATCGCTCTTCCCATCAGGTTTGCTGCCCAGATTGGAAGGAACATCTTAACAGGCTTGCAACCTGACTCATCACTGACCATCTTGGAGAAATCCCTGAAGGATACCGGCTCGTTGCCAAGGATGTAGCACTCGCCCTTTTTACCTTTATCAATAGCCGCTATAGTGCCGTCTGCCAGGTCCCTTACATCACAGAGGTTAAAAGAGCCATCGATGCCGGCAGGCATATCTCCGTTAATGATCTTTATCAGTGTGCTTGTTGTCTCACCTACTGCAAAATCCTCAGGTCCAAGTATTCCACTGGGATGTACAACGCAAGCATTAAGCCCTCTTTTCTCAACTGCATCAAGAACTGCCTGGGTTGCAAGTGCCTTGGACTGACTGTAGCAGCCAAGTACTTCATCCTCATTGAACTCTTTTACTTCTCTAATCTTTATTCCTTTAGGCTGCTCCGGAATAGCTCCTGTTGAACTGCAGTAAACAAGCTTCTTGCACTCAGGATGCTCAAGGCAAAGATCAATGATGTTCTGTGTTCCACCTACATTTACGTCCATTACTTTCTGGTTGTATTCGGGATTTACCGAAACAATGCTTGCGATGTGAAGTACGATTGTCTCTGTATCCTTATCTACTGTGAAGAACTTCTCAAGTGACGCCTTGTCTGTAAGATCTCCCTCAACAATCTCAGCTTCCTTGGGTACGAACTTCATTGCCGGGTCATTTGGGAGAACAAAGGCTCTTACCTTGTCGCCTCTCTCAACGAGCTTTCTGCGAATTGTTCCTCCTAAAAATCCTGCTGCGCCTGTTACTAAATATATTCTCTCTGACATAGTTTCTTTTCCTTTCGTGTGAATTGTATTTTTAAATGTTTATGTGTTTCATTTGATGTTTCACATTTTAGGAAAAGAATATTTGTGTTTTGTTTCCTTTATGTTTCTGTTTTATTAAAAACTAATTCTCGCCATTAATGAGTCTGATATTTGCATCAAACATCTTCTTTGGCAGTACTGCTCTGTAAAAAGACTGATAGGCTTCCCACATGGCACTTTGGTCTAAACTGCCACTTCCTCCGATACTAATTATGATGAAAGGCACGCCAAAGCACCTGACTCTGAGCCCGGTATCTGAGCAGCCGTTCCTGAAATAGAAAGAAACTCGCCTCTCCTGAATCTCTTCTTCCTCTGAAGACTCTGCATAAATTGGGTCTTCGACCTCTGCGATGATCATCTCAGCATCGGTGACATGGTCTCTTAGAAGCTTAAGGATATCAGCGCCTCTGCCTTTGTTTCTTTCTTCGGGATATATTGCAAGGTAATCGACAAGATATCTTTTCCCCTGCTTTACAAGAAAAGTGTAGCCCAAAAGTCCTGCGCCGTCTGATAAACCCAGGCACTCATAGATTCCCTCGTCCAGGGCTTTGAGGATCATCTTAAGGGGTTTTAGTTCGTCTTTTGCAAAATCATGGACCATTCTCTCCTCATAAAGAGAAGCGACCCGGTCTTTATCAAGTGTTATCAGCTCCATCCCATCACCTCAGATACTTGTTCAGCGCAAAGAGACTGTTCTTGGCGTCGTTATAACCAAGCCAGTACAGGTGACCAAGCTTGTTCATGTTGCTCTCCACACGCTTGACCGTAACATGCTCTGACGGCGCAATCACGAAGATCCTGCCCTCTTTCTCCAGCCTGTCTATCTCGTCGCACTCCTTGTTGTAGTCTGCGCCCATGGACATCAGCTTTTTTGCAAACTCAGGATTGTCTTTGTAAAAGCGCTCAGCGTAGGTCTTCGAGGATTCTTTCTTCCTGTAGCCCCTCTCTCTTGTCTTTATTACAACTATGTTCTCATACCCCTGCTCAATCGCCCATTTGTAGGGAATATGGCAGCTACAGCCGCCGTCAAGGCATCTCTGGCCGTCAACATCAACCATTGGCGACACGTAAGGCATTGACGCCGAGGCCTTAATTGCGCTTAAAATGTCTTTGCATTTGCCCTTCTCGAAATATACGGTTTTGCCGGTGTCACAGTCCGTAGCCACTGCTATGAATCTCCTCTGCGGGTCGTAAAACGTGGTTTCATCGAGTTTGCCTAGCTTCTCATTCGGCCTGATGGCAAAATCAATATTCAAGGGACTGTGGGCATGAAGCACAGCCTGAGCACCGATATAATCCGGGTCATGCCTGAACTCCAGGTTACATCTGGCAGACCTTCCAATCTGTCCGGAAGCGTAGTTTAGCGCCGCCATTGCTCCGGCACTGACTCCGATCACGCACTCAAAATTCAGGCCATTCTCCATCATGAAGTCCATAACGCCCTGATTGTACATGCCTCTGAATGCTCCGCCCTCAACAACAAGGCAGCCCTTGATAAGCTGCCCTCTTGCGTGTCCGGTCGGTATTTTATCTAAATCTTTGTAAACATTTCGTCCGTGACTCATGTCACCTTACTCTCCGTATTCTCCGTATTCACAGCCGATGTGCGTTGCTTCCACTTCGTCTACCAAAACCAGCTCATCGTCTTTTTTGTCATATAGCTTAATCGTGCCCCAGCCATTTCCGCCGTTCCAAAGATGGTTGTGGTTCTTCTGGCCATCGGGCGATTCATAGTTGATAAAGAGCATGTCCTTCTTTAGACAGTGAACCTCAGTTTCCATCACTGCCTTGATGTTTTCCTGCCTTACATGCCAGATAACTTCATCCTCTTTTTCCTCGAAGCTAAACTCAGTTTTAACGAGGAGATGAAGCTTTGAGAAGTTGAAGTCATACTCTTTTCCCTCATAATAGAACACGCCCAGAAGCCTTCGATCCAGCGGTACAAAGTAAATCTTCGGCCTTCCGCCACCGATATCAAAAACGCTGTTCTTTAGCTGCTTTCCTGTCTTTTTGCTGACAAGGCAGTTGGAAGATAGCCATACCCACGGACTTGTGAAATCTCTTCCCCAGTTTTTATCGGCATATCCATAGCTCTTTTCCGGTGTGACAATGTACTTCCTGCCGTTGAACGTGATAGTTCCGCCATAGGCACTCTTCATGCCCTCAGCGTGCCAGTACATGGCAAAGGCCTCCGCATCCCTTAAGGGCTTACTCGCACCGTAGCCTACGTTGAAGGCGATCTGCTTGTCGATGACCAGGTCAAAAGAGATCTCGCCTGCATCGCTCATTCTCTCAGGAAATGCAGCTGCTGCTTCCTTTGACACTGATATGTGTCCTTTTAAAGCTGACTCTGACGCAAGGCAGTCGTCTGCTGTTATCTTATACGGCGCACTACCGTGAATCTTAACGTCTTTCAGGGAAAAGAATCTGTGGAGCTGGCAAGCGTCTTCGCCCCAGGTCCCGGCTTTCACCATCAGATACGACGGGCGTTTTCCCTCTTTTTTATTCTTGGGAAGCTGTCCCAGCACGGGATCATCCTCCGCAAGCGCAGGATTACAGATAAAGAATTCAATAAAGAAAGGCTTATCCTCTCCTGTCTGCGCATCCTGTGCAGTAAATGAATGCCACCACCAGTCATAGCCCTGATGCGCCAGTGGCCCCTGCAGCATAAATGCATCTCTTCTCTTGCTGTTTACATTAAATCTATCAATTGCCATAACACTACCTCTTGTTGATAAAAACACACATTGGAATTTAGTTTTTTATCCAATGTGTGCCAATACTTCCACTATTTATTTCTTGATCAGCTTGGAAAACTCCAATGCCTTTCCAACATCTCCATCTACCTTCAGCTTACCGATCGTAAATGCTGCAATCGGATCAAGCTTGCCACTGATGAGCTTGTTGAAATCATCGGATTTCATTGTGATCGCGCAGTTTCTGTCGTGATAGTCATAAGGCTCTACATTAACTTTATGGTCTTTGACCTCAACGTAGAAGACTCCCGGATCACAGTCTGTGAGGTTGATCTGAACTGCAAGGAAATCTACGCCTGATACATCGGTGGTTTCAGCCATTTTCCTGACTTTGGATAATACAGTTTCGAATTTCATTTGCACAAGCCTCCTTTTCATCTCAATGGAGCATACAGGAATCTACGGCACTTTGTGCCTGATAGTATTAATGGAGCATACGGGACTTGAACCCGTGACCCCCACACTGCCAGTGTGATGCGCTCCCAACTGCGCTAATGCCCCAATTCGTGATTATTTATATTATATCACTAAAGCGTACGCTTCTATTAAATCATTCTCCATATACAGCCAAAGCTGTCCATTGGTGGTAGAAATTATTTGGTCAGAAATCTATGTCATTCATATTTTCTATATATACAGCTAAAAGTACCCTGTGGGCGTAGAAAATTTTTTCACTGAAAACTTTTATCACTCATATTTTCTATATATATGCAAAAAAGTGCCCTGTGGGCATAGAATTTTTTAAATCCGATGTTTTCATTTTCTATATATATGATAAAAAGTGTCCTCTGGGCATAGAAAATCAGGCAGATAAAAAATTAATGTCTAAATTCTTTCTATATATATTCGAAAAAGTACCCTGTGGGCGTAGAAAACAGTCGGATCAAGCCTCATGCAAGGCCTAGTGCAGCCTTTATACATAATCCATCGGCTCACAGAATAACATCCACATACACTTCGAGATACGTATCCAGTGCATCGATCAGATTCGCCCCCAACAGCAGTTTTACCAGCATTTCAGCGATCTGCTCGGACAACGCCACGACCTTGTCGCTCATATTCAGGTTATCCGGCATATATTTGATATGCTCCCAAGCTGATAACGCACAATTTGCTTCAGCAAGCTCTTTTACCAGTCTGCTGAACCTTCCGCCTGAGTCAAGCTCTTCCAGCGCCCTGTACGTCCACTTGTAATATGGCGGATAAACTCTTTTTAAAAGAAAAAACAGCTCCATTGCAGCCTGTAGCCCTGTTGCCTTGCAGATCTCTGCCGCAACGGTATCTTTTCTGGCCATGCATCTTGAATAATTAACCTGAAGCGAAGAAGCAAATCTGTGGAGTTCATTTGCTATGCGCTCTCTCCATATCCTTTCGGGATAATAATCAAGAAGGGTCTTCCTAAATGCAGAAAACTTACCAAGATCATCCCTGAAGATGTCGCCATTCACAGCAGTTGCAAGGCAGGAATGATCCAGCGCTCTCCACACGTCATCAGTAATAAGGTTTTCTTCAGCGTCAATTTCGGTCCCAAGAACGTACGAATAGAAGCCATTTATAGTCATGACGCCTCTCCTCTGACGAAGTCTGTCAGTAAGATCAGCCCCGGGAGTAGCGTCTACCAGCTCGTTATATGCTATGGAAAGAAGTCTTCCAAACCGGTGAAAATCCTCCTCAGATAGCCAGAGGCAAACTCCGGTTCCGAAGTCGTGATCCCTGGAAATAAAGTCATCAAAACCAAAGCAGTCAGACCCTTCTCCCGAAAGTCCAACTGCTATATGTGATTCGTATTCAGCAAACTTCTCATGGATCATAGGCGCAACCTTATTCTCATAAAAGCGCCTGCTTTTGTCGAAAATCTCTGAATTCATAATCTGTACGTTTATCTTACGCCTCAATTCGTGATCTTATCGGTCACAAGCTCTGCCCATGCAGGAATAAATCCAGCTCCAAGCGCAACCTTTTGTGAAGCAATGTGACCCATAGATGTTCCATAATATGGAAGATGTCCACTTTCAAGGATATCATTCTTAAGAAGCGAAACCAGTATCTTGCCGATTCCCAGCCTTCTTCCGGCAGGCTCGACATTGATGCCGATCTGCCACATGTATGGACTATCCAGGCTCGCTCCTGCCATTCCGAGGATAACTCCGTCCTTGATTGCTGCGACACCGATTATGTCAGGCGCTGTTTCACAGAAGGTAAACGCCTCGTAGAATCTGCCATCGTCCCTGAACTGCTCTATTTCTTTTCCTCTATACCACTTAATATCGTAGCCTTTGGTATCGACTTCAGAGACAGTCTCTGAAATATAGAACGGATGCGCCATACCAATCTGATATCCGTCCTGCGCAAAGCGCTCATTAAGCTTGCGCATGTTCTTCACTTCCAGAAACCACTCAGAACCCTTTTCGGAATAGTTCTCTCTGCACCACTCTACGATGTCTTTTCTCCCTGTGAAAAGAATCTTTCCATTCACCAGAACAAGCTTAAGATAGCAGTCCTCTTTTTCATGATATCTACGTCTACCATCAATAAAGCTATGCCCAGTAAAATGATTCTGCCCATCAAGAACGTCTTCCGGGCTGCAGCAATAGTCTATAGAAAGCTGTCTGCATAATATGTCGTTCATATCTTCGCTCCCATTGGATAAGTTTAAACCATTATAACATTGAAACTTACCTCCGTGCGCAAAGAGTGTGCTCCTTATTCATATCATGATAAATATACACGTTGTCCCCGGAAACGTCGTAAGACGCAATAACCGTCCGGAATTCATAGTATTCCGAAGTCTGCTCCGAAAACTCATTTTCATATTTCTCAAGTAGCGCAGGCTCAAAGACAAGCGTCTTCTCATTCTCAAAAATAGCAGTATACAGTATCCCCGCCTCAACAAGGTCCTGGAAAAAGTGGCTTCCGTAGGACAACTCAGGATTGTATCCAACCTTGGAATCTGCTATCTCGCAGACTGTGTCAAACTCGCTGATATCTGCAAACGAAGTAGGTACCCCGAGCTCAGGAGACGTTGTGCCGACTCTGCCCGGCACCATCAGGAGCATATGCTTTCCTTTACCTCTCATCTCCCAATTTATGTGACCGATGGCCCTTGCTATCTTATTCTTGTCCTGATAAGGCATGCTGTAATATCTGACGGGATCCACGTAGACAATCTTGTCCAGTTTCTCGGCTCTTGAAAGCCCCATGGCGGACCTTTTACATTCAAAGAGGATATTCTCTCCCGCAATATCCGTAGGAATCTCCATGCTCTCAGTGTCCTTAAACACCTGTAGTGGCCTGCATTGCAGGATATTGATCACATAGTCTCCGCCTTCAGAGAAATTCATGGTAAATTCTATGTCTACCGGATACTGATATTCCTCCTGGATAACATGCAGAATTTCCTTCATCTGCTGCATCAGCGCATCTTTCCTGACAATTCCCAGGCATGAGATAAACTCAATATCCCTGTCCTCACCTCTGTCCCTGAACATCCGCTCAGTGTCGGTGTCGTGCTCAAGCAAGAGCCGTCTTAGCGAGAATGGCATGTACTTTTCTACATCCTCAAGTGCTATCCTTTCAAGCTTCCTGGATGCCCTGTTCATAACTTCAAGTTTTCTCTGCGAGTACTGATGCTTTTCAATGGAGTTCCTTGCATTGGTGGCAAGCGGCTTATCAAGACTCACAAGCCTCGGATATGAGCCTTCTGTCCTGTCTACAGCCGACGTTCCAAGCCCCATGACAAGCCTGAGCATTCCCGCTGACTGATCCAGAGACTCCATGAACTTATACGGGCTATATGAATAACCAACTCCCGCCGCGCATGGCATGTAGAATTCACCGTAGTAAGATCCTGAAACCCTCTGCACCAAAAGAGCCATCTGCTCGTCTCTATCCTGCAAGCCTCTTCTGCTGCGATAATCAAGAGCAGACCTGCTCATAGTGCTGGCATAGACAGTCCTTATGGCGTTCTCCAGCTCCTCGATGCGCTGCTCCATACTTCCCGAATTGGAACAGAAGACCGACTCATATTTTCCAGCAAACGCATTCCCGAATCCATCCTCTAAGATTGAGCTGGATCTGACAATTATAGGGTCCTGACCGTAGTATTCAAGGAGTTTAACAAACTGCTCTTCCATTTCTCTGGAAAAAGAGCCTTTAAGGAGCCTCTCAGCAAACTCATCAGCCAGGGAAAAGAACTCTTCCTTAGTCCTCTGCCTTATCCGAAGATCCCAGAATTTGTTTTCAACAATATATGTGTAAAAGACATCTGAACCTATATAAAAGGAATCGTGAGGCTCCAGATATTCAAATGTTTCCGGCATCCTGTGCTCGATTATCTTTCTTGCAAGTAGCATTCCACAGGCTTTTCCGCCGATCATCCCCGTTCCTATCATGCGCTCTTTTACCGAGAAATAATCTTCCGGAGTAAAAAGCTCTTTTACCATGCTGCGAAGCTTCTTATCACGGGTCATCATGATGTTGCACATTCGACCGCAATTATCGCTGACATCTGCGCCTGCCTCATGCATAACTCTCGTTATGTTAAAAAATCTGTCCCAGCTATCCATGTTGTCGGAGTCAGTCACAGAGCCGGTCTTGCCCAGGACCTGATAGAAATGACTGGCCATAACTCCATCCAAAATAGGATAAAAGTCTCCGTTTTCCGGATTATAGATATGTGGCAGGAACATGACCTCCGAGTACCTGTTCCAGACCTTGTCGGGCCTTACATAGATGTTCTTTTTATCAGAATAAACATCCAGAAACAGCTGCGTTGTATCCCTGATCTTGGCTATGGCCTGAAATGAGTGTTTGCCTCTGATAAGCGGGAAGAACGCCACCGTATCAAGGATAAACAGATACGGGCATGTCACCTGGAAGAAGTTACCCATCATAAGATCTGTAGCCCAGGCTGTCTGAAGGTCAGAAAGGCAGTCAAAGACATAGAATGCATCCCGTCCTTCTTTGCTGATGATCTCATGGATCTCCACAGTAAAGTTCTCAAACCTGTGGTTTAATTCAACATGAACAATCTTAAGTCCCTCCTGTTCTTCCAAGAGTGGTTCATGGGATGCAAATCTGATGTAGATGAGATTTCTTTTGTCAGCTATCGCCTGCTTGACATAGGGCTGTACAAAGAGCTTGAACTCCTCAAGGTCATCAACCCTCCATACAACGTTATCGCCAAGCCTGATGTTGTCAAATGCCTTATCCATCTGCATAATTCCGGAACACACTCTGTCAAATGCTGCCATAGTACTCCCTCCCGTGACATGACACGAATTTGATAAATAAAAAAAGACAAAGACGCTCTGAATAAAAGCGTCTTTGCCTTCACCAATATTATATATCTTACTCATCCTTTTGCAAATGCCTGTGTTACAGAATCCATTATCTCAGTTTTATCCGCATTCTTCGACAATTTCTTGGCAGCAATAGTAATCTTGTCCAAAACCGTACTTGAGAGTGAATCCTGCAAAATCTTCTTGGCCCATTCCATATCATCCAGCGTCTTCTTGCCTGTGGCAATCTGCTCAAATACGTAAGCAGCTGCTTCTCCCAGCGCAAATACGATGGTTCCTGAGATTATTGCATTAACTGAAGCAGCTCCCAGATTGATTCCGGGAATCAGCTTAAGTGATGAAACCAGCGCCTTTCCTGTAAGGCTGACTGTTCCGATATCTACAATGAGCTTCAGCAGCTCTTTTGCCTTCTTGGTCTTTTTGATGCCCCAGATCTTGAATATGGACTCAATTTCCAAAGACTCCGTCGGCTTTAAGATCATGAGATCCACAGCCGGGATTGCAATGCCTCCCGCTGTTATTCCCGCCAGCGTTGCCACACTGACTACAGCATGGGACATAGCTCTTTTCCTGGTTAAAAGATATTTCGCCATATCCTTCTCAGAAGCCTGAAGGCCCACAGGTAAGAGCTCATTCGTAAGCTCAATGAGCTCCGTGATTCCCATCGGCACAAGCATCTCACCTTCTTCAGTCTGCTTGGGCTTTGCAATGACCGATACAACCTCAGTCAGCCTTGTAGCATATTTTTTCTTGGACAAAAAAGCTTTCTCCACAATCTCTTTTGTCTGCTTAACATCATCTTCTTCATAGGACTGCGTGATCACGACAACAATCGGAACATCCTTCCATAAGCTGATGGCATCCATGAAAGAATCAATTGTTTTGGGAAAGAGCTTTGATGTATATTTGTCCACGCAGAACCAGATCGCACTGATCTGATGCTCTACTTTCTTAGCCTTTATGGCATTTCCCGACCATTTTTTTACAGCATTGACCGCGCGCTGCTCCTTGAGAAGCCCGGGCTCAATGCCGACCGTATCAATCAGCCTGAATGGAACTTTCTCATTTTCATATATCCGAAAATCCTCATGTTTGCCTGCGCCGGCTGCCTTGGGCTTTTTCATCGCCTCATCGCCCAATACAGTCTTAATAAGTGTTGACTTTCCTACTCCATTAAAACCTACTACCAGAACATTTGGCTTTTCCATGGTCTTTCTCCTATGTGTGATGCACCCCGTTCAATACCCAATCTACTTTTGCACTATTAATCATATCAATTTGCCGTGAAATTAAAAGTGTTAATTTGAATATTTTTCAGTTAAGAATCAATTAAGAATTACGCAAGAGACATCTTAAGACTTATTAATTTTATCGCGGTAAAGTAAGTATAGTAACACACGTAAACGATTAAGTATGAGGGATAACGTTATGATTAAAAAATTATTGGGAAACAAGAGATTACTTATAATAATCACCGCAGCCATCGCAGTACTCACAGTAGGTGGCGTTTCAATCAGTTCAAACGCAGCAATGTCAGTAAGCGCCTACGTAGTAGACAAGGGCGTCATCGACAGCGAAGTTGAGGTAAACGGAACCGTTGAGAGCAATACAGACAGAAGTTACTATTCGGATGTATCCGCCAAGATCGCTACCATCCATGTAAAGGAAGGCGACTTCGTAAAAAAAGGCGATCTCATAATCTCCTACGACCTTGAGGAAATCGAGCAGCTTGAAACCATGGCAGAGCTCAAAGCCCAGGCTGATCTTGGAAGCTACAACAATTCCATGCAGACAGGCGGCCGTACAGCAGGTCTTTATTCAGAGGCCAAGACAAATCTCGCGGTTCTTGATCAGCAGATAGCCGACACACAGACGGCCATCGCAAACACCCAGAACAAGCTGGCTCAGAGGAAAGCGGATCTTGCAGACTTCGGTGCAAAGCTCCAGATATCTCTTATCGACTGGGCCGACAAGCCTGATTCCGATGAATATGAGAATCTTCAGAAGCTCGTTCAGACCAATGCTTATGAGCAGCAATATGCCGATGACATCGTACAGATGCAGGAAGAGCTCAACGCCCTCAACACTCAGCTTGCAAACTACAAGGAATACAAAGCAGAAATGACCAGCCAGAAAGCCAGCACCGTCATGGGTCTTATGACCTCCGGCGCCAAGGATCAGCTCGCAGCCGTAAAAGAATCCAATGAGCTCGCAACCTCCCTTGAGCTCGAGGATTATGCCAAGGCAAAAGAGGGAATCCGCGCCGAGTTTGACGGTGTTGTGACCCAGATTGATGCCACAGAAGGTGGCAGCGTTGCAAAAGGCGCAAAACTCCTCACCTTAAAGTCCATATCTGATATAGTAATAAAAAGCAGTGTAAATAAGTATGATATAGTTAACATTGAAGAAGGCCAGCCGGCCACAGTAAACATCAAGAATAAAGACTATGAAGGCAAGGTTTCAAGGATCGAGCGAATGACCAAAGATTCCGGAACAGGCACAGGCATCGGCATTGAGATAACTCTGGATGAGCCTGACAGCGACATTATCCTTGGACTTGAAGCCAAATCAAGGATCCACACTTCCGATCTCACCGATGTTACCCGCATTCCTCTTGAGGCTCTCAACGAGGACGAGGAAGGCAGTTATGTCTTTGTCGCAAGAGACGGTAAGGCGGAAAAAGAGTTTGTCGAGTGCGGTATAAGGAGCGATGACATGGTCGAAGTTAGATCCGGTATCGACGAAGGATGTCTTGTCGTATGGAAGGATTCTGTGGAAATAACCGACGGAATGGGCGTAAAGGTGAATAAATAATGTCAATAGAAAAGCAGAAAATACTAAGTGCAAAAGATCTCTCCAAGACCTTTTCAAATGATTCCGTGCAGCAGCACGTATTGAAAAACTTGAATATTTCTATATACAAAGGTGATTTTACCGTAATCATGGGTAACTCCGGTTCCGGTAAGAGTACTCTCCTATACGCTCTCTCCGGCATGGATCGCCCCAGCATGGGTACCATCACCTACTACACAGATGAAGATGGAACAGAGACAGACATCTCAAACTTCAGCAACGACAGGCTTGCCATGTTCAGGCGCGATCACGTGGGCTTTGTTTTCCAGCAGAACTACCTCAATGACAGCATGAGCGCCCTGGACAACGTCATGGTCTGCGGCCTTTTAAAGAATACCGACAGGAAAGCTCTCGCAAATAAGGCAAAAGAGCTTTTAGAGAGCGTAGAGATCGGAGAGTCCGACTTCCGCAAGTTCCCCACCCAGATGTCCGGTGGCCAGCAGCAAAGAGTTGCGGTGGTCAGAGGCGTTATAAACAGTCCGGAAGTTCTTTTTGCAGACGAGCCAACAGGCGCCTTAAACTCCCAGAACACAGAGAACGTCCTGAACATCCTCTCAAACCTTAATAATGAAGGCCAGAGCATTGTAATGGTAACGCATACCATCAAAGCCGCCGAGCGCGGAAACAGGATAATCTACCTCTCAGACGGAATTATCAGTGATGAAATCGACCTCGGTCCCTACGCCGGGGATTACAAGGATGAGTCCAACCCTGATCTTGAACACGCTAAAGAACGCCATCAGCGCCTTAAGAATTTCCTTCAGGACATGGGCTGGTAATCCTTACCTTTTTGAAAGAGGAACATACAGTGTACAGATTTTTCTTTATTGCCAAGAACAACATAAAAAAGCAAAGGAGCGACATGATCACCTTCTTTATCCTCTCTGCTCTCTCAGCTCTTTTTATCTTTATAAGCGCTTCTTTCCTGGCCGATACAGGAAAGGTTGTCGATACCAACAGAGAAAAGATAAACTCCGCCGACATCTTCGCATTATGCGGACACAGCGAGCCTGTCATAGCCAAGCTCGAAGAAATAATAAAAGGCAATGTTTATCTCAAAAACTATGAGACTGAAAATTACATTGAATGCAGCTCAAAATACAGATTAAAGGGCTCCAAGACCTGGATCGAATACCCCTTCTACATCAGCAATTACGAGAAAGAAATGAAGATCCAGACACTTAGTATCGATGCATCCGGGTTTTCGGGACATGATGTAATAATCCCGATTTCGCTGAGTACCACCTTTGATATCGGCTCCACTCTGCAGCTTAAGATAGGCGATAACGTCTATGATCTTAACGTAGCAGGCTACAATGAGGACAATCTCTTTTGCTCACCCCTGAATATGGGAATCTACAAAATGTATGTATCTGATAAGCTCTATGAAACCATACTCTTTGAAAACCCAAAGGGTGCCCTCGAAGGCCGCTATATCAAGACACAGCTTACAGATACTGCCAAAAAGAAGCACATTGATACAAACACTCTCTCAGACGAACTCGGTGACGATCTGATGAACTGGTACAACGAATACTCCAAAGCTCATCCCGATGCCGAAATGACCAGTGTCAATATCGTTCCAGCTGAGCTCATGAAGACAGGTTCCATGATCCTGCCTATGGTCTTTGTGGTAATGATCTTCCTTTTTGCGGTAATCATGCTTACAATAGCGATCGTTATTATAAACTTCAGCGTCAAGAACTTCATTATGACAAACATGAAAAACACCGCTATCATGGAGGCTTCAGGCTATACCGTCAGGGAACTGGTACTGATTCTTTTATGCCAGCTTCTGCTTGTAGCCGGAATCGGAGCTTTGCTTGGAATTATTATCGGTGCACTGCTGATTGACAAGATCGGGATCATCATCCTTATAACTCTGGGCCTTAAGTGGAACCAGCCCGTGAACATCACTGTGGCACTTGGCGTATTCTTAGGAATTTGCCTGCTCGTTGCACTCCTTACCGTCTATCTTGGACGAGAGTACAGCAAAGTCAGCGTTTTATCAGCCTTAAGAGGCGGCGTAAATACGCATAACTTTAAGAGAAATCTCTTTTCCTTCGACAAGACAGCCCTTCCGATCGCAGTTACACTCGCTCTAAAGGATACTTTCGGAAGATTCAGGAATCAGCTTGGCGTCATCTTTATCATGATGATCCTCTCCATATCTACCATAGTTGCCTTCGGCATGATGGACACCTACGGAAATGACGCAGGTGTGCTGGAAATGGGCGGTTTTGATGTATATGACGCATTTTTCTCAGGTGATGAGGCTATGGAGAACACCATCCGGGGCCTGAAGTGCGTAGAAAACACCAGGCGCGAGGTCTGGATGAGCGTCAACTACTATTACAAGAGAAACAAGCAATCTATCACCACAAGGTCTTTTTCAGATACATCGACGATTGTAGGCGGATCAATTATTGAAGGCCGCTGGCCAAAATACCCCAACGAAGTCATGCTGGCCACCAACACCTCCATGAGGCTTGGCGCATCAGTTGGCGACGTGGTAATGGTCAAGAACGACATGGCCGAGGAATCCTATATTGTATGCGGAATATCCCAGACCATGAACAACATGGGAATGATGGCCTTTATGACAACAGAAGGCCTTTCCAAGGTCACAGCTCTTCCGGAAACCATGCAGGTCTGCGTTACCTTTAAGCCCGGTGTGACCTTTAAAGAATTTGAAAAAGAGTTTAAAGACCTCTATCCCGAAGAGACGGTAACAGACTATCAGGAGGCTGCGCACCAGACTGTTGGCCTTATCACAAGCGGAATGAAAGCCTTTGCTTTCTTTGTAACGTTCCTTACCATTCTTATTGTGGCCTTCGTTGAGTCCCTGATTGTCAGGACCAATATCAACAAGCAGTGGAGGAATCTTGGCGTCAGCAAGGCCCTGGGCTTTACCTCCCGTCAGCTCATCGGTCAGGTGATGATGTCCAACATGCCTTCGATACTGCTTGGTGTGTCGGTAGGTCTTTTGCTCTCTCCTGTCCTGGGTACCAAGCTGATGGTAGCAACCATGGCTATATTCGGATTTAAGAGAATAAACTTCAATATAGATCCGATATCGTACCTTCTTACTGCACTCATCATCTGCGGAGTAGCTCTTTTGACCGCCGCATTCATGGGGCGCAGGATAAAGACCCTGGAGCCGGTTAAGATGATTACCGAAGAATAGGCACTTTGTGATACAATAATCCATACGGAGATAAACTATGCACTACAACTGTCTTATTGTGGATGATGAAACTGAACTTGCCAAAATGACTGCTGAGTATTTCAGGATGTTTGACGTTTCCACGGAGTTTGTGGACAGCGCCGCATCCTGCCTCAGTTTCTTTGATGAGGGCAACACTGCCGATCTGGTGCTCCTAGACATTAACTTAGGAGACGGCTCAGGCTTTGATGTCTGCAAAAAACTTCGCGAAGAAATGCAGCTTCCAATCCTGTTTATAAGCGCAAGGCAGAGCGATGATGACGTTCTGATCGCCCTGTCCATCGGCGGCGATGACTACATCAAAAAGCCCTACAGCCTATCGGTGCTGCTGGCCAAGGTCAAGGTAAACCTAAAGCGGATAGCCCAGCTGAAAAACGCTCAAAGCTCGGCGCCAGAAGCGGATGCACCTGCAGACACGGCTCAGTCCGGCAATGACAGCGGCTTTGCAATGGACAGCCCTACCATGTCGGTCATCATAGACGGCAACAGCATTCCACTCAAGGCCAAAGAATACGCGCTCCTTGACTGCCTATACAAGCATCACGACACCATAGTCAGGAAGGAAGTCCTATTTGACGAAGTGTGGGGAGATACATATTTCAGCGACAGTACGCTAAACGTGCACATCAGGAAACTTAGGGAAAAGATTGAGGAAAACCCAAATGAGCCAAGGCTCATAAAGACTGTTTGGGGAACAGGATACATTTTAGAGCTGCCATGAAGAGTTTAAAGCGGATATTTATTTCTTTTACCATATTTATGCTACTTATACTGATCCTGTTCTACACCCTGAACAGGAAGACGGTTTATGGCAAAAGAGATATCGTCTACTACAATGATCAGCTCCACAAGGTCAGCAGCGACATAGAAAGCGGAATGTCTGAGGCCGATGTGGAGGACAAATACTCCTGTCACATTATTTTTGCAAAAGAGATCGATGATCCGGAGCTTTCCCAGCTCTACGCCTCTGGCGCTCTGGTGCTGGACCTTAATGTTGACGGACAATACGCCGGAAAAGTTGCCTGGAATGACAGGGAAGATAACTTTGATAATACCAAACATCAGATTTTAAAAGTCGCATTGGCGCTGTGGCTGGCAGTGCTTGTCAGCGGCTATCTTTTGCTGTTGTACATGTACACAGTCTTTTTAAAACCCATCGAAGAACTCAAAGATTTTGCAACAGATATCGCAAAAGGCGACCTTGATAAGCCCCTTCCCATCCGCCGGACAAATATGTTCGGCAGCTTCGTGGAAGGTTTTGACCTCATGCGCGAACAGCTAAAGCTTTCGATCGACAGAGAGCGAACATCTGAGATTGCGCGAAAAGAGCTTATTCAAGACCTAAGTCACGACATAAAGACTCCGCTGGCTGTCATCAATGCAACCTGCGATGTTCTTGACCTTAAATATTCCCGTAAATTAAAAGAGCTGTCTTCTGACCCATCAGCAACGGGCAAAGACAGCAGCATTTCAGAATGTAACGATACTCTTGATAAAGTAAGAACCATATCTGCCAAGGCCGACACTGTAAGCTCGCTCCTAAGCGATGTTATGCATGCCAGCCTTGAAGACATGGAAAAGATCAGTATTAATGTCACCGAGGAAAGCTCGGTTCTCATCGAGGAAAGGATAAAGAGCCTCTCCTCCTTTGGAAATATCATACTCGAAAACCACATCCATCCCTGCCTTGTCTACATGGACAGACAGCGCATGGAACAGGTAATCGATAACATCATCGGAAACTCCGCCAAATACGCAGGCACGGATATCACAGTGAGCTTCTCTGTAGCAGACGATATCCCTAATGAAAGCGGCAAAAGCGAGAGCTTCATAAAGATCAGAATCCGCGACAACGGCCCCGGTGTCGATAAAGACGACCTTCCGCTCATCGCCGAGAAATACTATCGTGGCAAGAATTCCACCGACAAATCCGGCTATGGCCTTGGTATGTACCTCTGCAAGATGTACATGAACAAACAAGGCGGAGGCATGGAGTATTACAACGACAACGGTTTCGTTGTGGAACTGGTACTAAGGAAGGTATAAGCCATATATTTCCGGCCTTATCAGTCCTTCTTAGACTTCATGTATCTGTCCATATCCTCTGCAATCTGCTTGGATACTGCTACTGCAGCAACAACTGTCTTGGCGCCCGTAACCACATCTCCGGATGCGAAAACGCCGGGAAGTGAAGTCTCTCCGTTGGAATCTGTGGCAAGATTGCCCTTCTCGTTGAGCTTTAGGTCTTTTTCACGAGTTACGATCCTGTCCTGCGGAACCTGTGAAATTGCGATTATCACACTGTCAGCAGGAACCAGTTTTTCAACGTTCTCATCATCTTTAAATACCGGTCCGTCATCCTCAATCCTGACAATAGACTTTCTGTACTCAAATTTCACGCCGTCAACCTTGGCATATTCAAATTCTTCGGGCGAAGCGCTGACTTCATCGCCTCTCACATAGACAACAACATCTTTTGAGCCGTGTCTTATAGCAGTTCTGGCAACATCCATGGCTGCATTTCCTGCGCCGATTATCGCAACCTTATCTCCAAGCTCGTAAACATCCGGATTATTTAAATAGTTTATGGCGTAAAAGACATTTCCGAAGGTCTCACCGGGAACACCGAGCTTTCTTGGTCTCCAGGCTCCGGTACCGATAAACACGCTCTTATATCCGTCATTTAAAAGGTCTTTTATTCCGGTAGATCCGCCGATGGAGAAATTAGGCCTGAACTTGATGCCCAGTTCGCGCATCTTCTTGTAATATCTGTCCAGAATGGACTTAGGCAGCCTGAACTCCGGAATTCCGTAGCGAAGTATTCCGCCAATCTTGTCATGAGTCTCAAAAACAGTGATGGAATATCCCTTTAGTGCCAGTATTATCGCAATAGTGATCCCCGCAGGTCCTGCACCAATAACAGCTGCTTTCATTCCGTTTGATGGAGCAGGCTTAAGGTCAAGCCTCTCAAAACATGAGTCGGAAATGTAATTCTCAATTGAAGAAATGTGCACAGGCTCCCCCTTTATGCCTCTTACACAATTTCCCTCGCACTGATTCCCATGGTTGCACACAAGCGAACAGATCATGGACAGCGGATTATTCTCAAAGAGCATCTCCGCAGCCTCCATCATCCGATTTTCCTTGAAAAGACGTATCATCTTGGGAATATTGGTGTGAATCGGGCATCCGTTTTCCCTGCATCTGGGGTTGGTACACTGTAAACAGCGATTTGCTTCATCGATAACATGTACAGACATATCATACTCCTCCACTTTATATAGCTTTTTGCTTCTTGTTCCATTTATATCATTTGAACATATTCCTTGTAAGCGTTTACATTTGCATAAAAGTGGAATATTATGTACTGTTTCTTTTTACTGCTTCCCTTTTCCTATAGTCTTAACAAAGAATCCAAATACATTTCTAACAAGTGGTCCGGCAAAGAAAATCTGCCAGCAGAGCGCCATTGGGAAATTCAGGGCTGTTGTCTGAAGCCAGACTGCCACAAACTCTACGCCGGCATTCTTAAAAAGAATTGTTGCTGCAAGGCTCATCAGTGGGCACATCAGGCATACTGACATCGCTGAGATAGCAAGTACAATCATTATCATCGGGTCTTTTCCCGGTGTAACAAATCTAAAGGCCAGTTTCTGCGCCAGTTTTCCAACAAACAAAAGCTCTAAAGCTACAGCTATAGGCCACATGATTATGATCTCTTTAAATGCTGCGAGGAATACGAAATTCTGCATTCCACCCACGCTTAGGGAAATGTTGTAGCAGATCATTGCATAGACCATGACAAATGCCATGAACAGAGTGAAAATAACATCTTGAAACTTATTTTGTGGTAACATACCTGGGGTTCTCCTTTCATTGTCCAGGGGAAGACCAAAGGCGTGTTGTTCGTTATCACCACAGGGTGTGCGTTTCCAATAAATACCAGCTCAATATCTTCATATATTTTTTGCATCGAGTAGTGATTATAGCAGAAAATTTGTGGTTGTGTAATAGGGAATTTTAACCCAGCCTCGCAAGTATCTCCGCAGCCCTATCACTGCCATGTTTTGCTGCGTAGAAAGCCCACTTCTTGGCCTTTTCCAAGTTCTTTTTTCCGTCAAAAGACCCTTTGAAGTATCCTTCGGCTATGGCTTCGGCTGCTTCTATGCTGCCCTTTCCTGCTTTGTCTATAAGATCTAATAAGTCTTGTTTACTCATGGTTTTATCTCTTTCTTTTTAATTTGCCCAGGTTACCGGATTTCCTTTTCTCTCAAGTGGCTCCCTGACAGGCTCTCCGCTCTCAGGATAGCCAATGATAAGTCCACCAGTTATCGTCTCGTCTTCATTAAGGCCATATCTGTACATGAATTTCCTAATTTCTTCGTTCTTGTCAAGCCAGTGAAGCTGATTGATCCAGCATGATCCAAGATCCAACGCATTGGCAGCTATCATCATGTTCTCCAGTGCGCATGCACTGTCCGCCATAGCATTTCCATAACCCTTTTTATTGGCAGTAACAATATAAACCGGAGCTCCGTAATGGAAAACGTAGCCGCCTTTCCTTGCTGCATTTATAGAGTTCTTTAACGAGATATAGGTATCTTCTTTGATCTCCATTTTTGCGAACTCTCCGCATACCAGATCCGCCATTTCAGCAAGTACTGCTTCATCCGTAAACACAATAAAATGCGTAGTCTGGCTGTTTGAGCCGCTCGGCGCATATCTCCCTGCCTCAATGACCTTGTTTATCAGCTCTTTATCCGGAATCTCTTTCTTGTATCTCCTTGTACTGCGCCTAGTTAAAATAGCTTCTAATGCTTCCATTATGATGCCTCCTTAGCCATCTCAGAGTTAATGAGGTCTTCTTCTGCAGCCATAGCCTGCAGTGTCATCGTAAGCAGCTTATCAAGCTCCCAGCCAAGCTGCTGCGCACCTCGCTCAATTACTTCCCTTGAACAGCCGGCTGCAAAGCCCTTGCTCTTGTACTTTTTCTTAAGAGATTTAAGTTCCATGTCTTTGGTGCTCTTTGACGGTCTCATAAGTGCAGCTGCCCATATAAGTCCCGTAAGTTCATCTGCAGCAAAAAGAACTTTCTCCATCTCGTGAGTCGGTTCTACATCGATAGTTTGTCCGCATCCAACAGTAATTCCATAGCCGTGAGAGCAAACTGAATGAATAATGTCCTCGCTTACTCCGCCGTCTCTCAGAAGTTCAGGTGCTTTAAGGCAGTGCTCCTCCGGATATAGCTCAAAATCGATATCATGCAAAAGACCTACAATCCCCCAATGTTCAGCCTCATCGCCATATCCCAGTTCATTTGCATACCACTTCATTACAGCCTCAACAGTAAGGGAATGCTGAATATGAAACGGATCCTTGTTGTACTTTTTCAGCAGTTCAAATGCTTCATCTCTTGTGATCATTGTTCTCCTCCCAACTATTCTCACTTTTACAATTCTCTGTCCGAGGCCATCAGTATGCAGTTCCAGCCCTGCGGACAGTTGATGATCTTAGTATTCTTATAGATTTTCTTTAGTATCGCTTGGCATAAATGAGTCTGCATGGAGATAACACCGTCGGATTCGTTAAGCATGTTGATAGCAAGAATGCCATCGGCTCTTGTTATCTGATATGTCAGCTTGAGCACTCCCTCTGAGAGCAGCTCTTTTACCGGCTTTCTGCCCTCAAATGCGTCAAACACGATAAAGTCATACTTCTTGGATTCACTCCCAATTTCATCAGCGGCTATTTCCAGTGCAAGCTGCGAGATATGCTTTATTCCGTCGCCAACAACGGCTCTTACTCTGTCATTCTCTGCGAACGAGAAGTACTTGCGCGCCAGATCCAGCATCCGCGCATCCTTCTCAATAACAGTCATCCTGCCACCGGGCACACAACTTGTATAATACCTTGGAAATGCCATACCACCGCCGCCTATCAGAAGCGCCTTATCAAGCCCCTCATAGAAAAGAGATATCTCTTTTAACGACTGCATATAGTAAAACAGCGGGTCTGTGTCACCATTCTCATCGAGATACACCCCTGATTCCCGCACTCCGTCATACAAAAGAAGCCTTACCGGCCTCTTATGCTCGATCCTGTCGAAGATTACTATGTGCCCGTCGTCTGACTGATAAATGGTTTTCGGCGCCACAGCCAGCCTGAGCATTTGCATAAATGACATGTTTTTTGCACTCATATAGTCATTATGCTTTTTCTGCAATCAAAAATCCACCCCCATTATATGAATGGGAGTGGATTCCATTACTTAGTAAAGCTCTTTACTTAGTTTCTACCGATACATCAGCACCTGTGATGTTGATGTTCTTGTTTACCTTTGCATCATAGGTTCCGGCACGCATGATCTCTGAGAAATCAACTCCTGTAGCCTCTGACATGGTATCAAATACCTGTTTCATGACAATTGGCATATTTCCTGAAATCTGTGATGCTCCATTGGAGCCGTCGCCTGTACCATAGATATTGATCTTGTCGATCTGTGAAAGAGGTTTTGCAATCTCAGCAGCCATCTGAGGCATGATCTTGATCATCATCTCAGCCATAGCAGCGCCGTTGTACTTCTTGTAAGCCTCTGCTTTCTTTTCCATTGCCTCAGCTTCTGCAAGACCTTTTGCCTTGATGGCTTCAGCTTCTGCACGACCTTTTGCAGCAATACCTGCAGCTTCAGCATCATATTTTGCCTTGATACCTGCTGCTTCCTGCTCTGCAGCGAATTTCTGGGCTTCAGCCTGAGCCTTTTTAGCATCAGCTTCACGCTCCTGCTCATACTTGGCAGCTTCAGCCTTTTTCTGACGCTGTACCAGCTCTGCTTCAGCTTTCTTTTCAGCCTGATATTTCTCGGCATCAGCTTTTTTCTCGATCTCAGCAGCAAGTTCCTGCTGTTTTACCAGTACCTCTTTTTGCTTGAGCTCTGCTTCCCTCTCAGCCTTAGCGATCTGTGCATTCACAGTTGCTGTCTGAATGGTCTTCTGCTGTTCCTGCTCCTGGATCTGATAAGCAGCATCGGCAATAGCGCCTGCTGTATCAGCTTCTCTCTTGAGTTCAGCCTGCTTGATAGCCAAGGCGTTGTTCTTTTCAGCAATTTCAGTCTGTGCAAGAACTCTCGCATCGTTGGCAGCCTTATCGGCTTCAGCCTGTGCGATTGCTACGTCCCTGTCGGCCTGAGCTTTTGCAATAGCAGCGTCCTTTTTGATCTTAGCGGTATTATCCATACCAAGATCACTGATGAGACCATTTTCATCTGTAACATTCTGGATATTGCAGGAAAGAATCTCAATACCAAGCTTACTCATATCTCTTGAAGCTTTTTCCATAACCTGATCTGAGAAGCTGTCTCTGTCAGTATTTATAGTCTTAAGAGCAAGTGTACCGATGATCTCACGCATGTTACCCTGCAGAGAATCCTGAAGGTCCATTGTGATCTGCTCAGGATCCTTATTCAGGAAGTTCTTGGCAGCCAGCTGTATGGACTCTGTGTCTGTTCCAATCCTTACCTTTGCTACAGCATCTACGTTTACATTGATGAAATCGTTTGTGGGTACTGACTGCTCAGTCTTGATATCAACAGTCATCTGTCCAAGATACAATTTATCGACTCTCTCAAAGAACGGAATCTTTACTCCTGCGCGTCCGATCAGGATTCTGGGGTTTCTCCTCATACCGGATATGATATATGCTCTGTCTGGAGGAGCCTTTACATATCCTGCAACAATGATCAGGATGATAAGCGCGATCATTGCAAATAATAAAATAGCCTGTAGTGTCATACAATCTCCTCTCTTTCTTAGGCCTTTGGCCTAAATGTGATACTTAAGTTTTTAAGTATCGTTTGTTGTTAAAGAAATTATATGAAAGCCCGGTATTACAATACATACCGGGCTTTGTGAATTATCTTAGGCTATTTTCCAAAACAGGAAAAAAATGAGTCAAACTGAAACGTCCCCGGTGACTCACATCATCTTAAGCTTGGATTTAAGGAGCTTGTAGATTATCTCATGTCCGGCGTCGTTGGGATGAAGACCGTCAGGGCAATATCTCTCACGTATGAAATCTTCCTGAGGCTCAATACCGCTCTCTTTATAGAGGTCGACTACAGGAAGTGCATAGTACTGGGCAACTTCACGGATCACTTCAACGTAATCCAAAAGAGTACCCCAGTTGCGAACGCCGACCTCGTTATATACCTTATCTTCTTCTGTCCTGTGAAGCGGAGTCATGACTATGACTGTTGCTCCGGGATATTTCTTTAAAACCTTCTGATACAGATCGTGCAAAGCGCCATAAAATGTATCCGGGGTGCGATCGCTCATGTTGCCTTTTGCTGCGTCTCCGTGACCATAGTCGTTGGTTCCACCAAAAAGTACAACAACGTCAGCATCCGCATCCATTTCATCTACTCTTGATGCAAAGTACCGGTCCATAACCTCATCGTATGGAACCTGCTGATTTGCTATCCTTGTTCCACCGATTCCGTAGCCTCTGCAGATACAGCCGTCCTTCTCAAACCTCCTCCACTAGAAGTTCTGCGGATCAGATACTCCATGACCTTCTGTGATGCTGTCCCCGAGAAAATTGATCTTTAATCCCTCTAACTTCATTTCCTTTTACTCTCCTCCAAAAATTAAAGCCTTCTATCAGGAATTTCTAATTTCCTAATAGAAGGCTAATATTATTAAATGTCTTTTTCAAGAGCTAATTTTATTCAGCTTCAGCTGCTACACAGGCATTTACCCATTCAATGAAGTTGGTTGTGGAATCGCCATCTCTTTCAGCCGTTGTGTGCTCCTGGCCCCATACAAAGCTATAATCAACCTCTGAGCCATAGTTCTGGAGCGCAAGAACCAGATTGGCCTCAGTATTAACTGCTGTATCGCTCTGCCATAAGCCGGTATTTATACGGAAGTACTTAGCAACATTTGATGTACCGTACCCTTCTGAACTTGAAAGCAGGTAATACAGAGGTGAGTACATATTTAATCTGTAATCTACTGTGTGTCCGAGTTCATCTTCCTGGCTTAAGTCCTCTTCAAAATCCGCAACGTAACTTGATCCCAGCTCACTTAAAACTGACATAAGCATTGAATCAAAGTGAGCACCTTCTCCGTCTCCATATCCAAAGAGAGTATTTTCACCCTGTGACTCATCAAGCTGGTCAAATGCTGCGATGCCCTTGGAAGCTGTCTTAACCGCCTCTGCAAAATCAGCAATGCTTGTGATTGTCGCGGTATTTGTTGCCTCGTCGTAGGTTACCCAGGTTCCGTTTGCGTTCAGTGCATCTATATAATCCTGTGCGGTTTCGAAGGTTCCGGAAATTGAAACACCTGAATTATTCTCAGTTCTTGAGATATCATCGATTGCTGTGAAATCAATTTCTCCGCTTGGCTTCTCACCATCAGGTCTTCCACCGCCGGGACCTCCATTTCCTCCATCAGGTCCCATTCCGGCCTGATGTCCCTGACTTGAAGAATCTGAATCATACGGGAACGTAGTATCTGCAAGGAAATTGTTCAGTGACTCCTCAATTACGCTGACCATGTATTCATAATAGCTTCCAGCCTGATATCTTCCATCCTCGCTCTCTTCCAGGGTAAGCGCATTTCCCTCGGAATCTGTAAGCCCAAGACTATTTATATACTCAGCATATGCAACAGTAAGACCATCTGAAATGCTCTGTTCCTCATCAGTAAGACCTGATCTTGTGGTTCCCATCATCCACTCATAGGCTTCATCAGCGGAATCAAGTGACGTGATAGGGCACCATCCCATGGATCCAAGTACAGAGTCACTTACTCCCATAACAGCTCCGATTGCCTCAAGATAGTCATCATAGAGCTCAGAATCACCTGTCACTCCTAAAAGAGCTGACTGCGCACCACCACCTGACATACCAAATGTAAAGATGCTGTCCATATCTCCTGCGATATTTCCTTCGTTATACCTTATATAACGTATAGCTGCTTTAAGATCGGTAACACCAGCCGGAGCTCCGGCATCTCTTCCTCTGCAACCTGCATGTACATAGATGTATCCTGCATCTGTATACTCTGAAGCGCTGCTGTACTCAGTCATTGGAGATTGTGCTGAATATCCGGGTGTATTTACAGGGAACACGATTGGCGCTGTCTCTGCAGTATATCCGTTTACTTCAGCCGTAGTATTCAGCGTACATGTATATGTTCCATCTCCGTTGTCCGTAGCATCCATGTAAGCTGCCGGAACAATTATCGCAAGCTCCTCATACTCTGTATCTGCCGGATTCTCACAATACTGAATCCCAAGCTGGTAGTATACATTATCCTCTTCGTTGTACTGCCATTTTGTATTATCTATCTTGGACAGATTTGTTACTATCTCTGATGTTTCTTCTGCTGAGTCCGCATCTGTATTAGCTTCTGCTGCTGTATCTTCAGCATCTGTAGCTTCCGTTGTGCTCTCCTGTGTAGTACTTACCTGTGTTTCTGTTGTTGCACCGCTTCCACACGCTGTAAGAGCAACTGATGTGCCCAAAATAATTGCTAAAATAATCTTTCTCCTGATCATTGATCATTCCTCCTGAATTGTTTGCTCGTCTGAAAGCAATAATATGCATCCAACTTAAAACGTACCTAAAAGACCAATTAAGCAATCCTAAAAAATCTTATTTCCCACCGCAATTGATTTATTGTCACAAATGCAGTGGTGAAATTTTCATCTTTTTTTCTCCGCCTTCCACTACATTCAACGAATTCTTGCTTTTGCAGTGGTCATTTTAAACAGAATTGGCGCCGGTATTCCTACGCAATTCACTCATTACTTGTAATGTAGTGGACCATCACCCAAAATAATCTCTTTTCCCTCCACTGAATTTCATGATTTTATGCATATGCAGTGGAACTCCCTCATAAATTCATTTCTAATACTCCACTGCATTTTACACTTTTCCGCAATTGCAGTGGAAAATGGTCCCTTACCCCCGTCCCTAGGGACCAAAAAATGAGCCACTGACTCCGTCCCCGGGGCTCAAAAATATTCTTATACTTTTTCCCACAGTAAAGCGTCCACGTGATAAAATAGAAAACAGTGAATTGTGATTTAATAAGGAGCTTACCAAAATGGGGAACACGAACGATAACATCATCGAACTCAAACACATCAACAGGATCTTCGAAGATGGCTTCAAGGCTGTTGAGGACTTTAATCTGGAGGTAAAGCGCGGGGAATTTGTCACCTTCCTTGGGCCCTCAGGCTGTGGCAAGACCACGACTCTTCGAATGATTGCCGGCTTTGACATGCCGACTTCCGGAGATATCCTTTTGAATGGAAAAGACATCTCGCAGCTTCCACCTTATGAGAGACCCATCAACACGGTGTTCCAGCGCTATGCTCTGTTTCCCCATATGAATATATTCGATAATATCGCCTTTGGCTTAAAGCTTAAAAAGCTTCCGGCAGACGAGATCAAGAAGAAGGTCAAAAAGGTCCTGGAGCTGGTTGACCTTGAAGGCTTTGAGAAAAGAAGCGTTTCCACCCTCTCAGGTGGTCAGCAGCAGCGTGTAGGTATTGCCCGCGCTCTGGTCAACGAGCCTGAAATCCTGCTTCTCGACGAGCCCCTCGGCGCTCTTGATCTTAAGATGAGAAAAGAAATGCAGATAGAGCTTAAGGCTATGCACGATGAGCTGGGCATCACTTTCATCTACGTAACCCACGATCAGGAAGAGGCTCTTACCATGTCCGATAAGATCGTAGTCATGGCAGAGGGTAAGATCCAGCAGATCGGAACACCGGAAGATATCTACAACGAGCCTAAGAACGCCTTTGTTGCAGACTTTATCGGCGAGAGTAATATCTTTAACGGTATCATGACCGGCAGCATGCAGGCACGTTTTGCAGGCGGTCTTTTCCAGTGCGTCGATGATGTGCCCCAGGGTACTCAGATCACTGCCGTTGTACGTCCCGAGGATATTGAACTTGTAGCTCCCGGCAACGGACAGATCCGCGGAAAGGTAACATCTGTTATCTTTAAAGGAATGCACTATGAGATAACCGTTCAGTCCGGCAGATATGAAGTTGTGATCCAGAACACCAAGTCTGCAGAAGTGGGCAGTGATGTCGGAATCAAGGTTGAGCCTGATGGCATCCACATCATGCTTGCTGAGAACCACACCAACTTCTTCCACGTAGACATGAACAAAAATCATCGTCTCGAGTTCAATAATAATGAGCTTGATGTCAGCCTGACTCAGCTCATCAAAGGCAGCCGTAGAAATGAAAATCACGAGCTTTTGGACGAGCACGGAGAGGTCATTGATCCCGACAAGATACATATCGTCGCAGCAATTGAGCCCGGCGACATACGCATGACAGATAACACTGATGACGAGCAGGTACTGGTAGAAGGCTTTATCAGCAACCTTATTTACAAGGGTGACCACTACAGCTACGTTATCAACACTGATTTTGGGCAGGATTTCATTGTTAATGATGAATATCTCTGGAATATGGACGACAGAGTCGGCCTTATCCTGCCTCTTGATAAGATGAAATTTACCGTTAAGAAATAAGGAGGAGCATATGAGATTTTCCAGAAAAACCTTAGGTATCCCATATGCCGTATTCCTGCTGATCTTCGTAGTAGCTCCGCTTCTGGTGCTGTTCTACTACGCCTTTACCAACGGACAGGGGGAATTCACGCTCCGGAACCTGACAGACTTTTTTACTGACCCTAATACGCTGGGAACGCTGTTTTACAGCTTTGCCCTGGCGCTTACAACCACAGCTGTATGTTTGCTGCTGGCTTATCCGACTGCCTATATTCTCACCACAGGGAGACTTAAGAAAAATACCGTACTTATCATGATCTTCATCATGCCCATGTGGATCAACTTCTCGCTCCGTATTACAGCGCTCAAGGAGATTCTGGACCTGATAGAGGGAAATCTTGCATACCATCCGTTCCTTAACTCGGTTATCGGTATGACTTACGATTTCCTGCCCTTCATGATTCTGCCTATCTATAACACCCTTGCCAAGATGGACGCTTCTCTGATCGAGGCAGCAAAAGACCTGGGTGCTAACGACAGGCATGCATTCCTGCGCGTAACACTGCCCCTTTCCCTTCCGGGCATCATTAGCGGAGTATCCATGGTACTTCTGCCTGCAATGACCAACTATGTGGTACTGGATATGCTCTACAACAGCACCTACATCATGGGTAGTCTTATCGGCAGCTACTTCTCCGCATACAACTGGAACGGTGGTTCTATGATCGCACTTATCCTGCTGGGCATCATATGTATTTTCAACATCATTAATGATGACGACAGGGGCGAAACAGCTAAGGCAGGAGGTGCACTGTTATGACCAAAAAGATAGCTAGGGCCGGAATACCGATTCTGGTCATCCTGTTTTTATACGTACCGATCCTTGTGCTTGCTCTGTACAGCTTCACTGATTCAACGCAGATCGGAGCCATACGCTCTTTTACACTGAATAACTATGTGACGCTCTTTACTACCCCTGAGCTTCAGGAGATGATACTGGGCACGATCCTGCTTGCCCTGGCATCAGCACTGCTTGCTACTCTCCTTGGAACTCTGGGCGCAATAGGAGCCTTCTATTCAAAGAGACGTACAACCGCAGTGATGGATACAGTAAATCAGATTCCGGTCATCAACGCTGATGTTGTTACCGGCTTCTCGCTGTGCATTCTGCTTGTAGTTGTTCTGGGCATCAACAAGGACAGCTTCTTCCCGCTGCTCTTCGGCCATGTGACTCTGAGCGCACCCTTTGTATATCTCTCTGTTATCCCTAAGCTTAAGCAGATGGATTCCAGCCTCTACGAAGCTGCTCTGGACCTTGGTGCAACTCCTTTCCAGGCGCTTACCAAGGTGGTTGTTCCTCAGATACTTTCAGGTATTATCTCCGGTTTTTCACTGGCGATAACGCTTTCACTGGATGACTACTTCATTGCAACCTATACCAAGCCGGCAACCTTTGACACCATCAGCACCTACGTAGTCAACGCCACAAAAGGTTCGCAGACTCATATAAAGACAGCGCTGTGGGCATTATCAACGCTGATCTTTCTGATCGTTATCATCATCGTTGCCGTAAGAAATCTGAAATTCGAGCGACATGAAATTAAAGAGGAGAGAGCCTGATGAAAGCAAGACTACTAACGGCTATTATTATAATAACAAGCGTTATTACCACCTGCTCCCGTCCGGTTTATGCTGCTTCAGATGCAGAGAAGCCTGTAACACTGCGCATCTGCAACTGGGAGGAGTATATAGACCAGGGTGACTGGGGAGAAGACGAAGTGATTGACCTTGAGAGCGGCGATATTTTCGGAGAAAACTCCATGGTTGATGACTTTGAAGAATGGTATTACGAGACTTATGGTCAAAGAGTAAATGTTGAATATTCAACCTTTGGCACCAACGAAGATCTCTACAACATGCTCACAATAGGCGATGTCTATGATCTTGTGTGCCCTTCTGAGTACATGATCATGAAGCTTATGGCAGATGATCTGGTTCAGCCCTTATCCGATGAGTTTTTTGATCCTGAGACAGAGACCAACTACTACATCAAAGGCGTTTCTCCCTACATCAGAAACATCTTTGAGACCCACGATATTAACGGTGTTACCTGGGATCGCTGCGCTGCAGGATATATGTGGGGTATTACAGGATTCGTGTATAACCCTGATGTAGTAAGCGAAGAAGATGCTTCTACCTGGAAGCTTCTTGAAAACCCGGCTTATCGCCGTCAGGTTACCATAAAGGACAATGTCAGAGACGCTTATTTTGCCGCTGTCGGTGCTCTTAAGTCAGATCTTTTGACATCTGATGAATTCAGGTCAAGGCCTGACTATGCCATGGCCCTTCAGACCGAGATGAATGACGTCTCACAGGAGACGGTAGATAACGTACAGCACTATCTGCAGCAGGTAAAAGACAATCTGTATTCCTTTGAAACAGACTCAGGAAAAGCCGATATGATCACAGGTAAGGTAGTTGCAAACTACCAGTGGTCAGGAGATGCTGTATATGCCATGGATCAGGCCGAAGAAGACGATTACTACTTAAACTTCGCTGCTCCTAAGGAGAGTACCAATATATACTTTGACGGATGGGTAATGCTTAAGAAGGGAATTTCCCAGGATCCTGCCAAACAGCAGGCTGCAGAAGCTTTTATCAACTTTATTTCAAGACCTGATAACGCTATCCGCAACATGTACTATATCGGATATACCTCCGTCATCTCCGGAGGAGACGATGGTCGCGTATTTGAATATCTTGAGTGGAATTACGGTGCAGAGGATGAAGACGAGGCAACAGATTACCCCGTTGGATATTTCTTCTCAGGAGACCCTGATGATGAAGATTATGTGCTGACTGTTCCCGAGGAACAGCTTAAACGCCAATTAGGCGCCCAGTACCCTTCTTCAGAGGTCATAGACCGCGCTTCCATCATGGTCTACTTCGACCAGGCAAAGAGCGAAGTCATCAATCGTATGTGGATCCGCGTAAGGTGCTTTAACATCCTTACCGTTCCTGTATGGGTATGGGCTACCATCATACTGGCGATCTGCGCTATAGTAGTCTTTCTCCTGCGTCAAAAAGCCGCAAAGGAAAAGCTCTACAGTTAAACGTATTTCAAAATATCCTTAAAGCTGTCCAGATGATAAGTTGCCTTGGAATAGTTTGCTGCACTTCCGATACCAGCGCCATCAAATCCGCCTGCAACTGCAGCATCTATGCCTGCTTCAGCATCTTCGATAACGAGGCAGTCCTTGGGCTCTTCGAGCACAAACTCAGCAGCCTTTAAGAAAACTTCCGGATCCGGCTTGGATCTTGTGATATTTGTGCCATCGCTTATGGCATCAAAGAAACCTTCCAGGCCGATTCTCTGAAGTATAAATTTGGTATTCTTGCTGGATGAACCAATAGCCAGCTTAAGTCCCTTATCCCTAAGGGCATTTAGAGTCTCTCTGACCTCATCCGAGAGGTCTGCAGGAGACATTTTCTCAAGACTCTTTCTGTAGATATCATTCTTCTTGGTCGCGAGTCTTTCCTTCTCTTCGTCTGAAAGCGCAGGACCTGTGTATTTCTCAAGAATTATCTCAAGAGAATCCATTCTGCTTACGCCCCTGAGTCTCTCATTTATTGTCCTGTCAAAGGGAATATTCAGCTCATCTGCCAGCTCTTTCCATGCCAGATAATGATACTCATCCGTAAAACAGATAACCCCGTCCAAATCGAAAATTACAGCCTTATATTTCATAACAGCTCCTTTCATCACTCCAATATAAAACTCTTAAAATCAATCTTTCCATCACCAATAAAGCTAAAGAACAGGCCATGGATCCCATCCGGAATATCTACGCTTGTCTCATACCATGCAAATCCATCATCTGCTTTCGCAAAAGAGATCTCGCCGGCCGGCGCAGAATCCTCAGAATCCAGCGATATAAGAAGCTTACCGTTTCCGTAGCTCTTTGCCTCTACACAGATCTTTTTAACGTCTTTGCAGTCAAAATACTTAAATCCTGCAACAACACCGTCAAAGACATTTGCTATATACTGTTCCGACTCCTCTTCCTTCTCAGCGGTTTTCTGGAAAATATAGGGCTGAGAGTCCTTAAGAGACTGTCCGTAAACAATCTTTTTGTCATTCTCTTTGCACATAAGGTTACATGCAATGGCAGCTGAGTAAGTTCCCTTACCTGCAAGAGCTCCGCCGTTAAGACCGCAGCTTGTGAGCTCAACCTGTGCAATACTGCCATCCTCTGCCACATGAATCTCCTCAGCACAGCCCTGTCTTGAGCTCTCAGTGCCGTGAGTCTGCCTGTGATAGAATATATACCACTTGTTATTTATTTCGATTATGCTTCCGTGGTTGTTACCCATCATGGCTCTGGGCTTTACATTTCCCTTATATCCGATGTCTCCGTTGGATATAATTACTCCACCATAGGTAAACTCTTTGTCCGGATAGTCTGATGTTGCATAGCACAACTCATGACTAACTGAGCTTGAATAGATAAAGTAATATTTATCTCCTATCTTGCGCATCGAAGAGGCCTCAAAGAAGCCGTGTCCCTCATATCCTGTACCCACTGCGATCTTTTCGCCGGGAACCATCAGATGGGGCTCTCCCTTAACCGTGAGCATATCCTTATCAAGCTCTACAACAAAGGCTCCGTCAGAGAACTTGGTATTAGCGATAGCCTGAAGCTGCGCCTGTGCTTCTTCCCTGCTCATTCCCATTTCAAGGAATGTTTCGAGCGGAGGCGCAGGAAGTGGCTTGGCCGGACTGAATCCGTAGTATAAAAAGACTCTTCCATCATCATCTACCAGTACTCCGGGATCAAACGGGAAGTTCTCCTGAAGCTCTTTTCCTCCCATCACATCCTCCGGATACTTAACATGTCCGTAGAAGGAAAAAGGTCCTGCGGGTGAATCGCTGACTGCCACGCCAAATTCCGGGTTAAAAGAGAAGCAGTAATACATGTAATATCTGCCATCTGCGCCCTTTACTACATCCGGAGCCCACAGGTCCATCCTGTTATCTGCATTTGAAGGATCCTGGGTTCTCTTATAGATAACGCCTTCATATCTCCAGTCTGTCAGGTCCTCTACAGGTGCTGACCAGGTCACATAATCTCCCATGCAGTACTTCTCTCCGCCCGCGAAATCATGGGATCCGTAGATATAAACTCTTCCGTCAAATACCCTTGGTTCTCCGTCGGGAATATACTCATATAGCGGTAAATATGGGTTAAAAACCTGTCTCATTATTTCCACTCCTTTTTAAGTGCAAGCAGTTTATCTGCCGCTGCCATGACCATAGGCGGATTAAAGCCCATAAAGAACATGGTCTGCAGCTCATTTAGTGTAAGTCCAAGGCTCTCTACGTCCTTGCTTTCTATAAGCTTATATGCAAGGGGTAGATCAGCTTTTATTATGTCGAGAGCTCTTTTATCCTCGGCAAATTCCTCAAGCCTTGTGTCCATGGTATACATGAGCCTGTAATCTCTGGCAGGCTTATAGGTCTTTTCAAAAATTCCTGCCTCCAGCTGTATCTCCTCGCCGTTTGTTCCGGGCAGTCTGTAAACCGCAGAACATCCGAAAGGAACTTCGGCTCTTACAGTTATTGTGCCGTCATCGTTTATCTTCCAGCAGGATGAATACTTACCGCTTACAGAGTTGTACTCAAAGTTCACATACTGAAGCTTGGAACTGAGCTGAGGCGCAATATATGCGCTCTTAAATCCTGCCGAATTAGGCTGGATTCCGGCGATAAAACGGTAAACATATTCCATTACAGAGCCATATGAATAGTGATTGAGCGAATTCATGCCTGTTCCGCTGATGGTTCCGTCATCAAGGATAGAGTTCCATCTCTCCCAGATAGTGGTCGCTCCGAGGTTGATGCAGTGCATCCATCCGGGGAAGCCTTCCTGGAACAGGATGTAGTAGGCAATATCCTCCATACCGTTCTCAGCAAGAACCTGACACATCATTGTGGCTCCTACAAAGCCGCCTTTAATCTTGTAGCAGTCCTTTTTGAGCCTGAGTTTAAGGCCGTCAATAATCTTGTCCCTGCTGATAAAAATCTTGTATTTGAGGCAGATAAGGTACGCTGTCTGTGTATCAATTGCAAGCCTTCCGCTGGGCGAGAAATACTCGTTTAAGATTGCGGTATTTACCTTCTCTGCGCGCTTTGCATATCTTATGCTGTCATCAACATACCCAAGGATTCTGGCTGCGCTTCCTGCCTTTATCAGTGATTCATAGTAGTAGACAGATGCCACAAAATAGTCATCTGTGCCGCCCTTCATGCTCTGAGGGCTGATTCCGTCCTGAGCAAGCCAGTCGCCGAAATGAAAGCCAAAGTTCCAAAGGCCGGTATCACCGTGCTCTTCGTCCTCATGAATGACATGATCCACCCAGTCCTTCATCAGAGGATAGTTGGCCCTAAGCTCATCCTCATCTCCGTAGTACTCATACAGAGCCATTGGCAGGAATGTGGCAACATCGCCCCATACGCTGCTTCCGCCGGGAGCCTTGCTGATATTTGGAATAAAGTTTGCAACAATTCCGTCGTGATCCATCTGATCCAGATGAAGGTCATATAAAAACTTTCTGTAGAAAGCTCTTGTGTCCATGTTAAAGCAGGCAGTAGGAGCAAAAACCTGCGCATCGCCGGTCCATCCAAGACGCTCATCTCTCTGAGGACAATCTGTTGGCATATCAAGGAAATTGGACTTCTGTCCCCACAAGCAGTTGCTTGCAAGTCTGTTCAGCTTGGCATCTGAAGTGTCCAAGGTCGCTGTGGTCTCAAGGTCTGAATAAACCACGTTTCCGGTGAAATCTTCGGCATTAAGCTCACCTTCCCAGCCTGTTACTCTCACATATCTGAATCCATAATAAGTAAAGTGTGGACGAACATCTTCCTCTGAACCATCTGAAACATAGGTGAACTGTGCCTTGGCAGATCTGTAGTTGGCATTGTAGAAATTGCCCTCCTGAAGGACTTCGCCGAAATCAAGAACAACCTTGGTTCCGCTTGGAAGCTTTGACTTAAAGGATACATACCCCGTGAAATTCTGGCCAAAATCCAGCACCTTCTCACCTGCCGGTGTATTGATGATCTCTTTTACAGGAAGAGTCTCTTTTACCACAACAGGCAGACTGTATCTCTCCACAAGCCTTGCCACCGTATCTTTGTTGTCCTTCCATACAGTCACAGGCTTGCACTCGTTCTTCTTGTCCTTCCAATATAGGCGGTTATACTCCTCGCCGTCGTAAATATCGCTGGAAACAATATCGCTTCCGCAATATTTGAAGCTCTCATCTGTCATGACAGTGAGCTTGCCATTTACATAAACTTCCGCAATGACACCAAACTTATTGCCATAGTATGAAACGTCGCCATCGTAGCCAAGACGGCCCTTATACCAGCCGTTTCCGCAGATGATAGAGAGCTTGTTATCAGCCTTCAGAAGGTTCGTGATATCGTAGGTCTGATACTGAATGCCCTTGTTATAGTCGTTGCAGAAAGGTGCAAGATAGTCGTCGCCGATCTTAACGCCGTTTAAATAAGCCTCGTACAGACCAAGTCCTGTCACATAAATACGGCCTTCCTTGATCTCTTTTACCCCATCAAGAGAAAACTCTCTTACAAAGCATGGGTGGAAAGAAGGCTCCTCATTTGTTCCGATGAACTTAGCCTTCCACTTCTCTGCCATTTTGCCGGTCTCAAAGAAGCATACATCGCTCTTGGCAGTATTATTCTCATCATCCGTTACTTCAACGTAGAAATAATACCTTGTTCTGGGCTTTGGAGTTATATCTATAATCTCTCCGATCCAGTCAAGATCGTGGTCTTCCTTGCTCCAAAGAATCTCTGAGAAATCCTCTTTTTCGCTTACAACGATCTTAGAGCGCACCTGATATTTGCCGGTTGTCCCGGTCACCTTCCAGCTGCACTTTATCTTCGGGTAGGAGAATCCTATCGGATTTTCAATTCCATTTATCTTTACATCAACGATTTTCATACTAGTTTTCCCTTTATCAAATATGAGAATTAGCCCGGACATGAATTTCTCATATCCAGGCTACAAATTACTTAAATAAAAATTTTGCGATCCTCTCCATATCCTCAGGCTGATGCGCGAACACTTCAACATTGGGGATCTCAGCAATCTGAGGGAATACGCTGGATAATGCTATGATCTGGCAAAGCTTTGACTTAAGATTAAGTCTGTCGCCCTCAGGAGTCACCAGTTCAACATCTCCCTTGCACTGCTCTACCACCTCTAAAAAGCCTTCAAAGTCCGATAATTTGTCGATTACCATATTTGTCTACCTCCAAAGTTAATATGCCAAGTACTCTTTTCCGCAGAACGGATCTACGGGGCTTACGCCCTTAAACTCGCTCTTGCCAAGGATCTTCTCAACCACTGACTCGATCACGTAATCATGATTTGAATATGCATTGATGTAAGTCTTGATCATCGGCACATCCAGAAGATGATATGGAATCTGCAGTGAAATGAACATTGTCGGAACAACCTCCACAAACCATGGAATATTGTTGCCTGCTCCGAAGATGGTATGCCAGTTAAGTCTTGCTGTGGTCTTATTTGAAGCATTCTCCACATTTCCGAGATAGATAACAAGGTCATACTTGTTCCTGAACTCAGTAACTGACTCAAACTTGATAGGCTTGTTGAAATCAAATTCCTCTTTTACATAGGGGATCATTTCAAAGCCTTCAGCTTCCATGAGCTTTACAAAGGTCTCTTCTACTCTCTTCTCGGAAGCGCATCCGCCCATGATCTCATACAGCACTCTCTTGTGCTTTTTAGGAGATATGGGTAAAAGAGCTTGTGTATCCTTTACCAGTGTCACCGACTTGTCAGCGCACTCTTTTGCCCAGGCAACGTGCTCATCGCTGCCGATAACAGGAAGATTCTTTTTATCAGGTACAAGAGTTCCGTTAGCTCTTTTCTCATGGAGTCTCAGCGCAGCCTTCATAGCAAGAATACGTGTAAGTGCTTCATCCAGGCGCTTCTCGGAGAGAATTCCCTCCTCGTAGCCCTTCTTCATAAACTGAATATCTTCGTCATAATCCTTGTTGAACAGGATCATATCGCAACCTGCTTCAATGCAGTACGGAACTGATTTTTCTCTGTCCATTGCGCAGAGGAAACCAACCATAGGGGTAGCATCCGTAATTATCATTCCGTTAAATCCAAGCTGATCTCTAAGGAGATTCTGTAAAAGCTCAGGAGAGAGAGAAGCCGGTATAAGCTTCTTGGGGAGGCCCGGGTTAAATTTCTTCTGATAAGAAGGAAGCGCGATATGCCCAACCATTACTGACAGAGCGCCTTCGTCGATAAGGGTTTTGTATACATCGCCGTATGTCGCATCCCACTCCTCACAACTGAGACTGTTTACGCTGGTTAATATATGCTGATCAACTTCATCTACGCCGTCTCCGGGAAAGTGCTTGATGGCTACTGCTGAGCCGCACTCTTTTGCCCCTCTCATATACTCAAGGCCAAATTCTTTGACCTTCTCAGGGTCAGAGCCATAGGTTCTGACATTGGTTATGGGGCTGTGATAGTTATAATCGATATCTACTACAGGAGCGAATGCGTAGTTGCATCCTACTGCCTGTCCTTCGCTGCAGCTTACCTTTGCAAGTCTGTATGCCTGCTCGGGATCACCTGTTGCTGCAACCTGCATCTGCTTTCCGAATGATGTTCCCTCGAGTACGATTCCGTCTCCGCCTGCCTCAAGATTTGCTGCAAGAAGCATTGGAACCTTGCTGTTTGTCTGAAGATATGAGTATGCATCAAACAGTTCCTCAGTTTTTCCTGTTCTGAACATGAGTCCGCCGGGGTTCTTGGAGAGTATCTCATACTGCAGATACTGCTCGTTTGGGGAATATCCGATTGGGAAAAAGAGCTGTCCGAGCTTTTCATCTAATGTAAGAGAAGCTTTTGTCTCTTCAACCCACTTAATATCTTCATCTGATAAATAAAATGGCTTTGCCTTTAAATCCATTGAAATAACCTCTTTATGCTTTTGCCTTTCCGGCTTTCATTCTGGCAAATAATGCCTGTATCTTATCTGTCTGAGCTGAGAATGAGTAGAATCCAAGTACGAAGATTCCGAGGATGATCTGTTGCCATCCGCCTGCTCCAAGGTTCAGACAGTTGAGTCCGTAGTTCATGATTTCCATACCGATTGCAGCGATTGCGATACCTATAACATCACAGCTTGCGAGTCCAATGAAGGTTCCCATAAATACAGGAACGATGTAAGAGAACATGATTCCTGATGTGGCAAGTCCTGACTGAGGACCAACCTCATGCTGTGATACGTAGATGATTGCTGCAAATCCAAGGATGATTCCTGAAAAGATGTATGTTGTGAATACATTCTTTTTCTCGTTGATACCGATGTTTACACCGGCTCTCTGGTTGTTTGATAAGATCTTTCCCTTTCTTCCGGCTGCGGTAAAGTAGGTAAATACCACAAATGCAAGTATTGCGAGTCCTGCAGGAAGGAAGATTCCGGGAAGTCTTCCGAATACTGATGTCTCCACGGTGGAGTAAAATACTCTGATACCCTGTCCACCAAATACAAGGTATGTAAGTGACTCATAGAAAAGAGTCATACCGATCGTACAGATGATGATCGGAATGCGACCTAAGATGTACACGGTTGCTGTGAACATGCTTAAGACAACTGCCAGTACTACTGCAATAATAAGCGCAAGCCATGGGTTTCTGGTGTCATAACCAATGTGTCCTGCAACAATTGCTGTAAGGATCATGGTTGCTCCGCCGGAGAAATCAAATCTTCCGTTTTTGAGCTGTATCCATATTGCCAGAGCCACGCAGATTGTCATGGAAGCATTAAGAAATACCTGCTGCACCATATCTCCCGACAGGAAGATCAGCTTTCCATTGACATAACATTTTTCATTAGTACCGGTAATGATCAGCATCACCACAAACATCAATAATGGAAAAATGACAGATAACCCTATTTTTTTGAATATCTCTAAACCTTTATTTGTATTCATATCGTTTCCTCATTACCAGGATGATGCCTGGGGGATAGTAAATATCCCCCACATCATTACCATTTCATTAGTATTTCTTTTAATTACTTAAGTGAATCAACTGTAAGTGTTGAAATAGATTTCTTGAGCTGCTCGTAAGTAGCATCAGGATTAGCATAAGCTGTCATGTTGAGTACTTCTTCAGGTGTGAAGAGTGCATCTGAAGCGTTTGCTGTGAAGTAAATGTTCTTCTGGAATGCTGCCATATCCTCATCACTGTTCATGATGAACTGATCGCAGCTTACTCTCTCTGCATCTTCAGGCTGGTCCTTAAACTCTACGCCGTTGATCTTGTTTAAGAGAAGTACAAGTGGATATGTGATAGTCTCAACAGCTGTTACACAGTTCTGCTGATATGTGCCTGTTCCTGCGCTTCCGAAGTTCTTCTCCTCACCACCGTCAAAACCTGTTGTGAAGAGCTTGATGTTCTTATCGTTGCCTGTCTGAACCATTACAGGATATACGAAACCTGTACCTGCTGCGAAGCTCATGATTGCCTGAATACCTTCGTGTTTAGCAAAGTATGTGCTGTCCATAGGTGAGAATGCTAAAACGTCTGTCTCCTCGTTCAAAGGATCGCATGTGATCTGAACGTCAGCTGTCTTGTTGTACTCGTCAACTGCTGCGATGAACTGCTGAGCTGCAAGTGTCTGTGCAGGGAAAGCCCATACAGGGAAGATAGCCAGTGAAACGTGTGTTATAGGAGCATCTGCGTTTCTCTCGTTGTACTCAAGAAGGCTGTCAAACATCTGCTGTCCTACAATTACGTTATCAGGAGCATAACCATCGATTGCTGTTCCTACGAAATGATCGTTCTTAAATACAGCATCATAAGCCTGTGTGTAAGAAATATCGTAGTCGCAAAGGTATCCGCCGATATATACGCCCGCTGCCTCGCACTCCTGTACGATAGCTGCTGTACCGGAATCCATTGTGCAGATGATTCCGTCAACACCTGAAGCGATGAGCTCCTGGATCTTTGTAAGGTTTACACCTTCGTCAGTCTGAGATAATACTGTGTACTTAAACTTGCAGTTTAATGTATCTGCCATGTTGTCGAGATAAGCCTTTGTTGCCTCTGTTGCAAGACCACTGTCCTGATAGAAAGCTACACCGATTGTGCAGTTCTTGCCTGCCTTTTCACTTGATGCAGCGCCCTCTGTACTTGCTGCTCCACTTCCGCTTGATCCGCAAGCCATAAGTGATACTGACATTACGCCTGCAAGCATCATTGCTAAAAATTTCTTTACTGCGTTCTTCATAAATTCCTCCTTAAATTAAGTATTTTTCCTGCCATAGCAGTAAAAATCATCTTGGTAACACCCCATTATTCTTGCGACATGTAATAAGAATAATGATTATGAAAATGATTGCCTTGACGAAGTTGATGTAATTGAGCTCTACACCCATTGTCGTCAGATCATTTGTCAGCAACACATAAGTAAATGTACCGATCAGAGCACTTCTTACCTTTGAGACCATTCCTCCCGAAAGAGGCATTCCGCCCAGGATCAGGCAGATCATTACGTCCATTGCATATCCGCCACCTGTTCCCTTTCCGGCTGTTCCGGTTCTCATCAGCATGATGAAGGATGCAATTGCTACGCACACACCAAAGGTCATATATGCTATTACCTTCCATCTGGTGGTGTTGATTCCGCTCTGAGCTGCAACCACTTCATTAGCTCCGATTGCCTTTGTATATTTACCCAGCTTTGTGTAGTTGAAGAGGAATGTAACAACCAGTGCAACTACCACAATTGCTGCCAGAATGATCCAGTTATAAGCTGTTCTGCTTGAGGGCTTAATGCTTGCCTCAATGGAAATTGTGTTATTTCCTGTGCTCTCCATAAGAAGGAGCTGCGCTCCTGTAAAGAAGAACATAAGGAACAGCGAAGTTACGATTGATGGAAGCTTGAGCCATACGGCAACTGCTCCGTTGAAAGCTCCACACACCAGGGCGATGGCCAGGATAACAACAAAACCAAGTACCACTCCTGCAATGCTTCCGCCCATTTTATTCGAGATAAGTATCATCAGGATCGAGTAAACACCGATCTGCTGTCCTATTGATACATCCATAAATCCCATGGAATAAACGAACACCGCTCCCAGGGATAAGATCGCATACGCTGATGCTGCCTGCAGTACTGTTCCTACGTTGTAGGAGAGGTTCTCTCTACTGAATATGAGAAACAGGATAAAAGTCGCTGCCAGACCGGCATACGCCGCGATATCATATACATGCTTTTTAAAAAACGCTTTTGAAAACATCTCTTTCCTCCTAGATCAGATCATGTATTCGATAATATCTGTCTCTGACAGATCCTTACTTCTTGTAAACTCTTTGCTGATGGCAAAATCTTTCATTACCACGATCTTGTCTGCCATACCGATAAGCTCTGCCATCTCCTCACTGATGAGGATTATTGCTTTGCCCTGTTTCTTCATCTCTGCGATCAGAGCATACATAAACTGCTTAACACCGATATCTACGCCTCGTGTAGGGCAGTCCATGATGATCACATCAGAACCCTTGGCAGTCCACTTTGCAAATGAAACCTTCTGTTTATTACCACCGCTCAAAGTGTTGACCCACTGATTACCGTCATTACATTTGATCCTGAAGGAATCAATCTCTTTATCCGATAAGTTCTTTTCATCGGAAGGTTTGATGAACAGCTTCTTTGCCAGGTCTTTCTCTGAAGGAAGTGTGATATTGTCCTGAATAGAACCCTCGAGAATAAGTGCCTCTGTATCTCTGTTCTTGGATATATATCCGATTCCTGCTGAGATAGCGTCGTTACAGTTGTGTATCTTTTTACCTTCTCTTATGACCTCTCCGGATTCAGGCTTTTCAAGTCCGAATGCAAGTCTTCCGACCTCATGCATTCCGCAGCCGCTAAGTCCGCCAAATCCTATGATCTCGCCCTCGTGAACCTGAAGTGAAAAGTCCTTTATCTCTCCAAGTGTTACGTTTTTAAGTTCCAGCGCAACCTTATCGCCATGTGAAATGTCGTAGTCTTCTCTGTAATAAGCATCTCCGATCTCACGACCAACCATCATGTATCTGATAACCTGTTCCGCGTTGGGCATGTCCATCTCTTCTCTGTTAAGATGACCGATTATCTCGCCATCTCTAAGGACTGTAAGGTCTGTACACTGCTCCAGGATCTCCTCCATATCATGGGAGATGAAGATTACTGACTTACCGTTGTCCTTAAGCTTGTGGATCAGGTCATATATGAGCTTTCTTCCTTCATGAGAGAGTGCTGTGGTTGTCTCATCGACAACGAATACTTCTGTATCCTCGGAAACACATCTCACGATCTCAATAAGCTTTCTGTCCTCGAAGCCGTATTTGTTGATGCTGTCAGCAGCCTTGATGTGTTTGATATCGAAATCATCAAGCATCTTCTGAGCCGCTGCGTTGAGCTTCTTCATATTTACTATTCCAAACTTGGAGAACTCATCGAAGCGCCCGGCAAAGATGTTTTCAGCCACCGTACAGTTAGGAATTGTATTTGCTTCCTGAAGTACCATGCTGATGCCGGCCTTCTGAGCTTCTACCATGCTGTCGGGATCCCAGGGCTGTCCTTTATAAAACGCTTCGCCGCTGGTAGCCTTCTGCATACCTGCAAGGATTGATGTTATGGTTGATTTACCGCTACCGTTCTCTCCGATAAGACCACGGATCTGACCACGGTAGAACTTTACATCGACTCCTCTGAGCGCTTTAGTGATCCCAAAGTTCTTGGTCATGTTTTTTACTTCAATTATCAATTCCTGTTCCATAGGTTCCTCCATGTCATGGAATAATCACTTGTTCTCTTGATGAAACAATTATACAAATTAAAGGGTACCCTTCCCTAGGTCACCCCTTTCTAAAAACATGTACAATTTTTAAGAAAAACCCGTTTTTTGAATTTCAGGTCTCTTTTTGCCGATTTAACACATTAATTTTTGTACCTTTTTGCCTTTACCGGAAAAAAAATTTGATATATCCTTAAATTAGGTGCAAATAACGTACATTTTTTCTTATATGAGGTTTTATCATGTATCTTGAAGAGCGTCACGAGATAATCGAGTTCCCGCCTAATATTCCCCTTAAAATCTTCATGCACAAGCTGGGTTCCGTTGATAATCACTGGCACAGAAGTATTGAGCTTTTGATGATCCTGGACGGAACTATTACCATATCCATCGATAATACGGAATATACGCTCACAGGCGAGGACATCATTCTTATCAACAGCAATACCATTCATTCCCTAAGGTCTGAAAGCGCCGTTATGATCGCTATCCAGATAGATTTATCAAGAATGAACCAGTTTGATGCCAACCTCGATGAGATGGTATTTGACTGCAATACAACAACAACTGATGACTTATCCAAGTTTGATGGCATAAAGTTCGCAATTGCCACCATGCTCAACGAGAATGCTCATAATTCATACGAATCCCAGTACAGAAACTATTCCCTGGCTTATTATCTTGTTGCTGAGCTTTTGGCAAATTTCAGTGTTCCGATCACAAATGCCATTAAAACCCAGCAGAAATACGCAGCAAGACTCACAAGACTGCTTAAATACATTGAAGACCATTACGCTGAGAACTTCTCTTTAAGTGATCTCGCAGCCGAAGAAGACCTTTCGGTGCCCTATCTGTCCAACTTTTTTGAGAAGAATATGGGTGTCAAGTTCTCTCAGTACTACACTTCCGTTAAGCTAAACCACGCTCTCACGGATCTTCTTTCTACCAACGACTCCATCGAGAGCATCGCTGTCAGGAACGGCTTCACAGAGTCCCATTCCTTTGTCCGCAGCTTTAAAAAACAATACGAAACACTTCCAAGCACCTATAGGAAGCAAAGAGGACAGACTATCTCTGCTTCTGAAACCTCTTCAACTCTGAATTATCTGCATATGGAGCCCAGCAATTATCTTCATCTATTAACAAAATATCTGGGAGATATCAAAGACCAGCCACATGCCATCAGCACCAAAAATATAAAGAAATCTGAAGAAATCGTCGCCTCAGCAAGTAGCAGCGTAAGAACCTTAAAGCATACCTTTAAGAAATTTATTACCGTCGGAAGGGCAAAAGAGCTGTTAAACAGGGACATTCAGAACATGCTCATAGACCTTCAAAATAACATTGGTTATGAATACATCAAGTTTCATGGCCTTCTTTCCGATGACATGATGGTAGTTTCAAGAATTAATGGCAAACTGACCTTCCACTACACTTTGGTTGATATGGCACTTGATTTCCTTATTTCCATCGGTTTAAAGCCCCTTATACAGCTTTCTTTCATGCCAAGGGATCTTGCTGCCGATCCGAATAAGACTATTTTCTATTCGCCAATGATAACCAGCCCACCCAAACACATGTCAGAGTGGGAGCAGCTTATCGACAACTTCACAAGGCATCTTTTGGAGCGCTATGGCACCAACACAGTCAGATCATGGCTCTTTTGCGTATGGAATGAACCTGTAACACCCAAGTCCATGTTCGGCTTTGGCGATGACCCACTGTTTATGCGCTTCTACGAAGCCACTTATCGCACAGTAAAAAGAGTTGACGACAAGCTTGTATTTGGATCCCCTTCAATTCTGTATATGGAAAACTTAGGAACTGACAAGTGGATCAAAGATTTCCTTTCATATACCAAAAAGAATAACTGTGAGCCGGAATTTATGAACGTGCACTACTATTCCGACATAATCCCTGTCACAGCGAAGCAGAACATAACTATCGGAAGCGTGTCTTTCTCTTTTCCAAAAAGAACTGACGACTTCTCGCTGTGGATCGGAAGCATCAAAAAGATCTTTTCCTCAGCAGGATTCGGATCGCTGCCAATATACATGACGGAGTGGAATTTCACTCTCTCCCACAGAAATCTTGCCAGCGACACCTGCTTTAAATCCTGCTATATACTCAAAAACCTCCTTCGGAACTACGACAGGCTCGATAGCTTCGGCTACTGGTCACTTACAGACCTCTTGGAAGAAAATGCTCTGCCGGACACTCTTTTCCACGGAGGACTTGGTATCTACACCACGAACGGCATAAGAAAGAGCGTTTACTACAGCTTCTATTTTGCAAGCCTTTTGGGAGATGAGCTCATAGCCGGAGGAGAAGGCTACTTTATCACTAGAAGTATTGATGCATATCAGATCATCACGTATAACTACGTACACTACGGTAATCTGTTTGCTTCGGGCGAACTTTTCGATATGACGGAAACCAACAGATACACGCCCTTTGACATGACAAACAGCCTCCAGTTCCAGATAAAGCTCACAGATCTTGAGGATGGCAACTATTGCATCAAAGAGCTCTTTGTAAACAGAGAATACGGAAGTGCTTATGACATCTGGCTTAAGATGGGTGCTGTTCCCTTGGATCCAAGCGACGTCGAGATAATAAAAGGCTACTGTGTTCCCGGAATGCACAAGGAATACAGGCTGATTGAAAGCGGAGTCTACGAATATTCTCCGGTTCTGGATCCTCTGGAAATCCGATTTGCCGAGATCAAACGAATAAAGTAAAAAAAGCCCCTGTTCGAATGAACAGGGGTTAATTTTTTAATGTTTATGAAGGCTCTCACCATTAGTTGCGATCACTTCTTTATACCAGTAAGCAGAGTCCTTAAGTGTTCTCTCCATTGTCTCATAATCGACGTAGATAAGGCCAAATCTCATCTTATAGCCGTGGCACCACTCAAAATTATCCATGATTGACCAGTGCTGGTAGCCGATGACCTCGATGCCGTCATCAATTGCTCTCTCAAGCTCTAAGAGATATCTGTTTGTGAAATCTATTCTCTGGTAGTCATGAACCTTGCCATCAAGGGCCTTCCAGTCCATGCCGGCCATTCCGTTCTCGGTGATCATGATCGGCTTATGATATCTCTCATAGAAGAACTTGGGTGCGTAGTACAGAACTCTTGGCGTAACGCTCCAGCCCATCATTGTGTGTGCACTTCCCTGATATTCGTAGGGTCCGTAGTTGTTAGGATCAAGCGGATATCTTACTGTTCCCTCATAGACGTTAAAGCCGTAGAAATCAAGGGGCTGCGCTATCTCATCCCACTCCTCTTTAGTAAGCTTTGGAAGCATGTCTCCAAAGGCTTCTTCTGAGCCTTCCGGGAAATGTCCTAAGAATATCGGATCTGCCCACCATGCATTTCCCATAAGGAAACCATACGGATCTATGGCAAAAGACTTTTTCCTGCACTTCTCAACTTCATCAGGAGTGTCATCCTTTGGAACCCACACATTTCCTGTGGGAGCCATTCCGATCTTGGCATCAAGCTTACTGTATTTCCTGATCACAGAAACAGCTCTTCCGTGAGATTTAAAGACATTTACCGAGATATCCAGCATAGTCTTGATATCATTGTTCTCAAAGGGCGCCATAGCACCGATCTGGTATCCAAGTCCCACAAACATCTGATACTCGTTGAAGGTCATCCAGTATTTAACCCTGTCGCCAAGACACTTGACCACTACCTCTACATATTCAGCAAACCAGTCTACAATCTCAGGGTTCTTCCAACCGCCTTTTTCGTATAGTGCCATGGGTAGATTCCAGTGGAAAAGAGTTACCATAGGCTCGATTCCAGCACTTTTAAGCTCATCCACAAGGTCAGAGTAAAACTTAAGTCCCTTTTCATTCACCTTTCCGATTCCTTCGGGCATAACCCTTGGCCAGCTTACGGAGAATCTGTAGCTCTTTAAGCCAATCTGCTTCATAAGAGCAATATCTTCCTTCATGTGATGGTAGTGATCACAGGAAACATCAGCATTCTCGCCAAATTCAATGCGTCCCTCTTCGTGCTCGAAATGGTCCCAGATTCCAGGGCCTTTACCGTCATCCAAGTATCCGCCTTCTATCTGGTGCGCTGCGGAAGCAGCTCCCCATAAAAAATCCTTTGAAAAACTCATTTTTCACCTCTTCATTTCTTGATCTTGTTAAGCTCCTGCTCACAGGAAACAAGGAGCGATTCCGTTCAAAATATAATCTCAACATGGTAATTTTATCCCAAAGACTTCTCTTATGCCTACGCCAAATCTTTTTATCCAAACGAACATTTTTTAAGATAAAGAAGCTTTTTAGTGTATATTATTTTTCTTTCGCTGATTTTTTGTTCGTAAAAGCCTATTATGCCGTAAATATTAAACCTTGTCTTTTGGCTATTTGATATATATGATTTAGAAAAAAACAAGGAGATTTTCACCTATGCGTAATCAGAATATTGATAGAGGATGGCAGTTTAATTACGGAACTATAGATGGTTTTCCCGACCCATCCAGGGAAAGTACACTTCGTGAAGTAGATCTCCCTCACGACTATATGATCTTCAGCTCTGTAAAAAAGGATGCTCCTGCCGGGGCTTCAAGTGGCTTTTTTACTGAGGGCGTGGCCTATTACACCAAAAAGATAATGATCCCTGCAGAGTGGGAAAATGACGATGTTTACCTTACGTTTGACGGCGTTATGATGAATGCTACTGTAGCTGTAAACGGCTGCAAAGTGGCTCTTCAGCACTACGGATACGCTCCTTTTTCTGTAGATATCACGCCTTACATCTATTTTGGCAGGGAGAACAGCGTCACAATAACGGTTAATCCCAGCATGCAGCCCAACTCCCGCTGGTACACCGGCGCCGGAGTCTTTAGAAGCGTGGAACTTCTTCACTTTCCAAAGCTCCACATCGCAGATGATGGAATTTTCGGCTACACCAAAAGCATTGAGTATGACTCTGAAGGAAATGCCCTCAGAGCTTATATTCGCGTAGAAATTCAGGTGCAGAATAACACCCTGGACAATAAGATGGCCGGCGTCAGCGCATTTCTTACAAAAGACGGAAGCGATGAGGTAATAATCTCCCGCTCCCAAAAGATTCAGGTTAATCCTGCGACATCGGAGACAGCCTATATCAGCATTACCCTTGATAAACCCGAGCTTTGGGATGCAGAAAATCCGAATCTCTACAGACTCCATGGCTCTGTGACTGATCTTGGCACCTTCAGGACTCACTTTATTCCCACAGAAAATGAAACCCATGACGAAACTTCAGTTTTATTCGGAGTTAAGACCGTAACTGCAGACGTTGTTAACGGCCTTAGGATCAATGGCAAAACCGTCAAGCTAAAGGGCGGATGCCTTCATCATGACAACGGAATGCTTGGAGCAGTCTCTTTATACGACTCAGAGCTGCGCAAGCTCTCCATAATGAAAGAGATCGGCTTTAACGCCATCAGAACCACTCACAATCCCCCTTCTTCTGCGCTTATGGAAGCCTGCGACCGTATCGGTATGTATGTCTTTGATGAAGCCTTTGATGCCTGGGGTATCATGAAGCAACCCGGGGACTACAACCAGTACTTTGATACAGATTGGGAAAAAGACCTTACAGCCTTCATGAAACGTGACAGGAACCATCCATCAGTTATCATCTGGTCAACAGGTAATGAGATTCCTGAACGAGGAGGCCTTGGAAACGGCTATACCCTGGCAACTCGACTCGCAAATAAGGCTCACAGCCTTGATCCCAGCCGCCCGGTTTCTAATGCGATCTGCTCCTACTGGAGCGGTCTCGACGATGAGCTTACTGCCGAAAACATGAAAAAGATCATGGGCAATGCTGCATCAGACGCTTCGCCTCTGCAAAATGCAGACGGGGGCAAGAATGACACCAGCTGGGAGGAATTCTCAGAAGCCTTCACCAATGACCTTGATATCGTTGGATATAACTACATGGAAGACAAATATGCTCTTGACCATGAAATGTTCCCTGAGCGCGTAATTCTCGGCTCAGAGAATTACCCCAAAGAAATCGGCATTCGCTGGCCCATGGTTGAATCCACCCCATACGTTATCGGTGATTTCACCTGGACTGCCTTTGACTATATAGGCGAAGCAGGAATCGGAAAATCTGTCTTCCTGGAAGAGGATGATCCTATGCACAAAATTGGCGGATTTGCCCTGATGTCACACGGATCACCCTATCCATGGCGCCTTGCCAACGACGCTGATGTAGATATAAACGGACATATTCTTCCTCAGGGCGAATATCGCTCAGTTATCTGGGGAAGTGATAAGACTTACCTGTACTCCTACGATCCTGCCACCCACGACAAAAAAGAGCTGATCAGCAATTGGGGATTTACCGATGTCAGAAAGTCCTGGAACTGGAAGGATGCAGACAATAAGCCTGTTTTTGTTGCCGTATTCTCAAACGCAGAGCGTGTTGAGCTCTTCCTTAACGGCAAGTCAATGGGCATCTGCAAGGAAGGAGAAAGACTTGCATGTGGTCTTCCAAAGTCATTCCTCTTTGATATCACCTATGTTCCGGGAACACTTGAAGCTGTAAGCTATAATGGAAACGATATTATTTCAAAAGACACCCTGGCAACAACCGGCGCTGTAAGCTCCATTAAGCTGATTGCTGAAAGCCAGGAAATGCCTGCTGATGGCCACAGCGTAACCTACGTTCAGGCAGAGCTTCTGGATGGCGATGGAAATATTGTTCCCGATGCTGACAACAAGCTGACTGCAACAGTAACCGGAGAAGGCTCTCTTGCCGCCTTTGGCTCAGCCAATCCAATAACAGACGAGAATTATACAACCGGCTCATTTACAGCCTACAGGGGCCGTGCAACTGCTATTATAAGAAGCGGCTATACAAGCGGAACCTGTACTCTTACAGTATCAGGCGATGGACTTGAAAGTGTAAGTGCAACGATCAATATAAAATAAGCAAAAATAAGCGCCCGGGATATCGATCAGATTTCCCGGGCGTATTCTTTGCCAGTAAATTATCTGTTATTTAATTAGTCTGCGCTCATAAGCTGTGAAACAGTATATGCATCAAGGTACTCGCAGGCATAAATTGTACCGTCTTCAGCGATAAGTCCGGGAATTCCGTTTGACTCAAAGTAGGTAATTACCAGATTGTCCCCAACTGTTATATACTGTACCGGGCCAAATTCCTTCATTGTGCCATACTTGATGGTGAAATCAGTAAATACGTGTCCCATACCATCATTTATGTATGCAATATCTTCCCCATTCTTCTTCTCATAAAGTGCCAGAACAATCTCTGTTCCGTCTTCTGTCTGGCCATGAACAGCACTTAAAAATGTTGCTCCCTTTATGTATTTGGCAGAGTCGTCTGCTGCATAAGCAACTGTTGAAGCAAATCCGCCAGTAACAAATAAAATTCCTGCAAGAAGTACACCTGTTAACATTGAAATAATCTTTTTCATAATACTTTACCGTCCTTGTCTTTGGTTTTTTTGTTTGATCTGAAACCAATAATAAACGATTAAGTATCACAGAAATGTCACACAGGTAAAAGAGCTTATAAATACCTATCAGATATCAGCTGCGATATCGATGTTCTCGCCTGTAATGCCGATCCAAGCGCCGTCCTTCGCCTCAGATGACTCAGCATGTGCAAGGAGCCACTTGTTTGTAGCAGTGATGAGCTTGTCCTCCTGATTGGCAGGTGTAAAGTCAGGCTTACCAACGTTGGTTCCCTTAGGAAGTCCAACAAGTACCTGGAATCCTGAATCCTTGCTTGCCTGGCATGGAGCATAGTGAAGAGCTGTAGCATAAACCTCTACCATAACTCCCTTTGGTACAAGGAAAGCCTTAACCTTGCTGGAATCGATCTTGTAATCTACGATCTCTTCTCTCTTAGCAAGAAGAAGGATAAAGTCTGTTGCGCCGAGGTTGATCTCGCTTGAACGGTGATACTCAAGGCAGTTGAGCTTGGTGTTGTGTCCGTTGCACCATCCAAACTGCATTGGAGATCCGCCAAATAATGAGTTTGTGATCTTGTCAGCTGCAGGAAGCTCCTGAAGCGCCTTCTCCTCAGCCACATATGCTGTTCCCTCAGGAATCGGAGTCTTGTCGCGAAGAGTATCTGCAATCTGCTTCTTCTCCTCTTCATACCCCTCAATGATTCTTCCGTAGTTAACAAATTCCGGGTCTGTAACCTTATAAATCTTCATATCGTCCTCCTATAAAATCAAAATACTTCCTCAATAATCAATGATACACCAAGTCTTATCATTTTTCTTATCAATCTGTATCAAAAATACTTCAAAAATTGCTGATAGTTGTGCTATTATTGTTAGCGTATCTGTCAACCATTTATTCGCATTACATCCGGAGGTTTCCAATGGGAGGATTTTTTGGTGTAGCGTCTCGTGAAAGTGCAGTATTTGATCTCTTTTATGGTACTGACTATCACTCACACCTTGGCACACGTCGTGCCGGACTCGCTGTTTATGATAAAAAGAAAGGGTTCGACCGCTCTATTCACAACATAGAAAGGTCTTACTTCAGACCTAAGTTTGAAGATGACATGCTCAAGATGGAAGGCAATCTCGGAATCGGCTGTATCTCCGATTTTGAGCCCCAGCCACTTATTGTAAGGTCACATCATGGCACCTATGCTATTACCACTGTAGGTAAGATCAACAATATCGATGAAATAACCAACAAGCTCTTTGCCGACAACAGATCTCACTTCCTTGAGATGAGCGGTGGAGATATCAATCCCACAGAGCTTGTAGCTTCTATTATCAATCAGAAAGTAACTATCGTTGAGGGAATACGTTACGCCCAGGAGATAATCAAGGGCTCAATGTCCCTTCTTCTTATGACTCCTGAAGGCATCTATGCAGCCCGTGACCGTTTCGGAAGAACTCCTGTTGAGATCGGTCACAAAGATGAGGGCTACTGCGTCTGCTTTGAAAGCTTTTCCTATCTCAATCTTGGATATGATCCCTATAAAGAACTCGGCCCCGGCGAAATAGCCTATATCACACCGGAGAGCGTTGAAATTGTGGCTCCTGCCTTTGACGAAATGCGCATCTGCACATTCCTGTGGATCTACTACGGATTCCCTGCATCTACCTACGAGGGACTCAGCGTAGAGAGGATCAGATATGGCTGCGGAGGCAAGCTTGCTCAGCGTGATATGCAAAGAGGCCTTCACCCTGACCTTGTAGCCGGCGTTCCGGATTCAGGTGTTGCACATGCCATCGGCTATTCCAACACCTCAGGAATCCCTTATTCAAGACCTTTTGTAAAGTACACACCAACCTGGCCAAGATCCTTCATGCCCACAGTTCAGTCAAGACGTGATCTTATCGCCAAGATGAAGCTCCTTCCCGTCAATCAGCTCATCAACAACAAGAGCCTTCTTCTTATTGACGACTCAATCGTAAGAGGCACACAGCTGAGGGAAACCACAGAATTTTTATACAGAAGCGGCGCAAGAGAGGTTCACATAAGACCCGCATGTCCTCCGCTTATCTACGGATGCAAGTACCTTAACTTCTCACGTTCCAACTCCGAAATGGAGCTTATTACAAGACGTGTCATCGAGAAGCTCGAGGGCTATCCAAGTCCTAATGAAGAAACCGTAAGAAAATACACTGACCCCGATTCACCACAGTATGAAGCAATGCTCGAGGAGATCAGAAAAGAGCTCAACTTCACATCTCTTCACTACCACCGTCTCGATGACATGGTGGAGGCTATTCCGATCGAGCCCTGCAAGCTTTGCACCTACTGTTGGAGCGGCAAAGAATAACGTTTGATATCAAAGGATAGAGACATGAAACATATCATTTTTCATGTGGATGTTAACTCTGCCTTCCTTTCCTGGACAGCAGTTAAGAGGTTAAAAGAGAATCCGGATTCCATAGACCTTAGAACCATCCCTTCCGTTATCGGAGGGGATGTTAAGACCAGGCACGGCATTGTTACCGCCAAATCTATCCCCGCCAAAAAATACGGGATTCAGACTGCTGAGCCCATTGCCAGCGCTCTCCAGAAATGTCCCAAACTCGTGGTTGTTCCATCGGATTTTAAGACCTACCATGAGTATTCAAGCGCCTTTATCAGTATCCTTAGGACCTACTCCGAAGTTCTTGAGCAGGTCTCTATTGATGAGGCTTATCTTGATGTCACTTCTTTAAAAGACATCTATACTTCCCCTGATTTTCCACTAAATGTTGCACAGATGATCCGCGCCGAGATCAGGGATAATCTCGGCTTTACTGTAAACGTAGGCATTTCCAGCAATAAACTCCTTGCGAAAATGGCCAGCGATTTTACAAAGCCCGACAAAACTCACACACTATTCCCCTCGGAAATCAAAGAAAAAATGTGGCCACTTGATATCGGAGACCTGTACGGCTGCGGCAAAAAGACCGCAGAAAAGCTCCGCTCTGTGGGTATAAGGACCATAGGAGATGCTGCGTCATATTCTAAGGAGCTCTTAACGTCGCTCCTGGGTGAGAAGGCAGGCGAATACATATATCAGAGTGCAAACGGCATTGGCTCAGAAACCGTACATCCTGAGAGGGATGATCCCAAGAGCTACTCCAACGAGACCACCACTAAGAATGATATAACCACAGCCAATTTCGACACTGATATGCCTCCGATCGTAAGGCATCTTTCGGATAAAGTATCCGCAAGGCTTAAAAGAGATAACGTCTATGGCGGAACTATAAGTGTTCAGGTTAAGACCAGCGAATTTAAGCGCTTTTCAAGACAGCTCCGTCTTGCTGAGTCCACCAACGATGCGGATACCATATACGAAAACGCTCTTATGCTGCTGGGTGAGCTCCTTACCGGCGACAACGGCATTTTTGAAGAAGGAGTTGGCATACGCCTTGTTGGCGTTGGTGTGGACCACCTTGATAACGGAACTTTCAGGCAGGGCAATCTCTTTGACTGGATGACCACCGGGCAAAAAGAGCTTCAGGCAGAAAAAGAAAAGAAAGAAAAAGACGACAAGCTTGAAAAAATGGAAAGATCCATCCGCGATAAATTCGGGGATGGAATGATACATAAAGGCTTTTGACAAAAAAAGACCTCCATGACGGCGGTCTTTAGCATTTTATACTGCTGCAAGTTCCTGAACCTGTGCGCGTTTCTCGTAAAGAACGCATCCGCCCTTGTGGTCGTCAAGAAGAACGCCTTCGGACTGAAGTTCAAGGAAAAGCTTGGATCTCATAGCTTCCCTGAGGGAAGTCTCTTTTACATTGATATCGGAATAAGGTGAGAATGGGCAAGGCTCTGCGCCTCCCTGTGAGTTAATGTGGAAGAAGCCTCTTCCTGCAGCGATGCATCCGCCTGAACTCTTCTCATCTCCCGGGAATGATACGAATACCATCTCAGGATGCTCTCTTCTGAGTCTCATGATCTCTGCCTTTAAGTACTCTCTGTCCTCATCGCCTGGTGCAAGGTGCTCAGAATCCTCATCTACAGGAACAAATTCAACGAAAATAACCGCCTTGCAGCCTTTCTCAGACATCATACTGATGAAACTCTCGGAGGAAACCTCTTTTAAATTGTCAGTTGTCACTGTTACAGATGCTCCGAAGATAAGGCCTCTTCTCTTAAGCTCATCCATGTTTGAAACAAGCTTCTCGTATACGCCCTCTCCTCTTCTTCTGTCAGTAGCTTCCTGCTCGCCTTCTATACTCATGATGGGGATCAGATTACGGTTCTTATCAAATTCGTCGAAGTACTTCTCTGTCATGAAAGTTCCGTTTGTAAAGATAGGGAACAGGATTGACTGCTTCTTGCCTGCAGCCTCTATTACTCCGCGCCTTAAAAGTGGCTCTCCTCCTGCAAGAAGAATAAAGCTTACTCCAAGGTCATCAGCTTCGTCGAATATCTTGCTCCAATCCTCATCCGAGAGCTGCTTAACAGGCTCGTTGTCATTGGTAGCATCATTACATCTCGAATAACAGCCTGCACAGTGAAGGTTACAGCTGCTGGTAATGCTTGCAATAAGGAATGGCGGAACATGTTCTCCTGCATCTTCCATCTTGGCTCTCTTTTTGGAAGCTGCGCTGCTGGCAATGGCGAATTTAGCCATATATGCGCTCTCTTTGGGGTTTCTGAGAGTAGCTCTTACGGCGTCAGCGACAACACGCTCAACTCCCCTGGTCATATACTCCTGAATATCAAAGTCTTTACTCATAACGTGATCCTCTTAATTTGTTATCGATACAAATGATTATATCACGTTTTATATTTTTTGCAATTATATTGCGCGCTATTTTTTAATCATTTCTGATAGAAGGGTCCAGCCCTATTTCTTTTGCACGATCTGAGAGGATCTTCTTGATCTCTTTTTCTGTATATGTCTTAAATCCGGCTTCTTCCAAAGTGTTCTTAAACACATTGTCGTTCTCGTAATACTTTTTGCTGCCGGTATAAGTGTAATGATAATAGATGTGCTCTGTATCATTTTTATCCTCAGAGAGGAAATAGACCATGAGCTGAGTGTCCTTCCACTCCTCCATATCGATCTCTACATCATCCCCGAAATCAAAATCATTGACCGTCAAGAAATAATGCATCTTGTAGAAGAAATGATATCTGGCATCAGCATCAAGGAAACCATAGTCATATATCGCAAGATTCGCTCCGCCTTTGCCAAATTCACCTACAAAGCCCTGTTCGCTGATGTTTCCCTCACGCCTTTCAGCCTCAACATATGTTATATATCTTATATATAACTTGCCTCCAACTTCTTTGATCACAAAGCTTAGTTTGGCAGGAAGCATATCAGGATCACTGCGGGCAAAAACCTGGAGCTCATATTCACCGTCACTTCCGCAGTCAATATATTTGTAATCATAAATAGGATAATCAGCCTCAGCATCATAGTCTTCGAATTCGCAATCCATTATTGCCTCTGCTTCTCCATTGAGATACGCAGTGTATAGGCCTGTTGTATCTCTTTCATCCCGGTAATATTTCTTTTCATAAGAAACCAGCAGACTTTCAGCTGTCACATCCTTAAACCATGAAAATCTCTCTTTTTCATTACCGAAATACCAGGACTGCTCGCCGTCCTTGATCTCTTCTAAGGTTATCGTATTGTCCTCGATAGACATTCTGTAGAAGGTATTCATACCCCAGTAGGCATCGGCAGATTCACGTACGGTTGCATAAACCATGTATTTTGCATCTTCATCTTCTATGATGTATACGCTGTCAACATCACTAAGGCACGGCTCTACATCCAGCGCTCTGAAGGCATCCATTTTCCATTCACTGAGCGCCTTGTCATCTGTAGTCTCATAGATCGAAGTCTGATAGAGCTTGGTCTCATCGCCCCAGAAGGTCTTGATCACCTCCAGATATCCGTCCCTGTCCAGGTCATCTATGGCATAGCCATAATCTATAAAGGGTGAAAAGACCTCCATATCCTCCTCAGTAAGCTCCCAAAGATCAGAATTATCACCGATAACTTCAAGCTGCTCCTCATAAGGATATGCCAGCTCATACGTATCCTCGGGTTCTTCCGGCTCAGGCTCAGCTTCAGGTTCACTCTGCAAAGCCTCCTGTGTAACCTCAGCCGCCGGGGCAGTATCTGCCTCGATAGCTTCGTTGTTGGAATTAAATCCACCACAGCCCGTTGTCAAAAGAGCTGTAGCCAGTATTATCAGTAATTGTCTTCTCTTCATGCGCAACACCCTATTTTCTTAAATCAGCTTTGTTGTCCACTTCGTGCAGTCAAGTACGTCTGTAGCAAGGTCCTGATAGAAGTCAGGCTCATGGCAGACCATAATGACTGTGCCCTTGTACTCCTTGAGAGCTCTGTGAAGCTCCTCCTTTGCATCGACATCCAGATGGTTTGTGGGCTCATCCAGCACCAGAATGTTGGACTCTCTGTTCATTAGCTTGCAGAGCCTTACCTTTGCCTGCTCACCTCCGGAGAGGACCTTACATTTACTCTCGATGTGCTTGGTTGTAAGTCCGCATTTAGCAAGGGCTGACCTTACCTCGTACTGTGAAAAACCGGGGAATTCATTCCAGATCTCCTCAAGGCAGGTGGTCTCGATATCCGGTGGCATCTCCTGCTCAAAATACCCTATCTCAACGTTTTCACCCCTCTGAACCTTACCGGAGATCGGAGGTATTATGCCGAGAATACTCTTTAAAAGAGTGGTCTTTCCGATTCCGTTTGCTCCTGTAAGAACAGTGAAGGTATTTCTCTCAATGGCCAGATTAAGCGGCTTTGAAAGGGGTTCACCATAGCCTATCACAAGATCTTTTACCTCAAAGAGGAACTTACCGGGGGTTCTGGCTGTCTTGAAATAAAACTCAGGCTTGGGCTTTTCCTGGATCTTCTCGATGAGGTCCATGTTATCTAGCTTCTTCTGCCTTGCCATGGCCATATTTCTTGTGGCAACCCTGGCCTTGTTTCTGGCAACGAAGTCCTTAAGCTCTGCAATCTCCTGCTGCTGTCTGTTGTAAGCAGCTTCTCTCTGCGCCTTCTGGGCCTCATATACTTCCATAAACTTGTCGTAATCGCCTACATAGCGCTCCAGGGCGTGTGTATAGCCGTCCATGTGATAAATGATGTTTACAACGCTGTTGAGGAATGGAATGTCATGAGAGATCAGGATAAACGCATTCTCGTACTCCTGAAGGTATCTGGTAAGCCATACGATGTGCTCAGCATCCAAATAGTTTGTAGGCTCGTCCAAAAGCAATATATCGGGTTTTTGTAAAAGAAGCTTCGCAAGCAGTATCTTTGTTCTCTGTCCGCCGGAAAGCTCGGTAACATCCCTGTCAAGGCCCAGCTCCAAGAATCCGAGGGCCCTTGAAACCTCCTCAATCTTTGAATCTATCAGGTAGAAATCGTGATTGGTAAGAAGGTCCTGAATGGTTCCAAGCTCCTCCATATAGTCCTCAAGCTCTTTTTCATCTGCCTCACCCATGGCATCGCAGATTTCGTTCATCCTGCGCTCCATTTCAAAGAGCTCGTCATAGGCTGAAGCGAGCACATCCTTAATGGTCATGCCCTGTTTTAAGACTGCATGCTGATCAAGGTAGCCCACCTTCACGTTCTTGACCCATTCAATTTTACCTGCGTCAGGCATAAGCTGACCGGTTATGATGTTCATAAAAGTCGACTTTCCCTCGCCGTTGGCGCCCACAAGGCCGATGTGCTCGCCCTTTAGGAGTCTGAAGGAAACGTCATCGAAGATAGCTCTGTCACCAAAACCGTGGGTCAGATGCTCAACATTTAAAATACTCATAGTAATGCACACTCCACTTCTATATTTGTGTAATCAAAGTTTACTCTCTTAGCACCTCTGAAATTCTCCATGACCACTTCACAGAGCTGAGTATCGAACTTCAGCGATCTCACTTCGTCCAGCACCTCTCTCTTTTCGTTGTGATCATTTGTGCCCAGAACAAACATGTCGTAGGCCCCGGATATCTCACTTCTTATGTGATGTAGAAATGCTCTGTAATAATCGCACTTGTATTCCTCAGCTAAAAAGAATGAGAGAAAGGCAAACTTTATCTGTGTTCCTTCCGGAGGTATCCTCACATAGCCAAGCCTTGAAATAAGCGGGTTAAAAGCTCGCAAAAGGGCCACTTTCCCGGAATACTCTTCTACTACGTACTGCTTGGTATCAGATCTGTCCCAAAGGGCGCCAAGAGCTTTTATATTACCATCCCTGTGAAGAATATAAAAGTCTTTAGCCTCAGGAACATTCTCACCACCCAGGCTGTCAATGACAGGGAAAAGACTCTTTGCCCCTCCCCAGGTCTTAAGAAATGCCAGAATATCGGCGCTGTCAGCCTCCGTTGCCCTTCTGAATTTAAGATCCGCGCATGTATTCCTTACAAGCGCTGTGGGGCTTATTATATATGTCCTGTAGCCGTCCATGTCCACTGCGTATGGAAGCTTTGGCCTTTCTTTTTTGAGCATCTTAAGGACATCCGTATTCTCTTTTACCACGGAACAGAAATATACGGAGGAATCCAGCGGATCGTACATCTTCTCAAAGGCCTCTATCCAGTTGATACGGCTCTTTAAATCATGGAGACGCTTCATGTTTGTCACATAACATGTGTTATGTTCATCTCCCGCAACATGCGAATTTCTAGGAATTCCGGCGATTGTACCCACGATTTCTCCATCGCGTTTAAATATCCCCACAACACTTTTGTCGCTCTCCTTCATAAAGGAGTCATAGGGATTCGGACGCCTTGTATAAAGGAGTCTTATCTCGCCCCGGGCAATATCGCTCTCCATGATCTTTAAGATTCCGGCTCCGTCTTCACTTGTGGCAAAGGAAAAGACATTGCTCATTTCTTGGCCTCCTCCAGATTTTCGCCCACGGGAATGCCAATCCTCTGATCAACCTCAAAGTGGAAGAGGATGTTTATGTACCAGTAAGCAAAGTTGATAAGAAGCTTTTTGGTGCGCCTAAAGCAGGTAACGCCTCTTTGTACTATTGATCTGAACTCAAAGAATCTGGTCTTATACTTCCTGCAAAGAGCCCTGAGCTCCTCGGCAGTTACGTTTTTGGGGACAAAAGAGATTGTTCCGAAGGTGTACCCTTCCTGAAGCCACCATTTGTCGCAGATTAGTCTTCCTTCCTCCTGGAAAGCCTTGTAGGTAGGCGTATTGGGGAAGGTAAGAAGGTGATTAAAGGCTATTACAAAGAACTGATGCTTCATGGCAAACTTCAAGGTCTGGATAAAGCTCTCCTCCGTGTCCTCGTCAAAGCCAAATACGAAGGAAGCATAAATACTGATGCCAACCTCGTGGATCTTCTCGATGAGCTCATCCCTCTCGCCCAGCCTTGCTGTCCACTCCTTGTTCATCTGTTTAAGATTTCCGCTGTTGATGGACTCAAACCCTATCAGCACCATTTCACAGCCGCTGTCCTTCATAAGGCGCAGGGTTTCGTCGTCTTTTGCAATATCAAGCGTTATCTGTGTGGTCCAGGTTACATGCAGCTTTTTGATCTCTGTAAATAGCTCTCTGGCGAATTCTTTGTTGGAAAAAATGCTGTCATCCACGAGAAAATAGAGCTTGTGTTTGCAGGATTTCATCTCTGCAATGATATCTGCAACATCCCTGTGGATGTATTTGGAATCGTAGTATTTTGCAATGGAGCAGAACTCGCAGTTGTGGAAACAACCTCGCCCTGTCTCAACCAGTGAAACAGGCAGATATTTCTTTTGCTGCTTCCTATAGATGCTCCTGTCTGCCATCTTGTAGTCTATGCAGGGTTTTCCCACATACTGTTTCTGCAGATTTCCGCTCTTTAAGTCCTCAAGGAGCCTGTTTATATTCTCTCCGCAGTTATTGATCATTATTGCGTCGCAGTGCTGCGCAGCTTCATCGGGCACAAGGGTTACGTGATAACCGCCCATGACCACCTTTTTGCCGCGCTTTCTAAACTGCTCGGATATGTAATAAGCCCTCTTTGCTGTGTAGGTTTCAACGGTGATCAGCACAACATCCGTGTCGGTGTCGTAGTTTATGCTCTCAATCCTGTCGTCATAAAACTCTCTTTCGCAGTCTGCAGGAAGGAGAGAGCTGAGTACAGCTATTGTAAGGGGCTCCATGAGCCAGGATTTTAAGTATTTTTCATTGGTTTTCTTGCCGATTGCCGGCAGGATCAAGGTTACCTTCAAGCTTTCTCTCCTCTTCGTCCTTTTCAAGGCATCCAAAGGTCATGCCCTGTTTCTCAAATACCTCTTTTCTGAATACCGGATTGTAGATTATGTAAGTAAAGAACCTGACGGGGCTTCGCAGGTTTGTTCTCGGTTCAAAGAGCCTGTACAGGACGGACCCAAGGCTGTTGAAATCCCTTCTGCAGTTAAATCCTGCCTCTGTGAGCTCATCCGGAGTCATGTTCTTTGGAATAAATGCCGTGTAATTGAACTTGTACTGAGGATGCAGCCACCATTTGCCGTCGTATAAAAGCCTTCCCTGACTCTTAAGCTCATCATAGAGCGGAGTTCCTGGATATGGCATCAGGATGTTATAGGCAGCGAAGGTGAACTTATTGCGCCTTGCAAACTCGTATGTTGCCCTGATGGACTCCAGAGTATCGGTATCATGGCCTATGGTAAACGCTGCCCAGGTCTGCAATCCGTAATGTCTTAGCTTTTCTATGGCTTCCTTGTAGTTATCCGCCACAAACTTACGATTTACGCCTTTTCTCATGTTCTCAATGCTCTCGGGCTTTATGGACTCAAATCCTATTACAAGCCCCAGACATCCGCTCTTTACCATGAGACTCATGAGTTCCTCATCATCGAGCATATCTATGCTTCCCTGGCTGACCCACCGGATCTTCAGTGGAATAAGGGCCCTGAACAGCTCTTTTGCCCTGGCCTTATTGGCCACGATGTTGTCATCCACGAAAAAGAGGAGCTTCCTCTTCTGTGACTTTATCTCTGCCACCACTTCGTCAATGTCCCTGGTGTAATGATGTTGTTCGAAATATACACTGCTGGCGCAGTATTTGCAGTTAAAGCCGCATCCTCGCGAGAATTGCAAAAGAGATATTGGCATGTACTTCTTGCCCTCATAAATGCTGCGTCTGGTCAGGATTCCCTTTTGTGGCACCTTTGGCGCTGTGCAGATGTACCTCTCTTTTAGTTCTCCGCGTCGCAGGTCCTTAATCATGTTGCCCCACTGGCTCTCAGCGTCTCCGATCATGATGGAATCCGCATGTTCCTCGGCCTCTTCCGGCAGGAGCTTTATGTGGATGCCTCCCATGATGACCTTGACGCCCCTTTTTCTGTACTCATCGGCAATTTCATAGGATCTGCGCGCCGTGAAGGTCTCGACGGTTATGGCCACCAGATCGGTCTTTTCCTCATAGGGAATTGGCTCAAGCCTGTCGTCGTACATGACTACTTCTATATCTTCCGGAGTAAGAGCTGCCAGAATACCCAGCTGGAGCGGTTCCATGCTGGCATTATCCACATACAGGCTGTGCTCTCTTCTTCCGATATTTGGTTTTATCAGAGTTATCTTCATAAACTTTCGCCTTGTTTTCTGTGTATTTCGCTGCGGGATATGAGGTTGATGGCCAGGAACACAGACATGTTCAGAAGCGTCCTATGGTTTACCCTCTCTCCCATCATTCTCTTAAATATATTTCGATAGGTGTTAAAGCTAAATCTTGCATTTCTGCAACCATCTTTAAGTTCATCGGGGCTCATGGCCTTGGGGAAATACATGGCATCGCCGTATCTGTAACCGGGATCAAGCCACCATTTTTCAAATCTAAGGCGCCCTTCGCCTTTCATTCTCTCAAACAAAGGTGTTCCGGGCAGTATCATGAGCGGATTGAAATTAGCTATAGCAAGGTTGTTTTTCACAGCAAATTCATAGGTATCCCTGATGGAATCTGCCGTGTCATAGTCATAGCCCAGCACAAACATTCCGTAGATCATTATGTTGTGCTTATAGATATTTTTTATGGCCTCCTCCAAGTGCGCGATGTTCCCTGACTTTTCGCCACCTCTCAAGATGCCTAGATTGGCACTCTTTTTCATAATCTCAAGATTGTTCTCATTAAGGGATTCAAAGCCGATCAGCACCATAAAGCAGCCCGACTCGTACATCTCTTTTAGAAGCTCATCCCTGAAGGCGATCTCTAAACTTATCTGACAGGCCCACTTCTTCTTAAGAGGCTTTATGGCCCTGAACAGCTCTATAGCGCTCTCCTCGTTTAAAAAGAGATTGTCATCAATGAAAAACAACAGCTTTTCTTTGCACTCGCTGATCTCTTTTACCACGTTTTCAATGTCTTTTTGCCTGACTCCACCGGGGTAGAGGCTCTTTATTGAACAGAAATCACAATTAAACTTACAGCCCCTTGATGCCTGGACCATGGCCAGTGGCAGGTACTTTTTGCTCTCATAACAGGAAGAGTTGGGATTAACATAGGACATGACACACTTATTCTCCGCCTGATAGACGCGCTTTGCAGGCTTTAAGCCGTTTTCCTCCACGTCCTTTATAAACTCTCCCCAGGTCTCCTCAGCATCGCCCTTTAGGACTACGTCCGCATGCAAAAGAGCTTCTTCCTCAAGCGCAGTCGGATGAAAGCCGCCCATGACTATAAGGTTATCCTCTCTCTTGTACTTATCTGCAAGTTCATAGGCGTGTCTTGCTGCAAAGGTCTCAACTGAAAAGGCGATAATATCGGCATCCAGAGTATCCGGAACGTTCTCTATTCGCTCATCGTAGAAAACAAGCTCGTGCTCTTTGGGCGTCAGCCTCTCAATCACAGCAAAAACCAGGGGCTTTAGAGCATCCTTCCCCTTGCTGTACATCATATTTACTTTGATGAATGCAATCTTCATCCCTTTTTATTTACCCTTCCATGCCAAGGAACTTAAATCCCAGATTAGCGCCAAAAGCAATGATTCTGGCGGATATTCCCTTTGATGTCACCCTTTTTATTCTCTTGAAGATATTCTTGTATGAATAGGTTTCTTTCCAAACATACCTGTATATTTGCTCGAGCCTCTCGGGGGTCATGTTTTCCGGCTTAAATACAGCTTTATGCTGGGTGTAGTCCGCCCAGTCGGTGGTGATAATACGTCCCGAAGCCTCTAGCTCTTTATACAGTCCAGTTCCGGGTACAGGAGTCAGGATAGAGAACCTTGCAAGGTTAACTCCCAGATAATCCACCTGCCTTGGAAGATCCATAAGATCTTCTTCAGTATCTCCGTCCATTCCAAGTACAAAACAGCCGTTTACCATGATGCCGTGTTTCTGCAGGTTCTGTACCGCTTCTTTGTATCTCTCGGGCTTATTAAAGCCTTTTCTGACTTTATTAAGCGTCTGCTGGTTTACGGACTCAAGTCCCACCAGAAGTCCGTTACAGCCGCTCCTCTCGGCAAGAGTAAGCAGCTCTTCATCAAACCCAACATCTATGGTGGCGCTTCCGACCCACCTTATCTTAAGCCCCATCAGCTCTTTCATCAGCTTAATGGAATAATCCCTGTTTCCGAAGAAATTCGGGTCAAAGAACACGATTATCTTACTCTTTAAGCTCTTTATCTCACTTATCACATCCTCTATGGGCCTTGCTGTCGCTTCGCCCCACATCTGACTGATGACGCAGTAACTGCATCTGTTGGGGCATCCGGGATTTGCTACCACAGGAGGGTACTTGAGGTATTTCTTATGGGAGATCTTGGACCTGTCGGGAGATGGGATGTCTTTTCCCATAACACAGCTCCCCTCGTAGGTATCAAGGGGATTTCCAGTCAAAAGGTCATCAAGAAATTTTGGCACAGTATACTCTCCGGGACCGATAAAAACAGTGTCCGCGTGCTGAAGGACTTCTTGCCGGCAGTAGGTCACATGATACCCGCCAATGCAGACATACGCTCCCATTTCCCTGAATTTATCCGCAATCTCATAAGCTCTTACCACAGTTGGCGTTGTTGCCGTTATCATGACAATGTCGTAGGAATTATCAAACCTTACCCTGCCGGATATCTCGTCAACGGTATCAATAACCCAGTCGTGATGCACTTTTTCAATTATTGCTGCCAGAGCACCGAGTGTTAAGGGCGGATAGGTAAACAGGCTTGAAAACCTGCTCCTGTAGCTCATGTCGGTACTGTGCCAGGGTAAAACCAGTAATACTTTCATCCAGAATCCTTTTTTATGCGCTCAGGTTACGTCCGGAATGTCCGAGTTGTCGATCATGACTGCCTCGTCATAATCCCCGAACTTCTTTGCGTACTTGCGATATCCGATATTTGCGATCATATAAATGAAGAGCCAGCGATGCACTCTTTTAAAATCAAAGCGCTTAAATATGGCTTTCCAGGAATAGCACGTCTTCCAAGCCCGCTCGATTCCCTCAAGAAGCTCTGCCTTGGTCATCTGCGCCGGCTTGTAGACTACGTGCTCAACATCATACAGGGCCCAGTTTCGCTCAGTTATCCTTCCCTGAGCTTCCAGTTCGTTGTAAAAACTTGTGCCCGGAAATGGCGTGATAATCGAAAATCTGGGCAGGTCAATCTTGGCATCCAGACACAGCTGCGCCGTTCTGTCAAAGACGTCTTTTCCGTCCTCATCACTTCCGAAGGCAAAGCAGCCCATGACCAGGATGTTGTGCTCATGAAGCTTGTCCATAAGCCATTTATAGTCATCCACTCTGTTGACATTCTTGTTGATCTCGCTCTGAGTCTCCTGATTTACGGACTCAAAACCAAGGAGCAGTCCCTTACAGCCGCTCTTCTCAAAGATCTCAATCAGATCGTCACACCTTCCAATGGCCGTGGTCGTAAGGCCAAACCACCATTTTTTCAGTGGGATCATGGCCGTGAAAAGCTCTTTTGCATAATTCACGTCTGCAATCAGGTTAACATCGGGGAATATAACAAATTTCCCCTTAAAGGTCTTTATCTCGTCTATAACATCCTGCACCGGACGGGTTAAAACGTGCTGTCCAAAAGCCGCCGGATAGGCGCAGAATGAGCAGGAATGGTTGCATCCCCTGACGCATTCAACGGTATTTAAGGTGATGTATCTGTCTTTTTTCAAAAGATCTTTTCGAGGAATGGGGCGACCGGCTATGGAAGGACACCCTCCTTCATCCCGGTAGAACGGCTTAAGACAGCCCTTTGAAACGTCCTCTATGGCCTGCTTGAAGGTCCGATCTCCAAGACCCACCAAAACAGAATCCGCATGTTCCTTGGCTTCCTCAGGCATAAGCGTCGGATGAACGCCGCCCATGAGAACCGGAATACCGCGGCTTCTGAAGTAGTCCGCATATTTGTAGCTGCGCTCAGCAGTACCGGTGATGCTGGTGATAGCCACCACATCCGCTTGAAGATCAAGAGGGATCGGCTCTGCCGTCTCGTCATAAATGACCACATCATCATCCGGAAGGTACGCAGCAAGGAGCGCCAGGGTAATTGGCGCATAATGAAGGTTCTTGTGGAACATTCCGTTATATCTGTGCATTGCACCTGCAGGTGCCAGTAACGCTACTCTCATTCTTTCTCCCATCAGACAGAAATCAGTGACCCTACGGCCATTACGATGTACATTGCAAATACGATTACTACCGACGCTTTTGAAGCCTCTATGGGCGTCAGGATGGATGTCTTTTGCCCCCTGACGGATATCAGATAGGTGGGGATGACCATCAGGGATATGATCACTGCCACAGCGCCGCCTGCCAGCTTCATATATTCCATGAAGCCGTTTGATAAAAGAAATGTCAGTAGAAGCGCAGGGACAGTGGCCAGAATAAAGCTAAGTCCAAAGGTCCTTTTGGTCTGATTTGAAATAATTTCAGTAGTGGCAAATCCGATGGACCAGTAGGACGTGAACATGGCAAGGATTATGAACGCCGAGCCCAAAATGCGGATTATTCCACCAACTGCGTCAGCCCAGCCGACTATGGCCACCTTCGTCACCTCTTTTGATGTGATTATGGTGCAGAAGGTTATGACGGCTGACAAGACCAGATTCATGAAAAGCCCCAGGTATATGGACTTTCTGACCTTTATCGCATCATGCTCCAGGCACTCGATGACCTGGGGCACAGCAAATATCGCGGAAAAAGAGAACATGATCATGCTGTATGTAGCTGCAAGGCGCAAAAGACCTGCAGTATCAAACCCTATGGATTCAATGGCCATAGAAGGATTAATGTTCCTGAACGAGAAAAACAGCGCAATTAAGAGAATTACCGCCATTATGCTGACCGTTACGTTCTCTCCTATTGCAACGGCTCTAAGGCCAAGAAGGACAATAACCGCCGCCAGGACGAAAAACACGGTGCCAAGGAGCTTCTCTGATACTCCCGGCAAAAAATCGGCCATAATAGCGGAAGCTCCAGTTATATAGGCTGCAAGGTTTGTCTCAAGCACCACTATCATGATGATAAAGAAGGCTATCTTGAAGACATTATTAAACCTGCCTCTGAACAGATAGACATTGAAAGCGCCGAGAATATCAGATGTCTCACCCATTGTCAGCATGATCTGGGCGATCATCAGATGAAGCAGCGCGCTGATAATATATGCTGTTAAAAAAGCTATAACGCCGCCCGTTAAGCCTACCTTGGACACGAAATACGGAATAGCCATGACTCCGCTTCCGATCCCGTTTCCGGCAACTATGGCTGCGGCTGTAAATACAGTCTTTTTCTTCATTGACATAGTCTCCTTATTATATTTTATCATCCATTAGTAAATTATTGTTAAATCTGTGTCCGTGGTTTAAGATAAGTGTATGCAAAACTTACTATTGCTCATATTTCCAATACTTCTTTTTGTTATAACCTTTTATTGTGCGACACTTTCAAAAAAAGGTCTTATTTCCGACACTTTTCTTAGCCTTGATCAGAGCAAGAACATTCAGGCCTTTGCCTGTTTAGCGATAATCATCCACCACGTGACTCAGCAGATATCGGTTTACGGATTTCGTCCAAAGGGACCGATCACGCTCTTTAGCTATATCGGATACCTTTTTACCGCCCTGTTTTTCTTCTTTTCGGGGTACGGCCTGATGACCAGCCTAAACACCAAGCCGGATTATTTAAAGAGCTTTTTGAAAAAGAGACTTCCTGCGGTTCTGATTCCCTTTTGGACCATCAATATTCTCGCAGTCATTCTGGTTTCATTTCTCCCGGTGCCAAAACTCTCTGCAAGCGAGATAGCCTGTGCAATAGCAGGAGTCACTCTCATAAACGGCAATGGCTGGTACATAATTGAGATTGTATTTTTTTATATCATCTTTCATGTACTGTTTAGATTTGTAAAAAACCGAAAGCTTGCCACAGCTCTTTTGTGTATTGCTACTGTATGCATCATTGTTTATGGTTTCTTGCAGGGACACAATACCAAAGGCACTCAGCCTCGCTGGTTTGAGGGCGAGTGGTGGTACAATTCGACAATTACTTTCGCTTTTGGAGTCCTTTTTGCAGGCATGAAAGACAAATTCTCAGCTTTTTGTGTTAAACATTACAAGCTGATGCTTGCTCTTTTTGCTATACTGACAATAGTTTCAGTCAGAATAAGTGTATTTGCTCAGAAACATTTAGGTTACTACCATGAGGCTGTGCACCACGGAATGCGGGATGCATCCATAACGTTAGTTATCCAAAGTGTTTCTGCCATCATTTTTACTAGCTTTGTCCTGATCCTCAATATGAGGCTGTCAATAGGAAACAGAGCGCTTCTATTCATTCGCAATATGAGCCTTGAGCTGTTCCTCATCCACGGCCTTTTTGTGAATCAGATATTTGGCTCACGTGAAATGAGCGATTTTGTCCGCTATACGGTTGTGTTTATATGCAGCATGCTTTGTTCTGCACTCATTGCCCCTGTCGTGAAATTTTTGGTGAAAAAGATTACCGCTCTTCTTAATACCAAGAGAGTTAAAAATGACACCCTCGAGCAAGCAATAATTGAAAAGCAAAGAGCGAAACGGATCAGGATTTTTGGCTTAATAGCGGGCATTCTAATCATCGCGACCGTTATTTATTTCTTCGTTGGCAAATCCGTCATACTAAAAGGCGAACACTCAAAAGAGCAGGCACAGCTTAAGAGTTCACAGGTCGGAGATATCGTCGAATGGGGACACTTCGACATAAATCCTTCTATCCCGGGAAAAGAGCACATTACCTGGATAGTCCTTGAAAAAGACGATCAAAGCGCTCTTCTGATATCAGAAATGGGTCTTGCCGGAAGCTACTACCACCAGCATCACACGGCAATTTCCTGGGAGGACAGTGACCTGAGGGGGCTCATAAACTCTGATAAGTCCATTAAATCCTTTAGCAAATACGAGCGTCCGGACATGCTTTCCATAGACGGCGACCTTGTATCACTTCTGACCGCCTCGGAAGCTGAAAAGCTCTTTTCCTCGGATGTATCAAGAGAACTTCTCATCACGCCTATGGCTAAAGCCCAGGGAACAAATATCAACGACCTGAGTAAGCACCACGAGTGGGATATGACAAATGTAAAGACCTCCTGGTGGTGGCTTAGGGGCGATAATGGCGTAGCTGCACTGACGGCGCCCATAGTTACCGTTGACGGAGTCATCTCTATAGATGAAAAGTACGTAAACAAGCCGGCCGGGGCCATAAGACCGGTCATAAGAGTCAAGATAGATTAATGCGGAGGGTGAGTATGGATCAAAACAACACCGAAATGAAAATAAAAACGCAGGACGTAGAAGCGTATCTTTGCAGCAAGTACCCGGGTCAGCGCTTTGAAGTTACGGGCTGTACTCCCATGGCCGGCACAGCCAGGGATTATGACGAGTGGTTCTACAACGCACTGGATGCCGATGGAAATGCTACAAATGAATCCTCCTTCGTCGCAAAAGGTACGCCTGATGGCGAAAATTATGAGCTCACAGACGATTTTTACGGAGAACTGATCAGTGACGAAATCGCAAGAAACATTAAAAGAGCCACATCAGAAGCGGGCTTTGCTGCCATAGATGTAAAGGTCTCCTTCTGGGAGCAATTCGGCTCGGATGAGGTAAAAGACATGTCGGCCCTTGATGTTCTGACCGGCAAAATTAACGCAGGAAACGATATCAAGGTCTTTTTGGACGGCTCAGAGCTTAAACCCTCTTCCTACGACAATGTGCTTCCGGCACTGGAAAAGGTCTTTTCCCAAAAGAGATTCACAGGAGACTACTATGTTGTGATATTAAAGGATAAAGATGCCGATCCAGCCAGAGAGAGGCTATATTCCGACAGTTTTACACTGTAAACAGCACTTTGCAGCTCTAACCAATGGGGGATGGCTTTAAATGAACAGTAATCTTACGATTGAAGAAATTGTTTTGATAAATAACCTGCTGTACGCGGAAAATCTCGGTGGTCCAAAGGGAACTTTTCTCTCTCCAGGCCAGGAGATGAAAACCATAGGTGACTACGTAAAGGGAACGCTGAAAAACTCTGACCTTATCGAGGATGACAAGGAGTACAGCACCGGAATCACCGGCTCCGAGTACAAAGAGATCCTTGCGGCTGTAAATAAGAATCAGCACCTTAAGGATATGATCATTATGCAGGTCCACATTGAGAGCTCGGATGCTGGCGGCGGAAGAAGCGCTCTGCTCTACGATCCTGCCTATAACGAGGCCATCGTTGGCTTTAAGGGAACTGAGGGAGATGCAGAGTGGATAGACAATCTCTCAGGTCTGTGCAGAGTTCCCACAGCCTATCAGCAAAGCGCTCTGGACTGGTACAGATCCCTCGACCTTTCAGGCTACGATATCATTACCGTTACCGGCCATTCAAAGGGTGGAAACAAGTCCAAATTCATAACGCTCATGGATGAAAGCGTTGACAACTGCTTCGCCATGGACGGACAGGGCTTCAACGACGAATTCATCAAAAAATATGCCTCAAATATCAGGGAGTATCAGGATAAGATCCTTAACATCAACGCAGAGAGCGATTTTGTTAATATCCTCCTCAATGACGTGGGAAAAAGGACCTATTACCTTGGTACAAACTTCGGAAGACTTGGTTTTGTCGAGAATCACTGCTCAAACGCTCTTCTTTTCTTTGATGATCAGGGCGATCCTTCAGTTTGGAAGGCGCAAAAGCAGGATAAGAGAATGTCTGATCTTGACCATATGCTCAACAGCTTTGTGAGATCCTACCCTTCGGGCAAGAAGGAGATGCTCTACAACGCCCTTGCAAACATCATTGTCTGCGCCAAAAACAATGACTCCGAGGGCATCATCAGCTCTTTTACCGGAGAAAAATACAGCGATAATACCGCTGACCTTTTGGCCTTCATTCTCAGATACAAGGAAGAAAAGCCGGAGATAATGGCATCTCTACAGGAAATCCTGAGCCAGAACGGCTTTGATACCGCGATGCTGGGCGTAATTGACTTTGTTACCAATCACGAGCTCCTCATGGAGTTTGTAGGCGCAAGCCCAAATTCCATAATAGGCCTTCTTAGGCTTAATAATGCGCCAAAAGAGCTTGTTTCTTTCCTTCAAAACCACCGTGAGCTCTTTGATTTCCTGATTCTTACAGCCAGCAAAATGCGCTCTATTGACCCCACAAAATACAGGGGCGATGACATGACTCCGGATACGGCCGGCGGCTGGTTTAGCAGCTTTGCAAGGCGTACAGACCGGGGAAAAAAGGTTCTTATTGCGGCTTTAATTTTTTTGCTTATTTTGTTTTTCTTATTCTTATTTGTGGTACATTAATTGTGCTATAATTTTTTTATGAAACTATTTTTTAAAGCAGATAAGTACATAACAAGGGTGGAAAGCCCAAGAGTAAACAGCGCCAGAACACGTAAATCACAGGTTCTTTTATACATCGATAAGTATTTTGACATGTACAACCACGAATACCTTGGAAGTGTCTATACGGCCTGCAAGGAATATATTGAGGAGATGATGGACGAGGAGGAGAGTTCATCTTCAAACATAAGTCCCGAGGTTCAGGCCTGCACCACCATCATCAAGGGCCTTCAGGATTTTATCGGGCAGGGCAAACACGAAGAGCTGCGCTACATGAAGCTTCTGGCCGCCAAGGAGGCCTTCAAATTCTACTGTGCCATGATATCCAAGGTGACGGAATTTGAGATCATTGACAGAAAACAGGCCAAGAGAAGGATTACCAAATTTTATAACGAATGTGGTCTTGAGTGACTAAAAAGGGAAGGCTTTCGCCTTCCCTTTAATTATACCTTTATGTATATTCCGATCAGTTGAGCACGACACTGCCCCATGTATCTGCAGGTACTAGTCCGATATAGGTCTTTCCTCTGTTGATGGAGATTTCCTGTCCTGCTGAGTTGTAGTAGTGTGTCATTCCTGTCTCGCTTCCTTTGGACCAAGTGATAGGAATAGCCTTTCCGTTTGTGATGTAGTATCCGCTTCCTGATCCGATCACGTTGTAGGTAAGATATCCGTTCTTATCCAGCTGGTTAAAAGAAACGTTCTGCAGAATTACATTTTTGAAGGTCATTACCTGACCGTCTTCCGCATCTGTATGAATTGATCCGTACTCGTAGTAGTCGTAGGTTCTTGTTCCTGCATTAAAGGCAAGTCTGCTCTTATTGTGAGGGAACACGTTTCCGAGCTCTACGTTGTTTGCAACAAGCTCGCTTGCAAGATCGGTATCAGCTCCGTTAAATACGAAGTGAGTTCCTCTCTCAAGCCCAAGAGTATAAGTGGTTGGTATTCCTGCCTTGGCAAATCTGCCCAGCATCTCCTGTCCGAATACGTACTCAGTGAACTCTGTTGGCTTACCATTCTTTATTCTTGAAAATCCGCCGCTAATATGAGCTGCGTATGGCTGAGCCAGATACGTGTTGATATAAAATGGACCGCCGTCATGGATAAGAACAGCATTGTACTCATCAGCAATCATAACATTTGTTGTTCTTGTACTGCGGATGCTACCTGTTCTCTGAAGGTTTGTCCAGTCCTTATACAGGCACATGAGCCTGGTAATTCTTCCGTTTGCTGTGCTGTTCATCATCTCATAGACAACATCAGCCTCAGCTGTACCATAATGCTGAAGGGCTTTCTTTTCATTGTCTACCATGATGGCTACAGGTCTCTGTCCGGCAATTCCGTCGGAAACTTCAAGTCCCGTAAGCTCGTTAGTTGCAGCATAAACCGTTGTAGGCAGCATAAATGTGAGCACTGCACATAATGCCAAAGCAAAAACTGTTTTTAAACGCATTAAATGGGCCTCCTTTAAAATTCGGGGTGAGTAATATCTATTATATCATACAATTGCACTCTTTATACAGTTAACTGCACGGTTTCTTCCTGCTTTTTCCATACATTGAGGCTCCTTGCACCTCTCTTTTCCCCGATAACAATGACCACGGCCGTAGCTATAATGGTCACAACCAGCAAAAATGCTGAACCCTCAACACCAAAGGTCGGGTCATAGAAGAAAGTGATCTGTCCAACGGAGGCCTCAAGCTTCGCAATGGAAAAAGAGCTGACAATTCCGCTGTTGGGAAGTCCAAAAATAATATTCTGAGTATAATTCCAACCTGCGTGCGCCATCATAGGGAGCCAGATGCTGTCAAAGTAATATACGAAGCATGAATAAAATACTGCAATTACAACGAGGTGAATGATTGGAATCACCGATACTCCGGGGTTAAGAAGATGCAGCGCCATGAAAAGAAGTGCATTGCCGATTATAGCCACCCAGGGAGACTTATAGCCTCTTCTTAGCCTCTGGTACAGGAAATTTCTGCACATAAGCTCCTCTGAAGATGACTGGATAAATACAACAATAAACATGGCTATCAGTCTGATGATCGGGAATCCGCTGTATGAAAGATGTATGTCGCTGTGAAGTGCTGCAAATAAAATACCCAGCGCATTCTCGCCAAAGCCGACCAAAAAGCCAATAAGAAGCATTTTAAGGGTGTTTCCCTTTGCCTCGGGCGTAAGAGCTCTAAGAATAGGCCTGTTCAGCTTTGTTACAGCACAGTACAAGGCAAATATCAGCCACTGGAATATTGTTGATGCATACATGATAAACAAAGACCAGAAACCGTCGTCATTAACTGTTGGATATAAACGTATAATAAGATATTCAAAAGGCGCCGCAAGAACCGACGCAACAATCATCAAAAAGATAAACAACAGAAAAATAACGAAAATGCTGTCATGCCAGGTAAAACCTTCGTTATGAATTCTCTTAAAGAATGACTTTTTCTCTACTACATTTTCTTCGCTCATAGATTACCCCCTTATCTATTATAACCAATATCTGCAGCTCTTGCGTTAAGTAGTGCCTCAATGTCAGCGTGAGTATACGCCTTAACGCCGCATTCATTAAACTTCTGCTTTACAGGATTTGAATCCTCATAATCTGCATCAGTAGTAACATCTTCATAATTGTCATTTATCATGAAATACTCATAGTAATGAGTTCTCTGCTCATAATCAGCCTCAAAGTAATAATCTCTGATTCCGATGTGGTCTACATCAAGGCCATCAACAGGAAGTACCTGATAATCAGTCTTGTCATAGAGGTAAATATCGTTGTAAAGAGTAAGTGTCTCCTCACATCCGTAAAAGAACTTGTAATCACCCTTAGCATCTACAAATGCATAATCCACGATATGGATAGCTGCTCCGCCTGATCCACCGGATGAAATCTTTCCGTCAGCTTCAACCTGCAAGTCACTCCTTGACCATGCGTCCTGATCAAAGCAGATAACAAGCTCTCCGTCGATATCCTTGATGATCATGTAGAGAGTAAACTCCGGGTCAAAAAAGGTCTCTGTAAGCATCTCAGGTATTCCGTCGCTTCCGCAATCAATCATGGTGTATGTTGTGTCGGAAGCCTTTTTGTAATCGGTTGATCCTTCAAGAGCACTGATGATTTCGCCCATTGTATAAGACTTGCCCTTTTCAAGGCAAAGAGATGTCTCAAGATAAGAAGTTCTGTCCCCTGCACCGGTGTACTTGGCCTTGGCATTTCCTGCCTTAAAGTCATCATAGAGGGATGATCCTGATTCTGCCTGCTGGCTTTGTGCATTCTCAGTTTGCTCTGATCCGCTTTCTGAAACCTGCTCGAATAAAGAGTTGTTTGCCTGCGCATTATCCGCACTCTTTCCACAACCGGCTAAAATAACTGTCATCAGCACCCCTGCCACAACAGCTGTTGCGATTCTTTTTTTCATATTCCTTTTCTCCTCCTGTACTGACCTAATTGTCAGACAATTTCCATAATAAAAAACTCTTCGGAAATAATCAACTTCCGGAGAGTTTTTTAATAGTTATTTAATATTGTCAGATTATTTGCCAAACAGGCTTGTTACCGTATTCATGATGGCTTTGTTCTTCAGGATCTCATCAAGAATGCCACTGAGCTGTGACTTCTCACCCTTTAAAAGAGCCATTGCAGCTTTCTTGGTATCTGCATCTGCAGCTCTGTAGAGTTCAAGGAGCTTTTTCTCTGTAGCTGTAACCTTTACAGATGAACCTGTTGTGCTCTTCTTCGCTGTTGTAGCAGGTTTCTTGGCAGCTGTAGTCTTCTTGGCGGTTGTAACAGGTTTCTTAGCAGTTGTAGTCTTTTTGGCTGTTGTCTTCTTTGCTGTGGCCATACTTCCCTCCTCCTTGTGATATGAACGAAATTCTCATATATCCATAATATCCCAACTAAGGCCTCTCAACAATTCCTTATGGGCGTAAAAAATCCCCCACCGCTTAGCAAGCAATGAGGGGTTCTTTCCTCGTCAAATATCAAGTACTATAGTTACAGGTCCGTCATTTATCGATTCCACCTTCATATCTGCTCCAAATTCACCGGTTTGAACTTCAAATCCCCGGCCCCTGCACTCGGAAACAACCATTTCATAAAGTGGCTTTGAAATCTCTGGTCTTGCAGCATCCGTAAACCCGGGTCTTCTGGAACTGCAGTCTGCATAAAGAGTGAACTGACTTACTATAAGTAATTTAGCTCCGGAATCCTTAGGAGAAATGTTCATCTTTCCATTTTCGTCCTCAAATACTCTGAGTCCGCATATCTTGTCGGCAATCTTTTTTGCCTGCTCCTGTGTATCAGTAGTCCTAACTCCCAGAAGAACCAGAAACCCTTTATCGATCTCCGATGTCTTTATCCCGTCAATAGTTACTGATGCTGACAAAACTCTTGTGATTACCGCTCTCATGATCTCCTCCGGCTAAAACTTATTCAGCCTGAGAAATGATTACACTCTCCACAGTGTGTGCAAGTTGCTTCAGGCTGGCTAATATCTACTGTAATTACTTCTCCACACTCGTGGCAAGCTATATTCATCATCTGAGGGTTTACAGTTTCTGTTACAACTATTGTATCAACAGGATCTACTGTAACAGGGCTAGCTGCAAAGATGTGAATAAATGCAAAATGGAAAATAAGGAATGCAATTAACACGATTCCGAAAAATGTTGTTGCGATGCCAATAAAACTCTTTCTCATAACTATTCTCCTTAATATCTCGACGTGATTTGTTATGAGAAAATATTATCATCCGATTTATCACAGAAATATCACACAGTCATAAAAAGGCGCTTTCAGCCTCTTTTATCATGTCACTTAGCTCCTGATCCGATAAATCAATCACCCAGGCCAGCATTGTGATATTGTGTGCATGTTCCTCCACAGAAAACTTAGGACACGTAAGGTACGTATCGATCTCATCACAGAGTTTTTTCCTGATATCTTCTTCTGAACGCATGAGGCACCTCTCGAAATTGAGTGAGAATATAGTCTATATTCTGATTATACCTCATGTCTGTCCATTCTCACAATTGGAGCAGGCCATTTTTCAGATCTCTCAGTATTCCGAAGCACTCTCTTACCACATTGTTGGGTACATACTGAGGCTCCATATATGCTGCAATACCGCAAATATCGGCATCTGTCAGCTTCTGTGCCAAATGCACTCCCCTGAATACATGAAAGCCGTTTGTGACAATTCCAATATGGAGATTCTCCGTGGATCCTTCCCTGTCTTCTATAATAGCCAGGGCGTTGGCTATATTATCATCCGTATCAAGGGACTTATCTTCGGCTATAAGCCTATCCTGAGATATTCCCTTGGATATGAGGTAATCTCTGCCTCCTTCGCCCTCGCTTACGGTTTCATTTACACCTTTTGCTCCGGTGGTGATACAGATGGTATCGCCATTTTCTTTTAAGTATTCTGAGGCCTTTTCAAGCCTGTATCTGTATACTACACTGGGGCCGGTGCTCCTCATCTGGGCACCCAGAACAATTATATAGTCCAAATTCTCTTCGCCCTTGTCTGAAAAATGCGAGAATATCGCAATAAAGCACACCAAAAACACGGCTGCAACTGCTGTAATAACAGCTATTGCGCCGTATCTAAGGGCTTTGGGAATTCTCATCCATCTCCCTTTCCCAGCAAGGAAAAAGCACAGTGCGAAAAACGCGCTTCCTGCCAGCCAGATGGTAAAGGAATAGGTTCCGCTCCCAACCATATATACCATGGCTGAGTACAATAAGCAGATTACTGCCAGTCCCAGCCATAGTATTCTGATCCTTGGTTTAAAAAACTTCATTACTTAGCTGCTGCAAAGCCTTTCTCAAGATCTGCGATGATGTCATCTATATGCTCGGTACCGATTGAAAGTCTGATGGTACTCTGTGTGATTCCCTGATCTGCAAGCTCCTCATCATTGAGCTGTGAATGAGTAGTTGTTGCAGGATGAATAACAAGGCTCTTAACATCCGCTACGTTTGCAAGAAGTGAGAAGATCTCCAGATTGTCGATAAACTTCCATGCTGCATCTTTTCCGCCCTTGATCTCAAAGGTAAAGATTGATGCTCCGCCATTTGGGAAGTACTTCTCATAAAGAGCATGGTCAGGGTGATCAGGAAGTGAAGGGTGGTTAACCTTCTCTACCTGAGGGTGGTTTGCAAGGAACTCAACCACTTTCTTGGTATTTTCTGCATGTCTGTCAAGACGGAGAGATAATGTCTCAACACCCTGAAGAAGCAGGAATGCGTTAAATGGTGAAATAGTTGCGCCTGTATCTCTAAGCAGGATTGCTCTGATGTATGTAACAAATGCAGCCGGTCCTACAGCATCATAGAATGATACGCCGTGATAGCTTGGGTTGGGAGCTGCAATCTGTGGGTAATTTCCGCTTTCCTTCCAGTTGAACTTACCTGACTCAACAATGATTCCGCCAAGAGTAGTTCCGTGACCACCGATAAACTTCGTTGCTGAGTGTACCACGATATCAGCGCCGTGTTCAATAGGTCTGATAAGGTATGGTGTTCCGAAAGTATTATCAATTACCAGCGGAAGTCCGTGTTTGTGAGCGATCTCTGCGATAGCATCGATATCAGGAATATCACTGTTAGGATTTCCAAGTGTCTCAAGATAGATGGCTCTTGTGTTCTCCTTGATTGCTCCCTCAACCTCTGCCAGGTTGTGTGCATCAACGAATGTAGTTGTCACACCGTACTGTGGAAGAGTGTGTGCAAGAAGGTTGTAGCTTCCGCCATAGATGGTCTTCTGTGCAACGATATGTCCGCCGTTTGCAGCAAGTGCCTCGATTGTATAAGTAATAGCTGCTGCTCCTGAAGCAACTGCCAATGCAGCGCTTCCACCTTCAAGCGCTGCTATTCTCTTCTCCAAAACATCCTGTGTGCTGTTTGTCAGTCTTCCGTAGATATTTCCGGCATCAGCAAGTCCAAATCTGTCTGCTGCATGCTGTGAATTCCTGAAAACATATGATGTTGTCTGATAGATCGGTACCGCTCTTGCATCTGTTGCGGGATCCGGCTGTTCCTGTCCTACGTGTAACTGCAGTGTCTCAAATTTGTAATTGCTCATACCATTAAATCCTCCGTTCGTGTTTTCTTGAAACTGATGATAGAGCCTGCGAGCCTTTACCGTCAATTAACTAAAACTTTTAACTGGCGATAAGTAAGCCATAAATCCCCCTTCGTTGCTCCTTATCCATGTCATATTCCCTTATCTACAATGTCCCCATGTATCTCAAGAATATCGCTTATTTTTATGGTCACATTCATATCAGCAAGCCCTTCTTTTCGCTCTAAAACCAGTTTCCTGCTGACATTGTCGACTCTTTTAATAACTCCTGTTATTGTTTGATAACTGCCTCCTTCTTTTAAAAGATCAGGCACAAAATAGGTAATGGACACCTCAGGAGCCCTTCCCTTATCTATCTCTTTGGCTATTACAGCCAGCTTCTGATCCAGGATTTCGAGCTCTGACCCATCCAGCTCTATCTTATTGTCAACCAGCCTAGCCTCTTCCTCCACCATGTCGTCATACCCGGTAAGAGCAGCAAAGGGCGCAAACTGAGCAGCCCTGTCATAAAGACTCATATGTTTATGCACTTTTGACTGATGGTGCGGCAAATCGATTATATCCGCGTATATGGCCCTTGGATTGGGCTCATGGCCTGTTATACCCTTTGTCATCTAAAATCCCCTTATTCGGCTCTGTGGCCTCCTATTTGACCATTCCTTTGTATGGTGGTGGCACCTTCACTGAGATTCATTCCCTTAAGTACCGCATTCTTTCCAAATTTCTCCTGAAGTAAAAGAGTCGCTTTCTGCATTCTCTTTTCTTTTTCATCAGCCTTTTTCTCTTCTTCCCGCTCTTTATCCCTCTTGGAGTAATCAGTAAAAAGATCCATCTGCTCAGGCTCTTCCGGAGGAATGTCCGACTCCTTTATTACTCCGGCTGCAACAACATTAACTCTCCTAATCAGCAGGTCAGGATCAACGATCCTGTCATAGAGCTGCGTCATTACTTCCATGATCTTTCGTGTTGAACTGGTATATCTATCAAGATTCCCTGTACCATGGGCATGTTTTGGCGCCATTCTGCCATAGTAATCAGCTGTGACTATACCTGTATATCTCTTGCCTGTTGTGGCCACAGCATATACTGTATCCTGCGGAGTTCTGCCCTGATGCAAGACCTTAAGGCTCTCCCTGTCATAACTGATTGTCAGTACAACCTGCTTGGTCACCAGATTCTTCCTTACAAGGTCAAGAACGAGAAGCTCAGTCATTTCTTTTACTATGAGCTTGCCTTTTTCTGCATTGTAAGGCTCCATGAGGACCTGTCCTGAGGAGATTGAGTTGTTCTCAGGCTTGTAGGACTTAATGGTGGATATCTCCGTTGGCTCCCATCCCCAGGCATGATCTATCAGCAGCTCCGCATTTACGCCAAACTCTTTGTAAAGGCGTTCCTCGTCCTGTATGCTGAGCCGTGCCACATCTCCCATGGTATAGCACTGCATGTTCTCCAGGCGCTTTGATATTCCCCTACCCACGCGCCAGAAGTCCGTAAGAGGCCTGTGGCACCACAAAAGCTCTCTGTATTTCTTTTCGTCAAGCTCTGCGATACGAACGCCCTGTTCATCTGCCTGAACATGCTTGGCCACGACGTCCATGGCCACCTTGGCCAGATACATATTGGTTCCAATTCCGGCTGTCGCTGTAATTCCCGTCTCTTTAAGCACATCTCCTATCATGGTCCTGGCCAACTCATGGGCTGTTAGAGAATAGGTCTTCAGATATGCTGATACGTCGATAAAGCACTCATCTATGGAATAAACATGTATGTCATCCGGACTTACGTAGTTCAAGTATGTTGAATATACCCTGGTACTGACTTCTTCGTACTTAGCCATGCGCGGAGGCGCTGTAATATATGAGAGTTCCAGGGACGGATCCTTATCAAGGTCTCTAACATCACAAGAAGATCCGGAAAAGTGGTAATTTCCCGAATCATCCTTGGCTGCTACCCCGAGCTTTATTGCTTTATTCAGGCGCTCAATGTTGATCTCTTTGACCCTTTGCACCACTTCAAACAATCTGGCTCTGCCGGATATTCCATATGCTTTTAAAGATGGTGAAACCGCCAGACAGATGGTCTTAGACGTTCTGGAAGGGTCTGCCACCACCAGATTCGTCACAAGAGGATCGCACTCTCTGTCCACTGCCTCAACAGAGGCATAAAACGACTTCAGATCTATTGCTATGTACTGTTTTTCCATGTTATAAAGTATATCCTAAAATATCTGTCGCTGCACCATCGACACGGCATGCTCTGTCGTCCAGATACACATCACAGGTGATCTTGCGGGAGTTGGAGCCGTACTTCTCTATTGTCTCCGGGAGATTATCATTGACTGCATCAAAATTCAGCCCATGTTCCTTGCAAAACTTCACCGCTCTCTCCAAAGGCTCTCCTGCCCTGCAGGTCCAGAGTATAAGCTTATCACCGCCCCTTTGCCTGTCTATAAGATAATCTATAAGCCCACTGTTGGCAGGTCCCACTTCAGGCCACTCGCCCATGCTTAATGTTCCGTCAAAATCCACCGCATAAATCATAGTCAAACCTTCCTTTCTCTATCAGGCCTTGGACTCCAGAAACCACTTGGCTCCGGAGGGTGAGTCCTCAAAATACAAATGAATCTCTTTTCCATCTACAATACAGGTATATACAAGTCCCGCTCCGCCGGCCCTTCTGCTGGCTCCGGGAACACAATCCTTAACCCTTGTTATCTGATATTTCCTGCCGTCTTCCCACTCTATGGACAAAGGACGTATCTCTCCTTCATCCGAAAACTCAACCACCGTATCCACATAAACCTTATGTCCTATCCGAATCGCCATATCCGGCCTCCTATCATTCATTCTCCCCAAGAACCTTGTTCCCATTCTGGAAATATGCCACCGGATGGATCATATGATCATCAGCCTTTGCATCAAGTCCGGACAATTCCCTGTCATAATACATAAGGCCCCGAAGCACAGCGCTATAGCCAAATCTCCTTCGTATATCAGTGACTGCAAGATCAGCTCTTAAATACTTCTCCCTGAGTGCCTCACTCCTGAAAAGATCCGTCTGATAGGGCATCGTATCGGGTACAAGGCCGGCCACCCTCACCCCCACACTTCTGATCGGATGAGCCCAATCGTAATTCTCCTTAAAAAGCTGCCAGGCGTAGCCTGCGATCTCCTCCGAAATGTTGGTTGGAATCTTCACTCTGTGCTGTCTTGTGAAGCTAAACAGGCCATTATCTCTTACGCTGATGCCTATCACATCTCCGATAAAGTGATTCTCCCTGAGCCTTGCTGCCACGCTCTCTGAGAGCAGGTATATGACCATACGGACATCCTCGTCATTAACCAGATCTCTTGGCGTCGTAGTGCTGTTACCAACGCTCTTTATGGGCGATGACTCGCCCACAGCTGCCACCGGAGTCTGATCCTCTCCCCTTGCAAAGGCCGACAGAACGTAACCTATCTTGCCAAATATATTGTGAAGGCTCTCAGGATCTGCCTTAGCCAGATCTCCTATAGTTATTATCCCGTATTTCCTGAGCTTCTCATTGGTGTGTCTGCCCACATACAAAAGGTCCGATGCCGGTGCACTCCACAGAATATCTCTGTAATTCTCCCTGGAAATCTGTGTTATCGCATCCGGCTTCTTATAATCAGAGCCGAATTTAGCATAGACCTTGTTCCACGAAACACCTATGGAAACGGTAATTCCCAGTTCTCTTTTGACCCGGTTTGATATCTCTTTTGCAATGGACATACCCGTATCAGTTCCAAGCATATTCTTTGAGTGCGTTATGTCGATCCAGGACTCATCAAGCCCATAGGGCTCGACAAGATCTGTATAATCCGAGTAAATCTTCCTTGCCTTGCGTGAAAATCTTATGTATTCGTCGTAATTCGGTGAAACAATAGTCAGATCTCCGCAGACCTTCCTGGCCTCCCAAAGGGCCATTCCAACCTTAACACCGCGTCTCTTGGCTATATAATTGGCAGTAAGTATGATCCCGTGCCTGGCCTCCGGATCTCCTCCCACTGCCATGGGTATATCCCTGAGACTTGGATTGTGCAACATCTCTACCGATGCGTAGAAACAATTGCAGTCTGAATGAAGTATGATCCTGTCATCATCCATAACCACTCCTTAGCACTCGCAAACATATGTTGCGAACATCTGTTCTTGTTTGTGCTTTTATTGTACGAATGTTTGTTCGAAAAATCAACCGCTAGATGTTGTGGTGGGAGCTTTATTGGACTCATTCCCCCGCGCAGCAGATAAAAAGCGCAACAGAAAAGGCCACTATCCATCAGCGATGAATAGTGGCCCTGTCATATTTAGTATTCAGTTTTTTATTACTTTACTTCATCGGTAGTTCCGTCTTTTTTTACTACTTCAAGCTTGCATCCAAGTCCGAATGCTGCTACGGAACCGGCGATCATTGCCCAGGGTGCTGCAGCAAGTCCAAGAAATCCTCCGATGATTCCTACATTTACAGGAACACTGAGTACAATCTCGTCATCCTTGCGAATCTGGATCCTGTCTACATTGCCCTCTTCCACTTTCTTTTTGAGCTTTTCTACAGCTGCCTTAGCCTCTTCTCCGATGTCTATTGTATCGGGACGGATCAGTTTGATAGCCTCATCAGCATTTCCGTTTGTCTTTGTAAGGGCTTCTTTAGCAGTCTTGTATTCAACTCCTGTTGCCTCCATTACTTTCTCGATAGCTTCTAATGTGATTTCCATTTTAAGTCCCTCCTCTAATCTTTGTGATCTATCTCGAAATCAGCTATGTGTTTTGCTGATGATATGATTATATCCGGAGATACTATCCACAAAAATATTACATTCCGTGAATTATAACCGCCTAATTTTCTCCTTATGCATGTCCTGCAGTAATAATCCACAAAAAATACAGACTCTTTTTATACTTTCTTTAGCGACTGATTACGGGAAATACAGAATTATAGGGTATTATAGCTATATCGGTTGTTGTTATATCACACGGAGACTATATCAATGGGCAATTCAAATTTTTATTCAAAATCACATTGCGCAAAAGTAGTGGATGCAATAAACATCGGCGGAAAATACGTGGATAAGGAAGTTCTCACTCAGAAAGTCATTACAGCCACCACAACCTCCGTATTTGCCGTTTCATTTATTACATTTATCATCCTGCTTCTTGGCTGATCAGATGACATTAATCTGACATGATCTCATGGTTTCAAGCGCTGCTTCGTGCTTTTCTACGGTAACGCCCGCGCAGCATGAGGAATCAACGCTGATCTTTACTTCAGGCATGAAGGCCTTGAGCATGAGCGCATTTGATACAACGCAGATGTCGGTGCAAAGTCCGACCATCTCAATTTCCAGCTCTTCTTCCTTGGAGAGCTTTAATATTGCATCACAGAGAGCTGTTGAGCCGAAGGTGGGCTTATCAAAGATAGTTGCCCCATCAAGTACGGCTGCAACGGCTTTATTTATTTCCCATCCTTCTGTTCCCTCTACGCAGTGAACAACCGGAAGATTCTTTCCCTCCTGAGTCTCCATATAGTTTGGCTGATGTGTGTCTCTTGTGGCAAATACGTCCTTTATATCATAACACTTGATTTTTTCTACCACGTTTGGCACGATGGCTACAGCCTCTTTTGTTCCAAGTGCCCCATCAACAAAGTCCTTTTGCATGTCGATGACAATAAGTATTTTTCTCATATCTTTCTCTCTCCCAAATATAATTTATTCCTCGGAAGCCTTGGGCAGACGGCTATAGGTCTCACTCAAAAGCCTGATGCTTCTTGCCAGATCCTCCGAGAGATAGTTCGGTGTAAGGCGCCACTGCCAGTTCCCCTCTGCTGTTCCGGGGGTGTTGATCCTGGCTTCCTTTCCCTTACACAGATAATCCTGTAAAGGAATTATACACAAATCTGCCACGGAGCGATATGCTTCCCTGATAATATCCCACACAAAGGCGCCATAGTCCGTATTCATGGAGTTTATGTATCTTCTTGTAAAAGACCTTTCGCCCTCGTTAATTTCCTGAACCCAGGCAAAAGTCGGTGTGTTATCATGGGTACCGGTATAAACAACACAGTTTTTCTCGTGTCTGTGATTTACATAGCAGCTGTCCCAGCTTGTGAAGCCGTATTGAAGCACCTTCATTCCGGGGAAGCCTGAATCCTTAAGGAGTTTAACATTCTCCTCTGTGGTATTACCCAGATCCTCGGCGATCATATCAAGCTCTCCGAGGCTCTTTTTAAGCGCATTGAAAAGATCCATTCCAGGACCTTTCTTCATTTTTCCGTTCTTTGCAGTCTCATCTCCGAAAGGAATCTCGTAGTACTCGGAAAATCCATGGAAATGATCGATACGGATCACGTCGAACCACTGATAATTGCGCTCAATTCTCTTTATCCACCACAAATAACCGTCTTTTTTGAGAGCATCCCAGTCATATATTGGATTTCCCCAGAGCTGGCCTGTAGGCGAAAAAGCATCCGGAGGACATCCTGCCACTGATTTGGGCTCAAAGTCTTTGTCCATCTCAAAAACTTCCGGATGTGACCAGCTGTCTGCGCTGTCCATGGCAACATAAAAGGGAAGATCTCCGATGATCTTCACATTATGCTTGTGCGCATAATCAAGAAGTGCCTTCCATTGCTCATCAAACTTAAATTGCTGGAAATAGATGAACTCAATCTCCTTTTTGTTGGTCTTTTTTATCTCATCGATAACCTTTTTATCGCGGCTTCTTAGCTCTTTATCCCAGTCTGTCCAGGATTTTCCGCCCTGAAGCTCCTTGATTACAAGGTATAATGCGTAATCCTCAAGCCAGTATGCATTTTCCTTAAAATACTTCTCAAGCTCTTTCTTATCGCCCTTCTCGAGGAAATTGTCGTAGGCCTTCTCAAGCACCTTATACCTGTTTTCGTAGAGTTTTCCGTAATCCACGCACTCCTGATTACCGCCAAAATCCATGCAGTTTACATCATCCCAGGACAAAAGTCCCTCTTCTATAAGCTTTTCAGGCGAAATAAAATAAGGATTGCCTGCAAAAGCCGAAAGTGGCTGATACGGAGAATTACCATAGCCCGTAGGGCCAAGTGGCAAAACCTGCCAGTATCCCTGTCCGGACTTCTCCAAAAAGTCCACAAATTCGAATGCCTCTTTTGAAAAACATCCAATCCCAAATCTTGATGCCAGTGAAAAAATAGGCATCAGCACTCCGCTTTCCCTGTTCAAAACCTTATCCTCCTTAGATAACATTTGTTATTTGTATAGCTTTTCAATTGCGCCAAGATCCTCTGTAAAACGCTTTACAACCTCATCCGGGCCCACAATCTTTATACTTGAGCCAAGGGAAAATATCCATCCCAAAAACTGTTCGCTGAGGGCCACATCGACATTTGCCTCCGCCCATTCTTCATCGTCCGTAGAACGAATAGCAATATCTTTTCCGAATCTGTCCAGCAAAACTCCCACCAGATCCTTCTTGAACTTAAGCTTAACCTTGACCTCTTTTCCGCCAAACATTCCAAAATTCATCCTGGCGTAGGTTGCCATATCAACTTCCTCGAAGTGCCTTCTTCCCTCTCTCTTCTCCTCGATAATATCGATATCGCGCATCTTATCAACTCTGTAATGCTTGATGATTCCTGCTTCTGAGTCAAATGCTATAAGGTAATAATTCTCGTCATCCCAGGTCAGTGCCCAGGGACTTACCTCATATTTTCCCTCTTTTCTCGGAACCATCTCTTTATTGATATTCCATTTATAATAATTGAAACGAATCTTATTGTTGTTACTGATTGCACTATGAATTTCATCGACTACGTAATAAATGCTCTCGTTCATGGTCTTAATACGGCCCTGAACCACCACCTGGCGCTTAAGCTGCAACGCCTCGTAATCACTTACAAGCCCGGTGAGCTTCTTGATCAGTTCGCTGGACTTCTTCTCTGTAATAAACTTGGAAGACTGTATAGCATCCACCAGGAGCTTAAGCTCTGCTATCTCAAACTCCTTGCTGCCAAGGTGATAGCAGAAGTTTCTTCCGTCTTTTTCACCGATAACATCAAATCCCAGCATCCTTAGAGCATCCATATCGTCATAAAGGCTCTTTCTGTCAGCTGCAATGCCGCGACTTTCAAGCTGCTGCTGTATCTCGGGCATGGTTATAGTGTGATTGTCATCGGTTTTTTCCAGCAAAATACGGTAGAGATAATATAGCTTTAATTTCTGATTAGCGCTTCTTGGCATGCTTCATCCTCCCTGTAAAATGAACCGGCATAACAATATCAATTATAGTGCATTTTTCTTGATTTAGCGATATTCGGGTAATAGAATGAAATAGAAAACTATTATTTTTTGAGAGGGATTTTGATGAAGATTATTCGCAGTAAAGCCTTCAGACTCATAGTAATCCTAATCTGTATTGCGATAATAATATATGAGTCCATAGCTATTTACAGAGAAAAGCAGGAATATAACATAGCAGGCACCGAGTATGAAGAGCTGGTTGAGGATTCCGTATCCGTGGCAGATAAGACCGAAATGCCTGATGGCGCTACATATCCGCCTCTTCAGATTGATTATGCCCAGTTAAAGAGCATAAACAGTGACTTTGTTGCATGGATTTATATGCCATGTTTTGACTTAAGTTATCCTGTTGTTCACGAAAAAGAGATTGATGAGTACATCAAAAAGACCTTTGAAGGCAAGTACAACAGCTCAGGATGTCTTTTCACCGATGTTCTCAGCACAACGGATTTTACCGGAATGCACGATATCATTTTCGGTCACAACATGAGAAACGGTGCAATGTTCGGCAAGTTCAAACAGCTCATCCAGGAAGGCGGCCGCGATATTATCGATTCAAATCCTTATGTCTATATCTACACAGAGAATGCCGTCTATAAGTACCGTGTTTTCGCCTATTACGTAACAACCGTCGGAAGTGACTCATATTCGGTTGTAACCTCCGAACAGGAGTACAACGATTTCATTAAATATATTGCAAGCAACAATCTGTACGAAAAGCCATCAGATCTAAACCTTGACGAGTTCCCTTCTATCCTCACTCTCTCCACCTGTAGCGGTAGATCCGGAAGCGGAAAAAGACTGGTTATTCACACTGCCAAGGTTGATGGCTGGACACTGAATAATTAAAAGAAAAGTCATAGATGTTATATAACATCTATGACTTATTTATTATATCTATATTCTTATATTATCAGGATCAAATGCAGTTATATCCTTTGTTTGTAAGGATGTTCTCCACCTGATATATGTCATCAGTATGCATCACCATGATTGGAAGTCCCGATTCTCTGTTGAATGAAAGATATATGTAATTAACGTTAATATTGCTGGAATACAGCGTTTTTAATATCTTGTCGAGGGCTCCGACCTCATCCGGGCATTCAACGGCTAAAACCGGCGTAGTTTTGCAAATATAGCCGTCTCCTCTAAGGACCTCAAGGCACTTTGCCGGATCCGAAACCACCATCCTGATAATTCCGTATTCTGCCGAATCATTGGTTACAGAACCTAAAATGTTGATTCCATTTGAATTAAGAAGTCCTGTGATGTTCTGAAAACATCCTTTCTTGTTCTCTGCGTAAATTGAAACCTGGTCTAACATAACTGTCTCTCTTTCTGTATTTATTCCCCATCGAAGAGCTTCTTGACCGCAAGAAGCACATCATACGATGTAAAAGGCTTTATTACGAAGTCCTTTGCTCCCTTTTTGAGGGCCATCATTATCATAGACTCATACTTCTGATCTGAACACATGATAACTTTGGCATTGGGATCAATCTTCATTATCTCTGTAAGTGCGTCAATACCGTTCATTTTAGGCATATTTATATCAAGGATCATCACATCCGGCTTAGTCTCCTGATAAAGTTCAATTGCCTTATCACCGGAAGTTGCCTCTCCGACTATCTGATAATCCTCAGCCGGAAGCGCTCCTCTAATCATCTCTCTCATCAGTGTAGTATCATCAGCAATAAGTACTCTTTTACGCATATAGTCTCCTTCACATCAATACATATCACTAAAAAGGTCTTTTTATTATATTATCATGTATAATAAATGAAAAAAAGAAAAATCCAAAGGAAAATCCATGAATCAAGAAAACAAAATGGGCGTAATGCCCATAAAAGAACTAATCATTTCCATGTCCCTGCCTATGATGATCTCCATGCTGGTGCAGGCTCTTTATAACGTAGTAGACAGTGCCTTCGTAGCCCGTATTCCCAATCACGCAACCGAAGCCATCACCGCAGTTACTTTAGCTTTTCCCATGCAAAACCTGATGATCGCCATGGGCTCCGGAACCGGTGTCGGTATTAATGCCCTTCTATCGCGCTCACTCGGCGAAAAGAGATTTGATAAATCCGATGCAGCAGCCAATAATGGTCTGTTCCTGACATTCCTCAATTTCGTACTCTTTTTTATCATAGGTATTTTCTTTGCCCGTCCATTTATTGCATCCCAGTACAGCAGCGGAATAATCATGGAATTCGGCACAAAATACCTCAGAATTATCTGCCTGTTTTCTGCCGGAATATTCTTCCAGATGACCTTCGAAAGGCTTCTTCAGTCCACAGGAAAGACTATATTCAGCATGGTTTCTCAGGCAACAGGTGCAATTATCAATATTATCTTTGATCCGCTTCTTATCTTCGGAATCGGACCTTTCCCCGAACTTGGCGTTGCAGGAGCTGCCTATGCCACAGTTTTGGGCCAGTTTATCGGAGCTGCTATAGGCCTCACCTGTAATCTGAAGTTCAATAAGGAAATTGTCTTTTCCTGGGAAAAGATACTTCACCCTGAGCTTGAGACCATCAGAGAAATATACTACGTTGGTGTCCCTTCGATACTTATGATGTCCATCGGCTCAATTATGACTTATCTGCTGAATAAGATACTGATCATGCTATCACCTATTGCAACAGCGGTATTCGGAATCTATTTCAAACTGCAGAGCTTTATCTTTATGCCTGTATTTGGCTTAAACAACGGACTTATACCTGTACTCGCCTACAACTACGGTGCCAGAAAGAAATCACGTATCAATGAGGCTCTCAGGTTTTCACTTGCACTTGCCCTTTCCATAATGTTTATAGGAGCAATTGTATTCTTCACCATGCCTGATAAGCTCCTGGGAATATTTAATGCAGACGAAAATATGCTTAGTATAGGTATTCCGGCGCTTCGCACAATATGCCTCTCATTCCCTGTAGCAGGCCTGTGCATAACCATGGGATCCATATTCCAGGCCTTTTCAAAGAGTATCTACTCTCTGATCATATCTGTAGGAAGACAGCTTGTTGTGCTAATCCCGGCTGCATGGCTCTTATCTAAGACCGGCAATATAAACCTTGTTTGGCTCGCATTTCCTATCGCAGAGGTAGCTTCACTTGCCCTATCTGCCTACTATTTCCTCAAAGTATACCGCCAAACAGTAGCAAAACTGTGAATTTGTAATACTCTTTTTGTAAAAAGTCAATACTTTAGCGCTTTTTCAGAATTCTGCACTAAAAAACACAATGAAATTTGGCATTTTTTCGTGTTTAATCTCTTGAGAATGCCCAAAACTAGGTGTAAAATTTTCATTGTAGTAAAAATTACTCATTTTGAGGGAGGTATTATACCATGAATAAGACAGAACTTGTTGATGCTATCGCAAAAGAGACTGGTCTTTCAAAGAAGGATTCAGAGAAGGCTGTTAAGGCTTTCACAGATGCTGTATCAAAAGAGCTTAAGAAGAAAGGCAAAGTTCAGCTCGTTGGATTCGGAACATTCGAGACAGCTAAGAGAGCAGCTAGAACAGGTAAGAATCCTCAGACTGGCGCAGCTATCAAGATTCCTGCAGCTACAGTTCCTAAATTCAAAGCTGGTAAGGCACTCAAGGATGCTGTAAACGGAAAGAAGAAATAATTTAATAGACATTATTTAAGCCCTCGGACTTATGTCCGGGGGCTTTTAAAATGCATTTAAAGGCGATTTTAGACGTTTTTCTTAGTTTCCTGATCTTCCTCTGAGCTTTTCCTCTAATTCCTTGTGAGCGAGGTAAATATCGTTATTTTTGTCCATATCCTGCTGGATAAGGTTTCTGATATATTTTGTTGCTGACATATTGGCAGCCTTAGCCATATGTTCAACATAGTCTCTGTATCCTCTGATATCCAGAAGGAGGAACTTCTCTTTCTCGTATCTGCTGTTGCTCTTGGCAGAAGTCTCAGTTTTATCAACTTTTTCCGCTTTATTAATTCTTTCATTAATAACTTCGGGTTGTTCTTGAATTTCTTCAATAACAGGTGTTTGAACCTGTGGGTGCGGCATTACAGGGGCTTCTACTACCGGCTCCTCAACAGGTACTTCCGCTACCTTTACCTGAACAGATTCTTTCTTTGTTTCATTGACTACTTTGGTCGGTTTTTCTTCTTTTACAATATCTTCTGTTATCTCAACAGCCTTGGAAGGCGCTTCTTCTTTGGCATCCAGCCTTGACATTCCTGCAAATAAACCCATACCAGTTTTATTGGCGCCCTGTTTTAACATGTTCGCTTTACTTGCCATTACTCATCCTCCCCCAAGAATTCATCAATGAAATCATCATAGTCTCTAGCTGCTGCTGAACCACCGGAATATTCGAATATATCCATTTTCATGGTTTGTGCCTCTTCTACGGATACATTCAGTCTTATCTTAGACTTAAACACCTTCGTACCAAGTAATTCCGCCTTCTCTTCAATATCATTGATCCAGATCTTTGAATTGGCTGTATTTCTTACCTTAGTAACGAGAATACCGTCAACTACCAGCTTATCATTAGTATAATCATGAATCTGATCTATAAATTTATACAGTCTTGATAATCCCTGAAGTGAGTATGCGCCTGGCTCCAACGGTATTATTACCTCATCTGCCACGGTCAGTATGTTCATAAGAACAACGCCAAGAGCCGGACTACAGTCAAATATGCAGAAATCATAGTCTTTCTTGAGCTTGCCGATTGCATTCTTGATCAGTCTCTCTCGTCCCAGGTCTCCAAAGGTCATATCTGCGGATGCAAGGTCGATTCCGCCTACTATAAGGTCCAAATTGTCCCCTATTGGAATAATGGCGCGATTAATGTCCTTTTCCCCCTTCATGACCTCAAATAATTTAGCAGGGACGTTTTTGAAGAAATATTCCTGTTGTTCCGGTGTAAGTGCTTCAATATCCTCTGGATCCGGATCAATCTCATTTAAATTGATTCCTGCGGTCATAGACAGGTTTTCCTGAGGATCGGCATCTATTACAAGAACCTTGTATCCCCTGTTAGCCAATCCTACCGCAAGAGCGTAGCTGGATGTTGTCTTGGCAACTCCGCCCTTCTGATTACTAAATGCTACTATTCGCATGGCTCCTCCCAAACTTATATAACATATATCTGTTATAAATTTTATACATTCAATCCTTTCTTATTATATAACGTAGGACATTTAAATTCAATAAGTAATATGATAAATATATTATATTTCACATCTATATGTTATATAACTTATATGTTTATACATATTTAGTGATCATTTGTTTAGATTATTTTTATTATATTTGTTATATAACAATTCGGATCATCAAACAATATAATGTTATATATCATATATGTGCGATATATTTTATAGAGCGCAAAATGTAGTTTTTTATTTTTGCATAATGTTATATAACATATATCATTTATATTTCAAAACAATCTTTTTTATTGATTTATAAATTTGATTTTTAATCCCGGTAATCGAGAAACAATTTTTAACATTATATAACATATATATGCTACTTTTTCCTTTTTGATCAATTACTTATAATATTAAGTTTATCCTTCTACTTTTCACACTATCTCAGGTGCTGATTCTATATTTCTCTTCAATTCCTTGGAAACGCGCTTATTTACTGACTTTGCAGAAGAAACAGCTTCATTAAATTTATATATATGTTATATAATTCATCGTGTTATTTACAACATCCCTGGCCTGCATTTTATGGTTTTAAGCTCTAGCATATGCAGATCCTATTTTCATTAACTCAGACTCAATATTATTTAAATCAAATGTTATATATCTTATATCTTATATTTATCATCCTCTAAGATTTTTATTAATCCCACATATGTTATATAACTTATATCGAATATTCATCCTATATCAAAATATTATATAACATATTTATATTATATTTCATATATCTTTTATATTATATATTCGTTTTATTTATTTAATATATTCTATGTATTATATCGCATATATTTATTATACATATTATATATCATATATTGTTATATATATTATTTACTTTATACAATTATATATGTTTTATATGCTATATGTTTTAAATATTTAATATTATATATTTTATTTTTATATTTAATATATTTTATATGTTTACTCTATATTAAATATTTTTAATATTTTATATGTTTCATTTATTTTATATTGCTTGAATGTTTTAAATATTTATGATATTATATATTTGTAATATGTGTTCTTTATTGTATATATTTTATATCATTTATTTAATATATATTTACCTGTTGTACTTTTATGTTTCCTGGGCCTGATGATTTGATCAGTTTTTTGTCATATTAAACATAAGAATTAAAGCTTTTATTTGATTCCCCCGTAGGTAATTCAAAGATCTTTGCCAGAACACATAAAATAAGCAAAAATATTAATTTTAATCAATATTTAGAGCGTTTTTAACCATTGCGGTCTATTTTGGATTTTAAGGGCTTGTAGGCGTAATAATTTACGTAGAGGGTGTTTGAAAAATCGATTAATTAATTATAAAGATTTTATAAACTTGCAATCGAGAAGATGCAATTTTGTATTGAAACATTAGATATCGTTTAAGATGCGCATTTTAAGGCCTTTCCGGGGCTGTGAAAATTGATCTGGAAGTTAAATTCATCAAGTTGCAAGTTCTGTTGCATTATAGTGAATAGAAGATGAGTTTGATTTATTATATATCGCTTGTTATTTAATTAGAATATATGAGGTATACAGTATATAATTATAATTGGAATTAATATTTTATCATAATAAGTTCAGTAAACGAAATATCAATATAGAATATTGACCCAATCAGTCATTATTCATTTTTGATGATTTTGCAAATATGTTATAATGTTTACAAAATATAAATCTTGATTATCATTTATAATTAAATCTAACAAGCGTATTTTCACATGATTCCATTCTATATCATCTGTTTTTTTATTCTGCATTTCTCTGATGTAATTCCTTTAATTAATTTTTTATTTATTTTTTTATAAATTTTTGGTTGCATCTGTTATTAAATATAAATTTAAATTTGTAATTTTATGTCAATTTGTTATTTATTCAATATTTTTTATATATTTCTTTTGATATATAATTTTCATTCATTTTGTCCTGCATTCTCTAGTAAAGTATTCCTTATAGTTCTGGATCCTGGATACTTTGTCTGAAATCCCTTAATTCAGTCCATTTCCTTATACAAAAACCTTATGCATTTTCTATGCTATTCTTAATTCTTTTATCAATTCTCCTGACTTATATATTTCAATCTTCATTATTTCTTTCTATATTTCATTTTTTTGTCTTCCGGAAAGTGTAATAATCTTTACTTACACAAACGGTGTTGTTTATTAGTATTTATTAATACTTACACTTGTTATTAATTAGCATCCCTCAAAAGTCCAGTAAACATGAGGGATGGGACGTTTTTAGGTGAGTAAAAAGGGGATGAAAAGTAGGGTAAAAGGGTATGGATGGTGTACTAATAGGGCATGATTAGTGACTTTATTTGGGATGGAAATGATACCTTTCAGGTGACGGTTTGGGGTATATAAAGGTATATAAAAGGGAATAAAGGTGACCAAAAAGGGAATAACCATAGAACAAATTATTATGCCAAAGAAATGAGATAAATAGGGCGTTTCAGACATGTTAAGTAATGATAGGTGACCTAAAAGGGAATGATTAGGTGACTAAAAAGGGAATGTATTTATAAGGCCCATTATCGGGAAAAATATGTATTCCTGATCTTAGGAGTATGCTGCCGGGAACATTTTAGAATGAAAATTCGATTATTAAAGTAGTAAAAGCAGGCATTTTTACCCTGCTTTTTTATATAGGTGCACGACAAGGGAATATAAGGTGACTAAAAAGGGAACGTAAAATATAGATATAGTAGCCAAAAAGGCAGTCTTGATGGGCTTTACAGGAATCAGGACGAAATAGGGTATGCAAAAGGGCGTAAAAGGTGATTAAAAAGGGCATAATATTGACCGTATTAGTTTATCCGAAACGGTTAAAGGTACCAAAAAGGGAATGACCTGTTCTGAAAGGTGTACAAATAGGGAATGGTAGACGTTGACTGGAATAGGCAATTATTTTTAGTGGTAAAACCGATAACTACCTACAAAATATTGTAAGAAAATGCTTGTAAGTGACAAGAAAGGGAATATAATATAGATAAGGTTTATAAAAAGGGAATGTTATTTAAACACTGATAACCTAAAGGTTAAAGAAAAAGGAATAACTTATTATACCAATAGGTGAACAAAAAAGGAATCGGTTTTAAGATGCAGAAAGAGAAGAGAGATCAGCTCATTGTAAATAAGAGCTATAAGAAATCCAATGAACTTATTAATGCCATGGGTAAGGGTACAGCTCTTAGCCAGAAGCTTTTTGCCATAGGAATGCAGCACATTCATGTTGATGAGACCAATAATGTTGTTGCAACTATTTATGGTACGGACCTCAGGAAGATGTTTAAGTCCAGCTCAGGTTCTTTATATGAGCATATAGAGGCTCTCTGTGACAGACAGATCAAGGGAGCAACTATCTTTGACTGGAATCTTCTCATGAAGGACAAGGAAAACGGTAAAATTGAGGCCCATCAGGTGGTAACCGATGCATCTTTTAAGAATGGAACACTAACCCTTAGATATAATAACTCACTCACAGATAAAATAGTCAATCTGCAAAAGGACTATACAGTCCTCAGTCTGGCAGAAACTCTTAGCCTTAAGAGTGTATACTCATTAAGGCTTTATGAGATGCTAAAGTCTGCGTACGACTACCAGTCTGCAGTTACCAAGAAACAGGGAGATATGGTGTTTGAATATCTGCTTCCTGAGCTCAAATTAGAGCTTGGTATCATCAATTCCGGCGGAAGTAAGGAAATCAAGGCCGAACTTGAGAAGGAATCTCCGGATTATGACAGAATTGATGAACTTGCAGAGAAGACAGGCCAGAATAAATACAAGGAATTTAAGATATTTAACAGAAACGTCCTGCTTAAGGCGAAGGAAGAGCTCAATAACAAGACAAGTCTGGTTGTTGATTATGAGCCCATTAAGAGTGGACGTAAGGCAGTCGGGATCAGGTTTTTTGTAACTAAGAAGGATCTTGAGGCGCCTAAGACTGTACAGATCGTGCAGGCTAACAGAGATGAGATATTAGATGAGCTTATCGATCTTATGCATGATGACTTTAAGCTCAGAGAGATTAGAGAGATCGCTGAGGCGGCTGATTATGATATATCCAAGATAAAAAAGGCTTACGAATATATGCAGAATTACGGAACAGATATTGATGTTCCCATTGCTTTTATCAAGGACTGCATTAAGAAGGGTTACTATAATACAGAATCTAAGTCAAAAGCTGCTAAGAACAACTCTTTCAATAACTTTTCACAGCGCACAGACTATGATTTTGAAGAGCTTGAGAGGAAGCTTTTAGAGAACTAAATCAACATATATGTTATTTGTGTTATATAACATAGATAACTGCTTTTGACGGAGGAGCAGATGGAACAAATTGTCGCAAAACTGCTTATTTACGGGGATTTACCGGAGGATTCAATCCTCATTCAGCTTTCTGAGGTCTATAAAGACTATCACAGAGGAAGCTATTCTAATGCTGATCTTATTACAAGATGCTACAAACAGGTTAAACGTCTTTTAGTCCTTGGAACGTCTTGTGCATTTGACAAGAATCTTTGGCACAATTACCTGACTTATCTCTTGATCATGGATGAGAACCCTTTCAGTCTTACCTGTGAGAAGGTAGGTAGTAAAGATGGCAGTGTCAATCACTTTGCAATAAATGATTTCCATGCGTTTAAAGAGCTTTTTGACTTCGATTTTACAGAACTTGAAGAGGTTCTGGGTATTGACTGCTTTAGTTGCATAACCAACTATAAGGCAATTGATAAGCCGGAGCTTATGTATAATCAAAATGTCAGTGAGAAGGTAAGAACCTTAAGTGAAAGCCTTGAAAACGCTCAGTCTGACGACGAATTCTTTGTTCTCGTAACATCATTTTACAAGAAAATAGGTGTCGGAGAATTTGGTCTTAATAAGGCATTCAGGCTCAGAGAACTTCCTAACGGGAAAGTGGAATTTAACCCTATTAACAACATGGATAGCGTTGTTTTGGACGATCTTGTCGGGTACGAGATTCAGAAAGAGAAGCTTATTGCCAATACAAAGGCTTTTGTTGATGGTAAAAAGGCCAATAATGTCCTTTTGTTTGGTGATAGCGGAACCGGCAAGTCTACCAGTATTAAGGCTATAGTCAATGAGTTTTATGCAGACGGACTGAGGATGATAGAGATTTATAAGTATCAGTTCAGGCTTCTTTCACAGCTTATTTCGCAGATCAAGAACAGGAACTATAAGTTCATAATTTATATGGATGACCTTTCTTTTGAGGAGGATGAATCTGATTACAAGTTCCTGAAAGCCGTAATCGAGGGTGGTGTTGAGACCAAGCCGGACAATATTCTAATCTATGCGACCTCCAACAGGCGTCATCTGATCAAGGAGACCTGGAAGGACAGAAGGGATATTGAGCAGGATGGAGATATCCACAGATCTGACACCATGGAAGAGAAACTCTCACTGGCTAATAGATTCGGTGTAACAATAGGATATTACAAGCCATCGAGGCAGGAATTCTATGATATCGTGAAGGTTTTAGCCGAGAGAAACGGTATTGTGATGGAGGAATCAGAGCTAAGACTTGAGGCAGACAGATGGGAACTCAGTCATGGAGGCGTTTCCGGAAGAACTGCCCAGCAGTTTATTACACATCTACAGGGTAAGTGATATAACATATATGTGTTATATAACATAAATAAAATCCGCGGCGCAAAACCGCGGATTTGCTATATCCAAATTATTATGGAGCCCATTTTAGATTGGGACAGTCTGTCGCACAGCCTGCCAGCGCGTTATTTCTTACTTCACAGGACGTATTTCGGCATTCGCGACACTTAAACGTGTAGTGGTATGAATATCTTATTTTGCAGGTTTTACAGCAAAATGGATTCATGCTGTTATGAGCTGTAAAAGAACGACCGCATCCAACACAGGTTATAACCACATTGTGAGCCATATCACACCTCCTTTTTATATTATCGACAAAAAAGTAGTCATAATCAATTAAATTGTAATAAAATATAGTAAAACATGAGAAATTGGGCGGAGAAGTATAGATGCATGAGATGAGTTATATCGCTAAAATGGTTTCAATGGCTGCCGAAGTTGCCATGGAAAATGAGGCGAAAAAGGTAAAGAGCATCGAGGTTTATATCGGAAAAACAAGTGGCGTAATGCCTTATTATATGCAGAAGTATTTCCCGGAAGCTTCCAAGGGAACAATAATTGAGGGAGCAGAGCTTATATGCGTTGAGGTTCCGGTGAAGGCTTTGTGTGAGGAGTGCAATAACGAATATTTTCCGTCAAGAGAAAACGGATACCTCTGTCCTGTCTGTGGAGGCAGAAAAGCCCACATAATCGAGGGAAAAGGGGTTGTACTGAATAATGTAGTGATAGAGGAGTAACAGAAAGGGAACGTGCTATGAAAACACTGTATCTGGAATGTAAGATGGGTATTGCCGGCGATATGATGGCTTCTTCGTTACTTGGGCTGTTTGAAGATAAAAACAGCGTTATAGAGGCCTTAAATGCGATAAATATACCCAATGTGGTATATAAACTCGACCAGATCAAAAAATGCGGCATTTTGGGCGATCATATTACGGTTTTGATAGATGGAATTGAAGAAGGTGACGAGCATGACCATGAGCATCATCACAGCACTCTTGATGACATAGAAGAAATTATAGAAGGACTTAACATTTCAAAGGAAATCAAGAGTGACGTAAGGGAAGTGTACCAGATTCTTGCAGAGGCAGAGAGCAAGGTCCATGGAGAGCCGGTTTCTCAGATCCATTTCCACGAAGTCGGTAAGATGGATGCCATAGCTGATATCACTGCTGTATGTTATCTGCTTCACGAGCTTGATCCTGATAAAATAATCGTTTCACCTATAAACGTCGGAAATGGCACTGTTAAATGTGCTCATGGCATTCTTCCGGTTCCGGCGCCTGCGACAGCTCTTTTGCTGGAAGGCATACCAACATATTCTCCGGAGAAGATTGTGGGCGAGCTCTGTACTCCTACAGGTGCAGCTCTGGTCAAGTATTTTGCCTTTGATTTTGGCGCGCAGCCGGTGATGACGGTAGATGCTATCGGTTATGGCATGGGTAAAAAAGATTTCGACCAGGCCAACTGCGTAAGGGCCATGATCGGTGATTCATCGGAAGAGGCTGAGAGGATAATTGAGCTCTCCTGTAACATCGACGATATGACCGGAGAGGAGCTTGGTTTTGCAACAGAGATACTCTTTGAGAGAGGAGCACTCGATGTTTTTACAATATCGGTTGATATGAAAAAGAACCGCCCGGGATTCATTTTGACAGTCCTTTGCAACGAGGATGACAAAGAGAGACTCCTTAGTGTGATGTTCAAATATACCACTACTCTTGGTGTTCGTGAGCATACCTACAACAGATATACCATGCTTAGAGAGATCAAGAAGATTGACACCCCTTATGGTGAAGTCAGGGTGAAAAGATCTTACGGACACGGAATTAAGCGCGAAAAATTTGAATACGAAGACCTGGCAGGCATTGCAAGGAGAACGGGCAAATCTTTAATAGAGCTGAAAAACGAACTGGTGGAAAATGAGCGAAATAATTAATCTTAAGGATTTAAACTGCGAAGATGTCGCAATCTACAATTCTTTAAACGAGAATCAATTAAAAAAAATATATGAACCGAACTTAGGGCTTTTCATTGCGGAAAGCCCTAAAGTTATTGTACGGGCTTTGGATGCTGGATTTGAGCCTGTTTCTGCACTTGTGGAGGACAGGCTTCTTACCGGGGAGATGGAAGATATTCTGCTAAGGCTTGGAGATATTCCAATTTACACATCAACAGAGGATATTTTATCCCGGATAACCGGCTTTAAACTCACAAGAGGCGCTCTCTGCGCAATGAGGAGAAAAGAGCTGTTGTCACCGGAGGATATAGTAAAGGATGCGCGCAGAATAGTCATTCTTGAGGATGTGGAAAATCCCACTAATGTCGGCGCAATATTCCGTTCTGCAGCAGCTCTTAACATTGATGCAGTGATACTGACAGGAGGTTGCAGTGATCCGCTTTACAGAAGATCAATAAGAGTCAGCATGGGCAATGTTTTCCAGGTTCCATGGACTTTTATCGGTGATGAATGGTATGAAGATGGTATCAGCATGCTTCATAAGCTTGGCTTAAGATCAGCTGCGCTTGCACTGGTGGATAACAGCGTAAGCATAGATGACAAGCACCTGGCACAAGAAGAAAAACTTGCGATAATAATGGGAACAGAGGGAGAAGGCTTAAGGAAAAAGACCATTGATGACAGCGACTACGTTGTCAAGATCCCGATGTCTAACGGAGTAGACTCCCTTAACGTAGCAGCAGCAAGCGCCGTCACATTCTGGGAGCTTGCTGCCAAAAAGAGCTGAATTATTCATTCATAAGATCGGAAATTGCTTTCTGTGAGTTTTTGATCGTATCATCGACGGATTGGCTGCCTTCTATGCACTTTACCAGCTCTTCTCCGAATACGGTCTCAATTTGTGACCATTTAGTGGTTCTCGGACGCACTCTGGAGTTGTTGGTTCCGCTGTACAGCTGCTGGAAGTATGGATATTTGGCAATTGTTGAATCGTCTTTAAATACACTCTTCCTTGTGGGAATTCCGCCGTGTTCCAGAGCTTCTCTTTGAACATCAGCGCTGGTTAAGTAGATCGAGAGCTTAAGTGCCAGCTCGGGATCTTTGGAATTTGTGGTGATTCCAAGGAGCCAGTTACCGATTTCACCTGTGGCAAAGGTTTCGGATATACTGTAATATTTGCCGGGAATCTGGGCTATGGAAGCTGTGGGTCCGCTTCCGGTTATAAACCAGGATGGCCATCCAAGTGCCATAGCAGCTTCGCCACTGTTTACGGCTTCTATAAGTCCGTCTTTATCGTAATTATCACCTGTCTTGTACAATTTACAGTAGAATTCAAGAGCTTCACGGCTCTTTCTCGAATCCAGAATGACTTTGTTGTTCTCGTCAAAAAGATCTCCGCCAAAAGCCCAAAGTATGGGAAGAAAATCAGAAACAATAGGGTTTCCTGCCTGTCCTCTTATGGCGTAGCCTTTTTTCCCTGATGCCTGAACTTCTTCACAGGCTGTCAGAATATCACTCCATGTATTTAAAGATCCGGAATCGGTTATTAAGTCAGGATTATAAAATATGAGCTGAACGTTACCTGAGAAGGGCAGAGCATAAGTGGCGCCCAGTGGATAAGGGTCTTTTCCCAGAAGTCTTGATTTATCAACAAAGTCCTCGTCATCGGCATATCCTAGCTGTGTGAGGTTTTGAAGTACGTTTTTCTCTATATATTCAGGCATTAATGGATCGTCTATCATGATGACGTCATATTTGCCCTCAGGGTTTGAGATATCTTCGATTACATTTTTTCGTATGTCATCTGCACTTAAGGGTATTACCTCGACGGTACAGTTATTCTCTTGTTCAAACTTTCCTTTTACAGCATTTATTACATCTGCATGTGATCCGTCTCTGGCTGCGATAGTTAAGGTTTTTGTGCTTTCAGAAGAATCCTGAGACTGAACAGATCCCTGAGAAGATGCGCATCCCACAGCAAGGAAACACATGCATGTAGCCATTATGAATGATAGAAAAGTCCTACTTTTGTGCATAGCAAACCTCCGTAACAATACAATACTATCATATTAAGTTTGTTTGTTTATTAAAAATAGATAATAATATGATTAACTTTATAGTATAATTAAAATGGCACAGAATATATTGCATAATTAAAAAGAGGTGAGCATATGCCTGAAACTAACAGCGAAGGAAAAATTGGCTATTCAACAGATACTGAATTTACTGCTAACGACATATTATACATGCTAAGAGATCTTCCCGATGCATGTTGCATCTTCAAAGTTCTGACGGATCCCTTCGGAACAGTAAAAGATATGCTCTTTTTATATGCGAATGAGAAATATGCGCAGCTGGTGGGACGTCCCATTGCTGAGCTTATAGGAAGTACCTATTACCAGACTGTGTCGAATCAGGATGAGGACTGGATCAAATTCAGTTATCAGGCAGCGGTTCTAAGGCAGTCTTCCATTAATAGGACCTACAACAGCCAGTTCAACAAGTGGTTTGAATTCTGGGTTGTTCCCGTATATCAGAAGGGGTTCTGTGCTTTTATTATTCATGATGTAACAGCGGATAAGCGAAATGAGGTAACTCAGACCTTTAATGCCAATACTAATAACCTTGTTATCGAGTGCGCCAAGGCGATCGCTACACCTGATTTTAACAAGGGAATAAAAAGAGTTCTGCGCCGTATAGGGCAGACCATGGAAGCAGATCGCGTCTATGTGATGAGAATTGAGCCTGATACTCATAAGATAAAAGAGCTTCATGAATGGGTCAGCAAATCCTGCTCTACAGAGCTTCCTTCCAAAAAGATGTTTGAAAAGACCGATATGATCAATATATGGCTCAGGGATCTTGAGGGCGGTAATGTTCTGCACATGACCGATGTGACTGTGATACAGGATTCAAGCCCGGAGCTGTACAATGAATTTCTGGCGGGAAAAATCTCCAGATTCCTGGTGACAACCCTTAAGGATAAAGACGGACTCATAGGCTTTCTTGTTGTAGATAATCATTCGCTTGAGATCCAGGTCAATGTGGTTGAGATGATGGAGACGGTTTCTGCGTTTATCGCAGGCCAGATAAGAAACAATGATCTGACAAAAGAGCTGATGTTCCTGGGTGGACATGATGCCCTTACGGGACTCGGAAACAGATATGCGCTTAATCAGTCTCTGACGTCGCTTTCAGAAATGTCTGTACCTGTTGGTATATGCTACACAGATATCAATGGCCTTAAGGCTATAAACGACGATAAGGGACATCAGGAAGGTGATAAGCTGATAAAAGATACAGCTGAACTGGTAGGATCGGTGTTCAAAAAGAAATACTGTTACAGGATTGGCGGAGATGAATTTGTGGCAGTAATTCCCGATATAGAGGAAGAAAAGTTCAGCGAGCTGGTAGATAAACTCAAGAGTAAAACCAAGAAGGTTTCACTTGCCATAGGATATAAGTGGTCGAGAACCTCCAAGGATGTAAACAAGGTCATTAGAAGCGCTGACGAGAACATGTACAAAGACAAATCGATGTTCTACAAGAGTCATGAACGCCGTCATGCAAATAATACCTAAACAAAAAAGAGTAGTCACGTAATGTGACTACTCTTTTCACGTCTCAATAAACTTTCATTTTATGCAAGTGCTGCAGTAATGATAGACATTGAGTAAACCTCAATAGCGTTGCAGCCTCTTGAAAGATCGTTGATAGGTGCGTTAAGACCAAGAAGAATAGGGCCGTATGCTTCGAAGTTACCCATTCTCTGAGCGATCTTGTAACCAAGGTTTCCTGCGTTGATGTCAGGGAAAATGAAGGTGTTTGCATGTCCTGCAACAGGTGAACCGGGAGCTTTCTGCTTAGCTACACGAGGTGAAACTGCTGCGTCGAACTGAAGCTCACCGTCGATAGGAATATCAGGATACTTCTCCTGAGCCTTCTTGGTTGCGTTCTGCATCTTGGTTACGGTGTCGTCCTTAGCTGATCCCTTTGTTGAGAATGAAAGGAAAGCAACCTTGGGATCTACGCCGAAACGTCTTGCGCAGTTAACTGTCTCGCCACAGATCTCAACAAGCTCATCCTCATTAGGATTGATGTTGATTCCGCAGTCGGCCATTGCAATAACTTCGTTGTCACCTGTAGCAGATGGACGAACAAGAATGAAGCATGAAGAAACGATGGTGTTCTCAGGCTTTGTCTTGATGATCTGGAGAGCAGGACGAACTGTATCAGCTGTTGAGTATGTTGCTCCTCCGAGAAGACAGTCGCCAAGACCCATCTTAACGAGCATTGTTCCGAAGTAGTTGGTCTGCTTGAGAATAGGTATTGCCTTCTCTGGTGTCATGCCCTTGCTCTTTCTGAGCTCGCAGAAAGCATCAACCATCTCGTCGAACTTATCATAGTTCTCGGGATCGATAATCTGAGCGCCGCGGATGTTGTAACCTGCCTCTTCAGCTGACTTATTGATCTCGTCTACATTTCCGAGAAGAATAGGTTTGATGAAGTTTCCTGCAAGAAGTCTTGAAGCAGCCTCAAGAATACGTGGATCTGAACCCTCAGGGAATACGATTGTCTTAGGGTCCTGTTTGAGTTTTTGGATCATATCACCAAATCCGTACATTTATTTTTCCTCCTTAAAAAACAACGGTTTTTCACTAATGTAAGCGCATACATTTTTATATGCGAATGTCATTATAGACTAAAGGAAAATAAAAAAATTTGATTTCACTCAATTTTTATGCTAAATTTTAGCAGAGGTGACAAAAATATGAATATGAATCCAATGATGTTTATGCAATTACAGCAAAGAATACAGACTTTCCAGCAGGATCATCCCAAATTTGTACCATTTATTATGGCTATTAAGGACAATGCTTTGCAGGAAGGAACCGTTCTTGGCGTTACGGTTACAACACCGGACGGAAGGAAGATAGAGTCAAACATTAAGCTTACAGCTAATGATATTGAGACTATCAAAATGATGTCCGATCCCGGTGCAATGAGCTGATAATCTGCTCTATCAGAAGGTTTTTACGTAGCTGCCGTCTTTTTTAACAAAACTGTATTTGTTAAGGTAATCCTTGTGATGCTCATCCGGACCACTGTAGGTAAGAGATTTAACCCCATATGAAGGAAGTTTGGAGAAAAGAAATTTTCCTATGGAGAAGTCTCTGTACTCCGGAAGTGAGTAATCCAGGAGAATATCCAGATTGTTGTCTGAAGTCTCTTTTCCGATAAAGATTCCTGCCGGTGCGCCGTTATAGCAGACCATATAGGAAGTTGTCGCGTCGGAAAAATCCAGAGATAATCCCGGGAAGCACTTTTGAATATCGTCTTTTGCTCTATCAATAGAGTATTTAAGCATGGAGTCATCAAGGGATACCTTCACAAGATCGTATTCCCTTGTTTCTTTGCTTGTATTGCTGAGCTTGATCAGATAATAGATATTGATGGCAACCAGGCAGATATTCATGACTGCTGTTGGGTATGAGTGGATAATAAAGGCATATACGGTAAAAATAAGGCTTCCGATAGTGTTTATTACCCTGAGCTTAAAAATGGAGGACATAAAGAAGGAAACCAGCACAAGAGCTGATCCTACGTAACCGACCATTTCAATTATCATTTTTGTATCCATAATTCTCTCCTTAATTTAACAATTTACATAAAAAAGCATATCATAAATGATGACAATAAAATAGATGGGGCATAACCCCATCGATTATCATATAAGTTATATAACATATATAATACGCCTGCTGGCGAAAGTAATATCAGAGCAGGATTACCAGAGCAGTAAGTCCGCCTATAAAAAGAGCTGATGCTGAAGCGGTGATAACCTTGATCTTGAAGGATGCAGCGTCTACGTACTTGCCGAAAAGGTTTACTGTGTCTACGACCTTGGGCTCATTTACTTTGTTGTAAGACTCAAAAGAGTTTAATGTGTCCATATCGTTTTCCTCCAATCCATAAAAAAATTACTTTCAACATCATAAGCGAAAAATGTGTACAGTAACTAATCTGCGTCTAAAGATTTTATAAAAAAAATATTAACTTAAAGAGGTTTCAGAGTTGGAGTACATTTACGAGACACATCTTCATACAATCGAAGCAAGCGCCTGTTCTTCCACGCCCGGAGAGGATTATATTACCTATATGAAGGGCCTTGGATACAGTGGGATCATTGTGACCGACCATTATTTCGCGGGTAACAGCTGTGTGCCCAGAGACTGGCCTTGGGAGAAGAGGGTTGAGAAGTACTGTAGTGGCTTCGAACACGCAAAAGAGGCGGCTGGAAGCGATTTCACAGTCCTGTTTGGTATCGAATACAATTTCCACGGCGATGAGTTCATGATCTATGGCCTTGATAAGAAATGGCTCCTTAATCACCCCGGGTTTGAAACCAGGGATCGCTATGAGGTGTATAAAATGGTGCATGAAGCAGGAGCAATCATGATTCAGGCTCATCCCTACAGGGAGAGAGGATATCTTTCCGAGATTAACATAACGCCTGATATCAGTGATGGTGTTGAGGTATATAACGCAGCCAATCCCGACTGGCAGAACAGCCTGGCATATGAGTATGCTGTTAAAAGAGGCTTCAGAATGGCCGGCGGTTCTGACATCCACAATTTTTCTCAGGAAAACATGGGCGGAATGAAGTTCTCTTTTCCCATAAATTCCATTGAGGATTATAAAGAGGCATTTATGGCTGGAGAAGGGACTCCCGTATGCCGTATGAATGTTCATGACAAACCCGGAGAATTCAGACCTGTTTCCGAGTTTATAGAACTGACAAAACCCACGCAGGAATCTACACTTGAGGTATTTTGGCACTAAATTGTAAACAATGTTAAATTTCTGTTAACTTGTACACAATCTGACTGCCTATGGTTTATAATGAAGGTGTAGGAGGTATAAGCCTATGAGGATGAAGAGTATTGTGGGAATAGTAATGACAATCGCTTTAATGTCGGTTGTGGGATGCTCCGGCGGAGCGGCTCAGAGTAATACTCCCGAGGGAGTTGATCTTAAGCCTGTAATTTACCTGTATCCGCAGGAGGATGGAAGCGAAATTTCAGTAAGCCTTGACTACAACGGAGATATCACCGATCTTATCCCGGAGTTCAATGCAGAAAATACATGGAATGTTACAGCTAACAGGGATGGCAAGATCACTTTTGAAGGACAAGAGTATGATTACCTGTTCTGGGAAGGCGTTCCGAGGTTTGAGTACGACTTCTATACAGGCTACTGTGTAAAGGGTGAGGATACGGAAGGATTCCTTAGGGAGAAGCTTGCCGAGCAGGGACTAAACGATGCCGAGATTGCTGAATTCCTTAAGTTCTGGCTCTCAGATATGGAAGGCAATCCCTACAACGTGATCAGTTTCCAGGGTAAGACCTATACAAAAGGCGCCAAGCTTACCGTTACTCCTGAACCTGACAACATGATCAGAGTATTCATGGCGTGGTATCCATCAGAGCACCATATCAGGATCAAACCTCAGATTCTGGATACACCTTCAAGAGATGGATTTACCGTTGTTGAATGGGGTGGAAACAAGGTTAAATAAGAATAAATATAAAAATATAAGGGCTGAACATTATTGTTCAGCCCTTTTTTGTTGCGCTTACGCGGTTTATGCGCTAATATTTATGCAAATATGCAAAAATCGCCTAGGGGACGATTTTGGGGAGGTTTATATTGGATGTGACAATTAGCCTGAATAAGGCAAAAGAAATCGCAAATAGCGGCAAATATGACGTTATACCGGTGGGCTGTGAGATCCTCTCGGACTTCATAACACCCATCGAACTGGTCAGGAAACTAAAAGCTGCATCCAGACACTGCTATATGCTGGAATCAGCACAAGCCAACGAATATTGGGGAAGATATACTTTCGTCGGCTATGATCCGAAGCTTGCAATCACACTTAAGGACGGCGAGATGTCTTTTGGCGATAAAACCGTACAGACCAAAGAGCCATGGACAATACTAAGGGATATTCTCGCAAGCTATAAGAGTCCAACATTCGAGGAGCTTCCGCCGTTTACAGGTGGTCTCGTTGGGTATTTTGCCTTTGACTACTTTGGCTACTGCGAACCCAGTGCAGCCTGGAAGGGCGTTGATAACGATGCCTTCAAGGACCTGGATCTGATGCTCTTTGACAAGGTCATTGCCTTTGATAACGTGAAACAGAAGATTGTTCTTATTGCAAACGCAAGGACCGAGAATATCGAGGAAGGCTACAAAAAGGCCATAGAGGAGCTTACACAGCTAAAAGAGCTGATATATGCCGATACTGAGAAATCCTGTGAGGGAGGAAAACTCATGGGCGAGGTTACACCTCTTTTTGGTAAAGAGGAGTACTGTGCCATGGTTGAGAGCGGCAAAAAACACATCAAAGAGGGTGATATCTTCCAGATCGTGCTCTCAAACAGGCTTTCAGCGCCCTTTAAAGGGAGCCTTCTCAATACATACAGAGTTCTGCGCACCATAAATCCTTCTCCGTACATGTTCTATTTCTCGGGTACTGACGTTGAGGTGGCCGGTGCTTCTCCTGAGACGCTGGTTAAGCTTGAAAAGGGCATTCTTCACACATTCCCGCTGGCAGGAACAAGGCCCAGAGGCGCAACAGATGAGGAAGACAAGGCTCTGGAAAAAGAGCTTTTGGCGGATGAGAAGGAGCTGGCGGAGCACAACATGCTGGTGGATCTTGGCAGAAATGACCTTGGAAAGATCAGTAAATTCGGCACCGTGCAGGTTGAAAAACTCCATTCCATCGAGAGATATTCCCATGTTATGCATATCGGATCGACGGTAAGAGGAGAGATCAGGCCGGAGAACGATGCACTTGATGCAATAAATGCAGTGCTTCCGGCAGGAACACTTTCCGGAGCGCCCAAGATAAGGGCATGTCAGCTGATCGGAGAGCTTGAGAACAACAAGCGCGGAATCTACGGCGGAGCCATCGGATACATAGATTTTTCGGGAAATATGGACACCTGTATCGCAATTCGTCTTATTTACAAGAAGAACGATACCGTTTTTGTTAGGAGCGGAGCGGGAATCGTAGCTGATTCAGACCCCGAGAAAGAGTACATGGAGTGCCTTAATAAAGCAAGAGCATCGCTTCGTGCACTGGAGCTGGCACAGGAGGTGGAGAGATGATACTTCTTATAGATAACTACGACAGCTTTTCCTACAATCTTTACCAGCTTATAGGCGAGATCAATCCTGATATCAGGGTTATCAGAAACGATGAGATGACAATAGAGGAGATAAGAGCACTAAAGCCTGAGCGGATCATTCTTTCACCAGGTCCCGGAAGGCCTGAGGATGCAGGTATTATCGTTGAGGCTGCAAGAACTCTGGGAAAAGAGATCCCGACGCTGGGCGTGTGCCTTGGACATCAGGCAATCTGTATGGCCTTTGGGGCTACGGTCACTTATGCAAAAGAGCTTATGCACGGCAAACAGTCAGTGGTTAAGTTCGATACTGAAAGCACCTTGTTTAAGGGTATTTCTGAGAAAGCACCCGTTGCAAGATATCATTCTCTGGCGGCTGAAAAGAGCACAATTCCGGACTGCCTAAAGATAACAGGTGTTACCGATGATGGCGAAGTTATGGCAATAGAGCACAGAGAATACCCTATTTACGGGGTTCAGTTCCACCCGGAATCCATCATGACCCCTGATGGAAAGGCTATGTTGAAAAATTTTTTAAAAAGTTGTTGACAGGTCTTAAACATCCGAGTACAATCCATGAATAAGTAAAGTGTATACACGAATACAAAAAAGCAAACGATGCAATGGCGCATCAAACTACGAAAGTAGTGTGCCAGTGCGTCGTTTTTTTGTGCTTTAAGGCACAAAAAGGAGGAGAAACGTATGAGTGGAGAAATCTTAGATGCTATTAACGGCAGTGTTTTTGGCGTATGGTTTTTGATCGGCGCAGCTTTAGTTTTCTGGATGCAGGCCGGATTTGCAATGTGTGAAGCAGGCTTCACCAGAGCAAAGAATACAGGAAACATCATTATGAAGAACCTGATGGATTTCTGCATCGGAACTGTAGTATTTATTCTCATCGGTTTTGGCCTGCTTCTTGGGGAAGACCTGGCAGGCATAATCGGAAGACCCGGATTTGATATTTTCACAAATTATGCAAATTTCGACTGGTCAAATTTCGTATTCAACCTTGTGTTCTGTGCTACAACAGCAACAATCGTTTCAGGATCAATGGCTGAGAGAACTAAATTCTTATCTTATTGTGTGTACTCGGCAGTTATCTCAGCAATCGTTTATCCGATTGAAGCACACTGGACCTGGGGCGGCGGATTCCTTGCTCAGATGGGATTTCATGATTTCGCCGGATCCAACTGCATCCACATGGTAGGTGGTATTGCAGCTCTTGTTGGCGCATCAATGCTTGGACCACGTATCGGTAAGTTCGAAAGGGATGCTTCCGGAAAGGTTACAAAAGTAAATGCTTTCCCGGGTCACAACCTTGTAGCAGCTTCCCTCGGTGTATTTATCCTGTGGCTTGGCTGGTACGGATTTAACGGCGCAGCATGTACAACCGTAGAGCAGCTCGGAAGCGTATTCGTAACAACAACAATTGCTCCTGCACTTGCAACAGTAACCTGTATGGTATTTACCTGGGTTAAATACGGTAAGCCCGATGTTTCAATGTGTCTGAACGCTTCACTGGCAGGTCTTGTAGCCATCACAGCTCCCTGTGATGTAACAGATGCTTTTGGCGCAATCGTGATCGGTATCGTAGCAGGCCTTCTTGTTTGCTTCGGTGTTTGGTTCCTTGATTACAAGCTTCATGTTGATGATCCTGTCGGAGCTGTTTCGGTACATTGCCTCAACGGTATTTGGGGAACACTTGCAGTAGGTCTTTTTGCTACAAATTCAGCTCCCGGCTATTCAATAGCTGATGCAGCAGGTAACGAAATGGTAGGTCTTTTCTACGGCGGCGGACTTAAGCTCCTTGGAATCCAGTTCGTAGGAATGTTCTCTACAGCAGCCTGGACAGTTATTACTATTACAATCACATTCTTCTTAATTAAAGCCGTTATGGGACTTCGTGTAACAGAGGAAGAAGAGATTCTCGGACTTGACTCAACAGAGCATGGTCTTGCGTCTGCTTATTCCGGATTTGCCATCATGGATGTTTCAAACACTCTGAACATGAGCGTAAACGAGAACACAGATCTTGGTGTAAGCGAGTACGACAATGCTTCACAGGTACAGAAGGATGCAGCTGTAAAGGTTGTTACAGCACCGGTTCCTAATACATCAGGAATCCACAAGGTTGTTATCATTGCTAAACTCTCACGCTACGACAAGCTCCGCAAGGCTATGAATGCTCTGGGCGTAACCGGAATGACAGTTACACAGGTTATGGGCTGCGGTGTTCAGAAGGGCTCCGGTGAGATGTACCGTGGAGTTGAGATGGATGCAACACTCCTTCCTAAGATCAAGCTGGAAGTAGTAGTTAGCAAGATCCCTGTTGAAGATGTTATTGAAGCAGCCAAGAGAACTCTTTACACAGGCCATATCGGAGACGGAAAGATCTTCGTTTACAGTCTCGACAACGTAGTCAAGATCCGCACCGGAGAAGAGGGTGCAGCAGCTTTGGCTGACGTTGAGTAAATAGGAACATTTAGGAGGATTTGAAGTATGTGCGCAATACTGACATACGCAAGAGCAGATGTATCAAAGGATTTCTTTGAAGAGATCCTGGAAAAGACAACTTCCAGAGGCCCGGATATGACAAGGACCCTGCAGACAAACAAGGGCTATATGGGATTTAACAGACTATCGATCATGGGACTTACAGAGAGCGGAATGCAGCCCTTTACCCTGAATGGTAACGCAGTAGTTTGTAACGGCGAATTGTACGGGTTTACTTTCCTTAAGAATTATCTGGTGTCTTTGGGATACAGCTTTAAGAGTGACAGTGATTGCGAGATACTTCTTCCTCTTTATGAGAGGCTTGGAACCAAGATGTTCAGCCTTCTGGATGCAGAATTTGCCTGTGTCATTTATGACAGCAAAAAGAATGACTTCGTGGCAGCGAGGGATCCGATAGGAATCAGGCCGCTTTACTACGGCTACGACGACGAAGGATATATCCTTTTCGCTTCAGAACCCAAGAACTTAACTGATGTCTGCAAGTGCATTAAGCCCTTCCCTCCGGGACATTACTACGAGGATGGCAGATTTATCTGCTACAGGGACATGACCGAGGATAAAGAACTAAAGACAGATGATCTTCAGACTATCACGGAAAACATCCATGACAAGCTGATCCGCGGTATCAAAAAGAGGCTCAGCGCAGATGCACCGGTTGGGTTTCTGCTCTCGGGAGGACTTGACTCCTCCCTGGTATGCGGAGTTGCAGCAAGTCTCTCAGATAAACCAATCGAGACTTTTGCAATCGGCATGGACATAGATGCCATAGACCTCAAGTACGCAAGAGAAGTTGCAGAGTACATCCACAGCAATCACCATGAGGTGATCATCACAAAAGAGGATGTAATAAATGCCGTAGAACCTGTGATCCATGCTCTTGGAACCTATGATATCACCACAGTCAGGGCTTCCATCGGAATGTACCTTCTGTGTAAATGGATCCACGAAAACACAGATATCAAGGTAATCCTTACAGGAGAGATTTCAGACGAACTCTTTGGTTACAAGTACACGGATTTTGCTCCAAGCGCCGAAGCCTTCCAGGAAGAGGCTAAAAAGCGCGTCAGAGAGCTTCACATGTACGACGTACTAAGGGCTGACAGATGCATAAGCGTCAACTCTTTAGAGGCAAGAGTTCCTTTCGGAGATCTGGACTTTGTAGATTACGTAATGAGCATTGACCCTCAAAAGAAGCTAAATACCTACGGAATCGGAAAATTTCTTTTGCGAAAAGCCTTTGAAAAAGATGAATTCATTCCAAGGTCGATCCTGATGAGAGAAAAAGCAGCTTTCTCCGATGCAGTCGGACATTCCCTCAGAGATGACCTCATGGAATATGCAGATAATACATATACTTACGCAGAGTATGAGACTAAGAGAAAAGCCTATACTCATGCGACACCATTTACAAAAGAGTCTCTCCTTTACAGAGAGATATTTGAGAAATACTACGAAGGCCAGTCACACATGGTTGTAGATTTCTGGATGCCAAACAAATCCTGGAAAGGATGTAATGTTAACGATCCATCCGCAAGAGTGCTGTCAAATTATGGCGCCAGCGGAGAGTAAATAAAAACGGAGGATAAGAAAATGGTAGAAGCGGGAAAACTTACAGAAGAATTTGGTTGTCTGGTCTTTAACGACAGAGTCATGAAGCAGCGCCTTCCAAAGGATATCTACAAGGCTGTTCACAAGACTATTGAGCAAGGTACACACCTTGAGCTGGATGTAGCAAATACGGTTGCTGCAGTCATGAAGGAATGGGCTGTTGAGAACGGAGCCACACACTTTACACACTGGTTCCAGCCTATGACAGGTCTTACAGCAGAGAAGCACGACAGCTTCATTTCACCAACTGATGACGGCTCGGTGATCATGGAGTTCTCAGGAAAAGAGCTTGTAAAGGGTGAACCTGATGCATCAAGCTTCCCTTCGGGAGGTCTTCGCGCAACCTTTGAGGCAAGAGGCTACACAGCCTGGGATCCTTCATCACCTGCATTTATTAAGGACGGATCCCTCTACATTCCTACAGCATTCTGCTCATACGGCGGAGAAGCCCTTGATAAAAAGACACCTCTTCTTCGTTCAATGGAGGCTCTTTCAGGGGAAGCTGTCAAGATGCTTCACCTTCTTGGATATGAGGATGTTAAGAGAGTAAATACAACAATCGGTTCAGAGCAGGAGTACTTCCTGATCGATAAGGACTACTACAAGAAGAGAAAAGACCTTCTGTTCACCGGAAGGACACTTATCGGCGCACCGGCTACCAAGGGCCAGGAGATGGAAGATCACTACTTTGGTGTAATTAAGCCCAAGGTATCAGCTTACATGCATGATCTTGACGAGGAGCTCTGGAAGCTTGGAATTCCTGCAAAGACCAAGCACAACGAGGTTGCTCCTTCGCAGCACGAGCTGGCGCCTGTATTTGAGACAGCAAACATCGCTGTAGATCACAACCAGCTCACTATGGAGGTTATGAAGAAGGTCGCAGACAAGCACAACTACGCATGTCTTCTTCATGAGAAGCCCTTCGAGGGAATCAACGGATCAGGAAAACATAACAACTGGTCTGTTTGCACAGATACAGGAATGAACCTTCTTGATCCCGGCAAAAAGCCCGGTGAGAACATTCCTTTCCTGGTATTCCTCATGGCAGTTATCGCAGCAGTTGATGAGTATGCACCGATCCTGAGACTCTCCGTAGCATCTGCAGGAAATGACCACAGACTCGGCGGAAACGAGGCACCACCTGCCATCATTTCAATTTTCGTCGGCGATGAGCTCGCAGGAGTACTTAAGAGTGTTGAGGAAGGCACAGCCTATGAGAGCCAGGGCAAGGTTCAGATGGCCATGGGAGCTACCGTTCTTCCGCACTTTACAAAGGACAACACAGACAGAAACAGAACATCACCTTTTGCTTTTACAGGCAACAAGTTCGAGTTCAGAATGCCCGGTTCAGCAGTTTCAGTAGCTAACGCAAACATCGTCCTCAACACAGCAGTTGCAGAGGAGATTGCCAAGATCTATGCAAAGCTTGAAGGAACACCTGCTGATGCTCTTAAAGAGAAGGTAATGGAGGTACTTAAGGAAGTGCTTTCAGCTCATAAGAAAGTTCTTTTCAACGGAAACGGATACACAGAGGAATGGGTCGCTGAGGCTGAAAAGAGAGGTCTTGCGAACCTCAAGTCACTTCCCGATGCAATGCCTTACTGGATCTCGGATGAGTCAATCGAGCTCTTTACAAAGCACGGAATCTTCACCAAGGAAGAGATCCACTCAAGATATGACATTCTTCTTGAGAACTACTCAAAGTCAATTCACATCGAGTCCCTGACAATGCAGGAGATGGTGAGAAAAGACCTGACAGAAGGAATCATCGCTTATGAGAAGGACCTTACAAAAGAGGTGATCCAGAAAAAGAGTGTTCTTGAGGGCGCAGCGTGTGAGCTGGAATGCGGACTTTTAAAGACCCTGGATGGAGCATCCGCAGGAATCAGCGGAGCGCTCAAGAAACTCTATGAGGACACCAAGAAAGCAGAAGGCATGGATGATCTTCTGGGACAGGCAAGCTTTTACCAGGAGACAATCCTTAAGGATATGGATGAGCTTAGAAAATATGCGGATGAAGCTGAGGCCGTTATCCCTGATGAATACTTAAGCTACCCTACATACGGCCAGATGCTCTTTTCACTTAGATAAAAAGACATAAAGAATACGATAGAGGTATAAAAGCAATGGAAAACTGGATGAACGAACATGATGCATGCGGAATAGGAGCGGTGATAAATATAAACGGAAAGCCTGATAACAAGGTGCTTGACGATGCCCTTTCCATCGTAGAAAAGCTTGAGCACAGAGCAGGAAAAGATGCCAGCGGAAAAGTCGGCGACGGCGTGGGAATTCTAGTTCAGATATCTCACAAGTTCTTTTCAAAAGAAGCCAAAAAGCTCGGGTTTAAGATTGGAGGCGCAGGGGACTACGGTATAGGAATGTTTTTCCTGCCGCAGGATTCCATGAAGCGCATGTTCGCAAAGCGAATGCTTGAAGTCATTGCAGAAAAAGAAAACCTTAAGGTCATCGGATGGAGGGATGTGGAAACACATCCCGAAATCCTTGGTGAGGTGGCAAGAAACTGCATGCCACACATCAGCCAGTGCTTCATTGAGAGGCCATCCGATGTGGAGAAGGGAATAGAGTTTGATAGAAAGTTATACTGCCTCAGAAGAGAGTACGAGAAATCTTCTGAGGATACTTATATTTGCTCATTTTCATCCAGAACCATTGTCTATAAAGGAATGTTTTTGGTGGGACAGCTCCGCAATTTCTACGAGGATCTGTTATCACCTGATTACCAGAGCGCTATCGCGCTGGTGCACAGCAGATTTTCCACTAATACCACACCTTCCTGGCAGAGGGCGCATCCATATCGCATGATCGCACACAACGGTGAGATCAATACCATAAAGGGTAACAGTGACAGGATGCTGGCCCGTGAGGAGACCATGTCGTCAGATGTATTTAAGGAGGAGCTTTCCAAGGTCTATCCCGTCATTGCATCCTCCGGATCTGATTCAGCCATGCTTGATAACACCTTGGAGTTCCTGTACATGAACGGCATGGATCTCCCTCTCGCCATGATGATCACAATACCTGAGCCCTGGAAGCACAACGATTTCATGTCTCAGGACAGAAAAGATTTTTATCACTACTACGCAACAATGATGGAGCCCTGGGACGGACCGGCTGCAGTTCTTTTCACGGACGGTGAGCTCTTTGGAGCAACGCTGGATCGTAACGGACTCAGACCATCAAGATATTATGTGACCAAGGATGGAAGACTGATTCTTGCATCCGAAGTTGGCGTTTTGGATATCCCGGAGGAGAATATCCTTGAGAAATCAAGGCTTTCACCGGGACACATGCTACTGGTCAATACAAAAGAAGGACGCATAATCTCCGACAAGGAGTGTAAGGACAGATATTCACTGGCAAAGCCCTATGGCGAGTGGCTCGACAGATATCTTCTGCACCTTAACAAGCTGTCGGTTCCAAATAAAAAGATACCTACCCATACCCAAGAGATGAGAGACAAGCTCTACAAGGTATTCGGGTATTCCTACGAGGACGTCAAACAGCAGATAATGCCAATGGCTACAAATGGCATAGAATCTACTGTTTCCATGGGAACTGACGTCCCTCTTGCCATGCTTTCAAAGCATCATCAGATGCTGTTTTGCTATTTCAAACAGCTCTTTGCCCAGGTTACTAATCCGCCAATCGACTCGCTTCGCGAGAAGGTAGTCACCGATACCACAGTTTATATCGGCTCTGACGGGAATCTCCTTGGGGAAAAGAGCGACAACTGCCGTGTTCTTGAGGTTAACAACCCGATCCTTACGGGCGTTGATCTCATGAAGATCGAAGCTCTGGATCAGCCGGGCTTTCATGTAAAAAAGATATCCCTTCTGTATTACAAGAACACTCCTATGGAGAGAGCTCTGGACCAGCTGAACATCTCAGTGGACAGGGCTACTGCAGAGGGCGTTAACATCATCGTTCTCTCAGACAGGGGTGTTGATGAAAACCACATGCCTATCCCTTCGCTCCTGGCTGTATCCAGCGTCGAGCAGCACCTGGTAAGGACCAAGCAGCGCACGGCAGTATCCCTTATTCTCGAGAGCGGAGAGCCGAGGGACGTCCATCAGATCGCAACACTTCTCGGTTTTGGTGCCCGTGCTATCCATCCGTATCTGGCTCATGAGTGCATCGCAGAGCTCATAGATATCGGAATCCTTGATAAGGATTATCACACAGCAATAGCTGACTACAACAAGGCGCTCCTGGGCGGAGTTGTTAAGATTGCAGCCAAGATGGGCATCTCAACCCTCCAGTCCTATCAGTCCGCCAAGATATTTGAGGCCATCGGCCTGTCAAAAGAGTTTGTTGATAAGTATTTCACCGGAACCACCAGCAGAGTGGGCGGAATCGGCATAAACGAGATCGGTGAGGATGTTGAGCTTCGTCACAACAAGGCCTTCGATCCCCTGGGACTTGCCACCGACACAAGCCTTGATTCCTTTGGATTCCACGGTCTTCGCAGCGGAAAAGACATGGAAGACCACATGTATAATCCAAAGACCATAGTTACTCTTCAGAGAGCTGTAAGGGAAGGGGACTACGAGAGATTTAAGGAATATACACAGCTTGTTGATGATGAGGACAGGCCACATACTCTGAGAGCTCTTTTATCCTTCGTTCCTGCAGGAGAGAAGGTGCCTCTTGAAGAGGTTGAGCCTGCTGAGGAGATCGTAAAACGCTTCCAGACGGGAGCTATGTCCTACGGTTCGCTTTCCAAGGAAGCCCATGAGACTCTTGCTACAGCCATGAACAGGCTTGGCGGAAAGAGTAACACCGGCGAAGGTGGAGAGGATATCGCAAGATTCGGAACAGAGAGAAACAGCGCAGTTAAGCAGGTTGCATCCGGAAGATTCGGCGTTACCAGCAGATATCTTCAGAGTGCAAAAGAGATACAGATAAAGATGGCACAGGGTGCAAAACCCGGTGAAGGCGGACATCTTCCGGGCAAAAAGGTTTACCCATGGGTTGCAAGTACACGTTTCTCAACCCCGGGCGTAGCCCTTATTTCACCGCCGCCTCACCATGACATCTACTCAATTGAGGACCTGGCACAGCTTATCTATGACCTTAAGAATGCCAACGACAAGGCAAGGATATCAGTAAAGCTGGTATCTGAGGCAGGTGTAGGTACCATCGCTTCAGGTGTTGCCAAGGCAGGAGCTCAGGTAATCCTGATCTCAGGCTACGATGGCGGAACAGGAGCAGCTCCATCGTCCTCTGTTCATCACGCAGGACTTCCCTGGGAGCTGGGAGTCAGTGAAGCTCATCAGTCTCTTCTGCATAACGGCCTTAGAAGCCGCGTAGTCCTTGAGACTGACGGTAAGCTCATGACAGGACGAGATGTTGCCATAGCAGCGCTTCTCGGAGCTGAGGAATTCGGATTCGCCACAGCGCCCCTTGTATGCATGGGCTGCATGATGATGCGTGTCTGCTCCAAGGATACATGCCCTGTGGGCATCGCAACCCAGAATGAGGAGCTCAGAAAGAGATTTAAGGGAAAACCCGAGCATGTCATGAACTTCATGCTCTTTGTAGCAAGGCAGCTTCGTGAGATCATGAGCGAGCTTGGCTTTAGAACTATCGAGGAGATGGTGGGAAGAACTGACTGCCTCAAGATGAGGACCATTCCGAATGCGCGCTGCAAGGATGCTGCGGACCTCTCAAGAATCCTTGATACAAGCTATGTGGGACAGGCCAAGAACCACTTTGATCCCAAGGATGTATATGATTTTGGTCTGGAAAAGACACTTGATCATAAGGCTCTTTTACCTGCATACGAGAAGTTTAAGAAAAAACCAGATACAAAGATGAGTGTAAAAGTGGATATTACCAGCACGGACAGAAGCTTTGGAACACTGCTTGGAAGCAGGGTAACGGAGGATTTTGCAGATTCACTTGCTGATGATTCCATCACTGTTGAGGCAACAGGAGGCGGCGGACAGTCATTTGGCGCATTCCTTCCAAAGGGAATAACGCTTAGGCTCTCAGGCGATGCCAACGATGGCTTCGGAAAGGGATTATCCGGCGGAAAGGTCATCGTTGCACCTCCTAAGGAAGCTACTTATAAGGCTCACGAGAACATCATCATCGGTAATGTTGCACTTTACGGCGCAACAGCAGGAAAAGCCTATGTTTGCGGAATAGCAGGAGAGAGGTTCTGTGTCAGAAATTCCGGTGCGCTGGCAGTTTCAGAGGGCTGCGGAGACCACGGCCTTGAGTATATGACCGGCGGAAGAGCAGTTATCCTTGGTATGACAGGCAAGAACTTTGCAGCGGGAATGAGCGGCGGAATCGCCTATGTTCTCGATAAGGAGCATACTCTTTACCTTCGCATGAACAAGGACATGGCAAGCCTTACCGAGCTCACAGAGAAATACGATATCGCTGAGCTTCAGACAATCCTTGAGGATTATGTAAAAGAGACAGGTTCACAGTTCGGAAAAGAGATCCTGGAAAACTTTGATAAATACATCCCTGATTTCAAGAAGATCGTGCCAAACGATTATCACCGTATGCTGTCGGCAATCAGCAAGTTTGAAGAACAGGGAATAGACCATGAAACCGCTGTATTAGAGGCTTTCAAGGAATTGGCATAACAAATGTTATCAATAATGGGAGAAGTTTAAGATGGGAAAAGAAACAGGATTTCTTGAATATAACAGGACAAATAATAAAGATGTTCCTCCAGAAGAAAGGATAAAAAACTTTGAGGAATTTCATGTTCCTCTTGATTCCGAAGAAAGGCGCAGACAGGCTTCAAGGTGTATGAACTGCGGAGTTCCATTCTGCCAGTCGGCCATGAACCTTGGCGGAATGGTTACAGGATGTCCCCTTCACAACCTCATTCCCGAGTGGAATGACGAGATCTACAGAGGACATGATAAACACGCATTTGCAAGGCTGCATAAGACCAGCAATTTCCCTGAGTTTACCGGAAGGGTCTGCCCAGCCCTTTGTGAAAAGGCCTGCATGTGCGGACAGAACGGAGACTCCGTGACCGTGCACGACAATGAGCTCTATCTTATAGAGCAGGCCTATGAAAAAGGATACATAACACCTGTTATACCGCAGATAAGAAGCGGTAAAAAGGTGGCAGTTATCGGAAGCGGACCATCAGGCCTTGCAGTTGCTGATGAGCTCAATCACAGAGGCCACAGCGTTGAGGTGTTTGAGAGGGAAGATGAGATCGGTGGTCTTCTCATGTACGGAATACCCAATATGAAGCTTGATAAGAGCGTTGTTCTTCGCAGAAAGCACCTTATGGAGCAGGAGGGAGTTGTTTTCCACACAGGAGTAAATATCGGACAGGACAAGCATTCCAAGGAATTTCTTGATAGTTTTGATGCAGTGGTTTTGTGCTGCGGAGCCAAGAAGGCAAGACCCCTTGCAGTTGCTGATCCCGGTAAGGTAAAGGGAGTGTATAATGCCGTTGATTTCCTTACAATGAATACAAAAGCTCTTTTAAAAGCAGGAGACAGGTCTGTAGCTGCTCTAAAAACTCAAAAAGGGTATATTGATGCAGAGGGCAGGAATGTTATTATAGTAGGTGGTGGCGATACGGGAAATGACTGTATCGGAACCGTTATAAGACATGGAGCAAAGAGCGTTACAGCTATCGAGATGATGCCAAAGCCGCCTGTAGAGAGGCTTTCTTCCAATCCGTGGCCTGAGTGGCCCAAGGTCCTTAAGACCGACTACGGCCATGAGGAAGCAATTTACCTCTATGGGGAGGATCCAAGAGTCTTTGAGACCACGATAAAGAGCGTAAAGACAGATAAAAAGGGACATATCAAGCAGGTGGAGACCGTGAAGGTACAGTTCAAGGACGGCAAACTTGTTGAAGTTCCCGGCACGGAGAAGACACTAAGGTGCGATCTTCTGCTTATTGCAGCCGGATTCATAGGATGTGAGAATTACGTGGCTGATGATTTTGGACTTGAGCTAAGCAAGAGAGGCACTGTAGTTACAGGCGCTGAGAGTTACCGTGTGGGTGAGAGCAAGGTCTTTTCCGCAGGTGATATGCACAGAGGCCAGTCGCTGGTTGTTTGGGCCATCTGCGAGGGCAGAGAGTGTGCAAAAGAGATAGATGAATATCTCATGGGATATACTAATCTTTGATTGGAGATAGAAACAATGGTTAAAGCTAATGAGAATTATTTAAAATTACCCGGAAATTACCTTTTTTCCACAATCGGAAAAAAGGTCAGGGATTTTCAGGACAAAAATCCTGAGGTTAAGGTGATAAGATTGGGAATCGGTGATGTGACACAGCCCATTGCACCTGCCATTATAAAGGCGCTTCATAGCGCGGTTGATGAGATGGGAAGCGCGGAGACTTTTAAGGGATATGCGCCTGATCTGGGCTACAGCTTCCTTAGAGAAAAGATTTCCGAGGTCGATTTTAAGGGCAGGGGATGCGATATTTCTCCCGATGAGATATTTGTTTCCGACGGCGCAAAGTGCGACTGCTCCAATATTCAGGAGATCTTCAGCCTTGATAACAAGGTTGCTGTCTGCGATCCGGTTTACCCGGTTTATGTGGATTCAAACGTTATGGCCGGAAGGACAGGAATTTATGATGAGATCGCACAGAGCTACAAAGATGTAGTATACATGCCTTGTACAGCAGATAATGGCTTCGTTCCCGAGTTTCCTGAGGAGACTCCGGACCTTATCTACCTGTGTTTTCCAAACAACCCTACAGGAGCTGTGATCAAAAAGGATCAGCTTCAGGCCTGGGTTGATTATGCAAACAAGAATAAGGCCATCATTCTCTATGATGCAGCCTATGAAGCATATATTTCGGAAGGAGACGTTCCACACAGCATCTATGAGTGCGAGGGAGCAAAAACCTGCGCTATCGAGTTCAGGTCTTTTTCCAAGACCGCAGGTTTCACTGGCTTAAGGCTCGGATTTACCGTTATTCCAAAAGAGCTTGAGGCAGGCGGCGTAAAGCTTTGGGACCTCTGGGCAAGAAGGCACGGAACAAAGTACAACGGAGCACCTTATATTGTTCAGAAGGCAGGAGAAGCTGTATATTCAGAAGAGGGAAGAGCGCAGATAAAGACCCAGATCGCATACTATATGGAGAATGCAAGATATATCTATGACGGTTTAAAGAGCGCCGGATACGAGGTATCAGGCGGTGTAAATGCGCCTTACATCTGGCTCCATACGCCGGATAACATGACCAGTTGGGAATTCTTTGATCATCTCCTTACAAAGGCTAATGTTGTAGGAACACCGGGATCGGGCTTTGGACCTCACGGTGAGCATTATTTCAGGCTTACAGCCTTTGGAAGCAGAGAGAATACATTAGAGGCAATAGAGAGAATAAAGAAGCTTTAAGGAGGACTCATGCAGTACACAGTTGAAGAGGTTCTTAAGTACGTTGAGGAGGAAGATGCCAAGTTTATCAGACTTGCGTTTTGCGATGCTTTTGGCGTGCAAAAAAATATTTCGGTAATGCCGGGGGAGCTCAAGAAGGCCTTTGAGGACGGGGCACCCATAAGTGCCAAGGAGATTGCGGGATTCAGGGGAAGCCCTTATGCCAAGCTGTACTTAAAGCCTGATCCTTCAACGCTGGCGGTTCTTCCATGGAGACCTGACAGCGGAAGAGTGCTGCGTATGTTCTGTGATGTTTATACCGCTGATGGAGAGGAGATTTTATCATCCACCAGAAATGTCCTCAAAAAGGCTGTCGATGCTGCCAAGGAAGCCGGAATTGAGTTCAGGTTCGGTTCTGAGACGGAGTTTTATCTCTTTAACAAGGATGAAAACGGAAATCCCACCAGAATTCCTTATGATACTGCAGGCTATATGGACATTGCTCCGGCTGACAGGTGTGAGAACATAAGGCGTGAGATCTGCCTCACCATAGAAAAGATGGGACTTACTCCTGAGAGAAGTCATCATGAGCATGGCCCGGGACAGAACGAGATAGATTTCCACTATGGAAAGCCCTTAAAGGCTGCAGATCAGATGACAACCTTCAAGATGGTAGTAAGTACCATAGCTGACAGATACGGACTGGTGTCGGATTTTTCGCCGGTACCACTTCCCGGAAAGCCCGGAAACGGCTATCATATCAACATTTATGCCGTTGATAAGGACGGCAATGATGTGGCAGGTTTTGCTGCGGCAGGAATAATGGAAAAGATAAGAGAGATCACTCTTTTCCTGAATCCAAGTAATGAATCCTATGCAAGATTTGGAAATAACATGGCTCCGGATAAAGTAAACTGGTCCGGTGCCGGAGAATCCGAGCTTATGTTTGTTGAGACCTACAAGGGCAGGACCCACGTGGAGCTGCGTTCACCGGATGCCTTAAGTAACCCCTATTTAGTGTATGCACTGCTGATAAGGGCAGGGCTTTACGGCATCAAAAATCGTATGGAATTGTCAGAGAAGACCAATGAGGAAGGACTTCTTTTGCCAAAGTCCAAGAAGGAAGCTGAAGAGCTTGCAAAGGAAAGCAGCTTTGTAAAAGAGTTTGTACCTGATGACCTGATGGGAGCGTACATGGGCCACTGATTGGAGGATTGTTATGCCGAGAAAGGATGACTTTCAACACTCCATATTAGTGGTGTCGGGCTCGGAGCAGTTTGACCCCGTGGTGAAAAGGTCGCTCCCGGAAGGGGACTACATGACGGTGGACTTCCTTAGGAGCGCAAGCTCGGCCAGAAGGAACATTTTAGAGAGGTATTACGACATTGTCGTTATAAATGCGCCTCTGCCGGATGATTCCGGAATTGATCTGGCTCTGGACATTGCCGAGGACACCAACATCAGCGTTCTGATCGTAACCACGCCGGATATATATGGAGATGTGCTGGAGAGAGTCACAGACATCGGGATTTTGGCTATTCAGAAGCCTTTTCAGAGAGGTCTTTTGAATAAATCCATAAGATACCTGATTTCTGTGCAGAATAAGCTGCAGAAGCTTTCAAAAGAGATTTTCCGGGCAAAAGAAAAGCTGGAGGAAATCAAGATAATAAGCCGTGCTAAAGTTCTTTTGATAGAAAAGAAGGGTATGACCGAGGATGAAGCCCACAGATTTATTGGAAGTGAGGCCATGAATGAGGGAATATCCAGGCGCAGAGCGGCAGAGAGAATAATGGACGACCTTGAATGAAGACATTTCGAGGGCGTCCATTTCTTAATTTATTCTAAACTGCAAGTTTGGGGCATTAATTGTGTTAAAATTTTATTGTCAAAAACAACCGCATGGGAGAAATAAAATTGCTAACAGCAGAAAACAGTGCTATTGACGTCTCACTAAGGCGCTATAAAAAAGAGCTCTCTACTTCGGGGGGTGGCTATATCCTTTTTGGAATATGGTCAGCCATCAAGGTTGTTATGAGCGTTTTTGTAGGGGAATTATCTGTCAAAAAAATCGTTGACACTTATGAAATAGAGCCGGAAGCTTTGGTGTTTTTCGAAGCCTTTTATTTCACCCTTATTGGTATTGCTGCTGTTGCTGTAGTTCTTTTGCATCTCTATGTAGGACTTGGAGCTATAAGAGCAAGCAGTGGAAGTAAGAAACGAGGATATCTCAGAGTGACGGTCGTTTTGTTGATCTTCGGCATAATCAATTTATTGGGATATGGTGGGCAGGCCGGAGATCTGTCGAATTTCAGCTTTGACGACACGACAATAGCAGCATTTATGGTTGATGTGACGGTAATCATAATGCTGATTGGCATTTTGCGGTCAGCAAAAATGATAAAGAAACTGACTATGGAAAAAGAACAGGGGATTCAGGGCGCTTAAAGCCCTTTATATCTTACAGACAGGTAGAGTGAAAGAAGGAACAGCCCCAAGGTTTCAGTTATGTGATAGATAAGGGATGTCCACACTATGCCGATCTCTCTTCCCATCAGATATACAGTCTGCATCTGGATGGCCCCAAAAGAAACAAGGAACAGCAAAAGAATTGCCAGTGACCCCAGCTTGATATAGCGGTCATTTAAAAAAATACCGGTCATTACTACGCCGAGAAGTATGGCGGAGAGGATCTCCAGGTATTTAAAGCCGTGAGTCATGTTATAGAGCATGATAAAAGTACCATCGGTCATGCCTTCGCCTGAGGACAGGGCATCCATGAGCATACCGATGAACCTTCTGTACATTATGGATGTAAACAGATAGATGAGCTCAGCGCCTACAAAAATAACGGCCCAGAGCTGAAGAAGCCTGTTGACTGAAGAAACAGACAAAGAAGCGATGTTATCGCCAAAAACCTCTTTCTGAAGATCACCCATACTTCTGCGATCTTCCGGAGGAATAACGCTTACATAGCGGTTGAGTCTGCTCCAGGTAATATAGAAAATAACTGCTGTTATTAAAATCTGAACCAAAGATATTGCAAGCTGGCTGTGCCAGAGCTTGATGTCCAGCATATCGGGACTTGATGTATTTGCTCTTTGGATAAAAAAGCGCAAAACGCCTTCAACAACGGCGGCAATCAGCTTGATCACGGCTACAGACATTATTGCTTTTGATAAAATGTGCTTTTTGACACTTATATACATGTTAAGACTCCGACAGTTCTTTTTCATTATCTTACCACAGTGTGACAAAACTGTGATAGAGGCTTTATTAGAATAAAGTGAACCGTGAACATATATGCTTAATGAAGAGGTGGGAATTATGAAGAAAAGCGAGATTTTATTGAAGGTTTGTGCAGTACTATTAACTATCTGTTTTGTACTGACAAGCGCAACAGCAGTACAGATCGTAAAGGTCTTTGCTGAAGAAGATCAGAATGAGACATTTGAACAGGAAAGTACAGATTTTGTAGTAGACCCTGATCCTGATACGAATCCTGAGCCGAATCCGGATTCCGATCCGGATCCCGATCCTGTACAGCCGGATCCTTTTGACTATAACCTTGTCTGCTACACTCCAAGTATAAATTTTGGCAAGGTAAATCAGGGTGATGTGGTTTATGCAAGACAGTTTGCAATCGTTAATATAGGAACCACAACATTCCCTCTTACATGGGAAGAAGTTGATCCCTACACAGCATTTGATGTTGGATCCATATCTCCAACCAATGTTATGAAGCCTCAGGATTCAATCCTTTTCTCAGTTTCACCAAATGAGGGACTTAAGCCCGGAACATATACAGCAAGATATACATTCTTTTCAGAGAACGATTATAGGAGACACCATACAGCAATTGTTGACGTAACAATCACAGTTGTTGACGCTGCACCATATATCACAAGCGTTGACGTAGTTCCTGCTTCTGCTACAATTCCCGCAGGAAAGGGCTTTGACTTCGATGCAAATGTAAGCGGTGGAAATAATTATGATCCTTCCGTAATCTGGTCTTTGGCAGGAAATCAGAGCACCGGAACAACTGTTGACGGAAACGGAACAGTATATGTAAGCCCCAATGAGACAGCATCTTCTTTCACAGTAGTTGCTACATCTGCTCAGGATCCTTCAAAGTCCGACAGAGGAGTTATAACCGTAGCAACTGTTGATCATGTTATCAGCATCAAGGCAGATCCGGCTGAGGGCGGAGCAATTGCCGGAGGCGGAGCTGTAAGAAATGGCGGAAACTGCACGATTTCAGCTTCTCCTAATAACAACTATGTATTCAAAGGTTGGTACGAGGGTGGAAACCTTATTTCCAGCACCGGACAGACAACCATCAACAATATAACTTCAGATCACACCTTTGTTGCTAAGTTTGAGAGACAGTCATGTTACATAAGAACAGGCGTTAACAACGGTGATGGCGGAACAATCACAGCAAGTCAGAGCGTACCTTACGGCGGAAAGATGACTATCACAGCCAAGGCTAACAGTGGATACAGCTTTGCGGGATTTGTTGAGAATAACAAGACCATCAGCACCGCTTCTTCAATTGAGCTCAACAATATAACTACTGACAGAAACATAACAGCTGTTTTCAATCGTGAAAAGTGCACAGTTAACGTATCTGTATATCCTCAGGATACAGGTAAGTACGAAGGAGCCGGAACCTATAACAAGGGCGACAGGGTGGCTCTTACTGCAAAGGCATATGACGGATACCAGTTTGTTGGATGGAGCGTTAACAGTCAGATAGTTTCAAAAGATGACAAATATATAATTGAGCATATAAAGAGCGATCTCAACGTAGTTGCTAACTTTATGAAGATAAACACAACGACCTACAGGGTGACTGCTGGAATCGCAACTACAGGCGGAACAATCTCTCCAAGCGGTGATTTCAACATCCCCGAGGGAAGCAGTGTTACTTACAACATCATGGCTCAGGCAGGCTACAGGATCACTGCAGTTATGGTAGATGGTAAGAATATCGGTGCTGTTACGAGCTACACCTTCAACAATGTAAGAGGCGGACACAGCATAACAGCAAGCTTTGAGAAGATTCCGGAAGCTCCCAAGAAGTCAAATACATCCGGGCAGACTACCAAGAAGAACTCAGACAATAATCCGGCTGTAGCAGGGGCTCAGAAAAAGACTGAATTCAACGAAAAGACAGCAGCAGAAGGAGCCGTTACGGAGCAGAAAGTTGTTGAGGAGAAGATTCCTGAGCAGGTTGAGGTTCTTGATGATGAGCAGCATGCAGAAGATGTTTACACTGAGGCTACAGCGGCTGAAACTGAAGAGGCTTCAGAAGCAGTATCAAACAGCGTAATGGCAAAGCACAACATGGATGAGACTACACTTAGAATTCTCATCGAGGACGACGCTGTGCTTCCGATGCTCAGAGAGGCATTTGAGGATGGAACTCTTCAGATCACAGTAAATAACACATATGCTGCAGATCAGCAGGAGACAGCAGTTCAGCTTTACTACAGTCAGCCTACACTTGTTAATTTTGAGGATGTAATTGCTGAGACCCTTACAGCAGAAGAGAAGTATCAGGTTCTTACAGGAACACCTATTTCCTTCAATATTGATATTACTGAGAACACAGATACTGTTGATCGGGGAACAAAAGAGCTAATGCAGAAAAAGATCGGTTACAAGCCGGTAAGCTATTTTGACTTCCTTATCATGAAGACCAGCAATGGTACAACCACAGTAATCAACCAGACAAAGACAGACCTCGAAGTAGTAGTACCCATCCCGGAGCAGTACAAAAAAGATGGCAGAAAGTTCTTCGTGATAAGAAATCACAACGGTGTGGTAGATATTCTTGAAGATGTAGGAAATGACCCTGATACAATCACATTCAGAACCGACAGATTCTCTGAATATGCTATCGCTTATGAAGCAATAAATGTAAACAAGCTTGTGCTCAGAGTTGTTATAGTGGCATTTATTTCATTTATTCTTGCGATAATTTGCTTCGTAAATCTTGTAAAATATAAGAGAAGAGCAAGAAGGGCAAACAGACCAAGAAGAGCATGATTTAAGTGTAGAAGAAATGATAAAAGAGATGTACAATTTAAAGTAAGTATCCATGTTAAGAGGAGGGGGAAATGCGTTTCGTTCAATCAGAGCAGATTAAAATTGCAAATCTCGAGTCTAAGATGGACGTAGCTCAGGAAGTTGTTGAGAACTACATCTTTGATACAGGGATAAAGGGCAAGGATGCCTTAAGACTTAAGCTTCTCTCGGAAGAAGTGCTTCGTCTGGCAAAATCAATAATAGGTTATGGAATCATGAATTTCTGGCTTGAGGGTAACTCAAGGGTAACCAAGATCTACCTCACAGCCGAGAACCATATGGATAAGAGCAAAGAGGATGAACTGATCTCTGTATCATCAACAGGAGAGAACAAGGTTGAACAGGGCTTCTTTGGAAAGCTCAGATCACTCTTTGTAGTAAATGCACCAACCACATCAAAGTGGTCACTGAAGGACTATCAGGAAGAGTTAAGGCGCAGGAAGGAAGAGGATAAATATTCTCAGGAAGCCTGGGATGATCTGGAGAGATCACTTGTAGCCAACCTTGCTGATGATATCGAAGTCGGTGTGGGCAAGGACAATATCGAGATGATAGTTACCAAGGACTTCTCAGAGGCTCTGGGAGCTATCGGATCAAGAGTTCCTGTTGCAAAGAGCGACTTTACCTTTGTTGACAGCAACAAGATCGATGAGGGCAAGGTATATGCAAGAGCAGACGAGCTCATCGAAGAGCTTGAAGTATCTGCCAAGGATGCAATTCACTTAAAACTCTTGTTTGAAGAGACCATCGGAATGCTCAAGGCAATGACAGCAGACTTCAGAGCAGAGCTTTGGTTTGAGAAATACAAGAACGTATGCTGCCTTAAGCTTACAGCCAAGACACTTATGGACGCAGGCAAGAAGAAAGACCTGATCCAGGTGGCTTCAGACAGAGACAACAGCGCTGTTAAGGGCTTTATGAGCAAGATCGGAGATGTCGTTGAGAACGGACTTTTGAACTACTCTGAGGTTATGAAGCTTCAGCAGCAGTATGGAACCGGATATGTAAGCTTTGGTTCTATGGGTATTTATGGTATCATGGAAGGTAGCTCCGATCCCGGAGTTATGTGGTCACTGAGCGACTACAGGGAGTCACTTGGAAACGATCAGGAGAATGATCCCAGTGCAAAAGAGGCTTGGGATGAACTTGAAAAATCTATCGTTGCAAGTCTTGCCAAGGACGTACTTGTTGGCGTAAAAGGTGATAGAATAGATATTACAATGGTATATGGGCTCAATTCATGAGTTTCAAGAGAGGAGAAATAGCACAATGACAATTAACAAAGTAGCAAATGGAAAGGATCTCATTATTTCTTTAGCAGGAAGGCTTGATACTACAACCGCACCGCAGCTTGATGATGAGCTTAAGGGGGGGCTTGATGGAGTAGAGAAGCTTGAGTTCGATTTCACTGACCTCGAGTACATCTCATCTGCCGGACTCAGAGTGCTGCTTTCAGCTCAGAAGATCATGAATAAGCAGGGAAGCATGGTTATTAAGAACGTTAGCGAGGAGATCAACGAGATCTTTGAAGTAACAGGTTTCGTAGATATTCTTACAATCGAATAATTTTGTTGCATATGGTACAGGCAAAAGGCATGTTTATGCCTTTTGCCTATTTCTTATAGGATTACAATATGAAAGAAATCGTATTAGATGCAAAAGTCGATAACCTGCCTCAGGTCCTTTCATTTGTGGATGAGGAGCTTGAAAAAGCTGAATGTTCCATGAAGGGAATGATGCAGATTGATGTTGCCGTGGAGGAGATTTTCGTCAACGTTGCAAGCTATGCCTATGAAGGCAAAGAAGGCAACTGCAAGATTGAGGTGGATGCTGACCCTGGAAATCAGTATGTAACGATTACTTTTACCGATGAGGGAATCCCCTACAATCCTTTGGCAAAAGAGGATCCGGATGTAACCTTGTCCGCTGAGGAAAGAGAGATTGGCGGATTAGGTATATTTATCGTGAAAAAAAGTATGGACAAGACAGCCTATGAAAGAAAGGATAACAAGAATATCTTCAGCATGGGTTACTCTTGGGCATAAAGGGGGATAAAAAATGGCATCGATTGCAAGAGATCTTGATCCTAAGCTGTTTTATGATGCGATAGTTCACTTTGACGAGAGTGATGAAGCCAAAGAACTCTATTATCAAGTCATGGATACTCCGACCGGAAGGAAGAATAAGAGCGGAAGCGATGAGACTGTAAGAGACAGAATCTTAAAGGCTTACGGCGTTCTCTTTTGCGAAGAAGCAGGTCTTGAGCCCGGTGATAAAGCGGGGGTGGACGAGGTCGCTGATACAGCTGACAGGCTCTATATCGGAGGTACAGGCTACGATCCGGAGCACTGGTATCGTATGAAGTATCATTTCCCGGTTATCGACGATGATAATTATGACAGATTCGCAGCACTGGTGCTGGCCGACATGAACTGTGGCCCGCTTCATGATGCTGCTCTTAATGATGGAGACACCCTGGTGGTTGGAGAGGCTGATCCTCTTCATATGACTGCTCAGCAGCGCAAGAACCAGAAGGTTAAATCAGTTTCATTTCCTTCAGGAGGTGCACAGTGACAATTCTGGCAGTAGATGACGACAATACCTCCTTAAAGAAGATCAAGAACATCCTTGCAAAGGCTTTGCCTGATGCCACATGCTATTTTTACGATGAGTCCCTGGCAGCTCTTGCCAAGGCTCGTGAGGAAGAGATAGATGTGGCTTTTCTCGATGTGGAAATGCCGGAGCTTTCAGGAATAGATCTTGGAAGGTATCTCAAAGAGCTTAATCCTTATGTAAACTTAATATACCTCACTGAGGATACCAACTATGCGTATGAGGCTATGAAGCTTCATGCCAGTGGATACCTGAAAAAGCCCGGAAACGACAAGGATGTGAAGGGCGAGCTTGAATCCCTGCGTTATCCTGAGATGCGCAAGAAATTCAAGAGAGTTTTTGCTCAGACCTTCGGTAACTTTGAGTTTTTTGTTGATGGGCAGCCGGTAGAATTTAAGTATAAGAGGACAAAAGAGATTGTAGCGCTTCTTATCAACAATAGAGGAGCCCAGACCACAAACGGCGAGATCATCGCTTCCTTGTGGGAGGATGACGGTGATCCCGAAAAGAAACTTTCATACCTCTGCAATCTGCGTCAGGATCTTCAGAATACCTTTAATAAGCTTAAGCTTGACGGTATCCTTTTAAAGCAGCGCGGAAGCATGGCTATTGCCAAGGACAGGATAGAGTGCGATCTCTATGACTGGCTTGATAACGGCAATGATTCGAAATACAAATACATGGGTGATTACATGAACCAGTACAGCTGGTCGGAATTTTACCATGCTGAGCTGGATGAGATAAGCTACGACCTTGAAGAAGATGCTATGAAGTAAATGAACAGATTCTGCAAGCGTGGGGAGGATAAGAGATGGAAGGCTTATTAAGTTTAGCCGTATATGTAGTGATCATCGCTGTTGTGATCATAAGCAGGAAGAAAAAGTTTAATAAGATAAATACAAGTAACCCCGGCGCCATGCCCCATCAGCACAAGCCGGCCAATGTATATGAGACCTATAACAAGAAGTCTCCAAGAAATGATTCCGGTACAATGCCTCATAAGCATGAGAAGAATCATTATACTTCAATGGCTGATGCGTCCAAACTTCCAAAGGGATACATACTTCTTAACGGAGAACCTGTGAGAGTGGCTGATCTGGAGGGAAAATAAGGTGAGAGTTTGTCTTTTAAATGACTCTTTTCCGCCTATAATAGACGGAGTTGCAAACGTAGTAATGAATTATGCGAGGATAATGACAGAAAATCTGGGCGACCAGGTGATTGTCGGAACTCCGCGCTATCCGGATGTTGATTATACAGGCTACCCCTACGAGGTGGTAGCCTATTCTAGTGTAGATACCACTGATCTGGTAAAGGGCTATAGGACAGGAAATCCGCTTTCTGTAAGCGGAGTGGGCAGGCTTTCAGAATTTAAGCCGGAGATAATCCATACTCACTGTCCGGCTTCTTCTACAATCATGGCAAGAGTTCTTCAAAAAGAGCTGGATGTGCCGATTGTCTTTACTTACCACACAAAATTTGATGTTGATATCGCCAGAGCAGTGGGCGAAGGCTTTCTTAAGAAGGAGACCATAAAGGCTATGGTATCCAATATCTCTGCCTGCGATGATGTCTGGGTTGTTTCAAAAGGCGCCGGCGAGAATCTAAGATCCCTTGGCTATGAGGGCGATTACCGTGTTGTCTCCAACGGTGTGGATTTCCAGAAAGGAAAGACAAGTGATGCGCTGGTAAAAGAGACTACTGCCGGCTACGATCTCCCTGAGGGGGTTCCGGTATTTCTTTTCGTGGGAAGAATTATGAAATATAAGGGAATTCCCATTATCATCGACGCGCTGAAAGAGCTCTCGGATAAAGGCATAAAATATCGTATGGTATTTGTGGGAGGCGGAGCTGATGCGGAAGAGATGCAGGAGAAGGTATGCAAATATGGCATCTCGGACAGTGTCATTTTCACAGGTCCCATCCATGAGAGAGACAAACTAAGAGCCTGGAACACCAGGGCGGATCTGTTTCTGTTCCCTTCTGTCTATGACACCAACGGAATTGTTGTCAGAGAAGCTGCAGCCTGTGGTCTTGCTAGCGTCCTGATCAAGGATTCCTGCGCAGCCGAGGGCATAACACATGACAGAAACGGCTTTATCATCGAGGAAGATCCCCATTCCATGGCTGCATTACTGGAAGAGGCATCAAAAGACCTCTCTCACCTGGCTCAGGTCGGTCAAAACGCGATGGATGAGATCTATATTTCCTGGGATGAGAGTGTCAGGGATGCAAGAAACAGGTATGATGAGATCCTTCAGATGTTCAGGGACGGTAGTCTCCCAAGAAAGAAATGGTCCGGAACGGAGCTTCTTCTTGACTCTGCATCCAAGATAATAAGCGGAACAGGAGAGATATTTAACACCTCCAGAAGTATTCACGAGGGTATGAGAGAAAACTTTGAGGAATTCAAAGACGAAGTTCGGGATGGACTTCAGGAAATAAGGGAGAAGATCGATGAATTCATCGAAAGAGGTCAGGAATAGAGACTGGTATAAGAGAATGAGCTTCTATCAGATATGGATAAGGAGCTTTGCTGATGGTAACGGAGACGGTATTGGAGACCTGTACGGCGTATACGACAAGCTTGATTATATAAAGAGCCTGGGTGTGGACGGAATCTGGTTTTCGCCGATTTATCCTTCTCCCAATGCCGATTTTGGCTACGATATTTCAGACTACAAGAATATTCATCCGGAATACGGCGATCTGGATCAGTTTAAAAAGGTTCTGACAAGAGCCCATGAATTGGGACTTAAGGTAATAATGGACCTGGTGGTCAACCACACTTCCGATGAACATCCCTGGTTTATAGAAAGTCGCAAGGGTAAGGACAATCCCTACAGCGATTATTACATCTGGCGCGATAAGCCCAACAACTGGGACAGCCTCTTCGAGGGCGAAGCCTGGGAGTATGACAAGGTAAGAGGACAGTATTATCTGCATATTTTTGCCAAGAAGCAACCCGACCTGAACATGGATAATCCTAAGGTTAGGGAAGAAGTTAAATCTATAATGAAGTTCTGGCTGGACATGGGTGTTGATGGTTTCAGAGAGGATGTCATCAACTTCATTTCCAAAAAAGAGGGGCTTCCAAATGGTCTGCCATTTTTGCCGGCAGCAAAAGGTATGTCCCACTACAAAGATGGTCCTCATATCCATGAGTACCTTGCAGAGTTCAGAAAAGTCTGTGATGAGTATGATTGTTTCCAGCTTGGCGAAGGGCCAATGACAACTGTTAAATCTGCACTTAATTATTTGACGGGACCAACAAAGTCCCTCGACATGATGTTCTCATTTGACCATATGATGGCTGATTGTTTCTTTACAGAGTACATGCACAGGCCATTTTCATTGGTCAAACTAAAGAAAGCCTTTACCAAGTGGCAGAAAGCACTTGATGGAAAGGGCTGGAATGCGCTCTATATCGAGAATCACGATCATCCCAGGATCATCAGCCGCTACGGGAGCGAACACCACTGGCGTGAGAGCGGAACTATGCTGGCTGTGTCATATCTTTTCCAGCAGGGAACGCCCTTTATCTATCAGGGGCAGGAGATTGGAATGATGAACATCAGGCTGACCTCCATCGATCAGTACGTGGATGTTTCCAGCAAGACCAATTACAATACTTATCACTTAAAAGAGAGCGTAGAAAAGCGTCTTCAGAGGATCCATGTCTCCAGCAGAGACTCCTCAAGAACACCTATGCAATGGGATGACAGTCCACATGCCGGATTTTCTACAGTAGAGCCCTGGTTTTTTGTAAATTCCAACTATAAGAAGGTGAATGTTGCTGCAGAAGAAAAGGACGATGACAGCATCCTGAATTTCTACAGACGCTGCATCGCCCTCAGAAAGAGCTCTGAAACACTTATTTACGGTAAGTACAACGAGTACTTCCCTAAACACAAGGAGCTTTATACCTATGAGAGAGTTTTGGATAACGAGCGATATCTTATAATATGCTCATTTTCAAGGCTTCCGCACAGGATGAGGATCCCTGATTCCTACAAGGGATGCACCGGAGAGATGGTTCTTTGCAACTACTCCGATGAACCTCTTAAGGACAATTGGCTTAAACCCTACGAAGCGAGGGTCTATAAGTATTAACCGCCAAGCTTTGCCAAAAATGTATTTACAAAGCTGATACCAAGCTGGGTCAGGATGATTGTTCCGATCCAGTAGATAAAATACACTATCATTCCGGGATTGAGGACGGCAGTTTTAAATCTTTTGCCTTTCTCAATCTCTTCTTCGTGGTGATCAAACACAAACTTCTTATGCAGCAGAACTGTCAGGATCAGGCCTGTGAAAACGGCTATGATAACAAATAATCCTACAGTAGCCATGCCTGCCAGAGCAGCCAGATTCTCCTGAATAAAGTTCATATAGCCTTCTGTATCTCCGTTTAGAAGATATCCCTGCATCTCAGAGATGTTGACTCCGCTTAACATAAACTTGCTCAAATAGGTACTAAATCCGTTGACTATCATGTGTATTGCGATGGAATAGCCAATCTTGCCTGTTCTCATGTAAATGAAGGCGAAAAAGCAGCCTATTGCAAATGCGTAGGAGCACTGGGCCAGGTTCCCGTGATAGAGTCCGAACATAACACCGGACATCAGCATGGCTGTTACTTCGCCGTAGTTTATTACCCTGTCGATGAGGAATTTCCTAAACAGCAGCTCTTCCCATATCGGCGCAATGATTGCTGCAAAAAGTACCATCATGAACGGTGACATATTGTCCACTACATCCAAAAGCGGATTGACAGCGCCATTCCCCGTGGCGCCTCCTATAAGGGAGTTAAGTACCATTCCGACTACGTTGGCTGCGACCATAACAAAGTAAGTTATGAATACGCAGGCAATAAAGCCCCCGACTCCGAGTTTGTTTTTCTTTATTTCAAACTTGGGAAGCTTACTGATAGCAAGGAACATAAGCGGATATATAATGACAAATCTGATCAGGAAATAGATGATCATCTGAGTTTGTCCGCTAAGTGCACCCTCAGAAAATGCAACGTTTCTTATCAGCAGAAAAAGAGCTATGAACGCCACATATACCAGATAGAGGGCGGTATAACTGAATCCGAATCTTGAGTAAACCTTCTTTGCTGCTACTTCATTCATACTTTGACCTCCTTTTTCTCCATATTATGCTATTATAAAGTATATGTGTATGAAAGGGGAAGAACGGGATGTATTTTTTAATAAGAAACATACTGGAGGAATGCAGCGCAGAACAGTGTCACGATGCTGATTCCGCATTTGTGGCCGTACTTACTCCGGAACAGTGGGCAAGCGAGAGTGAAAACTTCGACATGGGCATTGACTTTGACCTCAACAATGACGAGGTCATGACCACCAAGGCTGAGGTTAACTATGATTCACTGACAGGAACCTTTGTGATTCCCACACAATCCTCAGGGGCGTCAGAACTGCAGAGATTCTCTTATGTTCTGGATGAAACTGGAATTGTCTTTATCGATCGGGGAGAAACCGTACTTAACATAATAAAGAAGATACAGAGATTCAAGAAGTGGAAAAAGCCATGTCTAGAGCGCTTTTTATACGACTTTTTGGAACTTATAATCCATAATGATCTCCAGATAATGCAAAAATACGAGCTGGAGCTTGATCAGATTGAGAAACAGATAATGAATGACGCTGAGGAAGCCCAGATACAGCGAAACAACGAGCTTCGAGGCGATATAAGAGACCTTCGTATCCACTATGAGCAGCTGCTGGACCTTGCTCGGGAGTTTGAGGAGAACGAGAACGGCTTCTTTAAGGAGGATAACCTCAGATACTTTAGCATGTTCTCGGGCCGTGTTGACAGGCTTTACAACACAGCCACTCACCTTCGTGACTACACTATTCAGCTGAACGACCTCTATCAGTCACAGCTTGATGTGCGTCAGAACCGCATAATGACTGTGCTTACCGTGGTTACCACAATCTTCATGCCTCTGACCCTCATCGTTGGCTGGTATGGAATGAACTTTAAATACATGCCTGAGCTGGAGTCTCAGCTCGGATATCCGATAGTTATCGGCCTGAGTATCCTTATTGTTGTTGGAAGCCTTACTTTCTTCAAGGTCAAGAAGATACTCTGATAAAGGAGAAACCTGATGGCTTTGTATGCCCTGGGAGATCTGCATCTGTCCTTTCAGTCCGACAAAAACATGGACATCTTTGGCAAAGTCTGGAGAAATCATGACAAGCAGATAGAAAAGAACTGTAACAAGCTCATAACAGACGACGATACCCTGGTCCTTGTGGGAGACCACACCTGGGGCAGAAGGCTTGAAGACTGCCGGCTGGACCTTCAGTTTATTGAAGACCTTCCGGGGAAAAAGGTGCTGATAAGGGGCAACCACGACACCTTCTGGCAGGCAAAAAAGACGAATCGCCTCAATGAAATGTACAAGGGGCGACTTTTCTTTTTACAGAACAACTACTTCCCCTACGGGGATTATGCAATCGTTGGCACCAAAGGCTATTGCTATGAGGGATTTGATACCCGCGAACATGCTGCCATGCTGGTTGAGCGTGAGGCGAAGCGGTTAAAAGAGTCCTTCGAGGCAGCAAGAGCCGACGGATATGAGAAATTTGTGATGTTTTTGCACTATCCGCCCACCGGAATCGGGGAAAAGACAAGCCGGTTTACCTTTATGGCATCGGCCTACGGGGTAGAGCAGGTGATTTATGCCCACTGTCACGGGGAAGAGAGATTCCATGACAGTCTTTTGGGGAAGGTAGGCGGCGTTAAGTACAGCCTGGTTTCCGGGGATTATCTGAAATTTAAGCCCATGAAGGTTATGGACTAAGTATATCTTCTATAATAAAGGACGTGATTTGAAATGACAATTGAAGCTTATATGAATCCTGATTTTACATGGCCCAAGAAGCTGATCTTCTTTATTGTGGCGGTTTTGGCCATAGTAGTTGGAAATCTTTTGATCCTGGCATGGAACAAGATAGCAGAGCCGGGCAAGGGAAAAGGGGCGGACAGACGCAGAAAAGACAATTACTACCGCATGTCTGAGTACTTTTATGAGCTGATAATCTCGGCTACTTCCGTTATGTCTTTTGCCTGTGCTTATGTGGTGCTAAACCACGTGTACAACCTGTACAACGGATCGTATCAGGCAGGGGCTTTGGGGACCTTTCTCTACGCATGGGAGAACTGGAAGGATTTTGTACTTCTTCTCATGATATGCCTCTCCTGTGTGCTGAATTCGTTGCTTGATAAATTCATCATACCTATCAAGGGCCTTACAAGAGACCAGATTGCATCTGTCAGGATGCTGGGTATGTTCTATGCGATCATAGTACTGTTGTATCTTAATGTTATTGGCGATGAGAGCGAGTACGCCCCTGTAATGATGTACTATCTGGGGCTTATGGTCGGTCGTTTTGTCTATTTTGATGCATCTTTCATGGATTTTATTACGGCAATGAAGAGAACTATAGTAAGAACACCGCTTCTGGTGCTGGGACTGGCGATTTCTGGAGGCCTTAGCTTTTTTGGATTTAGCGCCGGATTTCTGCTGGAGCGAAATTACTATATTGTTGGCGTGTTCTATACCCATGTATTCCTGCTGATCGCAGTGTTTGCGCTGCATCACGGACGCCAGATTTATCATATTATCAAGAAAAAGAAAGCTGATGGCGGAAGACGACATGAACATGATGAGAGTGAAGATTCCGGCGATTACGCTGATTTTGATTAAAGAGGTATATAAATGATTCAGGATATCGGTCCCTTACAGCTAAATAACCACTATGACCCGGCGATCAAGGCGGATGATGAGAGCCTTATTGTTGTTTTTAAGGGAAAAGACATTTTACTACATTTAAATGAAGAGACCGGAGAGATGGCATATCCGTGCCTTTCGGAGATAACGGGTACTAATTTAGAGGAACTTGTATACATCTTTGGGATAGGTGAAGAGAAGTTTTTCCTGTATCTTGGGGATGTGGGTGCTATTTCTTTTGATGAGGAGAAGTTTGCATTTGCCGGTTTTGCAGGGGTGAGGAGCAGGCTCTTTTCCCCAAAACACTATGTGTATGCGGCCTTCACAGCATATCAGCTCTCGGAATGGTACGATGTCACAAGGTTCTGCGGAAAATGTGGTGCAAGAAACGATAACGACAAGGTCGAGAGGGCAAGAGTATGCCCTAAGTGCGGGAACAAGATATATCCGAGGATAAATCCGGCGGTTATTATAGGAGTCACAGATAAAGAGAGCAACAGGCTGATCCTCACAAAGTACAGGACTGGATTTGGTCACAATGCACTGGTGGCGGGCTTTACGGAGATCGGAGAGACTCTTGAAGAGACTGTTCAACGCGAAGTTATGGAGGAAGTAGGCCTTAAGGTTAACAATATCAGGTATTACAAGTCTCAGCCCTGGGGAATAGCCAGTGACGTTTTGGCGGGATTCTTCTGTGATGTGACAGGGGATAAAGAGATAAAGATGGACAATCAGGAGCTGAAGTACGCTGAGTGGAATGCTCCTGAGGAGATAGTTCTGCAGCCCATGGATTACAGCTTGACCAACGAGATGATGAAGCTGTTTAAGGATAAGGGATATAAGGGGACTGTTTAATAACGGGCGATATTGGTGTGATGAGGGAACTACTGAATGAAATGCAGCAACTGTGGAAATGAAATTGAACCCGGAGCCAGATACTGCAACGTGTGTGGTTTCTTTATTGTGCCTGAAGATGAGAGCGTAGAGATTACAGAACCCGTGGTACCTAAACAGAGAAAAGGAGTCGTGCTACTTTTGGCGGCTCTATTTGTTTTGCTGGGATTATTGGTTACTGCGTATATCCTGCCTCAGATTATTAAATATATGATTGTGGAAAAGCAGTTTAAGTCTGAGATGAATGCTGTGGAAGTTCAGGATGAGGAGGATGAAGAGACAGAGGAGGAAGAATTCCAAGGCCTAAGTGCATTGGGAGAACCCGGCGATAAGCTCATGATGGTTGATGAGATCATCTACAATGATCAGGGCGGAGTGATTACAGGGATTTATGACGGAGAATCAAGGGTTGGAGATTTCTATGTCAATGAGGCCCAAAATGCCGGTGTGCTCTACGATTCAAGAAAAATTTGTCTTTACATAACTCCGGATCTGAATACGGTTCCGCTGGCTGAGAACGTATACGATGCAGGGCTTTCCTACAGCGGGGATTATGTCTTTTACAAAATAATAGATCAGAAATTTAATAAGTATCTCTACTTATATGATGTTAAAACGGGTGATGAATATAAAGTTGAGGAGACAGATACCACAGAAATGGTCATGTCTCCCAGCGGTGAGTATATTGCGTACATTAAGCATGATGAACTCGATTATAACAAAAAGCTCCTTACTATCAGCGGATGGGGCTTAAAGCCTGCGGTTCTGACGGGGGATGTGGACGAAATCTATGCTGTTTCCGATGATGGAAAGATGATCGTTTACAGTACTTATAAGGATGGGAGCAGGACTCTGTTTTGCTGGGATGATGGCAATATCGTGCAGCTGGCGGATGACTATGTTGTCTCTATGCATTTTAACAGGGATTGCAGTTTCTTCTTATATGAAGGAGAAAATGGAGTGTACTGCTTTGAACCCGGGATGGATGAGCCTATGCAGCTGATTGGTGGAATGGCTTTAAGTGTTCGCATAGACGGGAAAAGGCAGAAAGTATCCCCCAGGCATGTGAATAGATTTCTTTACGCATCGAAGACTCTGACCGGTGCTATGATCAAAACTACAGATGGTCTGTATATGTTAAAAGACAATATGGAGTTAATGCGCGCTGATGATGATGCTTATGGCGCTCTTCTTATAAACAGGCTGGAAGATAAGGATATCTGTGTGTATTACGATGGTCACGGGCTTGCTTATAATATTGTGGGCTTTGATGGAAGTATAACTACCATAAATCCTATTGGCGAAGGCTTTCCGGGCGGATATGCCATAAATGATGACGGATCAGTTCTGTGGTATTACGACAGTAATGAAGAGCAGGTCTATATGGTAGATATGACAACCGGCAGTATGAGCACTGTATTCGGAAAGGTGACTGAAAAGGGAACGATTTCTCTTTTGTATGATTCTTATACCCAGAGATGTTTCTTTATATCAGAGGACGGATGCTGCTATGGAGCGTCTGCAGACGGCGATATACTTGAGTTTGCCACGGATTGCGCCGAGCCTTATACAAGCTACAGGTATGACGATATGGTGGGTTATAAAGAAAAAAGTCGTGAAGGTTATAATCATATTTTGGTTTTTGGACGTTTCGTAGAGCTCTCAAACTAATCAAATTCTAAAATTTATAAACAGACTGTCAGAATCTGTTTCCAAAAAATATCCTAATTCTAAAACAATCATAAAAACAACCCCAAATCACAAAAATCACACTATTTTATGACTCTTTTGTGACTGTCACAGATGTAATGTGTTCTCATCGGTTTACGAAACATGTTCACTCACGGATGAGGACCTAGTAAAGGAGAACACATTATGAAGTATTTATCATCAAACGGTAGAGAAGAGTCAAGAACAAATAAGGGAAGAACCAGCAAGCTTACATTCGCATATATACTTGCTGCTTTCTTCCTTTCATTTGGTCTTATGTTTGCAGGATCAGTTACATCTTACGCGACTGAGGACGAAGATGATTTAACTCCTCCAACAACAGGAACAGAAACACCTGGAACAACAGAAACAATGACAGACGAAGAGCGAGCTGCAGCAGAAGAGGCAGCAAGGATTGCAGCGGAGCAGGCTGAGGCAGCAAGGATTGCAGCGGAGCAAGCTGAAGCAGAAAGACTTGCAGCAGCGCAGGCAGAAGCAGAAAGGCTTGCAGCAGCGCAGGCAGAAGCAGAAAGACTTGCAGCAGCGCAGGCAGAAGCAGAGGAAGCAGCAAGGCTCGCAGCAGAGGAAGCGGCAAGGCTCGCAGCAGAGCAGGCTGCAGCAGCGCAGGCAGAATTAGATAGGGTTTTGGCAGAGCAGGCTGCAGCAGCGCAGGCAGAAGCAGAAAGGCTTGCTGCAGAGAAAGCTGCAACACCAAAGATCACATTTGCATGGGATAACACTGTAGAATCCGGAGCAACAGTAAGTGACGGAACACAAGGAACAGGCAGACTTGAAGGTTATTCAACAACAGTTAATCATTACACATCAACAACAGGCGATGATATAACAACTATTTTTCTTCATACCAATGATGGTTCAAATATAACTCTTAAAGAGGAAGACTTCGATCTTTCAGGGATTGGAGAAGGCTATACAGTAGAATATGACCTTGATTGCGGAATTGTCAATATTGTAAAAGTCAAGGAAAAACCAGCAACATCAAGTACAACAGAAACAACTGAGACCACAAATACAACAACAGGTCCAAAGACAACAGTATATTATCAGTTTACAGAAGTGCATGAGATTGATACATCTTCAGCAAACGAATATTATTTTGTGCCTTATACATATGGCGCATTAACTGGTGACAACGCTATGATAGGTGTTCCAATAGGAACAGCTACACTTTTTACAGATATGTCTCTTGCTCCTGAAGGTAAAACATATAACACGGGAAAGCTCGGAACTCAGAATTCCTATGCGTTTGACCAGCTAGTTACATATAATAATCTTGAAAATACTGAAGCAAATAAAGCCAAAATACTAAACAATGTTTTTGTAGCAGAGAAAGGCAATGGTTTTGACAGCTGTAAAGAAGGAGCACTATATTATCTTGATTGGGGTGAGAGTGGTAGTTTTAAGGTAACTACTGATGGTAAGGAATATGAAATTAATCAGTTAATGGGATATTGGTGTGGATACGGTGGTGCACAAGCCTTCTATGGTTACTATGGCAATATCTTTGGAAGAGTATATACATATCTTAAGGCTGAAGTAACAGCAGATAGTTTAACAGCAAAAGCTAAAGAAGGTGCTTTTGACAATGTTGGATTAGATGGCTTAAAGCTTACAGATAAAGACATCGCGTCATATCTGGATGTTAGTCTTCAAATTGGAGAAAAGGACTATTTAGTAGGTGGATGTACCGTTGAGGACGGAACTCTTGATTATTTAAAGGGTGACGATACAATATCCATCAAGTTCGGAAATACAACAAAGACTATTAAGGTTGACTTATCAAGTCTTGGTAAGCAGGTTTGGGAAAGAGATCACAAGGGCATGCGTGAGGCTGCTTCAGTAAGTGGTAGCGACGTTGCAGCGCTTCAGAGAGCAATCGCAGAAGGTCTTGCAAATGAATTAGTTGGTGCAAACAACGAAGATCTTCAGGCTCTTAGCGAAAAGCTTGCAGCAGCAATCTGGCAGCAAAACAACCAGGAAGCTCTTGCGTTAGATGCAAATGATCCTTTCAACTATGATGCTATAACAAAAGCAAGTGCTAACTATGCTAAAGTTGATAATAATGTTAAGAAGTATATGAATACTACTTCTAAGGGCATCTCTGACAGATGGGTAATTGTTGAGAGGAAAGTTAATGACGAAGCAGATAAGTTTATGGCAGCAAGACTTAAGGATGCCAAGACTAATCCTTCAGATGAAGATACAAATCCTTATGCAGATGCAACAGCAGATAACACAGATAAGATTCTTGCTTCAAAGGGTGATTATGACAAGCTTGCACCGGCAATCAAGAGATTTATTGATGAAAAGTACACAAAAGCTAACACAGGTACAGAAAATGCAGCTCTTACATATGCAGAAATCTATGAGAGAGCACTTAACATCAAGACAACAGCAGACGCTTTCGTTGAGAAGTACGCTTCAATCCTTGTAAAGAAGGATAACGAAGAGGACCCAGACCAGAGAGAAACATACAACAGAACAAATACATCTAACTATGCACAGATCATAAGCGGAGCAAACGCTTGGAAGAACCTCACAGAGGAAGAGCGTAAGTATATCAACAAGGCCCTTAACCTTGGAAATGGCGAAGTTGGCGCAGAGGGTGGAGTTCTTACAAATGAGATCACATTCGAAAAGCTCCTTGCAGACGCATATGCTCTTAGAGAGTTACTTAACAGACCAGCTCCTGAAGCTTTTGATCCATACGATGGACCAGAGGAAGTGTACCCTGTATTCCTTCCTAAGAAAGAAGTTAAGAAGGAAGAGCCTGTAGTAGTAGAGACAAAGACAGAACACAACACAAAGAAGCATTCAACAGGCAATTCAACAAAGAAGACAACTGACGACTCTAAGCTTCGCAAAGAGAATGATAATGCATTAGAGAAAATATTCAACAACCTTACAAAGAAAGAAAACGAGAAGACAGACGTTCTCGCAATGCTTGAGAAGACTGTAAACCAGATTGCTTCATCTATTACAGAGACAGCAAAGGCTACATTTGGTAACGGCGCAATCCTCATCAACGTTCAGTCATGGCTTGCAAACACAGAGTCAGGCGAGGGAATGTGGACAGATTCAAGTGCAAGAAATAAGCACCTTGAAGCAAATCAGTCACAGGTTAGCTACACACTTGAGAATGCAGACAGACTTGCTGCATCAGTTCTTACAACATCAGAGCTCAACGACGTAAACAACGGCGATACAATGGAGATCAGACTTCGTATCAATCCTAACGAGGATAAGGTTTCCAAAGAGCACAAGAACCAGTTTGACGATGCAATGGTAGCAGTTCAGGACAGCTTTGTAGGACTTACAAAGGGCGAATACCTTGACATTTCACTTGAGAAGCGTCGTAACAACGGTGCTTGGCAGTACATTCCTGAGACAGAGGATGCAGTAAGAATCGCAATCGATGTACCTGCAAACCTTGTACAGAGCGGAAGAACATTCTTCATCATCAGAAACCATGATGGTGAGTGCACAATCCTTAGAGACCTTGATGACAACGATGAGACACTGACAATCGAGACAGACAGATTCTCAGATTACCTTGTTATCTACGATGATAACTTTGCAGAGTCTGCTAAGAATGCAGCATCAGGAACACTTTACGGATCAGCAGCAGGAACAACACCTACATATAACAATGGAAATACAAACGTAGTAATGTATGTAGTTACATTCCTTGCAATCCTCTTCATGGTAATCGTAGTTATCTCTATGAGAAGAAGAGATGAAGAGAGATAATTCAAAGTAAATAAAAAACTTCGGCAGGAGACCGAAAGGTCTCCTGTTTATTTTGAATCGAAAAGACGATATAATATATATGAAGTGTTTGCAATTTCAAAAAACCGTCTGTATTCGATTTTGCGAGGTGATTTATTGAATATAATAGCTTTGGATGACGAAAAACTCGCTATGGAGGGTATCTGTAATACAATCCGTAAAGTTTCGCCGGATGCTGAAGTAAACGGCTTCGTTTTGGTGGAGCCTGCCATAGCATATGCCAAAGACAATCAGGTGGATGTAGCATTTCTTGACATCGAAATGTACGACACCAATGGAATCGAAGTTGCCAAGCAGTTAAAAGAAATCCATCCGGATATCAACATTATCTTTTCCACAGGTTATAAAGAGTATATGGAAGAAGCCTTCGCTTTGTATGCAAGCGGATATATAACCAAGCCTGCCACTGAGGACAAGGTCAGGGAGCAGCTTGCAAATCTAAGGCGTCCGATTGAAGAAGATGGCAATGGCGTTGTCATAAAGACCTTTGGCAAGTTCGAGATCTTTGTCGATGACCTGCCACTTAAGTTTGCGTACAGCAAGAGTAAAGAGCTTCTGGCTATCCTTGTGGACAAGGAAGGCAGGATGTGTACTGTAGGTGAGCTCATGAGTGTGCTCTGGGAGGATGAGGATGATCTTGTTTCCCGTACTTCATATATGAGAAACCTTCAGTCTGACCTTACAAACACCCTAAAGAAAAGCGGTGCTGAAGATGTGCTTGTCAAGCAGCGCGGAATGCTTGGTGTTGATGTAAGCAAGGTGAAATGCGATCTCTACGATTTCCAAAAAGGTGGAGCAGCTGCCAAAGGCTCGTTCCACGGTGAATATATGTCTCAATACAGCTGGGGAGAAGATAGGATCTCCGTTTTGGAGGAAGAAAAGTGCCGGAAATAAAGTATTTTTATACTTGTCTGGAATTATGGGGTAGTTTTTTTGCCAATGCTGTAGCAATCTACCTCTACCTCAGTAAATCGGTAATACGCAAACAGTATCGCACGCTCGGAGCGCTGGAACTGATAGTTGGTGTGATGCTCTTTTTTGATGCGGTTGCATGGTTTTTCAGGGGAGTCCCCGGCCCTGTTGTCCATTCTATTCTTATTGCTTCAAACTATATCACAATTCTGTGTAACGCTTTTTTGCCTGTGGCAGTCATGGCTTATACTGTCTATTCTGTTGAAAAAGAGTACAGAACCCACCGAATGCTTATGGTGGTCACCGGTATAGGCGCCTTCAATGGTCTGTTCTACATGATCGCCCAATCAAGGAATTTTATTTTCAGTATTGATCCGGTCACAAACCTCTATCACAGAGGAGCCGGATTCGGGATATGGTCCGCGCTGATATTGCTGGAAACTGCAGGAACCATCGTCTATCTGACAATAAAAAGGGAACACATAGAGAAAAGGCGTTTTATAGTCATTATGAGTTTTGTGATTCTCCCTCTTATCGCGTCCGTTCTTCAGATCTTCATATATGGATTCTCGCTTTCAAACATAGCGATTATTATTGCCTCTGCCATATTGTTTGGACAGGCGGTTAATTCTAATACCCGGACGTTGGTGGAACAGACGATCTTTATTGAGAATCAGGAAAAAATACTGGAAGATCTAAGGACACAGATAGCTCTATCCCAGATAAAGCCTCACTTTCTGTATAATGCACTAAATTCCATCTACGTTCTATGCGATCAGGATCCGCCTAAGGCGAAGAAGCTGATCAATAATCTTTCAGAGTATTTAAGAACTGATATAGGCTCCATCGGTACGGGTAAGACAATATCTTTTGAAAAAGAGCTTGATCATACCAATGTATACCTTGAAATTGAAAAGGCTCGCTTTGGTGACAGATTTGTCGTAGAGTATGACATTGAAGTCGCTGACTTCAATATTCCGCCTCTGACAATTCAGCCGCTTGTTGAAAATGCAGTAAAACACGGCGTTTGTAAGAAAAGTCCAAGCGACCCGGGTGTCATTACTATTAGAACTGAACAGGGGTATGGATTCGTCAAAATAATCATAGCTGACAATGGTGTTGGATTTGATCTGGCGAAATATAACGCCATGGATAAATCATCGACCGATAAGATTGGCATCGCAAACGTAAGAGACAGGCTGAAGATTTTGGAAAATTCAGAGATGAATGTCTTTTCTGAACCCGGAAAGGGCACTACGGTTGAAATAATCATTCCCAACAAGGACAAATAAGGGGTATTTATATGGCTCATGTAAACATGTATATACAGCTTTATGCAGCTGTAGTACTTGCGATTATTCTGGTAGGCAATCTGCAAGTCAACCGAGATGTAAGGGATAGGAGTGTAAGGGTCTTTTACGTTATGCTTTTTCTTGGTGTGATCATGCTCTTTGCCGGAGGTTGGGACAGCTATTTGCTGATTCCGATGCACAAACATAATCCCGCTCTGGAGTCATTGGCAGCCGGAATAAGCGATCTTGCTTACTTCCTGATAATAGGCCATTTCACCATATATCTTGATCTGTATGACAGAGAAAAAAGTTATAAGGCAAGCAAACTTGCAAAAGCAGCGGTGATCATCAGCTTTATATACGGAATATATTGGTTTATTTCCGATTTCAACGGAAGTATTTATACCCAGAATGCTGAAGCTATGAGCCACGGACCCATGTATTACTTTGGCCAGGTTGGTGGATACGTGACAACTCTTATAATGCTTATCATATTGATCAAAAGGGTCAAGAGTTTCAGGAAGCGTGAAACTATAGCGTTTATCCTGTTTATCGCAGGCCCGTTGCTGGGCTCTCTTATAAGAGGTTTTTTAAAAGACATTACTCTGATGCCTCTTATGATATCGTTATCCCTTATCATCATTCAGGTATTTGTCCAGAATGCAAAAGAGATGCTATTTAGGCAGAAGATGGTAGAGCTGTCGGAGCTTCGTACAGATCTTCTTATGAGCAGGATGAAGCCCCACTTTATCTACAATGTATTAAACTCTATTTATGTGCTTTGTGATCACTCGGTGGATGAGGCGAAAAAAGCTATCGCGCTATTCGCACAGTACCTTAGGACAAGTCTTGTTGACCTGGATAGTCACAAGCTGATACCTTTCGAAGAAGAAATACAATACGTTAAAAACTACGTAGAAATCGAGAAGATTCGCTTTGGAGACAGGCTGGAGGTAGAGTACAATATTGGAGCAACGGACTTTTCGGTTCCGCCGCTGTCGATACAGGTAATCGTTGAAAATGCCATAAAACATGGCATTGAGAAAAAAGTCGGAGGAGGAACCATTAAGGTTTCTTCCGGGGAAGATGGCAGGAACATCATTGTTACCATCGCGGACAACGGAGTTGGCTTTAGCGAGGATGACATCGTCCAAAACGAGAAGAAAAACGGAAAACGAAAACATGTCGGAATCTACGCTGCCACCTACAGGCTGGAAAACCTGTGTGGCGGAAAGCTTGAATATAGCAGTAAAAGAGGCGAAGGGACCACAGCAACCATCACGATACCGAAAAATTAATAAACAAATCATTAAGAGCCTGGAACTAAAATTTCAGGCTCTTTTTATGTTTGTTTTAGAGTTGAGGTGCCGTATTTTAGAGATTTGTGACGCTTTTGTGACCGGCCGGTCGGTATCATCTTAGAAGGGAGGGGAGTACTATGTCTTGCATCGGAAGGTAGAATTTATGAAAAAAAACACATTTTCAAGGATGATGGCAATCGGTCTTAGCGCAGTTCTTACGTTTACTAACGTAGACCTGAGAGTTTTTGCTGAGATGGGTGATGAAGGGCCAAGGAAGACCATAACAAATATACAGGAGATTGATGAGGAGATTGCTCGTCAAACTCTTTATATTGGCGCCTCCGAAGAGGATATCATATTCCCTGATACTCTGGATGTCACTGTGACATATCAGGAGGAAATAGAGACAAAGAGAAAGATTGAGAAGGATGATGAGATAGAGCCTGCAGGAGATTCATCAACTGAGGCTACTACCGAAGAGATTGATGAAGACCTTCCCGAGGATATAGATCCTGACGCTGATCCGGAGCAGAACCCGGAGATAACACCAGAGCCCGGAACGCCGGAGCCTGGGACACCAGACCCCGAAAATCCTGTGCCTGAAGTTCCGGAAGTAGAACCTGAACCGGAGCCTGCGTCCGAACCTGCACCTGAAGAGACTTCTGAGCCTGCGGATAATGCATCAGAGGAGTCCGGAGAGGACCTCATCGGCATGATCTTCCCTGCTATCAAGGCTTATGCGGCTTCTGACGAAGCGGATCTTGATAAGAGTGAAGAGATCGAAGAACCTAAGACAGAGCCTGTGGCTGATCCTGAGAATAAGGAAGGTGAGCCTGAAGAAGAACAGTACGAGATCGTAAAAGAGATCGTCACAATAACCGAAGACATCACAATTGAAAATGTTAAGTGGGAACTTGATAAAGAGAACAGCTCTTTTGACAAATTCTCATCTGATGAAGCAGGGGCTGAGTTTGTTTATGTGCCTGCTATTTCTGATTTATATGAGGTAGAAGCTCTTTTACCTACTATCACAGTTAAAATCCTGAAGGAAGAAGTGCCTCTTGAGTACATGGTTCTTGAGGCGGAGGGCGTAAGAGTTGAGGGTAATCTTCCTGTTGGAAGTACTCTGCAGGTAACACCAATTGACATATCCGAGGCCGAGAGCCTTTTGGATGACCCGAGCAGGGTTGTGCTGTATGCGCTGGATGTATGCATAATGCTGGACGGAGAAGAGATAGAACCCGATGAGTCTGTAAAGGTGACTTTGACTCCTCCTGCAGATATCGAGACAGAAGTTCTTGAAAATGAGACATTTGAGCTTGTTCATTTCCCGGATGAGAGCGAAAAGGAAGTTGTAGAGACACAGGTCAACGATCAGGGAGAGCTTGAGTTTGAAATGGATAGCTTTTCACCTATCGCATTAACAGCGTTAAAGGGAACCGGCGAAACTGATAATGTTGAACCTGCAACAGGACTTACATTTAATCAGGCTGTAACTGTTAAATTTGCTGACGCTTCACTTATCACAGAAGGCACATCAAAGATAAAGCTGACTCTGTACGGCAATATCGCAAATATGAACGTCAAAGAAGGCGGAAATGCCAGCACTGAGGCTTTCATAATTGGTGAGGCCAAGGAAATAGTTATTACTGAAGTTGATGATCCCGGTACAGGTAAGACAAGTGCAACCATTTCTACCAGCTTTGACTCAATCCCTGTTTATATCCAGGAGGGAACAGGTGATAAGACAGCCGGTGGAGAGGGCACATATAAGATACCTGAGGGCTTTTACGGAATCAAGATTGAGACTGTAGATGGTTATACACCTGAGAGTCTACCGGAGCCCGGCTATTATGCATTAAATCCCAAAAAGGATGACAATGATAAGATTTGGAGCACATCTACTATTACCATAAACAATAAGATCATGGAGCTCACAAGCCCCACTTTTAATCTTGAGTGGCAGGATAACAGAAACTATGCGGATAATCGTCCCTATTCCACTAAAGATGAGATCAATACTGGAGATGTGCCAACTATTCTGAGTAAGATTGATGTCTATTATCAGGACGGAGGTTCTTATGTCAAGGTAGATGGCGCACATCCAACATCTGTAAGCAGAACCTCTTTTAGTACCTGGAATGTAGCATTTAAAAACCTTCCTAAGAAGAACGAAGCAGGTGTAGCGTACAGCTACTATGCAAAACTTGCTGATGGGTTCTATCCTGTGCAGTATTATCAGGCTTCAGGGGAATATGTAGCTCTTTCTGAAGGCACTACAGCTAAGCTTACGCTTACATATACGGATGCTATCACGGGAACTATTGTATGGCGAGCTGAGAGTGCAGTAGCGCTGCCTGAAATGATAAACAGTGGATTGTTTACCGATGCAGGAATGAAACTGTATAAGGCGGTTGGAAGTGCTGATCCGGCAGAGGTTACCGAGGGCTATACAGTCAGCTGGACAAAAGGTCAGAAAACCGATGGGCTTGATACACATGTTACCTGGCAATATTCAATCAGTGGACTTCCTTTATATGCAGCTAACGGTGATGCCATTGTGTACTATACAAAGATGGCTGAGACCTATACATACAGCGGAGCGACTAATCCGCCTACATTTAAATTCACTTATGATAACGGGACAGCATCAACAGACACAGATAAGTGTCTTTCCGGAGAGTTCATTTATGCCACTGTTATAGGTGACGCCGAATTCTCTTTTGACAAAGTATGGTACGACGGCAATGATACAGAGAGCGTAAACAGAAGAAGCCTTGCTATTACAAGAGGCATTACTCTGTACCTTTGGAGATATCCTATCAACAAGGAAATGAAGGACGGAGCTCCTGTTACTCATAATGCTGTTCAGTACATATATAAGTTAAAGGCTGCAGATGCAGGAAGTGAGAGCGTAAATGCGATTAACATTGAGCTCTCTCGTTTTGCTGTCTCCGGTGAGAAGTTCCCAAGCTACGACGAGATGGGATATAAGTACGTATATTATGTGACAGAGGTTTCGAATTCAGAGCTGTACAAGACTGTTTACTGGAATCAGACCGGTGATTTTACCGGCAGTTCAAGTGATAAGGCTGTTAAGAATGGCGGAAAACTCTGCAATGTAAGAAACGGAAAGATTGCGCCTACTGTTACTAAGAACTGGAAAGTATCTGCAATATCAGATTATGTATCTTCAAAATGTGTATTTGAGCTTCAGAAGAAGGTTGATGGTGACTGGGTGGATGTAGCAGAGCATACTCTGACGGGATTCTCATCATCCAAGAAGAAGGTTACAGGAACATTCCAGTCTCAGGAGCTTTACGATGAACTGGGAAGAAGATATGAATATAGAGTTATTGAGAAGTCTGTTCGATCAGGAAGCGACGTTGATGCGGTATTTAATGGCGATGGCTGGCAGGAAGAGGGAACAAATAAGTTTAGTGCGCTCTATGAGCTGAACAATTACACATACAAGGCAACTACTGAGTATCAGGCTACTGTTGATGAGAACGGTGTTGAGTCAGCTGAAGCTACTGTAGTCAACAAGCTGTATGGTACTAAGAATGTCTATATCAGAAAACAGTGGTCCGGTGATTGGGATATAGGTGATGCAGATAAAGACAGTAAAACGGGTAATGTAACAATAGCGCTTAAGCGTGATGGTGCAGCCTATGCAACAATAGTGCTTGAAAAGCCTGCAAGCAAAACGGATGAAAAAGGCAGTGCCGGAACGTTTACACTGGATTGCAGTGATCCACTGGTTATTGCTGAGAATCAGACATATACCACATCTGCAGACGGTGCATATTGGGAAACTAAAGCTATAGTTGTTCCTGCCTATGATGAAGAAGGAAGACAGTACAACTATACAATCGAAGAGACAGGCGTTGTTACTGAGCAGACTTACGGTAAAGAGTACGACAGAAGTATTACCGGTAAGGAAATAAGGCTCTATGTAAGGAACTACACCGGAAGTCAGACATCATCCATAAGAATCGATGTAAGCAAGACATGGAAGGACGACTCTGATTATTCTCAGAGAGGAGACGTTCTTATTGAGATTGGAACCTATGATGGTTCAACCTTTGTGCCATCAGAATACAGTATGACACTAACGGCCGGAAATGATTATCAGAGTCATGAATGGGTAGATCCGACAAAGTTTATGACGGCATCTGAGCGTGAGACCTATAATAATACAACTGATGAGAATACAAAAAAGGCCCTTAGGGCGAAAGCTATCCAGGATCATCTGAATATCCAGGCTACATTGAAAAACGGCACTGAAGTAAGAGAGATTAAGAAACAGGTTACTGAAGGTAATATAACTGACGGTGTAATTGAAGCTCTTGTTGATGAGAGCAGCAATTATTTCAGGCCCGGATATAAGGTTAACATTGTAAGGAATACAGCCGGAACCAGCTATACAATCACAAATACCAGGGTTGCCGGAAGGTCTTTTACCTTCACAAAGGTATGGCAAGATTCAGCAAACGCATTAAAGAGCAGAGGAGATTTCCTTAGGGTTGCTCTGTTCAGAGAAGTTAGCGGTGTTGAGACTGAGGTTGCCTATAGGGATATTCCTACTTATGTTTCTGGAGACGTACTAAACACTGATCTTACTGTTAAATTTGAGAGCTATTATCCTGCTTACGATGATAACGGAAATAACTATACTTATAGCGTTAAAGAGTATATCTGCAAGGGTACGCCTGCAACCGGAGAGATGCAGTGTGAAAACGGAAAGGAGAAGGATACACCTACTTCTAAGATACTTGTGGATGTAAATTCCACTAAGGATACAACAAAATCTGGTTACGTTGTAACTGTAGATCCTGTAACTACTGTATATAAATCAGTGGAGGGATCGGCGGATCTTGGTTACAGCGATGTGAACAGTGTGCGCATTGAAGATAACTATAAGTACACAAACCAGGCATCCGGTGCAAGAAGTGAAGTTGATTTCTATGTAATATGGCATGACAAGGCTAAGAGTGACCAGAGACCTGATATGTATCTCACGCTTTATTACAGCGTTAATGGAAGTACTCCGGCTCTTTATAACAGCTCGGTTATGGGCGAGTACACGGAGCGCTGGGAGAGCGTTATTGATGGAGATAAATATATTCAGAAGGCTATTTTCAGCGGACTTCCGATTGCTGACGAAAATGGTAATGTTTATACCTACTATGTAGCTGAAACTCTGAATAATGCGACATCGGACTATAAAACTGACCACTATACAGAGCCGCTCTTTGATGAGGATGGCTATAACGAAAATGCCGTGGAGGAAATAACAGTTGGCACTGAGGTTCAGCTTCAGGCATTAAGCGAGCTTATACCGAATACTGTTAAGGCTGACGATAATGCTACTTCGCTTACACAGGAGGAGAGCTTTACTGTTACAGGCATTACGGATACGATTCAGATTGAGGGACGTAAGCTTTGGCAGGGCGTGCCTGAAGGCATTGATAAGGATAAGCTGCCAAATGCGTATATTTACCTGTTTAGATATAGTGAACATGATGATTCTAATAAAGCTCCTGTAGTAGCTGATACTGCAACCCAAGCAGAGAAGATGCATGACTATCTGGAAAAAGCTGTAGCCGGTAATGAGAACGATGGTTCCGCATCTCCTCGTGGGCTTAATCCATCCAAAGCCATGTATGCGTTTGGAATCTACAGTGACGACGGAGTGGCATCATATGCTCAGTTTCCTAAATATGATGATCTGGGATATCAGTACAAGTACAGCGTTCGTGAAGTTATTTACAACACCTATGTTCATGAGCTTCCGGCGGATATTATGTATCCGATTTATTCGCTGTCTGATAACAATTCTGATCTGGTAAATCAGTATGTTCCACATACGCATAACATAAGAAGCTTCGAGATAACCAAGGAGTGGGATGTAACAAGTAGTTATGCAATTAAGCCAGCCAAGGCGACGTTCAGGCTTTACAGAAAAGAGCTTGATTCTGACGGCTATGGATATACTAATGACAATTATGCCAAAAACGACTTGGATTCCTCTGAAGTAGGAGCGGCAGCATGGGCAGCAAACAATTTTGATATAGATAACGATGAGCTTGTTGCTACTCAAATCGTATATCGTCAGAATGATGAGACTACTACTAATACAATCCCCTGGGATAATTGCAAGATTTTTGCCCCAAGTGGAAAGCTGTATTCCTACTATGTTGTTGAGATGATCGACGATATGCCGGGATATACGTCTACTGTCACAGGTACAGGAAAGAATGCGATAATAACCCCTAAAACGGGACAAGAAGGCATGTATATAGGTGTTGCCTTTGAAAATCATGGAATAGGACTCAGAGATACAGATGCACAAAACAAGAGAACAGAAACTTTCAGAAACGAATACAAAGCAACAGAAAATATCCAGACCATTACATTCAGCAAGCAGTGGAACGTTGGAAATGCCCCAGCTGAAACGAAAACATCTCTTGTCCCTTCTGTAGATATTGAGAATGGAACAAATGCTACAGCTAAGGCGCTGAACATAAAACTCTACGCCAAGGCAGTTACTCAGTCAGGAAAAGAAAATGATGATACGCTGAACTTTGTTGCGGGCACAGATTATACAATTTCCGTCGCAGTGGATTCTCAGGATCCAACGAAATGGAATTATACCATTACATTTAATGCGAATAAGGATGCTCCCATATATTCTGCTAACGGTAATCTCTACAAATATTACGTAGAAGAGACCTTGAATTCTGAGTTTGTTAAGGCAAACTATACAGCAGGCAAATCGGTAGTCTATAAGACAGCTACGGCAGGAGAACATTCCCTTGCTATGGGAACACTTTCAAATTCACTTAAGGGAAGCTTTACTGTTCAAAAGAGATGGGATGACTTTAACAACGACTATGGCATGAGAGAAGGCTCTGTACAGTTTGATGTTTATTACAGCGTTGATGGAGGCACAAGCTGGACTAAATGCCGTGAGAATGTAGAGCTCAAGAGCGCAAACGGATGGAAGACTACATTCAGCGGACTTCCTATAACTGCTAATAATGCCGGTGCTACAGGTACTGTTTATCAGTACAAGGTAATTGAGACCAAGATCGTGACCGGAGCTCAGGAAATTTCTGTTCCTGGACCTGACGTTTCTAAGACAGCTCAGTGGACTCCTCATGGATATGATACGCCGGATGGAGATGTCTTTTACGAACCTGTCGGCGCAAGTAACTACAAGGTCTATGATCCTGCAATCATTACAACAATTGCAGGCGGAGCAACCAGGAAGATTGTAAACCAGCTGGATACAGATAATGCCACAACAAGTCTGACAGTTACCAAGAGTTGGGTAGATGACTCCAATAAATACGGTATAAGACCAACCAACCTTACACTAAGGATTGACAAGTCTATTGACGGAACTGATTGGAGCGAAGTAACCAGAAGGACAATCTCTAATTTTGAAGTAAGCGGAGATACCTGGACATATACATTTGAAAATCTTCCGAAGTACTTCTTTAATGGCACAGAAAATGTTGAATACCGGTACAGAGTTGTTGAAATTGCAATTGGTGGTACAGCTACTACCCTCGATAGCTCTTTTATCGGAAATGGCGGATCATATAGTGTTGCACATGAGTTTGGTTCTTCTGCAGGAGTATATACAACAAATATCACCAATACACTTATAAAGAAGACCGGATCTATACATGTTAAGAAGATTTGGAACAGTTCCGAGGCAGGAAACAATGTAGATGTGACCCTGTACAGTGCTAACTTTGAGGGCGGTGCAAATGGCGTTGTAACCAATGAGAGCAGCCTTAAGCCCGTTACCTTTACAGGAAGCGTTAATACTCTTGGACATGAAGGCGAGTGCGAATATGCCAGCCTTCCCATGTACAACAAGGATGGCAATACTATTGTCTATTACGTAAAAGAGACATCAACAGGTGACTACAAGACACAGTATGCGTCAGGTAGCGCTGCTTACCCGGCAGACGGAGCAACAGTCGTTGATGCACTCCAGCATACTATCGGAACTACTGACGATTCTCTTTATGTAAAGGTGGTAAATACACCACTTACCAAGATCACAGGAAGCAAGAAGTGGTCAGATGAGAATAATAAATATAGTCTCCGACCTGCAAGCGTTGAGCTTACACTTCAGAGAAGAATTGGAGATGGAGCGTGGGAGAGCGTTTCAGCTGATGAGCTTCATAAGACCAATGCAAGTGCAAGTCCTACAGTGACAGTTAAAGATTCTGCATGGAGCGGCTCGATAGATAAGCTTCCATTGTACGCACTTTCAGATGGTTCAAGTCCTGTGAAGTATCAGTACAGACTTGCAGAGCTAACAATTCCTAATGCATACACAAGGAAGGCCGGAACAGCTGTTGCAGCTCTTACACCTGAAGACGGCTATGAATATGGCGGAACCGATGAAGCTCAGACCAGCACTGTTACCAACCACCTCATAACAAGAGGCGATATCACAGTAAACAAGGTATGGAATACAAATAGCGAAGCAGATAAGCACGATGTATACGTTAAGCTATATTCCAAGAACCTTGAAAACGGAACAGGAACAGGTGCAAATGCAGATGTTCCGGACGCTACAGCTACTCTTTCAGGAAGCAACTTAAGCAAGACTTTCACAGGACTTCCTGCAGTAAACAAGGATGGCAACGAGATTGTTTACTACGTAGAAGAGACTGCAGATCCAAGATATGACACAGCTTACTACGTTCAGGATGGCACAGGCTTTGCCAAAGTGGAAAAGGCAAATGCAAAGAGCAGTGGAACAGGATCCTTTGAGTTTAAGATCGTAAATACACCACTTACCAAGATCACCGGAAGAAAGTTTTGGGAAGATGACAATAATGGATTTGGCTTAAGACCTGATGAACTGACTCTTACACTTCAGAGAAGGATTGGAAGCGGAGAGTGGGCAGATGTATCTGAGGATGAGCTTCACAATACAAATGCAACTGCAAGCCCTGTTGTTACTATTGAAGCAGGCTCCTGGGAAGCAACAATCGATAAGCTTCCACTGTACGTACTTTCTGATGGTGCAAATCCTGCGAAGTATCAGTATAGACTTGCAGAGCCGGTTTCCATCAGCGCTTATACAAGAGATAGGGCAAAAGAGATAACAGAGCTCTTACCGGATGATGGCTATGTATACGCTGGTTCTGATATGGAGCAGACCAGTGAAGTAACTAACTATCTTGTACTTAGAGACCAGGCAATAGAAGTAGAGAAGATCTGGAACACCGATAATGATTTACAGAAGAATGCTGTAGTGGTTAAGCTTCTTTCAAGGAATTTTGAGACCGGTACAGATGATGGAACAAGAGCTCTTTCTGTAGTAAAGAAGAACGGCGCCGAGTACATCAGAAACCTCAATGCAGGTGTTAACTGGAAGGCAGTGATTGAAGATCTTCCGCTTAAGAACAAGAGCGGCGAGTTCATCGTTTACTACATTTCTGAGACAACCGTGGACGGGGCTGCGACAGAATACTACTTATACAACGGTACGGACTTCGAAAAAGTACAGGAACAGCAGGTAAAGAGCGACGCGGAGAAAGCTCTTTTAACAAAGATAATCAATACCCCTTATACTACTGCAAGCGTAGAGAAGGTCTGGAGCGATGATTCAAACAAGTTCGGCACAAGGCCGGAGAGCACATTTGTAAAGCTTCAGAGAAAGGCTACGGCTGAGGAGAACTGGACTGATGTAACCGGACAGGCAGTTATAGAGCTCAATGAGACTAACAGCTGGAGAGCTTCTGTTGATAATCTGCCACTTTACGTGGAATACGCTGCAGGAGTTGATCCTGTAAGATATGAGTACAGATTCCTTGAGACCAATGCAGGCGGAATCCCATTCGTTCCTCTCGGATACAGTCTTGCTTCAGCAGATGCTGAGTATGCTCAGACCAACGACGGAACTGAGGCAGGTTACGTTACTACTTATGAATCAGACGCATATAAGACTGTTATTACCAATACGCTGATTACCAAGAGTATTACAGCAGTTAAGATCTGGGATGATAACTCTGATTCTCAGAAGATCAGACCGGCGGAGATTACTCTTTTCGTAGATGAAGCTGCAGGTTACGTTAAGTACGAAAATGCGCCTATCACAAACAAGAACCTCAATGTGACACCTACAAAGAGCAGCGACGGAAATACCTGGACATACGTATTTACAGGACTTCCTAAGTATGCGTATGGCACAGGCGCAAGCGTGGCTAATCCTACAGAGATTGTTTATACGATCACTGAGGACGTTGATTATGAATACGAGAGCGGATTCATAATCAAGAATTACTATCAGACCACTTATGGCGTTGACGAGATCGCAACAACCATTACCAATACCGCGATGGAGAGTGATGGTGTGCTGCTGGTTGAGAAGAAGATAGAGAAGAGATCTGATGGTGAGACAGTTACAACTTATGCATTCCCGTTCAAGGTAAGCTTTACAAGACCGGATACTACAGTAGTTCCTTATACCGGCAAGTACTACCTGTATGATGCTTCTATCGGCGATGAGGATCTTAGGACTGATGCCAAGGCTTCTGAGCCGGCATATGACAGGATTGAGCTGTCATCATCGGATGGAACTATCAGGATCCCTTCGGGCAAGGTTGCTGCGCTGGTTGGCATCAATACAATGTATCAGTACACAGTTACCGAGAATCCTAATCATGCGGGATATGAGGTAAAAGAGATTTCTGTTACCGATGGAAGTGCTACATCAGGTACTGAAGAAGATACGGCTGTTGGAGGAATCTACGGATATGCACAGGGTAAAGTGCCCACGGCTTCTGACGCTGCAGTAAGAGTGACAGTCACTAACTGGCTTCTGTATCTAGCGGGTAAAAACTACCTTAAGGTTGAGAACACAACTGATGTAGTAACAAACAGCAAGGGCGAAGTTCTTACCGGCGGTGAAGTTAAGGTATATAAGAAGCGAATCGTTGTAGATGATCCGGAAAAAATCGGTCACGATGATTATGGTTATGTAAACGACGAGACTCCATATATTGAAGAGGCTATGTCAGTTGAGTTTGAGCCTGATGCAGCCAATGGTTATACATATTCCAACACCCTGACGATCAGCTGGTGGGCAGAAGGTGAAGACGGTGGAGCCGGAGCACCTCACCATGTAAGTATTTCGGGATATGTTTATACTGACGCAGCCGGAATTCAGCATCCATACACCGGCAGGATTGAAAAGAATGGCGATGTCATTTCTTCTGAAAGTGATTATGCGGAGTTTGAAGCTGTTTGGAGTCCTCTGCTCAGTGGAGATGCACCATTTAAGCATGTCACAGTGCTTGAAGGATCGGTAGTTGTTACATTGGCAAGTGCTGCAACCGAGATGCCTGCTAAGACCCTGGTACAGGTAGAGTTTAATGCACCTCCAAAACCTGCTCCTGCACCATCAGGTGGCGGTTCTGACAACAGTAGTAGCAGCGATAGCAACAGTAATAGCAATAGCGACAGCAAAGCAGCTACAGCAGTAGCTGTTGTGGCTACTGACAACAAAGTTCAGGATCAGATCACTCGCGATGGTTCAATACAGGGTGTAAGAACCGGCGACGATACACCGCTTACAGCGCTGATAATGCTCTTTATTGCCTTTGCACTTTGCTTCTCAGCAGTATTTGGCAAGTATATGCGCATTAAACCCGGCAAGAAATAATGATTTGAGGCTAATATGACCAGATTAAAAGTGCTTATGGGTCTTTTCCTCATAGGAATGGTTCTGACCGGCGTGATCCTTGCATACTTTGTAAAGGGATATTACGAGGACAGGATAGAGGCCGATAACATCAGGGAAATTGCATATGGTACGGTTTCGGAGAATCAGGTAAAAGAGCCGGGAGAGTCCGGGACGGCTGCCGAAGAGGCGGCAGATAAAGGCATTAGCATTGATTTCGCATCCCTCATAGAGATCAATTCTGATACAATGGGATGGCTACAGGCCTGCGATGGAGAAATCGACGGGCCTGTGGTCCAGACCACAGGCAACAGCTTTTATCTGGATCACAGGTTTGATGGCTCTTCAGGGAGCGTTGGGTGCTTCTTTGCGGATGCAGAGCTTCCGGATGCGTTTGGTGCGCCTCTGACCGTGGTCTACGGCCACAACCGTAAGGACGGCAGCATGTTCCATCCGCTGCTGAACTACAAGGATGAACAGTATTTTAAACAGCATCCGACATTTGTGGTTTGGACCGAGGATGAGGAGATTACCTACAGGGTTTTCTCAGCGTTTTTTGCAGATAATAACGTGGTTTATGGCGATACATTTATGAATGCTGTAAATAACGGAGAAGAGGGCGATGCACTCAAACTGCTCTTTGAGGAAGCAAAGGAGAAATCTTTATACGACGCAGGAGAGGACCTGAAGCTGGATAATATCGTAATTCTCAGTACCTGCGAGTATTCCGGAGCCAACAACAGAATGGTGATATTCGGAGTCAAAGTTAAATAAAATATATAACATATATAGTATATAAAAACACCTGCCTCCCGGCAGGTGTTTTTTGAGCCCTAGGGACGGAGTCAAGGGCTCATTTTTGAGCCCTGGGGACGGAGTCAGTGGCTCATTTTCAGAATTGTGTTGCAATTTTGAAACGGATAGGATATAGTAGTGTTTGTTACGGAAAACGTTTTCCGAAAGGAGATACCCATGTTTTTAAGTGCTATTTATCATCGAATGTCAGAACAGTACTGCTATCCACTGGATTCAGAGCAGCTAATAATCAATATCAAAACCGGATATGATGTGGACAAAGTCTTTATATACTACGGAGACCCCTATGATGCCGGAATAATGGGCGGAAACGAGCGCTGGAGCGGAAAGAAGGAAGAAATCTGCTTCAAGAAAAGGCTCAAGGATCACATCTGGTGGACCACCACACTTCGCCCGGAATATAAGAGATGCAAGTATTATTTTGAGCTCCACGCCGGAGATGAGGTTATGTACTTCTTCGAGGATGGTTTTTACACCGAAGAAGAGATGAATACTGAAGGAAAGGTGCTTTCTTACTTTATCATGCCCTGGATGAATCCTGCGGATGTGTGCAAGACTCCGGCCTGGGTCAACGATACGGTGTGGTACCAGATCTTTCCCGAGAGATTCTGCAATGGTGATAAGAGCATAGATCCCGAGGGTGTTATGCCCTGGCAGACCGGAGAAGTTGGCTTTAAGGACTACTATGGCGGAGATATCAGAGGTATTCGTGACAGATTGCCTTATCTTAAGGACCTTGGAATTACCGGAATATACTTAAATCCTATATTTGAAGCGCACAGTAACCACAAGTACAACACTAAGGACTACAAGAAAGTTGACCCTCAGTTTGGCACCAATGAGGACCTCAGAGCGCTGGTGGACGAGGCTCATGCGCTGGGCATCAGAGTTATGCTGGATGCGGTTTTTAACCACACCGGAATTGACCATCCTATGTGGGAGGACATTGTGGAGAAGGGCCAGGCATCTGAATATGCTGACTGGTACATGATCAATAAGTGGCCACTTGAGAAGGGCAGGGATACAAGGGACGGAAGGTATTACTCTTTTGCATTCGCAGAGTACATGCCAAAGCTCAACACCAATAACCCCAAGGTTCAGGACTATCTGCTGGATATTGTCAGGTTCTGGATTGAGACCTTTGACATAGACGGACTGAGGTTTGACGTAGGAAATGAGGTTTCACACTCATTCCTTAAGGCTTTGAGGTATATGACCTGCCATATGAAGGAGGACTTCTACCTTCTTGGCGAGATCTGGCATGATTCGATCTCATGGCTGCGTGGAGATGAGTATGATTCTGTCATGAATTATCCGCTTACTACGGCAATTTCGGACTTCTGGGTATACAAGAACAGAGGAAGAGAGTCTTTTGAATACGACATAAACAGATGCTTTACCATGTATTATGCCCAGGTGAACGATGTTTTGTTCAACCTCCTAGATTCTCATGATACCAACAGGCTTTTGGATAAAGCAGGGCACAACATAGATATCTTTTACCAGCAGCTTGCTGTTCTGTTCACTATGCCGGGAAGCCCCTGTATCTACTACGGTACAGAGGTGGCTATGGATGGATCCTATGATCCTGACTGCAGACGCTGTATGCCCTGGGATGAGATTGACGCCGGCCTTAAAGATGGCGAGATTTCAGAGATGAAGCGCCTCATCGAGATGAGAAAGACTCTGCAGTCCTGCAAGAGCAGAAACTTCCACTTCCCCAATGATATTGAGGAGAAGAGGGTTATCTCTTTTACCAAGATCGGGGAAAATGAGAGCATTCAGATTTACCTTAACTGTGAGGAGAATGCGGTGGATATCGATGTTAGCGGATTTGAGGGCGTTGTATACTCACGCAAGTGGAGTGATGGTAAGCTGGAGCCTAACGGGGTGCTGATACTCAAGAAATAAGGTGACTCAAAATGAGACAAAGTGAAACGTCCCCGGTGACTCAAAATGAGACAAAGTGAAACGTCCCCAATGACTCACTGTGATACAATGTTAAAGGAAACCAAAACCGGACTCAAAGAGGGTATTTATGGCAACTTACGCTGTTTCAGATATCCATGGATGTTACGACGAACTGATGGAGCTAGTGAAGCTCATTGGTTTCTCTGATGAAGATACGCTATATGTGCTTGGAGACTGCGTTGATCGTGGGCCTAAGCCGGTGGAGGTTCTGGCTTGGATGATGAATAAGCCAAATGTCATCCCCATCGCCGGGAATCACGAGAATATGATGCTTAAAGTTCTTTTGCCCGGATTAAAAGAGGTAAATTCTGAGGAAGCAGTGGAAAAGACGCTTACCATGGACTTCATCACGGATACAAACCTTTGGTTTTTGAGCGAAAATGGTGGTAAGATAACTTCTGACGCATTTAGGCGGCTTTCGGCGTATGATCGGGAAGCTCTTGTGGAGTATGTTCAGGAGTTCTCTCTTTATGAGGAAGTTACGGTTAACGGGCAGAGGTTTGTGCTTGTTCACACTATCGGCAAGAACATCCACAGCCTTGAAGACCTTGAGAATGCTGACCTGTCGTCGATTGAGGAGTTTCTGTATGACAGGCCCGATTTCGAGGAAGACTGGGATAGGGGAGATGACATATTCATTATCGGCCACACTCCGACCTGGTTTCTTGGAAAGAAAGATAATCATGTTTTCAGGAACGGAAATCTTTTAGATATAGATTGTGGCTGTGTCATGGGAGGGAATCTTGTGGCGATATGCCTGGAGACTATGGAAGAGTTTTATGTTAAGGGGCACTGACAGATGGTTCTGGTTCAGCAGATGATCGTTTTATTCATAATGATGGGGATCGGGTTTTTTTGTGGGAAAAAGAGCTTTCTCACAGACAGCGGCTGTAAGACCCTCTCGTGGATCGTGGTAAATATCGCAACGCCGGCCTTGATCCTGTCGGCGGGAATGAATGAGGAAAGTACCATCAGGGGAAGCTCCCTGTTATTTGGATTTCTTGTTACATTGGCAGTGTATGCTTTTTTGATCGTGATATCTTTCATTATTCTGCCAATTCTAAGGGTACAGAGCGATGACAAAAGTATATACCGCGTCATGACGATCTTTTCCAATGTAGGGTTTATGGGGCTTCCCATCTTACAGGCTGCGTATGGTCCGGAAGCAGTGCTGTACGGGGCGCTTTTTCAGTTCCCCTATAATTTTCTCATGTATACATACGGAATAGCAGCAATTAAGGGTGATAATCCGCTTAAAGGCGGGAATCCACTCAAAAAGATTTTGAACATTGGCGTTATTTCCTGCATCATTTCGATCACTATATACGTTTCCGGTATTCATATGCCTTCTTTTATCACTTCGTCTGCCAAGCACCTCAGCAGCATTGCTGCACCTCTTAGTATGATGGTAATCGGCCAGTCCATGACTTCCATAAAAGTCAGGGAGCTATTTGGTGATGTTAAGCTCCTGTTGTTCTCACTGATAAAGCTGATAGCAGTGCCGATCCTTGGAGTTCTGCTCCTTGGCTTATTCATCGATGACAAGCTGATATTGCAGGTGTGCTATGTTATGCTGGCAACTCCGATAGGCTCTATGACTGCAATGGTTGCACAGCAATATGGGGGTAATTACGCCCTGGCTTCTAAGGGAGTAGCATTATCTACGCTTTTGTCAGTAGCTACCATTCCGCTGATATCTCTTTTGCTCCAATTATGATGAGCAGTGGCCTGATCAGAGCATCCTCTGAAGGTCATTTCTAATGCTTGTAACCTGATTTATTGCGTTTTCGCACTCGCGCTTTGCCTTGCCAATCTGGGACTGTACAATGACATCCATCAAAAATCCATCGCAGAAGAGGTCTCCGAATGTAAGGAATCCGTTGATGTGCACTGATGAATAGCCGTTTACGTCTCTAAGCTCTTTTGAGAATTTTTCAAGCGCCTGCTTTGCCTGGTTAATTTCATGCTCAGCATCGCTCATTTTGCTGTGTTTAATAAGGCCGCTGATAAATCCTCCGCCGAGGGTATCGAATAATCCCCATCCGCTGGCGCTTGAGAGGCTCCTTTTAGCTCTTTCAAGATGATCAAGTGCAACGTCTGCTGCAGCAATGGCTTCCTGTATTTCTCTTGTTCTCATATCAAACATGGTATTTCCTCCGTTTAAATCAAACAAAATAGTGTTTTAGATAATACGATGATAAGCCAGTGGGACGCATAGTTACATGGCTGATGCAGCGTAATAGCGGAGTTTAATTCCCCTTTTTTGGAAAAAGATTAATTTTGTATTGGAGTTTACAATAGCTTTTTATCCAAATTAGCACTCTCGGTTGACGAGTGCTAATAGTGGTGTTATAGTGATTATAGAACAAAGGAACAGAGAAGACCGTTAGGACTTAACTTTCCTAAGATCTAAACCCTCCGTCCCATTGCTCAATAACAGTTAACCAATTGTTTTTGTGCAAAGGAGGTAAGCATTATGTTAACACCTAGTATTTTTGAAGAGAATTTCATAGACGATCTGTTTGGATTCCCTTACATGAAGGAATTCGACGACATGAGTCGAGGCATGGAGCGTAAGCTCTACGGAAGAAAGGCAGCAAGGATGATGAAGACCGATATCCGTGAGAAGGACGACAACTATGAGGTTTCAATAGATCTTCCGGGCTTCAAGAAAGAAGACATCACAGTAGAACTGAACGACGGCTACATCACGATAAGCGCATCCAAGAACCTTGACAGAGATGAGGACAAGAAAGGCAAACTGATCCGTCAGGAGAGGTACGCCGGATCCATGAGCAGGAGCTTTTATGTAGGTGAGAATGTCGAGAAAGGCGACATTGAAGCCAACTACAGACACGGCGTTCTGAATCTGACAATTCCTAAAAAAGCTATGGACAAGAAGATTCCGGAAAAGAATCTGATAGCTATCGAAGGATAACCGATACCTGATATGTAAGTGTTTGAGCCTCCGCATTACGCGGAGGCTCTTTTTTTGTCTCCGAAAAATGAGCCCCTGACTCCGTCCCCGGGGCTCAAAATTTATATTCTTTTTGGAATTTTGGTGCATAATTACCGTTATAATGGTAAATAGGAGATTTGTTGAGGTTTATAATGACACAGTTACGAGAGGAGTAGGACTGATGAAGAAAAGACCGACGATTGTTGTGACTTCGCTGGTGATGGCCTTTGTCCTAACGGCATGTTCTGCAGTTTCCAAGGAGACGGCAGAAAGCTTTCAGGATCGTCTTAGCTCTGCGCTGAGCAAGGGGTGGGTTGACTCCGACCTTTATGATTCAGTGAAGGCGGATAAGGAGTATCGCCCGCAGGATGATTTCGCAGCGGCCAAAAACAAAGAGTGGAAGCTGGAAGTTGGAAATGAATACTACGGAGTATTCCAGGACATCAGTGATGCAGTTCTGGAAAAGATGAAAAAAGCTGCCACAGATGAATCACTACCCGGAGAAGAGGCGGAGGTACTCAGAAAGTACTATGCGCTTTCATCAGACTGGGATTATAGAAATAGTCAGGGCGTAGAACCTCTAAAGCCCTATATAGCAGACATTGAATCCATAAGCAGCATGGATGAACTGTATGCTTTCTTTGGAGATCTTGAGAGAAATCCACTTGCGCTTGCGCCGATAACGGTGGACGTAATGGATTCATATCATATTGAAGAGTATCCCGATATTAACCTTACAATAGTAGATACCCCGAAGCTTTCCCTGCAGGCTCCGAACGGGAAGTTTTATTATGACAGGCTGAATGCAGCATCGGCTCTTGAGATGTATGAACAGGTAGAGAACAAGGTGCTGTACATGTTAGAGGCCCTTGGCTATCCGAAGAGCGATGCGAAAAAGATCTTTAAGAACTGCCTTAAGTGGGAAAAAGCAGTTGCTTCTTCAACAGTGGACATGACTTTAGAAGACGTGGCACAGAGCACAAAAACCAGGGATGAGGCAGCAAATATCGCAGGAAAATTCCCGCTTATCAAACTTTTGGATGACTGGGGATTTTCAAACGCTGAATATTTGGTTATTTCCGAGTTTTACACAAAGAGGCTCGCAGGGCTGTGCAAGAAGAGCAATCTGGACGAGATGAAGGACTATCTGATAGTCAATTATTGCCTGGACAGTGCAATGTGCCTTGATAGGGACACACTGGATAAAATGAGTGAATTCTCTAAATCCAAGACCCAGCAGCCTATGGACTTCGGTAAGTCAGAGCAGCAGCGCGAAGACTCTCTGCAGTTCGAGTATTTCATAGGCCATACAGCAATGCTCGGAGCTCTCAACAAAACCTATGTTGAGAACTATTTCGATGATGCAACCACAGCAGAGCTTACAAAAATGACAGAGGACATTATTGACGCATATAATGTGATCTTTGCCGAAGAGCCCTGGCTGTCTGACGAGGGCAAGGCAGCATGCCTTGATAAGCTTAATAATATAGGAATCCATATAGCCTATCAGAATTTTGAAGTTCTTGATTACAGCAAGACTCCGTTCAAATCCAAAGAAGAGGGCGGAAGCTTTTTGGATGCCTATTATGCTATGCAGAGATATTCGGTTAATCACAGAGCTTTCCTCGCAGGTGAGAAATTCAGGAAGGATTATTGGGATCCGCTTGGAAAAGACACATCTACTACAACTACAAACGCATTCTATAACCCGGCAACCAACGGAATATATATCTGTGCCGGAATATGCGAACCCAACAGCTATTCACCTGATATGACCTATGAAGAGAAGCTGGGGGGACTCAGCGCCATAATCGGTCACGAGATTACTCACGGCTTTGACAGTGGCGGATCTCTTTACGACAAGAACGGCATAAAGAGTTCCTGGCTGCCCTACAATGATCAGGTGGCATTTGTTGATCTCAACGACAAGGTTGCTTCATATTATTCGACCTTAACGCCATTTCCGGGATCAGGTCTTTATAACGGAGCAAACCTTACCGGAGAAGCAACAGCCGACATGGGCGGCCTGAAGGCAACTCTTTATCTGGCCTCCAAGGTTCCGGACTTTGACTATGATCTGTTCTTTACCTCCTATGCACGGCTTTGGAGGGTAAACATGCCTTTGGAAGCGGAAAAGAGCTATTTCTCCGGGGATTCTCATCCTCTTGCTTTTTACAGAGTAAATGTTGGATTGCAGCAGTTTGATGAGTTTTACGAGACATACGGAATAGTAGAAGGCGATGGCATGTACCTCGAACCTGAAAAAAGGATCGCGGTTTGGTAATAGGGAGGAAATAAGATGAGCGAAGCGGTAATTAAACTTGAAAATGTAAATAAATCCTATGGCAAGCACGAAGTGCTTAAAAACGTAAATATGCAGGTAAACAAGGGCGATATCTACGGCCTTGTGGGCAGAAACGGCGCAGGTAAGACCACAATCTTTAAGATGATCCTGGGCCTGTCTGAGGTTAATTCAGGTAACGTATCAATTGTGGGTTCTACGACCAAGAAGGAGCTTCTTAAGAACAGAAGCAAGATAGGCTTCCTTGTTGGTTGCAGATTCTATAATTACCTCAATGCTGAAAAGAACCTTAAGTACTTTGCAACTGTAAAGGGAATCCCCAGAAAAGAGCGCAAGCAGGAGATTGCAAGGGTTCTTGAGATAGTTGGCCTTAAAGGCGTCAATAAGCCTGTAAAATCCTTCTCTCTTGGTATGCAGCAGAGACTTGGAATAGCAAATGCTATCCTTGGAAATCCCGACATTCTCATTCTGGACGAGCCCACCAACGGACTTGATCCACAGGGTATTGCCGATATCCGTAATCTGGTCAAGAAACTCAGAGATGAGTTTGGTATGACGGTTATCATTTCATCCCACATTCTGGGAGAGCTTGAGCATACAGCTGACAGATTTGGAATTGTCAATGAAGGCTATGTGGTAAAAGAGATCACTCAGCAGGATCTTCAGGAGAATCAGCCGGCAGTTGAGATCGCAGTAGATGACGTTGAAAGAGCCAAGAAAGTGCTGGAAGAGAACGGAATCAAGATCATGCGTGAGGTCACAGAGAAATCTTCTCTCGAGGATGTTTATTTCCGACTGATCGGAGGTTCAAATCAATGAATAGACTGATGAAAGCAGATTTAAAAAGAATAATAGCCAAGCCGTCAATGTACGTGATCGTGCTGATACTGGTGCTGTTTATACTGTTTAAGGATGCTGCCAGTACAGCTGCCGGACAGATGGAGTTGTACAAGTCTATGTTCGGTAATATTGGACTCATATTCCTTAGTATTCCAATTTTTCTCTCAGTCTATTCCGATGAGATAAAGAGCGGAATCATGATAAGCATGATCGGAATGGGAATGGAGCGCAAAAACATAGTGTTTTCCAAGCTTAAGGACTCACTCGTATTATACTGCGGAACATATCTTATCCTGTATGTTGCAGCACTGATAAAGAATACTGTTTCAGGGCTTCCGATATCTCCCAAACAGAACGCGTTTCTTCTTCTGTTTTGCGTATACAGCGTCATCAGAGGACTTGGAATAATGGCACTGGCATCACTGGTTCTTTTCCTAACCATGAGCGCAGCCGGAGGCATGCTGGTACTGGTGCTGGCAGGCGCTGTTGGGACCGGCCTTCTAAAGGCGGTCCAGGATAGATTTAAACTTCCTGTTTATGACATAAGCTTTATGGGCCTTTTGGATTCTTCCTTTGCGGATTTCCAGGCGGGAAACATTGGTTATACGATCATACCGGCACTTATTTATCTGGCTATCGTTGTAGCGATCAATATTGCGACATTTGACAGAAGGGAGATGGATCTATGAGAAGACTACTTGAAGCTGATCTTAAGCGCGTCCTTATTAAAATACTCCCTTGGATACTGCTCCTTGCATGGTTCATATTCGATGCTGTATCCATTGCAAACTCAATTGGCAAAGCCCCGGACAGAAGCTTTGCCGTATTCAGCAAGCTTATTGGACTTCATTCTTTTGCAATGAAGATCATCGGATTTGCGGCACTTCTTGGCATATATGCCGATGAGTTCAAATCCATGGTAATGATAGGGGTAATAGGAAGAGGGCTCTCGAGAGACAAATTTGTTATCGGGAAATTTCTGGATCTGTGCGTGATGACTTTGCTGATGGAGGCCATTACCATTATCTATGTTTTTATACTTAAGGCTGTATTTGGAGCGACATTTGCTCCTATTGAGACCAGGTTCCTTATTGTATCCTTTATAATGGAATTCCTTGCGACAATAGCCTATGTTACAATAGCAGCTTTTTTCTATTTCCTTTCGGAAAATGCGGCAATAGGCCTTTTTGCGTATCTTACATTCCAGATAATAATTCCTCTCTCCCTTGAGCTGATATTACAGATGACCAATCTCGCCAAATATCATGCAGAGAGATATTATGTCGATGGCATGATGTCTGTTGCAGCCTCAGATTTTATAATGGGAGATTTTGCGGGTGGAATTGTATATGTTTTATTTGCGGTACTGATCTACATCCTCGGAGCTCTCGGAATAACCATGCTGATCTTCAGGAAAAAAGAGCTTGAATTCTAAAGCTCATTTACGGAGAACGATCCAGTTGTGAGACCAGGGCACCGGAAGCCCAAAGAGAGTAACAACTTTCCCCTGAGCATTTCGATACCAGGAGTAGTTCCAGCCTGCGCCCATGTCCATGTAGAGGGCGTTTGTGACGCCGAGCCTGTCGAGTTCAGAGAGGAACTCATCGAAATGCAGCATGTTAACTGAATCTATAATACAAAGATGGCCGTTAAGTTCGGCGATAGTCCTGTAGCAGCGCGCTCTGGGTCTGTCGAAGTTCATAACGGTCTTTTTGTTGTCTATAAGTGCAAACTGCATGAATCCATTTCCGCCGGCATCAGCAGCGCTTTTAATGGCATCTCTTGCGCCGTCAAAGGTAAAAGCAAACTTTCCATCAGCAAAAGTAAATGCTCCGAAGGCATCTCTTGTGTAGGGACTCTCATAGTAAGCGCCGTTTACAGCGTGATCTCCCTCTACATTTTCCTCGGAAAATCCAAGGCTTACAGTGTGCTGGAAAGCTGCTCCGCAGCACCAGGTAATGGAATCATCTCTTTTTGAAGGACGATCTCCTGTAACCAGCTCGGCACTGGTATATTCAGGGAAAAAGACATAGACAGTCCCTGTGTTATAGATGGTTGTCCTGTTTCCGGGAAGTATCTTTTCCACGGGCATATTCCTGGCATCGATGCTCTCGGGAATTTTGATGTGATATTGTGAAATTAAACCCATGAAAATAAAGACAAATGATGGTATAACCAGAAAGGACGATGCACAGAAAAGGTGGTACAGCATTCGCAGAGGCTTAAATGTCAGCTTTTCCGTGCCCCACAAATAGACGATCAGGGCCGATACCTGCATGATCGCCAGAGAAAGATATACAGCATAAAGGATATTTAGCCACATCTGGGCCACGAAGAAGGCAGTATATGCGCACAGCGAAAGAAGAGCCATGGCCATGAGCCATATTCCTGTCAGACGTTTGCGAGTGTTCATTTATTTTTTCTCCGTTCACGCTTAAATTTCAGTAGCTCCTGGCGAAGCACTTTAAAGGAATCAAACTGCGACTCAATGCTGACAATCAGAAGCAGTATTGCAATGTCCGTCAGATACTGGAGGGCATTTTTCCAAAGCATCTCAGAGGAAAAGCCCAGTTTACTGTTGGTTACCAGAAGGAGCACATACACAGCCAGTTTGAAGATAATTGCCATGCGGTTGAATATGACATTTTCGGGATTCCCGTGGGATGCGTAGTTTATAATGAAGTGGTTGATGGTTATAATGATGGTCATGAGAAAAGACATTCCGGCAGCTGCCAGGTACAGACTGCCCTGAACGCCCACCACCAGGTAGGTGTCGAAATCCTGCTCGCCCCAAAGACGCCCCAGGACCAGATAGGCCTCCTGATACATAAGACAAAACAATACGCCACCCATAAGGCCTTTTGCCACATCCCAGTTGTAGTATTTGAAGGCAAAAAGCATTGCGATGGTGGTCAGGAGTTTGACCAGGATCTCAAATTTTGTAAAGGAATCGCCCTGAGAGGGGATAAAGAACAGTGAAATAACACTTGTTATAACGGTGAACAGGCAAGTGGCCGTCATCAGATGTTCGTTTAAGAAGATAGATTCGCGATTTTTTTGATCGGTTTTATTAGCATTTATCATATAAATATTTTATCATATATTTGTACTTAAAGATTTATCTAGAGGGGAAATAGCAATGGAACTACCTGAATCTTTGAAATGGATCAATGAAGTTGAGGACATTGATCCGGCTGAGGGCATGAGGAATTGTGGCCAGCCTCAGCAGTATATCAAGTTTATCAGGACTTTTTTTGATACCCTTGAGAACCGTATTAAGGAGATCAGGGACGCTTTTGACAGCGAGGATATTAAGACTTATACCATCAAGGTACATTCTCTTAAGAGCACAGCAAGGATAATGGGGGCAAAAGAGCTCTCGAACCTCGCAGAGGAGCTGGAACACGCAGGAGATGAAAACAACAGGGAAAAGATCACTGATAAAACTCCGAAGCTTCTTGAGGTTTGTGCTTCTTTCAAAGAAAAACTATCACCAATAGAATCTATAAATGACAACGGCAGAGATGCTAAAAGCGATAAGCCTTTCATATCCGAGTCTGAGCTTGCCGGCGCTTATGCAGCCATTGCGGAATTTGCACCCCAGATGGATTACGAAGCAGTAGAGATGGTCTTATCTGAGCTAAATGAGTACAAACTTCCGCCGGAGGATGAAAAAAAAGTTAAAAATTTAGAAAAACTATTAAGAAATTTTGATTGGGGAAATATAGAAGCGATGGTTGTGGTAAAATGATAATAGACATGCGCTTTATCGTACTCTATACCCGTGGATGGTGAATCATGGCTGAATATAGATATCCCAGTCCAACAAAAGGCGGAGCCGGCATCAGAATTGTGCTTGCATTGATCGGAGTCGTGGTCAATGTTTTGCTGTCTTTTGTGATGGGCAAAATCGGAATGCCACTGTTCTTTAATAATTTCGGTACCATCACTGTAGCCGCGGTAGGAGGCCTTTTCCCCGGCATTTTCACCGCAGTAATGACCAGTGCAGTATGCGGGATCTATTACCCGGAGGCTGTGTATTTTGGCTTTCTTAACGCAGTAATAGCCATATATACAGTGTGGTACATCAGAAAATACTCATTTAAAAAAATTTCCAAAGTTATAATCTATATTTTGATCGGAGCGTTCGTTGCCGGTACTGTAAGTGCTGTCATGAACTGGAATCTCCTTGACGGTGCAACTGTAGCCAGAAATTCTGAGTCTACGGTTCTTTTTGCTGCAGCAATAGGCGGAAATCTGTTTGCAGCTTACTATATCTACATTCTTTTCAGGTATTTTCTTGACCTTGGCATCTCTGCAATTGTTGCTGTAGTCCTTCTTAAAATAATCCCAAGCAGCGTTCAAACCAGGTTTGAGAGGGGAAACTGGAAACAGAAGCCACTTAGCAAGGAAGAGATCGCAGAACTCAAGGAATGGGGAAAATCCACGCAGAAGAGCATGGGTAACAGGACAACTGCCATTGTCATAAGCACATCTCTTTTACTGGTGCTTGTGACAGGATGGACCGGCTTTAGCCTGTACTTTAGTAATACCAAGCAGGAGAAGACCATTGATGCATTAAATGCGCTGAAACTTTCTGCAGAAGTTATCGATCCGGACAGGATAAACGATTACATTGCAGCAGGAGAGGGAGCTGAAGGCTATCTTGAGACCCAGGAACTTCTTAAAAAGATCAAGGACTCATCACAGTCTGTTGAGAACCTCTTTTTTATGAAATTTGAAGATGATGCGGGACGAAGAATCTTTGACCTGGACGGCGATAGCGTAGAGACCATACCGACAAAGATCGAGTATGAAGAGGGATTCATGGAGCATTTGCCACAGTTCCTCGCGGGGGAAAATGTCGCTCCTCTTGAACACGGAAATATCAACAATTGGACGCGTTCAATTTTCCTACCCATAAAGGACAGCGCCGGACGTGTGGCGTGCTATGGAGTTGCAGATGTTTCCATTACTAATATGCGGGAATACATGAAGAGTTTTTCGATAAAGACATTCTTTATCCTTTTGGGATTCTTCATTCTGGTAATTGCGCATAATCTGTGGGTTACCAACGTTACCATGGTTTATCCCATAAGAAGTATGGCCCAGTGCGTGGATAATTTCTCGAACCTTGGTTATGAGCAGGAACAGCTTGATAAAAACGTAAGAAGTATCAGGTCATTGGAGATTGAGACCAAGGACGAAGTAGAGCAGCTCTATAACTCTATCTGTACCATGACCTTGAACCTCTCAGAGCAAATGCGAGACCTAAGAAGGCTCTCTGATACTACAGCCAAGATGCAGGACGGTCTTATCATAACCATGGCGGACATGGTTGAAAACAGGGATTCCGACACCGGAGCGCATATTCAGAAGACCGCTGCTTACGTCAAGATAATAGTGGAAGGATTGCAGAAAAAGGGATATTACTCGGAGAAGATCGATGCCAAGTTTATCTCAGATGTAGTGCGTTCTGCGCCTCTTCATGATATAGGCAAGATCAACATTCCGGATGCTGTGCTTAATAAGCCCGGAAAACTTACTGATGAAGAATTTGAGATCATAAAGACACATACAACGACCGGTAAAAAGATCATGGAGGATGCCATCAGTACCGTCAGAGGTGAGAACTACCTCAAAGAGGCCAGAAATATGGCAGCTTACCACCACGAGAGATGGGATGGCAAGGGCTATCCTGACGGACTTCACGGAGAGGTTATTCCGCTTTCAGCCAGAATAATGGCTGTAGCGGACGTATTTGATGCTCTTACATCTCCAAGAGTCTATAAGCCTGCATTCCCTATGGACAAGGCGCTCTCGATCATAACAGAGGGCTCAGGAACCCAGTTCGACCCCAAGTGCGTAGAGGTCTTTATGGAGAACCTGCCTGAAGTTAAGGTTATTTTGAAGAAGTACAACAGAGAAATGTAAGGAGCGGCGGATTGAAGAGAAGACGGATCAAAAACTTCATAGCGGCTTCTATCGGAGTAATGTTTATTGCTACTGCTGTGTGCGCGGGTTCTGTCAGCTCTTTTGCCACAGAAAGCGAAACAGGGCAGGAAACAGCAAATGAAGGCTCACAGAAGCTGGGCGGAGGCTATGCTGTATCGGGGCAGATCGGTTCTGTAGGATATGCCACGACGGTTTATGATGCAACAAACGGCCTTCCTACTTCCGATGCCAACTTTATCCTCGGCGCCAGTGACGGATATGTCTGGATTGGCAGCTACGGCGGAATCATCCGCTACGATGGCAGCGTGTTTGAGAAGATCACTTCCTCTGAAGGACTCACCAGCGGAAGAGGTCTGTTTGAGGACAGCCAGGGCAGGATCTGGGTAGGAACCAATGACAATGGCGTCATTGTGCTGGACGATGAGAGGGTGACCTGGATTACATACAAAGAGGGCCTTCCTTCTTCTTCCATCAGAGTTTTTGCTGAAGACAAGGACGGAAATGTATATATAGGAACTACCGCGGGAGTGTGCTTTGCAGATCCGTCACTCACTATACATGAGCTTTATGATGCCAGGATCAATGAGGAGAGGGTACTTAGTCTATGCAGTGACTCTCAGGGCGTTATCTACGGACAGACTAAGAATGGCATTATCTTTTCAATTGAGGACAAGATAGTTACGCAGTGCTACAGTACTCAGGAGCTGGGAATGGAGAACAGAATCTCCAACATTCTTACTGATCCGGATAAAGATGGATACGTATATATAGGTACTGAAGGGAGCGAGGTATACTATGGGCGCTTCGGAGTTGTTGCTGATGATATGGCGCATATATCCGTGGCTCCGCTGAACATGGTTCACTGGCTCAATTATGACTGTGGCAGAGTATGGGTATCATCCATTAATCAGCTGGGATATCTTGAAGATGACGGGACTTTTAATCTGGTAAAAGACCTTCCGGTTGACAGCGGAATAGAGATGGTTACCAGTGACTATCAGGGCAATCTCTGGGTTGCTTCTTCTACTCAGGGAGCCATGAAGATCGTCACCAGTAATTTCGTGGATATGTCCCAGAAGACAGGCCTTCCGAGGAATGTAGTCAATGCAACCTGTGTGCATGACGGTAATTTGTATGTAGGCTCCAATCAGGGCCTAAGCATATTGGGAGAAGACAACCGGGTAATTGAGAATGAGCTGACAGAATATATAGGTGATGCCAGAATTCGCTGTATTATGGCTGACAGCGTGGGGAACCTATGGATATCTACTTTTACAAATGGGCTTGGTCTTGTTTGTTACACAAAGGATGGAGAGATAACAGGTTTTAATACAAAAAACGGAATGCCCAGTGATGAGGTCAGATGCACCATAGAGTCCCAAGATGGTTCTGTTCTGGTAGGTACGAATATCGGCATGGTAAAGATCCGTGACGGACAGATTGAGAAGGTGGTTGCTGACGATCCGGCCATAAGAAACACGGTATTTTTAACTCTTGAAGAAGGAGATAACGGTCAGGTTTATGCCGGAACTGACGGCGATGGCATTTATGTCATCAGCGATGCAGGAATCAGAAGAATCGGAAGAGATGACGGACTTACCAGCGACGTTATCATGAAGATAAAAAAGGACGAGACCAGAGGATTGTACTGGCTGGTAACATCCAATTCCATCCAGTATATGAAGAATGATATCATAACAGATGTTACGTCATTCCCATATAAGAATAACTACGACATCATATTTGATGAGAGCGACGATGTATGGGTAATATCCTCTGCCGGAATTTATATGGTTTCAGCGCAGGAAATGGTCGATGATGACGTGACCGATTACAGGCATTATACCCTTGCAAACGGCCTTACCGGCACTCCGACCTCCAACTCCCACAGCGCGCTGGATGAAAGCGGAAACTTATATCTTGCCGGAAGGCTTGGAGTATGCAAGGTCAATATCAAGCATTTCTTCGAGGAAAGAACAACAGTCATGGCCAGAGTTAAATCCGTGTATATGGGCGATAAGAATATATTGCCCGACAGCACCGGAAAATATTATCTGCCATCCGGAACAGGACGTGTAAGGATAGCTGTTTCGGTTCTGGATTATACACTCACCGATCCTCCTGTAAGGATTTATATGGAGGGTGATGAGGACGACGAAACTCTGACTCTAAGAAGTGATCTTCAGGATATTGAATACACCGGTATGGAAAGCGGAAATCACGTACTTCACATACAGGTTCTTGATCATACCAAGAAGAACGTGGTGCTGGAAGAGACGGTAAATATCAACAAGAAGGCGCGTTTTTCAGACCTTAAGATAGTCAGGGCACTGATGGCTATTGCGATAGCTTTTTTGGCAGGTGCCATTGTATGGAGATTTATGAAAACCACTGTCATCAGAAGACAGTATGATGAGATCAAGCAGGCCAGAGATGATGCTGAGCGTGCCAATTCCGCCAAAACAAGGTTCCTTGCGAACATCTCCCACGAGATCCGTACGCCTATCAATACCATCATGGGTATGGATGAGATGATCATGAGAGAGAATCCCAAGGATGTGCCCAAGGGCTATTTCCTTGCAATGATAAACTATGCGCTGGATATCAGGAATGCATCGGAGACGCTCCTTGGACTTATCAATGACCTTCTGGATATTTCCAAGATTGAGTCCGGTAAGATGCATCTGGTGGAACAGGAATACGATGTTCAGGAACAGCTACGGTCCATCGTATCCATGATACGTGTCAAGAGTACGGAAAAAGAGCTTATGTTTGACGTCGTGGTTGATGAGCTGATTCCAAAGCGTCTCTACGGCGATGACGGCAAGATCAAACAGATAGTTCTTAATCTGCTCACAAATGCTGTAAAATATACTCAAAAGGGTGGTGTAGTTCTGTCTGTTTCCATGGATGAGAGAAACGGAGATGAGGCAAAGCTAAGGTTCTCCGTAAAAGATACAGGTATCGGCGTTAAACCTGAGGATATGGACAAGCTCTTTACCGCCTACGAGAGACTGGATGAGCAGAAGAACAGCGGAATCCAGGGAACCGGACTTGGCCTTGACATATCAAGAAGATTTTCAGAGCTCATGGGTGGAACTCTGACCTGTGAGAGTATATACGGTGAGGGCTCGGAATTTATCCTTTGCCTTAGCCAGAAGATAATCGACCCGACACCGACAGGAATCTTCATGGAGCATGACGCATCGGAAGCAAAGGGCCCTTATGTGCCTAAATTCGTGGCTCCTGATGCCGACATTCTGGTTGTCGATGATAATCCGATGAACCTCAATGTCATAAAAGGTCTTTTGAAAGCTACCAAGATGTTTGTCACCACTGCGTCCAGCGGACCTGACTGTCTTGAGAAGATGAAGTCCACCAAGTTTAATGTAGTCCTTCTGGATCACATGATGCCGGGAATGGACGGAATTGAGACGGTGGCTCATATCAGAGAGACAGACCCTGACATTCCGGTATATGCGCTGACAGCCAACGCTACAGCGGGTGAGGAATTCTATAAGTCCAAGGGCTTTACCGGCTATCTGTCAAAGCCTATCGACAGTGCAGCTCTTGAGAAGGCCATAATGAAGCATCTTCCGGAGCAGATCATGTTCAAGCCGGAGCAGACGGATGCTGTGGCTGATATTGAAAGTATCCCGCCTGAGCTTAACTGGATTTACGATGTAAAAGAGATCAACGTGGACGAGGGAATCAAGAATTCAGGCGGAATTTCGCAGTTTATCTTCTCACTGAAGATGTTCCTGGATACCATCGATGGCAATGCAAAGGTTATAAGTGATGCCTATGAGGCAGAAGATATAAGACTTTACACCATTAAGGTGCATGCCCTTAAGAGTTCCCTCAGGATAATCGGTGCGCAGGAGATGTCCAAGCTTGCCGAGAGCCTTGAGGAAGCGGGTAACAAGAACAACAAAGAGTTTATCGATATGTACACCGATGACCTGCTAAAGGGATATCTGGAGTTCAAGGATAAGCTCTCGGCGCTTGATGATAATGAAGGCGCAGATGATGATGCTGATAAGAAAGAGATTCCGGAGGATGAGCTTAAGGATGCGTATGAAGCCCTTAAGGAGATGATTCCTCAGATGGATTTCGACGCAGTGGAGATGATCCTGAATCAACTCAAGGAGTACAAGCTTCCTAAGGAAGATAAAGATAAAATGTCGGAGCTTGCAAAAATGCTAAAAGTATTTGATTGGGAAGGGATGGAAGAATTGCTTAATAAGTGATGCTTCCGCAAAAAAGGAGAGATTATGTTTAATGACCGCATGATCGTTGTAGGAGAAAAAGAATCGTTCCTCGTTAGGGTGCTAATAGGGAAAACAAAGGATGCAGGGATAGAGTGTGAGTATGTGCCCTGTATAGTAGATGAAGTAAATCAAAAACTTGAAGGTGTAAAGCTAATCACTTTATACATGGATAGTACGTCGATTGCGCAGGAGGAGGTTCTTCACTTTCTTTCGGATAACGTGGAAGAGCGAGGTCAGCAGATTGTCCTTATAGCAGAGCCAAATGATCTTCCGCAGATTAAGAGCCTTATACCGGAACATCTGGTATACAAGGTTTTCCCACGCCCTGTGGATAACGCGGCTTATGTAAAGACCATAACAGAGTATTTTGAAAAAGAGAAAAACGGTGAGTTCAAAAAGAGCATTCTGATCGTAGATGATGACCCGAACTATCTTGGTCTTGTCAGGGAGTGGCTAAAGGATACCTACAAGGTGTTTATGGCAAATTCAGGACTTCAGGCCATTAAGTGGCTTGGAAAAAATTCAGTCGACCTTATTCTTTTGGATCACGAGATGCCGGTAACCAGTGGCCCACAGGTTTTGGAAATGCTAAGGAGCGACGAGGAGACCAAGTCAATCCCGGTAATGTTCCTTACCGGAAAGAGTGATAAAGAAAGCGTTATGAAGGTGGTTTCTTTAAAACCCGAAGGATATTTTCTTAAGAATATCCAGAAGGATGAGCTTTTGGACAAACTCAATGAGTTCTTTATACTTCACAAGTAAAAGGGTGTTCAATGATTGCATTTATTAGAGAATACCAATTGAATATTATGCTCCTTTTGTGCGGAGCATGCGGAATGATGGCTATTCTTCTTCTTATGACAAGGTTTCTGGACGCTAGAAGGAAATGGGCACTGTTTCTGATGGAAATTGTTGCATTCTTCCTGCTATGGTTTGACAGGCTTGCTTATGTTTACGCCGGAGACACCAGCCAAAAGGGTTATATCATGGTAAGGGTCAGTAACTGCGCAGTGTTCCTGTTAACCAGCGCTGTAGTATTCTCTTTTAACATTTACCTTAAGAACCTGCTTACCGATATAAAAGATCGGAAGGTCACCTCAACTCGTTTAAATGTTGTAGGCATTGTTTCCTTCTTTGGCATGATTCTCGCTGTTGTGTCTGCATTTACGAACATTTATTATTATTTCGATGCAAATAACAGATATTTCAGAGGACGAGGATTCCTTATAGCTTATATTATTCCGGTAATCTGTCCCATCGTGCAGTATACGGTAATAAGACAGTACAAGAAGTACGTCAGTAAGCTTATTTACACATCGCTTGTTCTTTACATTTTTGTTCCGATAGCATGCGGAATAATCCAGATATTCGCTTATGGAATCTCACTCGTTAACATGGCGATGGTTGCCGTTTCCGTAAGTTTGTATATCTTCACATACCTCGACATCAATGACACGGTGGAACGTGCCCACGCTGTGGAATTGCAGAATATGCAGGGAGAGCACAAGCGAATGCAAAGGCTCTTTGACCAGACTGCGAAGGCATTTGTATCTGCTGTTGAGAAGAAAGATGATTTCACCAAGGGTAATGCCGTAAAGGTCGCTGAATACGCCAGAAAGCTTACTGCGCGTTGCGGTCTTGATGAGGACCATTGTGAGAAGGCTTACTATGCAGCACTTCTCCACGATGTAGGTCTTATCGGTATTCCCGATTCGGTCATCAAGAATGAAGAGGATCCCAACAAATGGGATATTGAGGCGTTCAGACAAAAGCCCGTCATAGGAAAAGAGATCCTGTCTAATATCACAGAGTTCCCATTCCTCAGCGTTGGAGCTTATTCCAGCCATGAGAGATATAATGGAACAGGATATCCCGAGGGACTAAAAGGAGACGAAATACCGGAGATTGCCAGGATCATTGCTGTGGCTGACGCCTTCGTAACAATGACCACCAAGAAGAGATATCGTGACGCAAAGCCTGATTTCGTTGCCAGAGAGGCCTTTGTAAAGGGCGCCGGAATTGAGTTTGATCCTGAATTTGCAGGTCTGATGGTCAAGATCATAGACGAGGAGTCCAGTGGCAAGATCCATGATGACATATCTCTTGTAGAAAAAGAGCTGACCTGCCACACCTACAGAGACTTTATCAGTATGGGTATTCCGGTTACGGGCAATATCACGAAGATCAGGTTTAACAGCAGTACTGTAGAGGATCCGACAAATGCCTTTTCTGCGCCGTCTATCGTTCTGTTTGACTCCTATGATCGCCGTGTTCACGACAATAAAAAGGCCATTAGTGCCTATCATTATCAGGAATATGGTGAGATATGGTTTGATGACCATTACATAAGTACCAGCGCCAGAAGGATCAAGGAGATCAAGCTCGATGATGCAGCCGGATTTGAGAAGCTTGGTGAAGGACAATACGAGATCATTGCGGCTAAATATGACGATCATCTCAAGGTCACCATGAGGAGCAGCGATTATGAGAAGGAGGATATCATCTCCTTAATGGATGGATCCACCTCGGTTTATATAGGCATCACGGGTGAAAACTGCAATATAAGAAATATTGAAATTGAGCAGACGGAAGAAGTTGTAGATGAGACCTATGTTCCAAGGATTTCCGAGGAAATAAGCTATATCGACCACATGGAGTCTGACATAAAGAACATCCAGATAAGTCAGACCAGATCTGCAGCAACCGACGGCATTGAGCTTAAGAACAAGATGCGCATTAACTTCCATGCCATGAGCCTTCCTGTAGCAAGTTTTATCTGGCATTGTCCGTATATTGTAATTTTCTCGTCCGACAACGGACAGGTATTTGGAGAGAATTACCATGAATACGCGCTCATAAAGATAAACGGAGAGAATGAGATAAAGGATCATTACTCCGAGAATAACTTCACTATGAAGAAGAAAGACAGCTTCCCGGGCTGGGAGGAATGGAAGGAACAGAACAAGGAAGGAGTGGAGTGCGAAGTAACCTTTGAGCGCAAAGGTAATACCATAATTACCACCACAGAGAATCTCGGAATTTACATCGAGAACACGACTATAATAAAAGAGAATCCGGGTAAAGTCTACGTTGCTCTCACAGGAGACAGGGTTGCACTTACCGACATAAGACTGAGATAAAGGGCTTGTTTAAGCCCTTTTCTTGTGTGATAAATCTGTGATATTTCTTTTGCTAAGATATATACATAATAAAGAGCAAGAGAAACGGAGGGAAAAGATATGATGATCATTGATAAGATTTTAATGATGCTTGGAATCTACAGGAAGAGATATATCATCTGCCCTATACATAGATAATTATTACAGAATATCGGTAGAAAAGGAGGGAATGAGCTTATGGACAGTAGATACCATATTTTTAGCACAGTTCAGATGAAATATATCGAGGATAACAACGATATCTCAAGCTCCGGTGAGGTTGATTTTAAGAAAATTGAGGATGCACTTATAAAGTTCGCAGATGATATGATCAAAGCCTGATAAAAATATACAGCCCTGGAACCGAAAGGTTTCAGGGCTTAATTATTGCGTAAAGACGCTGACACTTTTATAATATATATATCTACTTTTTTACGTATTTATGTGGGTAGAACAAAACATTTTGAAGTGAGGTAATCTATGGCAGATAAGATGGATCTGATCAACCAACTGGCAGCATCAATGGGCGCCGGAGACTTTGCCAAGACCAAGTATGAGGATTCAAAGTATGATCCGCAGACAGGAACTCTTTACTGTGACGGGATCATGATCACAAAGCCCATAATCGAGAAGGCAGAGCAGCATTTCAGGGCCCTTAAGTCAAAATGCAGTTACGATGATCCTGCTTCACGAGAAATGGCCATGATCTATCAGGTAGCTCTTGAGGGAATCAAGATAATGAGAGCCAGTGGTCAGGAAACCATGAAGGAAGATAAGGGAGATAACAGATAAGCTGCCTATGAAGGAATACAGAATTGTCGTAGTTGATGATGATCCGGTCAGCCTAAATCATGCCAAGATGCTGCTGACTGAGGAGAACATGCAGGTTACCTGCATGAATTCAGGCAAACTACTTCTCAAATACATAGAGAACAATATTCCTGATCTCATTTTGCTTGACATCGTTATGCCTGATGTTGACGGATTTGAGGCATTTATTATGGTGCGCAGATTCGAGGAACATACAGGGAGATCTCGTATTCCCATTATATTTATGTCCGGAGCCGATGACAGCGAAGCAGAGGAGATGGGTCTTGTTATGGGCGCATCAGACTTTGTGAAAAAGCCGCTGAATAAGGATGTCCTTGTAAGGCGTATCGAGAATTCCATCAAGAACAACAAGAGGATGGAAAACCTTGAGGAAGAGGCTACTGTAGACAAGCTCACCGGCCTTTTGAACAAGGCAAGAGGTACGGATAGAGTAACCAAGCTCTGTAAGAGAAAGAACGGATCTCTCATGATCCTTGACCTTGACAGTTTTAAGCTGGTAAATGACCTTTTCGGGCATGAAAAGGGCGATCAGATATTAAAGGGCTTTTCTGAGATCATCAGAAAGAACTCCCGCGAAACCGACACGCTGTGCAGGATTGGCGGCGATGAATTTATGGGCTTTTATGATGATCTTTTGGATGAGAGGGCTGTTAGTAAGCTGGCAAAAAGGCTCAACGAGCAGCTCCGGAAAAAGGCAGTGGAGATTCTCGGAGAAGACAACGGAATACCTCTTGGAATATCCATAGGAGTGGCAATGGTGCCGGAATGCGGCAGAGAATATAATGATCTTTTCGCCAAGGCAGACAGTGCGCTCTATAAGGTAAAGCAGAACGGCAAACACGGTTACAGTGTTTATGGTTATGACACCAACAGTGATAACCCTGACGAGACCTCAGAGAACAAGCTGGACAGAATGGTCCAGATACTTGAGGAGAGAAACAGTAAGTCCGGAGCTCTGTTTTTGGGAAAGGACTACTTCTCCGCAGTTTATAAATATATCATGCGCTTCTACAGGAGATATGGCGGAGATGCCACTATCCTGTTGTTTGAGTTGGATTGCCCGGGCGGTGATATGCAGCGCATATCGGACACGGCAGACCAGTTCAGTACCATTGTGGAAAAGGCCCTGAGGATGAGCGATATCATGGTCCAGAACGGCACTCAGAGTTTTCTTGTAATGCTGACAGAGTGTGGCAAGGAAAACTTTGATCTGGTCATATCAAGGATCCTTGCAGCATTTAAAGAGACGGAGTTGGGCAAGGACGTTCCCGTAAACTACGTCTATAAATTCAGCGTTGCACAAAAATAAACAGATATTTGTAGTAGGTGTGCTCTTTTTCCTTGTCATAAAGGTTTATGAGACTAACAACGTACAGATCAGAACAGGCTTTTAGCCTGTTCTTTTTTATGTAATTAACCATTTTCTGATAGGTCTTCTCGATGTCTTTTACCTGATTGTCCTGGTGACAGCAGACGGCAAGCTGACCCTCTGCAGGGAAGGTCTCCACGTTGTCGGCAGCAAGGAAGGAGAGACTGATTATGTTGTTGTATACGTAATGCTTTTTAAGCAGATCCTCATAGGCTATGGAAACGCCTGTGGGGAAGGTGGAGAGGGAATCCTTGTCAATGGACTTTGAGAGGTGCACGGAGATGTCCTTGGCGATATCTGCTGTGTGGTGGGCATAGTCCTTGTTTTTTATCTGTGTTCTGCTGACACTGAGCTGTGGCATATCCATAATAAAAGGCGTTCCCTGCTTGTGCCTGCCGAATTCGCCAAGGATCCACATGCCGAGGTGAAGGGCGCTTATCTTCTTGTTTATGCGGTAGAGTTCGCGCTGCATCTCAAGGATCTTGGAGTTTGCCATTTTCTCTATGGCTTCCCTTGAGGAGGAGTGCACGAGGTCCCTGATCTCGGCAATACTGCACCCGGCCTGTCTCATGGTGGATATAAAGAAAAATGAACTGATCTGGGAGGCTGAGTAGTAGTGATAGCCGTTATTCTTATCGACCTTGGGCCTTATTATGTCCTGTTCATAGTAGTGCCTGAGAGTATCTCTTGTGGTCCCACATAGTTTTGCAAACTGGCTTACGGTGAGGGAGTATTCCTGTTCGTCGTCCTTATAATCGCTAAAAGTCGTCATAAAAAACCTTATAAAATTCACAAAATTTGTTATTGACTTGGGGGTTACCCCCAAGATTATTGTAACAGGGAATTGATAAAAAATAAACCTTTCACACTTAAAGGAGAGAAAACATGAAGGACGTTAAAGGAACAATCATTCGTATAATCGCTGAGTATCTTGATAAGGACGAGGCAGAAGTTTCGCCATCTGCAACTTTCACAGAGATAGGCCTTGATTCTCTGGACATCATGGAGCTTGTAATGCAGATGCAGGAAGAGCTTGACTGCAAGATCGAGCTTTCACAGGAGATCACAACAATCGACAAGCTTGTAGAGCTCATTGAGAAGCAGTAAAGGGTCTGAGAGGAAGGATAAATGAGTACGAATCCGATTTGCGAAATGCTTGGGATTAAATATCCGGTCATTCAAGGAGGAATGGCCTGGATAGCAGACGCTGAGCTCGCAGCAGCCGTATCAAACGCAGGAGGACTGGGGCTTATAGCTGCCATGAACTCTAACGGAGAGCAGCTCCGTGAGCAGATAAAAAAGGCCAAAGAGCTGACGGATAAGCCCTTTGGCGTAAACCTGATGCTGATGAGTCCCTACATCGATGAGGCTGTTTCCGCTGTCTGTGAGGAGGGCGTAAAAGTCGTGACCACCGGCGCCGGAAATCCGGCGAAGTACATGGAGCAGCTAAAGAGCGCAGGAGTTAAGGTGATCTGCGTAGTTGCCAGCGTTGCCCTTGCTGTGATGGTTGAGAGAATGGGCGCAAGCGCTGTTGTCGCCGAAGGGTGCGAGTCCGGAGGCCATGTGGGCGATACTACCACAATGGCTCTGGTACCTCAGGTTGTGGATGCAGTGAACATCCCTGTCATCGCCGCCGGCGGAATAGCTGACGGAAGGGGCATGGCTGCAGCATTTATGCTGGGAGCGCAGGCAGTGCAGATGGGAACCAGGTTCCTTACCGCCAAGGAGTGCAATGTCCATCCCAACTACAAGGAAAAGGTCCTAAAAGCCAAGGACAGAGACACTATCGTGACCGGAAAGAGCTTGGGACACCCTGTAAGAGCACTTAAGAACCGCATGACAAGAGATTTTCAGGCAAAAGAGCTTGATCCTGCCACTACGCCGGGTGAACTGGAGAAGATGGGAGCAGGCGCTTTAAGACGAGCAGCTATCGAGGGCGACGTTAAGACGGGCTCCTGTATGTGCGGACAGATCGCGGGACTTGTCAATTCCGAGGACAGCTGCGAGGAGATAATCACAGGCATTTGCAGAGATGCGTGTGCGCTTCTTGGAAGAAGCTTAGAGGAGTAATAAATGGGAAAAGTAGCGTTTTTATTTGCCGGCCAAGGAAGTCAGTACCCGGGCATGACAAAGGATCTATTTGAGAATATACCCGAAGTTCACGATTTTTACGGGGTTGCGGAGGCTATCCGTCCCGGAACTCTGACACAGATGTTTTCGGGAACAGAAGAAGAGCTTAAGAAAACTGAGAATACTCAGCCTTGTCTTTTCCTGGCTGATATTGCCGGGGCTCTGGCTCTTATAAAGAATGGGATAAGGCCTGATGCTGTGGCAGGATTCTCTCTTGGAGAGATCGTTGCCCTGGCTGCTTCCGGAGCTCTTAAGAAGCAGGAAGCATTCAAGCTTGTCTGCAAGAGAGGAAAGTTCATGCAGAAGTCCGCAGGGGAAGTGGATGGTAAGATGATCGCCGTGATGCGAATGGACAGGGATGAGCTTAAGACTCTGTGCAAGGAAGTCGGCGTTTATCCTGTAAATTACAACTGCCCGGGACAGATAGTTGTCTCCGGTGAAAAGGAAAAGATGGAGACGCTAAAGGAGAGACTGACAGAGCAAAAGGTAAGGTTTGTCGAGCTCGCAGTTGGCGGAGCGTTCCATACGCCTTACATGGATGGCGCGGCTAAGAGCCTTAAAAAGGAGCTTAAAGAGGGCAAGATATATAACCTGAACAAGGCGCAGATACCTCTTTATGCCAATAAGACCGCAGAGCCCTACTCAGGAGATGAAGAGGAGATGATATGCACCATTTCCGACCAGGTAAAAAGCAGCGTCAAGTGGGAGGAGACTCTTACAAACATGGCCAGAGACGGTGTCGACACCTTCATAGAATGTGGCCCGGGCAAGGCTCTTTCGGGATTTGTCAAAAGAACTGTTGAGGGAGCAAAGATATATAACGTATATAACATGGAATCCCTTAAGAAGGTTATAGAGGAGCTTGGAAAAGATGCTTAAAGGAAAGAATGCCGTTATTACAGGCGGAAGCAGAGGAATAGGAAAGGCAATAGCCCTTGAGTTTGCAAAGAACGGTGCGGATATAGCAATTATCGCCACCAGGGAGAGCAAGGCGTCAGATGAGACCTTGAAAGAACTGGAGAGCTTCGGGATCACAGCCAGAATGTACTACTGCGATGTCAAGGATGCAGACCAGGTGGAGAGCGCTGTTCAGGAGATCATTGCAGACTTTGGCACCATTGATATTCTGGTGAACAATGCCGGAATTACCAAGGACAATCTGCTCCCGAGCCTTGGAATAATGGATATCGATAACGTGATTGACGTCAATCTCAAAGGCTGCATGTTTGTCACAAGGTCTTTTATCAGAAATTTCGTAAGACATCGCAAGGGAAGCATTATAAATATCAGCTCTGTCGTTGGACTTATGGGCAACAAGGGGCAGACAAACTATGCAGCTTCAAAGGCAGGAATTGTGGGCTTTACCAAGTCCGTTGCCAAGGAGTACGGAAGAAAGAACATCAGGTGCAACGCCATTGCACCGGGATACATAACGACGGACATGACGGCAGCTCTTTCAGAGACTCAGACTGAGGAGATAAAGAGTGAGATCCCTATGGGCAAGCTGGGAAGCCCTGAGGATGTGGCGCGTCTTGCGCTGTTTTTGGGAAGCGAGATGAGTTCTTACATCACGGGAGAAGTCATAAAGGTAGATGGAGGAATGTATGTGTAGAGTAGTTGTGACCGGAATGGGCGTGATAACGCCGGTTGGAAATGATCTGGATACTTTCTGGGATAGCCTGAAAAAGGGAGTATGCGGAGTAGATAAGATAAAGAGGTTTGATGCATCGGGGCTGAAGGTGAGCCTTGATGCTGAGGTCAAGGACTTTAATCCCAAGGACTATTACGACAGCATGCAGGAGATCAGAAAGTCGGATCTTTACATGCAGTACGCCATGGCAGCTGCAGGGCAGGCTGTAAAGCAGAGCGGGATTCTGGAGTCGGATCTCGACAGGGAGCGCTTTGGAGTGTATATAGGCTCCGGAATCGGCGGAATTAACACCACTATCCGCGAGCAGAATAAGTTAAGAGACAAGGGACCTGAGATGGTATCACCTTTCTTTGTGCCGATGATGATCAGCAACATGGCTGCCGGAGCGGTTTCCATCAAGTTTGGAGCAAAGGGCCCCACACTTCCTGTGGTTACGGCCTGCGCGACTTCAACCCACACCATTGGTGAGGCTTACAGGGCCATCAAGCACGGCTATGCCGATGCCATAATCGCAGGCGGAAGCGAAGCCAGCATCAACGAGCTGGCCATGGCAGGATTTGTGAACTGTCAGGCTCTTAATCTTGCCGAAAATCCTGAGGAGGGAAGTCTTCCATTTGATAAGAGAAGAGGCGGCTTTGTAATGGGCGAAGGCGCAGGGATACTGATCCTTGAGGAATATAACCACGCCAAAAAGCGCGGAGCCAAGATCCTGGCTGAAGTTGTGGGCTACGGAAATACAGCAGATGCGTACCACATCACAGCTCCGGACCCGGAGGGAAGCGGAGCCGTAAGAGCCATCAAGAATGCTGTGGAAGAGGCCGGAATCAGTGATGGCGATGAGATATACATCAATGCCCACGGCACCGGAACACATCTCAATGATGCTATGGAAACAAAGGCCATAAAGGCCGTTTTTGGCAAAAAAGCTTATGACCTGCATATAAGCTCCACCAAGTCCATGACAGGCCATATGATGGGCGCTACAGGCGCAGTAGAGGCCATTGCTTCCGTGCTGGCGCTTGAGGACGGAATAATCCCACCAACCATCAACTACAAGGAAAAGGACGAGGAGTGCGACCTCAACTACACTGTGAACGAGGCGGCCAGTGTCCCTGTCGAGTATGCCATCAGCACTTCCCTTGGATTTGGCGGACATAACGCGTGCATTGCATTTAAACGATATGAGGCGTGAAGATGACTAATTCGTTAAAAGACTATGAGGATATGTTTAGAAGGCTGTCTCTATCAGAGCTTGAGGTAGAAGATGGGGATTTTAAGATGAGAATGAAAAGAGAGTGGGTAGCACCATCGGTTGCTGTTGTGCCGGAGGGTGCGATGCAGATTCAGGCTTCTGAGATGGCTTTAGAGCCGGCTTTGGAGGCGGAAGCTGAGTCTTTTGCAGTATCGGGAGTAGAGGTTAAAGCGCCGCTTCTTGGCGTTTTCCACGGAGCTGTCGGTGGCAAAAGAGCTGTCAAGGCCGGCGATAAGGTCGAAAAGGGTGATGTTTTGTGCACTCTTGAAGCCATGAAGATGATGAACGAGGTCAAGGCTCCAGTCAGCGGAACGATTAAGCAGGTTCTTGCTGCAGAGGGCGATCTTGTGGAGTTTGATCAGGTTCTTTTTGTCATTGAGTAAGGAAGGAAATATGGACAGAGAAGAGATTAAGGGGATTCTCCCCCACAGGGAGCCCATGCTTTTGGTGGATGAGGCTTATCTTAACGAAGATGGTTCGGCGACGGGCTATTACCATGTCCGGGGAGATGAGTTCTTTTTACAGGGGCATTTTCCGGGGAATCCAATAGTTCCCGGGGTTATCCAGTGCGAGATGATGGCACAGTCCGCCTGCATCATGTTTGCGGACAGGATGAAGAATAAAGGCACGACCCCGGTATATACGGGCCTTGATAAGGTCAGGTTCAGGGGCATGATAAAGCCCGGAGACACCATCAGGATTGATACGAAGGTCCTTAAACAGAGCCATCCGATGTATATGCTGCACGGAGAGCTCAGCGTTGATGGGAAAAGGTGCATGAACGGCGATTTTTCTTTTGCCATATTGGAGGAAAAGGAGAGAAACTAATATGTTTTCTAAGATCCTTATTGCGAACAGAGGTGAAGTTGCTGTCAGGGTCATCAGAGCCTGCAAGGAGATGGGGATCCAGACCGTGGCTGTCTATTCCAAGGCCGACAGTAACGCTCTCCATGTGGAGATGGCGGATGAGAGCTATTGCATAGGCGGACCCATGGTAAAAGACAGCTATCTGAACATGGACGTTATCATTACCGTGGCAAAAAAGACCGGAGCAGAGGCTATTCATCCGGGATACGGAATGCTCTCGGAGAATCCGGAGTTTGCAAGGAAATGCAGGGAAAATGACGTTGTGCTCATAAGCCCCGGAGAGGAAGTCATGCACAAGATGGGTCAGAAGGAGGTCGCCAGGGAGATTGCAAAGAGTGCCGATGTTCCTGTGACGCCGGGAAGCGAGATTTTAAGCGGTGCTGACGATGCTCTTAAGTGGGCCGGGGAGATCGGATATCCGGTAATTCTTAAGGCCAGAGCCGGTGGCGGCGGAAAGGGCATCAGGGTCGTACGTGAGGAAAAAGAGCTCGTCCATGCCTTTGAGCAGGTGAAAAAGGAAGCCGAAAGCTCTTTTGCCGATGACGCAGTCTTCATGGAGAAATACTTAGAGAACGTCAAGCACGTTGAGGTCCAGATAATCGCTGACTGCAAGGGAAAGGTCCTGATCCTCGGGGACAGGGACTGCTCAGTGCAGAGAAAGAACCAGAAGCTCATCGAGGAATGTCCGGCGCCGGTTTTATCGGAAGAGCTAAGGGGCAGGATGTATGAGGCGGCCAGGAGATTGGCTGTGAAGGTGGGCTATGTCACCGTGGGAACCGTGGAGTTTCTGGTAAAAGGGGACAAGTTCTTTTTCATGGAAATGAACACGAGGCTTCAGGTGGAGCACTCCGTGACGGAGATGGTCTGCGGAATTGACATCGTTGAATGGCAGATCAGGACTGCTGCGGGGGTTGAGCTGCCCTATGAGCAGGAGGATATAGGCAGGAAAAAGCATGCCATCGAGTGCAGGATCTGCGCCGAAAATGCCAGGGATTTTACGCCTTCTACAGGGAAAGTGGAGCTTCTGCATGTGCCGGGAGGCGTTGATGTCAGGTTTGATTCGGCTCTTTATCAGAGCTATGTGGTTACGCCCTTCTACGACTCAATGCTGGGTAAGCTCATTGTGTGCTCTGATACCAGGGATGGGGCCATTCGCAAGATGAAGAGCGCTCTGTCGGAGTTTGTGCTGCTGGGCATTGACAACAACAGGGATATGCACATGAAATTCATGGAAAACGGCAGGTTTGTCATAGGTAATTATGATACGGGGATCTGTCAGAAAGTGTTGTAAGATATGGAGCTTAAAAGCTTATTTTTAAAGGCGAATAATGAGCTTGAAAATAATGAGAACAGGCCGAGGAGCAGGCGTATAACCTGCAAGAAATGCGGGAAGCAGGTGTCTGTGGCCAGGATCAGGAAGAACTTTTTTGTGTGTCCCGAGTGCGGGCATTATTTTCCGGTAAGGGCAAGGAGGAGGATCCTCATGCTCACGGATAAACGAAGCTTTATCGAGATGGACAGGGACATGGAGTCCAGGAATATCCTGGATTTTCCCGGGTATGATGAGAAGCTCGTTGCTGCCAGGGAAAAGAGCCGTGAAAACGAGGGAGTTATCTGCGGAGAAGCCACTATTGGCGGAAGCAGAGTATGCATTTTTGCCATGGACAGTAATTTTATGATGGGATCCATGGGCGCCGTTGTGGGCGAGAAGATAACAAGGCTCTTTGAATATGCGACGGAAAGGCATCTGCCGGTGGTGGGAGTAACCGTTTCCGGTGGCGCAAGAATGCAGGAGGGAATGGTTTCCCTGATGCAGATGTCCAAGATTTCTGCGGCAGTAAAAAGGCATGACAGGGAGGGGAATCTCTATGTGGTGCTCCTCACCAATCCAACTACGGGCGGAGTCGATGCCTCTTTTGCCATGCTTGGGGATGTTACTTTGTCGGAGCCCCGGGCCAGAGTGGGATTTGCAGGGCCGAGGGTGATTGAGAAGACGCTAAACCAGAAGCTCCCGGAGGGGTTCCAAAAGGCCGAGAGGGTGCTGGAGTGCGGATTTATTGATGCGATAGTGCCGCGCCAGGAGCAAAGGGAGTATCTGGACAGGATACTAAAGCTCCATGGCTATGGTGCGTAGAGGTGGTTTTGAGAAATGAATGATATTGAGATAGTTAAGGTTGCCAGGTCGGAAAACAGGCTTACTTCCAAGGATTTTCTGGGAGGTGTGGTCAGGGACTTCGTGGAATTTCACGGGGACAGGCTCTTTGGCGAAGACAGGGCCATAATTGCCGGGATTGGCAGGATTGAAGATATAGCGGTTACTGTGATCGGAATTGAAAAGGGCAAAAATATCGAGGAGCGCATTGAGCATAACTTTGGAAGCGCTATGCCCGAAGGATACAGAAAGGCCCTGCGGCTCATGAAGCAGGCTGAGAAGTTTGGCAGACCTGTTGTCTGCTTTGTGGATACGGCCGGTGCGTACTGCGGAATTGACGCAGAGGAAAGGGGCCAGGGAAGGGCTATTGCTCAGTGCCTTGCTGAGATGTCGGATCTTGAGACGCCCATTTTGTCCATTGTTATCGGAGAAGGCGGAAGCGGAGGAGCGCTGGCTCTTAGCCATGCGGACAGGATCTGGATGTTGGAGGATGCGTATTTTAGCGTTGTTTCGCCGGAGAGCTGTGCAAATATCCTCTGGAAGAGTACGGAAAAGGCGGATGTGGCTGCTGCTGCGCTGGGACTGACTGCAGATAAGCTCTATAAGCTGGGACTTATTGATAAGGTCATAAGAGGCGTGGATATGGAGAAACTCACCGGGGAGATTGCTGGGCAGTTAAGGGAGCTTCTTGCGGTGCCGGCCGGGGAACTGGTTATGCAGAGGTACAGGAAGTTCAGGAAAGTCGGATATTGAAGACAGATATGGAAATTAAGGGACTGAGGAAATTTAGGGATTATGGGAATGATCTATGAGGATTTCTATAAAGAAATAAAGGATGCACAGGGCAGGATTGTGGACGTTGAGCTCAGCTACAGCGAGGATTTTAACTTTGCTTATGATGTCATGGACAGGTTTGCCGATGAATTACCGCAGGGACTGGCTCTTTTGCATAAAACCGCAGATGGCAAGGTTACAAGGTTTACCTTTGGGGACATCAAGAGGCTGTCGGATAAGGCGGCTAATGCGCTTAAGGGGCTTGGTGTAGGCCGTGGAGACAGCGTGATGCTGCTTCTTAAGAGGCGATATGAGTTCTGGATCAGTATTCTGGCGATTCATAAGCTGGGGGCTGTGGCAATTCCTACTTCGCATATGGTTTCGGCGGAGGATATCAGGGAGAGGATAAGGCTCTCAGGGGCTAAGGCTGTGATATGCGTAAATGCAGATGATATCTGCGACAAGGTGGAGGAGGCTGTAAATGGGCTTCCTGCCACTATGGTCGTGGTGGGAGATAAGTATAAGGATAAGCTTGGATTTGACGATGCACTGGAGGGAGCCGAGAGCTCTTTTGCCAGAGTAAAGACCAACGTGTCGGATCCGATGCTGTATTACTTCACTTCGGGAACCAATGGGGCGCCAAAGGCGGTGATACATGACTTTTCGTATCCGCTGGCGCATATTTTTACGGCTAAATGCTGGCACGGCGTAAAGCCCGGGGGTCTTCACCTTACTGTGGCGGACTCCGGATGGGCCAAGACTGCCTGGGGCAAGCTCTATGGCCAGTGGTTCATGGGCGCGGCCATCATGGTCTACGACTATGAGCAGTTCTATGCCGGGGATATGCTGAGGCTTCTTGAGGAGGAGCAGGTTAATACGTTCTGCGCGCCTCCTACAATCTATAAATATCTGGTGCTGGAGGACCTTGGCAGGTATGATCTGAGCCATCTGCACTTTGCGACTACGGCCGGGGAAGCCATGCCAAAGGAGATTTCTGCGAAGTTTAAGGCTCTGACGGGGCTCACGGTCCGGGAGGGCTTTGGCCAGACAGAGACTGCGCTCCAGGTCTGCACACAGGTGGACGGGGAGCAGATTCCGGGCAGTATCGGCAAGGCTTCGCCTCTGTACAGGGTGGAGCTTGTTGATGAGAATAATAAGCCTGTTCCTGCCGGTGAGGAGGGCGAGATTGTCATCATCCCTAAGGATGGCAAGCGTCCGGCCGGTGTCTTTGCCGGATATCTCGGGGATCAGGAGCAGTATGACGAGGTCTGGGAAGGCGGAATCTACCACACCAAGGACGTTGCTGTTCAGGATGAGAATGGAAATTTCTTTTTCGTCGGCAGAAACGACGATGTTATTAAGTCAAGTGGCTACAGGATCGGCCCATCTGAGGTCGAGGACATCCTGATGCGCCACCCGGCTGTATTTGAGTGCGCTGTTACAGGCTACCCCTCTAAAAATCGCGGAGCGCTGGTCAAGGCCAGCGTTGTGCTCCGCGACGGCTTTGTGGGGGATAACAAGCTGGCGGTAGAACTTCAGGACTTCGTCAAGAAGAGGACCGCCATCTACAAATATCCCCGCATGATCAAGTTCGAAGCCACCCTTCCCCACAACGCAAACGGCAAGATCCTCCGCTCCGCCATCCGCAGAGCCGACTACGCAAAATGAGCCCTGGGGACGGAGTCAAGGGCTCATTTTTTGAGACACCGGGGACGTTTCA
>NZ_ATWY01000004.1 GCF_000421405.1 Butyrivibrio sp. NC2007
CCGTTCGACTTGCATGTGTTAGGCACGCCGCCAGCGTTCATCCTGAGCCAGGATCGAACTCTCACGTTAAAATAAGTTCAATTCCAGCCAGAACTAAAACGTTAGCTTTCGTTCTGTCCGTTATTACTTTTGGTTTGTTACTTCTGAATAATTCTCTTGGAATTTTTCAGGGTTGCATTACTGTTTATTTGTCAAGGTGCTTTGTTGTCACTGCCTCAGCGACAGCTTATTTAGAATAGCATAGGAGGTTTGGCATGTCAACTACTTTTTTTAATTCTTTATAAAAGTTTTTTGAATGTAGCCAAAAAGCTGATTCCAAGCGGCTATTGCAGGTCCAAAAAGATCGAATCCTGTAATAAATTCAACAATATAAATTATAATAGCAGCTTCTATTCCACCAAGAACTCCTCCAAGCAGTCTGTCCAGCCCTCCTAAAATCGGTATCTCTTTTACCTTGCGAAGCGCACCGGCCAGAGCTGTCATAAGACTGTAAACAAGGAACGCTGCTACCAGGTATCCGATCTTGGGGATAACCTCGCCGAACTTATTACTAAGCACGCTCCCTGTAATACTCATAAGATAGTACACAGCAATGTAAGATGCTATTACAGCAATAAGGCCTGCTGCTTCCGCAAACAGGCCATTATTTGTTCCATATGAGATTCTCCACAGAAACAGACATACCACAACGACGGTGATCACTATCTGTGAAATTTCCAAACTCATTTGTTTCTCCTATTTCAGATTCATGGTAACCACGCTGTTTCCGGTCACCAATGTGAATTTACTTCTGATACCGGTTGGAACCATTGTCCTTACCGGAACTTCAAATTTGTCATGGTACTTAACGTGCCCGTTCATATCCATGATGAGGCACTCGTCTTCATTATATATGATGATCTGCTTGTTATTGAAAATGATCTCCGAGCACTCCATATCAAAGTAGGTAGTAAGTATGCTGTCACCCTTGTCATTGTACACCTGAAGTCTGTACGCTCCATCGGTAGTGCTGTTGGGGAACACAAGGCCCACGTATGATTCACTGTTAAAGACAGACTTTATCTCTTCTTCACCGGTAAAATAATCTGCCTGGCTGACAGGCTTCTGATCTCCCGTGTAAAACATCACTCTGTCATCAGACACAGCAAAGCAGGAACTTGTATTCATAAACTGAACATAAGGAACCACTACTCCCGGATATTCGTATCCGCTTGCATAGTTGTCTATAGAGTTCTGTCCTACAGAGCCAAAGTTAAAGAACGCCACACTGGTCTTAAGAGCGCCTTCGTCAGGATACAGATAGGATACGCACACAAGCTCTGCGTTTGGCGAGATGCTAATGTCAATCGGGTATCCACTGTCCTTCATGGTGGTCTTAAAGTTGGCAATAGTATTGCCTTCTGCATCATAAAGGTAGATCCAGGTTACATCTGTTCCGTCAAGAACTACAGCCACTACGCCCTGGGATGATACACAGAAATCTCTGATAGGAAGATTGGTATCAATAACTCCCATGGAACCTGATGTGCTGTTGACATAAATATTGTGGCCGTTGTAGTCACCAACCGCCACCACCGAGCCACATGTCCTTGCTATAGGGTTCTGCATCTCATAGGTCTGATTCCAGAGAACCTGTCCCGATGGATTAATGCAGCTCACACCATCCTTACTGTACTGAATGACATGTCCGCCAAGGCCCAATACTTTTGAGTCAAGTCCGTTGGTTATAGGTGCTTCGTTCTCAAGAAGAGCCTCCGAATATTCCTTGTCTCTCCAGCTAAGATAGATCAGTGCAACAAGCAGTACGACTACAAAGGTAATGCCGGCGGTCCTGAACAAGACCGCCAGCTTGTGATTTCTTATCTTTTCCTTATAAGAAGGTTCGTCTTCGGAAGACCTCTGACTATAATTCCCGTTATTAACTTTTTCTGCATATGAGGCAAAATCACGTACTTCAGCCAAATGCCAACCTCCAAACGATATCCTTTATTTCTTTATACAAACTGATAAACAGTCTTTGTATCATACTCTCTGTCAGGTCCAAATACACAGTCAGGGAATCCGGCCTCATTGATTGAGTTTGGATAGAACTGTGTCTCAAGGCAGAATCCGTCTCTTGGCACATAAGCCTTTCCGCCCTTGCCGTTTGGATGCTTCAGGAAATTGCCGGCATAGAGCTGGAATCCCGGAAGATCTGTTGAGCACTTCATTGTGATTCCTGTTGCAGGTGCTGTTACCTCGCAGAATACCTTCATTGATCCGTCAGCGCCGTCAATAGCATAGTTGTGATCGTATCCGCCAACAAACTTAAGCTGCTCGTTGTCTGCGTTTATATCCTTGCCGATTGTCTTGGCAACTCTGAAATCGAAAGGTGTTCCCTCTACAGAAGCTATCTCACCTGTAGGAATAGCTGCTGAATCAATAACAGGTGTGTAATGTGATGTGTACATCTTCATGACATGGTCAAGACAGCTTCCTGAGCCCTGACCTGCCAGGTTAAAGTACGCATGGTTTGTCATGTTGATCAGAGTCTTGGCATCACTTGTTGCATGGTAGTGAAGCTCAAGAGCATTGTCATCTGTAAGTGTATATGTGAGCTTAAACTCTCTGTTTCCGGAGAATCCAAGATCTCCGTCGTCAACCTTAAGCGTGAAGGTAACGAAATTCTCGCCCTCTTCAGCGTCCCACACTCTCTTGTGGAAACCGTTGTTCATATCGGTATGAAGATTGTTTGGTCCATCATTGATGGGAAGGATAAACTCTTTTCCATCTATCGAATACTTGGCATTGGCAATTCTGTTTGCTGTAGGTCCTACAGTAGCACCGAGGAAGCAGTCGTTTCCAAAGTACTCCTTGTAGTCATCATAGCCAAGAACAACGTCAACCTTCTCGCCGTTCTTGTCAGGTACAAAGATATTTCTGATAGTACAACCGTAGTTGAGAACGCATACCTCAACACCGGACTGGTTGGTCAAATGATACACATAGATAGGTGCACCACTTGGAGCCTCTCCCCAAAACTCTCTTTTTACTGCCATTTGTGACCTCCTTAATCGCTTGCGCCACGCCTTATAGCTCTGTTCTTCCCTCAAGAGCACGAAGGAGCGTGACTTCATCAATGTATTCCAAGTCGCCCCCGACAGGTACTCCGCTGGCTATCCTTGTAACCTTGATTCCTGTGGGTTTGACAAGTTTACTGATATACATAGCTGTTGTTTCACCTTCAAGGGATGAGTTTGTGGCGATGATCACTTCGTCAACATCCTCTTCCTGAAGCCTCTTCATAAGCTCAGTGAGCCTGATATCTCCGGGCCCTATTCCAAGCATAGGAGAAATCGCCCCGTGAAGTACGTGGTAGACACCCTCGTACTTGCCGGTTTTCTCATAGGCTGCCAGGTCCCTTGCATTCTCCACAACCATGATTGTGTGATGATCACGGTTCTGGTTGCTGCAGATAGGGCATATATCCTCATCGGTGAGAGTACAGCATACCTCGCAATAGTGCACGTTCTCTCTGGCATCCACGATAGAATCCGCCAATTTCTTAACTCTGTCCTTGGGCAGATTTATCAGGTAAAAAGCCAGTCTCTGAGCGGACTTGCCCCCGATTCCCGGGAGGGCTGCCAGTTCTTCAATTAAACGGTTGATATGTCCGCTGTATAATTCCATTAAAATCCAAGGCCTCCGCCTAATCCGCCTGTCATCTTATTCATCATTGCGCCGCTGGCTTCATCAGCCTGCTTCATAGCCTCGTTGACAGCTGCAACGATCATATCCTGGAGCATCTCCACATCATCGGGATCAACTGCATCGGGTGAGATTGTGATGCTCTTTAAAGTCTTGTTTCCCATAACGGTAGCCTCTACAGCTCCGCCACCTGCCTTGGCAGTAAACTCCTTGGTCTCGAGCTCTTTCTGGCTCTCCTCCATCTGGCGCTGCATTCTCTGCGCCTGCTTCATAAGGTTCTGCATGTTACCGGGCATTCCGCCGCCGGGAAATCCGCCTCTTTTTGCCATTGTTAATTCTCCTCTTCTTCATCTTCTGTTACAACATCAAAATTGATGGATTGTAAGTTTACGTAATTCTCCTCGAAATTCTGGGTGGGTTCGAGGAATCTGGCCTCATACTCAACGTGCTTGCCGATTATGGCATCCAGTGTATCCTGGAACTCCTGCACAAACTCTCCGCTTGAGTATTTGTCTGCCAGCTGTTTATTATCAAAAACCACCTGAAGTCTGTCATCATTGCCAAGGCTAAGCTTAGCTCTCTGCATGTAAGTCTTCATGGGGTTACCCATTCTTGCTACGGCCTGTGGCCAGCTTTTAACAAGCTTTTGTATATCTTCGGGAACAGCCCTCTCTAAGGTCTTCTTCTCTTTTACCACCGGCGAAGCCGCCATACCTGCGCCTCCTGCTGATGCTACTGCGATCTGTCCCGTCTGAATTCCGCTAAGGACCTTGCTGTTCTTCTCATCGTGCTCCTCTAAGATCCTGAGCCTGTCTTCGAAGGAGTCCTGTTCATCCTTGTCCATCTGCGGTTTGCAGAGCCTTATGAGCGTGATCTCTATGAGTATCCTCTTCTGTGTCGCATACCTGATGTTTGCACTAAGCTCGGAAAAGATCCTTATGAATCTTAAAATTGCATCGCTGCTAACACCTGCTGCCTGTTCCTTGAGCATCTTAAGATTGTCGGTTGAAATATCAACCACGTCCTCCATCTGATCGGAAGCCTGTACCAGCATGAGGTTTCTGAGGTACCATACAAAGTCGTTAACAAATTGTGTGAGCTCCCTACCCTGGATAACTACATCCGACAAGATTGTCAGAGCCTTGTTTACATCCTGCTCGTAGAGCGCGGAAAAGAGATTGCTGAATACCTCAGTGTCTACCGCACCCAGAACTCCCAGGACCTTGTCATAGGTGAGCTCTTCGCCGTAGTTAAAGGCTATGCACTGATCAAGAAGACTTAGTGAATCTCTCATGGATCCGTCCGCAGTCTTGGCGATGTATCTAAGGGCCTTGTCCTCAACCTTTATACCCTCTGCGTCAACTACTGTTCTGAGCCTTCCCTCGATATCATCGATGGTAATCCTGTGGAAGTCGTATCTCTGGCACCTTGAGAGAATAGTGATGGGGATCTTGTGGACCTCCGTGGTTGCCAGGATGAACAGAACGTATTCCGGCGGCTCCTCAAGGGTTTTCAGGAGCGCGTTAAAAGCACCGGCGGATAACATGTGTACCTCGTCGATGATGTAAACCTTCTTTTTGCCTCTGGTTGGGGAGTAGGAGACCTCGTCAATGATCTCTCTGACATTATCAACGCCGTTGTTGGACGCAGCATCGATCTCGATGACGTTCATGCTGTTGCCGGCTGCGATCTCCTTGCACATAGCGCATTCACCGCAGGGACTTCCGTCCACAGGGTGCTCGCAGTTAACCGCCTTGGCCAAAATCTTTGCAACAGAAGTCTTACCTGTTCCACGAGTTCCGCAGAACAGGTAAGCATGTCCAACTCTGTCCGATCTGATCTGATTCTTGAGCGTTGTAATTATATGATCCTGGCCTTTGACATCCTCAAAGACCGGGGGTCTGAATTTCCTGTATAGTGCTACATAACCCATTGTAAAAAACTACTCCAACAAAACTTTAAATCACTTAATCCCCGAAGCATACACCAAGCATCTTGGCTTCCTTGATGATGCTGGCATCCGGCGAAACGTATTTCAGCTTGCCGGCGATCTCGGAAAGAGGTACCTTAACGATCTCCCTGTTCTTGTAAGCTACCATGAAGCCGTATTCCTTGTTAAGGATGAGCTGTCCGGCTTCTGCTCCAAGTCTTGATGCAAATACACGGTCATAAGGATCCGGAGCTCCGCCCCTCTGCATGTGTCCGGGAACGGTTACTCTTACCTCATGTCCTGTCTTTTTCTGAATTGCTTCTGCTATCTCGTAGGATACTGAAGGGTACTTGTAGTTGGCCATCTTCTCCTTGTATTCCTTCTTGGAGAGTTTGGCGTCCTTCTTGGAGATAGCGCCCTCTGCAACAGCGATGATGGTAAATCTGCTGCCTCTTGCATCTCTTGCCTCGATGGCGTCACAGATCTTGCCGATGTCATAAGGAATCTCAGGGATGAGGATAACGTCTGCACCGCCGGCAAGGCCTGCGTTCAGAGTAAGCCATCCAACCTTATGTCCCATAACTTCGATGATGAATACACGGCCATGGGAGTCAGCTGTTGTATGGATATTATCGATAACATTGGTTGCAACGTCAACGGCACTCTGGAAACCAAAGGTCATATCTGTGCCCCAAAGATCATTATCAATTGTCTTCGGAAGAGATACTACATTAAGTCCCTCTTCTGAAAGGAGGTTAGCGGTCTTCTGTGAGCCGTTTCCTCCGAGAACCACAAGGCAGTCCAGCTGAAGCTTGTAGTAATTCTGCTTCATAGCCTCTACCTTATCAAGTCCGTTCTCATCAGGTTCTCTGATCGTCTTAAAAGGTGTTCTGGAGCTACCAAGAATAGTTCCGCCCTTTGTCAGGATTCCTGAAAAGTCCTTGGAGGTAAGCATTCTGAAATCGCTGTAGATGAGTCCTCTGTAGCCGTTCTTGAAGCCATAGAACTCAACTTCCTCACCACTGTGCGCAATACACTTAACAACGCCGCGCATTGCTGCATTCAAAGCCTGACAGTCACCACCGCTAGTCAACATACCAATTCTCATCATGTGAAAAAGGCCTCCTTTGAATATTCAAATTTGTAAATGCACACTACTAGTAATTATACATTAATACAGTCCATACTGCCAAGTAATCTGGTTGACTCACAGCCATTAAAAAAGTATAATAAAAAACGCTTCGGAGCATCGTCCGAAGCGCATGGAGACGTATCAAAGTGGTCGTAATGAGGCGCACTCGAAATGCGTTTGTCCTCCGGGGCACGCGGGTTCGAATCCCGCCGTCTCCGCTTTTATCCAATTAAAGCTCCCACAATCTGTGGGAGCTTTCACTTTTTTATTTAGAATGTGTATTTAAGTACCAACTCGCTAAGGCTTCTGTAAGTTCCTCTTGGCACCGAGAACTCTTTTCCGTTCTCCATAACAACCGAGTCCTTGGTGATCTTTAAAACTCTCTTGAGATTTATAATGCTCTTGACTCCCATGGCATAGAAGTGAGGATAATCAAGGCTTTCCTGAAGAGCCTGCATGGTACTTCTGATCAGGAAACTGTCATCGCCGGTTACAATCCTCTTGTAATGATCCTCAGACTCCACGTACAGAATATCATCCATTAAAACCTTGTGGACCTCTCCGCTCTCCCTGAAGGTTAAATAGTGATCTTCCTCTTCCTCAGTGCAGACCCTGTCCATGGCTTCAAAGAACTCTTCCTGCAGAATAGGTTTTTCGAGATAATGAACTGCATGGATCCTGAAGGCATCTTTGTAAAATGCATTTGAGGATGTCATGAAAATGATATGGGCATTCTCATTGTTCTTCATTATGGTCTCAGCCAGCTCTATACCGTTGATCTTATCAATATAGATATCCAGCAAAAAAATATCGTAGACCTTCTTTTCCATCGCACCCAGAAGATCTAAGGACGTGTAAAAGATATCCACGCTAAATTCAAGGCCGCTGTGAGCTGCCTTATATTTTTCCAAAAGCTCTGCCGCCTCAGCAGCAGAGCTTTTCTCATCATCGCATATCGCCAGTTTGTACATATAACCCCCGAATTGTCAGCCTTTAAAATCTATGGACTGTCCAATACTCTTCTCATACGGCGTCTGAACGGAATCCGCTCTCAGACTGAAATTGTAATTCTCGATCTTCTTGACCAGTTCCTCCACGGAATCTGCCTGCAAGATAACGTAATCTTCGTCATCATCAGGCACCTTGTCGGATTTATCGAGATGCCCTTCCCGGAGCTTCTCCATCTGCTCCTTTTTGGCTTCCTTCTTGGCCTCGGCCTTTTCTGCAGCCTTCTTCTCTGCTCTCTTGGCAGCAAGCTTCTCAGTCATATCCTGATTGGACTTGCTCATTACAGCGAAGAACGATGCTGTTCCGTTGTCATTAACCTGCATTCCGATGGTCTTAACACCGGGCTGATTAGCCATAACGGACTTAAGCTGTGGCATCTGTGATTGAGCCTTTGCAATAAGGCCTTCGTATTTTGCACGATAATTCTCGTCAGTGGCCATTCTCTCGATCTTCTCTTCATCGATGAGAACTACCATTCTGTTTGCATTGCCATAGGAGCTGGCATTCTGCTTGGCAACTTCCTTCATGTCTTTACTGACAAGAACGAAGTCCATGCCTGAATATTTTTTCTTAAGTTCTTCGTAGTATTTAGCACCCGCTTCACTAAGCTGGGGCTTTCCGACAGTTTTGCCGTAGTTACCGGGCTTTGTGGCACTCTGAGTTTTATTGGCCTCAAGAGCAGCGCCAGTATTAGCAGCAGTGATCTCAGAAATATTGCTCATGGTTCCCTCCTTTTCTCGAGTATAGTCTCGCTAGCATCCTTGCTATCAAATCAATTATTCTACCTTGTCACCTGTCTTGGCATCGTATGTTGATGACTCCAGCACTTCACCTGTCTCATACAATACCTTTGAGAATGTTATCTCATTTTTCTTCTTGTCATACTCTGTCTTATATGTATATCGGATGTTTTCATCAAGAACTTCACGGTCTCCGAGCCACATTGGGCAGAAAAATTCAAATCCGTCTCCTGACTGAACATCCACCATCTTGTTGGAAACCTCTACGGATACGCCCTCATCGGTTAAAAGAGTGTGCTCAAAGTCGCCATAATCTCCAATCTCGGCGTCTTCTCTTCCGATAGTACTGAGGTACTCCTCAGCATAAGCCCTATCCTGTTTGTTCAGCTCATTCCTGTCATCATCCTCGATGGTGATGCATCTGCTCCAGAGTTTCTCAGGGAAGTTCTCCTTGATTGAATCAACAAAGTTGCTTCCGTCTTCAGCCTCTACGATTGATATGAATTCATAGGTTCCGTCTTCATTGGCCTTAACTGTTACGACTGCAGGGATAACACCTGAACCTGCGCATCTTACAAAGTTGCCGTCCTGGAACTCGTAAGCTCCGAAAGTCTCAAGCACATAGCACTTTATCTCGCCGTTCTCATCAGGCTCTTCCTTGTCCATAAGGATATGGCCCTCGCCCTGAGTCTCGCCTGCCTTATAAAGGTTGTTGATGGTTATAAGGATTCCGTTTCCGATGGTCTCATCGAGATCTGCAGTGATGAGCGGATCTGAAACTTCTTCTGTAGCTGCATCTGAAGGCTCCGGGGCAGGTGCCTCTACGCTGGCCTCCTCAGTTGATGCCTCTGTAGTGGCTTCGGGCACTTCTTCTACAGGTGCATCCTTTTTACCACAGCCAGCCATCATGGCAGCTGATAAAACTGTAATCAAAAATACCGCCAAAAGTCTGTTTTTCATAATTTTACCCTCCTCTAGGTAATTTCAATTATATAAAGAAATCACCCTTATTTCCATAAACCTGATATAAAATAAATCAGCGCAGACCAGGTATATACAGAGTAAAAATGCCCTTTGTCATCTACTCCCTTCTTCAAAATTTCTTTTGCCTTATCCTCATTTACCAGTTCGAACCCGTCAAAGCACTCCTGGCCAAGAGCGCCGGTCTGATCCAGCATATCAAGGTTATCGAGGTGGAGCTTAACGCAGACAAGGCCGTTGCTCTCATCAGTCATTCCGGGCGAGCTGAACAGAAGCGGATTTATAACAAAGAGTTCATCTCTGTTTTCATCCACCACAATGCCTGTCTCCTCGAAGATTTCGCGCTTTGCTGTCTCGATCAGGGGATTTTCTTTTTCTTTATCCTCAGGATCCACAAGTCCTGCAGGGACACTTAGAAGGAGCCTTCCTGTGGGATATCTGAACTCATAGGAGAAAAGAAGCTGTGGCTCTTTGCCGGGAAGCTCCACGATAACAACGCAGCTTACGGCGTCCGGGATCATGGCCTTAAACTCATCCTCGGTCATAGGTGCAACCAGATTTTCGAGCGATCTTCTTGAGGCATCAAAATAGTGCTTTCCCTCTTCGTACTTTAAGTCGTATACCCGGAGAAACTTCTTGTCTACTACATTCTCAACACATTCCTTTGTGATCTTTGGCATTTTATTTGTTTCCATAATTGTCCCCTTTTTGCATAAAAGCCCCATAGTTCCTAGAACCATGGGGCTAGTTTGTGCCTTTGATTACTTAACTGTAACCTTTGTGATGTGAGGATTTGCACCCTCGTACCAGTAGAGGAATCCCTCCATATCTACAGTCTGACCGATCTCAAGGCCCTGAACAGCCTTGTAAACCTCTGTGTCAGCGCCGCAAAGGTAAGACTCTACTGTAAATGTATATGTCTGGCCGTTAACAGAAGCGTTGAAGTAAAGGTCATCGCCCTCTGTTCCTGAGCCGTCCCACTTGTAAAGGTAAGCTACATCTGCTCCGTTTGCATCCTTTGAAGGCTCGATTGTAAGGCCCTTGAATGCTGCAAAAACGTTCTGCTTGTCGACAAGCTCATCCTTGCCAAGAAGTCCTGTAACGTCCTGTGCCTTAGCAACATAGGTGTCACCACTCTCGATCTCGTAAGTTGCGTCAACGATCTCAACTTCGCCTGACCACTCTGACTTGTAACCTGTAACCTTGATCTTTGTTCCGGGAACAAGCTTGTTGTACTCATCCTCTGTGCAAGGAAGCTCATAGATGAAGTATCCGCCGTCAGCATCCTGAGTGTAGATGGTTGCCTTGTTCTCCCACCATGACTGCTTAGCCTGAACATAAGTCTCAACAACTACTTCAGAATCAAGCTCAGCTGCTGCGTATTCAGCGTAAGTCATAACGCCCTCGCTCTTAGCTGACTTGCCACTTCCTGAAGCCCCGCATGCCGCAGTCGACAGAGCGACTACCATAGTAAGTACTACTGCCAATGTCTTTTTCATAATTTTTCTCCTTTTGTGTGTGCTACTGTTTTAGCAAAATGATTATAGCACATTATTTTTTCTTGTTGTATTCCCTAAAGGCGACAAGCCCTATCAAAGCCCACGCCAGAACAAGTACTGTTAAAAGAGCTTTCGACGCACCGGAAAGTGGTCCCAAAGCTTTTTTCTCACCGGAAGAAGCGCCTGCGCTCCTCTGATCCAGGTGGTAGAGCGACTTAACCTCTTTGTACTGAGCTTCTATGAAGGCGTCATCAACAGTCTTTTTTCTGCGGACAGACTTTGTCACGTTTTCTATGAGCTGTCCCGCCGCGTCCCTGACTGAAGCTGAGCCGTTAAACACCTCGGTCACGAAGGTGTTTTTGGTGTTATCCATAAGAAGTTTAACTGCCTTGATCTTTACGTCATAATGCTCAGAGTTGTCCTCTCCCTCTTTTGCAAGGTACTCCTGATACTCAGGGCTGTTCTGCGCCTTGGTGGTCACCGGAATATACCCCTCTGTCTTGGAGTAAGCTATCTGTACATCGTTAGTCAAAAGATATTGTGCAAACATCCAGGATGCCAGAACCTGCTGGGGGTCTTTCTTATTGAAGATGCAAAGAGAAGGGCCCTGGGAGATCATCTTAAGATCCGAAGTATCATACTGCGGAACCGGCAACACTTTAGTTTCAAAATCCACAACCTTATCCGGTGCGATATCAAGAAGAGGCGCTTTGCTGCCCATCCAGGTTGAGCCTGCAGTTGAATCAATGGCAAAGATGCACTGTCCGGCATTTAAAAAGTTTGCCGGATATCCGGATATCTTGAAGGTGGAAAAAGCCCCGGTTTCTGTGTGCTGCGCAACGGTCTTTAAAATGTCTTTTGTATCATCGTTAAAAAGAAGGGCGTTTCCGTCACTGTCGGTGTAAGGCGCATCTTCCTGCCTTAGCATTGTGATCAGCATGTTGTCTGTGGACTTGTAGATTACAGGGATCAAGACGTTCTGTCCGTTTACTTTATAGGTTCCGTCTTCGTTTTTCTCTGTAGCTGCCTCGGCTACCTCCCACATAAAGTCCCAGGTAAGGACTTCAGGAAGGGTAAAGCCAAGCTTCTCTACATAAGTCTCATTAACGTAACAAGCCTCGGTGGATCTCATAAAGGGAAGCGCATAGTGGCTTTCCCCGATGAGTCCTTCATCAAGGAACTCGGTTACGATCTCATCCTTACCGGGTGAGTCGTATTTAAGCTCACTTCCTCCAAGGCCGTACCTGGCATCTGACATGAGGTCATCAAGCGGCACTACAACGTTATTGCCCGTAAGGTAAGTTGCGATGTGGTCCGGGTAAGTTATGCAGACATCCGGAGTGGTGCCTGTTGAAATGTTGGTAATAACATCGTTGTATATCTTGCCGTAATCGGTGTAGAGACGCAGGTTTACTGTGATGTTTGGATATAGCTTCTCAAAGTCCTCTATGGCCTGCGCGTAAATCCTGCTCTGCACAACGTTGGTGTCGTTCTTGGCCCAGAAGGTGATCTGTATTTGTTTGTTTTCATCAAAGCTCTCAGGAATCTCAAAAGCTTTGTTGGCCTTGGCTCCATGGCATCCGGTAAGCAGCATCGCACCTGCTGCCAGCGCCATCGCCATAACTCTAATCTTCTTCATACTGTTCCTCACACAAAGCTCAGCCCTTGGTTCCGCCGCGAGCTACACCCTCCATTATCTTCCTCTTGAAGATCAGGAAAAGAACTACCAGCGGGAGCGAGATCACTACAACCGCAGCCATCATGGCAGGTACGTTTTCTCTTCCGAAGCCGTTTTCTCTGATCTCCTGGATTCCGTTGGATACCAGGAAGTAATTCTTGTCATCGGTAATGAGTCTTGGCCATACGTAGCTGTTCCAGCACTCAATAACTTTAAGGATAACGATGGTCACCAGCGTTGGCCTTGATATCGGGATCATAACCCTGAACAGATATCTCATATCCGAGGTTCCGTCCACCTTGGCTGCCTTGTAGAGTTCCTCCGGGATCAGCTCGAAATTCTCCTTGAGCAGATAAATATAGAACACCGAAGTAACCGACGGCAGGATAAGACCCAGATAAGTATTGCGCAGATCAAGGTTTGTTATGGTCACGAAATTCGTTATGATGACCAGCTCATTAGGTATCATCATGAGAGAAAGAAACATTGAAAAGACAATGTCTTTTCCCTTAAAATCAAGTCTCGCGAAAGCAAAAGCCGCAAAGATAACGACAATCATCATAAGGCCTGTTGTGACAACGGTAAATATCAGTGTGTTCAGGAAGTACCTTGCAAGAGGCACTGCCGTGAAGGCCTGAATATAGTTTGCCGTGGTGGGACTTAAGGTATAGAACTTCGGAATGTACTCAGAGTTGTACGATCCATAGCTCTTTACCGAAGTAAGTATCATCCAGTAAAACGGAAACAGCACCAAAAGCGCCCAGAGCGCCAGGAAAAAGTACCTTAGCACTGTTCTTGCAGTCTCTTTTATTCTGCTTTCTTTCTCAAGTTTTTTTACTTGCGTTTTGTCCATTTATACAGGTTCCTCTTAAAGCTCTTTTAATTGTAGAACACAGTCTTTCTGCTGACCATGAGGTTGATGGTGGTGATGGTGAATACGATGGCAAACAGTATCAGGGCTGCTGCCGATGCAAAGGACGGATATCCGCCGCTGTTGCCGTAGAGCATGTCGTAAACGTAGCCAACGATGGTATTCATACCCGCTGCATTAAGGTCCGTCCCAAAAAGAGCCACCTCATCGCTGTAGGCTTTGAACGCTCCGATAAATCCTGTGATCACCAGGTAGAAGACCATGGGCGATATCATCGGAAGCGTGATCTTGTAGAAGATCCTGAAGGGCGATGTGTTGTCCACCTTGGCTGCCTTGTAATACATCGGGTTCACCGATGCCAGGGCGCTGGTCAGGATCAGGATCTTGAAGGGCATAACGATCCATATGGTGTAAAAGCACATAACGAACATCTTGGCCCAGTAGGGACCGTCGATGAAATCCACGCCCTTTCCGCCAAAGAACTGTATCAGTATATTTACGAGACCGTCGGAGTAAGGCGTCTTCTTAAAGAGGATCATGAAGACAAGTCCCACAGCCAAAGTATTTGTCACATAGGGGAGAAAATAAACCGTCTGAAAGAAATTCCTGATGTGCCGAATCTTACTGAGCTCCAAGGAAATCAAAAGAGCGATTCCGGTAGAAAGCGGAACCGTAATAATAACGATAATGAAGGTGTTCTTCAGGGCCTGAATGAAGTACGGGTCGTGAAGGACATAGTTGTAGTTATAAAGCCCAACGCCGAAATAGCTCTGGGATGCGAAGTTATAACCCTCTTCAAAGGAATAGATGAAAACATCCACAAGAGGGTAAACCATAAATACCAAAAGAAAGGCCAGCGCAGGAAGAAGACACAGCCAGGCCGTCAGATTCTTCTTCATGACTTAATCCGTATCCTTTCCTCACTGATCCTGTCGAATAATTTAACTTTAAAAGGCTTAAGGGAAAATCTCACGATTCCGTCTACCGGCGTAACATCTTCTTCCGAAGGAATGATTGCCCTTATGTTCTCGCCCTCAAAAAGCTTGTGGGATGCGATAACACTGGTATCGCGGCCCATAACTTCCCTGTTTATAAACGTGCATGACAATGGTCCGTCAGGGTCAACAATAAAGCCCTCGGGTCTTACTGCAACGAAGACGTCTCTGTCCCCTGCCCCCTTGGCATCCATAACCGCCTCGTCTCCGATGTACACCTTCTCACCCTTTATGGCGCCTTCAAACACGTTGATCTGCGGAGTTCCAAGGAACATGGCAACAAACAGGTTCTCCGGCTCGTCGTAAACTTCCTGGGGTTTACCCATCTGCTGAAGAACGCCGTCTTTCATAACAACGATTATATCTGAAATGCTCATGGCCTCTTCCTGGTCATGGGTTACAAACACAGTAGTGATGCCTGTTTTAACCTGGATGTGCTTTATTTCTTCTCTGGTCTTGAGCCGCAGTCTCGCATCAAGGTTTGAGAGGGGCTCATCCAGTAAAAGAACTTTAGGGACCTTTACCAGTGCTCTGGCAATGGCCACTCTCTGCTGCTGTCCGCCGGACATCTCATTGGGTTTTCTGTCAAGAAGCGCCTCGATCTGAACGAGCCTGGCAGCTGCCTGGACCTTCTCTTCCATTTCTTCCTTGGAGAGCTTTTTGTCTCCGCGAAGGTTCTCAAGAGGAAATCTGATATTCTGCCTTACGGTCAGATGCGGATAGAGGGCGTAGTTCTGGAAAACCAGTCCCACTCCCCTGTTCTCGGGTTCAAGGTCCGTAACATCAAGGTCCTCAAAATATATTCTTCCTTCCGTGGGCTTCTCGAGTCCGCAGATAAGATTCAGCGCGGTACTCTTACCACAGCCGGAAGGCCCCAAAAGCCCCACCAGTTTACCGTCAGGAATCGTGAAGTTGAAGTCAGAGACAGCAACCACCTCATCTTTTATCTTCCTATTCCTGTTGGGAAACCTCTTTGTGAGGTGCTCAAATACTATTTTCATACTCTCCCCTCAGATCTGGTGTCTTACAACCTTGTACTCATCGCCGTCCTGGTAATAAGGGCACTCCTTATTATTGCCGGACATGAGCCTGTAGTAGTCGTCCTCATCCATGTTCACCATACAGGTGTAACACTCCCAGTCCTCATCATACACATAATTTGCGCAGCTGTCGCAGATCATACAAAATCCTCTCTCATGGGATTAAAGATATCCAGAAGAATTCCGGCTTCAAGACATACGCATCCGTGAACCACATCGTTCATCTTGAGCATGGTGTCTCCGGCTTCCACGATCTTTTTTACCCCATCAATCTCAAACTCAAATTTGCCGCTTACAATATAAGTGATCTGGGTGTGTGGGTGGTGGTGAAGTGCTCCTATTGCTCCTTTCTCAAAGGTGTTCTCAACACACATGAGGTCCTTACTGTATGCAAGAACGCGCCTTATCACGCCGTTTCCCTGATCTTCTGCCTTAACATCCTTATGAAATACCCATCTCTCGTCTATCATTTTCTCATCCTCCGTCAAAAGTTCATTGCTGCGATATAGTCCTCATCAAATCCGTCCGTGGTTGCCAGTTCGGTTACCACAGCGCTTTCGGTTATGAGGTCAAGTTTCGCTGCCCCATCAGTTTCTTTTTCCCACCCGGAGAGGACACATGCTGTATACTGCGCAGCGCCTCTGAGTGCAGAGTTTCCGATTGCTACTATCTTACCATCAAATTCCCTTGGAAACATACGTAATTCTTCTACATTTTCTGGTGATATTTTACTTCCAAATCCTCCGGAAACATAGACCTTATCGGGAATATCTCCGTTTAAAAGAGTCTTTGCGCCGGTGTAAATCGCAGCCTTAGCCAGCTGGACGTTTCTGATATCCTGCTGTGTGAATCTTATTTTGCCGTCTTTGGTCAGCGGAAAGCCATCATCGAAGTACTCATCTGTTAAAAGACCTGTCTCATCAGCGATGTGATTTTTGACAAGTTCGGAGGTTATCTCCATAACGCCTGTTCCGCAGATGCCGATGGGTTCTGCGTCGCCGATGGTATGGATGGTCACATGGTGATCTGTTTTATCTATTGTTATGTGGTCGATGGCGCCGGGAATTGATGCTGTTCCGCAGCTGATGCCACCTGCCTCAAACACAGGCCCAGCGGCGGCTGAAGTGACTTTCAGGTTTTCTCCGTCGTAGAAAGCCATCTCACCGTTGGTCCCAAGGTCAAGGAAAAAGAACTTTTCATCATCGGTAAGTTCCAGGGTGAAGAGTCCGGCTACGATGTCTGCGCCCACAAAGGCTGATATTCCGGGAAGGATTGTTAAGCTGATGTCCGGGATGTTATCAAGGATTATGTCAGATAGCATCCACTCTTTTTCCAAATGCTCTGCTATGTACGGATAACTGCCAAGGCTTTTCGGATCATTGCCGGCAAGGAGGTAAAGCATGGTTGTGTTGCCAGTTATGGTTATGGCCTTTAGGTCCGGGTTTTGACCGATATAGGTGATGCTTCCGGCTGTCGTCAGCTCTTTTATCAGATTCTCTATATCTGTGACTACGGTTCTGCGAAGGGCCTCTCGTGTCTCCTCATCCTCCGCAGCTGAAATTCTTGATATGACATCAGCTCCATAGCGGCGCTGGGAATTGATGCAGCTGGCGGTCTGAAAGACCTTGTAGCCGGGATTGTCCGAAGTGGTTGATATCAGGGCTGCGGCGATGGTGGTTGTGCCGAGGTCGATGGCAATGCCGTAGGATCTTGTCGTTTCACCATCATGGCCTGTTGGCTTGCCCAGCTTACCGGGAGAATTTACCGGCTCATCGTCTAAAGTCAGCGCAGATATGTCATGTTCCTTGGCACTTTCAAGAAGCTCCACCTCGCAGTCTTCATAGACCACGGTTCTGCAGAGGATTCTGATTCCTTCTTCCGTCTCTTCATCCGTCAGGAACTTCTCCTCGAAACTGCCGGGAATTGGCGCGCCTTTCAGGAACTTGATCCTGCATCTTCCACACCTTCCTGCCCCTGCGCAGGGAAGCGAGTACACGATTCCCGCTCTGTCGAGGATTGCCTTTAGGCGCTCACCCTTTGTGGCAGCGACGGTTTGCACTTTTCCATATTCATTTATGGTAACCGTAATCTCTTTTGCCCTCATATACACTAAGTGTAGTAACTGTGGCTTTTAGAGTCAATGGGGACGGTTCTCTTTGACTCCTTTTGAGTCACCGGGGACGTTTCAGTTTGACTCACTTTTTGATCCCTGGGGACGGAGTCAGGGGATCATTTTTGAGCCCTGGGGACGGAGTCAGTGGCTCATTTTCATCTGGAACACGGAAATATGCATCACAAAATAGGATATATCACCCTATTAATTGGAACCGATTTTTTAAAAGCATCACAAAAATTTTATATGACAAACTAGTTGGGTTTCCAACCAAGACTTATAAAATTGACCTGATGTGATGCTTCTTAGTAGTCTTTTACCAGCGCTCCAGGCCCTCAGGAGGAAGCAGCTCCCCCAAAAATGATCCCTTACCTCCGTCCCCAGGGGTCAAAAATGAGCCCTTGACTCCGTCCCTAGGGATCAAAAATGAGCCACTGACTCCGTCCCGGGGGCTCATTTAGGGGGGCGAAATTGTCACAAAACAATGGCATTTTCAGCTTAAATGTGAGAAAATATAAGGTAACCGAGTAGAATAATTCGGAAATAAAAAATGGCTTTTTAGTATGAAAGGAGATAGTTATGGGGCTTATTTCAGCAGCACTCTCAGCAGGCGGAAGCGTACTCTCTGATTCCTGGAGAGATTATTTCTATTGTGATTCACTCACTTCTGATGTGCTTCTAACAAAAGGTAAGAAGAAACAGGGCAAGGGCAATGAGAACATCATCTCTAACGGATCTATCGTTGCTGTTAACGAAGGTCAGTGCATGATCTTAGTTGACCAGGGACAGATTACTGAAATCTGTGCTGAGGCAGGCGAATTCGTATATGACACTTCAACAGAGCCATCTATTTTCTATGGCGATCTTGGAGAGAACATCGTTAACTCCTTTAAGGAATTCTATAAGAGACTCAGCTTTGCAGGTGGCACAGCTAAGGATCAGAGAGTTTATTACATCAATACAAAAGACATCATCGGCAACAAGTACGGAACAGTAAATCCCGTTCCTTTCCGCGTAGTTGACACTAACGTTGGACTTGATATGGATATCGATATCCGCTGCCACGGTGAATACAGCTATAAGATCGTTGATCCTGTTCTTTTCTACAAGAACATCGTTGGCAACGTAACTGATGAGTTCAGAAGAGACAAGATTGAGTCTCAGCTCAAGAGTGAGCTCCTTACAGCTCTTCAACCTACATTTGCAAAGATCTCAGAAATGGGAATCCGTTACAGCGCACTTCCCGGACACACAACAGAGATCGCAGATGTTCTCAACACAGTTCTTTCAAAGAAGTGGACAGAGACCTACGGTATCAAGATTTCTTCCTTCGGTATCAGCTCAGTTAATGCTTCCGAAGAAGATGAAAAGACAATCAAAGAGCTCCAGAGAGCCGGCGCTCTTAAGAATCCTAATATGGCAGCTGCTACACTTGCAAGTGCTCAGGCACAGGCTATGCAGGATGCAGCTAAGAACACTGCAACAGGTCCTATGATGGCATTTGCAGGAATGAACATGGCTCAGCAGGCAGGTGGAATGAACGCACAGTCACTCTATGCAATGGGGGCTCAGCAGGCTCAGCCTCAGGCTGCTCCTCAGATGGCAGCTCCTTCTGCAGGTTCATGGACATGTTCCTGCGGAAACGTAAATACAGGTAACTTCTGCCCTAACTGTGGTGCTAAGAAGCCCGATGCCGGATGGACATGCTCATGTGGCACTGTAAACTCTGGCAACTTCTGCACACAGTGTGGCTCACCAAGACCTAACTAATTTTATTATTTAGAGGAAATCATGGCTTTACACGAATATGAATGCCCCGCCTGTGGCGGGGCAATGGAATTTAATCCGAAGACCCAGAAGATCAAATGCCCCTTCTGTGATTCGGAATTTGATGTAAAGGACTATATAGCCAATCACAACTCAGACTCTGCCGGAGAATCAGCAGATGATTATGTTACAAATCCCGCCGAAGGTGAGGCAGACGCTTCCCAGCCGATGTTCATCTACCGCTGTGGATCCTGTAGCGGCGAAATCCTGGCCACAGAGTCGCTTGGCTCCATGAAATGTCCTTTCTGCAGTAACAACGTCGTTGTAAAAGAAAAGTTCACAGGAAAGTTCACCCCCGACTACATCATTCCTTTTGAAAAGACAAAGGATGATGCCATCGAGGCTTATAAAGGTTACGTAAAATCCAAGAAGCTCCTGCCAAAGGTATTCTTTGATCAGAATCACATCGATGAGATCAAGGGTATCTATGTGCCCTTCTGGCTCTTTGACGCAACCCAGAACTACAGCGCTTCCTTTGATGCCACCAAGGTCAGGACCTGGAGCGATCATAACTATCACTACACAGAGACCAGCCACTACGATATTACAAGGGTTGGATCCGAGCGCTTTGAAAAAGTTCCTGTTGACGGCTCCAAAGAGATGCCCGATGACCTTATGGAATCACTTGAACCCTTCGACCAGTCCAAGATGGTTCCCTTCAACATGGGTTATCTAGCAGGATTTCTCGCCAACAAATACAACGTCAACGCCGATGAAGACCAGGGTAGGGCGCTGAGCAGGATGCATTCCTCCGCCATTACCGACTTCAGAAATACCATTTCAGGTTACTCGACGCTTCGGGCAAGAAGCGAACAGTGCACTCCTTCCAACGAGTCCAGCAAGTATGCTCTTTATCCGGTTTATATCCTCAATACTTCCTGGAACGGAGGAAATTACCTCTTTGCCATGAACGGACAGAGCGGTAAGTTTGTGGGAAATCTCCCATTTTCTTTATCGAGAGCACTCATGTACTACTTCCCTATCGCCGGTGTAATAGCAGCTATAGCCTTCGGCCTTTTCTGCATGTTTGCATAATGTAACCTTCAGGACAAACCATGAATAAAAAGACACATTTAAAAATCTATCTATCCAGAATGATATTGGCTTTGCTCCTCCTTACACTGCTGTTACCGGTTAAGGTTCTGGCAGCCGATAAACTCTGGGATAGCAATACAGTACCTTCAAGTCGCCAAAAGCCAAGACTTGTTGACAATGCAGATCTCCTTACGGATTCACAGGAGCAGGCGCTGCTTGCAAGGCTTGACGAGACCAGTCAGAAATGGAGCTGCAACATCGTTTTGCTGACGACCAATGCCCACGATGGAGACATCCAGGCTTACGCAGATGACTATTTCGATTACAACGGTTTCGGCGCTGACTACAATGAAAGCGGTATTCTCTTTATGCTCAGCATGTACGACAGAGAATGGGCCATCAGTACCAGCGGCAGTGCGATTAACACCTTCACGGACTACGGTCAGGCCTACATGGTAAACGCCATGATGGATGACCTGCGAAATGGCGACTACAACGGTGCATTTACAACTTATGTCAAGGAATGTGACAAGCTCCTCGAAGAGGCTTCCAAGGGTACACCTTATGATGTGTATTCCAAACCCATTCGCACAGCTTCTGACTATATGAGCTTTGGCCTATACAGTGTTATCATCGGACTTTTACTGGGTCTTGCCCCGATCCTTAAGATGAAATCAGACTTAAAGACCGTCAAGATGAAACCCGGTGCCGGTGGTTATCAGGCAGGCTCACCAACTCTCAGAGTTTGCGAGGACAGATTCATTAATAAGACCCTTCAAAGAACTCCAATCCCCCGCGACAACAATTCTTCAGGACGTGGCAGCTCATTTGGAGGCGGAAGTTCAGTCCACACATCCAGTTCCGGACACACTCACGGAGGAAGTCACGGACACTTCTAAAGCAGGAGGATTACCCGGTGGCAATGACTGTGAAAATCCGCACAGCTTTGTTGTCAGTAATGGCAGTACTTCTGGTTACTGTTTTTCTGCTGTTTCTTGGCACACACAAGTACGATACTCCATTACAGAATAAAATAGTTCAGCTGGATTCCGGCTGGACTATTTCTCGTGGAGATGAGGTTTGGCAGCCTGACAACATAACCAAGACCAGCCTAGGAACGCTAAATGCAGGCGACGTCCTTAAGCTTTCTACCATTCTTCCCGATGAACAGATTGCACCTGCAGCACTTTCATTCAGATCAATCCTCTCTTCAGTTGAAGTATTTTTAGATGGTGAGCCCATCTATTCTTTCGGAACAGATTACATCGAAAAGGGCAAAATGGCCCCAAAGAACGAGAACTTCGTACAGCTCCCGGATGATTATCAGGGAAAAGAGCTGACGATCATTCTTACTACCAGCAACAAAGATGCCTTTTCCGGCTTATCCCCAATAAGGATTGGCATTTATAACGACATAAAAAACACCATGATACAGGGCGTTCGTCTCCCCATGGTAATTGGTGTATACCTTTGCCATCTGGGATTCCTGCTCATCATCATGGCACCTTTTTTGGCGTTCTCGAGATATCATGACCTGAGTATTATATTCAGCGGCTTAACATCGCTGCTCATCGGAATATATATACTCAGCTTTAACGATGTTTTTTGGTATCTAGCGGATAATCCGCCATTTTATACCTTTGCTGAATACATCACTTTATATTTGATTCCTGCTGCCATCATGGGCTTTGTTGTTGTGACAGGTCAGTCAAGCTTTAAGCGCACTGCCAAGGCTTTGTTTATCATAAATGTCTTATTTGGAATAATGACAGCCGTCCTTCACTTTACTAATCTGGTGCACATTTGTAATTTCGTCACCACGCTTCACATTCTTGCTCTGACAGAAGGCATATTTTTAATATTCTCACTCATACATACAGTAATCAAAGCCTCCAATGATAATGATGCCGACATTGTTCGCGCAAGAATAGTCTCTACTCAGATCCTTATCATAGGTCTTATTCTATTCGTATTCTGTGCCATGATAGATATTGTTGCTTACAACATTTTGAAGTTCGTCTCCACAGGCCAGGCCAAGGTTGAGATCACCTTCACCACAGTTGGTGCCCTGGTTTTCATCATGAGCCTTCTTCTTAACTTCTTCTTCCACTGCATAGAATTCATCAACGAATCCACTATAAAAACGCAGCTTGAAGGCCTTGCTTACAGTGATGCCTTAACAGGTATCTCCAACAGATCCCGCTGCGAACAGACTCTTGCAGAGTTGTCCGGCGACTACACCATAATAAGCATGGACCTCGATTACCTTAAATACACCAATGACAATTATGGCCACGACATGGGAGACAAGCTCCTTAGCGGCTTTTCGGAAATACTTCAGAACAGCTTCACCGACGCCTCACTCATCGGAAGAATGGGCGGTGATGAGTTTATCGTCATTCTCCCGTTTATAGACGAAGAAAGAACCCAGAGAGATCTGGCATGCTTTGCCGATCAGATGGAACACAGAAATTCCGGCAGCACAACCCTTAGATTCTCCGCTTCCTGGGGCTATGCTTCCAGCAGGGATAAAGAATTAAAGTCCGGCTCACCGGCACAGAAGGTATATCTTCTTGCCGATCAGCGCATGTATGCCATGAAAAATCAGCATCACAGGCAGACCCTCGGAAGACTCTATGACGATCTTCTCGGCAAGATGCTGGAAAAGGGAGGTGACAGCGATGAGTAAAAAGCGCATTCTCCCTATAATCTGTGCATTGATACTGACTGCCTGCGTAAGCCTTTTTATCCGTACCTGCATGTCATTTACTGCAGAGTACCCCATGGCCGAGCTGGACGAGGGCTGGGTCATTACCGTAAACGGCATTGTTAATAAAGACATTCCTCTCACCCGCTTTATGTCCATCACCAACGGCCATCTTGAGAGAGGCGATAACATCGTAATGTACACGACACTACCGGATCTGGGCGATATCCCATTTCCCGTAATACTGTTCAAGAGCAGATACACGACCCTTACCGCCTTTCTCGACAGCAGGGAAATCTTCGATTTCGGATCAGACATTTACAAAGAAAAAAAATTCCTAGGTAAGACCTACCATTTCATAACGCTCCCCACTGATTATGCGGGAAAAGAGCTAAAGTTCATCATGAAAGTAAGTGAGCAGGGCGCCTTTAAGGACCTTAATCCACCTATGCTCGGAAGCCAGCCCGATGTCGAGGGAGATTTCATCCACAGGCATCTGCCCATAATCGCAACCGGCATGTTCCTGATGGTATTTGGTCTTTCCTTCCTTTGCATCACAATGTTTTTTGTAAGCTCAGTACCGGACATCAGATCCTTCCTAATAGGTTCCATCTTTTGTATGAACCTGTCAGCATGGATCATGTCCTACTACAGCATACTCTCGCCCTTTGTTTACACCAGATTTGAGACAGAGGTTGAGTTTTTCACCATGTACCTTATTGTGCCTTATTGCTATCTTTTCCTGTATCTGATACAGAAAATTGAGAACAAGAAACTTTATCTTACAGCTGCTCTTTTGACCACAGGCGTAACCATTGCCCAGTATGTCCTTCACTATATCTTCGGAATCCATATGAAGGTTACGCTGCCGATCTATCACGCAGCAGGCGCATTCGGATTTGGAGTGATAACCTATTATCTCATCAGGAATATCCGCAAAAGAGATATCTCCGAATCCGATATGATACAGATGTTTGGAATGTTTATCTTTGCACTGGCACAGCTGATACATCTTATTATTTATTACATGGCCAATTACCACTATATGCCAAATGCCAGCTTCCTCAGCATTGCAACCATTGATGCCGGATGTCTTGTGTTTGTCGTCTGCCAGCTTGCCAACTATCTTGTGTTTATCACAGGTGCTTATGCCCAAAGGCAGGAACATGCTTCACTTTCGCACCTGGCTTATGCAGACGGTCTTACCAATCTGCCCAACAGAGCAAAAGCAGACAAAAAGATGGAGGATCTTGATAAGACAAATCTCGATTACTGTATTATCTCCGTTGACTTAAACGGCCTTAAGTACGTCAACGACAAGTTCGGGCATCCTTCCGGAGATAAGTACATAACAGATTTTGCCAAGGTTCTTATTACAACCTTTGACAATACCGGGTTCTGCGCAAGGATCGGTGGAGATGAATTCCTGGTCATCCTGGAAGATTCAACAGAAAAAGACGTCGATGCACTGCTTGGAAGAATGAACAGCGCTCTAAACGTAATGAACGCCATATACTCCGAGTATCACAGGAGTGTTGCTACGGGCTACGCCTTCAGGCATGAATGTGCAGAAAACGCCACATCTCATGAAGTATATCTGCTTGCAGATCAGAGAATGTATGAGCTAAAACGCAAGATGCATGAGGAACTAGGAATACATAACAGACTATAACGACAAACATAAAAAAGCTCCGCTGTCACAAAACAGCGGAGCTTTTAATTTATCATTATTTAAATCTTCATTGCGATGTCCCATGCACCCCAGATAGCTGAACGGATATTTCCAACCTTCTGGCAATCGCCAAGGAGGTGTACGTTCTTAGCTGCCTGAAGGAGTGGAATAGGATGATATCCAACTGACATGATAACATTGTCAGCCGGAAGAGTAATTGTTCTTCCATCCTTGAGGTTAACATCAACACTCTTTTCGTTAATCTGCTTAACACCTGCATTGAGATATACAGGAACATTGTTGGTCTTGAAGCAGTCACGAAGGTAACTTGTGTTAGCAAGGCACATGTTCTTGACTGCAATAAGGTCATCCTTCATCTCAACGATCTGAGGGTTCTTGCCCTTTCTAAAGAGGTCAAGAGCGATCTCACAGCCTGTAAGACCTCCGCCAATGATAACAACATCGTTTCCTACGCTCTTCTTACCAAGGAGGTAATCTGTAGCATCCATAGCATACTCTGCTGCTCCGGGAATCGGAATCTTGTTGGCCTCAGCACCTGTTGCGATGATGTACTCGTCAGCTGATGGCAGTGAATCAGGTCTTACTTCATAATTGAAGTGGATCTTGACACCGAGCTTTTTAAGCTGATGCTTCTGCCATGCGATGAGCTGTTTATCCTTCTCCTTGAACTCAGGAGCTGCAGCTGCGATGAATACACCGCCAAGCTCGCTGGTCTTCTCATAGATCTCAGGCTCATGTCCGCGAAGAGCAAGGATTCTTGCTGCTTCCATACCACCTACACCGCCGCCGATGATGGCAACCTTCTTAGGTGAATCGGTAGGTTTAACTCTGTATTTCTTGGACTGCATGCTGCGAGGGTTAACCGCGCACTTACACATTCCTGCAGACTCTGAAAGATCCTGATCATTGGCTGTACCGTTGTGCTTGGTAAGGTTAAAGCATGCTGAATGACAGCAGATACATGGACGGATCTCCTCCTCCATGCCTCTCTTAAGCTTGGATACCCACTTGGGATCAGCAAGGAACTGTCTTCCGACAGCCATAGCATCGATGCCACCCTCTCTGATGGCTGCTGCTCCAACATCGGGCTCCATCTTACCTGCACATACAACAGGAATATCAACGAACTTCTTGATGTGCTCAACATCCGCGAGATTACAGTTCTGAGGCATGTACTGCGGTGGATGTGCCCAGTACCATGCATCATAGGTTCCGTTGTCACAGTTGAGCATATCGTAGCCTGCATCCTGAAGGTACTTGGCTGCCTTCTCAGACTCTTCCATATCTCTTCCGATCTCTTCGAAGTCCTCTCCGGGCATAGCTCCGTACTGGAATGCCTTGGTCATGGACCTTACGGAATATCTAAGAGAAACAGGGAAGTCATCCCCACATTTCTTCTTTATCTCTTTTACAATCTCTACTGCGAAACGATAACGGTTCTCAAAAGATCCGCCGTAGTCGTCAGTACGCTTGTTGGTGTACTTAAGTGTGAACTGGTCAAGGAGGTATCCCTCGTGAACAGCATGCACTTCAACACCGTCAACTCCTGCTTCCTTGCACAGTCTTGCTGTCTCTCCGAAAGCATAGATGATGTCCTTGATCTCTTTTTCTGTGATTGCACGTGTTGTTACGTCGTCAGCCCAGCGGTTAGGAAGAACTGAAGGCGCTGCTGTAAGATACTCTGCATCGATGTAAGGCTTAGCAAGTGTGTTAAGAGCCTTATTCTTAGCAAGAAGTGCAAGCGGAGCTGTAAGGGCAAAAGATCTGCCGAATCCGGCAGTCATCTGCACAAACATCTTGGCTCCCGTAGCATGGAGTTCATCCATGAAGTCGGCCAGCTCACTGAATTTGCGTTTGTTCTGATACAGCCATTTTCCGCCCAGCATGTCTTTTACCGGAGCGATACCGGGAATAACAAGTCCGCAGTCATGCTTGGCAATCTTTAAAAGAAGCCTTGCTGCCTCTTTGTCGAAATGACTTCCGCCTGGTTCCATCCAGCCGAAGATACATGTGCCACCCATGGGTGCCAGTACAATCCTGTTCTTGATCTCAAGATTGCCGATCTTCCATGGGGTGAACAGTGATTCATATTCCTGTTTCATTTAGGCAATTCCTTTCGTTTATTTTTTATTCTTTCCAAGATGCAGCTCGCGCATGCCCTCGACCTCATCACAAACCGGCTTCATGCTGCAGTGACCGCAGTCCGTTGGCAATCCGTCGAGAATGTGAGTAAGAGTTTTGGTGATGGCATCAACCTTGTCTGCATTTGGCAAAAGAGCTTCCACCAGCTCTTTTTCTGTAATGAAAATAACCCTGACTTTCTTTACCAGGTCGAGCTCCTTGTACTTGGCAATATAAGCTGCTCCCACGCCGGCAAAGTTTATTCCCTTCTTTAGGGCACTCTTTGCGATGCGAACCTGTTCCTGATTGCTCTGGGAAGATACCCTTACCATGTAGCCTTCAGGGAAAACATGGTATCTTACGAACTCAAGATTTCTGATGGCCTGGAACGCCTTCTCCTGGTCCTCATCTTCTCCGAGGTTACCTGTCTCAAGGATCACAATCCTGGCAAAGGCTGTAGGGCCGCTTATCTCCGAGATATCTTTTCCGTAAACGACTATCTCGTCATCAAGGACCTTCCCCGATGTGGTGACACAGGTATAGTTAACAGAAGGAAGTCCTGCTGAACCAAGCTCAAGCGCAGCATCTCTCTGCATGATGAACTCAGTGTTATCAAGACATTTCCAGGGGGATGTCTTTTCATAGAAAAAGACCTTTCCATGCGCCTTCTCAAGTTCCCCCACTGTCACATCGATCAAATTATCATATAACTTCATAGAACCTTCTCCAATCAGAACTTAATGTCCGCCTTCTTGCGGTCAAAAATCTTGTTTACCTGTGTATATGCCCAGGCCATGAGCTTCTGATCAAGGTTCCAGAAATAAATCACAAAGAGTATTCCTGTGACAATGGCAAGAATTTTTATTATTTTCAGAATGATCTTTATAGTCTTACTCATCCTTAATAAGTCCTTTCACTTATTACTTAGCAAGGCCCTTCTGTCTTGCATACTCAGCAGCTCCAAGTGCTCCCATAAGCTGAGGATCGATAGAAAGATCAACAACCTTGAGTTTAAGTACCTGCTCGATGGCAGCCTTAAGCCCGGCATTCTTAGCGCATCCACCTGTAAGTGTGATTGAATCTGTAGCGCCTGCCTTCTTGGACATTACGAAACATCTCTTGGCAACAGCCATCTCGATACCTGCTGCGATCTCGTCCATAGGCTTTCCTTCACCGACAAGGGTGATAACCTCAGACTCAGCGAAAACTGTGCACTGAGCTGTGATAGGAATAACGTTCTTGGCTGAGAGTGAGAGGTTTGAGAACTGCTCAAGACTCATCTCGAAAGAACGAGCCATAGCCTCGAAGAAACGTCCTGTTCCTGCTGCGCACTTATCGTTCATGGCAAAGTTCTTAACTGTTCCGTCTGTATCGATTGAAATACCCTTAACGTCCTGTCCACCGATATCGATGATAGCCTTAACTGAAGGGTTTGTTACATGTACGCCCATAGCGTGACATGAAATCTCAGAAATGTTCTCGTCAGCGAAAGGAACCTTGTTGCGTCCGTATCCTGTACCGATGAGGTACTCAAGATCCTTGGAACTATTAAGTCCCTCAACCTGATCGATTACTTCCTTCATGGCAATCTCTGCAGACTCCTGAGCAATGATCTTGCTCTTTACAGTTGTTCCTGCAACCATCTTGCCTGTCTCATCAACAATTACAGCCTTTGTATATGTTGATCCTACGTCACATCCACCGAAATATTTCATTTTAAAAATTCCTCCTAAGAAAATATTAACTAATTTGTTTAAGTCCACATGGCTTTACCAGGTGGTATCATCTTCGAAATCCAGCAGTGACGGATCAACCGGTTCTGCCTTCATAACTGTTCTCATGAACTCGTTAAACTCTGATCTCATATCCTTACGGGATACGGTTCTTGGATCCATAAGGTCGTGGCTGCACCACAAAAGCTTGATGCCTCTCTCCCTTGCCTGATCCTCGAACAGACCCTGAACAGTAGCCATGTTCTTGCAGGATACGTGCTGATACATAAGTACGAAGTCAACATTCCATGCCTCGCACTGTCTCCAGAGCTCTGTAACAACGTGGTCATATCCACCGTTGGTGTGTCTTCTCATTACCATTCTCTCGTAGAGTCTTGAAAGATCCTTAAGAGCCTCTTCCTTGTCTTCTGTCTCAAGAGGCTTGGTGAAGTTCAGTGACTCCATCTCTACCAGAATATCTACGCCCCAGCAGTTAGCTGCCCAGTTGGAGAAGTTTGCATAGTAGTGAGCAGGTATTGACCAAACGATCGCTCTGTACTTCATCTTGCCGCGCCATGCTTCATCCTTATTCTCATAAGCCTTGAGCATGAGCTTATCAACCTTCTTGAAGGTTGAGATGATTCTGGGATCGAGACCTCCGTCCATCTCGTAGTTCCACTTACGGAACAGCTCGTAGCATGGTCCGATGAGCTGAGGATGAGGAGTCTGGTTGATCTCCCATTTCTGGAGCTCATATTTGGTCTCTTCGTTAAATCTCTTCATGGCTGCAAAGTAAGCATCCCAGTTCCACTTTGCACCTGTGTTGTCTTCGATAAACTTGATGCAGCCCTTAATGTCTTTTACCGCTGCATCCATAATGGACTCGTCCTCATATCTAACCGGGAATGCCAGGTGATATGTCGGAAGATCCTTAAATCTGCGGCTTGTATAAGAGGAAGCCATAACAGATCCGTCACAAGGCATTGAGCTGGAGATGAAGCATGCTCCCATGTGAGGAAGAGCATCCACAACTACCGCTCCGCACTCTGATGAAGGAACCGGGCAGGTATCTGACGGAAGTCCATAGGACTCTATCGCGTCAATGTATGGCATACATGCCAGCTGGTCGATCTCAGAGAGAAGGAATACCGGCATCAGCTGATAAGGAATACCGATGAGGTCCGGGAATCCTGCCATGATCTGTGACATTGTCATCTCGTCGAAAAGAACTATCTTCTTGGAGAGGTCTGTGCTGTTACCAACCTTCTCATCTGCCTTCATAAGAAGAACCAGATTCTCAGCAACATATCTGAATATTGCATAGATGAGCTCGTGGTGCATCTTAAGAGCTCTTCCTCTAAGTCCCATGGTGTTCTTGTCCATGAAGGAGTGACAACAGAAGTATGAGATCATCCATCTGTAATGTGTTGCTCCCATAAGAGCAGGTACCAGGTCTTTTGAGAAGGTTGCAAGAAGCATTCCCCACATTCTGGTCCACTCATAGAAGTCAACTCCGGTGTCCTTTATACCTCTCCACTCACGCCTTACTGTGGCCATCTTGCCGTTGGCATAGAGCTTACCAAGCTGTTTCTCACCGTTAAGAACAAGGTCTTTTACCTCTTCGGGAGACATGTTCCTTAGAAGATTTACTTCATGGGTAATACGCTTTTTAAGTCCCTTGGCGTCCTTACCTGCAGCTGCTGCAACGTCTTTCCAGTCGGTCTCTTTGACCAGCTCTCCGACGATGCCTGCGATCTCCTTCATGTTCTCAGCCTGAGCTTTCCAGTCGATGTGGTCTTTAAGTCTGAAATTCTTGGGATCTATGTATTTCATCCAACCACCTCCTGTTCCTGGGCATTTCTTCTGATTCGTTTAATCTCAAGGGCCTCAACAAAAGCCTGGAAACGTGTTCGCAGCTGTCCCGAATTGTGTACGTTGTAAGATCTGTCAATGGAGAGCGTCGGCCATCCGTACTCCTCAGTGAGGATATGGCTGGCAAGAGGTCTCTCAAATGCCCAGAAATCACAGTACTTCATCTGTTCAAAGATGATTCCGTCAGCGCCGTACTCTTTGGCGAGTCTGTCAGCAGTATCTCTCCTCTGCTTTATCTTTTCCTCAGCCATGTACCTTGGGCACTCGGAAGTCATCATGTAATGTCTTGCTATCTGCTTGACGATATCTTCGTCATCATTGAGCCTAATCTCTTCTCTTCCGGGGAATGATCCGTAGCAGTATCTGTCGGCTACGACCATTGCTCCTGCTTCCTCGAGAAGTCTTGTAAGATCAAGGTCGTCCACCTCTGATCCGACAATTGCAACTCTTGCTCTGAACCATGGCTTGGGATCAGGCTTTCTTGTCTTTATCTCCTCCAAAGTCTCCTTAAGGAGCGGAAGGATCTTGGCAGTCGGACAGCAGTAGCTCACAAGAGAGATGACATGGAATTCATATCCTGTAATAGGTGGATTCTCCAGCTTTCTGAAGTTTCCGATTTCTGTGACAACTCTGCAGAGTTCGTTGTGTTCCTCTACTGCTTTTCTGATTGCCTCGTCCGATACGTCGGTGCCGAGTTTTTCGTGCATAACATCGAGAAGTCTAAGGCGCATCTGTGTTGCAACCTGATCTACGTTGTAGTCCTCTACCTTGTAGGGTACATCGGTGTGAGTTACAAAGAAATGTGGCTTCTTGTTGCACTCAAGCACTTCAAGATGCTCATAGCATCTGTTCATGGCTGAGCATGCATCAACACCGGCTACACCGTCCAGATATTCATAACCACCCTCGATGCCTCTCTCCAAAAGAGCTCTGGCAAACTCGCAGGTGTAGTTGGACATGTAATATGTGGAAATGTCTATCGAACCTGTACGCGGAGCTCGCATACGGGTTGAAAAACAATTATCAACATTCAGAAGTACCTCCGGCATGTGATAACAGGTGTATCCGATAGCATACTGCCCTTCTGCCTGTGCTTCCTTGACCAGATCGTTGGCTGCATCATCCAATAGATTCTCGAATTTGATTAGATGTTTTAGGTCCTGCACGGCTACCTCCTTTCTATGCCTTTAATAGATTTTTAAATTTTTAAGGGCCTCGTCGGCGCCCTTTAATATTCCGGTATCCTGCGGAAGTTCAAAGATGCTGCGTCCTTCCATGTCGTTCTCCGTCATGGCATCATCCTGAGGGATGACGGACACAACCTTAACTCCCTCGATCTCTTTGTCCTCAATTCTCTCAGGGAACAGCGCCCTGTTTACTATGAGACCGATCTCATCGTACATCACCAGCTCGCCTGCCACGTCTCTGATAGTACCGATGATCTTAAGACCCTTCTGACTCTGATCCGATACACACACAAGGTGGGTTACCTTCTCCAGAACTCTTCTGTTGATCTGCTCAATTCCTGCCTCTCCGTCAATCACCACGTAGTCGAAATCATCCACGAGCATCTCGATGACCTTCTTAAGATACGTATTGATGGCGCAGTAACATCCGGCCGCCTCGGGCCTTCCGATAGCAAGAAAAGCGAAACCTCTCTGCTCAGCCATGGCATCGTAGAGCCTGAATTTGGCCTCCGCTAAAATGTCCTGGGTATCCCTTAGTTTACCGGTAACATCCTCTGCCACTCTCTTTCTTATCTGGTCCAGAGTCTCAGTAACTTCTACCCCAAGAGCGACAGAAAGACCCACCGCCGGATCTGCATCAATAGCCAGAATCTTGGCGTCGGGTCTTTTTTCAGTAAGGAGTCTTACAATAGCAGCAGAAAGAGACGTCTTGCCAACGCCACCTTTGCCCGCTAATGCGATAACAACTGTATTATGTGCCATAAATCCCCCTCGTAGAGTTAATTACCCTGCTCTTATATTATAAAGGATTGTATAATTTCTACAAGAGTATTACCTTATTCTTTTAACTTTTTGTGATATGTGATATCATATGCTTGAAAATATTATGCATATTTTTAAGCAAAATGCCCTGTGGTATTTTTGCTTTTTTAATCTACAAGAGGGGGAAACCAAATACATGAAAGATCTCGTGCATATCTTTGAGCTCGAAGACCTTTTGCAGGAAGCCAACAATCCGCTTGTTCGCCAGGCAAAAGCTGACGGAAAGCGCGCTCTTGGTTATACCTGCTACTTCATGCCGGAAGTTCTTTTGGACCTTCCGGGGTGTTTTTCAGTGCGTCTTCGTGCACCGCGTAGTGGATCGCCTGACATGGCAACCTACTACATGACCAACCGTACCTGTATGTACGGACGTTGCCTTTTAGAGAGGGCTCTTGAGGGAGGCTTCAACTTCCTTGACGCCGAAATGGCAACAGAAACCTGTACTGTGACCTGTAGGTTCCAGGAGCATCTCCAGCTTATGGACATCATCAAGAATCCTGATTTCTTCTGCGAATTCACCGATGTTCCATTCAAGAAAAACGAGAACTCCATCGACCACTATGTAGGCCAGCTACAGGCTCACGTGCTTGATAAGTTAAAAGAGCACTTCGACATCGACACTTCTGATGAAGCTCTTTTAAAAGCTATCGAACAGCACAATGAGGTTTGCCGTCTCATTCAGGAGATCGGCAGCTACAGAAAGCTCGACGAACCCACCATCACAGGTTGGGAATTCTCCGTCATCCAGCTGGCAACTCTTGTATGTCCCAAGTACCTTATCATCGATAAGTTAAAAGACATCGCAGAAGAGCTCAAGACCAGAAAGCCCGATGCCAAGAAGAACTACAGAGTCAAGGTTGTTCTTACAGGCTCCGAGGAGGATGATCCTGACTTCATCAAACTCATTGAGGAGTGCGGCGCTTTGGTCGTTGCTGACCGCTACTGCTATGGCTCTCTTCCCGGACGAGAAGAGATCGTGGTAAAAGAGGGTGAGACTCCCCTTCGCGCTATAGCACGCCACTACCTTGAGACCAGCGAGTGTCCTCGTTTCATGGATCAGCATATCATGCGTGCTCGTAAGCAGTACCTTGCTGATATTGCCAAGGAATACAAGGCAGACGGTATCATCATTTCACAGATGAAGTTCTGCGAGTACTGGAGTTATGAGCGTACCATCGACACACTCGTTATCCCAAGAGACTTCGGTTACCCCGTATGTTCTATCGAGAAAGAATATGTAAACAACGCCGTAGGACAGTTAAGAACCAGATTCCAGGCGTTTGTTGAGAGCATCGAGCTCAAGAAAATACAGAAGGAGGGCTGAGATATATGGCATTCGGACTTAAAGACATAAAAGCAAAATATCGAGAGCTCTTCGTTGTAGAAAAGAGCCCGGAAGAAAAGAATAAACCAAAAGACGTAAAGAAAATGGCCAGGGATTTCTGGTATGGCAAGCCCCATGAAGAGAGACGCCTTGGTGATCTCTACGTCGGCAACACAGGACTTTACAAGCACCGTGAGTGGCGTGGCGTAAAAGACACCATGTACTACTTCAACATGATCTGGCTTTACAACTACGCTCACATGGTTACTGATATCATGAAGTACGGCGGCGGTCCTAAGGGCGTTGTTACTTTCGTCAAGGGAACCATGAGATATCGCTGGATGGGTCAGACTTATCTTACAGTTATGCACTGGTTCGACAGAGGTCTTGAAGGTACAAGGGGCGAGGCCATGAAGGCTTCTGCATGGCACTACCGCGGAATGGTAAGTGAGACCATCAGACAGTTCATGAGAATGTTTGAGGCCGACAAAAAGCTCAACGGCGGAGAAGAGAACGAGACCTGGAAAAAGACTATTGCCCACAACGAGACGCTCAGTGGAAATATCTTTTACGGCTGGAGAGGTGAACTCGATGACGTAGCTCTTGAGATGATCCCCTACTTCGTTTCAGTACACGTAAACAACCACACAGTTCTGAATTACATTGACGCAGCGCAGTCCATCGGACTTCCTGCAGATCCATGTCCTATGTGTCAGGCTGAGTACGGACTCTTTGTCCTTGACGATTATCCGGATTACAGCCCGGTTATGCTTACAACGAACGAGGCCTGTGACGGATCCGTTGCAACTTCAGTTCTTCAGGACTGGTTCTTAAACCGTCCGCTCTATGCTATGCCACAGCCTATGCGCTATGACGATCCTCTGGTTCAGAAGAACTGTCAGAAAGAGATCGAAGGCGCATGGAAGTTCGTAGAAGAGAACTTCGGCATCAAGATGGATTGGGATAAGTACGTTAAATATGCACAGAACTTCAACAAACTCACCGAGTTTGAATGGGAGAAATGGGACGTTGCAGCCAACACTCCTTACTATCCTATCACCGGTGTTGCTCAGGCTCTTTACAGAATCTACTACTCACAGGATGGTGACAGACCTATCTGGCATGAGATGGATGCACATGTAAAGCGCATCATGGACAAGTGTGTCAAGAACAAGATCGAGACCTTCCCAAAGACCAGACACCGTGCAATTGCATGGAGCTGCGCACCTCTTTACTACTCACACTGGTGCACATGGGCTTACAACTGCTGGGGTATCAACTGCGTAATCAACATGGATTCACTTATGTTTGACCAGTACCTGCGTACCGATACTTACGAGCACGCTCTTGAGGATCTGGCATGGTTCAATGAGAAAGCACCTATGCGTGCAATGGCAGTTGGCGGACACGAGCACATTCTTTCCCTGTTTGATTACATGGAGAGATTCAACTGCGATATGGTCATCATGTACGACCAGCTTCAGTGTAAGGGAATGCAGGGAATCCACGGAGTATTCGAGGACGAATTCCGCAAACGTAACATCCATGCTATCTGGGTTCCACATGCTCTTCCGGATAAGAGAACAGTATCCCGCGCAGAGATCCGCGATATCATAAACGACTACATGACAACCGTAATGCGCGAGGAGCCACTGGATCCTTCACTTCTTGATTTTGATGACGGTGGCAGCTGGTAATTAAAGGGAGAGTAATTATGAGTAAAATATTAAAATTCTTTTTCAAGCTTTTCAGGATTGCAGCACTTATTTATGGCATCCTCTTCGCAGTTTTCTATTTTGATCTGGATGGCAAATTCCTGTACTACATTTGGGAGCCACTTATGATCAAGCGCTTTGATAACATGAAGCGCCCCGATGCAACTGCAATGCCTTACTCAATGAAGGAAAGCGTAGAAGATACAAGTCTTTAAGAAATTAAAAGAGGCTATCGCACCTAGCGATGGCCTCTTATTTTTTTGTTCTTATTCACAATCGATCCTGATGACTCCGCCTGTCAGGTCAACAAAGGTGAGCTTACCCTTAAAGCTCTTTTTCTCACCCATGAGATCCGTGCAGATGACGTTGTCCCCATCAAAGGTTATGGTACTTACGTACTCCATGATTGCCTCATCCGGCTTGGAGTTCTTATAAACTGTAGAAAGGCACATATCACACCTCCTTCTATCAGTCGCCACTGATAAGATCAAGCGCTGCCTTAAGGTTGGCATTGCCTTCGGAAAAGAGCTTTTCCGCCTCCGATACCTTAGCTGATGCATCAGCAAATCCAAGGCTCTCAAGCTTATCTGCAAGCTTTGTCAGCTCGTCAGCATGGCTGGTGTTGTGCTTGTAATTGTAGTCCAAAAGAGCTTTTACCTGCTCTTTGTTCTCCATAGGATGATCATGGTGGTGATGCTCGTGATGATCGTGGTCATGATGTTCTGCACCATTCTCGTGATCATGCGTATATGTATGAGTATGCTGACTTCCGTCATGCTCATGTGTATATGTATGTGTGTGCTCGCTCATTTATATATCCCCTTACTCAACAGAATTTATCAGATCAAGAGTAGCTTTCTTGATATCGGCGTTAACCTTCAGCGCATTCTCTCTTGAATCCTGATTTGAATAGAAGTAGAACTTGATCTTGGGCTCTGTTCCACTTGGTCTTATTGCAAACCATGAGCCATTATCGAGGAACATTCTGATAGCGTTCTGTGGTGGAATGTCTTCGTAGCCGTTTATGTAGTCGATGACCTTTTCTACCTTGGCACCGGCAACTTCTGTAGGAATGTTCTCCCTGTAGTACTTCATCATGCGCTGGATACGCTGAGCACCCGGAATTCCCTCAAGCACGATGTTCGGCTCATCCTCTGCAAAGAAACCGTACTTGGCATAGATCTCGCCAAGAACATCCCAAAGGGTCTTACCCTGCTTGCGGTAGTAAGCTGCTGCCTCTGCAACCAGCATTCCTGCTGAGATTCCGTCCTTGTCTCTGATATCCTCACAAACTGCATATCCAACTGACTCTTCATAGCCAAAGAGATACTGATAGCCGTTCTCGTGAAGGTAAGGGATCTTGCCACAGATATTCTTAAAGCCTGTCAGAGTCTCAAACATCTCAACTCCGTAAGCCTTTGCAATTATTGTTGAAAGAGTTGAGGTAACAATAGACTTAACCATTGCTCCCTTAGCAGGCAGTGTTCCTGCGCTCTTGTGTCCCTCAAGGACATAGTTTACAAGAAGGTAACCTGTCTGGTTTCCGTTAAGAGGAACGTAGTTGCCGTTGTCATCTCTGATCTCAATAGCAAATCTGTCAGAGTCGGGGTCGGTAGCCATAAGAAGCTCTGCACCAAACTCTTTTCCATACTTCTCAGAAAGAGCAAAGGCCTTGGGATCCTCGGGATTGGGATATCCGACAGTTGTGAAATCAGGATCGGGATTCTCCTGCTCGGGAACGATCTTCCAGTTAGTAAAGCCTCTGTCTGTGAGCATCTGCCTGAACGGAATTGATCCGCATCCGTTAAGTGGTGTGTAAACAAGAGGAATTGAAAGATCAAGATCGTCGCCCTCGTGGATTGCCAGGGATTCAATCTTGTCCAGATACTCTCTGTCGTACTCCTCACCAAGAACTATGATCTTGCCTGCCTTTACGCCCTCATCATAGTCGGACTTCTTGATTCCGGACCAGATGTCTACCGCATTGATGCACTCGGTCATTCCGTCTGCAACCTCTGCTGAAACCTGGCATCCGTCATCCCAGTAAGCTTTGTAACCGTTGTAATCCTTAGGGTTGTGGGATGCTGTGATATTGATTCCGGAAACCGTATGAAGGCGTCTTATCATAAATGCCAGCTCAGGTGTAGGGCGAAGGCTCGGGAAGGTATAAACCTTGATGCCGTTAGCCGCAAAGATTCCTGCTGCCAGCTCTGAAAACTCTCTTGAAAAATGTCTGGGATCATGAGCTATGATAACACCTGCGTCACAAGCTGCCTGTCCCTTTGAAACGATGTAGTCGGCAACACCCTGTGATGCCTTGCCTACAGTTAAGAAATTCATGCGATTGGTTCCTGCTCCAACCTTACCCCTAAGGCCTGCAGTTCCGAATGCAAGATCCTGATAGAATCTCTCTTCCTTTTCCTTCTCATCATCTGCGATGGCAGCAAGCTCAGCTTTTAAGGGATTGCTGTCAGAAAGCTTATTCATCCACTCTTCATATCTTGACTGATAATCCATGCATTAACCCTCCATAAAATCACAATTATATTTAATATTTTCGCCCATTGAAAGGGGTTTTGCAACCCCCTGCAGGGGAGTTTGGGCGCAAGTAAGTGGGGACGGTTCAGTGTGAGTCAGTGGGGACGTTTCAGTTTGACTCATTTTGTAAAGCAAAATGAGTCAAACTGAAACGTCCCCACTGACTCACACTGAACCGTCCCCACTGACTCACACCCCTTCACAGTCAAACTCCGGAATGAAGCTCTCCGAAGCAGTCTCACCCTCCTGAACATAGCCGTTTACTACGCCTAGGTTCGACGCGTAATCAACAAGGCTCCTATACTCAGCTTCCGTGATCTTCCTGTTGATCTCAGGAAATTTCTCAAGCCCCTCTCCCGGTGTAAACTGGTTCATCAGGCTGATATAGATACTATCACCATAGGTCTCATACAGATATTTCGTGATAATCTTGGCCTGTATCAGCATACCCGGCATAAGAAGATGCCTGACAATAACGCCCTTTTTAATAAGCTCCTGCCCTTTATCATCCGTCTCAAACACGCACTCAGGACACTGCCTTACCATCTCCGCAATGGCGACTCTGGCAGCCTCGGGGTATCCCGGAGCATTGCTATACCTAACAGCATCTTCCTCCCTGATGTATTTAAAGTCCGGAAGATAAATATCAATCAGTCCCTCAAGACGTTTCACACTCTCGATATTCAGGTACGAAGATGTATTAAACAGGAACGGAATCTTAATTCCCTGCCCCTTGGCTCTCTCGATCGCATCTGCAATTGTAGGGATAAACATGTCCCCCGTCACGAGATTTATATTGTTTGCACCTCTCTCCTGCTGCTCAAAGAATATCTCCACAAGGCGTTCCGTTGTTATGTATTTCCCAACCTCTCCCCGGCTGATCTTCCTGTTCTGGCAAAAGACACATCCCATATTGCAGCCTGAAAAGAACACCGTTCCTGACCCGGAAGTGCTGGAAATACAGGGCTCCTCCCACATATGGAGAGCAGCCCTTGATACGTGCAAAGTATTCAGTTCCCTGCAATAGCCCCTTGTGATGGTCCTGTCCACCATGCAGTTTCTGGGGCATAACCTGCAGGATAAGTAGTCCTTATCCATGTCTTTCATAATGTAAATTATACAACATTACGACGCGCTGACAAACTGCGCCGAGTAGAGCTCGTAGTAGGCTCCTCTTCTTGTCATCAGGCTCTCGTGATCGCCCCATTCAAGGATTCCACCGTCATCAATAACAAATATCTTGTCCGCATTCTTGATGGTGGAAAGCCTGTGTGCAACCACAAATGAAGTTCTCTTTTTAAGAAGCTCCTCAATTCCCTGCTGAACCAGGATCTCAGTTCTGGTATCGATACTTGCTGTAGCTTCATCCAGTATCAGGATCTTGGGATCTGTTAAAAGAGTTCTCGCAAAGGCCACAAGCTGTCTCTGTCCATTGGAGAGTCCGCCTCCGCGCTCTGTGATCACAGTGTCATACCCCTTCTCCATCTGTGAGATAAAGTCATGGGCATGCACAGCCTTTGACACCGCCAGCATCTCCTCATCCGTGGCATCAGGTCTTCCGTACTTGATATTATCCCTTATGGTTCCGGAAAAGAGATAGTTGTCCTGAGTCATGATTCCCAGCTGATTTCTAAGTGACTGGATTGTCACCTTGCTGATGTCATATCCGTCCACCAGAACCCTACCGCTCTTGGTGTTATAGAACCTGCTGATAAGACTCACAATGGTTGTCTTACCTGCTCCTGTCGGTCCAACCAGAGCTATGGTCTCTCCCTTTTTAGCCTTAAAGCTGACGTCGTGAAGAATATCCACATCCGGCTCATCGGGGTAAGCAAAAGTCACGTGATCAAACTCAACATTTCCCTCAATCTCGGGAAGGTCGATAGCTCTTTCTCCATCCTTAACAAGAGGATCCATATCCATGATCTCGTAAACTCTCTCAGCAGAAGAAAGGTTTGTTATCAGCTTGTTGTAATAGTTGGCAAGGTTCCTGATAGGACTGAAGAACATGCCAAGATAGAGAACAAAAGCTGAAAGCGTACCTATGGACTCCGGCTGAACATTGAGCTTTGTAACTGCCAGATAGTAAAGCGTGGCTGTTCCAAGTCCGCCTGCAATCTCGATTGTAGGGCTGTAGATATCAGTTATAACTACCGCATTTCTGAAGGCCTTGATAACCTCATTGACAAGACCGTCGAACTCCTTTGAGGACTCCTCCTGAGCGTTGAAGCTCTGGATAATGGATACTCCTTCAATTCCCTCATGGATGTATGCTGTCATGTTGGAATCTTTCTTTTTCCAGATCTGCCACCTTTTGTGGGCCAGGATCTCGCAGAAGTACAGTCCCAGCATGATGATCGGAACTGCAACTGCCGCAGACAGCGACAGAACCGGGCTCTTTACGATCATAATAGCCAATATCGCAACAAGCATCACTGCCTCAGGTGCCAGGGTCGTAATAGTGCTTGAGAGAACCTCTTTTAACGCATTGACATCACCCGTGATCCTTGCCAGGATCTTGCCGGATGGTCTCTGGTCAAAAAAGTCTACGCCCAGCTCCTGAATATGGACATAGAGCCTTCTTCTGATGTTCATGATCATATCGTTTGAGATCACAGCCATAATGCGCCTCCAGATCCTGGTGGCTGCGTAGTTCACAAAGGCCAGGACTATCATAAATCCGGCCATGGTAAAAAGCCCCCGGACATTTCCATCTATGATCTCATCATCAATTACTTTTTCTATCAGCAGAGGATAAGTGGTCTGAATGGCAACCGTCACCAGAATAAGTCCGGTTACCAGCACAATTTTACCCTTATATTCCAGGAGATTCTTAAGAAGTCTCTTTAAGACGTCAAGCTTAAGGCTCTCCTTTAAATCCTCATCCTCTCTGGTGCTGTTTATTGCCATATATGCACCTCCTTACTCATTTACCGCAAGAGCATTCCTGTAGTCTCCGTACTGGGCTTCGTAGGTGCTGTAGTACAGTCCCCTCTTTCCGATGAGCTCAGCATGGGTTCCTCTCTCTTTTACTCTTCCGTTTTCCAAAACTATGATCTCATCTGCGTCCTTAACCGATGATATACGGTGACCGATGATGATCTTACTCATGTCTTTTTTCTTTAAAAGCTCCTGCTGGATCGCAGCTTCCGTCTCCATATCAAGTGCAGATGTGGAGTCATCAAGAACCAGAAGATCTGCCTTCTTGGCAAGGGCTCTCGCAATTGAAAGTCTCTGCTTCTGACCGCCGGACAGGCCAATGCCTCTCTCTCCGATAACCGCCTCGTAGCTATCGGTTATCTTCTCGACAAAGTCTTTTGCATGGGCACTCTTAATGGCATTTCTTACCGTCACCTCGTCCATGCTGTCCTTAAATCCAAGTCTTACATTCTCAGTGATAGTGTCGGAGAAAAGAAATACATCCTGGGTTACCACTGATGAGAAGGCCCTTACATCGCTAAGTGGCATGTCCTTAATGTCTTTTCCCTCGATGCGAATGCATCCGTCTGTCACGTCATAGAATCTCTCAAGCAGGTTGACGATGGTACTCTTTCCCGCACCCGTTGCGCCCATGATACCCAGGGTCTTTCCTTTTTCTATGGTAAAAGACACATCCTCTAAAATGGGCTTATCGTCGATAGCAAAGCTTACATTCTCAAAGCTGATCTGTCCGGGAACGTTTGCTGATTCCGAAAGCTCTTTTCCCGAAGGATCGGTGATATCGGGTGTTGTGCCAAGAACCTTGGATATCTTCTTGTAGCCTGCAAGTCCCTGAGAAACCAGTGAGAGCATCCAGCCAAGATTCTCGATGGGCCATACGATGTTGATCGAATATGACACGAATGCCACAAGTGTTCCGTAGGTTATGCTTCCTTTGATCGCTGCATAGCCGCCGATTGCAACCACAGCCACCTGCATAACCTTAGGTATAAGGCCGATGAGCGGATCAGAGTCTGCAAGGTCAGAGGCAAACTTCTTGTTGGCCTTAGCATAGTCGAGGTTCTTCTCATCGAACTTCTTCATCTCAGTGCCTTCAGCGGAAAAAGCCTTAACGGTCCTTACGCCTGAGATGTTTTCTTCAACGACCTTGGTAAGGGCTGCATTTCTCTCACTTATGTCGTCGTAATCCTTGCTAAGTGTCTTTTCCAGATGAAGAGCCACATAGGCAAGGAAAGGCATAAACACCAGGGGAACAAGGCTGAGCTTCCAGTTGAGCCTGATCATGCAGATGACTACTCCGATGAAGTAAACTGTCGCCTCTGTCAGCAGCATTCCAACAAATCCGGTCAGATCCCAGACTGCTCCGGCGTCATCCTTGACCCTTGCCATGAGTTCGCCGGTGTTGGTCTTGTCAAAATATCCCTTGTGGAGCGTGAAGATATGCTTCATCATATCTTTTCTAAGGCCAGATGCCACGCGACATCCCGACATGTCACAAAGGAACTCTTTTACGAACTGGAAGAAAGCTCTTCCCAGGCCTGCTGCCACAAACAGAAGTATGTCCCTTCTGAAAATATCCATATTTCTTCCGACGATGACATCATCCACCATGGAAAGTGTTACAAAGGGAAGAAGCACATCGATTGCTGTGCTGCATATAAGTGATATTCCGCCGAGGGTATATCTCCACCAGTTCCTTATCAAATACTTTTTCATAATTATCACATCCTCATATAAAAACAGCGGTAGAGCCCGGAGACCCTACCGCCATAAACAGCCATAAAAATAGCGTGGTCTCCATGCGGATACCACGCCTGATTGCTTCAAGACAAATCCAATTACTGAGCAAACTCCTGCGAGGTAACCACAATTTCCATATTCACTGCCACATAATTTCTAGTCTTTAACATTGTCCTTACCTCCTTTCTTAGTTTGCTTTGCTACAAGTAATTATTACATTATGCTAATTGATGGGCTTTGTCAACACAATTATTTAAATTAACTGTCTTTTTACCTGATAACCTTGTTTTTACTAACGTAGCCTTCGGCTGATGCTGCCTTCTGAAATGCCTCGAAATTCTTGTTATTGTTCAGGTACATGGTATAAGTTCTCGGGCCTTCAAGGTTTACCCTGATCTTGTCTTCATCGATCTCATCTACTGTCATGGTCCAGTCTTCATCATGGCACTCAAAGTTAAATACTACTGTATCCTGCACTTTGGGCTCTCCGAAAACGATCCTGCCCTTGGACTTTAAGATTATCGAATAGATCGCCGGAAGGTTGTCTGCGCTCATCTTCACAGTTCCATCCGGGCCGTCAGCCATGCATATGTCAGACTCATTGCTGAGTACAAATACGTCTACCTTGAACTCCCTGATCTTCTTTGTTTCCATAAACAGGGCAGTTATTACAAAGACTGCAAAGCCCAGCGCCAGTGCTACCAGTAGAGCTACAATCCATATCCTGTCTTTTGATACTTTACTTTTCATACAACTCCTTCCCCTAACGGTTACCATTATAACATGTACTATCCGCCCGTCATCTTGAATTTGATGCCGTATTATTTTACGATTAATAGTGTGATATCATTCCGTCAGAAAGGAAACCGTATGTCAACTATAATTGATGGACTTGAAAAAACGACAAAAACTGAAATTGCAGAGCTTCTAGCCTGTATTGAGTCTTATACCCCAGCAAACTGGGTAGGTCAGACCGTAAAAAGCCTTGCAAATATCTTTAGAAAAATCGCTAAAAAAACTGTAATTCCCGCCGGACTAAATGTGTTGTACGAAGCAAAGGTTGATGAACTTGTTCGAACACCCCATGACATTCTTATGTCACGAGCAAGAAATGATATTGTGAAATACGGAAAAAGAGTTGGCGTCCGGGGTGGCAGCGATGATATGCTCTCCGTTTCAATGATGCGTGCTGTTTCCGCTTTGTATGGAAAGCAGCATTATTCAGTGATGTCTCCTGCGGAAATGGCCGATGATCTCACAGTCAAATGCAAAAACAGGGACGTCAATAAAATAAAGCGCTTGCCGGCAATATGGGGAATTGTCGCCATTGTAATTATCATTATCACTTTGTTTTTGCTTATATATATAAGCCACAAATTATCTGGTTATGGCATTCCTCAGTCGCAAATAAATAAGATCAAATTATTTGTTATTGCAATCGGACTAATAAGCGAGGTCATATGGTTCCTTTCTACAAAGAAAAAGCTTTCTTTGGAAAAACTGGCTTATGTGATTGCAGTAGGTGGAACAGGGTATGGAAAGACCTTTTCGGTTTCGATAGATGAAACCACAATCTCGAAAATGGATCAGGATTTGTCAACAAGATATGAGGCAGGACTTAGAGCTCTGCATACTATTGCCGGGCAAATTGACCTTATAAGAAGTCAGATTAAAAGCCTTTCTGAAAACAATGACAGGCTATCCGCAGAGATAAAAAAAGATGATGAATATCTGAGAACACTCAATATATCTCTATCTGAATCCAATGCAGATGTTTCATTCATAAATAATCAGATAAAGGAGAAAGAAAGCGAGAAAATAAGAAAAAAAGAATCGATCCTTCAAGGAGAAAACACCATATCTCAAGCTAAGGATGCGATTAAACATTTCGATGAACAGAAAATAGCTCTAAGAAAAATACTGGTGGGCCAAATCAGCAAGCTCTGGATTTCATCATATTCAGAACTCAATCTGCTAAACGGTTTTTTTGAATCAATGGTGGATTCATGCGAATGGAATGCGTTTGAGAAAATAGAAAGACGACTTATTGAACTACTAAGGGCTCAAGACCCTCAGGCTCTCGGCGAACCTTCCACCAACGATCAACTGTTTATCAAGTTTTCAACAAAGCAAGAGTGTGGTCAGATCTTCTATAAAGTTGATAAAAAAATCAATTTGACCGGGGTACTCCGAGGGCTTCCCAAGCCGGATGATATTGCGCTTGGAGAAGATGATTTACGTCGTGTTCTCATAGAGTATGGCATTATCAAAGACGCTCAAGAACCTGTGTCCACGGGAGGTATTTCTGCTAAAAAGATTATAAACTCTCTGGCAGTAAAACTTAAAGAGAGCCAAGTAAAACTCAACGATCTTTCACATCAGAATGCACAGCTTGTAGTTGAAAAGGAGACATTGAACCTGGAAATTGCTTCAAAGGAAGCTGAAAAAGAGCGCTTAGAAGAAGAACGTGACGAACTCAAGAGCCAACTAGAAAAGTCAATTGTCGACGAAGCTGAAAGGCTTGAGCTACAAGCCAAACTGAATGAATTAAATAAGAAAATATCAGAGTTGGAAAATGACTTGAAGGATAAGAAGATTGAAATAGATAACCTTAATAAGACTTATGAAGAAAAATACCAAAAGCTGTTAACGGACATAAAGCAAGGACATGCTGAAATTAAGAATTTAGAAGCTGCTATTTCAGAGAAAGTGTCTGTAATTGGAGCCCTTAATCAGGAAAATGAAAAACTAAAAAATAATAATGATAAACTTGAAAGCGATATCTATTTGAAACAGAAGTTGCTTGATGAAAGAAGAAAGAAATTAGATTCGCAGGGTGCTAAAGCAACTGAGCTTAATAATATAATTGAAAAATTGGAAAGCGAGAAGAAATATGATGAAGGTGTAATTCAAGCACAAGCCACGCAAATAACCCAAAATGAAGAAAAGCAAAAACAACTCAAAAAAGAGATTTCAGTTTTAGAGGAGGCGAAAAATAAGGTCCAGGAAATAATCACATTGCAGGATAATAAGATTTCCCAGCTGCAGCGTGACAAAGAAAAACTTGAAAATGAGCTTAAGAGCTCGACAATTTTAAAAGAGAATAAGATACTAAATGAGTTTAAAAATGCATTTAAAACAGCTAGTAGTGAAATAGATATTGCTGTTCCATGGCTGGGGAAATATGCATCCGACGAATTTCCGGACCTTATGGAAAGCTGCCTTAAAAGAAATGTAAAAATAAAAATTCGTTATGGACTAAAGGATGATAATAAAGACAAAGACTATTCAGATAGCAGATTGAGGGAAAAAATAGCCAAAAAAGAAATGCCCGGTACTCGCTTTGAGTGGTCCGTCAAAAACATAATGGATTTGCATAAAAGATTCGACAAAGAATATCCCGGAATGTTCATAAGTTATCGTCATCGTTCTCACTCAAAGCTGATGATGGTAGATAACAAATACTACATTATCGGTAGTCTGAACTTTTTATCGTATCAAAGAGACGGCTCCGGTTGGGGAGAACTTGCAGAGAAAAGTGAAAATTCTACCGTAATCAAGACCTTGTACGATATGTATTTTAGTTTTGAAAAAACAAAACCTGAAAATGATTTAGGAATATAACAAAAAAGGCAATTCGCTGGCAAAAAGTGAATTGCCTTTTACCACTGTCTATTTATGTATTTTTCTGTATTCGAACAAAAAAGTGCCCCTCATCTTCACCGACTATCTTTCCTCCGTTCTTAAGCATTACCTTCTGTGATGCAATATTATCTTTGTTTACGCGAAGGTAGATTTCATCTTCTGGTACAATCTTTTTCGCTTCTAGGAGCGTTAGCTTTAAGCCGGCTGTACCATACCCTTTTCCTCGCTCGTCTCTTTTGATGCTATAACCGATATGACCTGCACCATTCCTAAGAGCTTCTGTGAGGTGATGTCTGATGCGAAATTCTCCGACAAGATGTCCTTCATCCCAAAGGTAATAATATGTTTCCGGAACAAACCAATCCGGCATATTAACAGGGTGTTCATAGGAAATCAGGGTTTGCAGAACCTGATCTATATACTCCTCATATGATACTCCGTTATATGGATTTGTTAAGCCGTTCTCATCTTCAGGAAGTGCTGTAGTATACTCCCACTGTGCTTTTGCATCTTCTTTGTTTATCTTTCTAAGTTCCATGATATCTCGCCTACTCTTTTTTGATCTTTGGTTTTTGGGTTCTTAGCTATCAGGTCTTCTGCATTAGTTTAATTGCTTCTTCCATCGATACGCATTCCGCAAATCTTTTCGGCCACATCATTTCGTTATAGTACCTGTAAGTGGTCTCTGCATCCATGTAATCATTGTCAAAAGTTGAATTGGTCCCTTTTGGAATAATTACTTTATAGCCTCTCTCAAAAGCAGATTTTACAGTTGCATCAATACAGAAGTTGGTCTGAAGCCCGATAATCATCAGCTCTTTTTCACCCGTCTGTTTCAAATATTCTGTAAGATCAGGATTTCCAAAGCAGCTGTTGATGGTTTTTACAAAGACTTTTTCATCCTTGTTTGGCGCCACCTGCTCTGCGATTTCAAAAGCTTCATCCCCAATCGAAAAGCCTGATCCCGGCCCATCATCATGCTGAATGTAGATTATTTCTGTATTGTTGCTCCTGGCTGTGTTAATCAATTCAGTTATGTTATTGATAAAGCTCTCGCACCCATAAAGCCTGTCGTTTGTTATGCCCTTTTGGACATCTACTACAAGTAATATCATATCCTGCTCCCATTTTACGTCTCAAATCTTACTTTTCTCGATTTTGGACGATGCCATTTTAACTATTACGTCTGAAATCATATTTTTCGAATTTCAGATGTATTGAGCACTATTATAGCAAGCAGAGTTTTCTTTCTACAAGCATTATTTGACAACAGTTGTCTGACAATATGCATTTTTATCAAACAATCCCCGACAATACCAAGACATGAATTAGTATTCACCCAAGCCTTACGCCTGTTCTTTACGTCTAAAATAGCATTTTTTCAAATCCAGATGTAGTCCATTTTGAGGCATATATCTCAATTTCAAAAAATTCAATTTCAGACGTAAATCATGTGCTTTTTATCGTCAACTTATGTTTGTTTCAGATCTATCACTATTTCATTTTCATCTGGTTACAATTTGTAACCAATTGACTTCCTTAGCGTCGAAGAAGCCAAGCAGGATGACCTGCATAGAAAAATAATTCGTCAGATAGAAAAAGGCAAAAAAGATAATAAAAAACCCGCAAAGCCTTGAAAATACTAGGTTTGCGGGTTTTGATTTTTTACTCAAGCTCCACCGTTCCCGGGGGCTTACTTGTAAGATCAAACATTACACGGTTAACGCCCTTGACCTCGTTGATGATGCGGCTCATGACCTTCTGAAGAACTGCGAATGGAATCTCTGATGCCTCTGCGGTCATGAAGTCTACGGTCTCAACGGCGCGGAGAACCACGGCGTAGTCGTAAGTACGCTCATCTCCCATAACACCTACGGAACGCATGTTGGAAAGAGCTGCGAAATACTGGTCAGGGAGCTTCTCAAGACCTGCCTCGGCAAGCTCGGTTCTGTAGATGTAGTCAGCGTCCTGAACGATGCGAACCTTCTCGGCTGTAACTTCACCGATGATACGAATACCAAGTCCGGGGCCGGGGAATGGCTGACGAAATACCAGGTACTCGGGAAGTCCGAGTTCAAGACCAACCTTGCGGACTTCGTCCTTGAACAAAAGACGAAGTGGCTCAATGATTTCTTTAAAATCAACATAGTCGGGAAGTCCGCCAACATTGTGGTGAGACTTGATGACAACTGACTCTCCGCCAAGTCCTGACTCTACAACGTCAGGGTAAATTGTTCCCTGAGCGAGGAAATCAACTGCTCCGATCTTCTTGGCTTCTTCCTCGAATACACGGATGAATTCCTCTCCGATTATCTTACGCTTTCTCTCAGGCTCCTCAACGCCCTTGAGCTTAGCGTAATATCTCTCAGCCGCATTGACGCGGACGAAATTTATATCAAAATTACCGTTTGGTCCAAATACTCCCTCGACCTCATCGCCTTCATTCTTACGGAGAAGTCCGTGATCGACAAAGACGCAGGTGAGCTGTCTTCCGATGGCCTTGGCAAGAAGTGCTGCAAGAACCGATGAATCAACACCGCCGGAAAGAGCAAGAAGTACCTTGCCATCGCCGACCTTCTCTTTGATCTCCTTAACCGTATTCTCAACGAAGGAGTCCATTCTCCAGGTTCCCTGTGTATTGCAGATATTCCTTACAAAGTTATGAAGAATCTCTTTACCCTGAACGGTATGGAGAACTTCAGGGTGGAACTGGATTGCATAGAGCTTCTTGTCCTCGCAGGCAGCTGCTGCAACAGGGCAATCTGCCGTGTGTGCAATGATATCAAATCCGGGTGCAACCTTGCTGATGTAGTCAAAGTGACTCATCCATACAATGGTCTCCTTGTCGATATCCTTAAACAGTGTATCGCAGGATCCGTCAATAAAAGTATTGGTCTTGCCATACTCCCTTACAGGAGCCTTCTCAACCTTGCCACCCAATAGGTGCATCATAAGCTGTGCGCCGTAGCAAAGTCCAAGAACCGGAATTCCCAGTTCAAAGAGCTCTTTGGTGTATGAAGGTGCACCATCCTCATAACAGGAATTGGGACCACCGGTAAGGATGATTCCCTTGGGCGCCATCTCCTTAATCTGCTCAATTGGCGTACGATAAGAATAAATCTCACAGTACACATTGCATTCTCTGACTCTTCGGGCAACAAGCTGGTTGTACTGCCCGCCAAAGTCAATGACTATGACCTTTTCTTCTGAAGCCATTCTTCCTCCTCGCAACTAAAAACTCAACTTCTATCACATCAAATACTGCCTTACAAAAATCTCCTTACAGTGATGATCGATCTGTAAGTTGCAGGGCTGTACTTAATACCTGTCTTCTGAGTACTGGCGTGGACAATCTGTCCGCCACCTATATATATTCCAACGTGTCCGCCGTAGTAAATTACATCTCCCGGCTGGGCATCCGCATAGGAAACTTCTCTGCCGTAGGATCCCTGTCCCCAGGAGGTTCTGGGAACGCTTATTCCAAAGGCCTTGTAAACTGACTGAACAAATCCTGAGCAATCTGCTCCATTGGTAAGGCTTGTACCACCGGGTACATAAGGATTACCGACAAACTGACATGCATACTTGGCAATATTGCTTCCGGTAGCACTTCCTGCTGCAGCATAGGTCTTACCGCCACCTGATGAACTGTTTGAGCCTGAACTGCTGCCCGATGAAGTTTCACCACTGTCGGATTCCGTATTTTGAGCCGCCTCGGCAGCTGCTCTTTCTGCTTCTAATGCATTCTGAGTAGCCTGCTTGGCTGCGTCAACTTCCTTTTGCTTATCCTCAATCTTCTTTTGAAGTCCTGCGATGCTGGCCTGCTGGCTCTTGACCTGAGCCGTATAAACTGCCGCGTCCTGTTTTGCCTTGGCAAGCTTAACTTCATAGTCTGCATAAGTCGCCTTGTACTGAGCAAGAAGCTCTTCCATGTAAGCTTCTTCCTCTTCAAGCTCAAACTGTGAGGCCTCAAGCTCTGCCTTTTCCTCTTCAAGCCTCTGCGCCAGTGCAGCTGCTGCCTCCTTGGCTGCCACATACTCTGAGAGTTTCTGTCTGTCGTACTCGTAGAGCTGTTCGATATACTGAGCTTTGTTCAAAGCATCTGCGTAACTTGTAGCCGTAAGCAGGAGCTGTACATAAGACAGATTTCCTTTTTCATACATGAACTTAACCCTTTGTACCATCGATTCATAAAGGGTTTCCTCATGATTTTTGGCCTCTTCATATTCAGCATTGGTCTGCTCTATCAGCTGTGTCTTATCTTCAATATCCTCTTTGATGAGTTCAATATCTGTCATCAGGCCAACGATCTCAGCATTGGTGGAATCAATAGCTTCCTGGGTTTCTCCAAGTCCCTCTGTTGATTCCGAGATCTGGCTGTTTGCCTCGTTTAACTTATTCTGGCTTGCTGCCTTCTGGCTCTCAGCCGCTTTCTTTTGCTGCTTCAGGGCCTTTTCTTCCTCTTCCAATTTCTTTTGCTGTTCCTGGAGTTCTTCACTGGTTGTAGCAAAAGACTGCACCGGAGTAAGTACAAAAAAAGCAAGGGAAAGTATCACGGCAACGATAGAATAAAATCTTTTCATCCCAATACCCCCTTGCTTTAATTTCAACAACTAGTATCAAATAAAACCAATTACTACTATATGTAGTATAACATTATTCTGAAATATTTGCATTCTCTACGAGGAAGTCTGCAACCTGCTCAGCCATGATCTGCTCTCTGTAATCCTCTGTGTCAAAGGATGCCTTGAACTCATCAATGGTGTTGTAGCTTGACTTGAAATAGTTGTCATAGTCTTCTTGGATATATTTATCAATGGTCTCCTGTGAAACCTCGATACCCTCTTTGTTTGCAATCGCCTGAAGAACCATGATCCTCTTGGTCTGCTGGTTAGCAAGGTCATTGAGGTAATCCTCAGGAGTTCCTGTAAGACCGTTGTTTTGCATTACTGTCTGAACATACTCTGTCTCTGAAACCTGAACGCCGTATGTGTAATAAATCTGCTGAACATAGCTCTTAAGAGAATCTACCATCTGAATGTAGTATCTGTTGTAGAGCTTCTCAGGCATATCGTCTACCGTTGCATTGTCTGCTACCGTCTCAACAGCTGCGTTCTTGAGGTCCTCATTGTATTTGGTATCTGCATCAGCTTCAAGTTCTGCACGAAGATGTGCTCTGAACTGATCCATGTTCTCAACATCCTCAAGGCCAAGGCCCTTAACCCACTCATCAGAAGGCTCAGTATCTGCAACCTTGATGCTGTTAACTGTTACTGTAAAGATAACATCCTTGCCAGCAAGATCTGCAGCGCCATAATCCTCAGGGAAGGTGAGGTTAAGATCAACTGTCTCACCCTTCTTAACTCCGATAAGGCCATCCTCAAATCCATCGATAAATGAACCTGAACCGATCACAAGGTCATATCCCTGTCCGGCTCCGCCCTGGAACTCTTCCTTGGTGTCAGCATATTTTCCAACGAAATCGATGTTGGCTGTATCGCCACTCTCGATAGCTCTGTCAGTAACTTCCTTCATGTTAGGATTCTGAGAATAAGCACTCTTAAGGCTGTCCTCAACGTCTGCATCTGTTACTTCTGTCTTCTTGAGATCAAGTGTGATTCCCTTGTAATCTCCAAGCTTAACCAGGCTGTCGATATCAACATCATTAAGTGTTACGGCTTCAAGCCCTGATACATCGATACTTCCGGAAGTTCCTTCCGTAGCTGCATCTGTAGAAACATCTGCTGTTGACTGAGCTGCCTCGCCGGCTGTAGCCTCTGTTGATGCTTCTGCTGTTGCTTCTGTTGTTGCTGTCTCTGTTGCTGCCTCTTTTCCGCAGGCACAGAGCATAACCATTGATGCTGCCAAAGCAGCGATTATTCTATAGTTTTTCTTCATAATATGTTACTCCTTCAAACAATATTTCTTATACTACCACACTCTAACTTCTTATTAAAGTATTTAATTGCGCAAAACTAAAAAGAATGCTAGAATAGGTAGTGCACTTTTTATTTAGTTTGGAGGATTACATTTTGAGTACAGGATTAATAGTTTTAATTGTAGTTTTAGTTGTTCTGATTGCAGCTGGTGTTGCACTTTTCATACTCGGTAAGAGAGCTCAGAAGAAGCAGGAAGAGCAGCAGGTTCAGCTCGATGCCATGAAGCAGACAGTCACAATGCTGATCATTGACAAGAAGAGAATGAAGCTCAAGGAAGCAGGTCTTCCACAGGCCGTTATCGATCAGACTCCCAAGCTCCTCAGGGGTTCAAGACTTCCTATCCTCAAGGTTAGGATCGGCAACAGAGTAATGAGTCTTATCTGTGATGAGAAGATCTTCGACTCAGTTCCTACCAAAAAAGAGGTTAAGGCTTCCGTAAGCGGTATCTACGTAACAGAAGTCAAGGGCCTTCACGGTAAGGTTCAGGCTCCCGAGCAGAAGAAAGGATTCTTTAAGAATCTCGTTGCCAAGGCTCAGGAAAAGGCCGGAGCAAAAATGGTTAAATAATAAAAAAGACAAATGCGGTGACAACTCAGCTTGCCACCGCATTTTTTATGTCTATAACTATCATCGAACTTGAAACCACCTGTCCTTCAATCTCCAGGTCATAATCCGCAACCAGCTTTATTTCCTCGTCTCCGCCGACCTTGGTAAAGTCAAAGCTCTTGGTCCTTACCTTCATCAGCATGGTTCCATAGGGCGTTGCATACTCAGTGTCATACTCAAGATCATCGGCAAATGTAAGCGTTGAGGTAGTTGCTCCTCCTCTTACAATCTCCATCTTCCGGCCATCGGCACCGATGTGCACCCGGTTGTGAACCTTCATGTTCCCGGCTCCGGTATCCTGTTCCTCGTCGTATTCGACGATAAAACTTCCGTCCTCCAAAAGCTCATATATTCCCGCTGCCAAAGATTCAACCTTTTCAGTAGGCTCGCCTTCTCTTGAATGTATGCCTGTAACACTGACCTCTACATTTCTCTTCATAAAATTCACCTGATCATTTGCCGGGGTTAATTGGCTTTGTTAAAAAGAGCTCCGGAGCAAGGCCGGATTTTTTGACCGCCTCATAACCTTTTCTGGCATCTTCTTCTCTCTCGTAAACAGCAAAAACAGTTGGACCGCTTCCTGTCATAAAAGCCCTTACGGCTCCGTTATCTTCAAGGACTCTCTCTATATCCTTGATAACGCTGTACTTACCTGTTGTTACAGGCTCAAGTACGTTATGTATCTTATCGCACATTCCTCTGACATCACCCTCTTCTATGGCCTTCCTGATACCATCTATATCAGGGTGTTTTTCAATAACATTGCTATCAAGCTCTGTATATACCCAGCCTGTCGAAACAGCTATAGCAGGCTTTGCAACCACAAGATAGAATTCCGGGGCATCCTTAAGAACGGTAAGTTCTTCTCCGATTCCCTCCGACAGAGCCGTTCCTCCAATGATGCAGTATGGAATGTCCGCTCCCAGCTTAACAGCTCTTTTGCACAGCTCCTCTTTGGAAAGCCCGAGATTCCACAGCTCATTCAATGCGAGATACGCTGCTGCTCCGTCGGTGCTTCCTCCCGCCATACCTGCCGCCACGGGAATTCTCTTTTCCAAAGTGATATTTACGCCGGCCTTAATACCAAATTCCTCTTTCAGCTGATTTGCCACCTTGCAGATAAGGTTGCTTCCATCCGTCGGAATGGTCTCGGAATTAGCCTTAAGGGTTATCTCCCCTCCGGCATTATCCTCGAAAGTCAGTGTGTCATATATGTCTACGTTCTGCATTATCATCTTCACCAGATGATAGCCGTCATCTCTTTTCCCTATTACATCAAGTCCCAGGTTTATCTTGGCATAAGCTTTTCTGGTTATCTTCATCTTACGAATCCGCTCCCCTACTGGTAATTTGCAAAAGAAATCTCTACATCCCCCGCTACTTCACATCTTCTCACCATCCATAATCCATTACAAGAAAAAAAATACAAAAAAAATGAAAAATTTTTATTTCAGGGGTTAAGTTTTTCAAAAAATAGCCGATAGTCAGAATAGGTAAACTATAGTTTCGTTTCAGCGCGGTATTAGCTAACCTGTGCGGAAAAGGAGTTCTATATGGGCGTAAACGGAGTTACCGAGGTTACTAACAACATCGCAACGACCTATACTTCAACCGTTAATTCTCCTGTCGAAGACAAGAAGAAAGACAAAGAGGTAGAGGTCAAAAAAGAAGCGGCTGCCGTATACGAGAAATCCGAGGAAAATTCAAGTACCTCCAAGGTTTCATCGAAAGAGACAGACAGAACCAAGATCATTCAACAGCTGAAAGCAGATGATGCGCTTCGCCAACAGCAGCTTTTGGACATCGTCCACAAGATGATGGGCAAGCAGGCCAAGACCTATGGCATTGCAAACAGCGAAAATGATGAGGATTCTATCTGGAAATTCCTTGCAAAGGGTGATTTCACAGTAGACGCAGCTACCAAGGCGCAGGCGCAGGAAGACATTTCAGAAAATGGCTATTGGGGCGTTAAACAGACCTCAGAGCGTATTCTTGATTTTGCCAAGGCGCTTGCAGGAGACGATCCTGAAAAGCTCGAGAAGATGAGATCTGCATTTGAAAAGGGATACAAACAGGCCGAAAAGACCTGGGGTGGAGAGCTCCCTGATATTTCAAAACAGACCTTTGACGCCGTTATGAAAGGTTTCGACGAGCTCGCAGGGAAAGTAGAAACTTAATACCGTTGCTAGTAACACAAAAGAGGAAGTGCCGTAAAAAGCTCTTCCTCTTTTTCCTTTTATCACAGTATTTTTCTAAGTTCGTTTATGTCCTCTACGCCGTACTGCTTCATGTAATTCTCGATTCCCTCTATCACATGAATTGTTGCGTAAGGGTCATGGAAGTTCATGGCTCCCACTGCCACAGCACTTGCTCCTGCCATGATAAACTCGATGGCATCATCTCCTGTGGCTATTCCACCCATTCCGATAACCGGGATATCTACCGCATGAGATGCCTCGTAGACCATCCTTACGGCAACAGGCTTGATGGCAGGGCCTGAAAGACCGCCTGTTCTGTTTGCCAGAGCAAACTTTCTTCTGTGAATATCTATCTTCATTCCCGTAATAGTGTTTATAAGTGATATCGCATCCGCACCTGCTGCCTCTGCAGCCTTTGCCATCTCTGAAATACTGGTGACATTGGGGCTGAGCTTCATGATCACAGGCTGCTTTGCGTGTTTTTTGATCTCGGTGGTTATTTCAGTAAGGGCCTTGGCATTCTGTCCAAATGCAATGGCACCTTCCTTAACGTTAGGGCAGGAGACATTGATCTCAAGCATATCCACATGCTCGTCCGATAATCTCTCTACCACATCAACATAGTCCTGAATGCTTTTTCCGCATACGTTGACGATCACCTTTGTGTCATACCCTTTCAGGAACTCAAGATCTCTTTTGACAAAGGTCTCGATTCCCGGGTTCTGAAGTCCTATGGCATTTAGCATTCCGCCGTAAACTTCCGCAACTCTCGGTGTCGGGTTTCCCTCCCAGGGCACGTTAGCTACGCCCTTGGTAACCACAGCACCAAGTCTGTTCAGATCAACAAAATCAGAATATTCCATGCCGGATCCGAAGGTTCCCGATGCAGTCATCACAGGGTTCTTGAATTCAACGCCGGCTATATTAACAGAAAGTTTCAAAGCTTCACCTCCAACTATCACATATCAAGATCGTCAGCATCAAACACAGGTCCGTCGGTACAGATCCTTGTATTCTTAACCTGTGAGTGCTCATCGATCTCTTTTGTCTTACAGATACATCCAAGGCAGGCTCCAACGCCGCAGGCCATTCTCTCTTCCAAAGAAACATAAGCCTTCATGCCATTCTCTGAAGCATAAGCCTTGATGGCTCTAAGCATCGGCATTGGTCCGCAGGCATAGATCACATCTGCTACAAGACCGTTTTCCTTAATAGCATCAATGACATTCCCTTTGGTTCCGATACTGCCATCCTCTGTGGCAATGACAAGCTCTGCTGCCTTCTCAAAATCGTCACGTAGGAAAGTCTCGGCGTTCCTGTATCCCATTACGCAGGTCACAGATGCTGCCTTACCTGCAGCCTTTAGCTCTTTTGCTGTCTGAAGAAGAGGCGGAACTCCGATTCCTCCGCCCATCAGAAGAACTCTTTTGCCCTCTGCCTTATCAAGCGGAAAGCCGTTTCCCAAAACGCCCAGAATACTGATGTAGTCCCCGGGCTGATAGAGCGCAAACTCAGCAGTTCCCTGGCCTACTACTCTGTACACCAGCCTGATGGCACGCCTTGCACCATCAACCTCGCAGATGCTTATTGGTCTTGGAAGAAGTGTTGCCTTGCCTGCGGGATACACTCCCACAAACTGCCCGGGATGGGCATCGGCTGCCATCTCCGTCTCAAGCCACATGTCATAGATTCCGTCGGCTAATAGCCTCTGGGAGAGGACTTTTGCCTCTGTTTTCATTTTCTTTGCCATATATCCACCTCAATCAGCTTTATATACTATTTGTCCCCTGCAGATGGTAAAGAATATCTTGCCTGGGAGCCTCTCTCCAAGAAACGGTGTATTCGATGCCTTGGAAAAACTCTTGTCAAACACCCACTCCTCATCGGGGTTAAAGATTATCAGATCCGCATTATCACCAACTCTTATGGCTCCTGCCTCAAGCCCGTACAGAGCCGCCGGCTTGGCACTCATGCTAGATAGAAGTTCCATAAGGCTAAGATGCCCGGGCTTTACCAGTTCCCTGATGCCCAGTGCCAGCGAGGTCTCAAGTCCTGTGATTCCGCTGGGCGCCTCCTTAAAGCTCTTTTCCTTCTCCTCTTTGGAGTGTGGCGCGTGATCCGTCGCGATCATATCTATGGTTCCGTCCCTCAGACCTTCGATTATCGCCTGTCTGTCGCTCTCAAGGCGAAGTGGCGGATTCATCTTGGCCAGGGTGCCGTGTTTTCTTACCGCATCCTCAGTCAGCGTAAAGTGGTGTGGAGTTGCCTCCGCAAAGACCTTGACCCACTCTCTTCTGGCCTGTCTTATAAGTTCCACCGATTCAGCTGCGCTTATGTGCTGCACAACTATTGTGGCGCCGGTCTTTCTGGCTATTTCGATATCTCTTTTGACCATGGAGATCTCGGCTTCCCTGGAAGATCCAGTAAGGCCTAGCTCCTTGGCCACCTCTCCGGCGTTGATCCCGTTTTCTGAAATATATGAAGGATCCTCCTCATGGAGGCTTATTACTCTGTCAAGCTCTGCCGCCTTTACGCATGCCCTCTCCATCAGCGCTTCATCCATAATGGGCTTACCGTCATCGGTGAAAAGAACTGCTCCCGCCTCTTTAAGTTCTTCCATCGGCACAAGCTCTTTTCCCTCCATGTTCATGGTGACGTTGCCACAGGTGTAGACGTTGATGCCGGTCTTACTGCCACGCTCCAGCACGTCCTTTATTGTAGCCACGTTATCCATGTGGGGATTGGTGTTGCCCATCATTATGACGCTGGTAAAGCCGCCCTTGGCTGCTGCCCTAGCACCGGTTTCGATGTCTTCTTTATAAGTGAATCCGGGATCTCTGAAATGGACGTGACCGTCCACAAGTCCCGGAGCCACAATACATCCTCCGGCATCTATCTCTGTATAGTCGTCGCCTGCCTCCATCATGGAAGCGCTCTCTCTTGCTATCTCATCAAGACTGCCACACAGTCCTATCCTAACGATCTTCTCTTTATCTATGAGGATGTCAAAAACACCCTCTGTCTCAGTAGCAGGATCCATGATCCTTCCGTTCTTTATCAGCAGCATGCATGCCTCCTTCGTGGTACGCTCTTATATACTTTAACATAAAACGAGAAATCTATTCCATTTTTGCGCCACTCATGAGAAAATAATAACGGAAATTTTCTAAGAAAGGCTCAAATAAATGATTCGTACAATAATTATTTTTATATTTCTGTTTTTTTTCCTGATTGTCTCACTGCCAATGCAGCTGGTGCTCTTTATCATGCACAAGTTCAATGACGACAAGGCAAGGAAAGCTTCCCTGGCAATTGTCAGCTGGGCATTCAACGTGATACTGTTCCTTGGCGGCATTAAGCGCATTGTCATCGGTGAGGACAACGTTCCCAAGGATGAGGCAGTTCTTTATGTCAGCAACCACCGCAGTATCTTTGATATCGTTGTCACCTACCCAAGAGTTCCGAGACGCACAGGCTATATCGCCAAGCAGGAATCCATGAAGCTCCCTGTTATCAGCTTCTGGATGGTATATCTCGACTGTCTTTTCCTCGACAGGTCAGATATCAGAAAGGGACTTGAGATGGTGCTTACAGCCATCGACAAGGTCAAGAACGGCATTTCAATCTTCATCTATCCTGAAGGCACCAGGAACAAAACAGATAAGCCCCTGGGCGAGTTTCACAAAGGAAGCTTTAAGATTGCTCAGAAGTCCGGCTGTCCCATCGTTCCCGTAGTTGTCAACCACACCAGAGACTGCTTTGAGAACCACATGCCCTGGATCAAAAAGACCACGGTTGTCATTGAGTACTGCGAGCCCATCAGGATAAAAGAGCTTGAGAAAGAAGACCAGAAGAACATCGACCAGTACGTTAAGAACATTATCGAACAGACTTATATCAAAAACGAAAACCTGGAAATCTGATAAATCAGGATATACAGACATAGAAAACCGCTTTGCATCTCCCGTAAAGGTGATACAAAGCGGTTTTTGTTTACATTTTGCTGCCCTTGGCGCCTCCGCCAAGCTTAACTCCCTCAAGAACGTTGGTCTCAAAGGAATATACAACCTTGTGATTTTCTCTGTCTGCCTTAAGAGCCAGCTGGATCATGTTGTCTAAAAGGTGCTCATACTTCATTCCAAGAGGCTCCCAGAGGTAGAATGCAAGGGATCCCGGAATGGTGTTGATCTCGTTAAGGTATACCTCATTGGTATCCATATCGATCATGAAGTCGATTCTTGATACTCCTGAGCATCCAAGAGCAATAAAGGCATCAACAGCCATCTTTCTGATCTTGTCTCTCATTTCTGAAGTGATGTCTGCAGGGATCTTTCTCTTAAGAGAAGCCATTCCCTTAGAGCCGCTACTCTTAGCTCCGCCCTTGGAGCCACTGATATATTTATCTTCAAATGAAAGGATCTCGTCTGAGTTTACAGGCTCCTCACACTCGGAAGCCTCTGCTGATTCATAATCACCAAGAACTGAGCAGTTGATCTCCTTAAGGTTTGTGATAGCACGCTCAACAAGGATCTTCTTGGAGAACTCAAAGCCAAGGTCAAGAGCCTCTAAAAGCTCGTCCCTGTCCTTGGCAACCTTGATACCGATACTGGAACCAAGGTTCAATGGCTTAATGATAACGGGATATGTAAAGCCTGACTCAATCTTTGAAACAAGGCTGTCAACATCCTCGTAGTCCTTCCAGGTGTAGCACTTGCAGTCAAGAACAGGAATTCCGCTGTCCTTAAGAACTGTCTTCATTACGTACTTGTTCATTCCTACTGCTGATGAGAGAACATCGCAGCCAACAACGGGAAGTCCCATTGTAGCCAGGTATCCCTGAAGTGTTCCATCCTCAACATTGGTTCCGTGAACAATTGGGAATGCAACATCAACAGTTGAGATGACGTTGTTTCCGAACTTCTTCATAGGGTATCTCATGAGAGAAACCTTATCTCCCTCCTTAACAAAGATAACCTGAGTGCTCTTTGCAAGAAGTTCTTTGATGTGGGTGTACTCCTCGATGTTTCCGATGGAGTCTCCAACATAGAAGTCATTGTTCTTGGTCATATAAACAGGGATAACATCATACTTTTCTTTGTTGATATATCCGATTGCCTGAATTGCTGAGATGATTGATATCTCATGCTCTGTACTTTTTCCGCCAAATAATACTGCTACCTTCAGCTTCATTTTGTTCCTTCTTTCATCTTACATACTAAAAATTTACTTATAGTTATCCGGAAGATCATTCTCAAGTAGTATAACCTTTTCTCTGCCTGCGTCAAGTTCATACATTAAAGCGCTGGCTTCAGTAAAGGTATTCTTAATGAAAATCTTCTCGGGGTCAAAGCCCGCATCAACTGCACCCTTCTTGATATCAGCACTGTTTACCGATCCAACAAGGATCATGTAATCGCAGACTTCTGCTGCCTGTGCGCCGAATGCAGTGTTGTACTCTTTTGATTTATCTCCCAGTTCAACCATACCGGGTGTAACCAGGATCTTGACGCAATCCTCAAAGAGCGAAAGTGTTTTAAGAGCAACCTTGGCTCCGTTTGGATTGGCGTTGTAAGCATCATCAAGGATTGATACATTGCCGTGCTTTGTCAGCTCAAGTCTGTGAGGAACCGACTGAAGACGTCTTACTGCCATCTTAAGCTTGGTCATCGAAATTCCGAGAGAGTTTGCACAGGCAATTGCTCCAAGGATGTTCTGTACGTTGTGCTCGCCCACAAGCCTTGTGTTAAATTCTGCGCTCTCTCCTTTTGGAGAAGTTACTGTAAAGGTTGTTCCTCCACCTGTGACCTTAACGTTTGTTGCTCTGTAATCGCAATCCTCAGACATACCATAAGTAATGGCATCTGAGTACTTCATGTTTTCTCTTATAACTTCATTGTCGTAGTTTACAAACTTAAGGTGTTTGCCTTCCTGTTTCCCGCCTTCTGCCTTCTCTTTTTCATCAACGGCATCAAGAAGTTCGTACTTGGTGCTGATGATATTCTCCATTGAATGGAAGGTCTCAAGGTGCTGAGGGCCTATAGATGTGACAATTCCGTCATCAGGATGAACGATATCCGTGATCTCTTTTATATCATGAAGATGTCTTGCGCCCATCTCACAGACGAAGATCTCGTGAGTCGGCTGCATATGCTCTCTTATGGTCCTGACTATACCCATCGGAGTATTGTAGCTCTCGGGAGTCATGAGAACTCTGAAGCCTTCTGATAAAAGAGTGGTCAGATAGTACTTAACGCTGGTCTTGCCGTAGCTTCCGGTGATACCTATAATACGAAGTCCCTCGTGCTCATTCAGAATCCTCTTGGCATCGTCTATGTACCACTTGCTGATCCTCTTCTCAATAGGCTTGTTGATAAGGTTTGCAAGAGCAGTGATAAAAGGAATAAGTCCGCAGTAGAACACCATTCCAAAGATTGCAAAGAACATTGCGTTGGTAGAATCTGCGCCGGAGCTTATTGCTACCAGATAAGGCACCAGTGAAAAGATAAGTGCAAGCACTACGTAGGTCACAAACAGTCTCTTTACTCTGTCGGTCACTACAAACTTTTTCTTGGCCTTTCTGGGAATGCTTGCAATTATAAGTCCGATAAGGATCGGGCAGATGGCGATTGCAGCCACAAGCTGAATCCCTTTTGGGACCTCAAAAATCGGGAACGCCAAAAGTACACTTACGATAAACAACAGATGAAATAAAGGCTTAACCCAGTTACCTCTGAGGAACCTGAAGTACCCCTGAAACTGGTAGCTGGAAAGCTGCAGCATATGTGTATAAAATCTGAGAGCCAAAATCGCCAGGCATATAAGCGGCAACATAATAATGATCATTTAAAACTGCTCCTTACATTTCGATTCCAAGGAAGCTTCCAAGGATCTTGTAGAAAAGATACGGGTTATCAAGGAATGAATAGTGTCCGGCGCCTTCAATAACAGCAAGGCCTGCTTCGGGCATCTCTTTTTCCATCTTCTGTCCGTCGGATAAAGGAGTTGCTGTATCCTTATCTCCCCAGATCAGAAGCGCCGGCATTGTTACTGACGGCATATAGGGAACCAGATCCTCGTTCACTACCTTTACAAGACTCTGCCTCATAACGGGAGATGCTGCTGCGTAGTCCGCACTTCCGAATTTCTTCTGAAGAGCATCAATTGTTCCGGGGAAAGCCTTGGCAATTCCGGTCTTGGTCAGGATATTCTTATAAAACTTGTATCTCTTTGTTCTCTTGTTCTGGCCCTCTGTCTTAACCGGCTTAACTCCGGCAGCATCAGTAAGCACAATCTTGGGAATCGTAAATCCAGCGCTGAGCCTTCCGTCCTTAAGTCCCGATGCGAGCTTGATGATGATCCTTCCTCCCATGGAGTGTCCAAGGAAGATGATCTCTTTCTCCTCGGGATAAAGAGTCCTAATAAACTCCAGAACAAAGTCCACATAATCATCCACATTCATGGACTCTGCCGGCTCATCACTCTTACCAAAGCCGGGCATATCCATGGCTACAACATGGTACTTCTTCTTAGCGAAATTTATGACACCCTTAAAGAGCTCAATGTTGGAGCCCCAGCCGTGAAGCATTATAAGAAGTGGCCCGTTTCCCTCGTCTATATAGTTGATATTTAATCCATTAATTGTTGTATTCATGACCCATCCATATTAACACCAGTGGCGTTACTTTTCCAGTACACTCAGCATAAAAATCAGCATCGAATCGCTCCTTGGATCGCCTGCGATTCCAGCCTTGCCGGCCATCTGGTATGTTCTCTCTGTATCCGTTGTCACGTAGTTGATGGCATCCGGGTTTCTGCCCATAAGGAAATGTGCATGATCCTCGATTATGGTAGTGTACTCATAGTTGTAAATAATGTGGTCCGTGATAGTAAGACACATCATGTCCCTGAGCATCTTATCAAAGTTGTCCTTATTTCCAAGGTCCGTCACCAGATAGGTGGACTTCGATGCCCGCGATGCAATCTTCTCAGACTTCTTCATCAGAGCTTTCATGAGAATCCTGCACTCCTCCACATCAACAGCATGATTGATGGACAGATACGTCACACCTCCGATAAACACATTATCATCTGTGGCAAAGAGCTCAAGGAAATCATCGCTCTGGAAATATGCATTTAAAACTTCGTTGTAAGCTTCTGCCCCCGTAGCTCTGTAAAGCTGTGCTGCTGCCTTGAATGCCGCCGTGTTATCCATGGCTTTCTGATTGTTTAAATAACAGCTGTAGGCTCTGTCGGCTGCCTTAAGGCAGGTTGTGGCAAACTCCGCATCATACTGCTGATAGGTGTAGCTGAATCTCGCCATCATTGAGGCAAAAGAGATTGTGGCCTCCATAGACACCGGTGTCACAATTACCGGTGTATTGATGGCTTCTCCACCTCTTACCGGGTCCGTGAGCGCCGCTGCATACTCGCCTCCGGTCCTTGAATCCTGCATCTTTAAGAGCCACTCCACTTCGTACTTAACTTCGTCGAGAATATCGGGAATCCCATTTCCGCTCTCCGGAATACCCATCTCATCCGTAAAGGCAGAGGGGTTCATCTCAAAGGCAAGAAGGAGATTCTCTGCAATGTTGCTTCCAAGGGCTGTGTCTCTTCCTGCTGACTCATCCATGTGCCAGCCGCCGGTTACATCAATCTCCGTAGAAGGATCCTCCTGAAGGTGCGCCGGCTGCGTGTGACAGGCGCTGTGGGTATTATCCCCGGCGTAGTTCTCCGAAAGGGCAATTCCGCATCTGTTAATGTAATACTTCTTACACGCCTTGTTAAACACGTCCTTAAAGGCATTTTCACTTATGGTAAAAGAGTATGACTCTCCCACTACATCTGCGCTGACAAAATAGCTTCCTTCTTCCTTGAGATCTGTGAAGTAGCCCAAGCTGTCATACTCATCAAGTTCTTCGTTATATACAGATTTTAATATCTCTCCGGAAAAGACCTTTTTGCCGCTCTCAAGTTCATAGACCCCGAAGGTTTTTGGCAGGTCTTCTCCCCTGAAAACAACTGCCTTTTCTGATCCCAGGCTATATCCCACCTGGTCCACCATTATTCCGGGAATCTGCTGCGGAGCTTCGTAGTCTACTAAAGAAGTGGCACTGCCCGAGACTTCAGAAACCTCCGTTGTCATTTCAGCAGAAGAAGCGCCGCAGCCTGCGACGCTTCCCAAGATTGTCATTGTTAATAATGATGTCACTACTTTTTTCATACTATTATTTTACGCGGTTGAAGTTTATAAGACAACCGTCGAGGATTATCTGTCTCTCATCATCTGTGAGATTACCAAGCTTTAATGAGAACTCCTCAAGTTTACCATCCTTTACAGCAAAGGCCTTGATGTCATCGCTCTTTTCGGCTACTGCTGTTCTGATACCGGGAAGGAAGATGTAATCCTTATTCTTAAATGGCAGCTCGCCTTCCTTGATAATGAATGGAAGCATACCCCAGTTGATAAGGTTTGATCTGTAACGCTTTGTAGCGTATTCGTTGGCCACGTTAGCCCAGCCTCCGAGTACCTTCTGGCAAGATGCAGCCTGTTCTCTTGCTGATCCGTCACCGGGCTTAACAGCAAAGATAGTTGATCCAAAGCCAAGGTTTGAATTGTTGACGTCAGGGAACTGTCCTGTGATCGCATCCATTACGCCCTTAAGTTCGCCCCATGCACTGATTGGATCGCCGCCCTCTGTCAATGCTTCCTGGGCTGCCCTGATCTCTTTTGCCAGGCCTACATAATTAGGATCCTTTCTTGAGAGTGTAAACTCTGCAAGACCAAGAGGATTGGATCTGTAGGATGAAGTCTCACCTGAAGGGATGAGCTCATCTGTTGTTGTAACGGGATCATGGATCTCTGATACAACCCTGAGCACAAGGTTCTCAGGAAGTGCACTCATCTTGGGCCAGTCCTTGATGTTGGGACCAAGAACCAGTTCTACAGAAGGATCAGCCTTGCCCTGTGAATCAAATACTCTGTTCTTATAAATAGCACTGTCAAAGTGGTATTTGTACTTATTAAGCTCTCCGTCAAACTCAGTTGCAGGAGTAAGAACGCCCTGATTAGCTGCTGTTGCTGCGATTGAACGTGCATCCATAAGTGCAACGGAAGCAACCTGTCCGTTCTGAACCTTAGAACCTTCTCTGTTCGGGAAGTTTCTTGTGGAGTGCCTGATACTGAAGGCGTTGTTGGCAGGTGTATCTCCTGCGCCAAAGCAAGGTCCGCAGAAGGCTGTCTTAAGGATCGCACCGGTCTCAAGAATAGTAGCTGCTGCTCCGTTCTTGACGATCTCCATGTAGATAGGTGTTGATGCAGGATATACGCTTAAGGTGAACTTGTCATTTCCAATGAAGTGTCCCTTAAGAATGTCAGCTGCAGCACAGATATTCTCAAATCCGCCGCCGGCACAGCCTGCAATGATTCCCTGATCAACCATGAGCTTGCCGTTCTTTATCTTGTTCATCAGTGAATACTCTATCTTATCGCCAAAGCTAACCTTAGCTCTCTTCTCAACATCAGCTAAGATGTCAGCAGCATTGGCATTGACCTCAGCAATCTCATATACATTACTTGGATGGAAAGGCATAGCGATCATAGGATTAAGTGAATCCAGATCAACCTTAACAAGGCCGTCGTAATATGCAACCTTACCGGGCTTAAGTTCCTTGTAATCGCCGCTTCTTCCGTGGATGTCGTAGAACTCTTTTATCTCATCATCAGTTTCCCAGATAGATGTAAGACATGTTGTCTCAGTAGTCATAACATCTACGCCGATACGGAAATCTGCGCTGAGGTTCTTGACACCGGGTCCTACGAATTCCATAACTTTATTCTTAACATATCCGTCGCCGAATACCTTACCGATAATGGCAAGAGCAACGTCCTGAGGACCTACTCCCTTCTTCGGCGCACCCTCAAGGTAAATAGCAACAACTCCGGGCATATCAACATCATAGGTCTGGCAAAGAAGCTGCTTAACAAGCTCAGGTCCGCCTTCACCGATAGCCATGGTACCAAGTGCACCGTATCTGGTGTGGGAGTCTGATCCAAGGATCATTCCGCCGCCGGTTGCCATCATCTCTCTTGCATACTGATGAATGACAGCCTGATGAGGTGGTACATAAACTCCGCCGTACTTCTGAGCTGCTGTAAGACCAAAGACATGGTCGTCCTCATTGATGGTACCACCTACTGCGCAAAGTGAGTTGTGGCAGTTGGTGAGCACATATGGAATGGGGAACTTCTCAAGGCCTGATGCCCTGGCAGTCTGAATAATACCAACATAAGTGATATCGTGTGAAGCAAGCTTATCAAACTTGATGCAGAGCTTGTCCATATTGTCAGATGTGTTGTGCTCTTTTAAAATTCCGTAAGCAATTGTGTTCTTCTTGGCGTTTCCGATCTCGCCCTCTGTAACGCCCATAGAGGCCAGTGCAGCCTTAGCTTCGTTGTCATCAGGAATAACAGTGCTTCCGTTTACAAGGTAGCATCCCTTATCCAGTGTGGTTACCATCGCGATTCCTCCTAACCTTTTTATCCGCTATACATGTATACAATTATCCATAGCCACCATTTTAACATTAATCCCGGGGACTGTGTAGGATGTTTTTTACTGTGCGTTATAAATTCTCTGAATCTGACCGGTTATCCTCTCAAAGCCGACTTTCATAAGCTCTGCTCTGAATTCCGCGACTTTCTTTTCCGGTGATTCACTGTACTGGCCCGTTGCAATCTGCGGAATATACTTATCAAATACTTCCACAATCGGTCCCAGCTGTGCATTTATCTGAGGTGTGGAAAAAGGTACTCCGTCCCATGGATAATCGACAGCCACATGTTCATAGCTGTCCACCAGAGAGTAGTATTCATCCCACGAGTAGCCTGAATCCGGGATCTCATACTCATCCCTTCTGCCCCACCAGAAATTCGTGACAATGCCATCCTTACTCTCGTTATATCCACTGGGCTTTTCAAGTCTTCCATCCGGAGTCAGTTCGTATTGAACGCCCTCTATGCCGAACCTCAGAAGTCTGTAACACTCCTCGTCGTTCCTTAGCATATCGTAGACCATCAGCGCTCTCTCTGGATTCTTGGACCTTGCAGAAACAGCCATCGCTCCGTGGAGATTACTGACCCTCATCAGTGTTCCGCTCTCCCTGCCAAACCAGTAGAATCCCAGCTTCACCTCGGGCATTGAAAGCTTCATGGATGGTTCTATTATCGTATAGTAGTTCTGAGTGTGATGCTGTATTACAGAAGTCTCTCCTCTGTAAAACTCCTCCTCATTATCACCTGCCAGTGTAAGATTTTGTCTCCATACTCCAAGCTCATTCCACTCTTTCATGAGCCTTGCATATTCTATTAGTTCATTGCCGGTGTAGTAGGGAGAAATGATCTTGCCCTTGTGATCAAGGTCTTCTCCCCATATTCCGTAGGTGGTAAGCTCGTAGATAGGCACATATCTTTTGGTTGACATGAGATATCCCAAAGTAGCTATGCCACTGTTTCCGTTGTTATCCCATGGAATCATATCCGGATGATTGGCCACAACGCTCCTGAAGTATGTATCAAGATCATCCCAGGAAGCAACTTCAGAAAGCCCCGCTTCCTCAGCAAGGTCTTTTCTATAAACAAAGCCATGATTGGTCCACTGAGTATATTCGTTTTCAGGGATCAGATAGATGTTTCCGTCATAGCTGCCATCCTGCCACTGTGACTTTGTGACATTGGTGTAGGTGATGCCACAGTATTCTCTTAGCATATCCTCAGAAAGAGGCATGAAATTTCCGTTTATTATGTTGGGCCAGGCGTCGAGCCAGTCAGTTCCCGTCGCAACAAGATCAATGGAAATATCATCAGAGCTTACGGCTCTGTTATAGTTTCTGAGATAATCATTCCAACCGACGTAAAAGATATCCAGCTTAGCGTTAAGCCTTTTGACCAGTATTTTGTTCAGCTTCTCTATGGCCTCTTCGGTCCTTCCATTTGTCGGCTTATCTCCAATAGTCAGATAGGTGATGGTGACAGGATCTTCTCCAAAATCAATTTCATCTGCTGCCTTGCTGTGCAGATAATGACCTTTTTCCTCTGCTCCGCAGGCAACGAGCCCCAGCATCGTTATGACAAGTAGAATTGCTGCAATTCTCTTACTCACAGGTGTTACCTTTCTGCTCTTTTTCAGCCTTATTCCTTGCTCTCAGTTCCACGAAAAATTCTTTTAAAAGAGCGCTGCACTCTTCCTTCAGAACGCCTTTTTTAACCTTGACCTGATGGTTAAACTCAGGGTTATTTAAAATATCCATGACAGATCCGGCGCATCCTGCCTTGGGATTCTCGGCAGCCATGATAACCTCCGGGATTCTGGCCTGAACTATGGCTCCGGAGCACATCTGGCAGGGCTCTAGGGTAACATAGAGTTTACACCCTTCCAGCCTCCAGTCCTTCATAAACTTGCCGGCCTTTTTGATGGCTGTTATCTCAGCATGGGCAAGAGGAGTTTTGTCAGTGTTTCTCCTGTTGTATCCTCTTCCTATGATCTTGTCCTCATAGACAATTACACAGCCTATGGGCACTTCCCCCAGCGCATATGCCTTTTTTGCCTGAGAAAGGGCTGCCTTCATATATTTAATATCTTTTTTCTCTTCTTCTGTTAACGTAACTCTATTCATAAATCATACTAAAATGGTAGAAATTCCCAAATCTTTTTGCTATTATGTTTTTACGACTTCACATTTATTATATGTTTTTTAACTGAGGTACACAATGAAGATATCCACAAAAGGCAGATACGCCTTAAAGGTAATGACTGATCTTGCACTCCACAACGACGGAGAATATATTGCATTAAAAGATATAGCTGCTCGCCAGAACATAGCGGTCAAATACACAGAACAGATTGTCTCTGTCCTTGGAAAAGCAGGCTATGTTGAAAGTATGCGAGGAGTAAGCGGAGGCCACAGACTTGCCAAGGCTCCCAGTGAATATGTTATAGGTGATATCCTGCGAACGATGGAAGGCCAGCTGGCTCCGGTGGGATGCACTGCGGACATAAAGGGCACCACCTGCCCCATGTCAGAGAGCTGCTCCACTGTATCCTTCTGGAGAGGTCTTGATAAAGTCATCAACGAATATGTTGACAGCTTTACCCTGCAGGATTTGATTTGACATTAGACTGAAAAATAAGTATATTAGTATAGCGGTTTTGTAAAGGGTGTATGTAGCAGTCCTTCCGTGCTTAAGCGGGTCTTATGCAATGGAAATCTGCGAACCGTGTCAGGTCGGGAACGAAGCAGCACTAAGTAGAACCTTTCATGTGTTGTAAGGTCGCCTACTTAGGCCGAAAGTAAACGTGCATGCATCCTTTACAAGGCCGCTTTTCTTTTCTCTGTTTTATTTTTTGCTTTCTAAATATCTCATGTAGCTGACAACCATCATGGCAATCTTGAATGTCAGCGCATCATCGAATTTCCTCACATCAAGTCCACAGCTCTTTTCAAGCTTCTCAATCCTGTAGACAAGAGTGTTTCTGTGTACAAAGAGCTGTCTGGAAGTCTCAGACACATTGAGGTTATTCTCAAAGAACATATTTACGGTATTTAAGGTCTCTTCATCAATTTCCTCGGGAACCTCGCGTCCACCGAAAATCTCATCTATAAAGAGCTTGCAGAGGCTCTCCGGAAGCTGATAGATCAGCCTTCCTATTCCAAGTGTGTTATAGGCATTAACTCTCTTTTCAGCATAGAAGATCCTGCCGACTTCAAGGGCCATCTTAGCTTCCTTAAAGGACTTACTTAAGTCTTTAAGCTCTTCAACGATTGCTCCGTAGGATACGCGTACGTTGAGCATGGCCTCTGTATTCATCATATCTACAATAGTTGTGGAAATTCTCTGAACGTCATCATAAGTCTGGTTCTTCTGAAGGGTCTTTATCAGGATGACGCTGTTCTCATCAACTGCGGTAACAAAGTCTCCCGAGTGAGTTCCGAACATTCCGCCCAAAAGCTCCTGGGCTGTGTTATCTCTGGCACTTCCTGTCTCCACAAGGATGATAACTCTTGGCGCATTTACTTCGATCTTGAGCTTTCTTGCTCTATTATATACGTCGATCAGGAGCATATTGTCCAAAAGCAGATTCTGGAAAAAGTTGTTCCTGTCAAATTTTTCTTTATAGGCCACAATAAGGCTCTGAAGCTGACTTACACCGATCTTGCCCACCATATAGGCGTGCTCGGAATCGCCCTTTGCAAGAAGTACATATGCCGGTTCTGTCTCATCAAGGATCTTGAAAAGATGGACGTCTCCGATTACCTGGGAATCAACAGGTGAATGGGCAAAACTCGTCACTATCGAAACATCAAGAAAATCTCTGTCGCTGGTAGATGCAACTTCTGAGCCGTTTAAATCCATTACACAAAGCTCAACCTTAGTAATGGCGCTAAGTTCCTCAATACTGCTTTTAATAATCTGTGAAGAAATCATACTTATAACCCCTTTCAACAGTGAAAAACCCTCTATATTCTGAGTATAACACGCATTTGCCCAATTCACAAAACAGGCGAATAAAAAAGAGCTGCGCCAAAAGCGCAGCTCTTAAAACTTCATATTAGTTTGTGATTGCGAGCTCTGTTTCCTTATCAAAGATATGGATCTTCTCAACATCAAATGCAAACTTAACCTTGTCGCCAGGTCTTGCTGTTGTACGAGAATCAACTCTTGCTGTGATAGGGAACTCAGCGAGATCGAAGTACAGATAAACTTCTGCACCAAGAAGCTCGTATACGTTGATTGTTGACTCGAATACAGCCTTAGATGTGCTAACAACCATCTCTGAATCATCAACATCCTCAGGACGGATACCGAATGTAACGGTCTTTCCAGCGTAGCCACCATCGATAACCTTCTTAGCCTTTGCAGGTGGAAGCTCGATTGACTGTCCAGCAATCTTGAGGGAAGCCTTGTCGCCGTTTACTTCTACTTCTGCATCAAGGAAGTTCATCTGAGGTGATCCCATGAATCCAGCAACGAAGAGGTTGCCTGGCTTGTCATAGAGGTTCTGAGGTGTATCTACCTGCTGAACAACACCATCCTTCATAACTACGATTCTTGTACCAAGAGTCATAGCCTCTGTCTGGTCATGTGTTACGTAGATGATTGTTGTGCCAAGTCTCTGGTGAAGCTTAGCGATCTCTGTTCTCATCTGTACACGGAGCTTAGCATCAAGGTTTGAAAGAGGCTCGTCCATAAGGAATACCTTAGGGTTACGAACGATAGCACGTCCCATAGCAACACGCTGTCTCTGTCCACCTGAAAGAGCCTTAGGCTTACGATCAAGGAGCTTCTCAAGATCAAGGATCTTAGCAGCATCTCTAACCATCTTGTCGATCTCTGCCTTAGGAACCTTACGAAGCTTAAGGCCGAATGCCATGTTATCATATACAGTCATGTGTGGATACAGAGCGTAGTTCTGGAATACCATGGCGATATCTCTGTCCTTAGGCTCTACGTCGTTAACTACTCTGTCACCGATCTTAAGTGTTCCTGAAGAGATATCCTCAAGTCCAGCGATCATACGAAGTGTAGTAGACTTTCCACATCCTGAAGGTCCTACGAAAATGATAAATTCTTTATCCTCGATATTAAGGTTGAAATCTTTAACAGCCTCGAAACCGTTAGGATAAACTTTAGTTACATGCTCAAGTGATAAACTTGCCATACCGATTAATCCTCCTATTTGTATAAAGCTTTTTGCCTATGTAAGAAAGTATATATTCCCCATTGTTTATTGGCTATTCACCAATTTCACAAATATTTTATTTTTCCTTAGCCAATCTGCCAAGAAATATTCGAATTGACACCATTGTTCGAAATGTTGACGAAGAAAAGAAAATAACACTGTGCAATTTGTATATTGCTTTATTCTCAGAAAGATAATACTCCCTTTCCAACAACCTTTGATCTTTCAAGAGCATTCTTTGCAGAGATCACTACATCCGGCACATTTCTTCCGTTGTCCGGATAGATTGCAGCCCCTGCATTTACGGTAATTTCCTTATCCGCATCGATAAATCTGGTGTCGTGTAAGAAAAGCTGCATCTCATCGGTCTGCTTTCTGATATCCTTCTGGTCATAGATATCTTTCAAAAATACCATGAACTTGTCATCTTCGAACCTTGCGACAATATCCGTGGATCTGAACCTTCCGTCCAAAGAACTGGCAAATTCCTTGAGCTTCTCATCAGCAAAAGCATCTCCTTTGTTCTCCCTGGCTTCTTTAACATCACTAAGTTCAAGCAAAAACAGAATGCCTCTTTTGCCCACTTCCGCCTCTGTATATTTTTTGATCTCAACCATGGCCGATTCTCTGTTCAAAAGGCCGGTCAGTTCATCCTTATCATGAGCTTCATATCTCTTTTTCCTAATGCGCTTTTCAATACGGTCACTAAGAAAATGCGAGATCAGTACAAATACAATAAGAAAGGCAGATGCAAGAAGCATCCTGAAGGCCTCTGCGCTATAATCGTTCATGGTTTCTCTTGTCATGGCTTCCATCGCGCTTTCCCTGATAAATACCACTGCACCACCGCCTACCGATGCAAAAGGTATCACAAAAACATATCCATAGTCCTGTACCTGGCCCATGTAAATGTTCTTTTGTGAAATGCTTAGTTTAATTGTATCTTTTGAAATACCGGGAGGAAGTTGCTCCCAAAAAGATGCCGATTCGCTGAAATCATCAGCTCTTTTACCTTTGCCATCAGCCAGAATATCTCCGTTTATAGTAACAACGGCAATTTTATCCATAATATACTGTTCTCTGAACATCTGATTGACAAGTGTATCAATCGGAAGTGTGGCCACCAGATAGCCACGATCTCTGTTAGAAAATTTAACACCGGAAACAATAAGGCACTCGGTGTTCCTTGCGTTTTCGCTTCTGTCAGGAAGCACCATCCCGGTTCCGCCTTTGGAATACTCGGAATTTAAAATCGGAAAATACTCTTCGGATCCGATAGAGATGTCTTTTCCCAAATAATCATAACCCTTGCCTTCTTCATCGCAGACAAGGGCATTGGTCAATTCCGTTCCATCGACAATATCTTTAAGAAGAGTTTGTATCTGATTATCATTGTAGTTCATGACATAAAGGGACATAGCTTTACCGGACATGGTCATGGCTGACATCGCCTCGCTCATAACAATGTCCCTATCACGAACTTCTTCTCCAATGGTAAGGGCCATTTCCGTAAGCTTGGATGAAGCTGCACGACTGTAGATAATGCCTCTGTATACGCTCAGGATTACAGCCACAGCTATAAAGTACAAAACAGTCGGAATCAGCCATCTCAGATGAGATCTCTTCATACTTACCTCTCTTCGTCAGTACCCTCTTCGTTGTCGATCTTCTTTATTGCGTTTTCAAGCTCCTGCTCTTCTGTTAATGTCTCTTCCTTGGGCTCGAACTTTTTGAACGTGTCATTGTAAAGTGCTGCACATAGGTATGCCGGACCTGCGATACCCACAAGGATCAGGATCGGCACTACCTTCATCTCAAAGAAATAAAGGAACAAAAATGGAAGCAGTGTAACGATGGCCATAGCAAAAGTTCTTGGAAGTGCCATAATTGAAACCAGGAATGCATTCTTAATGGTTCCGGTAATCTTGTTTACAAACTTGGACTGAAGAGGATATATATAAAGCGATGCCAAGTACAAGATAATTCCCACCGCCATAGTCACATATTTAAACACCGGGCTCTGACCCCTCATAAGAAGAAAATCGATTACGATTATTCCACCGGCTGCAAACTGGATTATCTGAAGGATCATACTCTGAACAAAGTTCTCTTTAAAAGACTTGAAAAAGGTCTTTGTAATATAACTTTCCTCTTCCCTTACTATCTTAAGCAGTACAAAATGCATCGCTGTAAGCGCGGGACCAATGGGGATTGAAACAACAATGCCAACCAGCCACGCCCAGAACACGTAGCTAAAAACGACTCCCTGAGAAGTTGCTGCCTGTTCATCAAAAAGAATAGCTCCCAACATAAGATACTGCTGTACGATTAGCGGAATCGAAAAAATCAAAACCAGAATATTGAGCCACATAACATCCGCAAACTTGTTTAATCCCCTTATAAGAGGACTGTCCAGATCAAAAAACTTTCCCATTACTAAATTACCCTTTTCCGTTTTAATTCTTAAGTAGTAGTTCCATCGGCGTAAACCTTATGCCGTCGGCAACAGTTTCGCCCTGCAAGTCTTTAAAGCCCTTTTTGTGGTAAAACTCCACTGCATAGGGCGATGCGTTGACGGTCAGTCTGTCTATCCCCTCCTCTGTGACTGCATATCTGCAGACAAAGGTAAGAAGGGCGCTGGCCACTCCGTGCTTGTGGTATCGCTCATCCACAAACAAAAGAGAGATATGCTTCTTTTCACGCAAAGAAAGCATACCTACATATTTGTCATTGTCCACGGCTACAAACAGCTGATAATGGCCTGCCACGAACATTTTTCTCAGCATATCATCATTGACGAATTTGTAAAAATTCTCAATTCCTTCCTGAGAATAGTCAGGGGCGTCGAACCTTACAAAGGTATCCCATGCAAGCTTCATCGCCCCGTCCCAATCAGAATGATAAGCACACCTTACCATTATTTTTGATGTATCAATTACCTGATCCACTGCCTGCTACTTTCTTAATCCACTCATACTGATCTGCAAATACCTGTTCTCTGCCTATCTCCTGCTGAAGCTCATGACGCATTCCGTCATAAAGCTTGAGCTCAACGTTCTTGATCTGGAGATCGTTCTTGTAGATATTGTAAAGCTTCTCAGGTCCCTCGCCGTAATTTCCGACAGGATCCTCTTTACCTGCAGTGATGAGGATAGGAAGATCCTTAGGAATATCTTCCATCTTGTCAGTGTCCTGAATTCTCTTAAGGAGCTCAGCCATTGTCTTGAATCCGTTTAATGTAAATACAAAGTTACATGCCGGATCGGCAACGTATTTATCAACGCTGGCTTCGTTGTGAGAGAGCCAGTCCTGCTGAGTTCTTGGGTTAGGAATCTTCTTAAGGTAGCCCTTGAACGCCATGTTGTTTACCATGGTGCTGCGGTACTTCTCGCCCATAACCACCTGGAGGAAGTTAACAAGGCCGCCAAGGCTCTTAACTGTTCCGCTTGGCATGTAGGCTGTTCCCTGAATGATCGCACCCTTGATACCTGTTCCGTATCTTGTGATGTACTCTCTGGCAACAAATGAACCAAAGCTGTGTCCAAGGATAAAGCATGGAACTCCCGGGTAATCTTCCTGGGTCATCTTTTTAAGTCTGTGTGCATCACGAACCAGAACCGTTGCAGGGTCGTTCTTGCAGAAGTAACCGAGTGTACCTCTTTCTCCGACAGAACCGCCGTGTCCAAGGTGATCGTTACCGATTACAAGAATTCCTTTCTCAGCCAGGAAATTGGCAAACTCATCATAGCGGTCGATGTATTCCTGCATTCCGTGGATTATCTGCAAAATGGCAACAGGTTCGCCCTCCGGAATCCATCTAATCGCATGAAGCATAGTTTGTCTGTCTCGTGATTTGTAAGTCAGTTCCTCTTTGCGTACCATTTGGAATTCCTCCCCAATAAGAAATGATTATATATATATAATACTACAGATTGTTACGCTATGGTCTTACAAATTGCTTATTTTCAGCATATCTCAGCGCCGGCAGGCATATCCTTCTCAGGTGTCATAAGAGATAAGTTACCTTCTGCATCTTCTGCGCAAAGAAGCATACCCTCTGAAAGAACTCCTGCAAGCTTGGCAGACTTAAGGTTTACCAGAACCATTACCTTCTTGCCGACCATCTCTTCAGGTGAGTAATATTTTCTGATACCTGAAACGATCTGCTTAACCTGGCTTCCGATCTTAACCTGTGAACAGAGGAGCTTCTTTGAATTCTCAACCGCTTCGCATTTAATGATCTCGCCAACCTGGAACTGCATTGCACCAAACTGGTCAAAAGAGATCTCGTCCTTGGCAGGTATATCGATAGGCGCCTTCTCATCGCCGCTCTCCTCTTGAGGTTTCTCTACAGGTGCAGGAGCAAGACCTGCCTTAGCAAGGTTGATTGCTGCCTTCTTCTGTGACTCCTCAAAATCAGCCTTCTGCTTCTTTGTGATCTCTGCTGCCTTCTCGAGAACGTCCTTTAAGTCTTTTCTTGCAAAGAGCATCTCAGGAGCTTCAGAAACTTTGGTTCCGCTTGGAAGTATGCCAAATTCTCCGAGTGAATCAAAGTCTCTCTCAGGAGATGAGAGCTGCTCTCTGATCTTCTGAGCTGTCTCAGGCATAAACGGATCAAGGAGTGCTGCGCCGATTGAGATGGACTCTACAAGGTTATAAAGAACTGTTGAAAGTCTGTCCTTCTTAGCCTCGTCCTTACCAAGGATCCATGGCTCTGTCTCATCAATATATTTATTGCATCTCTTGAAAAGAGTGAATATCTCTGTGAGAGCATCGGCAACACGAAGCTCATCCATCTTCTTTTCTACTTTGTCATAGCAGGATGTAACAACTGCCTTGAGATCGTCATCAACAGCCTCTGCAACACCCTTGTCAGCAACAACGCCACCCAGGTACTTGTTGCTCATTGCTATGGTTCTGTTAACAAGATTGCCCAGGGTATTAGCAAGGTCTGAGTTGAATCTCTCAACCAAAAGTTCCCAGGTGATGACACCATCGTTGTCAAAAGGCATCTCGTGAAGAACAAAGTACCTTACAGGATCAACACCAAAGAGGCTTACAAGGTCATCTGCATAGATAACGTTGCCCTTTGACTTACTCATCTTCTCGCCGCCCTGTAACAGCCATGGATGGCCAAAGATCTGCTTTGGAAGTGGCTCACCAAGGGCCATCAGGAAGATAGGCCAGTAAATTGTATGGAATCTGATAATGTCTTTTCCGATAAGATGAAGGTCTGCAGGCCAATACTTCTTGTAGAGGTCTGAGCTGTTTCCGTCCGCATCGTAACCGATACCTGTGATGTAGTTGGTAAGGGCATCAAGCCATACATAAACGACATGCTTGTCATCAAAATCCACAGGGATTCCCCACTTGAATGAGGTTCTTGATACGCACAGATCCTGAAGTCCCGGAAGAAGGAAGTTGTTCATCATCTCATTCTTTCTTGCTACAGGCTGAATGAACTCAGGATGTGTGTTGATATGCTCGATAAGCTTGTCAGCGTATTTGCTCATCTTGAAGAAGTAAGCTTCCTCTTCGGCAGGATGAACAGGTCCACCACACTCAGGGCACTTTCCGTCTACAAGCTGAGACTCTGTGTAGAAAGCCTCACACTCTGTACAGTACATTCCCTTGTAAGAGCCCTTGTAAATATCGCCCTGGTCATAGAACTTCTTGAAGATCTTCTGAACCTGCTTAACATGGTCCTCATCTGTTGTTCTGATGAACTTGTCATAGGATGTATCCATGAGGTTCCAAAGACCCTTGATGGTATCGGATACCTGATCTACAAATTCCTTGGGGCTGCTGCAGCCGGCCTCGATGGCTCTTGTCTCGATCTTCTGGCCGTGCTCATCAGAGCCTGTCTGGAAGAATACGTCAAATCCGTCTTTTCTCTTATATCTTGCAATTGCATCCGCAAGCACGATCTCGTAGCTGTTTCCGATGTGGGGCTTACCTGATGTATATGCAATAGCTGTTGTAATATAGTATTTTCCTTTATTTTGCACTTTGATCACCTTCCTAATCTATTACCAGCATAAAAGCTCGTAACCTGTCTCAGTCACCAGCAGCTCAACCTCCCACTGTGCAGAGGGCTTAAGGTCTGCTGTGTAGACAGTCCAGTCATTTTCTTCATCAACAAAAATCTCATCGCCACCCATGTTTACCATAGGCTCAATGGTAAATACCATACCGGGTACCATCAGCATTCCTGTTCCGGGCTTACTTACAAAGCTAACCCAGGGCTCTTCGTGGAAATCGTTGCCACAGCCGTGACCACCGATCTCTCTGACTACTGTGTAGCCGTTCTTAAGCGCATGCTGATGAACTGCATGACCCATGTCTCCAATAGGTGTCCATGGAATAACCGCCTTAAGACCTTCCTCAAGGCACTCTTTGGTCACATCGACGAGACGCTTCTTCTCGGGAGAAACTTCGCCGATGCAGAACATTCGTGAAGAATCCGAGTAATAACCGTCAAGGATAGTGGAACAGTCAACGTTTATTATGTCCCCTTCTCTCAGAATGATGTCCTCGGAAGGAATTCCGTGACATACTTCCTCGTTAATAGATGTGCACACACTCTTTGGAAATCCCTGATATCCGAGATCTGCCGGAATACCGCCCATCTTGGTGGTGGTATTGTAGACTATATCGTCAATCTCCTGTGTGGACATGCCTGCGTGAATCTTCTCACCAATCTCATCAAGCACTGCCATGTTGATGACCGCACTCTTCTTGATACCCTCGATGTCCTTCTCTGTTTTAAAGAGGTTTCTGCTGGGCACTATCATGCCCTGGTGCTCGAAGTTTATTATTTTGTCATCAAATGCTGCGTGGCAATTCTTGTATTTCTTGCCGCTGCCACACCAGCAAACGTCGTTTCTGTCTAATCTTTTGTACATAATTTACCTTCTTTTATCGATAGTTACACAAATATAGTATGCCTTCAAAAGCTTTTAGAGTCAAGGGAATGAGTCAAACTGAAACGTCCCCGTTGACTCATTTTGAGTCAGTGGGGACGTTTCAGTTTGACTCACATCCTGCAGGAGAACTTACTGTTAACGATCTCCCCAACAGGACTGTTTCTTCTGATGAAATCGATAAGCAGATCCGGCATCTCATCTGAGTAGCTCTTCACCGTAGGGCTGTTTCCTATGCACTCGTATCCACCGGTACCGGTTGCCCTGTAGTTGCTGGTAACCAGCGTGTACTGCTCGTCATCAACAAGTTCGCTTCCGTCGAGCTTTCTCATGGTAACAACTCTGTCACCGACAGGTCTTGTCAGATCGAACTCGTACTCAAGTCCGCCATAGAAATCGTAATTGTAATGCTCAACCTTAGGCTGAAGGAACACCTTGGAAATGCTGACTTCTCCTGTTTCCTTATTATAATCGAAGTACTCCGCACATCTCTCCAGAGCCTCTTTTAATACCGCCCTGGTGACGCCCTTGACCTCAACAGTGTTTGCAAACTGGTAGATTCCAAGCACATCTCTGACTGTTATCTCCTTCTTAAGTCCGAGGGGATCGTTCGACAATGAAGTGCATGAGAAATCCGCACCAGTGTATTCAAGCTCAACCTGGTTAAATATTGATGCCACCTTGCTACCGTGAAGGGCAGCATAGAGTTTGTCCTCAGGAAGGATCTCTTTTTCCAGGCACCCAATGGGTATATCCAGCCATTTATCAAGCTTAAGGCTCAGATCATCCATAAAAGCATGCTCAGCCTTGATCCTGTTATAAGCCTCACCCGGCTCATTAACTGAAACCAGCTCTGACGAGATATTCCATCCCTCATCGCCTCTTACAGCCTCTATTTCACAGTACTTCCTTGCCTTGTCCGGAGGCTGAACCCCGTAGGTTCCGTCTATAACAACACCCTCCACCGGCATGTGCTGATGTCCTGTAAGAAGAATGTCAAAATCCAGTTCCCTTGCAATCCTGCAGGCTTCATTCTCCCTCGTTTCCGAGAGCTTCTTTCCTGTTAAAAGATCTTCTTCAAACCCTCCATGGTAGATGCAGACTGTAATGTCACACTTTCCCTTAAGGTCCTCAAGCTCCTGCCTAAGGCTTTCCACAGGGTCTTTTACCTCGAGCTCAGATAGGTTCTCCTTCTGCTCCCAGACATTTACATATCCGGTTACTGCAGCTGTTATTCCAACTCTTGTGCCATCCTCAAGAACATGGATGACGTTTTTCTTAATGCCAAGTGCGCCTCTTTTATCCACAACGTTGGCGCAGATAAGTGTTGCCTTCATGGCTGATACATAATCAAGGATAGCATCATACCCGAAATTGAAATCGTGATTGCCCAGAGTGTAGTAATCAAGGCCCATTTCCTTAAAGCCCTCTGCCATCGGATGAAAATCATACTCATCTCTGTGCTCGAGATAATAGGAAATAAGCGGAGTTCCCTGAAGTGAGTCGCCACCGTCGATGACAAGAGTGTTTCCGTCCTTGTCAATTTGGGCAGCAACACAAAAAAGCCCCGTATTCTCGGGGCGATTCTGTGCATAGTTTATCGGATATAAGCTTCCGTGAGTATCTGATGTAAATATGATACGCATATATTATCCTCTTGTAAGTTTTACTCTGATCCTGGTTGAGATGAACTCGATGATAAGGATCAGAACGATAAGTCCTGCCAAAAGAGCTCCTGCCTCATTCCATCTGTAGGAGTTCATGGCGAAAATAAGTGGTGCACCAAATCCGCCGGCGCCAACCATACCAAGGATTGTAGCGTCACGAAGGTTGATGTCGAACCTGTAGATAGCTGTTGATGCGAAGTTAGGCATCAGCTGGGGAAGGATTCCGTAGCGGATCTTCTGCCAGGTGTTGCAGCCTGCTGCATCCAAAGACTCAATGACACGAGTATCAAGGTCCTCAATAGCCTCGATGTACATCTTGCTTATCATACCGATGGAGCATACGCCCATGGTTAAAAGACCTGCGAAAGCTCCGGGGCCTGTTACACGGATGAACATAAGTCCGTAAACGAAAGCCGGAATTGTACGCGCTGCCATGATGATAAGTCTTCCTGCAAATGCTATCGGAAGAGGAGTTAAGTTTGATGCTGAGATAAATGCAAGCGGGATTGAAATGATAGCTCCCACGATTGTACCAAGAAATGCGATACAAACAGTCTCAAGCATCAGGTAAGGAACTCCCTTTGTTGAAAAGTCGAATAAAAAGCTAAGGTCAGGATGGAAGATTCCGGACAAAACGTTAAGGGCGATCTGTCCTCCGTCCTGTGTGGATCCGCTGGTTTCAACAGCGCTGCCACTCCATACAAGGAGTCCCACTACTATTACGGCAGTTATCAAATTGTAAACCCAGTCCTTGGGTCTTTTATCATATGCCTGTTGTATTCTCTGATTCATTTATCTACCTCCGCCTTCAGACGAGCTTCTTACGAAGCATACGGCTGACAGACTCAATGATGAAGACTGTTACAAAAAGTGCCAGAAGGATCATTCCAACGCTTGGATACTCTCTCCAGCTGATCTTCTCATTGAGGATAAGTCCGATACCGCCGGCACCTACATATCCCAGAACCGCTGCGTATCTTACATTACCTTCAAAGTTAAAGAGGCAGTTTGAAAGATAGAAAGGAAGAACCTGAGGAATGATAGCAGAGATGAAAGCCTCTGATCTTGTGGCTCCCATAGCCTGCATAGCCTCGAAGGCTCCCATGTCGACAGTCTCAATCTCCTCGTAGGTAAGCTTACCAATATAACCAAAGGAGAATACGGCGATGGCAACTGTACCTGCCAGTGTTCCGAGTCCGAAAACAAGCGTAGCTACCAGAGCTATTACAATGGTAGGAAGTGTTCTTATAAGTGAGAACATTACTCTCATCACGGAAACTACAATCTTACTGGGACATACGTTGGTACTTGCCAGCATTGCAAATGGTACGGACAAAAGAGCTCCTACCACCGATCCCAGAAGTGACATCTTTATTGTGTCAAAAAGAGGCTCCCAGATCTTGGGCATGTAGTCAGTCTTTGGTGGGAACATCTCTCCCAAAATAACGAAGAACTGGCCAATCCTTGAAACAAGGACCTCCATATCAAAACCGGTAATCTTAACCGAAAGAGCACACATAGCAAGGACGAGTATAACGTAGATAGGTGCTCTTGACGCCTTCTTATAGGCCTTTTTACCGTTAGGAAGGACGTACTCTTTTGGCTTAAAAATCTTGTCGTAAAAAGTAAGATTCACCTAAATCACCCCTCTTCCTGTAAATTGCCTTCGCGGTCAACCTTTCCAACATAGATGGTATCAAGAACCTCATCCCACTGTGTTCCCTGGGCAGGTCCATCAAATACGATCTTACCTTCTCTGATACCGATAACTCTCTTGGCATACTTAAGGGCAAGGTCAATGTGGTGGATATTGATGAGGATCGTGATGTTCATATCCTCATTGATTCTCTTAAAATCTCCCATAACCTGATTGGCTGTAACAGGGTCAAGGGCTGCAACAGGCTCATCTGCAAGGATGATCTGTGGGTTCTGAGCAAGGGTTCTTGCAAGGGCAACTCTCTGCTGCTGTCCACCTGAGAGCTGGTCAGCACGAACAAAGGCCTTGTCAAGAATGCCAACCTTATCAAGGCACTCAAGGGCTTTTACTTTCTCTTCCTTGGTATAGATTCCAAATACTGATCTGTACCATGGCATATCAGGAACAAATGCTGTGAGCACGTTCTTTATAACAGTAGTACGTGTGATCAAGTTGAATGACTGGAATATCATTCCTATCTTTCTTCTGAATCTCCTGAGAGTCTTGCCGGAAAGACTCATGACATCAACACCATCCACGGTGAGTTTACCACTGGTTACATCGTGCATCCTGTTGATGGTACGAATAAGTGTAGACTTACCGGCTCCGGACAAACCGATGATAGCAACAAATTCTCCCTGATCGATCTCGAGGTTGATATCCTTTAGTCCCTCGAAACCATTGGGGTATACTTTTCCTACGTTTTCAAACTTGATCATTTCTTTTCTCCTGATATAAACTCAAAACTCGAAAAAATTGGGGAGGCGTGATGTCCTCCCCAATATGAATAACAATGTATTTCTGCCAAGAGCCGATTACTGCATTGACTTAATGAGCTCCTGAGCAGCTCTCTCTGACTCGTAGTCCTCAGCCTTAGCCTCTACATAACCGTTGTGGTTGTAGATAGAGATAACTTCCTTACCTGCATCAGAGTTTCCGATATTGATAAATGCCTGTGTTACAGCAGCCTTGAAAGCATCATCCATAACCTTTGATGTCTTGCTTACGCTGATTGTATCGTTGTAGATACCGTCTGTTACACCGATTACGTTTGTCTCATCCCAGATAGAAGCAGTTCTGCCAAACTCTGTTGTCCACTTCTCCTCGTTGTCACGTCTTGCATCTGCATAGCAGCAAAGAACGTCGATCTGGCCTGAAGCAAGTCTTGCAAAAGCGTTACCATAAGAATCAGCCTGTACAGCGTGTGTAAGGTCTGTGATGTGCTTCTCATAGTTCTCCTGAAGCCAGAGTGAAGGATAGATATATCCAGCAGAAGATGAAGAGTTCATAACACTCCAGTTAAGACCATCAAGGTCCTCCCATGTTACTTCCTCACCATTGTTTACCTTCTCAGCGATAGCCTGACCAGCCTCTGAAGGTCCTGCGATGATAAGTCCACGATAGAATGTAACCTGCTCATCTGTGGGCTCTGTAGGCTTGTTGTCGTTCCATGTCTTAGCATCAGGGCTCTCTATTGAAAGACCATCTCTTGTAGCTGTAAGGATAACATCGCAGCCATCCTCATAAAGAACATAAGTACCACCGGGGATAAGACCTACATCGATAGTGCCTGCTGAAAGTCCCTCACCTACTGCCTCGTAGCTGGTTCCAACTGTAATGTCAACTTCGCCAACTTCATAGCCAAGTCCTGCAAGCTCTGTTGTAAGGAGCTCCTTAAGTGGCTCTGTAGCTGTAACGATCTCATCAGGGTCACGTGAAGGTACAAAACCGATTGTAAGCTTGTCAACCTTTACGTTCTCTGCTGCAGCGGGAGCAACCTCAGTAGCCTCAGTCTGCTCTGTTGTCTCTGCAGTTTCTGTTGCAGCAGGTGTCTCTGCTGTCTCTGTTGATGCAGAATTGCCGCATCCTGCAAGCATTGTTACACATGAAATGCCTGCGATCATCATTGCGAAAAATCTCTTCATAATTCCTCCTGCCTATTTAAGGCGTTATCAAAATTTCGGCAAAAAAATACCCACGTGAATTGCACATGGGTACTCCTTGCTAATTGCACGACAGAAAGTTTAAGCTAAACTTTACCTTTTGTCAATGAATTCTTATTAATATATAACCCGTAATTATGCGTAATATGTCAAAGTCTGGATAGAATGCGCTTTGACAATGAGTTTTGCTGAAGATTCTCCCTCGGCAACATTTACTGCCGTGTCTACATCTGACTCGCTTAGGAGAATAACAACTCTCTCTCCGTCAGGGTTTACAAAACCTACACTCTTGATCCTGTCTGTGTAACAGGAAGTCCAGATAAGTCTGGCGCCTTCTTTTATGTATCTTGAAAAATGGCCTATATAATAGTAGGAGAGCTTCTTTTCATAGTCATCCCCCGCCTCATTGGCCTTTATAGGCGCATCACAGTAGTTGCCCACGTGATTTGGTCCGCCCTTAAAATCAACCATCAGGTTCCAGTCAAAGATGGCTGTAATGCCGTTTTTTAGATTGCCCAGCATCTGGTGGGCATACATCTCGGCATTGTGAATGTCACCTTCTCCGGCAAACCTTGAATACTCAACGCATCCTTCGGTAAAGAATATCTCTTTTTCAGGGAAGTGCTTCCTTATAAGACCAAGGTTCTCAAAATGATCTCCAGTGTACCAGTGAACAGCACATCCAAAGATGTACTTGTCGGCTCCGTCCTTCTCCATGATATCCTTAAATCTCTTGTAGCTTACTTCCTTATTGTGATCCCAAACAAGAACCTTTACTTCATCAAGAAGTCCTGCCTTCTCAAGCGCAGGTCCCAGGTAATTAAGTGCAAAGTCTGCCTCCTGCTCAGTTGTGTATCTGCAGGAATCCCAGGTCTGGGTAGCGTTTGGTTCGTTCTGTATTGATGTAAAAGAGATCTCGATGCCTCTCTTTTTGTATTCCTGAATAAACTTTACAAAGTAATCTGCCCACAGCGCTCTGTACTCAGGCTTAAGTTCTCCGCCGTGATTCATCTCGCCGTTGGTCTTCATAAACGCAGGTGGAGACCAGGGTGCCATCAAAAGAACTAAAGGCTTGCCCAGCTCTTTTTCAGCTGCCTTGATCATAGGAATGATCTCTTTTTCATCATGTGCTATGTCAAAGCTGTCAAGGCTCTCATCGCCCTCTTCGATGTAAGTATAATTGCCCAGGGCAAAGTCACAGCTGTTCATGTGAATGCGCCCCAAGTTGTATCTGAGGCCGTCAGCCCCGAAAATATCGGCAATGAGTCTTTTTTGAGCCTCATCGCTCAGGCCACTGTATGTATGAGCCGCAGCCTCGGTAAAGGCTCCTCCGAACCCGCGTATAGTGGTCTCCTTCTCATCAGGAAAAACCACCAGGGCTTTCATTTCACCTGCAGGACCTGCATCTTGAAGCGTACTGCAGCTCCAGTATTTACTGCCGGCAAAATGGGTCTCAATTGCTGTTATATTTTTCATCATAAATCCTTTGCTATCGTCGAATCGCGCGGGATTATCCTTCCGTTTAAGGTTATCAGTCTTCCGGCTTCTCCGCTGATCATGCGAACAAGCTGTTCCACTGCTATAATGCCCTGTTTTTCAAAGAATGTTCTGATGGTTGTGACTGATGGGCTTACCACTCTGGTCAGCTCGATATCGTCACATCCCATAACGCTTACCTGCTCCGGTACCTTTACTCCACTGTCCCTGAGTGCTTCAAGTACACCGATAGCACTTAGGTCGTTGGCTGCAAAGATTGCATCCGGCAGCTCTTTTCCCGAATCAACAAATTGCGTAACCGAGTTGTAGGCTGCAAGCCTCTCAAACTTACCCGGAAGAATGTAGTCATCATCTACAACAATTCCGGCGCGCTTTAAAGCTCCAAAAAATCCGTCCCTACGCTCCTGGTTATCGTAATTGTCCTCTTCTCCTTCTATATACATAAATCTCTTGTGGCCAAGCTCAAGCAAAAACTTCGCAGCCTGTTCGCCGCCGTTTCTTGAGTCAAACACAACGCTTGAAGACTTATCTCCCACAAGGATCCTGTCAATGTACACCGTAGGTATCTGCTGGTTCTTAAGTATCTTTTCCTGATCGGGTCCTATGGCTGAATTGAGGATTATCGCGCCATCAACCCTGTGTCCCATAATGTTTGCCATGATATGAAGCGGGTCAGAGCTGAGGAATATCTCAAGTTCATAGCCGCTCTCCACACAGGCTCTGTATATGGAATCAGAAAGCTCTCCGTAGTATGGTCCTCTGATAGCTCCAAGGAACAGTCCTAATACACCGGTTGCCTGGGCCTTTAAGTTTCTGCCGTTAAGGTTTGGGGTATAGTTAAGTCTCCTTGCCACTTCAAGGACTCTTTCCTTGGTGTCGGGATGCAGAACATTCACATTATTAAGGGCATTTGAAACAGTGGAGATTGATACTCCCGCTTCTCTTGCCACGTCTTTTATCGTTATCTTTTTGTTATCGTTTTCCCTTTTAGCCAAGGCCTGTTCCCCTTTTCCTCATGCACTACGCTATTTTCTATATTCAGCAGAGGGCAAAAACGTTTTTCGCCCTCTGCTATTATAACATATCAGACTCAGGTCAAGAGGTCATCGCCCTGATTAGTTGTAATTGTACTCCTCGCAGTATGCTTTCCACTGCTTTGTGTACTCTTCACGGCACTTATCAATGCCAGCCTCAGTCATCTTGTTTCTGAACTCTTCAACTGCTGCATCAACATCATCAACAAGTCCGGCCTCAAGTGGAGCGAGGTACTGTCTCATTACGTTGCTGACTGCTGATCTCTCAGCGCTGTAAGAATCATAGTTCTCTGAGAATCCATCATAGATGTTTACGTTAGGGAACTTTGTCTTTTCGCCAAGTGCTGCGTACTTATCAAACATCTCCTGAAGCTTAACATCTGTCTTCTGAGGAAGCTTTGTCTCGCCGTTTCTGAGGTTCCATGTGTTGAAGCCTTCGTAAGGGAATGTAGCTGTCTCGCCGGCTTCTTCCTGGAGGTTCTTGTAGATACCATCTGCTACATCATAGTGTGTCCCCTTGATACCGTACTGAACGATTGAGTTGATCTCATCATCGCAGAGCATTGCCTGAAGTACAAGAAGTGCTCTCTCAGGATTCTTGCAGCCTCTTACGATAGCTGTTCCGTTCTGTGTTGCATGTCCGGGATAGATAACACCGTTTGTCTCGCCGTATGCTACATAAGCTGACTCCCAGCCCTGTCCTGCATTCTCAAAATCAGCAATAGCTGTGATCTGCTTGTTAGGGTTCTGTCCTGCAACTTCTGCTACGCAAAGACCATTCTTGTAAGCGTCTGAGTTGTTTGTGTCTGAAAGTGCACTCTTTGACCAGAATCCAAGATCTGCCCACTTCTTCATGAGCTTCATGTCATCTACGAAATCATCTGAGTACCAGTAATCATAAACATCTGAAGGTGTGTCATAGTTTGCTGCAAGACCGTAGTCAAGACCATTGTTAGCAACCCAGTTGTACTTGAAGTTAAGTGCCCAAGCTGCATCGAAACCGGTCTTAAGTCCCTGGCTCTCTTCTGTTGTTACAGTAAGAAGTCCCTGGTTAGGCTCGTTCTCCTTGATTCCAAGAAGATATGCCTCGAGGTTCTCAAGTGAATCAGGTACAGGAAGATCATACTTTGCTCTGAGGTCCTCTCTGTACTTAACACCGTTACATACGTACTCAGCCCATGTGTTAGGTACTGCATAGATCTTGCCGCCAACTCTGCACATGTTGAGATTTGCATCACCTACAAGTGCCTTGAGGTCAGGTGCTACTGTGTCGAGCATGTCATCGAGCTCTTCGAAAGCGCCGCTACTTGCAAGCTGTCCGTAGTTGAGCCAGTTAGCAATGTAGATAAGGTCTGCGCTCTGAGCAGTGATCTCGTTAGCGTATTTCTGCTGGAAATCTGTCCATGTTGAGAACTGCATATCAACAGTTGCGTTGCACTTCTCAAGGAGCTTCTCATTGAGAGCTGCCTCTACGAGTTCCTCATCCTGAGGAGCATCGCCCATTACGTAGAATACAAGGTCAACCTGCTCTGAGAGATCGAGGTCTGCTGCCTCTGCAGGAGCCTCTGCCTCTGTAGCCTCAGCTGCCTCTGTGGTTGTTTCTGCTGCAGGGATCTCTGTAACGCCCTGCTCAGCGAGCTGATCAGCTGCTGACTGTGTTCCGGCTCCGCCACAACCTGTGATCACGCCGGCTACCATTGCCATTGATAACAATGTTGCTAAAACTTTCTTTTTCATATTTGCCTCCTTTGTGATATGAAAACGTTTTTATTTCTTTGTAAATTAAATGCTGAGTTCTCTCAGCCTTTTACCGCACCAACAGTAATTCCCGAAACGAAGAATTTCTGTACGAAGGGGTAGAACAAAAGCACGGGACCTGTAGCTACAACCGCCATTGCAAGCTTAACCGACTCTGTAGGAAGGTCTGCCGTCTTCATGCTTACGTTACTTGCCATCTGCTTCATGGCTGTTGTGGCATTGAGCAGATCGTAGAGGTAGAACTGCAGCTGCCAGGTGGATGAATTGGTACTGAACATTGATGATCTGTACCAGTCATTCCAGTAACCAAGTGCCAGGAAAAGACCTACTGTAGCAAGTCCGGGCTTGAGCACCGGAAGCACGATCCTGAAGAAGATGGTGAAGTGTCCTGCTCCGTCAATCTTAGCTGACTCTGTGATGGCATCGGGCACAGCTCCGACAATGAAGGTTCTCATAAGGATTACCAGGAAAGGACTCATAAGAGCCGGGAACCAGATTGCCAGTGTTGATCCCTTAAGTCCAAGTACATTGGCATACATCAGATACCATGGGATCATTCCGCCTCCGAAGATGCTGGTAAAGTAAATAAGGAATGATACTGTATTTCTGTACTTAAACTCTTTTCTTGAAATAACATATCCAGTGAGGGTTATCATCATAAGTCCGAGGCCTGTTCCGACTACTGTGTAGTAGATAGTCATCTTGTAAGCCTGAAGGATATCCTTGGGAGACTTAAAGATTGTCTGATAAGCAGATAATGTAAAGTCTCTTGGAAGAAGTGAATAACCCTGTGTAAGTATCGTTGCGTTGTCCGTAAAGGAACCCGAAACGATGATGATGAAAGGCAGCACGCATACGATCGATCCTATTACCAGGAGGGTATATGCTATGGCCTCAAAAACCTTGGTGCCTGTAGACTTCTTTATGGTCTTTGGCGCTGAAGGCTCGTAATCTAAATCTCTTGCCATACTGTGCTCCTTTCTTAGAATAATGCGTATTCGGGATTTCTCTTTTTAACCGCGAAGTTCACAAGTACGATGATCAGGAATCCAAATATTGACTGATAAAGACCTGCTGCCGTTCCAAGTCCGATGGAAAGCGGCTGTGTCATTGTAATTCTGTAAACGTAGGTATCGAAGATATCCGTTGCGTTGAACAATACGCCGTTGTTACCGATGAGCTGATAGAAGAGCTCAAACTGTCCCTTCATAATGCTTCCTAGTGCATAAAGCAGAAGTATTATGAATGTAGGCTTAATGTGTGGCAGAGTGATGTACCATATCTGCTGAAGTTCATTAGCCCCGTCAACTCTGGCTGCCTCATAAATCTCGTTATCGATTCCCATGATAGTTGCCAGATATACAACCATTCCGTATCCGATGTTCTTCCAGAGGTAGAAGAAGGTGATCAGGAAAGGCCAGTAGGATGGATTGTTGTAGAAGTCAATCCTCTCTCCACCCATCTGTGTAACCAGGTTGTTGATAAGACCGTACTGATATTCAAACACGTTATAAACGATAACCTTCAGGATAACGAAGGATACGAAGTATGGCATGAACATCAGGGTCTGTGAAGTCTTTTTAAACCACTTCACTGTTACTCTGCTGACCAGAATGGCAAATATGATCTGAAGAACATTGCCGACACCGATGAATACAACGTTGTAAAGTACTGTATTCTTGGTGAGTCTGAACAGGTCAGCCTTGATCAGGAACTCGAAGTTCTTAAATCCTGTAAAAGGGCTGGACCAGAGTCCGTCTCTGAAGTTGAAGGATGTAAAAGCAAAGTACACACCCAACATTGGCAGGTAGTTGTTGATCATGAAGTAGACGAAGGTAGGTATCAACATGACGAACAGTACCCAGTTTCTCTTAAGCTCAACGAGAAGCCCGTGCTCTCTGTATTTCTCTCTCTCTTTTTTCTCAAGGATCTTGATGTAGATGTAAGACAAAAGAGATACTACCAGCGATATTATTACCGCTGCCCCCGGAACAAATCCGGTGGTCTTAAAGTGTCTGTTTGAAAAAATAATAAAAATGATTGTTGCCAGTGCAGTCAGAAACTGAAACATGAATGCGCATTTACCAGCTGCAAGAAGTCCAAGTTCTCCTTTTCCCTTCTTAAGTCCGAAAACTGTACGGATGATAAATGCAACATTGAAGTAAATAGCTGCTGCTGCGAGTATTAAAAGGACCATTGCGAACAGTCCCAGAACTCCCTGATTTGCATACTGGACGAAGGAAAGCAGATTGTACAGGTTATAGCCTGTAAGCAAATCTGCTGCCATGTCCTTGGTAACACCTATTCTTGAGAACAGGTCAACCAGGTTCACGACCCTTATCCAGTTGAAAAATGGGAGTAGCAGGATCAGACACACTGCGCTGATCCCGGAAATCCATTTGTTCCTCATTAAAACCTCCCAAAGCGCTTGAAACCACAATAAAAACGTTTTTATTTATTTGATATTCGTAGTCTAGCATTTTGTATCGATATTTACAATATGCTTGACATAATTTTGTGTATTTACAACAATTAAACTAATAAAAATTCTACTCTTTCGACAAAAACGTTTTTATTCATGGTCTTTATTACCAGCGGAAAATGCTTGCTATCCAGCCGATAATCTTAACCGCAGTCTTTACAATTGCTCTGACTACAGTTACTACCGCATGTGAAATTGCGGGTAAATCATGTCCCGGATTATGTGGCTGATCCGGTGTATTTGGTGTATCCGGCTGATCAGGCTGATCCGGTGTGCCTGGCTGATCAGGTGTATCAGGTGTGTCAGGTGTATCAGGCTGATCAGGGTCATCAGGTGTTCCGGGCTGGTCCGGATCATCCGGATTTTCCGGATCCTCAGGATCTTCAGGCTCTTCCGGATTCTCTGCATCAACTGAAACAACATCGATGTAGTCGTAGTTGAGCCATTCTCCATCAAAGGTTCCGCCAAGGATCAGTCTGTTGTAGCCTTCCTTAAGCTCTACTTCGATATCTGCATAAACCATGTGATCCCATCCCTGACCGTTATTTGGCAGTACAAAGGATACGCTCTGTGCTCCCTCAAGCTGATATACTGCTGTGAGATCAACACCTGCACCGTTTCCGGCAACAGTGATCTTGTAATTTCCGTCCTTAGGTGCAAAGACACTGTAATCTGTGTAGTTGAGCTTCTTGGCAATGATGTCATCGCCAACAACGAATGAACCGACAGTTGCGCCCATTCCGCCAACACCGTTTTCGTTTGCACGGCCTGAATAGAAGCCCTGGTGCTCAGCAGGTGGATTGTTAGCTGACCTTACAGCGTAATCCTCTGCCTCATATCTCTCTGCGCCGGTCTCATCAATTATTGTGATCGGTGAAACGGCAACATCAAAGAATACGGGTGTTTCGCCCAAAGCTGCTTCGTTATCTAATGTGATGGTATTTGTTCCCTCAGTAAGTTCAGTCTTTCCAAGTATAGTTCTGAATGCCGGCTCTTCTGCGTCAGTCATGTATCCAACATAGAAGCGATACTCTCCTGCATATTTTGCATCCACAGTTACTGTTACATTGCTCTCGTCAAAAGAGATTGCGTCGCCCTTTACTCTTCTGAAGCCACTTGTAGCTTCCGGGAATCCGTCAGGCTCTTCAATGGCATCCAGGCTGATGATGTCGATGCAGTCAATGTTTGCCCAGTTGTCCTGATTGAGGATCGTTCCTGAAAGCTTGAACTCATTAAAGCCCTGCTGCAGGTGAAGAGTAAGCTCAGACTTGTTCATTGAGTTCCATGGAGCGCCTGCGTTATCAAGATTTATAGCAGTGTTCTCACCGCCATTAAGCTTGTAAACAGCAGTCATTCCATCGGCGCCGTTTCCGTTCCAGTGCCATGTAACGCGGTAGTCACCTTCTTTTTCTGCAAAGATCTCAAAGTCAACATATTTCATGTTTGACCAGTCTTCAGCAATCTCCTCGAAAGTTACGTGTGTATTAAGATTTCCTACAGCGTAGCCGGCTGAGAAGAATGACTGTCCTTCAAGGCCTGCATTGGTGTAGAAGAATTCGCCCTCAAGACGAAGTGTTCCATCCTCTTTTACTGTTACAAAGTGTCTTGTTGTTGCGATGTAGTCGATGTTCATCCAGCCGCTTCCAAGTGCGCCTGAGATCTTAAGGGTATTTTCGCCCTTCTCAAGATCAACATAAGCTACAACATCGTGCATCTTGTCCCATGTTCCGCCGGAAAGTCTTGGAACCTGTACAAGCTGTGCTTCATTATCACCGACCTTAACAAGGATTTCCTTGTCATCATCACCGTTGTAATGCATAACAATGGGGTACTTGCCCTTATCTGCTGCCTTAACAGTGAAGGTGAGATAGTTGATATTAGACCAGTCGTCTGCAACATTATCAGCAGTAACATCTGTGTTCATGTTGCCTGCTGCCTTGCCACCTGAGTAAAAGCTCTGGTCTTCGAGTTTACCACCGGTAATTGAGCAAACAGCCTCATCTTCAACTTCAAGCTTCTGCCAGCCACTGATGAAGTCACTTACAGGCTCTGCTGTCACAGGCTCGGTTGTGTTCTCATAAGTCTGTGCATTGCACCACTTGCTCACAATTTCAATAAGCTCGTTGTTAGGGCTTCCCAGGCTTGTTGCTGAATTCTCCCAAAGCTCTTTTATCTCGTCAAAAGAAGCTGTGGAGATATCAAGTCCGTTGTCCATGTACTCGGGATGATGGTAAAGTCCCCAGTTGCCATAGCCGGTTATTGTCTTGTAGGTCCATGATGTCCAGTTGATACCAAGCTCTGTAAGAAGTGCAAGGCCATCATCCCAGGCACCGTAATTGTTAAAGTAGTTGAACTCACCCATGTAGCTGGGTACGTTATAATCAGCATTTCCGATGGCGTTTGTCTTGTTCTCCATGTTGGAGATCTGACCGCCGCCTGCGTTGTCGTAATCATCGTAGAGATAGTTGTGATACTCATACATCACGTTTTCCCAGCCATAAGCTTCGGGATCCGGAAGGTCCTCAGGATTCCAGGTAGCTTCCATGATGATCACGTGGTCAGCATCTTCCTGTCTGATAACGTTGTATGCTCTGTCATAAACATCCCAAAGGATTGTGTGAAGCTCATCTGCAGACTTTGATGAATTGTAACGGTATGTGCAGTAGGGCTCATTAAGAAGATCATAGCCTGCTACTGTGGCATTTCCTTCGTATCTGTCTGCGATTGTTCTCCAAAGGCTTAAGTACAGCTCCTGATTTGCAGCTGCATTCTCACCAAAGAAGAACTCTGAAGCAGATTCCTTGTGATCCTTGCCATCAAGTCCGGAGTGGTCACTACCATTCTGTGATCCGGGTGCTCCGTGCATATCAAGGACTACGTAAAGTCCGTACTTTGAGCACATATCAACAAACCAGTCGAGTCTCTCAAAGGCTGTAGCATAGGGATCGGATGCCCCTTCATCATATCCGTAGTAGTTGCCGTTTTCATCAACTAGGTTTCTCCACCAGAATGGAAGCCTGATGGTGTTCATTCCCATTGCGCGGCAGTTAGCAAAGTCTTCTTCCTGCCAATAAGCTGTTTCCCAGGCAGCTATCAGCTCTTTTGCACCATCTTCTCCAAACCTCTCGGTAAGGTTACTTATAATGGTTGTCTGATCGTATACATCTGCAGATTCTCCGGATGGTGTCATCCAGAATTCCTGCAAGAGATATCCGCCGGCATTGGTACCACGCAGGTTGATGATATCTCCCTGTCCGTAATTGGTCCTCAGGTTCTTGCCGTCTGCCTTGATGAATGCAGATCCGCTGGTTTCTTCCAAAGCTTCTCCCTCCTCTGCCATGACGGTCATACCGGGTGCTCCCATAGCAAGTACTGCCGAGAGCGCAAAAGCAAAACCGCGTCCAAGAATTCTACTTACTTTTCCTCTCATACTTTATACCTCCCAATTTTTTGTGCATTTGGCCTCTATGCGGGATTTATGTTAACACCGAAGGAGCAGGACAGAATAGAGTCTTACTTGAGAATTAATAGGTCAATATTGCTTTTTTATTTTGTTTGTTTTAGAATATCATCACTATGGAAAACAGAGAAAACGCCGTATTTAGGCATGAAAGAGACAGAATAACAGACGGACTGGATATTTTCTTTTGGGTATTTAATGACTCCAGCTCCTATGTACCGACTCACTGGCATTCAGCGATGGAGGTCATGTATATCTTAGAGGGAGAGGTAGATGTTACCGTCGGAGGTCAGACAACAGTTCTGCTCCCGGGAGATGTTTACCTTGTGGACTGCGCAGTTCCGCACTCGACCAAGTCCCTTGACGGAAACAAAGCTGTGCTGATACAGATTCCTTACCCAATCCTTGAGAGGTACATTCCTGACATAGCGTCAAGGCGATTTGGCTTTGACTGCCACACCAATAACCCGATCATCATGACCAAAATCATGCAGCTCATCGAGATCATCAAGCAGATGCAGGTGGTTTTTGAGATAAAGCCCGATGGAGAAATATTAAGATTCAATTCCCTGGTGTTTGAGTTTCTGTTCCAGATCTATCACAATTTTTCGCAGGAAATGGAGACGGCAGAAGCCCAGAAAGAGAATAAGACCTTCGGAAGAATACAGACCATACTTGATTATCTGGATGGCAACTACGCTTCTCCCATCAGTCTTGATGAGATTGCCAATGTCGCCTGTCTTCAAAAAGAGTATTTTTGTCATTTCTTCAAAAAGAATATGGGAATAACCTACACGAAGTATTTAAACGACCTTCGTCTGTCCAAGATCAGAGATGATCTGGTGGAGACAGACCTTCCGGTTAAACTTATTTTGGAAAAACACGGATTTACCAACTACAAGCTCTTTAGAAAAATGTTTAACGAGACCTTTGGCTGTACACCTCTGGCTTATAGAAAAAAGCTCATGGAACTTTAAGATTCCATGAGCTTTAATAAATCTTTGGTATTCTGGGCTGCATCGCCCCTGTATACTGTAGATCCCGCCACAATGACGTTGGCTCCTGCAGCGATGACACTTCTTACATTTTCTTTGGTGATACCACCATCAACCTGAATATCTGTATCAAGGCCTCTTTCTGTAAGCATTGCCCTTACAGCATTTATCCTGTCATAGCTTGCCTCGATGAAGGGCTGGCCTCCAAATCCGGGCTCAACTGTCATAACGAGGATCATATCCACCTTGTCCAGGTACGGAACAAGCTCTTTTACCGGTGTACCGGGTTTAATTGAGAGACCGGCTCTTTTACCAAGGGAATGTATCTCATCGATCACGGCACAAACATCAGGCGCTGCCTCGAGATGAAAAGTGATTATATCTGCACCGATCTCTGCAAACTCCTTTATATATCTTATGGGATCCACTATCATCAGATGCACGTCGAAAACCTTGTCCGTCGCACTTCTGATGCTCTTTATCAGTGGCATTCCAAAGGAAATGGATGGCACAAAACTGCCATCCATAACGTCAATGTGAATATACTGAGCCCCAGCATTGTCAACATCGACAATCTGCTGGCCCAGGTTTTTAAAATCTGCTGCTAAAATTGAAGGACTTAAAATGTTCATCAACCAAGAAATTCCTTTACCTGTGCATAAACACCGTCGCCATCAAGACCGTACTTCTTAACAAGGTCTGCTGCAGATCCGGACTCGCCGAACTTATCCTGCATACCGATCTTCTTAACAACAGTAGGGCACTCCTCAGAAAGTACATCACAAACTGCGCTTCCGAGTCCGCCGATAACAGAATGCTCCTCAACAGTAACTACCTTGCCGGTCTTCTTAGCTGTAGCTACAACAAGCTCTCTGTCGATAGGCTTGATGGTGCAGATGTTAACTACCTCTGCACTGATTCCGTCAGCTGCAAGCTTCTCAGCAGCTTCAAGTGCAGATCCAACTCCGATACCAGTAGCAATTATACTTACATCTGTGCCTTCGCGCAATACTGTTCCCTTGCCAAGTTCAAATTTGTAATCAGGTCTGTCGTTGACAACAGGGCATGCAGCACGTCCGAATCTGATATATACAGGGCCTTCGTGCTCAGCTGCTGCTCTTACACAGGCTCTTGCCTCGATATCATCTGCAGGGCACATAACAACCATTCCGGGGATTGTTCTCATAAGAGCAAGATCCTCGTTACACTGATGGCTGGCTCCGTCCTCACCTACTGTGATTCCGGCATGTGTTCCACCGATCTTAACATTGAGATGAGGATATCCGATTGAGTTACGAACCTGCTCGAAAGCACGTCCTGTAGCGAACATTGCAAATGTACTTACAAAAGGAATCTTGCCCGTTGTTGCAAGTCCTGCTGCGATTCCCATCATGTTGCACTCTGCAATACCACAGTCGATGTGACGATCAGGGAACTCCTTCTTGAACCATCCGGTTCTTGTTGCTGCTGCAAGGTCTGCGTCAAGTACTACTACCTTGTCATTGACCTTTGCAAGCTCTATAAGTTCTTTTCCATAGCTGTCTCTTGTAGCTATCTTCTTAACTTCACTCATGCCTTAACCTCCTTCTCAACCTTCGAGCTCTTTGCCGATCTTCTCGAGATCTGCCATAGCAATAGCATACTCTTCATCATTAGGTGCTACGCCGTGCCATGCAACCTGGCCTTCCATGAAGGAAACGCCCTTGCCCTTAAGGCTGTGCGCGATGATTGCTGTAGGCTGGCCCTTAGTCTCTCTGGCCTCTTTGAAGGCTGCTCTTATGGCATCAAAGTCATGTGCATCAATATTGATAACATGGAAGTTGAATGCCTCAAACTTCTTATCAATAGGATATGGTGAACATACCTGATCAATAGGTCCGTCAATCTGAAGTCCGTTGTTATCAACGATGACTACCAGGTTGTCGAGCTTGCGGAATCCTGCAAACATAGCTGCTTCCCAAACCTGTCCCTCTTCAATCTCACCATCACCTAAAAGGGTGTAGGTTCTGTAGGACTTGTTATCGAGCTTAGCTGAAAGAGCCATACCACAAGCAACTGAGATTCCCTGACCGAGAGAACCGCTACTCATGTCGAGTCCCGGAAGATACTGCATACTTGGGTGTCCCTGAAGTCTTGATCCAAGCTTACGAAGAGTTGTGAGCTCCTCTACAGGGAAGTATCCGCGCTGAGCCATTACTGAGTAAAGGCCTGGTGCTGTGTGTCCCTTTGAAAGAACGAAACGATCACGATCGGGGTTCTTAGGATCCTTGGGATCAACGTTCATCTCCTCAAAATACAGATATGTAAAGATATCTGCTGCTGACAGAGATCCACCGGGATGTCCAGCCTTAGCTGCGTGAACCGCTGTAACAATGCCCTTGCGGACTTCGTTTGCAATTTTCTGCAATTCTTTGTTCTCCATAATTCCTCCTAAAACTTTTAATTGATAATAAGGTAGTTATGCTCTCGCCGGGTGATTACTTCGCCTGACCATAATAAGCATTTGCTCCGTGCTTGCGATAGTAATGCTTGTCCTGAAGCTCCTGTGGTGCAGGCTTAACCTCAGGATTTATCAGCTCGCAGCGGAAAGCCATCTTGGCAACTTCCTCTGTAACCACTGCATTGTGGACTGCCTCGTGAGCGTCCTTACCCCAGGTGAACACACCGTGATTCTTGCAAAGAACCGCGGGAACTGCCACAGGGTCTTTTCCCATGCGCTCAAACTCGTTTACGATAAGATGACCTGTATTCTCTTCGTAGGCGCTCTCGATCTCATCCTTGTTAAGGCATCTTACGCAGGGGATCTCTCCATAGAAATAATCTGCGTGAGTTGTTCCGTAGCAGGGAATGCTGCGTCCGGCCTGAGCCCAGCTGGTGGCATAGGACGAATGAGTATGAACAACTCCGCCCACTTCCTTAAATGCCTTGTAGATCTCCAGATGTGTGGGAGTGTCCGATGAAGGATTGAGCTTGCCCTCCACCTTGTTGCCTTCAAGATCCATGACAACCATATCATCCGGAGTCATTGTATCATATTCTACGCCACTTGGCTTTATAACAAAAAGACCGCTCTCCCTGTCGATAGCGCTTACATTGCCCCAGGTAAAGGTAACAAGGCCATATTTTGGCAGTAAAATATTCGCTTCATATACTTTTTTCTTAAGTTCTTCTAACATGATCTCACTCCATTTTTCATTATATTACGGAGCATCATTACAATGCTCCGTAAATATTGCTTAATTATTATCAAAAATTACTTGAGAGAATCTACTGCAGCTCTCTCAACTGCAAGTCCTGCATTGTAGTCCTTCATGAACTTATCAAAGCCTTCTACATCCTCTTTTACAGGATCACAGGTCTCAACCTTACCGCTCTTAAATACCTTGTTAGCAAGGTACTGCTCCAAGGTCTCACCCTCCTCTTTCTGGCACATAAAGCCTGCAAGGATTGCCTGTCCCCAAGGGCCGCCCTCTCCTGCTGTCTCCATGAGCTTGATGGATGTGTTAAGAGCTGCTGCCATTACTCTGTCACCAACTCCTCTAACCTTGAAGAATCCGCCCTGGCCAAAGAAGAAGTCCGCCTTGACATTCTCTTCCTTCATAAGGATGTCATTACCAACCTTAAGTGCTCCGAGAGCTGTGTAAAGGTGTGTTCTCATGAAATTTGAAAGGTTGAACTTATCATCAGGTCTTCTGACAAAGAGAGGTCTTCCTTCGTTGAAGCCTGTGATGCTCTCGCCTGAGAAGTAGTTGTATGCAAGGAGTCCGCCACAATCAGCATCACCTTCCATAGCCTTGCGATAAAGTGTTCCGTAAAGTGTATCGTCATCAACATCCTTGCCGATAGCGCCAGCGAACTCTCTAAAGAGTCCTACCCATGCGTTGAGGTCAGATGTACAGTTGTTGCAGTGTACCATGGCAACTTCTTCGCCGCTTGGTGTTGTAACAAGGTCCAGCTCAGGATATGCCTTTGAAAGACTGTGCTCAAGAACTACCATTGAAAATACTGATGTGCCGGCTGAGATGTTACCTGTTCTTACGCCAACAGAATTGGTGGCAACCATACCTGTTCCTGCATCTCCCTCAGGAGGACATACTGCGATGCCAGCCTGAAGTGTTCCTGTAGGATCAAGCTTTTTAGCACCTTCCTCAGTGAGCTTGCCTGCTGATACGCCTGCAGGAAGTGACTTAGGAATAATGTCTCTGATCTTCCAGCCCAGGTTCTTAGGAGCGATGAGCTCGTCGAACTGATCCAGCATCTTCTCATTGTAGCTGCAGGTAGCTGAATCGATAGGGAACATTCCTGATGCATCACCAACGCCCAGAACCTTCTCTCCTGTGAGCTGCCAGTGAACATAGCCTGCCAGTGTTGTGAAGAAGTCGATCTTGGAGATGTGCTCCTCACCGTTTAAGATTGCCTGATAGAGGTGAGCAATGCTCCATCTCTGTGGAATATGATATCCGAAAAGATCTGTGAGCTTCTCTGATGCTTCTTCTGTTATTGTGTTTCTCCAGGTCCTGAAAGGTACAAGGAGATTTCCGTCCTTATCAAATGCCATGTAACCGTGCATCATTGCTGAGAATCCCATGGCTCCGACTGTTGTGAGTTTCTCCCCGTACTGCTTGAAGGCATCTGCTGCCAGATTCTTGTAGCAGTCCTGAACTCCGCCCCATACATCATCAAGGGTGTAGGTCCAGATTCCGTTGTCCAGTCTGTTCTCCCAGCTGTGTGACCCCGAAGCGATAGGATTGTACTCCTCATCAGTGAGCACAGCCTTTATCCTGGTTGATCCAAACTCGATACCAAGATATGTCTTCCCCTCTGCTATAGCCTTTTTTGCATCTCCCATAAATTGCCTCCATTCTGCCGGCGCTGCCCGGCTTTCTCCTTTATTTTCCCTTTACTATGTTTATTCTCTGCTCTCTGAAACCGATGCCCTGAGAATTACATCCTCTTCAAATTCGTAGGTGGCATTAAAATACAGCTTACCTTCGTGGATCATTCTGATCATGTTGGTTGCAGCCTTTTCGCCGAGCTTCTCCTTGGGGTGAGGAATCGATGAGATGGTAACTCCTCCAACGCCAAGCCTTGCCATGTCCGAATCATCCATCCCGATGACCGACATATCTTCCGGAACCTTAACTCCTATGTTAGAAAGCATCTCGATCAGCATGCCCGCCACCTGGTCGTTATAGCAAAAGACTGCAGTGCAATCCTTAAGTCTGTCCTTCATTCCGGCTAAAGACTCTTTTCCATTCCTGATGTCTATGGTATCTATCCAATTGACGTGCTCATAGGCAAAAGGAAGTCCGGCTTCCATTACCGCCTTTAAGTATCCTCTGTAACGCTCTCTTCCCTGGCCGTCGTCAAGCTTAAGAATGCATCCGATATTCCTGTGTCCCGCCTCAATAAGAGCTGTGACAGCTTTGTAGGCGCACTCCGCATCGTTTAAGGAAACATGGGGAATATCGAGCTCCGGATAAAAGGTATTTATGAAAAGGATCTTCACATTCTTTTCCCGTAGCTGTGTGTACAACTCCATGTTCGGATTTGGAAGAGCACTCTTAACCGGCTCCATGATTATCCCTGCAATATCATTTCTCTGAAGAAGGTCCTCTAAGATCTGCCTCTCTTTGGTGACGGTATTATTGGTGAAGGAAAGCTGCATGGAATAGCCCTTTTCGCTGAGGTTACTCTCAATTCCCCTGATAGTGCTCGGGAAAATGTAGTCATCAACATAGGTTGTGATTACCGCAACTACATTCCTCTCTCCCTCTTCTGCACGAAGATCGACCACATAGGTTCCGCTTCCTCTGCGGCTCTCCAATATCCCATCCTCCACCATCTGCGCAATGGCATGTCTGATGGTCTGGCGGCTTAAGTTAAACTCCTCGCTCAGCTCGTTCTCAGACGGGATCTTAGCTCCCGGGATAAGCTCTCCGTTATCTATTTTCTTTGTTATCCATTCAATTACGTTTACGTATTTAGCCACGATTTTTCCCACATAAAAAAGACATTAACAACCTGCACAACCATGTTCCCATAGCCTGTACTAATCGTCAATGTCAAAAATAAACATTTTTATCAAGTTGTATATGTACAAATTTTCAAAATGAGCCCCGGGGACGGAGTCAGTGGCTCATTTTTTTGAGCCCTAGGGACGGAGTCAAGGGCTCAAAATAAGCAAAAAATAAACTGCCTTCGATTTACATCGAAGACAGTCTTGAATAAAAGAATAAATATTGCTGCATTATCCCGTTGTACGGGGCATATTTATCAAACATAAATCCATTTGGGTAGTGATTCTCAAGCACCCTGTTGATCCATACATCCTTTGGAAAGGCATCCAGTCTGTGATAGCCAAAGAGTATCTCGCAGTTTGCAACCTTAACTCCAACTCCGAACAGCTTAAGGAGTTCTTCCATAAGTGCCTCGTCATCAAGAGCCTCAAAGCTCTTCAGATCTACAGCTCCGCTTGCCACGTCCATGGCAGCCTTTTGAACATACTTGTCTCTATATCCAAGGCTGCAGGCTGAGAGCTGATCTAAAGACAGCCCAGCCAGCTTCTCCGGCGTTGGAAATGAGTAGATGGGCTTCCCTTCCGCATCCTCTTTTATAATATCGCCTGCCATTGCGCAGAGCTTCTCAATAGAAGCCTTGATAGCCGGTATATTCTTACGCTGAGAGATGATAAAAGAGATTAACATCTCCCAAGGGTCCTGCCTTAATATCCTGATCCCCTTGCCAAACTCAGCAGCCGCAAAAAGATATGGGTCTTCCTCTTTATCAATCCTATTTCTCAGGCTCCTATAGTCCAGATCCAGGTCAAAGTACCCCTTCCAGAAGCTGTCAAACTCATCCTTACTGCAATCAAGCTCATACTCGCTATTGCCCAGGCTCTTTATGAAAAGATTCTTATCAAGAGCTGTGGCGCTGTAGCCATCGGCCATAGCGTTGAATCTGAAGCACTGTCCGCTGTCTGCTATTTTTGAAAGATCAAAATCATCCTTAATGGTAATCTTCATAAATTACTCCGCTTTATCCATATCGTCTAGGTATCCTCTGTCCCAGAGCATGATGTTCAGCTTCCTGGCAAGTTCCACTGCCGGCTGCGTAAAGTACTGGTTGGTCATGACAACACCGACCATTCTGTCGTAGTAATCACGGCCTGCATAGACCTCCTGGACCGCCTTGACACCTATTGGCTTGTCATAGCACTTGCACTGAACAGCGTAGGTAATACCATCTTTCTCAGCCAGAATGTCTGCTCCAAAGTCTCCGCTTCCCTTGGTGACTTCCACTTCCAGAAAGCCGTTGGCCTTCAAAAGGTCTGCGCAGTAGTACTCAAAATCATGACCTTCCATCTCGTCCATAGGAAGTTCATGGGGCAGTCTTTTTATGACTGCCCTCACTACAAGCACAACCAGAAGCACGACGATAATTGCAAGGATCAGATATAGGATCACTACAGGTATCTGTGTCATTAGAGTTTAAGATCTCCTTCTTTTACCCATCCAAGCTTCATAACGCCCTTGTGGATTACCAGTGAAAGAACTGCAGGAAGCACAAAGGAAATGAGAACAAGCCCCAACCAGTCAAAGCCTGTGATGGCTGCCTTGGTTCCATTTGCTATGTCATTAACCCATCCGGTGTAAACACCAATCTGTCCTACAAGTCCGCAGGTTCCCATACCCGATGATACAGGAGCTCCGTTCATCTGAAGCCTGAAGATGCATGTTGCTATCGGTCCTGTGATGGCCGATGCCAGTGTAGGTGCAATCCATACTCTAGGGTTCTTGATGATATTGCCCATCTGAAGCATTGAGGTTCCGATACCCTGTGAAACAAGGCCTCCCCATTTATTCTCCTTAAAGGAAATAACTGCAAAGCCCACCATCTGAGCACAGCATCCTGCTACAGCTGCTCCGCCTGCAAGACCGGTAAGTCCAAGCGCCGCACAAATTGCTGCAGAAGAAATAGGAAGTGTAAGCGCCATACCAACAACCACTGAAACTATGATTCCCATGAGGAACGGTTGCTGCTCTGTTGCCCACATGATAATGTTTCCAACCCACATTGCTGCTCTTCCAAGAGGTGGCGCAATAAGCCATGAGAGGAACACACCCACTGCTATTGTAACAAGTGGAGTGACCAATATATCGACCTTAGTCTCTTTTGACACTGCTTTTCCGAATTCAGCGGCGATGATTGCCACAAAAAGGACTGCCAGAGGACCGCCGGCTCCGCCCAATGCATTCGCAGCAAATCCAACTGTGATCATTGAGAAAAGAACCAGTGGCGGACACTGAAGCGCATAGCCTATAGCTACAGCCATTGCCGGACCACTCATTGCTGTTGCAAGACCACCAACCGTGTACTCAACGCCTGCAACTGTAGCAACTGTCTTCATTAGAAAAGGTATGTGAAACTGTGTACCGATGGTATTAATGATAGTACCAATAAGAAGGGAACAAAAAAGTCCCTGTGCCATTGCTCCCAAAGCGTCAATACCATAGCGCCTTAAGGAAATCTCGATGTTTTTCCTCTTCAAAAACTCTTTCATAACTCATTCTCCTCCAGTCGACGCCGCACCTTGTTGTGGGTCGCCGCATTTATTTGGAAAATGGTATCATATCCTCTGCCATTTCTCAAGCATCACTACCGATAACATCCACCAGACTGCTGATCGCTTTGCCTATATGCTTATCTTTATGAACGAATATCTGTGAATAAATGGGAAAAGAGCTGCCTCTCCAGTCCAGTCTTTTGAGTCTCCCATTCTCCACTTCTCTTGTTGCAGTCATATCCGGAATAAATGCGACTCCCAGACCATTAGAGGCAAATTGCTTAAGTATTTCCTTGCTGCTGGTTTCTATCAGGGATTTGCCTTCTACCCCGCATTTCGCCAGATCCTCAAAGAGCATATGCCTGAAGCTGCAATTATGCCCCGTCAGAAGTAGCGGATAATCTGCGAGATCCTTCTCTTTTATCTTCTTCCCCACAAGCGGATGATCCGGCGAAGTATAAAAGCCCAGCGTCTCTTCTTTCTTATACAGCATGGTCAGCCTGTCATCCTCCATGTAAGGATTTAATGTATAAACCAGGTCCAGTTCCCCTTTTTGCAGCATGTCGGGAAATGTATCGTGCGTAATGAATACCAACCTGATATCTATTCCCGGAACCTCTTTTCTATACTTCATAAGTGCCTCCGGAACACGGCTATAACACAGCGATTCGGAAACGCCTATCTTCAGCACTCCGGTCGGCTCTTCCTCATCCGATATTTCAAGATGGATCTCTCGCTCCAGCTGAAGCATCTTTTCCGCATATGCTATGAGCTTCTCTCCCTGCGGCGTAAGAACAATCGTCTTACCCAGTCTGTCGAACAATTGGCAGCCAAGTTCTTCCTCCAGCTGCTTGATCTGCGTTGTCACCGTGGATTGTGCATAACCAAGGCTATCAGCTGCTGCCGAGAAACTGTTTTGCTCTGCAATTTTCAAAAACGTGCTTAACTGAGTTATTGTCATGATCACTATACCTCTTGAATTCAATTATTTTGAACATTTATATTATTTGTTTCAATTTTACAGATATATGTTTCAGCGTTATTATACATTCAAAATAGAGCGAACACAAGGAGGTACCACAAATGAACGAATTATGTATGATCATCAAGGATACGGTAGAGCCCAATTTTCTTAACATCCGCACAGCAATAAGAGCTTATAACAGGGATGCTCTCTGCGTAGGCGCACCTTGCTGGAGATGGGCTTACCACGCACTCCATTCTGCGGACAAATGGTTTATCAACCCATTCGATTATGAAGAGCCTTCATTTCATGTAGAAGGATTGGACAATCCGGATGTTCAATGCGACGTTGTCCTTTCAGACGAAGAGCTTCTTGCCTATCTTGATTCTATTGAAAAGAAAACGCTGGAGTACCTGGACACTCTCACAGACGAGATGCTTTACGAAAAGCCAAAGGATTGTCAATATACCCGAATGGAACTGGTTCTCAGGCAGTACAGACACATCTCATTCCACACCGGAATGTTAAACGGACAGACAGCCCTGGCAACCGGACAGTTTCCCATGTGGGTTTCAGAAACCGGGCAGTTCCTGGATGATGGAATACTCTTTGGAAGATACAGGAAGTACAGAGTATGAATGGAAAAAGACCTCTCGTCCGCCTATAGACGAGAGGCCTTCTCTATAATCTGTTCGTAATCCGAATCTATGACTTCAATATGTTCACCTGTCTTTGCAAATCCTTCTATATATCTTTTGTTATCTGCTTTTATCCAATCGGCCGTGCAATATGACTCATCCAATCTGGATTCTATGTCGGAAGCATGACCCTTGATCTTATCGAAATTCGCATCAATGTAGCTGTCTGTCAGCGCAAGACAAATAAATCTGATATCCTGCAGATAATCTTCGCTGAAATCCCTGCGCCAGTCAAAGGGAATATAGCAGCCTTCAACGATCAGATTCTGCCTGTTCTCTATAGCAGTCTTTATCATTTCCCGTACTATCGGCCAAATATAGGACGTCATCTCCTCATCATCTTCCGGAGTAAGTTGAGTATTTCCGCTTCTTATAAGGCCCATCTTCAAATGATCGATAGACAGGTACGGATATTTATATTTTTCAAGCATCCTCTGAGCAAGTAGTGTCTTTCCTGTATGGGATGCTCCCGTTATGAGTATTACCACGTAACGTTTCTCCTTACTTGTGAATTACTGTATTTATCCTGCATGGCTTAAAACCAACGCTGAGCGCAGTTTTCTGCGAACCTGCATTTGTTTCAGCATGTGCCCACACGGGTCTCCTGCCTTGCTGTATGATTTCTTCACACATCCTGTACGCAAGGTATGATGCCAGTCCATGGTGCCTATGTGCTTCAGCAGTCTCAACTCCGATATCCACTTCTTCAGGACTGACAGCGCTGGAAAATGCCACTGCAGCAAAGCTGCCATCCGCCTTATTTCTGGCGATGCATCCGAATCCATTTCTAAGAAATGTATCGCTGTCTTTCCAGGAAAAAAAGGGTGTGATTCTTCCACGGATGTCACCTATATTGTCTGCTGTAATGCGCTCAACAATATAATTATCATCAAGTATCGGTCGGTGCTCAGGAATCCCGCCATGTGTATATTCAATTCTCTTATCAATTCGAAGGTCGTTGTTGCCTGAATAGTAATTCGAAGCATGCTCAGAGTCTGTTATCAATACAAATCTTCGTTCCGTATCAGGTACAAAAAACTTTTGATATACTTCTTCAAGAACATCCTCACTCACATTCCCCGAGATATATGCAAAGCCGCAATAATGCCAGAACAATGTGCATCCTTTATCATCTGTGTATATATCTCCATCCTGAGTCCCGGTCACAATTGACATTGGATAAACACGGTTCGCAATACACTCATTAGCAAATTCAAGGTATCCTTTATATTCATTTCTGCCTATTTTTCTCAAAATCATGTATGTTTCCCTTAAATCACAATCTCATAATACAGATAATTCTTTTCAATCCTTCATACTCTTTAATCCTGTAAGATGTTATACATTGTCCCTCGCGGAAAATCCGTGAACTTCCTAAATTCGAGCATGCGTATCTAAATATCCTTTCTAAAAGCTATGATTCGATTAGCTTCCTCAACTTTCGCTCTCTTGATCATATTTCTCGTATTTTCCCTGTTGTATTTTCCTTATCAACTATTTCCAACAGGCATGTATTTCAATTACCACCTGTTGGAATTTGAATATACGTATTTTCAACAGGCTGTTACCCTGCCTTCTTCCTGTTGGTTTTGACAAAAACTACATCTCCAACAGGGAGATTCAGCAAAAATCATCTGTTGGAATTGATAAAAACAGCGTTCTCAACAGGGAGGTACAGCTAAAATCATCTGTTGGAATTGATAAAAACAACATTCTCAACAGGAAAGCCCCACTACGGGCACCTGTTGAAACCAATAAAAGTTGCCAAACCAACCGGGGCTCGCCAGAACAGCAGCGTTCTCTAAGCTCAACCTTCCTTATCAGTCGTTTTCGTCAAGAGCACCACAGTTTCTACATGTACGCTCCAACTGAACATATCGCAGGGGCGCACCTTCTTTATCTCATAGCCTCCGTCGCACAGTATTCGAAGGTCTCTGGCGAGAGTTGCAGAGTCGCAGCTTACATAGACGATGCGATCGGGCTGCATTTTGAGCATGGTTTCAAGGCAGGCGCTGTCGCACCCTTTACGGGGCGGATCTACAACTATAACATCCGGATGAAGCGCAGCATCTGACACAGAATCGCCCTCTGCGCCAAGCCTCTTCTTCTCATAAAACTCAGGCAGAACCTCCTCAGCCTTACCACAGTAGAAGTCCGCATTTTCAAGTCCATTCCTGTCAGCATTTCTCTTGGCATCTTCCACGGCATCCGGAATAACCTCGACTCCGTAGACATGGCCTGCTGCCTTTGCCATGGATAAAGAGATTGTTCCTATTCCGCAGTAAAGGTCCCAGACAGTCTCTTTTCCCGTAAGGCGCGCATACTCAATGGCCTGTCCATAGAGCTTCTGGGTCTGAACAGGGTTAACCTGATAGAACGACAAAGGCGAAATCTCAAATTCAAGCCCGCACAAAGTATCGGAGATGGTATCTGCTCCCCAGATCGTACGGATCTTAAGTCCCATAATCACATTAGTCTTCTCAGTATTTATGGAGACAGAGATGCTGGTCATTCCGTCAATTTCAGACAGCCTATCCGTAAGCTCCTTCTGTCCCGGAATGTACTCTGGGCCTTTTCCGGAGAAATTGATCACAAGGCACACCATGATCTGACCACTGGTAAAGCCTTTCCTTATCAGCACATGCCTTAAAAGCCCCTTGCCACTGACTTCATCGTAGGCAGAGACCTTATATTTTTCCATGTGGGCCAGGATAATATCTAGGATCTCCTGATTCTCCTTTACCCCGATAAGACAATCCTCAACCGGTATGATGCTGTGGGTTCTTCCTGCATAGTATCCGGCAATGGGCTTTCCATCCTTGCCGGTACCGATCGGGTACTGGGCTTTGTTCCTGTATCTCCAGGGCTCGTCCATTCCGATGATGGGCTCCATTACACTGTCAACAAAAGCCTCATCGAAGCCGCCTAGACGCACAATGTTATTCCTTACCTTGTTCTGCTTGAACTCAAGCTGCCTCTCATAAGTCATGTTCTGAATCTGGCAACCACCGCACTGACGGGCGATGGGGCACTTGGCCTCCTGCCTGAACGAAGAAGCCTCCAGCACTTTTTCAAGATGCGCATAAGCATAATTCTTCTTGGCCTTCATGACCTTGGCACTGACCTTATCGCCAATTACCGCATCTTTAATAAAGAGGGTATAGCCATCTATTTTGCCTATGCCCTCTCCGTCGTTTCCGATATCGACGATGTCCACCGTCAGAACATCGTCCTTCTTATAAAGAAAATTTTCTTTTCCCATTTATAACCTCTCACAAGGAAGTTCTGACTAAACTCAAAAGAACTTCGTTAAGTCATCGCTTTTAGCTACGCCAATGCAATCTGTGAAGCTCGCCCTGCCTCTCAAGCCCGGCAAAGTCATTCTGCCTTAAGGCTTCGTAGAGCACAATCGCCACAGAATTGGACAGGTTCAGTGATCTTATATCCTCGCCCATCGGTATCCTGATGCAGGTCTCTTCGTTGTCCACCAGAATCTCCTCCGGGATTCCAGCGCTCTCTTTTCCAAACATGATAAAGTCGTCCATGCCAAAAGACACTTCGGCGTAGGTGCGCTTTGCTTTGGTGGTGGCGTACCATATCTTAGCCCCGGGGTGCTTTGCCAAAAAGTCCTGATAGTCCATGTATCTTGTGACGTCGAGCTTTTCCCAGTAATCCATCCCGGCTCTCTTTAGCTCTTTTTCTCCGAGGCGAAAGCCCAGGGGTTCTATTAGGTGAAGACTGGTGTTCGTTGCAACGCAGGTTCTTCCGATATTGCCGGTGTTCTGCGGAATCTCCGGCTGGTGCAGTACTATGTGCATTTATTACTCCTCGTCATCAGCATCCATCGCTGCAGATTTAGGGAGCGAGAAGATGAACTCAGTTCCAACGCCCTGAGTACTGATAACATTGATATTTTCGTCGTGGGCCTTTATGATCTCTTTTACAATTGCAAGGCCAAGGCCGGTGCCTTTCTTGTCCTTACCTCTTGAGGCGTCGGACTTGTAGAATCTGTCAAATACGAGCTTTAAGTCTTCCTTGGGGATTCCGATACCGCTGTCCTTGACGGATACGAAGACCTTGCTGTGCTTCTCGGTGGTCTCGATCTTAACCGAAGAGTCGTGGTGGCTGAATTTGATGGCGTTGTCCACAAGGTTGTAAAGCACCTGTTGGATCTTGTCAACGTCAGCATTTACCAGCATTTTGTCATCTGTCAGCACAAGCTCGATGGCGATATTCTTGTCCATACAGGTTCCGCCAAAAGACTCTGCGACCTTCCTGATGACACTGTTGATGTCAAAGTCGACCTTCTTAAGCAGCATTCCCTTGGTGCTCATATTGTTGAGTGTAAGGAGCTCGTTGGTGAGCTTGGTAAGTCTGTCGGTCTCGTTTATTACTATCCCAAGGTACTTCTCATGCATCTCGGGAGGAATGGTTCCATCCTGCATTGCCACAAGATAACCTCTTATAGATGTAAGAGGAGATCTGAAATCGTGGGAAACATTGGCAACCAGTTTCTTCTGATCATCCTCGGAGCGGGCAATCTCACCTGCCATGTAAGACAAAGAAGCAGCAAGGTATCCCATCTCATCCTCAGACTCCACCGAAAACTCATAGCCCATATTTCCGGCTGCATACTGCTCTGTAGCCCTGGTTATCTTTCGAAGCGGAACATATACCAGCTCCGTGAAGAAGATAAGGATTATCAATGACAGCAGGAAAAGAACTATCAGCATCAGGTAAGAGATGTTGAGGAAAGTGTTGGCTTTTTTCTCCAGCGTAGCTATCGGTGTATGGATAACAACATAGGCCTGAACCTTATAATTGGCGGTTATCGGTGCAAATACACTTAGCATTTCCTGGTTAAAAGAGCTCCAGAAGTTCCCGGTAGTGTAATAGCTTGATCCCGTGATCGTCGGATCAAAGCCGGTTATCACGATCTCTTTTCCCGGCTCAAGCATCCTTGAGGAGTCAAGAACCAGTCGGCCTGAAGGATTGACGATCCATATTGGGGAGTTATCCATGTACTTGGACAGCGAGGAGAGCTCTCCGTGCACTGTCTCAAGGGACGTCTCCGAATTGTAAAGATCTGCTGCATAGGTGTTGGCTATCTGTGTGGCAACCTGGTACATGTTATCCGCCTTGTCTCGCCTTAAGCGGTCAAGTGTCATACTGTACACAAAGGTCGCAACCACAATAAAACCAAATATGCCGAACAAAAGATATGCCAGCAGAAATTTGATGTAAAGGGTCCGTTTCATTTACTGTTGTACCTCAAATTTATAACCGATTCCCCAGATGGTAGCCAGTCTCCACTTGTCGTGGTCGTTTAGCTTCTCACGAAGTCTCTTGATATGAACATCTACTGTTCTGGTATCTCCGATGTACTCATAGCCCCAGATCTGGTCAAGGAGCTGCTCTCTGGTAAATACATGGTTTGGAGACGCAGCAAGGAAGTACAAAAGCTCCAGCTCCTTGGGTGGCATGTCAACTTTCTCGCCCATGTAGGTTACCGAGTAGTTGGTCATATTGATCTCAAGGTCAGGATATCTTACAACCTTGTCATCCGACTCCTGAACCTCCTGAACCTGAGGTTTGTATCTTCTAAGGACAGCTTTGACTCTTGCCACAAGCTCTTTTGAATCAAAGGGCTTCTCCATGTAGTCATCAGCCCCCATCTCAAGGCCAAGGACCTTATCAAATACTTCTCCCTTGGCGGAGAGCATGATCACCGGCACCTGGCTCTTGGTCCTTAGCTCTCTGCAGACCTGATATCCGTCGATGCCTGGAAGCATCAGATCAAGAAGCACCAGGTTTGGCTTAAAGGTGTCAAAGGTGTTGATGGCTGTCTCGCCGTCGTTGCAGATCTTGGTCTCAAAGCACTCTTTTACCAGATACAGAGAGATGAGCTCTGCAATGTTGTTGTCATCATCTACGATTAAAATTTTCTGTTTGCTAACCATTTACTATTCCCCTCTTACTTTATAAAAGTAACAATTGTAACCCCGGCATCTCCCTCGCCGAACTCGCCCAGCTTAAAGGATTTGACATAGGGTACCCCCTTAAGATATTGATGCACAGCCTGCCTTAAGGCTCCTGTGCCTTTTCCGTGAACGACTCTTACGTTATTAAGGTGCGACATGTAAGCATCGTCCAGGTATTTATCCAAAGCAGCGACTGCGTCATCGCTGTTTTTTCCTATAAGATTGATCTCCGTCCTGATGGTCGAAGCCTTGGAGAGGTCCATCTTGCCGCCTCCCGAAGTGTTCCTGCCGTAGAACTTCTTCATGGCAGCCTTGGGATCCTCATCTCCAATGAGCACCAGGTCTCTGATGTTGGCCTTGGTCTTCATGATTCCGCACTGGATAAAGAGATTTCCATCCTTGTCGGGCTTGGATGAGATGGTTCCTTTAAGTCCCATGGACACGATCTTTACGCTCTCGCCAAGCTTGAGCTGAGATTCCTTGAGAATCTGGTGATCTGCCGGCAGCTCTTTCTTCTTAGTGATCGCCTTGTTCTTGTCGGATATCTTCTCATTGAGCTTCGTCCTTGTTCTCTCAAGGTCCTGCATGGAAGCGTTCGGACCGGCTTTTCTGTAGACCTTGATGGTCTCGTCGGCGACGTCTTTGGCTTCCTGAAGGATCTGCCTTGCCTGTTCATGAGCTTCACGCAGGATATCTTCCTTCTGTCTGTCCAGCTTGTCCGTCTTCTGCTCGAGCTGTTTTCTGAGCTCCTCTGCTTCTTTCTTGTACTGCTCTATCTCAAGGCGCTCGTTCTCGATGGTCTTACGGCTCATCTCGAGATCTGCGATAAGATCCTCAAAGCGCTTGTCCTCTGTGCTTATCTGCTCGCTGGCCGCCTCGATGATCCTGTCAGGAAGTCCTAGCTTGGAAGAAATAGCAAAGGCATTACTCTTACCGGGAAGTCCTATCAGCAGCCTGTATGTGGGCTTTAAGGACTCAACGTCAAACTCGCAGCTTGCGTTCTGTACACCCTTTGTGTTGAGGGCATAGACCTTGAGCTCTGAGTAGTGAGTCGTTGCCAGGGTCCTGATCTTCCTCTTGTGAAGGTCATTGAGGATTGAGATTGCAAGAGCCGCACCCTCTGTAGGGTCAGTTCCCGCACCCAGCTCATCGAAAAGGCACAGGCTGTTCTCATTGGCATTCTCCAAGATAGCAACCGTGTTTGTCATGTGTGATGAGAAGGTTGAAAGAGACTGCTCAATACTCTGCTCATCACCGATGTCCGCGTAAACCTCTTCAAACACCGACAGTTCCGACCTGTCCGCTGCAGGTATCGCAAGCCCCGCCTGTCCCATCAGGGTCAAAAGACCTACCGTCTTTAATGTAACTGTTTTACCGCCGGTATTTGGTCCCGTTATTATCAGCATGTCAAAATCACGGCCGGCATATACGTCGATGGGAACCACCTTGTCTTTTGCAATAAGAGGATGTCTTCCCTTCTTGATATCAAAAATGTGCTGCTCGTTAAATACAGGTGTAATGGCATTTATCTCCAGGGCATAGGAGGCCTTGGCAAAGATAAAGTCAAGATCAGTCATGATCTCGCAGTTGTACCTGATGGCATCAACATGTTCAGCCACTGAAAGGCTGAGCTCCATGAGGATCTTCTCAATCTCTGCGCTCTCCTGAAGTGCCATCTCGCGGATCTTGTTGTTGAGCTCAACAACTGCTGCCGGCTCAATAAAGAGTGTTGACCCCGAGGACGACTGGTCATGAACAAGACCGTTTACCTGGGATTTGTACTCAGCTTTTACCGGTATACAGTATCTGTCACCTCTGACTGTAACCACCGCATCCTGAAGGTAGGTGCGCAGTGAACCATTTATCATTCTGTTCAGCTGCTCGTGAATGCGGTCATTGGCCAGCATCATTCCGCGCCTTATGTGCCTTAGTGCAGGACTTGCATCAGAGCTCATCTCATCTTCAGACACGATACATCTTCTGATCTCTGCCGACACAAATGTAAGGGGCTCGAGCATCTGGAAGGACTCAGTAAGTGAGTCTCCCTCTTCATCATCTCTTGGCGGTCTTCCGTAGCTCTTTACCCTGTTTACGTTATCAAGGAATGAAGCAAGCCTAAGGAGCGATGCCATATCAAGGGATGATCCGATCTTCAGCGCTTTTAAGATCCCGCCAAACTCCTTGTTATCGCCAAAGTTTACGGATCCTTTTTTGAAGATCCTTGCGATGGCGTCATTAGTCTTTTGCAGGTTCTTTCTGATCTCTTTGATATCAGAAGACGGCTCAAGCTCAAGACAGAGCTTTCTGCCGGGGTCAGATGTTGCGTGTTCTGCCAGTTTTTCAATTATCTTGTCGTACTCAAGTACGTGTAATGCTTTTTTGTTCATTTCTAAAACCTTGTTTTTCTGCCTGTTTACATAATTGTCCAAATTACAGTTTACCATTTTAAGCGCTCCGTGACTAGAGAGCCAATCTATAATATAATGTATGTAATATTTTGAGCTTGGAAGGTAAAAAGACATGCCTCTTAATCAGGATGAGAAAAAAGAAGTATTGGCGGACACAGGGTTTATCAGTGAAAAGATAAAACAGCGTCCCATAAACAGGAAAAAACTCTTAAGAAGAACAGCCATCACGTTCTTTCTTGCCATAGTATTCGGAATAGTTGCGTGCTTCACGTTCCTGTTCCTGCAACCGGTCTTCAGTGACAGGCTCTATCCGGAAGCTGAGCCGGAGCCCATCTCCTTCCCGGAGGAGGAGGTTCAGGACGAGCTTACTCCCGAGGAGATGTTTGCAGACGAATTTCAGATAGCGGAGGTCGAAGCCCAGTATCTCGAGGCCAATCAGAAGGATCAGATCGATGCAGCCATCGCTTCCTACTCCTTCTCTGCTTCCGACTATTCTAAAATGATGTACTCTCTTAAGGGTGTTGCTCAGAGCGTAGGCACCAGCATAGTCACAGTGACTGCTGTTTCCAACGACACCAACTGGTTCAGCGAATCCTTCGAGAGCAGCGGATCTGCTTCAGGCGTCATTATCGCCAACAACGGCTCCAGCTACTTTATCGTAGTTCCTTCATCAGCCATAAGCGAAGCCGAGAGCATAAAGGTAACCTTTGTCGATGGCTCCATGGCCAATGCAGAGCTTAAGCTCGCCGATGACGTAACAGGCCTTAGTGTCATCAGCGTCAGCAGATCTGACCTGACAGAGAACACCAGAAACAAGGTGACAACCTCATTCCTTGGAAGCTCCAACAACGGCACAATGACAGGTCTTCCCGTCATCGCAGTCGGCAGTCCCATTGGAATTCAGGGTTCCATCTCTTACGGTATCATCACTTCCGAGAAGACAACCCTTAACCTTGAAGATTCCTACTACAAGCTCCTGACCACAGACATCTACGGCAGCACCTTAGGAAGTGGAGTACTCGCCAACTTAAACGGCCAGGTTATTGGTATTATCGACATGTCCTACAACACCGAGGATCTTGAGAACCATATCTGCGCCATCGGTATCACAGAGCTAAAGACATTGTTTGAAGATCTCTCAAACGGTCGAAACAGAGCATACATGGGCATCCACGGAACCACCATTCCCGCGGACATCCTTGAGCAGCAGAACATCCCAGCCGGTGCTTACATAACAAAGACTGAGCTTGGCTCTCCAGCTATGCAGGCCGGAATCCAGAGCGGAGACATAATAACCGCCATAGACGGCGTCGAAGTCAGTTCCTATGAGCAGTTCATTTCCAAACTTGCGCAGTGCTCACCGGATGATATAATAACTGTTGCAGTAAAAAGACAGGCTCCAAATGATTACATAGAGCTTGATATAGAGGTGACTTTATCAAGTGCCACCCACAATTAATTTATTGTTAGAAATGAGGTTTTTATGAAATTTATCAAAGATCTTAAACCAGGGGACAGAGTTGCTGACATCTACATGTGTAAGCACAAACAGTCAGCCACAACCAAGAATGGAAAGGAGTACTATTCCGTAACCCTGCAGGATAAGACCGGCACAGTAGATGCCAAGATCTGGGAGCCGGGAGGAGCCGGCATCGATGAGTTCGACGATCAGGACTGCATAGATGTCTTTGGCGAAGTTACCAGCTTCAACGGCGCTATCCAGATCAACATAAAGAGAGCCAGAAAGTGCTCCGAGGGAGAATACGACCTTGCCAATTTCCTTCCTGTTTCAAGCAAGGACAACGACACAATGTATAAAGAGCTTTTGGGGATCATCGCTACTATCGAGAACCCTTATTTAAAAAAGCTTTTGGAAGAATTCTTTGTAAAGGACACAGCCTTTATCGAGAAGTTCCGCAAATCCAGCGCAGCCAAGACCGTGCACCACGGCTTTATCGGCGGTCTTTTAGAGCACACCTTAAGTGTTACCAAGCTCTGCAACTACATGGCAGGCGCCTATCCTATGCTCAAGAGAGACCTGCTTCTTACAGCAGCCATCTGCCATGACATAGGTAAGACAAAAGAGCTGTCTCTTTTCCCTGTCAACGATTACACCGATGAAGGCCAGTTCCTTGGCCACATCGTCATGGGAGCTATGATGGTTGGAGAAAAAGCCGCCCTCATCGAAGGCTTCCCGGAGCTCTTAAAGCAGGAGCTTCAGCACTGCATAGTTGCTCATCACGGAGAGTTTGAATATGGCTCACCCAAAAAGCCCGCGATCATGGAAGCTGTAGCCTTGAATCTTGCCGACAACACAGATGCCAAGATGGAGACCTTCACTGAAATCCTGCAGAATATTACCACTCCCGGATGGCAGGGATTCAACAAATTCTTTGAAACAAACATCTTCGAAACCAAGATTGACTGATTACCATTTATAGATTAACAAAAACAACTTTAGTTTTTTGTGTAAAACGACAAAAATTTAAAATATTTAAGAAAAATCTAAAATACCCATTGACGCCCAATAATCCTGTTTAGTAAAATTGCTGTAACAGATGCTAGTTAACGCAATTTTTTAGGAGGATTTGCTATGAAGAAGAAAGTTTTGAGTATTCTATTAGCCGGATGCATGTCAATGGGTATTCTTGCAGGCTGCTCAACAACAACTGTTGAGGAAGCAGGCGAAGCTACTCCTGCAGAACCGGCAGCAGACACAGCTGCAGCTGAGACCACCTCAGAGTCTTCAACCGAGACCCTTGCAGGTGAAGGTGATCAGACAATCCACGTATTCCTTTACATGCAGGAGCATGAGAAGGAAATCTACCAGCAGCTCATCGATGAGTTCGTTGAAGAGCACAAGGATCAGGTTAAGGAAGTTGTATTCGAAGTTACAACACAGGATGAGTACAACCAGAAGATGATCGCCAACATGACAGCAGGCGATATGCCTGATGTATTCTACGTAGGACCTGCAGCAGTTCGTTCTTATGTAGACAACGGTTACATCCTTCCACTCGACAACTATGTGGACGATGCAACAATCAGCAGCATTTGGGGAACAACTCAGGAAATCTACCGCTATGACGGCAGCGAGATCGGCAAGGGTTCACTCTACGCATTCCCTAAGGATCTTTCCTGCTTTGCATTTGCTTACAACCAGGACCTCTTCGACGAGGCAGGTCTTGAATATCCCGATCCTAACAAGCCTTACACATACGCAGAGTTCGAGGAAGTATGCAAGGCCCTTACAAAGGACAAGGACGGCGACGGAGAAATTGATCAGTGGGGCGTTGCCTGTGCAGACCAGTGGGGCATGACACCTATTCTTTATTCAAACGGCGTTAAGTTCCTCAATGACGACATGACTAAGGTTAACGTTGCAAACAACCCTCAGCTCACAGAGGCTCTTACATTCTACACAGATCTTACAAAGAACGGCCTTACACCTTCAGTTGAGCAGGATACAGCTCTTGGCGGATACCAGAGATGGCTCGATGGACAGGTTGCTTTCTACGCTTGCGGAACATGGGACGTTGCAGCATTCATGGATGATGCTACATTCCCTTACAAGTGGAACCTTTGCGGATGGCCTGTAGGACCTTCAGGTGACGGAAGATCACACACATGGATGGGATCAGTTGGATACTGCGTATCATCCACAACAGAGTACCCTGACCTCTGCGCAGAGCTTGTTTCAAAGCTTTCAACAGATGCTGACGGACAGAGAGCAGTTTCAGGTATCTCAACAGGTGCTTCAATCCAGCTTCCTAACATCACAGAGCTTGCATACGGCGAGTTCAAGGATGCTGTAAACAGCGGCAAAGTTCCTTACGCTTCAAACGTAGACGTTATCTTCGGATACTTCGACGGAAACGACAATTACGCTGCAGCTCTTCAGGAGACAGACTACACATACAACTCAGAGTGGTTCACACCTTTCTGGTCAGGTGTATTCAACATCAAGAACGGCGATATCTCTGTTGAGGATTACTTAAAGCAGGTTGAGCCTGAGATGCAGGAGCTTCTTGACGAGGCTATAGAGCTTCAGAATTCAGCTACAAAGAACGGCTGATAACCCAGTTTAGAACCAGACAGAGCCCCTCTGTATTTGATGCCGAGGGGCTCGTTTTATAAGATTTAGAGGAAAGAGAAAATGGCAAAAACAAAAGTCAAAGTACACAGATCCGCCATGGCAAAAAGAGAAGAACGCTGGGCATGGCTTTTTATCGCACCTCCCTTTATCGGTTTCATGCTCTTTATGGCGTACCCGATCGTATTCGCCCTGATCGCCAGTACCAGTAAATGGACCGGAATGAATTCTCTCTGGGGAAATATAGTCGGCCTCGGCAACTACATTAAGATCTTTGGCGATTACAAATTCTGGAGATCCATGGGAACAACCATAATCTACATGATAGGTATTCCCATCGGAATGATTCTGGGAATCCTCATCGCCATGGGCCTTAACAGAAAGATTCCGGGCAAAAGAGTTCTTACCACAATGTACTATGTTCCCGTGGTATCTTCACTGGTTGCTGTCTCTATTTTGTGGGCATGGGTATTTAACTACGACTACGGTCTTTTAAACGGTATCTACAAAGCTCTCACGGGAATGCACGGTCCCAACTGGCTGGGCGATGAGCACATGGTAAAGATATCCCTCATAATCTTCATGGTATGGAAGGGTCTTGGCGGAACGGTAATCCTATATCTTGCAGGACTTCAGAACATTCCGAGAGACTACTATGAAGCAGCCATGATCGACGGAGCAAACAGCTGGAAGAAGTTCACCAATATAACTCTCCCGCTGCTCTCACCGGTAACCTTCTACGTACTTATCACTTCCCTCATCGGAGGTTTCCAGGTATTCGTAGAAGTTCAGGTCATGACACCAAACGGCGGACCAAACTACAGCTCAGCAACTGTTGTATTCTATCTCTATGAGAAAGCCTTTACCAACGGCCAGCTCGGCTACGGTAGTGCAGTTGCGGTAATTCTTGCGACCATCATATTCATTATCACGGCCATCAACTTCTGGGGCCAGGATAAATGGGTTAAGACTATAGATTAAGGAGGTGTGACAGATGGCTACAGCAATTTTATCAAAACCAAAAAGCAGCCAAAAAGACTATATGAATGATCGCGTCACATCCCCCAAAGAAAAGACGTTCAACATCATTATCTTTGTCCTGCTGTTCTTATTTGCAATAACAATGGTGTTCCCCCTCATCTACATGGTGGCAACATCCTTTATGACCAAAAACCAGATCCTCTCAGGAACCCTGACGATCATTCCCGATCCGATCCTTATCGGTAAATACAGCGAGGTTATGAAAAAGGGACAGTTCATAAGCGGTATCATCAACACCATCAAGGTTGAGATCCCTGTGCTCATTATCGGAGGCTTTACTTCATCCCTTGCAGCCTTTGCCTTTGCCAAGATGGAATTCAGAGGTAAAAACGCACTGTTTTTGGCACTCCTTGCAACCATCATGATTCCATTTGCGGTTGTAATGATCCCTCAGTACGTACTCTTTACCAAGCTCCACTGGACCAATTCCCTGGCACCACTTATCATTCCGGGGTGCTTTGGAAACGTCAGCATGATCTTCTTCCTTCGTCAGAACCTTTACAGCATCCCTTCAGACCTTATGGATGCAGCCAAGATTGACGGATGCAACTACTTCGGAATCTACTGGAAGATCTTCCTTCCACTTATGAAGGGTGCTCTTGGTACACAACTCATGCTCTGGTTCATGGGAATATGGAATGACTACCTTGCTCCAACGATCTTCCTTAGAAGTGAAAAGACCTGGACCCTTCAGGTAGTTATCAGATCCTTTAACCACTACTACGCGATTCAAAGTGATTACGCTCTGATCATGGCAGCATCGGTTATAGCAATGCTTCCGACACTGATATTGTTCTTCCTGTTCCAGAGAGTCATCATCGAGTCCATCGCGATCAGCGGAATCAAGTAAAAGACATAACAAAAGAGGTTAGCGTTTAAGCTAACCTCTTATTTTTTACCTTTATTATGGCAACTCTATAGGGCTGTATGCCATCTTTATGTTTATATCCTGGTTGTAGTTACCAAAACCTCTTCCGAAGATTGTAAGACCGCCTACATGCTCAGCATTCTCGGGAACCTCGAGCTTAAACTTAAGAGGACTCTTACTTGATATCTTGAACTGATCAATGGTCACATCAGAGATCTGAAGGCCGTCTATAAATGTTCCCTTGTGGTTTATAACCAGCATCTTGAGAAGTCCGTACTGATTCCAGTTGGGGAACCACCAGTCGGGAGTAAAGATACCCTTTACATCTCCGAAGTCTCCGGGGCTCGTCCAGGTGCCGAGAAGAGTTCCGTTTAAGTAAAAATAGATATCCGAAGGCCATACATTATTAACTCCGGGCGCTTCAGAACTCAGCTCCATGGAAATGCAGATCTCGTCAATCCTCTGATTGGCCGGAACAAAGTTAGGGATGGCATATTCAACATATCCCTTGGTGAACCAAAGAATATCAGCTTCATATCTGTCGGGATGAGCAAAGTATCTGGTGTCGTCCACTTCACCGATGAGCCTGTTGCTGGTTGCAAGGCCACATGTCGGATAAACATTATAGTCTGAAAAAAGACCAACCTTGATATCCGTTGTGTAGATATTCTCACTCTCAGGCTTATCCTGAAGCTCTATAAGAATCTTGTCCAGATGTACTGAGCATACCTTCTGATTGCCATGGCCCGATGCCTCGGAGGAAACGGTAACAACTCCGCATTCTTCCAGCTTCTTGATATGGCTTGTAAGCGCGCCGTTGGTGATATTAAGACGGCTTGCAAGCTCATTCATGTTCATGGCATTTTCATTCAGAAGTATCTTGATTATCTCAACTCGAATATCAGAACCCAGAGCTTTAAAGAGCTCGAGCCCCTCATCAAGCGACTTGATATGTAACATAATACGTACCCACCCTTTTCATATTAGATTAAAATATTATACCTTTATTTTAGTCTAATCTCAACTACACTTGCTGCAGGTATGTTAAGCTTAAGTCCGCCTTCTGTCTTGTAATCCTCAAAGTTCTTTTCAACAACCTTCTCAGGATCCTCAAAGGTGTTGTAATCATGCGCATCTGCGCCGCCTACATATTTTGCTTCAACAACTTCAAAGCTCTTCTTCTCAGCAAATACAACATCAAGCTCTTTTGCCTCGGTAGGAGACTGATTGCTGACTGTGATTGTGATGATTCCGTCCTTCTCAGATACAGACTCATTGAGGTCAGGTACCTTAAAGCCATCCTCAACACCGATCTCTGTAGCTCCTGTTATGCTGCTGCCAAGAAGCTCAGCGCCCTGGTGATGACGATACATGTGGAATACATGATAAGTAGGAGTCTTGATCATCTTCTCGCCGTCTGTGAGGATAACGGACTGAAGAACGTTAACCATCTGAGCGATACACGCCATCTTAACTCTGTCACAGTGCTTGTTGAAGATGTTGAGAGTAATGCCGGCTACAAGGGCATCTCTTACTGTGTTCTGCTGATAGAGGAATCCGGGATTTGTTCCGGGCTCAACCTCAAACCATGTTCCCCACTCATCAACAGCAAGTCCGATATGCTTATCGGGATCGTACTGGTCAAGAACATTGCAATGTCTTGATACAAGCTCATCCATGAGGTATGCCTTGCTAAGAGTTCTGTAGTAGCACTCATCATCAAACTCTGTTGCACTTACCTTAGGATCCCAGCCGTATGGCATGTCATAGTAGTGAAGAGAGATCAGGTCCATAAAGCCGTGCTCATGTGCAGGTGAATGATCAAAGCAAGTCTTTAAAACCTCCTCTGTCCAGTGATAGTCATCATTATTTGCACCGCAGGCAATCTTCTTGAACTTCTTGTCAGGATTGTACTGACGAAGATAGGTCTGATATCTGCGATAGAGATCTCCGTAGTACTGAGGTCTCATATTTCCGCCGCAGCCCCAGTTCTCATTTCCTACTGCAAAGTAGTCAAGCTTATAAGGCTCGGGATGTCCGTTCTCCTTACGAAGGTCAGCCATAGGAGATACTCCGTCCAGAGTCATGTACTCAACCCACTGGCTCATCTCCTGAACTGTTCCGCTTCCGAGGTTTCCGTTTACATAGGTCTTGCAGCCAAGCTGTCTGCAGAGCTCCATGAACTCATCTGTTCCAAAGCTGTTATCCTCCATAACTCCGCCCCAGTGAGTGTTTATCATTTTCTTTCTCTTTGACTTCTCTCCGATACCGTCCATCCAGTGGTACTCATCGGCAAAGCATCCGCCCGGCCAGCGAAGCACAGGAACCTTCATCTCCTTCAGCGCTTCAACCACGTCGGTTCTCATGCCGTTGACATTGGGAATATCTGAATTCTCACCTACATAGAGGCCTTCATAGATACATCTTCCCAGATGCTCGGAGAAGTGTCCGTATACTTCGGGCGCTATCTCTCCCATTTTCTTTGTTTCATTGATCACTAGTTTTGCCATATCTTACTCCCCATATTGAATGATTATTGTCACCTGCTGCGCTGATGCAGAAGGTGTTGTTTCCTGCTTCATCTGTCATTTCCACCATAACGCCCTTAAAAGTAACATCCCCGGATTTTATGGTGATAAAGTTTGTTCCTTCTTTTACCTCATAGGTTCCTGTTATTCCGCCTGTGATATTTCCATCTGCAAACTTGCACTCTACAGGCTCATTTACCAGGTTGTTAACTTCAAGGCCGTGGTCGACAACGTAGATGGTGCCCTGAATGTCTTTTGTCTTATAACCCTCTTCCGAAAGGGATTCACCGTTTGTGGCAAACGGGAAAACGCAAGGCCAGCCATCCTCATTCATGGCCATCTGATGGACTCTTACCGAATGGAACTCCCCGTTGTTCTTAAATCTCTGATGATAGACGATGTATAATTTACCGTCTGCTCCTTCAAAGGTGGACTGTCCACCGGGTGCCATATATGTGACGTTAAGGCTCGGAAGTGTGTAATTGCCCATGAGCTTAACGCCGTAATCAGCGTAGGAATCCAGGTCTCCTTTGATCCCAAGGCTGTTTCCTGTAGCGTCAACATATGGACCGTCAGGGTTTTCCGACCTAAGGACTCTTATCTGATATCCGCCATCTGCCTGAAGGTTTCCATAGGACAGGAACAGGTAATAGTAGCCGGTAGCCTTGTCATAATGGATATACGGACCTTCTATGGAGTGGTGGAATCCGCCGATAAGTCTTTTGCCAAAGTATGCATCCACTTCGCTCTCGTCATCTGTTACCGGATGGATTGGCTCGCCGGTTTCCTGATCGAGCTCTAAGATAAAGATTCCGCCGGACCAGGAGCCGTATACCATCCAGAGCCTGTCATCTGCGTCATAAAACATGGCAGGATCGATGGCGTTGGGCCAGAGCTGATTGTTATAAGCTCCGCCTGATACATATCGGTTTCTTGTGGCTGCATCCTCTCCCATTATCTCACAAAAGTTAGTCAGATTCAGGTCAGATTTTGCGAATCCTGAGTAAATTATTGTTTTTTCGTAGTGGTAAGGACCTCCGATATTATCAGAAGTTGCCAGCACGATATTTGACTTGATATAAGAAGACGTGGTGCAGAAGTACATCCAGTACTTGCCTGTCTTCTTGTTGTAGATAACGCTTGGAGCCCAGACTGAATAGCCGTTCTGCTCGTTCTTACCCACAAAAGAAAAGGCATCAAAAGGCTCAGCCAGCAGATTGTCATAGATCTTGTTGCTGCCGTTTACCCCATCAGCCCAGGTGTCCCACTTTATCAGGTCGGAAGATGTAGCCGCCGTCATGTGCGTTCCGTAGCAGTAATAGGTGCCGTCTTCTGCCACAATGACCTGAGGGTCGTGAAGAGATGCCCCCGAATTAACGGATCCCTTTGCTATTTCCTCCATACTCGCCTCCTGAGGAAGAACTGTGTTCTCAGCCCCTGAAGGCGCCGAGCATCCACTTCCCAAAGCAGCAAGGACAAAGCTCATCCCTGCTGCGATAAATCTCATGTATCTGTTTCGCATCATTTATCTCCCCGGTTAAAAGAGAAAACCGGTCTTCCCTCTTCGTCCCAGACAACCGGCATAAGTCTTGCGTGCCTGTTGGGATTGTAGAGCGGATCTCCCGTTATGGTCTCTTCATTTCTTGCATGGTATACGCAGATATCCTGCCCGTTCTCATCCACTGTAAAGCTGTTGTGCCCCGGTCCGTAGATGCCAAGCTTCTCATCAGACTCAAGAACCGGATGTCTCTCCTTGGTCCAGCTCTTCGGATCAAGAAGGTCGCTGTCTTCATCTGCAGTCAGCATTCCCATACAGTAGGGCTTGCCCGTCTCACTTGCAGAGTAGGTTAAAAAGATCTTTCCGCCGTGCTTAATGACTGAAGGGCCCTCGTTTACCCAGTAGCCCACTCTCTCCCAGTCATAATCAGGGGTTGTCAGCATCACCTGAACGGTTGCGAGCTTCCAGGGGGTTTCCATACTGGCAATGTAGAGATTGCTTATCTGTCTTCCGACTCCTACCTTCTCAGCCCAGACATAGTACCTCACGCCTTTGTTCTCGAACACTGTGCCATCAAGAGAGAAGGCTTTAAAAGAGAACTCGTCTGCGTCAGCTCTCTGGATCTTGCCAAGCTCTGTCCAGGTTCCGGTGATGGGGTCTTCATCCTTGCACTGAAGAACATAGGGCCTTATCTCCCAGATGTTGTCCTTATCCCCTCCTGCGTAGTAGATGTACCATGCGCCGTCAAGGTAGTGCAGCTCAGGAGCCCAGATGTGTACACTCATGGGACCTGACTCATGCTTGTGCCAGATTTCTGTCTCTTCTGCATCTGCAAGACCTGCGAGAGTATCGGATTTCCTGAGGACAATCCTGTCATATTCGGGAACAGAGGCTGTGAAGTAATAGGTTCCGTCCGTATGTCTGTAAACATAGGGGTCAGCCCTCTGAAGTATCCATGGTTCGTTATATTTTAGCTGTCTTTCCGCTGTCATTTATCCAATTTCTCCTAATACACCTTGCTATTATCAATTCTAAAGTGCGAGAAATATGAAGTCAACGATTATTTTAGATTTAAATGAATTATTTTAGATATTCTAAGGATTTTCACAAAAAAACTCCTGCTTTTTGTGCATATTTGCTCAAGCAAGCAGGAGTTTTAGTTTTACCTAAAGATATTTAATTTGTTTCGCATCAGAGTTTACTGATAAATCTCTCCAGTCTCTCCATGGCAGCCTTGAGATTTTCAAGTGAATATGCGTAGGAAACTCTAATGTAACCCTCTCCGCAGTCACCAAAGGCTGTACCCGGAACAACAGCGAGCTTCTCTTCCTTAAGAAGTCTTGTACAGAACTCATCACTGGTCATTCCGAATTTCTTGATGCAAGGGAACACATAAAATGCACCGTAGGGCTCAAAGCACGGAAGTCCGATTCTCTCAAACTCACTAAGAAGGAATCTTCTTCTGTGATTGTACTGCTCCTTCATCATAAGAACATCGTCATCGCCGTTCCTTAAGGCCTCAACAGCAGCATACTGGCTGGTTGTAGGAGCACACATGATAGCGAACTGATGGATCTTGACCATCTGTTCCATGATGGCCTGTGGTCCGCAGGCATATCCAAGTCTCCAGCCCGTCATAGCATAGGCCTTGGAGAAGCCGTTGATAAGGATAGTTCTCTCCTTCATTCCCGGGAGAGATACGATGGATACGTGCTTGCCACTGTAGGTGAGCTCTCCGTAGATCTCGTCGGATATGACATAGAGGTCTTTTTCTATAACGACCTTGGCAATAGCCTCGAGATCTTCCTTCTCCATGATGGCACCGGTTGGGTTGTTGGGGAACGGAAGAACCAGGATCTTTGTCTTGTCCGTAACCTTATCAAGCACTTCCTGAGCTGTTAATCTGAACTGATTCTCTTCCTTGAGCTCAATGATAACAGGAACAGCATCTGCCAAAATTGCACAGGGCTCGTAGGATACATAGCTGGGCTGTGGGATCAGAACTTCGTCTCCCTCATCAACCATTGCGCGAAGAGCAAGGTCGATGGCCTCAGATCCTCCTACCGTAACGAATACTTCTTTTATCGGGTCGTAGCTCACTCCCTGAGTCCTCTGAATGTAATTGGAGATCTCAGTTCTGAGCTCTTTAAGTCCTGAGTTGGAGGTATAGAAGGTACGTCCCTTCTCCAGGGAATAGATACCCTCATCTCTTATATGCCAGGGAGTATCAAAGTCCGGCTCACCAACACCCAGAGAAATAGCGCCTTCAGTCTCAAGGACAATATCAAAGAACTTTCTGATACCCGATGGCTTTATATCTACTACTTTCTTTCCGATTGGGTTTCTCATGGCGATACTATCTCCCTTGTGTCTTCATATTTCTTTGCGAGGATTGTTCCATGGTCCTTGTATTTCTTTAAAATAAAGTGAGTTGCTGTGCTAAGAACGGTATCAAGTGTAGAGAGCTTGTTGCTTACAAAGCTTGCTACCTCCTGAAGGGTCTTGCCCTCAAGGATGACCATGAGGTCAAAGCCTCCGCTCATAAGGTATACACTGGTAACCTCCGGGTACTTGTAGATCCTCTCAGCGATGCTATCAAAGCCAAGGCCCCTCTGAGGTGTAACCTTAACCTCGATAAGCGCATTAACCTTCTCAATATCGGTCTTGGACCAGTCTATCATTGTGTGATATCCGCAGATGATACCCTCTTCCTCAAGGTTCTTAAGTTCATTGGCTACAAGAAGCTCGTCCGCTCCCAAAAGAACGCTGAGTTCATGCACATCTATACGGCTGTTTTTCTCAATAATACCTAGAATTTCTTCTCTTGTACTCATCTTTATCATTCTCCCCTTCTGATTTATTTACTATAATACCACTAATTCCGTCATAAGACCTTATGTATCTCATCTGCCTGAGGAGATTCGAGAAATCTCTTTTCATCTCCGTTTACTATTATCTTATCGTTCCCTTCCTTAAGAGCTCCTATCACCGCCGCAGGAATTCCTTCGTCCTCCAGCTTTTTAACCAGGTCTTTTCCATCGCCTGTTGCTATTAAAAGAGCTCCACCCGATGTGAGCTGATACGGGTTTAATTCAAAGAACTCGCAGATCTCAATAGTTTCCTGTCTTACGGGAATCTTCCTGAGGTCTACCTCCAGTCCGCAGCCTGCCTTTTCAGACATCTCCCAGAGAGAAGCATATATTCCCCCTGATGAAATATCATGTATAGCTATGACTCCGGACTTCACGGCGACTGCAGCCTCCGCTCGAATATCTAAAAGCGCTCTGAAGCGCTCCGCTTCTTCTATAAAAGGTACCGGGTATCTGGATGAAAGTTCATCCTTTTTCTCCAAGGCCAGCATTGATGTGCCCTCAAGGGCAATCCACTTGGTGACAACAAGGTCATCTCCAGCCAAAGGCTTTGCACCGATGAGTGGACTATCTGAACTTCCCGCCACAGCAACTGCAGTTACAAGCGCCTTGTTTACTGCCTCTGTTACCTCCGTATGTCCACCGGCATAGGGAACATCGAACATCTTAGCCGCAGCTATCGCGCCCTTCACAATGTCTTTTACCATCTGCTCCTCTGCATCTGCGGGAAGCATTATAGATACTGAGACATGGTCAGGGGTTATGCCCTGGGAGAAAAGACCTATAAGCGCCTTGGCAGCTGCATAAAATCCGGGATCTCTTGTGTCTGCCGTAACGCTCGATACTGTGCTGAAGGCCTCTTTATTTGCAGAAAAAGCGCAGTCTGACCCTACAGCTGCGCTTTTAACATCTTTATATTCTGTTCTAAGTAGCTTTAAAACCGAGCGCTTTAAAGCGTTCTCAGTTATCTTACCAATTCTCATACACTCTCCGGCGCCGGTTAGTTTGTCTGGATGGCCTCAGCATCGCCCTCAGGCGCTTGTGCTGCTTCTGCCTGGGCTCTTAGCTGCTCGTTGGCTGCGTTTACGGCATCGGCTGCTGCCTGGTTAGCTGCCTCTGCGCCTTCTGTTCCTGCTGCATTTCTTGCTGCTGCAAGAGCACCGGCAACTGCCTTGACTGTGCCAACATCCCTTGTTGCTATTGCTGTCTGAAGCTGTGACATAGCTGCTTCATCCGCTCCGGCTGTTCCCACGGTAATGATCTTGGGAACCATCTTGTAATTGCTGGAATTAACGACTTCCTTGGTGGTCTCGCCGTTCTCTGTAACGATCTTCCAGAGCTGAGCCTTGTAGCCAAGGTGAGCTGACTGTGTGCCAACATATCCGACACCCTGGGAAGGGTCGGTCACGAACTCATCCGCAGAAGCAGGAGTTGTCTCAAGAACCTCACTCTCATAGGAAACCTTTCTTCCTGAAGGTCTTGTCTCAACGCCGTATATGGTAAATGTAATGTGCTTGTCTGATGTAGTGTATCCTTCTATATAGATAGGATGGTCTGTGCTGTTAACAAACTTGAAGTTCTTGCCTCCGGATTCAGCAATGGCTGCATCAGCAGAGGGTGAAACATAAGTTACGATCATGGAATGGTTGTGTCTCTCTGTAACTTCCAGCTCTGAAAGAAGAACTGCGTTGTAAAGAGTTGTTGAAACCTGGCAGATACCACCTCCGATACTCTCAACAACAAGTCCGTTGAGATATGAACCTGCAGGGAAGTATCCGTTAGCCTCTGTGAAAGGAGTTATGGTATCAAGAACAGAAAACTCCTCTCCGGGGTATATGGTTGATCCGTTTATCAGTCTGCATCCGTTGGCAACGTTGGCACTTCTTGATGCGCCTGATGTCTTGTAGCTGGTAGTGAAGGTTCCAAGAACATCTCTTACCAGAGAGAGCTCCTCTTCGCTGCCCTGAGGCTCATCAGCCTTAACAGAGAGCTGGATGACATTGTTGTCACCACCGAGCTTATTCTGAATAAAGTCTTCTATTATAGATACTGACTCAGGACGGTCCACAAGATATCCTGTCTGTCCGTCGGATACCTGGAATCCGTTTTCTGTCTTGGTCAGTGTGTAATTGATCTTTTCCTGATCAAAGGCATCTCCGCATTCATTAACAATGCCTTCTATAATGTCTTTTTCATAGCCGTATTCAATATCAAAGATCTTGTTCTGATGCTGAAGATCCTTAAGAGCTTTGTATCTCTGAATGATGTTGCCCTGGTGTCCCAGTGAATATGCATCCTCAACCACTGAAGTGTTACTCCAGTAAAGGCCGATATCCTGGCCGGTGAACTGTCTCTCTTTTCCCTCGCCGACATAGAGAGTCAGAGTCTGTCCTGATACCTGGTCAACATATGCAGTTACTGCATTTTCTGCCTCATTTACGCTCATTCCGGACACGTCAACCGGTCCGATGAACACACCCTTTGCGATTTGTCTGCCATCAGAAGCATAGGCAGCTGTCTGAGGCATCAAGACCATCAGTAGAACCGCAATTCCAATGGCCCCAAAAAATTTTTTCATAATACTTCCTCTGTGATATTATGTAAATATATTCACCACGTTTTTACTGAAAGGATATTATAGATGAAATTCCCCTTTTTAGCAAGCTTCATACTCCTGTGTATCGTCATGAATCTTCTCATGCGCAGAACCTCAAGAAAGACGGAAGAACAGGAGGCAAGCTTCTGGGAAAAAGAGCTGCAGTCTAATAATGTAAGAAAAAAAAGTCTCGAGAATCTGGAATACATCCACATTCCCTTCGACCTTCTTCCCTTCGGCACTGCAGGCGATGACAAAACTCTTCAGGACGCAGAAAACGAACTTACCGCCCTCAAGGATGAAAAGATTGTCAATCTCACCGGAATCAGCAACACCGATCTTAAACTCGAATATGGCACAGCCAACATAACTCCCCTAACTCAGTACGACCAGAACTACACAGCCCTGGTCTGCTCACTGCAGAAGTGGGGTCAGGCTCTTTATGACCTCGGCAGATTTGAAGATGCTGCAAAGGTCCTTGAATTTGCTGTAAAAACCCGCTCGGATATCACAGCGACCTACAGGCTTCTCATAGATCTCTACAAGACAAAGCTTGGTCTTAACGAAGAAGAGATCCAAAGAAAGCTCGATGGTCTTGTTCCGATTGCCAAAAATCTCAACTCTCTAAGCCGTCAGACAATCCTTAAACTCCTTCAGCCGGCAGAGAGCGAATAAATCTGTTAAAGGCTTCCTGGCCTTCAGGAGTGCGCTTATATACGCCCGCGTCCTCCAAAACATGCATGAAGACCTCTCCGATCTCGTTCTGAATTATCTCATCTATATTGGATTCATCAATCTTATCGTACTTTGTCTTAAATGCATCCACCCAGTCAGCGTGCTTTTCAAGGACTTCGTTAGCACGAAGGTCTGCACCGGAGAGCATAGCCTCTTTAAGCTCTGCCATCTCACCTTTAAGTCTTGCAGGAAGGACAGCAAGTCCCATAACTTCGATAAGTCCGATGTTCTCCTTCTTGATGTGATGGAGCTCAGCGTGTGGATGATATACGCCAAGAGGATGCTCCTCTGTGGTTATATTGTTTCTCAGAACCAGGTCAAGTTCGAAGTTGTCTCCGCGCTTTCTGGCGATAGGAGTAATGGTATTGTGAGGAGTTCCGTCAGTCTCGGCAAACACAAATGCCGCTTCATCAGTGTATCCTCTCCACTTTTCAAGGATCACATCCGCAAGAGCGATTATCCTCTCATAGTCGGGTGATGAGAGCCTTATTACTGACATAGGCCACTTAACCACTCCGCTCTGTACATCCTCAAATCCTTTTACGGTAAAAGACCTTTCCACAGGAGCCTTAGCCATTGCAAAGGTGTAGTGTCCGCCCTGGAAATGGTCGTGGCTTAAGATAGATCCTCCAACTATCGGAAGGTCAGCGTTTGATCCAACAAAGTAATGAGGGAACTGCTTAACAAAATCAAAGAGCTTGCAGAAGGTACCGTGCTCAATCTTCATAGGAATATGCTTTGAATTAAACACGATGCAGTGCTCATTGTAATAGACATAAGGTGAATACTGGAATCCCCACTTGGAATCCTGGATAGTTACAGGGATTATCCTGTGGTTCTCTCTTGCAGGGTGATCAACCCTTCCTGAGTATCCCTCATTCTCCCAGCACAGCTGACACTTGGGATATCCGCTCTGCTTGGCATTTCTTGCAGCAGCAATGGCCTTGGGATCCTTCTCCGGCTTGGAGAGGTTTATGGTTATATCAAGATCACCGTACTCAGTGGGGGCAATCCACTTCATATCCTTGGCAATCCTGTAGCGTCTGATATAATCGGTATTCTTGGAGAAGTTGTAGTAGTAGTTTGTTGCTTCTTCAGGACTCTTTTCATAAAGGCTGTTAAACTTTGCAATAACAGCGCTTGGTCTCTCTGTTAAAAGACCCATAAGCTTTGTGTCAAACAGATCTCTAAAGACAACACTGTCGTTTTCTATAAGGCCTTTTTCTGCAGCGAAGTCATCAAGCTCCTTTAATGTAGTCTCAAGGTACGCCGAAAGGTCTTTTTCATCAAGAGAGATCTCTCTTGAAAGGGCCTCGATATCAGAAATCTCATATTCAGCAGCATCAAGTCCCAGGGCAATAAGCAGGGAATTTACCGAATAGATGATATCTTCTTTTTCTATAAGTTTAGTTGCAAGTGCATACGCAACAAGTTTATTAACTGCTTCCATTTCAAATCCTCTCCTTAGATAACCTCAGGGCCTCCGCCAATCTCTACTGTATAGAAGGTCGCATCGTAGCCGATTTTCTTCTTGTAGTTCTCGCCTACAATCTTCTTAAAGTTCTCAATAGCCTCGTCCTTGACGATAGAAACTGTGCATCCACCAAAGCCACCACCTGTCATACGTGAGCCGATAACTCCGGGAATCTTCCATGCCTCCTCAGCAAGTGTATCAAGCTCAACGCCTGTAACATCATAGTCGTCTCTGAGGGACTCGTGTGACTGTCTCATAAGCTCTCCGAAGTGGTTTATATCGCCTGCCTTAAGAGCCTTAACAGCCTCGATTGTGCGCTGGTTCTCATATACAGCGTGCTTTGCCTTCTTCTGCATGTCAGGGTCGGTAAGAAGGTGCTTGTTAGCCTCAAACTCCTCGATGGAGAGATCGCCCAGAGTCTTGATATCAAGGCTCTTCTGAAGAATTGCAAGCGCTGCCTCGCAGGTGCTTCTTCTGGCGTTGTACTGGGAATCTGTGAGTTTGTGCTTCTTGTTGGTGTTGGCGATTATGATCTTGGCACCCTCAAGAGCAATAGGTGCATATTCAAAAGACAGATCGGCAGTATCGAGGAAAATGGCGTTATTCTCTTTTCCCATAGCTGCAGCAAACTGATCCATGATTCCGCAGTTACAGCCGTTGAAGTTGTTCTCTGAGTACTGTCCGATAAGTGCTATATCCTGGTTGGAGACCTCAAAACCGTAGAGATCTCTTAAGATAAATCCTGTGAGGACCTCTAAAGAAGCTGATGATGAAAGGCCTGAACCATTGGGGATATTTCCGTAGATAACCATGTCGAAGCCGGTATCAAGGTTCATTCCTCTCTTGGCAAAAGCCCATACAACTCCCTTGGGATAGTTGGTCCAGCCTGCCTCATCAGAAGGCTTAAGATCGTCAAGGCTTGTCTCAACAACGCCGCGCTTATCCTGGTTTACGGAATAAAATCTGATCTTGTTGTCATCTCTCTTAACAGCTGCGCCATAAGTACCGATAGTGAGTGCGCATGGGAAAACATGTCCTCCGTTGTAATCTGTGTGCTCGCCGATAAGATTGACTCTTCCCGGGGCAAAATAAGCCTTTACCTTGTCATTCTTACCGAAAACCTTCTCAAAGTTTTCAAGGACTGCTTTCTTCATCTCCTGATCGATCATAGTAACCTCCTGTTTATAATTAACTAAATAGCGTTTTCTTGTGAGTTAATAATACCCTTTAGCGCTATCTTTTTCCATACCACATTGTTTGCACAACCTGTCAAAATGTTAAAAAGAGCCCCGCGACCTAAACGTCGCAGGGCTCTTGTTATACATTCCGTATTAGTTCTTGGCTGCCTCGATAAGCTTGTCCTTGAGCTGATTCTCGATCTGAGCAAGCTCAGCCTCAGCTTCACGACGCTTTGCCTTACCTTCAGTCTGAATCTTAAGAACCTCATCAAGTGTTGAGATAAGGGACTCATTGGTGTGCTTAAGAGTCTCGATATCAACGATTCCTCTCTCAGCCTCTTTAGCGCTCTCAATGGTAGCAACCTTAAGAGCATCGGCATTCTTTCTAAGAAGGTTGTTGGTCATATCGTTAACTTCTCTCTCTGCTCTGGCTGCCTGAGTAGCGTGCTCGATACCCATAGCGATAACCATCTGGTTCTTCCACAGAGGAATGGTATTTACGATTGTTGACTGGATCTTCTCAGCCATCATGGTGTCTGAAGACTGTACCATACGGATCTGAGGACCTGTCTGCATTGCGATTGTTCTTGTAAGCTCGAGGTCATAGAGCTTCTTCTCAAATCTGTCGCACTTATTTGCGAAGTCCTTAGCAGCTTCTGCATCCTCAGGAAGTCCTGACTGCTCAGCCTTTTTCTGGAGTTCTACAAGAGTTGTGTTTCTCTCTTCCTCAAGTCTCTTCTTACCTGCAAGGATGTACATTGTAAGTTCCTTGTAGTAGTTGAGGTTGAGGTCATACATCTTATCAAGAACATCTACGTCCTTAAGAAGTGTAACCTGGTGCTTCTCAAGCTCATTAGCTATTGTCTGAACGTTAACTTCAGCCTTGGCATATTTAGCCTTCATGCCTTCAAACTTGTTGGCACTCTTCTTGAAAAGAGCTCTAAGACCCTTCTCATCTTCTTCAATTTCAAAGCCCTTGAGCTCTGTAACAAGATCTGTGATCATGTTACCAACTTCGCCCATGTCCTTGGTTCTTACATTCTCAATTGCCTTCTCGGAGAAGTCTGCAAGCTTCTTCTGTGTTCCTACACCGTAGTTCATAACGCCTGTGGTGTTGGAAATATCAATCTGCTTACTGAACTCATCAACCTGCTTGAGCTCTTCAGCTGTGAGCTGTGCCTCAAGTGCGATGTTTCCGTTTGTCTTCTCTGCCTCGGGTGCTGCCTGTGCTGCTGCAGCTGCAGGCGCTTCTGCCGCCTGAGCCTCTGCTCCAAAACTAAGTGATGGTGCAGCAGGTGCTGCTCCGAATTCTAACTCTGCTCCCATATCGTCCTCCTAAAAACTATATTCATTATAAATTAGTTACTGTTTATTCCGGTCTTGTCTGCGCCTGTGCGCCGCCCTGGGCCTGAACCTGCGCCTGTGCCTGTGATGCTCCAGCGCTCATTCCCATAACCTGTGCTCCGATTCCCTGGCTCTCGTTTGTAAGTCCGTCCTGAGCCATCATGGTCTTCATAACCGAAATGTCGGATGAAATATCCCAAGCCATATCCTGGAAAAGGCTATCCAGCAGGTTTTCAAAGGCCATGTTGATGGTATCGATTGCTGCGTCGATCTCAAGCTTGGTCTGAGTGATATTGTTTCCAACCTCAGGCTCTTTGTCCAGCTCCACGTAAGCGTTGAGGAGCTTCTTGGTGGTGGGCAGGTAGTAGCTCATAAGTTTGTGAAGCTCATCTGCGCTGGATGGATCTTTTTTGACCTGAGCAAAGATCCTGTTCATTATCTCTTCAAGCCTGTAAAGCTTGGTTGAAAGCTCTTCTGTATCCGGGATCTTGTCGTTTATGTTTCTGACGAAGGTGATGTATTCCTTACCTTCCTCAAGGATTGCGATTGCCTCCTCAGGGAGCTTCGCATATTCGGCGTTCCTTGCCTTTAGCTGTTCCATCTCAGCCTTCTTCTGCTCGGCTGTTCTCTGCTCTCTGGCAATTCTGTCCTGCTCGGCTCCAAGGTACTGCTCGTAAGCTCTGTCGGTTACCATGCAGACCTTCTCTGTGGAATCAAGCCTTGCTCTTGGAAGAAATCCAAGCTTGATCATGCCCTTGATATCCTTAAGCACATCCTTGTCTCTCTTCAGTGCTACCTTGGCGAGATCAGCTATGTTGAAGTACTCTGCCTCTCCCAGAATATTGCCGTACTGATAATACTTCTTGGCAAGGTCGTACTTCTTCATTCCTCTGAAGAACCCGAATGCACAACCTGCAGTAATAATGCCTGTTGCAATCGATCCCCCGATTGATCCTGTAATCAACGCTCCCAGAAAACTCATGAAGATGAAGGATCCGATAGCTCCTGTGAATGCCATCTGCGGAACTCCCAGGTATCTGCTGATATGTTTCTGGAAGAACGGAATGATCCTGGGCTTAGCCTTGGCTGCTCTCTGAGCAGTGGAGCCCGTCTGACTTGCGTAGTTTACTCGTCTCTCGATGTTGACGGACTTGATAGCCCTTGCCACATCTGCATGGAGCGTGCTGTAATCATTTCTGTCAATGGCGCTGGAAACACTGTCCAATATTTGATTTCCTGCTTGTAAAAATTCCTGTATATCTTTACCCAAAACAAAATTCCTTTCACATTTTGATGGATAATACCAAAATGCACCTTTCATTGTACAGTAAAACTGCGGAAAACACAATTGCCCCCTCTTGAAAAGCTCACAATTTGCATATTACAATTAAGCTATGGAAAAAGCATATAAACTACTATTTAACACAGAAGAATCAGATGACCTTTACGTATATTGCTGCGGACTCTCAAAGACTTTGCCCGGACACAGCTTCGGGCCTGCTCTTAAGCCGCATTTCATGATCCACTACTGCCTAAGCGGAAAGGGCAAGTTCCAGATCGGAGGTAAGACCTATCCCCTTAAGGAAGGATATGGCTTTTTGATCGTTCCGGACGAGCTTGCATACTACGTCTCAGATGAAAAAGACCCATGGACCTATGCCTGGGTAGGTTTTGGCGGAAAAAGAGCAGAAGCAATAGTCTCCCAGCTGGGTCTTTCGGTCAACCAGCCTGTCTTTAAGAGCACAGCCTCCAAGGATATCTATGACCTGGTAAAAGACATGATGGACCATAACACCTTCAGCGTGGAAGATGTACTTCGAAGAAACGGCCTTCTATCCATGTTCCTCTCCGTCATAGCGTCCGGCATCAGCGTTACGGCAAAGAGCGACTCCGGAAGCGCCAACGACTACGTTACCAAGGCACAGGCCTACATTCGCAGCAACTACTGTAACCCCATTAAGGTCTCGGATATTGCTAATTATGTCTGCATCAACAGGAGCTATCTGTACACTCTTTTTGAAAAGAGTCTTGGGATATCCCCTCAGCAGTACCTGACCAGCTACCGGATAGCCAAGGCCGTAGAACTGCTGCAGCTTACAAAGCTCCCCATAGAGTCCATCGCCATCTCCTGCGGATATTCTGATCCACTGGTCTTTTCAAAGGCCTTCCGCCAGGAAAAGAAGTTATCGCCCTCCCAGTACAGGAAATCCCTGCCAAAGAGCGATACACAGGCAGCCAGCAAGGAGCACCTGTTGCAGGTAGAAAAACTCATCGAAGAAAGGCACCTTGAATCCAACGATCCGAATTAATCAAAAAAGCCCTCCACTTCTATGGTGGAGGGCCTTCTTATTTCTGATGATCTTATTTAACTTCAATCTGAAGCTTGTCCAGATGCCAAACTTCGTCAACGTATTCCTGGATGGTTCTGTCTGATGAGAACTTACCGCAGCAAGCTGTGTTCATCAGTGCCATCTTAGCCCAGCGCTTCTTGTCTGCATAGGCGTCAGTTATCTTTCTCTGAGCCTCGAGGTATGCCTCGAAGTCTTTAAGAATGAAGTACTGGTCCGCCTTGTTGGAGTTGATGGTGTTGAGCAGGCAGTTATAGAGCGGTCTGAAGAGCTCTCTGTCCTCTGAGAATGTACCGTCAACAAGCTTGTCCAGAACAGATTTAACGTTAGGATTGCTGTTGTAGATATCCATCGGATTGTATCCGCCGTTTCTCTCATAGTCCATAACTTCCTGAGAAGTAAGACCGAAGATAACCGCGTTCTCTTCACCGACTTCGTTAACGATCTCAACATTAGCTCCGTCCATGGTTCCAAGAGTTACTGCTCCGTTGAGCATCATCTTCATGTTACCGGTTCCGGAAGCTTCCTTACTTGCTGTAGAGATCTGCTCTGATACATCAGCTGCAGCAAAGATAAGCTCTGCGTTAGATACCTTGTAATCCTCGATGAATACAACCTTGAGCCTACCCTTGATATCGGGATCGTTGTTTACAACATCAGCTACTGAGTTGATAAGCTTGATTGTAAGCTTGGCTGTAAGGTATCCGGCTGCTGCCTTTGCTCCGAAGATATAGGTCTTAGGATAGAAATCCTTGCCCGGATGAGCCTTGATATCGTTATACTTGTGGATTACCTGAAGTATGTTAAGGAGCTGTCTCTTGTACTCGTGAAGTCTCTTTACCTGCACATCAAAGATTGACTTAGGATCAACTACTACACCGTTGTGCTCCTTGATGTAAGCTGCAAGGCGCTTCTTGTTCTGGTACTTGATGTCCATGAACTCCTCGAGAGCCTTCTTGTCATCAACAAAGGCCTTTAACTTATCCATCTCTGACAGGTCTGTGATCCAGCCATCACCGATCTTCTCTGTAACCCAGTCAGCAAGGAGAGGATTAGCATGTAAGAGGAATCTTCTCTGAGTGATACCGTTGGTCTTGTTGTTGAACTTCTCGGGCATCATCTCGTAGAAGTCCTTGAGCTCTCTCTTTTCAAGGATCTCAGTGTGAAGCTTGGCAACGCCGTTTACCGAATGACCGCCGACAATGGCAAGGTGAGCCATCTTAACCTGGTTGTCATAGAGGATAGCCATGCTTCTGATCTTGGCCTGAACGTCAATGCCCGCACTATTTGTGTACTGACGCATGATCTGGTCAACAAATCTTCTGTTGATCTCATCTACTATCTGATAGATTCTGGGAAGAAGTCTCTGGAAAAGATCTACCGGCCACTTCTCAAGAGCTTCTGCCATGATGGTGTGGTTTGTGTAGCAGCAGGTCTTTATGGTTACTTCCCATGCCTCATCCCATGAGAGGTAGTATTCATCCATAAGAAGTCTCATAAGCTCTGCAACAGCCACTGTCGGGTGAGTGTCGTTGAGCTGGAATACTGCCTTCTCGTAGAACTTTCTGATGTCGTCATGAGACTTTAAATATCTCTTAATTGCAGTCTGAACAGACGCAGAGATAAAGAAATACTGCTGCTTAAGTCTTAGCTCTTTTCCTGCAATATGATTATCGTTGGGGTAGAGGACTTCGCAGAGCTGACTTGCAAGATTCTCCTGCTCTACAGCCTTCTGATAGTCGCCCTTATCAAAGGAATCAAGCTGGAAACACTGAACAGGCTCTGCATCCCAGATTCTAAGTGTATTTACAACACCGTTTCCATATCCCACGATAGGAAGATCGTAAGGAACAGCCTTAACAACCTGATATCCCTCCTGAGTAAAGACAGTTCTGCCTCTCTCGTCGGTATGCATATTCACATATCCGCCAAACTTAACTTCCTTGGCATACTCGCTTCTTCTGAGCTCGAAGGGATTTCCGTTCTCAAGCCAGTTATCGGGAGCCTCTATCTGATAGCCATCCCTTATCTTCTGGCGGAACATACCGTATTTATAGCGGATTCCACAGCCGTAAGCCATGTATCCCAAGGTGGAGAGGGAATCCAAAAAGCACGCTGCCAGTCTTCCAAGGCCGCCGTTTCCAAGGGCAGGATCGGGTTCCTGGTCCTCCACAAGGTTTACATCTATTCCAAGTTCGTCAAGCGCTTCTTTGACAGGCTTGTAAGCCTGAAGGTTAATAAGATTGTTACCAAATGCCCTTCCCATCAAAAACTCCATGGACATATAATAAACAATCTTCGGATCCTGCTCGGCTGCTGCCTTCTGAGTAGTCATCCAGTGGTCTACTATGGCATCCTTAATGGCATACGCAGAAGCCTGATAGAGCTCCTGAGGTGTAGCCTCATCCATAGTCTTTCTGTAAAGGGTCTTTACGTTGTATAGGACACTTCTCTTGAAAAGATCCTTGTCAAAAGAAAGCTTTTTCTTCTTCATGTTACCTCCTAAAAGAACAGTTACTTATTTCACACTTATCTATTTTACCGCAAATAAGTGTTCTTTTCTATAAACATTCGGTAAATTAGCGTTGTTTCGTTACTGTAGGAGGCTCAAAACACCCTGATTTGTCTGATTTGCCTGAGCCAGCATTGACTGTCCGGCCTGAGCAAGGATATTTTCATTTGAATACTTAACCATCTCAGCTGCCATATCTGTATCTCTGATAAGAGATTCTGCCTGCTGGGTATTTTCAACAGTATTGGTGAGATTTTTGTATGCATGCTCCATTCGGTTCTGATATGCACCGAAAACAGCTCTCTGTTCATCAACAACTTTGGATGCGGATTTTACCTTGTCCAAAGCCTCAAGGGAAGTCTCTCTTGTTTGTGTGCCAATAGCATTGATTCCAAGTGAATGATTGTTTAAAACATCATAGATCAGCGGAATAATGTTATCATCGCTGCTCTCAGATCCAGCCTGAATATTAAGCTGCATGGTTCCGGCATAAATATTGGCCTTAAAATAATTGGCCGAACCGTTGTACATCGTCATGGTGGAAGGCGAACTGTTAGTTATATCAACACCGCGTATATTGGCTATTCTGTTTATGATATTGCCGGCAGTCTCGCCTTCATTGACATTCATGTGGAGAGTGTAATTTCCGATCGTTCCTGTAAGCTCTGTGCCGTCTGAAGTATATTTCACTGAATCTCCGGTTGTCAGAGTAAAATTGATATGAAGCTGGCCACCAACCGTACTGGTATCTATAAGTGAATTGTTTGATTTTGTTCCATTCAACGCTTCATTTATAGCTGTCGCCAGGTCTCCATTATTAAAATATTCGTTTCTGCTGTACTTCTGACCGCGATAGTAATACCACCAAACGCCTTCGGTTTGCGCACTGCGCTCACCGGAGCTTGTATATACAGAGCCTGAATACTTAGCAGTTACATCAAAGGTTGAAGGCGATGTGGGCTGAGTGTTGGCATTTTTCCCAAAGTCAAAGTCAAAACTCATGGTGGATGTATCAGCTGCATTTTTTCTGTTTGCGCTGTTCCCGCCATCCGGGTCAATATGATCGGTTGAGCCTGATACCTGGTCTCTGCTGGCAAGTCCCGTCTGATACGATATTGATCCGCTGATGCTTGATCTGCTGTCACCCACTACTGTTCCGCTGATACCAAAATGAGAGCTTGCAGATACTGTCTTATTGTTGAGCTCAGAAACAAGCTGTGCCTTAGTCGCATCACTATCCAGGGTCAGCCTGAGATTCGGAGAAATTCCGACCGCCCCCGGAAACCTTGTGTAGTCCATGGTTCCGCTGTTTAAAGAAATAGTAAAACCTTCTTTCAGGTCTTCCTCTGATGGAAATGGGATTTCATTGCTCTCATACTCTATTCCGTCATAACCTTTCCACTTTACCTTGACACCACTGTCAGTCGCAGCGAACCTAAATCCACCGTCACTGGGCCATGCAGCCTTATTGGTCTCAGTTACTGTGCCTGAGTATCCACTATAACCGGTACTCCAGGTAAATATCGGTCTGTCCTCTGTTCCGACCACCTTTCTGTCAGATGTATTCTCGTCCCAAATGAGCTTTTCGTTGAAAGTTGTAGTGTGAAAGGTTCTGTTACACTCAACCTTAAGCTGCTGAATCTCGGAATCTATATAGGATCTGTCCTCAGGGGTAAGAGTGTCGTTGGCAGCCTGAACACAGAGTTCAGTCATGCGATTTAACATCTCATCTATCTCTGCCAGAGCAGCATCTGCCACCTGGACATAGGAAATACCGTCCTGGACATTCTCTGATGCCTGGCCCAGTCCGCGTATCTGTCTTCTCATTTTTTCACTGATTGCGAGTCCTGCTGCGTCATCTGCAGCGCGATTTATCTTATATCCGGACGACAGCTTTTCAGACGACTTAGCCTGAAGGCCGGTCGTTATGCCAAGCTGTCTATTAGAATTCATTGCCGAAAGGTTATGCTGGATTACCATGGTAAAAGATCCTTCTTAAGTCTCCTGATGTCCATAATCAGGTAAGTTCCTTAGAAAGCATCCATGCAAGTTATCAGCCACATCCCTTTGGCTATTATTTATATCGGAATAAAATTTCATTTCATTAACTTTTTGTAAAAAAACACCTCCATCTTTCCAGATGGAGGTGCCCTAATATCTGTTTTCTATCAAATTGTAGCTGCTATATGCGTTAAAGGATCAGACTTTCTCTACGCCGATTGTAACTTTTTCGCCGTTGATATCCCACTCTTTTGCATTTGCAACATCAGAGCCGTATACAACTTCGTTTGCAAGAACCTTGGTTGAAATGCTGCTCTCGTTGGCTTTGACGATCTGTGCAAGCTTGTCATTGCCGTTAAGAGAAACCTTGATGTGATCCATAACCTCAAATCCTGAGTCCTTACGCATGGTCTGAACCTTACTGATAACCTCAAGAACGAATCCTTCGTTGATAAGCTCCTCAGAGAGGTTTGTATCAAGGACAACAGTGATTCCCCAGTTCTCCTGTGAGATGAAGCCCTCTTTCTGAGCCATCTCGATAAGAAGGTCGTCCTTAACAAGCTCAACATCTACATCATTAACAGTGAACTTGATGTTTCCGTTGGCATTAAGCTCGTCCATTGTAGCATTTCCGTCAAGTCCCTCAAGGTAAGCCTTGATAGCACCGATGTTCTTGCCGTACTTAGGTCCCAGGGTCTTAAGCTGTGGCTTGAAGCTGTAGCTTGTAAAGTCTCTTACGTCATCTGTGAAGGCTACATTCTTTACATTGAGCTCTTCTCTGATGATATCTGTGTAGAACTCACCTACAGTCTGCTCAGCCTTTACGTACATCTGGCCGATAGGCTGACGGTTCTTGATGTTTGCTGCGTTTCTTGCTGCTCTTCCAAGAACTACGATATCAAGGACTTCTTCCATGTCCTTCTCAAGCTTGGTGTCGATAAGGCTCTCATCTACAGCAGGGAAGTCGCAGAGATGGATACTCTCGGGCGCATCCTTAAAGCTGTTTCTTACAAGGTTCTGGTAGATCTCCTCTGTCATGAAAGGAACCATAGGAGCTGCTGCCTTGGCAACGGTTACAAGAGCTGTGTAAAGAGTCATGTAAGCAGAGATCTTATCCTGCTCCATTCCCTTAGCCCAGAATCTCTCACGGCTGCGGCGAACATACCAGTTACTCATCTCATCAACGAAGTTATCAAGCGCCTTACCTGCCTCAGGAATTCTGTAGTTTGCAAGGTTCTCGTCAACAGCCTTTACGCAGCTGTTAAGCTTAGAAAGAAGCCACTTGTCCATAACTGTGAGCTTATCCAGCTCAAGTTTATAATTAGCAGCATCGAAACCATCGATGTTTGCATAAAGTACAAAGAATGCATAAGTGTTCCAAAGTGTTCCAAGGAACTTACGCTGTCCCTCCATAACCGCATCGCCGGAGAAACGTGAAGGAAGCCATGGAGCTGAGTTTGTATAGAAGTACCATCTGATCGCGTCTGCGCCGTACTTCTCAAGAGCCTCGAAAGGATCTACCGCATTACCCTTACTCTTACTCATCTTCTGTCCGTTCTCATCCTGTACAAGACCCAGAACGATAACGTTCTTAAATGCAGGCTTGTTGAAGAGCAGTGTAGCCTCAGCATGCAGTGAGTAGAACCATCCTCTTGTCTGGTCTACAGCCTCTGAGATGAACTCAGCAGGGAACTGCTTCTCAAAGAGCTCTTTATTCTCAAATGGATAGTGGAGCTGTGCAAATGGCATTGCTCCTGAATCGAACCAGCAGTCGATAACCTCTTTTACCCTGTGCATCTTCTTGCCGCACTTGGGACATGTGATCTCGAACTGATCGATGTATGGTCTGTGAAGCTCTGTTGTCTCAGCAGCCGGATCTCCGGAGAGCTCAGCAAGCTCTTTTCTTGAACCTACTGAAAGCTGATGGCCGCAGTCATCGCACTCCCAGATATTAAGAGGTGTTCCCCAGTATCTGTCACGGGAGATACCCCAGTCCTGAATGTTCTCAAGCCAGTCGCCGAATCTTCCCTTACCGATTGACTCAGGAACCCAGTTGATCTCTTTATTGTTGCGGATAAGGTCATCCTTAACCTCTGTAACCTTGATGAACCATGATGAACGAGCGTAGTACAGAAGAGGTGTTGAGCATCTCCAGCAGTGAGGATAATCATGCTCCATCTTAGGTGCTGCAAAGAGAAGGCTTCTGCTATCGAGGTCCTTAAGTACCTCAGGATCTGCGCTGATAGCACCCTCATCCATCTCTTTCTGAGTAGGCTTACATCTGTATCCCGCAAAAGGTGTCTCGGGTTTAAGTCTACCCTCTGAATCAACCATCTGTACAAGAGGAGCGTCGTACTTACGTCCAACTCTTGCGTCATCTTCACCGAATGCAGGAGCAATGTGTACGATACCTGTACCATCAGACATGGTTACGTAGTTGTCGCAGTAGATGAAGAATGCCTTCTTGTGCTGCTTGTCAGCCTCGTCCTTAGCACACTGGTAAAGAGGCTCATACTCTTTATACTCAAGATCTGTTCCTACATATGTCTCAAGTACTTCATAGGCCTTCTGTCCCTCTTCCTTGGCAAGTGAGCCAAGAACAGTATCAGCAAGGGCCTCAGCCAGATAATATGTGTAGCCGTCTGCTGCCTTAACCTTGACGTACTTCTCATCAGGGTTTACGCAAAGACCGATGTTTGAAGGAAGTGTCCAAGGTGTTGTTGTCCATGCAAGGAAGTATGCATCCTCGCCAGCAACCTTGAAACGAACAACCGCTGTGCGCTCTTTTAATGTCTTATAGCCCTGTGCAACCTCGTGAGATGAAAGAGGTGTTCCACAGCGAGGGCAGTAAGGAACTACCTTAAATCCCTTGTAAAGAAGCCCCTTCTTCCAGATCTCGTTAAGAGCCCACCACTCGGACTCGATGAAATTGTCATCATATGTGATATATGGGTGCTCCATGTCAGCCCAGAATCCAACTGTGCCGGAGAAATCCTCCCACATTCCCTTATATTTCCATACGGATTCCTTGCACTTCTTGATGAAGGGCTCCATTCCGTACTCTTCGATCTGCTCCTTGCCGTCAAGGCCAAGCATCTTCTCAACCTCGAGCTCAACAGGAAGACCGTGTGTGTCCCATCCTGCCTTACGGGGAACTGTATATCCCTTCATGGTTCTGTAACGAGGGATCATATCCTTGATGGCACGTGTTAAAACGTGTCCGATATGTGGCTTACCGTTAGCTGTAGGCGGTCCGTCATAGAACATATACATCTCGCCCTGGCTGCGGGTGTCAACACTCTTCTGGAATATGTCTTCTTTTTTCCAGAACTCCTCAACTTTTTTCTCTCTTCCGACAAAGTTCATATCGGTTTCGACTTTGTTATACATCTTGAGCTCCTTTCAGTAATGAAAAAGCCCCGTCCTTTGTAAAAAGGACGAGGCCAATAATGTACTCTCGTTATACCACCTGTTTACACATACGCGCCGGAAAATCCGGTTGAATACGCTTCTCTCTAACGTGGAGATTCACGTCAGGCTCTACTTACTTACGCTTTCAATCCTGAAGCTCGGAAGTGATCTTCGGTCATCTCTTACTCGCACTGCCTCTCACCAACCGGCAGCTCTCTGGATGCTTTCAGTAGAGCCTACTGTCTTCGTCATAGCTTTTTTATTCGATTTAATGCACACATTCTACTACCTTATCAGAAAATATGCAAATGGTTTTTAAGAACTTTTACAGATACTCCACCAAAGTATCGATATTTTCTTTGGTTGTAGCCCAGTCTGTGGCAAGTCTTATGACTGTGTGAGTATCATCATATTTCTCCCAGAAACTGTAGCCCACATTCTTGCCTAGTTCTTCCAGCTTGTCGTTGTCAATAATAATGAACTGCTGGTTTGTGGGTGAATCAAGGAAGAATTCATAGTTCTTTTCCCTGAGCTTTTCACGCAGAAGCTCTGCCATATCGATGGCGTTTCTGCTGATATCAAAGTAGAGGTTATCGGTAAAGAGCTCGTCGAACTGAACTCCAAGAAGCCATCCCTTTGCAAGAAGCGCTCCGTGCTGCTTGATGATCGGAACGTGGTGCTTTGGCTTTCCGCCCTTTGTGAACACAACCGCCTCTCCAAACATCGCTCCAACCTTGGTTCCGCCTATGTAAAAGACATCTGTCAGCTCTGCAATGTCTTTCAAGGTGACGTCAGTTCTTTTGCTCATAAGACCGTATCCGAGCCTTGCTCCGTCAAGGAAAAGAGGGATCTCATACTCCTTGCAGACTGCGGATATGTCCTGAAGCTCTTTCTTGGTGTAAAGAGTTCCGTACTCAGTGGGGTGAGAAATGTACACAGCTCCCGGAAATACCATATGCTCATGGTTATCATCGCCAAAGAAAGTGCAAAGGTATGCCTTTAGCTCTTTTGCAGAAATCTTACCGATGTTTGAGCCGTATTTCTCTGTGTCTGCCTCCTCTCCCTTAGCAGGAAGCGGAAGAACCTTGTGACCGGAAAACTCGATGGCTCCGGCTTCGTGGGCTGCAATGTGCCCTGTCTGTGCTGCAACAACACCCTCGTAGGGCTTAAGAAGCATATCTATAATGGTCTGATTGGTCTGGGTTCCGCCCACCAGGAAAAAGACTTCTGCCTGAGGGCACTCGCAGGCTTTCTTTATTTTTTCTGCGGCGCTTTTGCAGATATCATCGGTACCGTAGCCCACGTTCTGCTCCAAACCCATGTCAAGGAGCCTTTTAAGGATATTGGGATGTGCGTTTTTTGTGTAATCACTTGAAAAAGAAATGGTCTGTGCCATGGTAATCTCCTGTTATCTTGATAGTTCTGAAAAATCTACGGTCTCTTCCAGCGCTTTTACAAACTGCTCAAGCCCCTCTTTATCATTCTCATCAAAGCGGCTAAGGCTCGGACTGTCGATATCAAGTACAGCAACAACCTTGCCTTCTGAGTGAATGGGAACGACGATCTCGGAGTTTGATGCGCTATCGCAGGCGATGTGCCCCGGGAACTGATGAACGTCTTTTACCAGCTGTGTTTCATTGCTCTGTGCTGCAGTTCCGCAAACGCCCTTGCCAAGCTCGATTCTGATGCAGGCAACCTTGCCCTGGAAAGGTCCAAGCATAAGGGATCCCTTGTTCATGATATAAAATCCTGCCCAGTTGAGGTCTTCCATATTCTCATATAACAGTGCTGATGCATTGGACATTACAGGGATGTAATTGGGTTCATCCTCAGCCAGTGACCTGATCTGCGCTGCAAGAAGTTTATAATCAGTCATTTGTTTTTCCTCCAAATAAAAATGGGAGTGATTCCAGTTTCCTGAAATCACACCCATTATCCTAACATCAATTTACCTTGTGCACAATCATTTTATTTTGAGTCACCGGGGACGTTTCACTTTGTCTCATTTTGAGTCAATGGGGACGTTTCACTTTGACTCATTTTTTCTGCAAATATAGAGAAGGTGGTTTGTGTTTCCAAGGAGCTCTCTCTTTTCACAAAATGCCAGATACCAGCTTGCCAATTTCTCGAAGTCTTCATCTGATACGGAAAAATCTGCTCTTCTCTCGATTGGTTCAAGAAGGCCATCAACACCTGTTGTGATGATCCATTCCACAGGCCTTCCTTTAAATAACTGCTCGAACTCCTCTATATCGTAGCCGGTAAAAAGCTGCTCTTTAAAATGCCTTACCTTATGATAATCTGTAAAGTTCTCTTCTTCTCCAGCAGCCCAGTTACCATAAAAGTAGTTGGAGTACATGATCGCAAATACTGAAATAAAAGCAAACAGGATCACTCCGCCAGGCTTTGTAACTCTGATAGCCTCATCGATTGCTTTACTTATCTCATCAGGTTCATACAGGTGATAGAACGGTCCGAAGGCAAGTGTTACATCAAAAGCAGCATCATCAAGCATAGACAGGTTCGTGGCGTCACCTTGATATGACTTTATATTCTCAATATCTTTGCTATGCTCTCTTAAAACCTTCAGGTTTTCTTCCACAAGCTCAACCGCAGTAACATCCATGCCTTCCCTTGCAAGTGCCACAGAATATCTGCCTGTTCCGGCACCAATTTCCAGTACCTTAGAGCCTTTCTGTGCATACCTGTGAATATAATTCATGGTTGTTGCATACTCAAGCCTGCCATGTACTGATCTTTCAAGTCTGCCATCCTCTTCATATTGAGAATAGAATTTGCTGACAATCTCTTTTCTCGAAGCGCCATCTTCTATTGCATTGATCCTGGTGAAATATTCGGTCTCGTTTTCGTGATGGATATAGGCTCCGTTCTTGATCTGCACCCGTAGGCTCGCCGGATTGTCTTTATTCACAGACATATAAACCTCATGAATGCATCGCTGCCTTGCCTTATCAAGTGTCAGCGCCAGCCCTTTGGTGGCATATCCTCTGCCACGGTATTCCTTGGATATGCAGTAGCCTATATGCCCCGGGCCTTCCCTCAGAAAATCGTTGAGGTAATGCCTTAAGTTAAATACACCAACGTAGTTGCCCTTATCTGAAAGTACATATGTCGTATCCGCAACGAAGCCCTCCGGTAGCTCTTTTCCCATGGACCAGTTACGTTTCATCTCTATCCAATCGAGAAACTTCTCATAATCATAGCCATATACATTGTTCATATACCCGTTCTCATTCTTCGGGAATGTCATGTAAAGATCATAGGTCTTTTTGTAGTCTGAATCCTGCACTCTGATTAGTTCCATAATTTCTCCTCCTGTTTTCTGAATATAAAAAGCCTCATCAAACTTTGCTGTCTGATGAGGCTTAATTAACAACTATAATGCATTTATGATAGCTCTTTATGCACCTGTCTTCATCCTCATCACCGTAACACCAACAGACCCCTGATTATTATCATTCACGGGCTTAGTAGATGCTGTATTGGGGTTGATGAGGAATAATTTGATCATAAGCATTTCCTTTTTCTGAAAAATATTAGTTGTTAGTATAATTGACTGACAACTCTGTGTCAAGCATAAATCGATGAGTCAAAATGAAACGTCCCCATTGTCTCAAAATGAGACACCGGGGACGTTTCACTTTGACTCATTTTTCGCTTGTGAGGCGTCCACGTTCTTGATACTATCTGTATCAAGAGTATATTTATGCAAATCAGTTAGAGAATTCGGGGAAGGATTGTAAACATGGGAGTATGGAAAACATTATGGAAACTGACCAAAGAAGCAGCTCGTTATAAAGGGCTATACATAATAGCAATCCTGGCTACCTTTGGCCTTACAGCTGTAAATCTGACTGCGCCAAAAGTTCTTTCAAACATGGTGGGAATTGTCGGAGAAGGCGTGGATGAAGTCGCTCTGGTCAGGGTTCAGCACCTAGCTCTGATTCTGCTTTTTCTGTATCTGTTGCGTGTTCTTTTCAGGTTTCTCAGCAATTATCTTGCGCACAGAGCTGCTTGGTTTCTTGTAGGCGACCTCCGTAGCAGACTCTATGATAAGCTTCAAAGCCTTGACCTTGGCTTTTTCCATGACAAGCAAACCGGTGATCTTATGAGCCGAATTGTCAATGACACAAGGGATTTTGAGCTTTTGTATGCTCATATGATCCCGGATATGATCACTAATTTTGTCACCTTTTTCGGCGTTCTGATAATTCTCATGACGATAAATGTAAGGCTCGCTCTTATCACCTGTGCCCCAATCCCGCTTATACTGGTGTCCGGAGTTATCTTTGCCAAAATTGTACGTCCTTTTTTCAGAGTATCCCAGAAGACTATGGGCGAGCTAAACGCCCTGCTCCAGGACTCTTTGTCCGGACTACATGAGATACAGGCCTTTGGACAGGAGAAGCATGAGAGCAACCGGATCAGGGAAAAGAGCTTTCAGCAGGTCAAAGCGATGCTAAGGGCCTTAAGGGCCAGCGGAATCTTCCACCCCAGCGTTGAGTTCCTCTCATCTATCGGTACAATTCTAGTAGTTTTCTTTGGCGGTTATCTAGCTTATAGGGGACAGCTTGGTGTTGCAGATATTGTAGCCTTTATGCTGTATCTTTCTCTCTTTTACCAGCCGGTATCCGGACTTGCCAAGCTCATTGAGGACCTTCAGCAGTCTCTTGCCGGGACCGAGAGAGTCGCGCTTATACTTGATACTCCATCAGCCATATCTGATTCAGAGGATGCAAAAGAGCTGACCGATGTCAAAGGGGCTATTGCCTTTGAAAATGTAAGTTTCCACTATAGTAATGAGATCCCTGTGCTCAAAGATGTCTCTTTTTCCTGTAAGCCCGGCATGATGGTGGCTCTGGTAGGTCCAACCGGAGTTGGTAAGACCACTGCAACTCAGCTCATTTCAAGATTTTATGACCCTCAGGAAGGACGAATACTGATTGACGGCAAGGATATCAAGCACGTAACCCTTGAGAGTTTGAGGCACACCATTTCACCGGTGCTTCAGGATACATTCCTGTTCAACGGCACAATTGCAGAGAACATCGGATACGCAAGACCTGATGCCACAAGAAAAGAAATTGTGGAAGCAGCTAAGGCTGCCAATATCCACGACGATATTCTCAACATGCCCAAGCTGTACGATACACAGGTCGGTGAAAGAGGCCTTCGCCTGTCCGGCGGCCAGAAGCAGCGCGTAGCTATAGCAAGAGCGATCCTTAGAAGCTCGCCGATCATAATTCTCGATGAAGCCACTGCATCTGTAGATGTGCAGACAGAAAGACAGATTCAGTCCGCAATAAATCAAATAGCCGGAAAGAGCACAATCATCGCTATCGCCCACAGGCTTTCAACAATAATAAATGCCGATCTGATACTTGTATTCAGCGAAGGTCGCATCATAGAACAGGGAACACATCAGGAACTCATGGATAAAAAGGGATTCTACTACGAAATGCAGAAGGTGCAGATGTGAGTCAAAGTGAAACGTCCCCGGTGACTCAAAATGAGACACCGGGGACGTTTCATTTTGACTCATTATTCAGGGCAACGAAAAAGGACATCCGATTGGATGTCCTAAGTTTCAGAGCGATAGACGGGGCTCGAACCCGCGGTCTCGACCTTGGCAAGGTCGCGCGTTACCAACTACGCCACTATCGCATATATGTAAAGTCGCTTTCGCGACAGCAAAATAAATAATAAAGCATTTGTGGCGTGTTGTCAACATGTTTTTTAAATTTTTTTACATTTCATCGCAAACCTGGAAGATGACGAACTTCAAATAGTATGAAGCTGCTCCTCCCCAAAGGATCGGGTGGTCAGCCGCCTGCTGTCTGAATTCCACCTGGCGAAGGCGCTTGTGAGCATCTCTTGCTGCATCTGCAATGGTCTTAAGGAACAGCTCCTCATCCATAAAGTGAGAGCAGGAGCAGGTTGCAAGATACCCTCCGTTCTTGACAAGGCGCATTCCGCGAAGGTTGATCTCTTTGTATCCGGTCGTAGCCTTCTTGATCGAAGCTCTGGACTTGGTAAAGGCCGGAGGATCAAGGATGACCACATCAAATTTCTCGCCCTTTTTCTCAAGATCGGGAAGAAGCTCAAATACATCTGCACACTCAAAGCTTGCAATATTCTCAAGGCCGTTCAGTGCTGCGTTTTCTCTTGCCTGCTCGCAGCCCAGGTCTGAAGCATCAACGCCCAGGACTGAAGCAGCACCGCCGGCTGCTGCATTGAGTGCAAAAGAGCCGGTATGTGTAAAGCAGTCTAAGACTCTTTTACCCTTGCAAAGCCCCCTGATAGACTGTCTGTTAAATTTCTGGTCGAGGAAAAAGCCTGTCTTCTGGCCGTTCTCAACATCGACGTAGTATTTTACTCCGTTCTCTTCTATAAGTACTTTTGTGTCAAAAGACTCTCCGATAAAGCCCTTGGTTCTCTCAAGGCCCTCAAGCTCACGAACCTTGGCATCACTTCTTTCATAAATTCCGCGGATCTTAACCCCATCTTCCAGAAGAACTCTTTTGCAGGCATCAAGGATCTTGTCCTTCATTCTGTCTGTTCCGAGGGCAAGAGACTCAATAACAAGCACATCCGAAAATTTATCTATTGTGATGCCAGGCAGGAAATCCGCTTCACCGAAGATCAGTCTACAGGAGAGCCTCGTAAGGGCATCATCACCCTTTAAGTACTCATCACAATAATCAGCCATAACTGCCTTCCTGTACTCCCAGGCGTTTCTGACTCTTGTCTCTATAAGTTCATCTGTGACAAGATTCTCCTTCTTCCTGGACATCATTCGAACCCTTATCTTGGAATTCTCATTTATAAATCCATATCCCAAAAAGAAATCGTCGAAGTCATGGAGTTCAACGATATCGCCATTTTCAAAACCACCCTCAACTCTGTCGATCTCGTTGTCGTAAATCCAGAGACCTCCTGACTTAAACTCTCTTCCCTGTCCTTTTCTAAGAATAACTTTTGCGCTCATTAATGCTCCTAACCTGATTTGTTGCTGACTTGTTTTGAAATATATGTTGACAATACAACAATATTATTCTAAAATCAATTCGTTGTCACCTTTATAATCATGACAGCGAAATGCGATAGTGGCGTAGTTGGTAACGCGCGACCTTGCCAAGGTCGAGACCGCGGGTTCGAGCCCCGTCTATCGCTCTAAAAGAAGGACATCCGATCGGATGTCCTTTTTCTATGTCATTTCTTACTAATTGGATCGATCAAGGGTTGAACATCGATATAAATGCACTAGGCAATATCAGGAACACCCTGTACTTAAGCTGCTGTTTTGCACTTAAAAGATTTCCATATCTTGCAAAAACCTCTTTATACTTCTTAGCTGCCGCTTTCGCAAACTCTGTGAATCCCAGTTCCTTCCCTTCCTTGTAAAATCTAGCGCATTTATACAATGCGTTTTTCAGGGTAGCAACAGTAAATTCCAGGTCACCATCCTCTACGGCGCCGTCAATCCTTTCTGTATAAGCATCTATTGCGTCAAGATGCCTTATATTGAACTTGTTTGCATTAGAGGTAATTCCGGAAGTATTTTCCCTATACACGTAGAGCTTTTCAGGGACAAAAGAGATCTTGTTGGCCTTTTTCAGAATCGGCCCGATCATAAACTCGTCCTCATGGAGCCTGCCAAGAGGGAAACGTAGGCCATCAAAAAGTTCTTTTGAATACAACTTATTCCATGCCACGACCATGAGCACATACTCTCGAGAATGCTGATCATATAGCCAGCGCCGCGCATCTTTCGATGTGCCCCCTACCATTGTGGCTGGTTCATTGCTCCAATTGGCCAGCCTCTGATCCTCTATATCACAGATTACCAGGTCTGACTTGTGTTGTATGATACTATCATGCAGCTTCTCCATGTAGTCCGGCTTTACAATGTCATCGGAATCAATAAAGCATACATAGTCTCCTGTCGCCATATCAAGTCCACTGTTCCTAGCTGACGAAAGCCCTCCGTTTTCCTTATGTATAACCCGTATCCTCTCGTCTTGCTGCGCATACTCATCACAGATTCTGCCACTGTCGTCCGTGGAGCCATCATCAATCAGTATTAGTTCAAAAGAGCTGACGGTCTGAGCCATGATTGAATCCAGGCATTCTCTTATATAGTTTTCCACGTTGTAAACCGGTACGATGACCGAAATCTGTCTCTCAGTTTTCAAAGTGTCTCCTAATCGTCATGCTTATCAATTATCTTTCTTTAATGGCTTCGTTATTACATCTTTTGCCTGCATGATTTTTTTAAACAATCTCTTCCCGCGTTCTACTCCAAATATCATGTTCAGGCTTTGACGGATCTTATTGTATATTGCGGCGTTTTTCCCTTGCCAACTGGAGTCAAAGTGGTGAATGCTAAATGTATTCTCTGTGACCTTAAGCCTGCCGGTGTCATAATCCAAAGGACAGAAATATTCGACAGGAAACACCTCAACGCCATCCACCTGCTGTCTTGATCCATCAAGCACGAGACCATGTGCCAGAAGCACTTTTGTCCGAAGCTTCGGGCTTTCTGCATAACTTAAGACTCCATCTATAAGTTCAAAAGGTCCGTCTCCGTCATAGCATTCAAGCATTTCTCGAAACACAGGCATACCCGGCTCACAGCCAAATCCCTGACCGTCATTGGTTTTCTGAGGATTCTCAAACCCAATAAAAGCCCGATACTGACAAAGAGGCGAGAGGTCTTTTAACACCTCGACATCTGTATCCAGGTAAATACCCCCAAAACGCACCAGAACATCCAATCTTGCATAATCAGTAACAAATGCCCACTTCTTTTTATTATATGCTTCTTCCATATATGGATGGCTGTGAACATCGTAGTTATCCTCATTCCACTCCCTGATCTCGAAGTCTGGGCAGTTCTTTTTCCAGCTCTCAATACATTTCAGCACAGACTCGGGCTTTTCTCCCCCACCCATCCAGAAATAATGTATTATTTTCGGAATCGGATACTGTTTTTTATCTTCCATTTCATATCCTCAGTAACTATAATTAGTAGCATGGATAAGACAATTACTATTATAATCCCATTCTACAACTGCAAAGACGCTTTGCCTAGAATGTTAGAGAGCATTCTGGCCGGCACAATGCTACCTTATGAGATAATTCTCATTGATGATGGTTCAAGCGACGGTTCATCAGACGTCGCTTATAATTATGCACAGAAATATGCTTTTATCAAGGCATTATCTCAAAGCCACGCAGGCGTGTCAGCAGCAAGGAACTTAGGGATAAAGAATGCCGGCGGATATTGGATCAGTTTTCTTGATGCAGACGATCATATCGAACCTGATATGTATGCAAAAATGCTAGAAGCTATCGAATCCGCTTCATCAGACCATGGATTAAACGGGAATCGCAACGTGGACGGCTGCCTCTGCGGATACTTCACCCACAAAGACAGTGTTGTGACGCCTTATTCATATAACTCATCTGAAATTCTTTCATCTGAAGACTTGTTAAGACTAATGTTTACAGATGATACGGTTAGAGGATTTCTTTTCACAAGACTTTTTAAAACAGATTTGTTAAAAGAGCTTTCTTTTGACACGGACATAAGAATTTGCGAGGACCTTCTGTTCCAGACACGGCTCTTTTCATCAAAAGATGTACATTTCGCATGCCTTCCCCTTCCCATGTACCACTACATACAGGATCAGGCTTCAGCAACAGTGACGAAGTGCTTTTTTGATGGCGAAACTTTCATTTACAAGCCTGCATATGACCGCATTTCCAGCTGTATCTCATCAGATTATGTGCTCAGTAGCTACAATTCCATTCTTGATTATTCCATGTACACCTTGTTGAATCAGTACAAGCTTGGCAAAAATGCTGAGACCAAGGCTCAGATTAGAATGCTACAGAAAGAAATGCGCCAAACAAAAACGCCCCTTGCCCAAAAGAGCAAAAGGCGTATTTTCTATGAGTTAGCACCTGCACAAGTTCTTATTTCACTTTAATTCCACCACTGCAAACAGTAAAATCAAATAAGATTGGCACAGCACAATCACTGTGGATACTCTATACCAATATTATCAGATATCTTAATAATCACTAAGTTGCCTTTCTTGATAATCGATTTAGGATTTGGATAATTTGGTGCGCTTAATACACTATCATCCTCCAAAACAGAAAAGTAATCATCTAAAGATCCAATCTTTAATTGTATTCCAATATCATCCAGCACACCTTTGTAACTATCATAATAACTGCTACTATAAATTCCAGAATCACCGGCTTTCGCATATGAACTCGCTCTACTCCATAGTATATTTTTTCTGAAAAGAGGACTATCTGATATGTTACCAACAAATAAGTATTCATTATCGTCAGAATATATTTCTTCTTCAGTTATAGACGCAATTACATTTTGGACGATAGCTTGCGAAGATGTCATTCCTTGTGACAAAGCATCTATATCTGTACCAACAGCATATATGTTGCCATAAAGAAATACGCACCCCAAAATCAAACATATTTTTGCTCTTTTAATGCCTTGTTCCAAAACACATAGCAACAAAGGAACAACAATGGATAATGGGCCGGTCATCTGCATGCTTAGCCAACCTGCAAAAGGTGCAAGAAGCAAAAAAAGATTTGCTGCTACAGGAATCAATAACCACAACGCTATAAATAATATGCAATCTCTAAGATTATTTCTTAACTTCCTGATCCCTTGAAACAATAAAAACGCGAACAAAACAATTACAAGAAAACATCTTATGATCTTGAAAACATAATATCCCTCATTGAAGCTAAAAAAATCAACAAACGAAGCATATGTGCCAAGAATACTTTGAGGCAACATCTTGATAATAGTTAAGATAGATACTGAATCTGCACCTCTATAACTTGCTGCTGCCGTATGTCTTAAAATCAGTGCTACATCCCATAATATTTTATACACAATGCATCCTGCTAATAATACCCCAATTCCTCTAATTAGAATTATTGGTGTATTCGCTCTATTGTCAGAGAGCAGCATGTACATGGAATACGCAAGCAATGCCAGGCAAAAACAACCGATATTTGACTGATACAGCCCCAATGAAACAGAAAGCAGCAGAGTTCCTAAAGCACAAGAAAGCAATACTTTTTTGATATTTCCAGATGTATCACTGTTGATAACAAACCATGCTGAAAGAGTTGCCGTAAAAAAAGATGCTCCAAAAGTTGGCGATTGAAACCTATAAGAAAGATAGCAACATGTTGTTGTGCTTACGATTATTAAAAGCGCATACAGCAAAATATGTTTCTTATGCATAAATGGCAAGAACAAAAAATAGGTTCCGGCAGTCATGAAAAGAAGGGCTAATAAAGAATTAAAGGGCTCTGCACTATAGCCTTCTCTGATTTTATCCAAGAAAAGCCATGCCCATCTTCCACTAGCCAACTCAAGATTGCCTGCCTGATAATAAGTAGAATACCATAGACCATCATAAGAATTTGTAAGGCTATTAGCAATTATCGGAAGAAAACACACTACACTAATAAGCATAATAATCATTGTGTACTTTATAAAGTAATAACCCTTTTCATTATATTTGATTCCAAGACTATTCATTTATACTCGTAACTCCTTCATTAATTTCCAAGCTCAGCATCCATAGTAATCTGCCAAGCCTGAAAAAGATGTTTTCTTGAATTCTCGCTGAAACTATATTATTATGTCATAAATCACTTCAAAAAATGTCAAGAATTGGATCATAGAAATGGAAAAAGTAAAATTCAAAAAAATCATTCGTACCATATTGATTGTTGTCCTCTCATTATTAACTTTGTCAGGTGCAGCAGTCTTTCTTGTTTATAAAGGTTATGGTGAGTTCTCAATCCCTAGGTGGGCGCGGCTTAAAAGCAGCTCCTCGATACCGGTTGAAGACTACCATTCAACTCTAAACTACACAGAACCTAAGAACAGCAAAATTCCAAGAATTGATATTCTTATGGACGATGATTATAGTCTGAGTAAAACAAATTACACAGAATGCTCTGTCCAAATATCTAATGCAGCAGAGTACAATCTGGACCCTTCAGACGCCAAGATAAGAATACGCGGCAATTCAACTCAGTATGCTGACAAAAAGCCATACAAGATCAAGTTCAATGAAAAAACATCCCTTTTCGGCGGCGGTGATGAAAAGAGCTGGGTTTTACTTGCGAATGCAAACGATATCACCGGATTACACAATTATATTGCCATGGAAATCTACCGCCAAATATCTGCTAAGGATACCTTCGTTCCTATGGTTCAGATAGTCAATCTGTATATCAACAATGAGTATCAGGGTGTCTATAATTTGTGCGATCAGATTGAAACCGGCAAAACGCGCGTCCCCATCAGCGGTAAAGTTAAGTCTACTCCTGAAGAAACAGATTTCTTGTTTGAAAATGACGCTTATGCATACTATGATAAGAGTTCTGACCAAGAAGGTTTGGCCTGGTTTTGGTTTGACAGATCTATATCCCCATTTGAGATCAAGAGCCCCGACCCGGATGACGATGGGTACACAAGGGAATATACCGCCTACGCCCAAAAACGCTTAGGTGAAATATATGACATAATACTATCTAAGGACTGGGATGCCATACAACAGGCTGTTGATGTAGATTCCTTCATAAATGGATATCTCGTTTCATTAATAACCAATAATGGAGATGTTGCTTACAAGAGCTTATATTACTATCTTCCTTCTGGTGGCAAATTGACATATGGGCCAGTTTGGGATATGGATCTTACTTTTGGAGCAGGTTCCAATTCATCTGAAGTCATTGTTTATATTAACACATTATGGCTGAAGCTTACTGAGGTCCCTGAGTTTAATCAACGCTTTAAAGAAAGATACATGGAAATTTATCCTGGACTAGGGGAATTTATTGAAACAAAGATAGACGAAGCAGTTGATTATTCTGGAAGCGATCTTGAAAATGAATTCAATATTCGTGCATCGTGGGGCCGAATAGGCGAAGATGAGTATCAGGCTGCGCAGACCTATGATGAGTCCATCAGCTATATGAAAACTTGGACATATAAAAGGCTTGATTATCTAAAGTCACTGTATAACGGATAACCTTTTACAAAATGTCAGAAGGTAGTTTCTCCATCATGCGCCAGCGCAGATACCCCTTTAACACCTTCAATGGAAGACAATTTCTTTAGTAGTTCTGAGACGTCCTTAGACGTTATTTCAATAGTCAGATCAAGCGAAGAAGAATAGATATTTCTTGCCTTAACCGTATAATGCTTAGAATATTCGCTTACTACATCCAATATGCTTTTTTCTAGCTCCAGCGTGTCAGCATTCACTACAAGAATAATAGGCGCTTTGCCTGCAGGAAAATGATCTAGTAACATCACTATAATCGTAAGTGCAACCGCCAGAACTACTGCATACTCTGCAAATCCTGCTCCACAGATTATACCAGTACTAATTGACCAGAACAGAAACATCAGATCCAATGGATTTTTTATTGCCGTTCTGAATCTCACGATGGATAGCGCACCGACCATACCAAGAGAAACCACAATGCTTGACTGGATTGTGATTATTATTGCTGCTACAATCAGTGCTACTCCCACAAGACTTATGTTAAATTCTCTGGAATAAAAAGTCTTTCTACACATACGCTTGTACACTGCAAAAATATAAGCTGCGATCAATGCGGTAAAAAGAATTGTGAAAATGACCACTTCAAGGTTTATGTCCTTTGCGGAATAACCTTCTAAAAATGATTTTTTAATTATGTCTCTAATACTAATCATAAGCCAACTTTCCTGCACAAATAATATTTTGAAAAAGCAGTCTGTACCAAGTTATCCAGCTGCAATGCTGAATGAAGATAATCCGGCAGATACTCATCAAACTTTACTTCTAACAAAAGCTTACCTGCAGGCATAACCGGCCTCTTCATGTAATCTCCGCTCAGAAAATTTTCGATTCTGTTTGATGACGAAAGATACCTGTCAAATGTCACTCTTACATTACCCAGACTATATATGTAGGGTATTCTTTCATATTCAACAATCACTTTTGGCACAAGCATCTTGCTACGCTGCTGCTCGCCAAACTTTATCAGCAAGGGGTCTATATCGTTTTCATATTTTAGCAATTGACCATTTATAATATCCTCAACCTGCTCCTTTGAGATTCTCGCAGATCTTTTTAGAGTTTTACCCCTCTCTTTTCTTTTACACTCCAGCCTTATTCTACTCGTATCATGGTTATATATTCTGATTCTGAGTTTTTCCCTGGGATCCGTACCATTCTCATTTTCAGTCAGGCATGAATCGTAATAATCGTCAAAGTACAGACTGGTGATCAGATACACCCCTGATGGGCCTACGTGCTTATCAAGAGGCATTAGCTTTTCTATTCTCTTTCTCAAAATAGCAGCCTCTGAATCCGATATAAAGTACTTGTATTCATGCCTGTACTTATTACTCTTATTTTTCATCATAATAAACTCATCAGAGCTTTACGCTCCCCCATGAACTAGCTCGCCATTTAATCTCACCTGGTACATGCTCTCTTGCTATTGTCACATCAAGGCCACGGACACAATCAAGATCCACACCATCATCATAAGGGTCTAGCACAAACACTGTATAATATGTCTGGTATGTTCCATTTTGGATTTTGGACAGGTCAACAGACACACAGAACTCCCCCTCAGAACCATCAGGTCCATCAATAACATTATTAAATACCTGCGTTGCAAAAGGATGGTCTGAATCAGACGTAAACTCAATCCGTATTCCGGCATTATGAACGTCAGCATTGTTCTTATATCTGAACAATATATTCATTTTGTCATCTTTAAACACGTTATCATTTTTGTCCGAAAACTCTGCCCAACTCAGCCTGACATCATCTCTTCCGAGCCAACCGGGTCTTATATATCTGGCGAAGTCAGCCGTTGTCTCAGTTTTCACGTTGACACCATTATACATTTTTACCGCATCATCCACCGAACCATCGAAGACCAGCCTGCCATGATTAAGAACAATGCATCTGTCGCACAGATTATGCACTGTTTCCATGTTGTGGCTAACATAAAGAATTGTCCTTCCTTCAGTCCTTGCTATCTCCTTCATCTTGTCCAGACACTTGTGCTGAAACTTGATGTCTCCAACCGCCAGAACCTCATCCATTATCATAATGTCTGAATCCAGGTGGGCAGCAACAGAAAAAGCCAATTTTACATACATTCCGGAGGAATATCTCTTAACAGGAGTGTCTATGAACTCCTGGCATTCGGAAAATTCAATGATCGAATCCAGCTTGGCATCAATCTCCTGCCTTCTCATTCCCAAGATTGATCCATTTAGGTAAATATTCTCCTTTCCTGTAAGCTCGGGGTGAAAGCCTGTTCCAACCTCCAGCATACTTGATACCTTGCCATCTATAAATATCCGTCCTCTGGTTGGGATAGTTATTCTGGATATAAGCTTAAGAAGTGTGGATTTTCCCGCTCCGTTTGAACCAATAATACCGATGCACTCTCCCCTTCTTATCTCCAACGACACATCATCCAGGGCCGTAAATACACTGTTATGAACAAGATCATCGGACGAAACACCTTTCTTCAGATTCCTCCTCCGCCTGATGGCATCCTTCAGAGTCTCACCCGTAACAGTTCCCAGAATATAGTCCTTACCAACATTTTCAATTTTCAGAACAACATCATTATCGTTCAATTCGCTTTATCCCTCTAATATCAATATCCGCCCAATTTTTACCGTAACGGGTATTTTCTCTAATCCATTGCAATTGTTCTTCAATCATCTCATCGCTATAGCCTTTCATCTTATATATTATGTGATAGACTATAAGCGTTTCAAAGAAGCGATTATAATTCTCTGCCAGCGGTTCATTGAAGACAATACATTTCTCATAAATATACTCAGTCAAACTGTAAAGTCTGCCAAGCATCGTATTCCTGTCAGCATTTTGTATTAAAGATCCAGGGGTAAGACGATAGTAATACAACATATCGCATATTCTATACAACGAATGTACATGAAGCATATACTCCAACGTAAAACAAAGATCTTCTGCAAAAACCTGTCGGGTATCGATAAACCTTATTTTATACTCATCAATTATTCTTTTTCTATAACACTTGAAGCATGCTTCCCATCCTGCTGTATACGTAGCTATATTATTAATAATATACTCACTTATATCAACTGCTTGTTTTAGCCTAATATGCTCATTCTCCACAGCATAAACAAGCTTTCCAAATAGGTTTCCCTCTCTGTCAATACGCATTGCATTAAAAGAATATAAATCTGCCAAAGTCTCCTGTTGTGCATCCTCAAGTTTTTCAAGTAGTTGCACAGATACATAGTCATCACTGTCAACAAAGACAATCCACTCACCCTTGGCAACTTCAAGCCCTGCATTTCTAGCAGAGGAGAGTCCACCATTGTTTTTATGGATTACCTGGCATTTTCCTTCGAAATTTTTTTTAAACTCATCACATATCTCACCTGAATGGTCTGTACTTCCATCATCGACGAGGATAACTTCATAATCCTTAAAGGTTTGCTCTGCAACCGCCTTAAGGCACTCTCGAATATATAACTCAACATTATAAACAGGAATTATAAAACTATATTTCATATTATATATGGCCTCAGATAATATCAATGAAGTCTTTCTCAGTCTGATTATATTGCACCAGTGAAATCATAACTATTACCAGCGTGAACAATGTACTGTAAATAAGAGGGATTACGTGAATCTCCCCATTCCCCACTATACAGTAACGAAATGCTTCAACTAAAGATGATATTGGATTAATGTAAACCACGTCCTGTATCAGTTTAGGAAGCTGGCTAGTGGAATAGATTACAGGCGACACATACATCATAATTGTTGTAAGAAGACCTACAATGTGAGAAAAATCCCTGTACTTAATAGTATTGCATGATACTATAAGCCCCATTGCAGTACCAAGCGCTGCCATTATCAGTCCTAAGGGAATAAGAAATACTATTCTAGGACCTATCATATTGGCTTCACCGTTAAGAAAGAAAAATAGCCATACCAATAATGTGACAATCAGCTTAATTCCTACGCGAATCATATTAAAAAACACATTGGCAATCGGCATTATAAGCCTTGGGAAGTAAACCTTTCCAAAAAGATAACTGTTGTCCAAAAGAACTGTCGTGTTGCTACCAAAGCAGCTGGCAAAGAAATCCCAAGCTACACTTCCTGTCATATAAAAAAGAAAATATGGCGTACCGTCAGAGGAAAAGCCACCAACATATCCAAAAATAAATGAAAATAACCCGGAATTAATAATAAGGCTGAAAATCAACCAGAGAGGTCCTAGAATCGTTTGCTTGTACTGAACCTCATAATTTCTTTTTACCAATGTCCAGACCAGTTCCCTGTACTTAATTATCTCGCCGAAAGGTATCCGTAAAAGGGGAACCTTTGGCTCAATCACTGTGGTCCACTTCTTGCTCATTTTACTCCTCGATCAGCTGTTCAATTTCTCTGATACGCTCCTGATAAGTTATAATGCTCTTTCGCTCCATGATCTTCTTTTTGTAATGTTCATGAAGACTTGGTTCATCAAGAACCCTCTTCATAGCCCTATAAATACCTATTATACTTATAGGCATTACTATGCCATATTCACTATCACCCAAAAGTTCCCTGACGCCGGAACAGTCTGTCAGGAGCATGGGCACATCGAGTACAGCCGCCTCCTGGCTCACCAGAGAATAGCCTTCGTAAATCGATGATGAAATAAACCAGTCAGCACAGGCAATATACTTGTATGAGTTGTTTCTGGCTCCAATAAATTTAATGCATTTAGGCTTGATTTTTTCCAGAAGAGCCTGAATCCTGTCATACTCCACCGGCCACTCTTCCTTACCGCCAACTACGATTATTTCAAAGTTGTACCCCTCATCTTCAAGCGCCTTGGCCACTTCAATTAGCATAGTGTAGCCTTTCTGCTCATTTATCCTGCCCACACTGACAAACCTTACCGGCTGTTCTTCTTTGGGAAGATCCAGAGAGTCAATATCAACTACCGGCTCCTTGGATTTCTTTATCACATTCTCAACATTGATGGGGTTGTACTTTACTATAAGATTTCCCGGATCACCAATTACATCGCAGATTCCCTTTTTAATGTCCTGTGAGACGCAGACAACATTTTTAAACTGCTTCATAGCCTCCAGTTCAGCCATAGCATCCCCAAAAACACTTGCAGTATAGTAATGATTGTTGTAATCTGTATGATTCCAGGCATACTTAAGGGGAACATTATACGAAAGAGCACTTTTTGCCATCCCCCCCTCCTTCATACACAGCAAAACATCAAAGTTTTGTTTTTCGATTCGCCAATTCAGGGTACTCTCATACAATCTGCGGTTGATGTAGCTATAGACATGAACAAAGAAATTGGATTTATACTCTTTGGGTACCTGCTGCGAGATGTATTTGATATCCTCGGGATATTGGTCATAGAAGTTCTCGTAATGTTTATACGTAAGAACTGTAATGTCATATTTCTCGTGCCAAGCCATTACTAAGTCATACATCAACTTTTCTACCCCGCCTCCAAAGGCAAGGTCATTCATGATAAGTAGTTTCTTTTTCATTTTCGTGCCCATATTACAGGTTATTATTGTATCTTTCTATCAATCAGCTCAACTAGCTCTCCAACAGTTTCTACATCCATCAATTCATTTGCAGAAATAGTAATGTTATATGCTCTCTGTATCTCTGCCAGAATTGTCATAGCTTCAACAGAAGAAAGATCAAGATCATCCATTATTGACGAATCAAGCTGTATCTCGCTCACATCAATGTCACTTATATCCATTATTATTTCTTTTATCTTGTTTAATATCTCTCCGTTCATTTATAATCTCCTCTTATATAATTACCTTTTTATTTTACCATTTGCTGTTTTTTCAAATTCTGATTCCTGGAACTCTACTTTATTGATTCTTTTAAATATAGGCAGTGAACTGTTTAGTTCTGTGATAAATGCTCTAATTTCCTCCTGATGCTCAACATTGGCAAATATTCCCGCATATATCCTGTCGTTTTTTGCAAAGACCTTGCATTCCTTAATATACTTATTCTCGTATAGCTTCTTTTCTATCTCCTCAGGACTGACGTTTTCTCCACCAGAAAGAATGATCAAATTCTTTTTGCGGCCTGTGATAAATACATATCCTTCTTCGTCAATATAAGCCAGATCTCCTGTATGAACCATTCCATCTATAAGGCATTCCGCTGTGGCTGCTTCATTCTTATAATATCCCTTCATGTTGTATTTGGTTTCTATGCACATCTCGCCATCAACAATTCTTACATTCACATATGGCAAAGGTTTCCCGATTGATCCCGGATGGGCTAATGCATCTCTATTCACTGTTCCGGCAGCTGCTGTCTCAGTCATACCGTATCCATCAAGAACCGTTATTCCTAATTTAACTAATCTATCTGCAAGGATTTCGCTAAGCGTTGCTCCTCCTGATATAATATATTTAAGATTCCCAAATATATCGTCCCTTCCCCTTTTTATAGCTGCCTCAAGCATTTTAATAAACCCTGGTGTAGCTATCACAATATTGGGATTGAATATTGTTAATTCATGCAACATGTCACCAAAATTTTGTGTTGCATGCATAAGCCATCCAGTGTAGACAGCTCCAATCCAATAATAAATACCCATGATATGGTATAAGGGTATTGTTAAATACATAGAAGTGACATTCTCAAGCAGTTCGGGAATATCATCAGTATTTGTCTGTACCAGATTTTTAATGTTTTCAAATGGTATAACAACACCTTTTGCCTTTCCAGTAGTCCCTGAAGTATATACAATCATGTAATTATCATCTGAAAACTCATCCATTGCATTATCATATTCAAACCGCTCTTTTCGAGAACAAGTAACTATTTCAGACACACTAACCGTAAATGTGGCATGATACTTTTTATATGCATCTGACACTATCAAAATCTCTATATCAGCGTTATCAATAATATACTCAATATTATCAGGCGATTCAAACTGGTTTATCGGTACCACAACAGCTTTGCCAAGATTAGCCGCAGCCAATAACACCATAGAATCATATGCTCTATTAGAAAGAACTCCTATATGCTTCCCGCGTATATCCGAAAACATTCTGTTAAGATTGTTAAACGCCTCATATATATCAGCAGCATAGTCATTATAAGTCAATTCACATATTTGATTATCATTATCCAGATATCTGTAAAAAAGTTTTTCCTTTCCTTGCGCAATAGTTTCAAAAAATTTAAACATAGCAGATTTCCTTTCTTAACTTGCTTTTTTTATGTTCTTAGCTTTTAAAAATATAAAACAAATAATACTATCAATACCAAATCTTAACATCGAAAAAATCCAGTAAGCCGCAACAGTATCCGGGACTTTTTCCGATACTACATACCACGGAAACCCCATCATCTCAATAGTGTGTATACAGAAAAGGTATAATGATGATCGTCCAATGTACCTTATAAAACCGGATATCAAACCATTAAACCTATTTAACCAAAGAAAACAATAAATTGAAAAGATGGAAAATAAACCCGTTTCAATAATGGTTATCGGCCCCAAACCGTAAAAATTATCAGCCATTTCTATATATTGCCCAAACATATTCATCGCCACTGTTGGCACAAATACAAGTAGCAAGTATAACAATTTCTGCACGGCAGAATGGTCACTTAAGAAAACTTTTTTCTTTTTGATATACATTCCCAAGTATAAGTAAAAAACAGAAACCAGGCCGGAACTGATGCACCAAGGACAAAGTTTTAAAAAGCTAAGTCCCCATCCCACTGTAGCAACACATATGACCGTAGGAGCTATAAATGATTCTTTAACAAAGTTGACGATTATTGCGAAAATACTCCATCCAAAAAACAAAGCAAGAAGAAACCAGACCGGGCCACATGAGAATATAGTATAATTGCCAAATTCAACCGTCTTGGAAAGCCCCAGCAAAAATCCAAGTCCAAGTTTTAATGTCTCTTTTGCTGCTCCCGGAAAGTATCTAAAAAACAAATAATGCATACAAAAATGAAATACAATGGTAATAACAGCGGTCACGAAATAGGGAATCAGCAGCGACTTTGCCTGTTGTACAATAGTCTTTTTAACATCTCTTTTTCTAAATCCATATCCGGAAACAACAAAAAGGGCCGGCATCATGGAAAAGCCAATCGAAACATATAAACTTAATGGCAAAATTAGTAGAATTGGTAATGTATTAAAATAAGTCTGTACCGCAAAATCACCAAATACACTTGGAAAAAGAGATGTTGTGTGCATCGCAACAACAAAAAACATTCCTATTCCTTTGATCAGGTCAAACATTCCTATCGTATTTTTTATCACATATTTTTCTTTATTCATCAAAATGTTCCAACTCTTCTAAATCCAATTTGTCAAAGAAGCGTACACCTCTATCTAAATATTTTGTCTCAGGTATAATGCTTACAAGCTCATTGTAAATGCTTCTAACTAACTCATCACCTTCAAACATCTGAGTTATTATTAAGTGTAAAACACCGGCATTCTCACTGGCTACTATCATGACCGGCACTGTTTTTACCACTGTGTTGCCCCTTACTGCCTCAATATATTTGTCAATTTCATCTGAGTAGTGAACTTTCCCCATATAAGACAATGCATAAGTATAAGGGCTTCTGGTTTTATTACGCTTTTCTATCCATTGTAATCCCGAAATAATCTGTTCAATTGAATATGGCTGGGAATCCATCTGCAAGTATTCATCCAACATGGTTTTCAATCGTCCACAGATATTTTCTGGTTGGATTTGGTTTTTGAGGATTTTTCGTAATAATGCAGCGCGATCTTCAGGCGCCAGTTTATCCATCATGGGGCCGTAGGGAAGTGCTGCAGTTGTTGTACCATTGCTCATGGTTTTAATTCCAAATATACGTCGCATATCGACAGGAGTATGACCCACAATGATCTTTTCACCAACTTCAAAATTACTTCTTATAGCGTTTCCAATCATTGATTCCAAAAGCGGAACGACTGAGCTGTTATAGCTCTTAGCCAGACTAAGAAGTGGTGCTATAGGCAGATCTATTTCAAAGTAGCGCCATTTACGATCGCTTTCCTTAAATAATTCTATCGGAAAATGAAATACCTCTTCCGCATGATCTTCTACAACAAAATCCCCTTTTGAATCGGAATCTGCGTTGCTCTTAAGCACACTCTCGGTCATTAAAACACATTCACCCACATCCGATAGGTAAGTCTTATCAACCTGAACACCTTTTGTTTCAGAAAGGTAGTACATCATTATAGTTTTTAAAAAAACATGAATAGATGTACCATCAGTCATCGCATGAAATTCATGATATACCAAAGATTTTTTATTAAAAGAAAGGTAAAAAAGATATCCATAAGTATCTGCTGTTCCAAACCTGCGCAACTTGTTATCTTCAGCAAAAACAGGCACCTTTTCAATATTGTCTTCAATAAATGCTTTGACTCTTCCTTTTGATACTACAAAGTGGCTTCTGAATACAGGAAGGTCTTTCATTGCAGATAAAACAGCTTGTCTAAGCTTTTCCTCCTCAATCTCTTCCTTTAGTTCAATTCCCCATTCCACAGTACATGACTGATTGCCGGAGCTAAACCAGAAATATACCTGATCATCCACACCTAATTCTCTATCTTTTCTTTCCATTTTACCTTATCTCCAATTATCCTTTATTTTTATCCTTTGAACCACTGATAGAACCCTCTAAAGAAATAAAACATATAGAAATCTGTAGTCTTTAGGCACAGGTATCTCAGTGTGCTAATCTTGTGAGCCTTATGAACCTCACTGAGCATATTCCTAAATTCTTTGCTTCCCAGTTCCTGACGAAGCGTATGTTGCATTTTAAAGCGCTTGTCGGTCTTATTAAGCGCTTCATACATGGAAGTCATTCTGCTTACCCAGTCAGTAATAAATATCCCCTTTACGACGAGAATGCTGTCGGCTGTAGCTCCCAACTGACGACTTTCCCACTCAACAAAGCGTCTATAAACCGCTTTGGTATCTTCCATATCTCCCTTATGATATGAAATTGAAAGATTGTCATCAGTTCTTTTGACGTAATGGTAGAGCGGTCTGTTAATCATTCCGATACTACCGGGGCAATTGTCAAGATAGTCCAGATTAAACTTTAGATCCTCTCCAATCTTAATCTCTTCATCAAAAATAATCACTTTATCCTTGATTGTTTTTAAGCTGTAACACTTATTTGTCACAAAATTAAACAGCTTGAGATATGCCATCATAGCAGCTGAACTTCGGAGCATGATATAGTTCTCGCCTTCAGCATAACCCAGTCCCGACTCTAAAATACTGACCTTGTCATCTATATTTTTATTAAATCTGTTATCAAAAAACATCCCGCATGCTACAAAAGAAATATCTTTACCAACCCAGCTGTCATACGCCACGACATAGCTCTCTATAAGATCTGGCTCCGGATAATCATCTGCATCCCAAAATACGATATAATCGCCTTTTGCTTCTTTAATACCGCGATTTCTGGCTGCTGATGGCCCGGAATTATCCTGTCGTATCACTTGTATCCTGCTATCCTTTTTTGAAAATGAATCCGCTCTTACAAATGTTCCATCATCAGAGCCGTCATCAATCACAATTATCTCAATATTTCTATAAGTCTGGAAAATTGCAGCCCTTAGACATTCCTCTATTGAATTCTCTGCATTATACGCCGGTATTACTACCGAAACTAAATTGTATTTTTTCATAACACACTTACTTAATACTTAATAAATTCCCATGCCAAAAGTGAAATCTTTTTTTTGAGCCCTCTCACATCAGGAATACCTCCTGAATGTAATTCCTCTCTGTATAATTCACTTAATTCTTTCTTTTTCTGTTTATCTTCAATATTTCTGTATATATATTTGATGTGGTTCAGTAGTGAAGCACGGCTCTGCTGTACAAGCTCATGTTCCCCATGACTTTCAAAAAAAGTTGTCCTGTCCTGGATTGCCCTGATAAGATCTTTGTATCGCTTTTCCATGTCATCCTGCATTATGCTGCCACTGCGCTGGCGATACAGATATAGGCCTTCAGGCATATATGATACTATTCCTGCCCTGTACAACAGCTTGTATACCACGGCTTCATCCTCATGAAGCACCCCAGCATTGAAGCGTATGTTGTCAAAAATCCTCTTTTTATACAGCTTATTCCAGGCAACCGTGCAGATGTTATTATTTCTCATCATCTGCACAAGAGACTCCCTTCCACTCCATTTGCCCGGCAATGCGTTTGTAAAGGGCTTTTGCCGGATAATCTCACCACTTTTACCATACCAAACTCTATCGATACCACACGCAACAACATCTGAATTATCAGCAAACATTTTATTTACCATTTTCTCAAATGTATCAGGCTTTATATGGTCATCACTGTCGCAAAAGAAAATATAGTCCCCTGTAGCGATGTCACACCCAGTATTACGTGCCACCGACAATCCCTGATTCTCCTGTTCAACAATTTTGATACGGGTGTCTTTGTCGGCATATTTCCGACATAACATTCCGGATGAATCCGTGGATCCGTCATTTACCAGTATTATTTCAATATTACTGTATGTCTGTGAAATAAGAGACTCGACACAATTGGGAAGGTAGGTTTCAACATTGTACACAGGAACTATTACTGATATTCTGCCTTCAGGTTTTCCTCTGTCAATTATCCTGCGAAAATTTGAATAATAGAACGATATATCAAAATCTTTAATCTGTCTTGCTCGATTATATGCGCTCTCTGCCAGTTTATCCCGAAGCTTCTCATCCATTGCAGCCTCTCTCATCGCCTCACAGAGATGTTTTGAAAACTCTTTGCTCTTATCTACAATTATTGCCGCGTCCCCCAGTACCTCGGGTAAAGCTCCGGAATCAGATGCAATGATCACTTTTCCCATAGCCATGCTTTCCAGTGCAACCAGCCCAAAGGGCTCTTCAAACATACTGGGAATAACAACTATATCTGCAGAATCATATCTCTTTACAAGCTCCCGACCAGAAACCTGCTCATATAATGATATCTGTTTGTTTCGTTCTGATAAACTACGTACTTCACTCTCATATCTATTATCAAAACCCGAAAAGCCAACTATTTCCATGGAATATTTCTGTTTTTCCGAGGATTCAATCCCGTCTATAAACATATTAAAGGCTGTCGCCAGCTCTTTTACTCCCTTATCCGGAATTATCCTTCCGGCATACAGAAAAGATACCCCGTCATTACTTCTCACGTCAGCCCGATATTCGGACAGGTCAACACCATTGTAGAGAAGATGTACTGTTGCATCACTAGCATATTTAAGAATCTGTTTTTTGATATAGCCACTGACAGCAATAAACTGAACGCCGTTTCTCACTAGTTCTCTGATATATTCCGGAGTGCGATAAATATCCACATCATTGTGCATGTGAAAATATACAGAAAAACCATATTCCCCCTTGCAATTGCGTACTATCTCGCAAGCAGTAGACATCATATTTTCAATGATAACTGCATCATAGTCATAAGAAAGCTCAGATAGTCTGTTGAAGAAAGCCTTTTGTATCGATGCGTCGAGTAATCGCGTGGCACTGCTGCTCGGAACTGTTCTGTAATACTTATCAAGGACTCTGTCTACAGCTTTTGCATAACCACTTGTTTTAATATATATAAGATTTGTGGAAGCAAAAGAGTAGTTAGGCTTCTCATCATGATCAATGGTAAACAGATCTATGGAAAACTTTTTGTGCTCTTCATTGGCATCAATGAGTTTTGATATCAATACTTCTACAGCTCCTCCCCTGCTCGCCGGAACCGGAAGGATACAAGGCGCAATAATAGCTATTTTCATCATAACAAGACTCCGAAATAAATCAGCGCTTCTTTATATACATGATTATTGCAATCAAAGCCAAAAGCTCAGCTGCCACAAAAATACCTCTTCCCCCCCACACAAGATAAGGATTAGGAGCTTTCTCAATAACTGTAGAAGCATGATCTTCTGTAACATTTACCCTGAAAGTTCCCAGCTCTTTCTGAACCGGTTCACCGCCCAAATCTGTGTACTTAAGCACAACTGATATAGTCTGGTCTCCGGATTCTGTAAAAATGACGTTAAAGTCTTTGCTGTATGTCTTGCCTGCTGCTATAGCGCCAAGATCTATCTCTCTAGTCGACTCACTGACATTTCCTTCAACAACAAGCTTTGCGTCAATTATGTTATCACTTCCCTTATTGCTATAACCCATACTCAAAAGTGACTGATTATTCTTTACCGCATGAGCGCTAACTTCGATGGAATTCACTACAACAACATCATAGCTCTGTCCAATTAGGATCATCGTGGAAGAATTTGTACACCTCTGACCTCCGCATACATATACAAGATCACATATAAAGTCCACATAATCACCGGAAAAATCCGTCGAAACAAGGATTGGTATGTTTATTGTTGTTCTGCTGCCGGCCTTTAGATCTCCCACAAAGAGCTGGTTATCATCACCATATTGTGGGTAAATCTTTCCGGAATAACTTCTGCTAACGACAACTAAATTGTGTACATCAGAAGTTCTGTTGGCATTGTGAAGTGTCAACGATATATTGGACTCCTTTCCCGCCTCAATATATCCTCCCTCTATGGAGTAACTCTCAATTTCAACTACGGAGTTAAAGGAGATGCTGCCCTGCTCCTCGGTCGGCTCAACTGCATATACCACAAAATTCGAACATAATGCAGTGAGCACAACTACCAAAAGGCAACTAATAATTTTATTTAATCTCTTAAGCATTTTCATTGTTCCAAATTACCTCTTAGCCTTTCTCTTCGATTTGCCGGCGTATCTCTCTTTCAGGAAATAATCATAGTCCTTATGAAGTGATGCATACTGATCCATATCAGTCTTGTTAATAATCGTTCCTATAAGATTGGCCTTACCTTCCTGTAGGGTATTGGCAGCTTCTACCAGCCCCGCCTTTGATGTCTTACCAATTGCAGATACCAAAATAGTCGCATCTGCAGCAACCGCGATCACCTTAGCATCCATTGAAGAATCCAGTGCCGGCATATCGTAAATAACGTAGTCAAACGATTTAGAAAGCTCTTCCCTTACTTCGTTCATCTTGTTTGAACAAAGAAGCCTTATAGGATTATCAATCAACTCACCACAAGGTATATACGATAAATTATCAGTAGTCGTATCATATATAACGTTTTCTAGAGCAGTTTTTCCAAGAAGATAATCTGACAATCCACAGTTGGCATTTTCATTCAATCTCTTATAGCTACTCTTTTTTCTCATATCTCCGTCAATCAGAACCGTCTTCCATCCGGAAGAAGCCATGGCTGCAGCAAGGTTAATAGCCACAGTTGTTGCTCCATCTCCAGGCTCACATCCGCATATTACAAAGCTCTTATATCCATTCTGCCTTTTGAGGACGTGCAAATTCATGACCGCCTGATCAAACGCATCATTTAGTACCACATTATCATTTTTATATATTTCTAGCATTTTCAATGTTCTTTCTCCTAAATTAATTCTTGTACTCAGGAATAACCCCTATAACCGGCAACTGATTTCTGATAGTAGCTTCTCTGACAGTTCTGACTTTTTTATCAAACATCTCACAACCAACAACGATCATGCAGGCAATCATAAAACCGCCAAGCATATACTGAATCCTGCCTTTCCATGCTTCACGATTTGCATTTGTTGACAAACTTCCTGTCTCAGCATTATCAAGATTCTTAACAGAGTCGAGCTTAAGAATATTGGCCATCTCAATAACATATGAATCCGCCACTGCGTCCGCTATCTGCCTTGACAATTCGGGGTCTGTCGTGGTGGCATAAAAAGATATGATCGTAGCCGAACTGTTCATGAAACTTGAAATCGAAGATGATGAAGAGGCTTTTTTCACTGAAGAATTGACCCATACTGCTCTCTGAATATCGGATGCATCCACATCACTTCTTCCTAATAAAAGTGCTGCCCTCTTGCTTACTTTAAGGGATGAAGCAACATCCAGATATGCATTCATGGCTGTAACAGCTGCCGTAGCATCAGAATATGAAGTGTCCGCTGCAGCATAAACGGTAGCTACTGACGTGTACTTGTCTTCTCCCACATCCAGTGTTAATCCTAATCCTGCCAAAAAACCTAGTGTAGTGACAATAATGATGAATAACTTGTGTTGGAATAATGAACGTACACATCTAAATACGTCTATTTCATACTCATTCTTATACATATCTTTTCCTTTCACTTACTAATAATAATTCGATAAACAATCCGTGGTATTATAGCATTATTGCTTGTGATTGTATACTGATATTTTATAGAAATTTTATGAATTTTGTGTGCGCCGTTTTTGTGGATTATAGCCAATTTTGTAAACATTTTCATACAAATATATGACCATACTCTTTACTATTTCATACACAAGTTGTAGACTGCATACCATACTCTAATTAATTTATACATTGTTTATTGTTTATTTATACTGTTTTTTTTTACTTTTGTTCTCGTTATTGAGATAATTAATCTGTATCTGATGTTGGGAACTTGTTTTATTACTAAGAAAGGTTTCATATATGACATCCTATAGAAGATATTTAAAACGTATTATTCCCTGTGTTGTTCTTTTTCTTGCACTAGTAGTCATCGTAATTTTCAATTTGCCGAACAAAAAGCCAAGTAATCCTGTCATCATCCCAGATGACAACACTCCTCTCAGTGATAGAATTCAAGCCAAGGCATCTTTCTACCTGTTTAATCCCGGAGATTTTACCCCGGATTTTACAAATGTGACTCCTGATTTGGCTGAGTATATCGGTGAGGGCACAGTATATTTTACAGGAGATATATATAATAATCCGAGTGAGGTTTCGTCTCTGATTGTCAGCGAACCGAATTATTCTTCTTTCTTACCCAGTGATAAGGCTGTGTCCTGGGGTAGTATTTACCTGTACAATGAAAGCAAAGAAATCTGCGTTATAGGTTTAAGTACTGATAAGAGTGAAGTTGATCCTATAGCAGTAGACGATCCTTCATCAGTTCGCACTTATGGTGCGAAGGGTGACGGCGTAACAGACGATACCGCCGCCATAATAGAAACCCTGAAAAACAATCCTGATGGAAAAGTATATTTCCCACGTGGCACCTACGTGATATCCAGCCGTATTCGTATCCCTTCAAATATGCAGATTATTGGAGATGGCGCTTCTTCGGTTATCATCGCAGCGCCGGGTACCGGTCGCGGGGCAGACATGATAAAAGTTGATAAAGCAACAAATGTTGTATTTAAAAACATTTGCATAAGCGGAAATTCATCTATCAATTATGAAAACATGAATGATCAAGATGGTATTCATTTGTTGGAGCTTTGGAACAGTGATAACATAACTGTGGACAATTGCAGTTTCATTGATAACGTCTATACAGCAATTCGTAATGTAGGAAGCAGTAATGTAACAATTACCAACTGCCATTTCAAAAATACCGACTGTGGCTTTATTACACTGGGTTCTGCCGCCAGTATCCACGATTTAACTATAACGAACAATTCGATTGACGGCCATCAATCATCAGAGCCCATTTCGCTTTTTGCAAATTCGTCCCACTCAAATATCTTGATTGCGAATAATACAATAATAAACAAAGCAAAAGCATGTGGCATTTTTATTGGAGGCAAGCAGCATAATAACAATGTTATCATCAGAGATAATACTCTTAATGCTACCGCTTCAGGCATAAGAGTCGAAAGTTCTAGTGATGTTCAAGTGTTACGCAATAGCATCTCAAATACTGTCAGCGGTTGTGGAATTAAAGTGATGAACTGCGATAACGTAATCCTTGATGGTAATACTTGCTCAAATGTTCAACAGGATGGTCTACAAATAACAGATTGTTCAGATGTTACTATCAATAAGCTAACAGCTATCAATTGTGGTCAGGCGACAAACGATTGGGTTAGTATCCGATTCACCGGCACAAAGAATAGCGATATAACTTTCACCAATTCAAGTATTGAATATAACAATACTACCAGCAAGATTGGAATAATCTTCAATTGTGAAACTGATATAGATATGGAGAATATTACTTATAGTAATGCTTCAATCTGGTTGACAAAAAAGAGTGCCAACACTTCGCTGTCTGTTCCTGCTTCGGTCAAAATTAGAGACCAGGGTCAGGAAAACACTGTAACAACACACTGAGTTCATGCAAACAATGGTCGTGGCATTTGCCACGACCATTAGTTTTGAAAACAGTTTTTCGTGCTAATTGCTAGGTTGAACTTGATTTGCAGGCTTCATTTTGGCCTGCTTTTTTGATCAATACTGTAATGCTTATCAAATGCATTTATTTTTGTTTCAAATTAGAATAAACTGTGATATACTATCAAAGATTTTTTTACAAGTATCTGTATACATGGAGTTAATGAGGAATGAAAAAATACGATTATCTTATTGTAGGGGCAGGGCTCTTTGGAGCTATATTTGCACGCGAAGCAACCAACCGCGGAAAAAAAGTTCTGGTAATTGACAAAAGATCTACCATAGCAGGAAATGTGTACACTGAGAAGATAGAAGGAATCAATGTTCACAAGTACGGCGCTCATATTTTCCACACAAACAATAAAAAAGTATGGAATTATATTACACAGTTCGCTGAATTCAACCGATTCACCAACAGCCCTGTAGCTAATTATAAAGGTGAATTGTATTCATTACCTTTTAATATGTACACATTTAATAAAATGTGGGGCGTCGTAAGTCCGGATGAAGCCATCGCACTAATTGAAAAGCAGCGCAAGGAAATTAAGGGAGAGCCTCAGAATCTTGAAGAACAGGCAATATCACTTGTGGGACGTGATATATATGAAAAGCTGATAAAGGGCTATACAGAGAAACAGTGGGGGCGCGATTGCAAAGAACTTCCGGCGTTTATTATCAAAAGGCTTCCGGTCAGGATGACTTTTGACAACAATTATTTTAATGCTCTGTATCAGGGAATTCCTATTGGTGGTTATACCAAGATGGTTGAAAGAATTTTAGATGGCATCGAAGTCAGGCTGGAAACCAATTATCTTGACAACAAAGAAGAGCTTTGTGGTTTAGCACATAAAATCGTTTATACGGGCCCTATTGATGAGTATTATGATTTCAAATTCGGAGTGTTGGAATATCGTTCCGTTTCTTTTGAAAATGAACTTATTGATAAGCCAAATTACCAGGGCAACGCTGCAGTTAATTACACGGACAGAGAAACTCCCTGGACACGTATTATCGAACATAAGTGGTTTGAATTCGGCAAAGATGAAGAAGGAAATGATCTGCCTAAAACTATAATCAGCCGAGAGTATTCTACTGAGTGGAAGCCCGGGGATGAACCTTATTATCCTGTGAATGATGAAAAAAACAATTCACTGTATGCCAAGTACAAAGAACTTGCAGATGCAGATAAAAATGTCATTTTTGGCGGACGTTTAGGCGTATATAAATATTATGACATGGATCAGATTATTGCAGCCGCGTTTGATGAAGCAGAGAAGGAGTTTGCGCTATGAATCAGAAAATAATCGTTGTAACCCATAAGGACTATCAGATGCCAGATGACGATTTATATTTTCCTATCTGCGTTGGAACAGGCCTTAAATCTTTATCACATAAATTTCAGCCCGACAATGAAGGCGAAAACATTAGTGACAAAAATTCCACATACTGCGAATTAACTGCAATTTATTGGGCATGGAAGAATCTTAACGCTGATTGGATGGGAGTTGCTCATTATCGTCGCCATTTTTCATTAACAAAAGGTGCGGCGACGCTTGACATGGCATTGTCTGAGGAACAGTTAAATAATCTGTGCGCAGAATATGGCACAGACACAATTTTTACAACACCATCCAAACATTATATGGAATCTATTGAGGGACATTATATTCACTCATTAAAAGGATACGAAAAAATTCATATGAAGGATATTGAAAGGCTAAAAAAAGCAATTCATGAATGTAATCCCGACTATGATGATGCCGCAGCTAAAGTTCTTGGCGGAAGTAATGCTCATATGCTTAACATGTTTATTATGAGTAAGAGTAATTTTGATGCATATTGCAGCTGGCTTTTTCCTATCATAGACCGTGCTGTTTCTATGAGCGCTGATCGCGAAGATCAGAGAAGATATGCGGGAGCGCTCAGTGAATTCTGTCTGGACATCTGGGCACAGAAAAATAAAATAAAAATCAAGGAGCTTCCTATACTGGAAACCGAAAAGCCGTCTACTATATCGCGCATAAAGAGATATATTGCACGAAAACTATAAGATAGTAAGGAAGTATGATAGTTTCATAATCTTGAAATCATCATAGGGTGTATTATATATGAGCAGTAAAAATATAAGAGATATCTGGGTTGATAATGTTAAAGCCATCGCGTGTATTCTTGTAGCATTAGGGCATTTTTTTATGTCGCTAAATGAAGCGCATATTATTGAGGATAATGTCTTTATCGATTGGTTTATTACAACTATTTATATGTTTCATGTTCAACTGTTTTTTATCTGCAGTGGTTATCTTTATCAAAAGTATTCATCAGTTACAACTTACAAAGAGTGGAAGAATAATATTATAAAGAAATTTGTTGCATTAGGAGTACCATACTTTACATTTTCAACGATCACCTGGATGCTAAAACATCTCTTTTCTTCTGTCGTCAACTCAAAAACGGATGGTTTTTTTCACTGCCTCTTTATTAGTCCATTGTCGCCATATTGGTATTTGTTTATTTTATTTATTATTTTTGTAATTTCATTCACCGGAAAAACCCAAAAAAGTTTGATAATTCTGTTTTTTGCCTCCTTACTTTGTCAAATCTATTCCTTATTTGGGAAAGCTTTTCACATTTATGCAATAGATAAGACCTTTATTGTTTGGATTTGGTTCGTTTTAGGAATGTTAATTGCAGAAAAGTATGTGCCAATAGCCAAATGGAAGTATTGTCTGGTATTGTTTGCACTATTTATAATTGGAAGTGTTCTGGTTTATCGCAATGTTATTGTTTTCACAGGAGTTAAATTCCTGCTTGGATTATTGGCATGTTATTCAATAATCTGTCTTAACTACAGCGTTAGCAGCAATACAGAACAAAACAAGTATTGGGAACGCTTCACACAGTATACGATGCCCGTTTTTTTGATGCACACAATATTTGCAGCACCAATACGAATTTTGCTGCAGAAACTTGGCATCACAAATAGCTTCATTCATTTTTTTGTCGGTATTATTGTTACTTTTATTGGGCCGATAATAGCTATGAATGTTATGGAGATCATTAAACCGTTAGATTTTTTGATATACCCTACGCGATACATAAAGTTTAATCGTACGCGCTAAATATTTAGATGGGTGGCGCGCAACCACCACATTTATGTTATGAAATAATAGCGCCTACATTTTACGCGAATAATAGAATATTTAAAGAAGGAGGGATTAGCAATGTCGATATTATCTGACATAAAGGGAAATCTGGTTAGGCAGCGAGAGGCATTGAAAATTTATCGTGCATTAATGTCAGAGAACATAGGTTGGCCTAGATCTTTAGAAAGAGAGTTGCTATTGCTATGTCATTCATTAGAGAAAGGGATGGGAATGGCAATACCCAGAGTTGATTTTGGTAAAGAAAAAGCAATGAAAGCAATAGAAGATTTGCGGAACCTAGATGTATCATCATATGTAAGGAATGAGGCATACAGCACAATTAAATCTTATATTGAATATTCTAAAAGTATCGGATCTGATGTTTCAGCAATAGAGAAAAAGTTTAATGAACTATCTATAGAAAACTGTTCAAAAATACCTGCTGGATTTGATTATGTTGATACTAATATGCTTTTTGATTCTTTTGATAGTGAATTTGCTAAAAAATTTTTACAATCAAGAAGAAGTGTAAGAGATTTTAAAGATACTATAATAGAAGATTCATTGATTGAGGAAATTACCCATTTGGCCATGAAAGCGCCTAGTGCATGTAATAGGCAGCCTGCCAAAGTTTATTATGCGAAAAGCAACGCAAAAGAAATTGCTAAATACATTCCTGGAAACAAAGGGTTTGAAGATAAAATTCATAATTGGGTTGTTATTACAGCGCGGAGGGATCTATTTGGTAGGACGGAAACCCTTCAGTATTATGTTAATGGTGGTATTTTTGTGGATCATTTTATTTTGGCTCTTCATGCGTTTGGGTTAGGAGGCGTGGTTTTTCAAATGCCAATTACTAATAAAGGAACGGATAAAATTAGAGAGCTGCTTGCTATTCCGAAGAATGAGGCTATAATCGCCGCAGTTGGGTTTGGGATCCCGAATGATACTGTTAAATGTTTATGTGCAAGTAGAAGACCAATAGATGAAGTTCTGACAGTTAGATAGAGAAAACACTTCAAAAGATACAAGATGGTATTTTTAGCATAAACCTATTATTTTTGAGGGTTTGCCAAATTTAATGTGGGTCTGGCTTTATGCCAGACCCTTTTGGGATTAATCATACCCTGCTATAGGCTTTCTCGTGAAATGCTTTATAAAGTAAAGAAAACACAATAGTTACCACTAATTCTGCGAATACAAGTATTGCTCTGTGCCATCCATAGACTTCAACATTCATGTAGGACAACAAGCGAGATGTGTATTTAGTTATAACATAATGAATCAAAAAGGAATAAGCACTAATATTTCCAATGAACAACATCAACTTATTTGATAATACTTTTGTTAATAAGCCTTTGCTTGCCGCAAAAAGAAATACCCATATTGCTGCCAACGGTATGTACATTGTTGTCTGGTTATGCAACGCCTGCAGTACAATATTATCAGGCTCAGTTTCAAGCCAGAGTAACACAAACACAGTAACCGCAACAGCAAGCACCTCAAAGACTGTTGCTTTCAGTGCTCCCATATCTCTCACATTGCTCTCAAAGAAGATTCGTTTCAAAACACATCCGATAAAAAAGTCTCCCATCCGGAAAACAGGGAAACAGTACATAAACCAAACGTACACTGGACTATCATTCCCAAACACCAATACAAAAGGGATACAGGCAAAAACCTCGACACATAAAATGATTCCACAACTAATTGATAACTTGATAATTGCAGCCTGCTCAATTATCTTTTTTATCCACGGAAACATAAAGTACAGAAACACTGTAACTGATAAATACCACGCAACACCATTAAGTGAAACATTGACGACTCTATTAGGTACCCATGTCTGCAACAACGCAGCATTAAGTCCCATGTGCACAAGCAAAGAAACTAATGCTCCTTTTTCCCATCCACTAAGTATTATGCTCCTAAGATATATCATAGCCACAAGGAGCATAGTTATGATATGAAGAGGATATAATTTCTTTATCTTCTTTAGAGAAAAGCTTAGATTATTCTTAAATGATGCAATAAGTTCAACGTTTTCATATCTATATGTCATAAGGAAACCTGACATCACATAAAATACAGACACCCCTAGTCTGGGCCAACTGATAAAGAAATTGGCATGCGAAAAAAAGATTCCTAAAAAAGCCCACGCTCTAAGTGCCTGTAGCGAGTCTATCCGCTGCCTTTCTGTCACTCTCTGCTGAGTACAATTCATTATGTCAACTCCTTTTAATATTGCGAGATCTTACTTATTTTACACTTTTTATTTGACATAATTCATAATCGATATTATGTAACCATTAGTTCCGTCGAACCGACTTAAGCAACATTGCTTTAACTTCTGGTATATACTTGGATCTCTTAAAAACCATGAAATACATTCCATTAAACACCAAGCAGCATACAGCTATATCTATCGCCAACTGTAAAACTGGATTGTTGACCGTTATTATGTTGCACAGCCATAAACAGACCACCGAAACACCACAGGTAGCTAATACATAAATCAGTGTATTAATCAGATATTTTTTCGCAGAACACTCAAACAGATCATTAAACAGAACTTTCGTTTCCCATGGAAAATATATAATGACAAAAATAACTATTGTAGATATTAGCGCACCAACCAAGCCTATTAACTGTACTAAAATAATATTTGTAGCTACGTTTATCACTGCGCCTATGTAAGGCTTTAATAAGTCTTGCTTCCACATACCTGCAGCATCTTTAAAATGTAATCCCATTGCTCGAAACTGCCATGTATAGAAATAGATTGCTAACCAAACAACCATATAAAACGGTAATAGGCGGTTTTCACCAACCCAAATTCGCATAAAAGGCTGATAAAGGCACAAAAAACAACATGAACAGAAGCCGACAACCCACGCTGTTATAAAATACAGTTTCTGAAACAATTCATAATTCTTCTCTTCACTTTCAGTAACAATACTATTACCAATGCTTGGAACAATAGAAGTATATACTACTGTGAATATACTTACTATAGAAGTCATTATGAGATAATAATTACTATATATACCCAAAATTGAAAGTCCAAGAAATGCGGAAATCACAATGCTGTCAGCAGAATTTATAACTGTAGCTCCTATTTTGTGTCCCAAAACTGCTCCTGTTCTGGAATACAGATCTTTACGCTCTTCCTTCGATAATGTTCCAACGGGAGTATATTCAGGCCACAGTTTTGTAGCGGCTCTAGCACAGAAAATATTATTTGCGATTGTATACATGGGGACAATAATTATATACACATAATAGTTTTTAAAAATAAGCAGCAAAGTGATCTGCAATATGTATTCTATTATTGATAACACCATATCTACAGTACTGATAATATCTCTTCTTTGATTTGCCATAAGCAAAGAACTCTTATAGGCAAATAAAAAATAGCTACTCACTGTGTTAAAAAGATATATCCAAAACAGAACGTAAAGATTTACATCTGGCGGGCAGTCTCCCTTTACCAATTTATCTAAAAAGAAACTCATGATAACACCGGCAAAAAGCATTACACATCCCACTATTCGATATACCCTTTTGAATTCATTCAGCAATGCATTAACTCTGGGAATATCTTTTTCGGCTATCGGTTTATACATGCTGTAGACAATTGCACTTCTAAATCCCAACTCCGACAGATTAAGAACATGCAGCAATGAAGTAAACAAGCTGCTTAAACCCACATATTCATTTCCTAAAGTATATATTATTATCGTTCTAACGACAAATGGTAAAACAAGCGTTACCACTTTATTCAATAAGCCAAATACAATATTTCTTGAAGCGTTTTTCGAACGAGACTGTGCCATAAATTAAAACTCCTGTATCCACTTCACGATTTCATCTATAAACAAATCCTTTTTCTCTTCAAGCATCGTTTTTGATTCCGAGATACAATCCATCATTTTTTCATATTCTCCAATGTATCCTATCATACTATTCAGCACTTCATTATCGGGAGAATCGCACATATCCAGCACATATGGATAATTAAGATTATTGAATAGACCAACAAACTTTCTGCTGTATGCCAGCGGAATGGTCGCAACACCGGATGAATATGAAGCAATAGTAGCATGCATTCTGGATCCGATAAAAACATCAAGTCCGGAAATAAAGGATTTGGCTTCAATTGGTGTTCTGAAACTTGGTGCACACTCGACTTTATACTCTTCTGCTAATTTCCGGCATACCGAATAATCGTCTTCAACACTATCAAGACTATCAGATATTACATGTCCAATCAGATAAACTCTATTGTGTAAATCCGATTTTAACCTTTCAATAGCAGACCTGATCAGACTTTGATAATCCACACTGAGTCCAAATTGATTATTCTTCGTATATCCACCGTTCCACAGAAGTCCAGAAACATTCAGCCCTATATTGGTCACAGAATTATCAAGTTCCTGCTTTTGATACGGAAGGAAAAACGCCATGTCAGATACAACAACTATAGGTTTTCTGACACCCATTTTTCTTAATACATTTTTTGATATTTCATCGCGTGACATCAGAACAGACGCATGATTGCATGCATACTTTGCAATCATCCTGGTCTTCAGTTTCTTATAGGGCCCATAGGTCTGAGGCGCAAGCAACAGCGGAACACCGTTTCTCTCAATAAGGATTTTGGCATAAGTATAGTTTATAAACCTTCTCCAGCCATAAATATCAGAAAAACTATCTCCCTGTGTCGCATCTATGGCTATATCAGCCCAGTTTTTCACTATATTCAAAAACTTCTGCTTCTCTTTCCTGTTCCTGTATACATTTTTGATCACTTCGCCTTCAACAAGTTTTCTGTCGACATTTAACTGGTCGCACAGAACATCTATTGATTTTTCATCTATTTTACTTGCGACAATCTTATAGTGGAATACGACTCCAGTTCTCTCGGATACCGTCTGCAAAACACTAATAGCTGAATATGTTAATGCAACACATCCAAGATTTCCGTTTGTAACCAATAATCCACATAGCAATATGTTCATATTCCTGTTATCCATGTCAAAATACTCACTTCTTCTTTGTCGTTAACAACCTGACCATAATAGCCAGATTATTCATTTTATAGCTCTTCTTGCTGGCCGCGCCGTATCTGGAAACGGCATCTTTATCTACAACAGAATAGTCCTGATCCGACAGCATATCCAGATACTTGTTTCTATTCTTGGAAGTCGGTAAATGGAACAATAACTGTTTATTATGAAGCGCCACCTTTTCATAGGTACTCTCTTCATATACAAGCTGATCTCTTATCTGCTCGAACATGGACCTGCCCTTATCAGTATTGATGATCACGCATGATAAGCCCTGTCGTCTCAGACTCTTGTTGCCATTCGCTTTTACAAAGCGTGGATGTTCATGCTCTGCGCCCCAATAGTCACCCAATGTAATATCGGCAGCACGTTTCCTGGATGCAAAAGGACACGCCAGGCAGCTGTCACGAAGGGTATCACCCTTCAAGAACATCATGAAATATGAAGACTCATAAAATGGAATAATCTTCTTTTTAGTTATCCCACTCTTATCCACATACTCAACGCAAATGTTTTTATCCCAGCCTCTTGTCTTATCTCTGAACGAGATACTTGTCAATGTTCCGTCGATCTGCCTGCTGAGGTATTGCTGGTACTTATGAAAAATCTTATGGGACGGCACACCATGGCAAATAACCTCAACCGTGAGCAGGTTAGGATAATCTTTTCCGAGGAAATTCTTTAATCCCTGAACCTGGCAGGGCACACCTGAGAAAAGAACTCTTTTGCCCGCATTTAATTTTTCTTTTACATCAGAATAAATTCCTGTAGTATCGCTCTGAATATACTTTGAATTGTACAGCTTACCTACTTCAGCAGGAGAGTCCACGCATGTATGCGAGACATAAAACAATCCATCTTTGTGCTTACTGATCTCGGCGCCGTATATAACTCCGCCTTCCGAGAGCAGCTTATCACACATTACCGGAAATACTCCGCCCGATGATGATCTGTATGCTTTGTCTGCTTCTTTTGTGGCGGCTATGTATGTGACAGGTTTATAACCGTTTTGTACCGGGTTACTAAGAGGACATGTCCTTCTGCATTTCCCGCATTTCAAACAGATATCCGGATTTATTACGGGATATCTATAGCCGGTCTTATCCTCCTGCATTTCTATCGCATTTACAGGGCAGACATCATGGCACGCACCGCACCCGGAACATTTACTGTTATCAGTGTATACCGTGTCAAAACTATTTACAGATGTACTGTAATTTTCTTCCTTGGCGGCCAGCTTAACATCAGGCAAGGCATTGGCCAAAAATGCTCTGGATTTATCCTGTAACTCTGCAATACTCTCATCAACTTTGACATAATCTATTTTTTCGATCGGCCAAATCTGAGATGTGCCTGAGTCTATGATTCTGTCGCTGATCTGAAGTTTCTTTGCCAGATCGTAAATGCGGATATTCTGCGTATCTTTTTTTCCATCATCAAATCGTTTAAATAAAAAGAATTCCCTGTGGAAAATCACCGAAAAAATAGTTGCGTGATAAGAATCGGTAATCACATACTCAGCATTTTTAATGAGGCGCAAAAACTCTGTCGGGCCTACATTTTCCACTATATCAAGGTTAAATGAAGCACTGTCCAGGGAAGTAGGGATAAGCTTTATTGAAAGGCCGGTAGCTTTTTGGATTGTCTCTATTCCCTTGGTGTAAAAATCTCTTTTTCCCAGGAAATAACACAAAATATATGGCTCATCATTATCTGCTGAGCCATCAATAAGTAAGTTTTCCCAAAGTTTTTTATCAACCAATAATGTAGGATCCAATACAGATTGCACCTGCTTATCAATAATCGCAGTCAGGGCTGTAGCTGTTTCCTCTTCTCGTACAGATATTCCGGCAAAATTAACTAATGCCTGCTTAAGAAAATCTATTTTCAGTTTGTTCAGATTATGAACCGGGAGGCTTGGCGCATAAGCAATCTTGATCTTAGTGTCCGGAACCCACTCCAAGTAGTAAGCAGGATTCACTTTTTTATTCATGCTCCATATCTGATCACTGCCGCAAATAAACACATCAAATTCATCTGCAGCTTTTTTTAATCCACTAATCCCTTGAACAGGCTTGGACAGTTCGATGTTATGTGACACAAACTCATCACAAATAAGCTGAGTTCTTTTCAGTACATATTTCATCGTTACATTTCTATGAGTCAGACGATCAATTTTATTGACTGCTTTTTTATAATACAGGTTATACTTCGGCGGATATATAACGTCGTCCATAACCGGCTTATAATTCAATACAGTTACGTCAAAGCCCAGCGCTGTAAGGTATTCCTGAAGAGCATAAGCCTGAAGAACAGAACCGTAATTAGATGTACCTGACACCCAGGTTAAAATAGCTAATTTCATAAAAGCTCCCTATTGTCTTGCTCGTTCTTTCAAATATGACACGGTTAAAATTATATTGTTGAGTACTTTAAATACTTTTAGCAGATATCCCTTTTTGTTGTAATATTTGTGACAAGTGTATTCCCTTGACTTCAGCGCCTCGTTGGGAACATATAATTTGGCTTTTAACGAAGGGGCTTTCCCTTTCTTGGCATGGTTATGCTGGAAAAAGTGCTCGAGATCTATCATTTCCCGATAACCGGCCTGTTTAAGCCTTAGTGCCAGAATATTTTCCTCTCCATATAAGAATGTTCCCTCATCAAGATAATCAATTTTCAGGAGAGCTTCCACCTTGATCAGAAGTAAACTCCCATGCACAACATCAACGTATGCACATTTCTCAGGAAGCACAATAAGCGGAGACATCTTTCTTGTTCTATACTTTATAAAGCCACGCTTGATCATTTCCTTATAAGTCGGGATATCCCAATAGGAATGATTAATGTCATACACTCCATGTGAAATAAGCACTGGGCTTATTACTGCTACATCTTCAAATAATGATGCTTTGTCCATCACCTTTTCAAAGACATTCTCTTCAGTCACGAGAGTATCAGGATTCATAATGCCCACATAATTTATTTCCGGATACTTCTCAATTGCGTATCTGAATCCAAAATTATTCCCGGCGGCATATCCGGCATTCGTATCGTTCCTGATAACAGATACATTTTCTGCATCGTGAAACTCAGACCTCAGGATATTATATGAATCATTCGTTGAAGCATTATCAACAACAACTACATACACAGTCTTCTGGGATATCAATAACTGTCTTACACACTGAACAGTGTCTTCATATTTATTATAATTTAATACTATTATTGCCAGTTTGTTATTACTACTCATAATTTAATTGCCAAAATAAATTCTTACCTTATGTTCAGAGTCTGCGTTAGCATATTGTTCCATCAGTGCCAGCATTATTGCTAAAAACAAGGAATACATGGGACGCCAATACCACGTGATTATGTTGGGAGATACTACCTGGAGATAAACCACAAGAAGCAAAAATCTATAATCTCCCTTCTTGGCCACCTTAAAGGAGCAGATAATCATCTTAACAGACAACCAGATATACCATATCAGTCCGATTATTCCATATATATATGCAAACCCATATAAACCATTATCGTTTAAGAAAATATTGTTATACAGTCCAGCCGCTTGATATGCCACTTCATTTCTCGGAAACCCCCTTCCTACAAGAGGTGTTTTACCAATCTCATAAATATAAAACACTCTACCGATTTCTCTTATCTGGGCAGATGGATCAGTAGATGAATCACCAAGTGCAGAAAGTAAATACTGTGCTAACTCAGTTTGGGAAATAATAAGAGCTATACCAAGGATAATGAATATATATGTTATTTTTTTCAAAGCGCTGTTGCGGTAGAACAATGCCATTACTATCGTCATTACACCGGTTGCCACCATAATTATTCTGGTCTGTGACACGATCATTATATGATAATATGACATTACCAAGCCTAACGCGGCTGTTATCTTCTCTCTTCTATTGCTAGCTGTAAAGAACAAAAATAAAGATCCAATCAATAAAATGTTCGCAAAGGTAACGTTATCATAGATTCGAATACCAAATCGCGTCGCATATGAAACACTTAAGATTCTTATGTGCTTAACTAACGCATGCTGAATTATAACAGCACCGGTGACGACAAACGAAAGTTTATACAGACAGTTCCAAAGATAATCCGGCGTTACAACCTTTTCTAATATGAGTGTTCTGACAGTATAATAGAAACATAATAGCATTAGAAAACATTTTTGAGCTATTATTGCACCCAAAACCGCTTGCCCGAATAAAAAATAAGGTACAACAGACGCCATCAACACTAATGGAACGATCAGTAATACATTACTTGCAAAATAATAATTCTGATATTCACTAATTTTATAATGAAAAAGAACATATAAAAACAGCAAAAAATATATTGCTATAACAAAATCAGAATACGCAATATGAAATATACTTGCAAATGCATTCTGATTCACCAAATAAGCAAAACGTTCCGGAAGCAGCAACAGCAATATAACCAGTATATTTTTTTTGTTAAATGTAATATATTTCACTTTAACTCCTCTATGTTACCCTACAACCACTCCGGAATATTCTTCCTTTAAACGCTTACACGTATTTGTAATTGAAAAGTCAGCTGCCTTCTTCTTTGCATCCTGTGAGATCTTTTCAAGCAATTTCTCATCATCGAGAATATCAAGTGCATGACGCAGAGCTTCTGCCAGGGCCTCATCATTTGCTTCTGACGTCAAAAAACCTGTTTTCCCATCGTGCACAACCTCCGGAATGCCTCCGACATCACTTGCAACGCAAGGGATTCCAAAGGCCATTGCTTCTACCAGAGAAATACCAAAAACCTCTTTCCAGACAGAAGGGTATACAAACACACTGGTATTTTCCAAAAAAGGAATAACATCGGTATGTCTTCCCTCAAAGCTGACTATATCTCTAACGCCGATGTCATTAGAAAGCTCTTCCAGATTATCTCTTTCCGGACCATCTCCAACAATGGATACAGAAATCGGATAATCATTCTTTATCCTGGCTATGGCGCGAATCAAATAGTCTACACCCTTTACATTCTTCAATCTTCCGATATATGTAATCTTGTAAGGCTTTGTTACAGGAACAACGTTATCTCTCCCTCGCAAGAGTTTGTCTGTAGAAATGCCGTTATAAACAACCGCCTTTCTCTTGTTCTTCAGACCAAATTCCTTTTCATATGCCTCTTTACCGGCATTAGATACAAATATGATCAAATCAGAATAATTAAGCCCCAGCGCAAATATTAAATGAGCAAAATGAAATTTTATTTTGTTATTTGGGAAAAAGAACCTGCGGTCAAAACAGGAGTGTGCAACTGTTACCATTTTCTTACCGGTAATTAGTTTCACCAGCATACCATATAGTTTCAAAAACGGTTCGCCGTGATGTACACAGATAATATCGTAATCTCTTGCGATTTTGCTCAGTAATCGGAGTTTTTTTATGCTGAATTTGCTTAATTTGTTCTTAGCACCAGCTAATGAGTATGTTTTGAGCCCCAGCTCATTCATCTGATCATAAATGGCTCCTTCTGAGAACAGAAAGCAAAATCCATTCTCATACTCACTGTTAATTCCTATATCACGACATAGGCTCTCTATTCCACCAGCCTCGCCACTAGTAAGTAGATTTAGTACTCTCATGCATAATCCTCATGAATTGTAAAGATCAAATTGAGATTTTATATACATCATGACCTGAATTCCTTTTGTTTTCCGGCGGGAATTCCATATAATTCTTGTACAGTCTCTTAAGATTCTGCTCCCAATTTTCAGGTGCATTTACAACAATGTTTTCAAACCCAATTTCAATTAAACTGTCAAAATCAGTCTTTTTAAAATACAGTCTGTCGCTATCATAGTTGCTGGAAAACATACTTGCCAGGTATTCCCAATCATCGCGCTGCCTTATCACAAGCTTTCTCTGCATATTGATCAGCCACTTTTTGGGAAGAAGTCCAACAACTGTGCCCAACGCATTCAAGAGTTTCTTGTTGCCCTTTCTCTCCATATGACAACCTTCTTTGCTCCATATGCCAAATGTAAGGATCCTTGCGATTACTCTTCTGGCTTTTGTGCCGGAAAGCCCCGGTTTTTTAATACTGTCAAAAGGGAAAATATCGATGAATAAACCACTTTTGGCCTTACAGTTCTTGCGATAACTCTCGATAAAAACCGTACCATCTTTAACCAGCTTGGCATATGGCTGATAATAATGTTCATCAGTTGAATATTCCTGAAGAAAGCATCCCTCAATAGGCTCTTTCTGGAGAAGCTCTAACAGTTTTTCATAATCTTCTCTTACCACGCCAACATCAATATCGTCATCCCAAGGAATAAAGCCTTTATGCCTTATTGCACCCAACAATGTACCACAGATAATCGTGTATCTGATGTTGTGTTCCTTACAATAGGCATGAAAAGCTTTGAGCATTTCAATCTGAACTTCATGAATTCTATCCAATGTATTCTGATCCATTTTGCATCCCCATCAACTATTAGAATTGTTTTCTTTTTCACGCACCGAATGAAGTACTTCTGTCAAAAGAGTAGAAGATGTTCCATCAGTATGAGGCAGAAAAACAAGTTCTACACCGGTGTCCTTAAACTCTTCAATGTATTTGTTGTACATAGCAGAGTTTTTCCAATCGTCTCCATGAAATAATGCGTTATATTTAAGCTTCTCCCACGCAGCATACTTATCCATCGATGTTTGAGGTACTACTTCATCAACATATTTGATAGCCTCCACGATCTTAACTCTCTCTTCATATGGAATTATAGGCTTCTTGTGCTTGTATTCCTCAACCAATTCATCAGTACTTACTCCCACAATCAGATAATTACACTGTTCTTTTGCATTCCTAAGTACGTTAAGATGTCCGATATGAAACAAATCAAATACTCCGGTAGTGTATCCAATTCTAAACTTTTTGTCGCTCATATTATTCTCCCTAAATCCTATTTGATTGATATATAAACAAATGCTTATTCAAGTCAATTTGTCACCGTGCTTTCCGTAATTTTTTTACGCTCCGTTTCAATTTCCCCGGTAAAATAGCAGATAATACTAATTTATATCTACTCTCTTTTTTTACGCAGCGATCCATCAATCCCTCAAAGGATTCACTGTCCATCTTTGAGATAAAGAAATCCCGACTCGGATGTTTTTTGGACGGAAATACCATCTGTCCGTTGCGTTTGCACAACGCTTCAACATCAGTCTCAAATACCTTGCAATCAGCCATTTTATCCATCAATCCCAAACCTTTTTTTGTGTTTAATAACAAACATGACACTCCCGTATAGTCAACATATTCCGGATTAAGCTCCTGAATACGCCAGTAGTCACCAACTGTTATATCTCCCAATCTTTCTATATTAGCATACTTACAGCTATAGCAGCTCTCTCTGTAAAACAGCCCTGAATGAAAACCTCTTAGATACGGATTTATTTTTGCTTGCTCTTCAAATACCTTTCCATCATCAAACTCTATGCGAATGTATTTCGAATGGACCTCTCCATATAAGTCTTTCTTCTTGTACCGAAAAGTAGCTTTTACGGCTTTAGTATCCATCTTCGAGTTTAATTCCCGTATATATTTGTCAAAGATCAACTCTCCCGGAACGCCATGGCATATCAAATCCACCATAAACAGGTTGTCGTAATACTTGCGAAGATAGTTTCGTAAAGCAGCAAGCTGACATGGAGTCCCTGTAAATAACACATGAACTCCTTCATTCAATTTCTGCTTAACTTCCCTATATATTCCCTTACAATTACTCTGCACATACTTGGATTTTTTAAGTATTGCCCTTTCATCATAAGAAACCAGCCTGTGATAGACTCTCAGATCATCTCCCCATGCTGCACCGGCAATCATCAGATCTGTGTATTCATTATGTAACACAGTCGCAATTGCTTCAAATGCACCGCCCGAGGCACTCCTTAAACGCTGTTGCTCAGAATCTAACACTAATGCATAGGCCTTTTTTTCGAATCCCGGCTCCGGAATAGCGGGCTTCTCATTAATCGGACAGACATTCCTGCACATCCCGCAAGAAACACATTTAGTCATGTCAACATGGGGATATCGCGAACCATCTATACCATATTCAAAATCGATTGCGCCTACTGCACATGAATCTGCGCAGGCAGAGCATCCGCAGCACATAGATATATCATTATTGTCAAGGTAGGTGTCAGCCATAACTAAATCTCTTATTCCATCTCATTATCGAATTTCCAGCCCCCAAACAGAGCATACAGATTACACAATTGCGTATAGATACCCACAATGTCGCATAATTATACTGCTATTTACTTCTGTTTGACAATTGACATATAAAATAAAAATTATTGAAAGATTTCTTGTCTCTTTTATGCACTTTCACAAATGCAAAAGAGATACTCATAAAGATCATAAGAGTATCCCTTTCATATACGCCACTTATATATTTGCTTCACATATCATTTTTTTCGAAATAAGCATCACATATAACATCAAAAAAGGAATCATATTCGCCGTGTTTAATGTCGATAACAGATAGCAAAAAATTAAGAACAAATAGAAATGATTGTTTCTTGCCTCAATGATCAGATATATAAACAGGAAACATATCCCCACAAGTCCAATCAATCCTTCATCGCAAAAAATCTGCACTATGCCCAAATCATAAGTATGGCTTACTACCCAGGCATCTTTGCCAGTAGGGAAGTGCCAATAGTATTGAACCTCACCTCTGATCTGCGCACCTGATCCCAACCCGAATATCGGATTGATGGTAGCAACATAATACATCCCCGTAAACTGACGGGTGCGCGAAACTGACCCATTCAGGTTTCCACCATACCCTCCCGAACCTTCAGGTGCCCCCTCATTCAAGTCAAAACTAAAGCCAAATTCATTGAGAACAGCCTTGCCATTACTAACATAATAATATCTCAGATCATCACTGACAGCAGATACTCCAATTATATAAATCAGCAGCACACCTGTCACAATAAGCATATTCCTGCAAAAAACAAGTCGGCGTCTTGAAGACTTAATAACAAACAGCAGGTATACTACAGTGATAACCAATATAAATAACATGTCGGACCGTGCTCCCGAATGAATAGTTGCCAGCACATCAAGAGCAGATACCAACAGATATAGGGAACACTTAGTTTCTTCATACAAATAGAAGATCAGCGGCAGCACTAAAACGCACATATTGCCAAAAAAACCCGGCATATTCATCGTTGTCGTGGCTCTGACAAGCCCCAGACGCATCACGTTAAGATCAAGTATTTCTCTGGAAACAGTAATCAACGACTCAAATATCCTGAAGCCTGAAACACTTTCAAAAATGCCTACAACAAAAAGAACAGCTGCGGTAGCAACGATAGCTTTTATTACTTTATCTATTTCACTTTTTGTGGGCTTTAACAAATAAATAGCAAGCAACAAAAACAACTGCTCAAACACTATCCCAAGTAATGTTTTTACAGCCTGTCCATACGTCGTTACATAATATAAGTTTGACACAATTCTAAAGAGAAAATAACCCGCTAAGAACATGTATTCTTTTGGGATTCTCTTTAAATCAATTTCCCTGAGATGCAGATCCCTTTTCTTATTAACAATTGCATACACGTAGAAAATGACAAACATAATCCTGCTTACAGAAATAATTGGCAGAGATTCCGAAAAATCCAATCCATAATAATCGGGCAAAAACAGCATACAGGGGATAAATAAATATAAATACTTCTTCTTTTTAAAGCAATACACATTGGCAATTATCAGCACCAACGTAAAAACCCACAAAAAAGTGATACGAAACACAAATGCTCACCTCATTTCCAATGTCTCTACTCATACTCTTAACAAGCTGGTGAAATCTTCTATTCAAAGTAATCCTCATATGAGAAATCACTAACATCAACACCATTCTCTCGAAGTCTTCTCTTAAGTAACTCTTTTGTATTCCCTATAATTCTCGCCGGAGCACCTCCTACAATAGCATAATCAGGTACATCCTTTGTAACAACACTTCCTGAAGCAACAACCACATTTCTACCTATATGAACACCGTACAATACCATGCTTCTGGCCCCCAAAACAGAATTGTCGCCAATCGAAATATAATCGGCCTTAACCTTCATCTGCTCTCCTTTGAATGTCGGATCATGGTCCCACATGCGCTGAATCATATCATGTTCATATATTCTGACATCAGCAGAAACAGTCACATTATTGCCTATATCAATAAAATAAGGAAATGACGGTATCCAATCAGGATGCCAATATCCCCCTCCCCATAGCTCTTGAACAGTCCTGATTTCCTGACCAGATCTGCCTTCTCGTGGTTTTTCCAAGTACAGAATACAACTTTAACTTAAGCATCAATAATGTACGTTTATTCATAGATATGTACCTTCAAACTCTTAACGCTTCAGTTTTTGCTCTATAACATCCAAATCTTTCTTAAATACTACAGCGAAAATAACACTGCTAACCAAAACAACAATTACCGTCAACACGTAACCGACATATTCATTAGATATAACTTTTAACAGCTTTGTTTTTTCAAATACTCTAAATAAAACCATGTGGCATAAGTAGATTTCAAAGCTTACGCCACCTATCATTCTCACGAAAGGACCGCTAAAAATACTTTTTCCGTCAATACTCATTGCATATATCAGCACAAATACATCTGTCAACAGTATAGTCAGGGTACTGTGTGAATAAGTATAGTATAGTACTGTCATGACTAAAAAAGCAGCCAATGAGATCCATCTTATACCTCGCAGTTGCATAATACGGTCGCTATAGATATAAACAATACCTCCGGCCATGAAAAAAACAAAACAATAAACAATTGACGTTCGTCCGGCATCAAAGTAGATTATGCATAAGTAATTCATCACAAGTGACACCGCAAATGCAAAACACGCTCTTGTCTTACTGGATATAAGAAAGCAAAAAAAAGGAAACAGTAAGTAAAACGCAAAAACTACTCCCAAAAACCAGCCCACTCCTATAACAGAAATATTGGCATTGGGAATCAATCCAAAGCATAATGTAAGATTTGCAAAAACTTCATATAGTGACTCAAGTGATGGACTTATTGCTAGATCTATGATACACAGAAAAGCAAAAAAAGGCAGGATTTTTTTGTATCTTTTCTTATAAAATGACACAATATCCAATCTTTTATCAATCATTTTTTCATAATAACCGCAGCACATACCAAATGCACTGATTACCATAAACAAGAAGACCACATCCGTCAAAGACGGAATAAAACTTTCAAAAAGAAATCCCTCAAACTGAAAAGGCAGATTTCCGCTTATGTGCATCGCAACGATGCCAATACATGCCACTGCCCTAAGCCCATCTACTGCTTCATATCTTTTTTGCACGATTATAGCCTTTCAATGTCTGATATACCAAGAACAAATAACCACCGGTTTGTATCGGTGGTTATTATGCTTAGTCTTATTTGTTCATCTGTGCTGCAATATCTGCATCGACAATCTCTTCTCCTGTCCTGTCCTTAAGCTGTTCCTTGGATGCCTCAGACAGACCATTGTTAACAACGGCACACATATCGCAAGTGCTACATTTATCGAGTTCTTCCTTAGTCACCTTTCCATCACGAAGGTCGCGAACAATCTTATTCTCATACATGCTGTATTTCTTCTTAGTCCAGAATTTAACCTTATGACGGATTACCCACCACAAAGGTACCCAGATATACTTGTGCATAGCAGGAGAAACCGAACCAATCATCCAGCAGTCTCTGTCGCAGCAGCGCACCTTGGTACGTACCGCTTCTGCCTCCTTTGAGTTCCACAGTTCGTCCCAGGTCTGAGTATTAAGATTTCCCATTACCTCTTTGTCCTTGGTTCCGTTACAAGGCATAACATCCCCGTAAGGATCAATGAAGAATGTGTCAAAAGACATATCGCATGGCAGAAGTCTCTTTTGACCATAAATATAATTGATAAGTCCATGATTAAAATATGCCCTGAACCACTTCTTTGGGCTCTTGCTGGCAAGAAGTTCATTGACAAGATTCTCAAAATTCTGAGCAACCATCGGGCGATCTTTGATGATGTTCTTGGCTTCCACGAAATAGAAGCTATTATGAAGAGATGCTGTAGCAAACTCCATACCCATTTCATCAGAGAGTTTGTAAAGAGGAACTAGATCAGGCGCATTCTTATCCTGAACAGTCATTCCAAATCCTACATCCTTCATTCCCATCTCACGAAGCGTCTTAAGAGTCTGATAACCTCTCTGATATCCGTTCTCAAGACCTCTGATCTCATTATTAGTATTCTCAAGACCTTCTATGGATATACGAATACCAATCTGAGGAAATTCTTTACAAAGATCTACGATTCTATCTGTAAAGAAACCATTTGTAGAAATTACGATTCTATCAGATTTCTTGTAAAGCTCTCTTACAATATCCTTGATATCTGTTCTGATGAAAGGCTCACCACCTGTGATGTTGGTAAAATACATCTTCGGGAGCTTTTTGATTGTTTCAATTGAGATTTCTTCCTCAGGTTTACTGGGGGCTTTATATCTGTTGCACATAGAGCAACGTGCATTACATCTATACGTTACAATTACCGTTCCATTCAATTTCTTCTCCGCCATAATAAACTCCTCGCATTTATGTAGTATATTCTTATTAATAATAGTCTCGCAAGATTATAAACCAAATACCGCCTCTTGACAATGAAAATATAAAAAAACCTCTGTGCTACCTTTAAATGTAACACAGAGGTTTTTAATTATTGCCTCTTAATCTTATCTTTATTTCATACTATAAGTAACTGTGTAGCTGATTGGAATATAACTTCCACTATTGTTCTTAGCCGCTGTATATTCCTGGCTGGAAGATGAAGGTACTATACTGAATCTACACTCTATCGTAGCACCTCTGTGAACAGTCTCCGAATCAGGGATCTGCTGTCCGGCTTTTCTCGAATATGTAACCTGCCCCTTGGAATTCTTTTCTACTAAATCTTTAGCATAATAATACTTTGGCTGATCAACATATTCGTAATCAGTGTTCAGCTTAAGAGTTTTGTCACCATACTCCAAAACAGGAGTGGATTTAAATGAAGTAAACCGTGAGAAAAAGCTATATCTCTTATCAGCGGCGCTGGCCACAACTGTATTCTTACTGAGGACATTCTTTGCCACTGTAAATGTAAGGGCATTGCTTAATGTTCCGCTGTAATTGCCCGCAAACTCAAGAGTAACACCCGCGGTTTTGCCTGCAGCATCATTGTTGGAATATGTAACAGAGTAGTCTTTGTCTTTGACAAGCTCTTTTCCATTAGCAGCAAGCTTGACTATGACACCTGGTGTTGCCTTTCCTCCATCCATAGGCACATTGTTAGGATCAAGCTTACTATCAATAAAGCTTACTGCCACATCAGTTTTATTCACCGGTCTACTGGTTATCTTGATATTCTTAGTCCGTCTTCCCTTTACGCCCCTCTCAGGTTTTCCTTCAAAAATAACGGCTACTGTTCCTATTTCAGCACTGTCGCTCGCTGCTGAGATGGTGTACCTATCAGCTGACACCGCTTCATTATTGGAATCTGTTACAACTGCACCAAGTCTTTTTATTGTCTCCTCATTGTTGACACTGCCATTGTCGTTATATACAAGTACGGGATCTCCATCATAGTAACGTCTTGCATTAGTGACAGTTACAGCCAGCTCTAAAGCCGTAATGGTAATAGGTACTTTAAATTCTCCTTCAACCAGGTTGTATTCCGGTGCATCAGTGGGAACAAGAGTTACATAGTTGTCACCATCTATATTACGATTTACATCAGAATTACTTTCAGCTGGATCTACAACTGTAAAATAATATCCTTCTTCTGAAATTGATGAAGCATCTTTATCATCTACGTACTGAAGTTCCTCTCCTCCTGCACTGACTGTTATACTGCCATTTTTAAACAGGCTTATCACATCGCCGCCGACAGACTGCGGAGTACCGCCACTCTCCCTGTAGGTCTGAGCGGGTACATCACCAGATAGCGCTGCCTCATCAAGATTTACATAATCTTTCTGTGGAATTTCAGGTGGTGCTTCAGGTACTTCTTCATCTTCGAAATCTATTGATTTCTCTAAAATAGGCTCATATTCACTTATGTCATCATTAATTGCAAATGATTCTTCTGATGCAAATCCTTCTGACAATGGCAATGCGGCTTCGGCTATAGGTTCATTCATTGCGATAGGAACATCGTCAAACTGATATCCAGTTTCGTTAAACTTCGCATATAACTTTATTCTTTCTTCCTGCGCCAGTGTTAAGCCTTCATCGAAATCAACTTTTTCTGAATACGATTCATCAAAATACCATCCGTCAAACTCCTTGCTGCCATCAGGAACAACAAGTGCATAATTTACAGATTTCAGAATTTTAACTTCGCCAGGAACAGTAATAGTCATAATTCCACTGCTGACATCATACTCCCAGCTCGATACATCTTCACCAAAGTCCAGACTTGAAATAAGTTTTCCATCGCCCGGAATAAATTCAATATAATATGTGTCATACGTTACTAGTGCTTCCAGTTCTGGATCTAATTCTTCCTCAGATAAGGCATCCTCTTCCGTCTCTTCTTCTGCATCCTCGGAAAGTTCCTCTTCCTCTACAGAATCATCAGCAGCATCTTCTTCCGAATCCGGGATAATAAGAGGTTCATCAGACTTGTTTTCTTCATCAGTTTCCTCGACATCTTCCGTCGTAGGTTCGTCTAAATCAAAAATAATAACATCATCTTCGCCCGCACGTACTGTAATACTGTCTGCACCAGTCGTAGCAACAACCAGTACTCCTGCGATTCCAGCCGCCAAAAGCCTTCTTATGAACATATCTTTTCCTCCTTATCTGGATTAACGGAAACAGAAGGTCACTAAAAAACGTCTACTTACGATGCCCAAAAATGAAAAAATGTGCTTGCAAAATACCATTTGCAAGCACATTAATTGTAACATTATTTCGTTTATGACTTTATTAAGTATGTGTTAAATTTCCATAATATAATAATAACTTAAAGGTTTACACCGTTACCTATATATCTTCATCAGTTTCTCAAGATACTCATCTATCGTATCGAAGTTCAGCTCCTTGCAGGCATCATGCATTTCTTTAGCCTTGGCATCATCCTGCCAGAGGATATGGATCTTATCACATAATTCATCCACATCTCCGCTCTTAAACAGAAGCCCTGTCTTACCGGCTTGTATAAGCTCAGGTATTCCACCTATATCTGCCCCGATAACCGGTGTTCCATAGAGCTGCGACTCCATTACAGAGAATGGGCAGTTCTCATACCACTCTGATGGGTATACGGAAGCTCTGGCTTTGCGGATCAGGTCCGCAAGTTCATCACCGCTTTTAAATCCCACGTTCTTAATATTCTCTACGCTATCAACGAGGCTCTCAAGTGGTCCCTTTCCGGCAAATACAAAGTTAACTTCAGGCATTCTTTTGGCCGCTTCTAACAACGTTCCAATACCTTTCTCCTCAGAAAATCTTCCGAAATACAATATATAATCTTCCTTAGGCACATCGACCCATGGAATTTTATCTATAAAGTTATGTATTGCCACAGTCTTTTTTGCAAAAAGCGGATTGGTGTCCAGCTTTGTCTTCATAAACTCACTGCAGCAAATGAATGTATCGATGTATTTATAAGCCCCGTTCAGCTTCCAGAAAGAAGCCTCGAGGGTTCCGATAAAGCTCTTGGCAGTACTTCCGTGAATGCACTTACCTTTTGTACAGTTTATAAAACTGCCGCCAAGACACTTCTCACAGTTCTCCCGGGTAGCGGGATTATTGCACATATGGTTTGGACAAACCAGCTGATAGTCATGAGCGGTAAATACGATCTTGCACTTATGCTCCGTCTCCTTCCTCCATTTCACAATCTCTAGGATTATGGATGGAGTCAACTGATAATTGAAATTGTTGAGGTGTACAACATCCGGTTTAAAATCATCCAGAACCAGTCTTATCTTCTTGCGAGCTTCTGTAGAATAGATTGTCTTCAGCGGATATGTAAGCTTAGTGAGCTTACTCGCATTGTGGAAATCCATGTCAGAGGTATACGCATTGACCCTGTTGCCGACGCATCTGCCCTCATGCTCCATTCCGAAGTATTCTACTTCATGTCCCCTGGCTGTGAGAGCTTCTCCAAGTTTAAATATGTAGGTCTCTGATCCGCCATTGGGATATAGAAATTTATTTACAAACAATATCTTCATATATTAGTTGCCTTGCCCTTCATAACTCTTTCTTTTATGTGGTAAAAAACAGCTGCCATTACCACTCCTATAAAACTCCCTGCCGTATTTGTAACGAGGTCGCTGATTTCAAACATCCCTCTTCCGGTCACAAGCTGGATACATTCTATACCAAGGCTGGTTAAAGCTCCTGCCATTGTAACGACCAATATCCTTAATACCCTTTTATAACTCCTGAAAATAGGGTAAGCCAGTATCCCAAAGGGAATAAACAAAAGGATATTTAAAAGGCTGAATGTGAGCACCCATGATGAGGGGTGACCTGTTCGGAGTCCAAATCCGAGATTTATGTTAAGGTGGATGATTCCTTCCCTTGATCCAGGCATTCGATTGAATATCGTAATAGAAAACAGCATATTGATGTAGGCCAGTACTAGCATGATATAAATAACTTTCCAGTTAGAGATCCATCCCTTTTTTAGGAACACCCGACCAAGTAATAATATCACAAGCGTTTCCACCACCAGCATTAACAAGTGGTCAACAATATTGATTCCCTCGGTTTCTCTCTTTAATATTTCTGCAAGGTCCTGTATGAATCCGCCATTCATGCTCAAAATCATTCCTAAGCTTTCCACACTTTACACCTGCTCTATCCTCTCAACATTCAAAATCGCGTCGATATACAGCCTTACACTGGCACCGGTAACCTTGTTCCAGTCAAATCTCTTATAGCAGTACTCCATGATTTCGTCCTTGGTATGAAAAGCATCCGGATGGTTTAATGCTTCCTGGAGCTTCATTGCAAGATCATCAACATTGGACTTTTTGAAATACATGGCATAGTCGCGACAAGCCTCTGAATTCTCAGGAATATCGCTTGCAAGGACTTTCCTGCCATAGCTCATGGCCTCCAGAATGCTTATGGGCATACCTTCCACATCACTGGGCAGTACATACAGATAGGTATTACTGTACAGCTCAGCAAGCAGGTTTCCCTGAACAAAGCCTGTCAGGACAACTCTTTTGTCCTTCGCAGCCATTTCTTTTATCTGTTCCACATATTCATCTGAGTGGCTTGTTCCGCCGGCAATGACAAGCTTCATGTCAGTATCTACCTTGGAAAAAGCCTCCAGCAGATATGTAACACCCTTTTCAGGCACCAATCTGCCAAGATACAGCACATACTTTTCCTTTTCAAGGCCGAACTTTTTGGTGATGATATCAGGATCCCTGAACTCTGTCGGATTGACGCCATTTGGGATATAGATGGTATCACGGTTGTAAGTGTCCTTAAAGTACTGCTGGACATTGGTGGAAAGAACTATAACCTCATCCGCATAAAGTGCCGCAATTTTCTCGCCCAGCTTTATCACCTTTGTAGCAAGGCCTCCCCACTTGGATCTCTGCCAGTCAAGACCATGAATTGTGGCAACTGTCCTGATTCCAAAGAAATGGGGTATCATCAGCATCATGCATGGACCCTCGGCGTGGTAATGTATAACATCGTAATTACCAACCAGCGCATAAAGTGTGGCAACAAAAGAAGAAACTAAAGCATTCATTGCCTTATTCTGCGGGGTAGGTACGTTTACTATTCTGATACCTTTGTATTTTTTTAGTTTGTGAGCCTCCAGGTCAGCATTCTTGTCGGATACGTGCTTTCCTTTTCTGTTGTAGACGGTAACTGAATGTCCCATATGCACAAGACGGGTCGACAGTTCCTCAACCACGACCTCTATTCCGCCTTCCCTGGATGGAATCCTCTTATGCCCTATCATTGCTATCTTCATGATACGTAACCCTTACTGCTTAATACGCGTTCTTGTGTATAAAAATCTCTGCTACTGTTTTCAGAATAATCTTGAAGTCAAGCCACAGCGACCACTCATCGATGTATTTGGTATCCATTTCCACCACTTCGTTAAAGTCTGTGATGCTGCTTCTTCCGCTTATCTGCCACATTCCGGTAATACCGGGCTTGATGCTTATCCTCCTCCACTGCTTAGTGGAATACTTGGCAACCTCATCTATTGTCGGGGGTCTTGTACCCACAACACTCATAGATCCAAACAGTACGTTAAAAAACTGTGGCAGCTCATCGATGCTGGTCTTACGGATGAACTTTCCGACCCTTGTAACTCGCGGATCATCCTTCATCTTGAACATCATGCCGTCCTCGATCTCATTAAACTCCATAAGTGAGGATTTCAACTCATCGGCGTTCTGGTACATGCTCCTGAACTTCCACATCTTAAAGTGCCTTCCGTTCTTGCCCACGCGAACCTGCTTAAAGAACACCGGCCCCTTGGAGTCAATCTTAATAGCTATTGCCGTTATAAGCATGATAGGAGAAGTCAAAACAATAGCTACAAATGCAAAGCATATATCAAAGAGTCTTTTGAATACTCTCTCGTAAGTGTTCATGGTAACAGTGTGAAATGTCGTCACGGGGTATGTTCCTATGCTGCTGACATAGGAAAATGACTTACGCCTTTTGAAGGTATCCACAATAACACGGCAGGTTACCCCCATCTCAATACAGAGATCCACATACTTCTGCAGGTTGTTGATATCCATATCCCTCTTCTGTAACATGTAGACCTGATCGATATTGTATTTTCTGATGAGTTTCTCAAGGTCTGAGAGCTTGCCAATGTATTCCAGCGAATCGTCATTATCATCATAGCTCACATAGCCAATCTCGTTGATGATGATAGATGTTTTTTTAAGGAAATATCTGAACTTGTTGTAGGAATCCTTACTACCAACATAAAGCACCCTGGAAATGTACTTACGCATGATGATCCTGTCCAATATCCTCTCAAAGAACAGAATTTCCAGAATCATAACTTCATAGGTAACTAAACAGAGTCCCCTCATGAATTCTACATTAAACTCTATATAAGAGGCCTTCAAAAAGATTACCGCTGCACAGCATACTGCAAGTGCGAAGGAAACGGACTCCCTCTTTACGATTCTATCCAGATAAAAGAAAATGGTTGAATTATAAATATTTAGTGTCCTGTTACATAATAGGAAAATAATAATCGATACAATGTATACCGTTGCAAAGGCTCCCCACTCATGAGCGGTATAAATCCCTCTGCCCCACACATTGTAAGAAATAATGAACGATATGACGTGGACAAATATATCCAAAACAACATGTACTATATCAAAAGAAGCCCCACTATTTGAGCGATTCATAACATTTTCTCCACACAAGTCAACACTATGTTAACATATTATCAATATCACCCGACATTACAGTCTATGAATTATAACACACATTCTTTTAAAAATAAACACCGGAGTTTATAATTAGTTTATAATTAATTCAAAACTTAATGTTTAAAATGAAACTTTTTTTCGAAAACTAGTATCGCGAATATGATGCTCCATTTAAAGAAAATCCGGAAAAGCAAAAAATCTACCGGTCATGATGGAGAAAATTTTGAAGAATATGTGCTCATGAAGTGATATGATAAGTACGCGGTTTTGTTTTCGTTTGTAAAAAGTGAGTCAAACAGAAACGTCTCATTGACTACGGATTTGTAAAATTATTGCGGGAGCATTTTAATATAATGGAAAAAATATATATTCCTCATGCCGAGGTTCCGGTAGTTGAGCATTGTAATCTTAATTGTGATCTGTGTAACTGTCATGCTAATCTAATAGATAAGAGTTATTATCCATTAGAACAGTTCATAAAGGATATAGACAACTTATCCAAACATGTTCACTTTGGGTTTATGACATTTATGGGGGGAGAGCCATTATTATGCGAGAACCTGGATAAGTATATTTCGTACGCAAGAGATAAGAAGATGGCCGAAATATATAGAGTGTTATCGAACGGCTTACTATATAAAAGATTATCACCTCAATTAATGGATACAATTGATGTTTTGGAAATATCGCATTATCCGGAAATGAAAGATTCGGTAAAGGTGATTTCTGATTATTTAAAACCGTTGTCGAAAAAGCATAACTTTACTTATTATATCAAATCTATAGGTTATTTTAATGAAATTGACACCATAAGTATATCCGAAGGTGAAGCACAGCAAGGATATCATAATTGCAGAAGAATAGTAGATGGTTGCTGTATTTTTAATGGATATTATTATAAATGTATGCGACCAAAAACAACTAACCTTTATCTTGAGAAGAGGCATGGTATAAAACTAGACAAGGATTTGCGAATAACGGATGGAGTAAAGATATCTGCGGATGATTTTCGGAGCAGACTTGAGGCCTATATATCTGATACTAAAATGATGGATTCCTGCAAATATTGCTTGATGGGCTTGGAACATGATGAATCATTTGTAACAAGAATGAAACATCTGGCATTGCAAAGGCCTTATTTGATAAGAACATTTTATAAAAACCACATATTATACCACTCATTTAAAAAGATAAAGAGTCTGGTACAATTTGATGAGGGAGCGCATTCATCTGATAAAGGAATAATTACAACAAGCATTCACACCGTTGGGAAAAAGTATTAGAAAAATGATTCTCAGCCGACAATCACTTTATTCCTTCCGTTTTCCTTGGCCACGTAGAGCCTCTCATCAGCTTTCTGCACGAACTTATCCATGCTCAGGCCCTCTTCGTAGGCTGCTGCGCCTATGGATACGCTTGCCCTGATAGTCTCTCCTCCGGATGTAAGCTGGAGGGCTTCAACGGTCATCCTCAGATCCTCCAGCATCTCTCCGAACTCTTCATAGGAAATTGTCTCGGGAGATATCAAAAGAAATTCTTCTCCGCCCCATCTTCCGTAGATAAGGCCTTTGTCACGATACTTTTTGAAGCATTCGGTAATGCTCTTAAGGACGCTGTCGCCCGTCAGATGTCCGTAAGTATCATTGATCTGCTTAAAATGATCGACATCCAAGATGGCAACTGAGAGATTTCCTTCTTTGACGTCACCTTTTCTTAGAATTTCCGCCTCAAGGATACCCTGTATCTTGTTTCTGTTGAAGATTCCCGTAAGCGAGTCATGTTCGGCCACATACGTCATCTCTTCATTCTTCATAGCCATTCTCTGGTTATAGATCGAGGTGTAGATCATAATGGAGATAAAACCAAGAGCTGCATTTATGTAGTAAAGTATTTCCGCCAAGTTCTCATCAACATTATATTTTGTAGGTAAGTATCCGTGTTTTCCAAGGAAAACAAGAATCTCGAAGCCCAGCACTATAGTAATTGCATAAACTCCAATCTGCTTTTTGGGCCTTTTACTCAGATTTGGGATAAAGAAAGGAAGAAATATACTGGAGAATGTACCAAAGAGCCACAGATGATATCCACATTTAATCCCAAGGAAAATACTGGCAAAAATCACATGCAAAAAGATCTCTGCCTCCATTATCCATACAGTCATCAGATGTCTTCTCTTAGATATCAAAAACGCGCTGACAACATACGACAGAAAGCTGAAAATGTTGATAATGATCATTGGAGTGCAGCCAATCCAGATATAGAAGAACTCCATCAAAAAATGCGTAACTCCAAGAGAAACAGCCACCACCATGTACTGACTGTTATCCAGATAATCACCATTGGATATTTCTTTATAAGTTCTGTCCCTTAAAGTCTCTTCTCCCATGTACCCACCTTTATATTTTTCCACACCTCAATTGTACGTTATCCGGACAGGAATGAATGTTAAAAAATAATTAAATATTCGTCTGGCCGATAGCCCTTGCGAAACACAGCATTTTCTCCTATAATAGGTAAGTCGGCATCAAAAATGTCAATCGAGGCGTGGCTCAGTTTGGTAGAGCGCTGCGTTCGGGACGCAGAGGCCGCAAGTTCGAATCTTGTCGCCTCGACGAAAAAACCAGCCTACTTATGTAGACTGGTTTTTATTATGCCTAAATTATTCTTCTGTTGCTTCAACTGAAGGCTCGGCCTCTTCTGCAGGAACATCTTCCTCTACAGGAGTCTCCTCTGCAGCATGCTCTGTGGAAGTTTCCTCTTCCTTCTTCTCTTCCTCAGGCTTCTTAACCGTATCGGTAAGGTCCTCTAAAAGAATGGTCATCATATCCTCTTCGCTGGGCTCTGCCATAGCAGCGATCCTTCTAGCCTGATTTGTAATGATCTCCTCAAAGAGATTTCTTACTTCCCTGGCATTGGCGAAATTGTCGATATTCTCGATCTTCCTTGCTGTGATAAGAGCTCTGATCTGGTGCTTAACATCCTCAGGTACGATGTAGTCGTACTTCTTGCAGTTCATGTTGAAGATCTCTTCAAGCTCATCAATGTTATAATCCGGGAACTCGATGTACTTGTTAAACCTGGACTTTAAGCCCGGGTTAGAGTCAATGAACTTCTTCATAGGCTCTGTATATCCGGCTACGATAACAACAAAGTCGTCTCTGTTGTCCTCCATGGCCTTGAGGATAGTATCAATAGCCTCCTGACCGAAAGCATCATCCTTCTGTGCAAGGGCATAAGCCTCATCGATGAAAAGAACTCCTCCCTTAGCCTTGGCGATCTGCTCCTGGGTCTTTATCGCTGTCTGTCCGACATAACCGGCAACAAGTCCCGAACGGTCAACCTCAACGAGCTGTCCCTTTGAAAGGACGCCGATCTGCTTGTAGATCTGAGCAATGATCCTGGCTACAGTTGTCTTACCTGTTCCGGGATTACCTGTGAATACCAGGTGGAGTGAAACGGGAACTGACTTAAGTCCCTGCTCCTGCCTTGCCTTCTGAACTTTAACAAAAGCCGTAAGCTCTTTTACATCATCCTTGATTGTAGTAAGGCCGATGAGCTTATCGAGGGTCTCCATAGGATCCTCTTCAGGCTCCTTGGGCTCTTCGGGCTCGGCGGGCTTTACATTATTATCTTTTGCAAAAAGAGCTTTCGCCTCCTCTAAGGCGTCATTGGCATTGGTAATTGCATCCTGTCCCTGAGCTTTCGCCTCGTCGGCCCTCTTCTTATCTTCAGGGGGAATGTATACGCTGCCGTTCTTAGGGCCTTCACTCTTTGGCTCAAAACTCGGAGTCTCCGGCTTTGAACCCGTTCCTGCTGCAGAGAAAAAGTCTCCGTACAGGCTTCCCAAAAGGTCCTTCTGCATATTTGTAATTTTCTTGAGTGTTTCTAATTCTTTATCTCTTTCCATATCAATCGTTCAAAAACCAACCTTTTCTTGACAGGAAAGTTCTTGTTGTTACAAGGGCGTTTACGTCCTGTCCTATAATCTGTGATGCCTGAGCTTTAACAGCTGCGGCGTTTGCTGTACCAAGATTCTTGTATGCGTCATAAGACATCTTCTTGCTGCCGTCAAGGTTCTTAAGACCCTGAGCGATGTGGCTCTCCATCTCGTGCGCATCATCTGTCTCTCTAAAGAGAATAAAGCTTGAGATGTAAGGATTGTTCTCAGCCATTGTGTAGGCATATACGATAGATGCCAGCTGAGCATCCTCACCAAAGCTTGATGTGTAGCCGATCTCTGAAAGAGAGATGTTTCTAACCGCTCCGGCAGGATTGAGGTAAGATGCCTGGCACATGTAATCTGTAAGGATATAAATGTTCTCCATTGTGATATATGGAGTTGCAAGTGTTGTATTTACATACTGTGACTGCTGCTTCCAAGCGTATGGATCAAAGAGCGGTGCGTTGTAAGGGTGAACTGAAAGTGACCAGTCGATGTTACCCTCACGGTTCATGTAGTAGTTGAATCTGTCCATATACTCCTTTGAAAGGAAGCATCCTGGATTTGACTTTCTGTTCCACTCCTGATCAAAGGATGTGTAAACTCTTGCATTGGCATTTACAGACTTGATCTCGTTGTAGAAGATACGGAAAGCCTTAACATACTCGCTGACATTGAGCTCGATGTTTGTTGAGTTAAGGTAATACCACTCTGTTCTTGCGTTTACTTCGTTTCCGATTACCCAGTTATCAACGGTTCCGTATGCACCACCTGAATATCTCTGAGCAAGGAAAGCTGCGATAGCCTTAAGGTGCTGTGTGCCGCCGTCCTCCTTGGTATTCATGGCATATCCGGGACAAACATGGGCATCTCTTGAAAGAGGATGGATAAGATCTGCGCCGGCTGCTGTCTTGTTGTTAAGAATAGTCATGGTGAGCTGGAAGCCATTGGCATGACACCAGCGAACAAATCCGTCATACTGTGCAAGAGCTGCACCGTTAAACTGATAATCAACTCCGTTATATGAGAAAGGAATTACATTTGATCCATCCCCGGGGCCTACGATATCACCCATGTAAAGGTTGTAGACCATCTGAGCAACTCCAAGATCCTTGAATGTTGCTGCATCTGCGCTGTTGGGAAGGATACCCTTCATACCGTGGTCATTTCTTGCTACGGTCTTGGTAGCCTTAGCCTCAGGGTTTGTGATGTAGTGCTCGTCACTTACCTGAACCATTGAGCCGCTCTTTACAGCTACAAGGAACTTCTTTGAAAGATTAGATTCTGCAGTGTAATGATTGAGCGGGAAAGTAAATGTCGCATTGGTTCCTGCTGCTGTCTCGGCAACGATCTTGCCAACACAGCCGTCCTGATAAACCTCATCAGCATATAGATAGAACTTTCCGTCTGATGAAGAAGGAACAGAACTGCATGAAACATTTACAACAACGTTGTCCCCCTGAATTGTGCAGGATGTAATGCTTACCGGTCTTCCGGCTGCCTCAGCCACAGCTCCGCTGTGATCTGAAACAACTGCTGCACTCTTTGCAGAAGCGATCATAGTCACAGCCACCATTGCTCCGGCAAAGATCCTTTTCATTAAATTCATTTTTTTCACAACAAACCTCCAACTTGATCCACTTATGCGTTCATGATCGCATCCGTGAAATTATTGAGTGCCTCTGCATCCGATGAATGAAGCGCACTCTTGATGGTTAATACATTTTCAAGAACGGTTACGTTCTTAAGGCCTGAAAGCTTCTCACTCATGAGCTTTCCGGTAACCGGCGCCCAGGTGCCGTTCTGAGCAAGGGCAAATACCCTGTTCTGAACACCAAGTGCTGCCATATCGTTTATGAAGTTCTCCATTGGAGGATATACCCCGTTATTGTAGGTAGGGCACATAAGGACGATCTTCCTGCAGCGCCATACTTCCCCGATGAGGTATGAGACATCCGTTCCGGAGACGTCATAAACCTTAACGCCTTTGACACCCTTATCACGGAGAGATGCAGCCACTGCCTCAGCAGCGCTGGCTGTATGTCCGTAGAGACTGCCATATACTACTATAACACTATCTTCCTCAGATTCATAGGTGCTCCATTTCTGATATTTACCAAGGAGCACATCTAGGTCTTTTCTCCATACGGGTCCGTGCAGAGGCAGGAGCATCTGAATGTCCAGTCCTGCTGCCTTTTTAAGGGCTGCCTGTACCTGAGGGCCATACTTTCCAACTATATTAGCATAATATCTTCTGGCTGAGGCAAGAAAATCTTTTTCAAAGTCAAATTCATCCGCGAATATTCCGCCGTCAAGCGCTCCGAAGGTACCGAAGGCATCAGCGGATAAAAGAGCTTTATTCTTATCATCATAAGCAAATAAAACTTCAGGCCAGTGAACCATGGGCGCTGCCACGAAGCTGAAGGTATGAGCTCCGGTTGAGAGCGTATCTCCCTCCTTGACCTCGAGCTTATTAAAGCCCTGTGCCTGTGGGAAGAACTGCTGCATAAATGTAAAGGTCTGTTTACCGCCAACTACCGTAACTTCAGGGAAAAGAGCTACCACCTTATCTATAAGTGAGCAATGATCCGGCTCCATATGGAGCACTATAAGATAGTCAAGCTTCCTGTCCCCAAGTGCCTCCTTTAAATTCTCAATGTACTGATCAGCCACGGTGATATCGGCAGTATCAAACACTGCTGTCTTCTCATCATCTATAAAATAGCTGTTATAGGAAACGCCTTCCGGTATTGGAAAGATGTTCTCAAATCTCTCAAGCCGTCTGTCACTCCCTCCGATCCAGAAAATTCCGTCTGCTACCTTTTTGATTCCCTTCATGTCAAATAACTCCTCTCTGCTGTTTTATTTTTTAAATTCACTGATTGTCTTTTCAACAACCTTTATATCAATAGGCTTTGTAACATGAGCGTTCATGCCGGCGTCAAAGGCCTGTTGAACGTCATCGGCATAGGCATTTGCAGTCATGGCGATAATAGGTATGGTCTGTGCCCAGTCGGTTCCAAGAGCTCTGATGGCCGCAGCTGCCTCATAACCGTTCATGACAGGCATCTGAATATCCATAAGTATCATATCATAGTCGCCTTCATTTGCGGCTTTGAACATTTCAACAACTTCCTGTCCATTGACGCCTCTTGTCACGCTTGCCCCGTACATATCCATAAGCTCGATCAGGATGTCCGCATTGATATCGTTATCCTCCGCAGCCAGGAACTTCATGCCCTCAAGAGGGTTCTTAGGTTCTTCTGCCGCGGATGTTTCTATCTTGGTGATCTCGTCTATGGTAGTCCTTAAGTTATACGGCAATACCGGCTTTTGCATAACCTCATTGCAGCCGGCTTCTCTGAGAGCATCCTCATTTTTCTCAAAGAACTCGGTAACTGCAAGGATTACGCTGTGATGGCTCTTATCTTTCTTTCTGATATTTCTTATTACCTCAGCCGGCTCCATGTCATCATAGTTTTCATCTACAATTATAAGATCGTAAGCCTTGCCTTTTGCCGCCATTTCCTCCACCAGCTTCAGGGCTTCATATCCGCCTGTGGCCACTGTGGAATCCATCTGGTCTTTTTTGTATTTTTCCTTATAAACCTTATCATCCGTCAAGCTTCCATTGACAGTAAGAAGCGTGTGCATTCCATGGGCTTTCCAGAAATCCACATTCCCGGTCTCTACCGCCTTAAGTCGCAGATTTACAATAAATGTACTTCCCTTGCCTTCTTCCGACTCAACCCTTATAGTTCCGCCCATAAGCTCTACAAGGCTCTTTGTTATGGCCATTCCAAGTCCTGTTCCCTGGATGGTCTTGGTTGCGCCTTTTTCTTCTCTCGAGAAGGCATCAAAGATCTTATCCTTATACTCCGGCTTCATTCCGATTCCGTTGTCAGCAACAACAAACTTCACATTCTGGAAGCCTTCTGAAGAAGAATCGGACTCAGAAATGGTAAAGTCGATCTTTCCTCCCTCAGGAGTATACTTGACAGCATTTCCAAGGATATTCATGAGTATCTCATTGACTCTCTGCTTGTCCGCCATGAAAACGTCATGTTGCATGTTTTCAATCTTCACAGTATAAGTCTGATCCTTGGCCTTTGCCTGGAAACCAATGACAGAGTTGATCTCCTCAAGAAGCAGTCCTATAGCCATCTCCTGGATATCCAGCGTTGTCTTGCCCGACTCGATTTTACTCATATCAAGGACATCATTAAGAAGCGATAGCAGATTGTGCGATGCAAGTGAAATCTTGTGAGTATACTCTTTTACCTTATCCGGCTCGTCTGCATGCTTATCGATCAGCAGATTAAAGCCGGTAATGGCATTCATAGGTGTCCTGAAGTCATGGGACATGTTAGCAAGGAAGCTGGTCTTTGCCTTATTTGCCGTCTCTGCAGCACTAAGAGCCTCCTGAAGCTGATGATTGCGTCTGAACTCCTGAGTTCTGTCATAGAGCGCAACAGCCATTCTCTTTCCGCCGTCATCAATGGTGCAGACGATGATTCCACGATAGTAGAGATGCTCGTTTGTCTTTACATTCTTAAGCCTTATCTCCTCAAATACCTGAGTGTCGCCGGTCTTTCTTGCATTCTCAATAGCCTCGTCAATCCTCTTGTCCTTGCCATCGCCCTTTCTCTGAGCCTGATTGAGGCTTCTAATATCTGCTTTCAGCTCGTCTGCCGGAATACCAAGTACGGCCTCGGCATTGGCTGTGATAAAGCTCGCCTCATACCCGTCTCCGCTTATAACTGCCAGGATATCATTGTTCTTTTCAACCACGAAATCAAAGAGCCACTCTCTGTAATGAATATCATTGTCTTTGAGCATGAGCTGCTCTTTGTTCATCCTGTCGATCTCCTTAACCATCTTGTTCAGGGTATCCGCCATGGATTCCATTGACTCGGAGAGCTGTCCTATCTCATCATTGTGGTTATCCGGATTCTTGACGTCAAAATGTCCCTTCTCAATCTCATGGGCCATATCATTGATGGCACCAAGCCTCTTACTGAAGCGATCCGCAAACAGCTGGCCGAATACAAATGCCGCCAAAAAGAGCACCACTGCAATTACGATGACTGACAGGAGTATGCTGTATACGTCAGCTGTGATCTCGTTTCTGTCTACATAGTAATAGAGTGTCCAGCCATTTGCCGTACCTTGAGATTCTGCAATAAAGTATTCACCGGTTGAGTGAAACTCCTCAACTTCTCCGTCTCTTATATCGCTCAGGATCCTCTCTTCAAGGGCTGTATCATCAATTTTTCTGTGATTGACGGTCTTTCCGTTGGAGTCCAGGATTATGATTCCGTTATTGAGGTAACCGGTCTTGTTTACTATGGAAAAGAACTCGCTGTCTTTTACCTTAAGCGCGATCATTCCTATGCGCTTTGAGGATGTCGGGGAGTCCAGCAGCGCTTTAATAAGATATACTCCTCCGTCATCGTCAACATCCCAAAAAGCGCTGTATTCCTCACTTGTCTCCTGATACCACTGCAGCTGTTTGTCGGTGGTGGGCTTTAGAAGGAAGTCCCCCATATGCTCGCCGTCTATGAGATCCGAATATATGATTATGGACTCAATATTTGTGTCGCTGCTCAGGTAATACCAGATAAGGGGCTCGATCTCATCATTGAGCTCCTCTGTCAGGGTATACGGATCATTTTTTACTCTCTCCAGCGCTTTTCTGAATTCGTCTTCATAGGAAAAGAACTTTACGACGTCATTTTCTTTTTTGACACCGTTCTCAATACCGTGTGAGATAACATCCACGTTTCCTATCATGGCGATCTTAGTCTGCTCGATCAGGTTATTTCTGGCAACAATATAAGAATAGCTTCCCAGCAATAAGATGGGAACTATGATCAGCACAGCAAATACCCGGATAAGGGTTTTCCTTATGCTGCTCGCGTATCCGAACCTTCCAATCCTTCCAATCCTTCTCATTCTTTAGCCGCTCCTTACTTATCACTCGTGGAGTATCTCATATACAAGCTTATCTACGTTGGCAAGCGCCTCATCCAGCGTCTCTCTCTTTAGAAGCACTTTCTGAAGTTCTCTTCCGTAGGTATAGTGCACTCTTCTGTTTAAGTCCTTTCCCCAGTCCATCCAGGGAGTAAACACCAGTCCCTTTTTGTAGCAGACTTCAATCCCTTTATATGCCTCATCTACGTTAAAAGCGTACCCTTCCAGATATGTCTGGCTTCCGGGTCTGTCCTTCCAGAGAGCTTCCTGGCCTTTAACTCTTGAAAGAGAAGCCAGCACTTCTTTTGCCTTGTCATAGTTCAGGGCGTTTGAATTGAGCGCAAATCCCAGGTCACATCCACCTATTATCGCCATTCCCACTCCGTCCGTTCCGTAATAGGGCATCGTTCCGATATTCATATCAGGCCTTGCTTCCTTGATGGCAAGAAACGTCTCAGGGGTTCCGACTATCATGGCTGCCTTTTCACTTACAAATTCTTCGACAGCTCTTTTCCCGTCAATGGTGTACATTTCAGGGGTGAGGACCTTGTGCTCAAGAAGTGTCTCCCAGTCCTTCATGTAGGGACGAAGTTCTTCCGAAAAAGATGTTCTTCCGTACTGTAGTCTTCCTCCAAAGCCACTTCCTCTGTCGGTGGAGAAGTAATTTGCTGCAAGAACTCCCATGGCGCTGTTGGCAAAGCTGTAAGGATCCTTAAGGCTCGCTGCCAGTGGTCTTATCTTTCTCACTACTCTGAAGTAGTCACAGGCTCCTATGAATGTGGCAAAATCCGTTGGAACACTTGCTCCTTTTGCGCTGAACATGTCCTTGTTGTAAAAGATACATTCCAGCTCCGAGGTGTTCGGAACTGCATAAACTGCATTTCCGTAGCCAAAAGCTATCTTTGCCTCTTTGTTAAACTTCTCGGTTATGTCGCTAAGGTTGGCAATATAGCCGGTAATGGCGTGCTTTTCAGCCATCTCCTGGTTGACGTAAATAATATCCGGAGCTCCCTTGTAAGAAAGCTTCGCATCCATAATGGGCTCGTAATTGCTCTTCCCGATATATTCAAATTCAAAATTGTAATTTGGAAATTCTTCGGCCAGATATGCCTTAAGATTAGTTAGATTGTCCTCGGTGTACCAGGTACCGATCCTGATTGTCAGATCTTCTTCTCTTCCTGATTCCGGGGCAGACTCCATCCCTTTAAGTACGTGGGTTTCAGGGATTTCCGCAGCAAAAGACAGGTTCGCCCCGGCAACATTTATACCACTGAGCGCACCTGTCAGAACAGCTACTGAGGAAAAAATACTTACAAAGATCTTTCTTAGCTTCCTGCCCTTCATATGTACCTCATAAGAATAGCCTTACTTAGCCATCACCTGATCATGATCTTCTTGATTTCCCCAACATAGACGATATAATATTCTCCATCTTTTTCATATTCATCCGCCAGACTCTTATCTACAAAACCATCCTCCCTAAAGTCCTTTTTGTAGAGTACTCTTGCTGTTATGACATTGTCGGCCTCGTCAATAAAAGGTATCCCGTCATCGTAGTTAACTGTCAGACGGGCACCGGCAATCTTATCCTCTAATCTTCCGGAAACGGCCTCAAGATACTTAAAGGCCCCTCTAAATTCCTGCTGATTAAGAAAGCTCAGTGAAAACTCACCGGCTTCATCAAGGAGTTCCCTGGTATATCTCTTACCACGAAGGAAAATATAAACAACTCTCTTATCAAAGAGATAACCTGCGCCACCCCATTTGGCCGTGGTTGTGTTTACCTTGCCTCCGCTTCCTGCTGTAACAAGAAATTTGGTACCGTCAAAAGTATACGCTCCCTGCTCAATATCGACAGGATCAACTGGCTGAAAAACGTGCATGTATTCCCTCCACTTCTCTTAAGAGCCCCGAGTCAGAAATCCCTTATGGTATCCTCCTCGGTCAATCCGGTATTCTCTATGTTCATTATCGTTACATCGTAACTAATTTCACTGTTCACTATAATAGTAACACGGTCTCCTACCTTATGTCCAAGTAATTGTTTGCCCAAAGGAGACTCAATACTGATGAGGCCTTTTAGGGAGTTCTTCCTCATCGTGGTCACTACCTTGTAGGTTTCAAGGCTGCCGTCATCTTCCATTCTGATGGTAACGGTCTTATTCATTCCTACTTCGTCGTCTTTAGTATTATCGTCTATAACGTGAGCTGTCTTTATCATTCTCTCTAAGAATCTGATCCTGCTCTCATTCTGATTCTTGGCCTTTTTTGCTGCGTAGTACTCGAAGTTCTCCGAGAGATCGCCCTGAGCTCTTGCTTCCTTTACGTGCTCCAAAAGCTCTTTTCTCACAACTACCTTTCTGTGCACGATCTCAGCTTCCATATCTTCGATGTCTTTTTTGGTTAATTCGTTGTTCATTTAAACCCATACCCCTGATCATTTAATTTAAAAGAAAAAGAAGGGTAAAGCCTTGGCTCTACCCTTCCGGAAAATCTGTCTATTACCTGAATCAAGCCTTGCCAACTGATCCAAAGAGCTCCATCTTCTCCTTAACTGTAGCCTTGATAGCCTCAGCGCCGGGAGCAAGAAGCTTACGAGGGTCAAATCCCTTTCCTTCAAGATCCTTGCCTGCCTCGATGTACTTACGAGTAGCGTCTGCGAAGGAAAGCTGGCACTCTGTATTTACGTTGATCTTGGATACGCCAAGGTCAATAGCCTTCTTGATCATGTCTGAAGGAATTCCTGTGCCGCCGTGAAGAACGAGAGGCATTACACCTGTCTGCTGCTGGATTGCATCGAGAACGTCGAATCTAAGTCCGGGCCATCCTTCAGGATACTTACCATGGATGTTACCGATTCCTGCTGCAAGCATATCTACGCCGAGATCAGCGATTCTCTTGCACTCTGCAGGATCAGCGCACTCGCCCATTCCTACAACACCGTCTTCCTCGCCGCCGATTGATCCAACCTCAGCCTCGATTGAAAGGCCAAGCATGTGAGCTGCGTTAACGAGCTCTGAAGTCTTTGCAACGTTCTCCTCGATATCGTAGTGAGAACCGTCGAACATGATGGATGTGAATCCGGCCTTGATGCACTTGTAGCATCCTTCGTATGTGCCGTGGTCAAGATGAAGAGCTACAGGAACAGTGATACCAAGGTTCTTGTCCATCTCTCTTACCATAGCTGCAACTGTGCTGAAACCTGTCATGTACTTACCTGCGCCCTCAGATACACCAAGGATTACAGGGCTCTTAAGTTCTTCTGCTGTTAAAAGAACTGACTTTGTCCACTCAAGGTTGTTAATGTTGAACTGACCAACTGCATAGTGGCCTTCTTTTGCTTTTACAAGCATGTCTTTTGCAGATACTAACATTTTGTTTCTCCCCTTTATATTTGATAGTTTTGATGGTTAAAACCATTATATACTTGTTGTTTTGTTTAATCAAACCCAAAGAAGTTATCTGTCCAGAATTCTTCATCCGTTGTTGCTTCGAAACTATCGTATCGAAGAACGTATCCTGTGTTTCTGGACATTGTAAGGCTCAAAACTCCGTCCGTTACGGTCTTTGTAGTTGGTGAAACGTCAAATCCCGTGCTGTCAGAGACAATCAGCTGCCTGAACCTGGCATCCCTCGGGATTCCCATGGGCCATACCTGAATATCTCTTGTGATCTCGTAATCATTTAAGTTTATTGCAACCACAACAGCCGCGGTTCTGTTGAATCTTCCATAGGCCATGAAGTTGTTCTCGGCATATAGCTCTCTTACGGAACCTGTCTTAAGTTCCGGACATTCCTTGTGAATACGGATCATCTCTTTATGGAAAGCGAGCATCTGCTTATCTTCCTTGCCCCAGGGGTAGGTTCTCCTGTTGTCGGGATCAGTAAATCCGCAGACTCCTGCTTCGTCTCCGTAGTACAGTGTAGGTGCTCCGGGCCAGGTCATCTGTATCATTACAGCCTGTCTCATCACATGCTTTCTGATACCTGTGTCAGCCGATGAAGACATGAGCGTATCGCACCTTCCCACCTTCTGACTGGTCCTTGTAAGGAACCTGGAGTGGTCATGGTTTGAGAGCTCGTTCATGGCTGTGTAGAGAGAAGGCATTGTGAAATTCTCGCCCCCTGCATAGAGCATGGTATCAAAAAACTCTCTGGCATTTCCCACACGTATCGGTCTGAACTCGTCGCTGTGCTTGTCCATTCCTGTAAGGAACCAGGTTACAGGCTCCATAAAAGCGTCATAGTTCATGACGGTATCCCACTCATGGCCATTTAGCCAGCTCTTTGCCGGTCCGTAGTGTTCAGCAAGGATAATGGCCTCAGGATTGGCCTTTTTGACCTCATCCCTGAACCTCTTCCAGAATCTGTGATTGTACTCCTCAGAGTGTCCAAGGTCCGCTGCCACATCAAGTCTCCAGCCGTCGCAGTTATAGGGCTCCGAAACCCACTTTTTGCCTATGCTTATAATGTAGTCCTCAAGCTCTTTTGACCCTTCGTAATTGAGCTTGGGCAGGGTATCGTACCCCCACCAGCCATCATAGCTTGCGTTGTAGGGCCACTTGTCCTGAGAAAATGAGAAATATTTTCGATAAGGGCTTGTGGCTGCCACATAGGCACCCTTCTCATACCCTTTTGCATCCTCGTAGATGAGCTCTCTGTCCAGCCACTTGTTAAAGGATCCGCAGTGGTTGAAGACTCCGTCCAAAATGACTCTTATGTCTCTCTTGTGAGCTTCTGCCACAACCTTGGCAAAGAGCTTGTCAGAGGCCTCGAGGTTCTTTTTATTGGTGACGCGCCTAATATAGCGCTCTGCCCTCTTGTTGTTTTTTTCAAACTGAGGGAGAATGTCGCCACCATCCTCAACAATCTTACCAAAGTGAGGATCGATATGATCATAGTCCTGGATATCGTATTTGTGACAGGACGGAGAAACAAACAATGGATTGAAGTAGATAACCTCTACTCCAAGGTCCTTCAGATAATCAAGTTTGTCCAGTACGCCCTGAAGATCACCCCCGTAGAACTCACAAAAGTCCGTCTTAGGATCGGGGTAGCTCCCCCAGTCATCGACCTTCTTGGCCTTAAATCCGCTGTATGAATACTCTCCGGTCATCACATCGTTAGTCGGGTCGCCGTTACAGAATCTGTCAACGAATATCTGGTACATAACCGCACCTTTGGCCCACTCCGGTGTGGAAAATCCCGGGATAACAAGGAATCTCATACTCTCCATCACGTCAGAAACAGCGCCTCTTTTGTCATAGCGCCAGAAACTTCCGTCTTTTCCTGTAATCTCAAAGTGATATCTGAATGGATCCTTGCCTATATTTATTGAAACGTCAAAGTAATCAAAACCGTTATCAGTCTCGGAGTGCTTCATCTTTCTGCTCTCAGATCCGTACACCAAATAAACCTGCAAAGCCTCCCCATGAGCGCATCTGAATCTGAAATCCGTAATACGCCCGATATCTGGTTCCGCAGGCCTTAGATAATCCAAGGTCATGTCGTGAAAGAATGCCGACTGATTCATAGTAGTTCCTTTAAATATTTTTTCGTATAAAGTAAAAAAGACAGCGGGGTAGCTGTCTTTTTAGAGAAGGTATTTCTTTCTTATGGGGTATAGCAAAAAACTATATAATGTATTGGGGGGTTACGCCTATTATACTAGCATCCCCTCAAACCCACGTAAAGACTAATACTTCACAAATTTGTCAAAAACAGCGTCATGTTTTTGTGCATATTTCACAATCAAAGTTCTACATCCACATCCTCAGTGATGGTGTGGCCTTCAAAGAGGGCTTCAAACTCTTCTCTTCCGATCTTTTCTTTCTCGATCAGAATCTTGGAGCTTGCATGAAGAACGTCCTCATACTGGAGGATGATCTCCTTGGCCTTCTTGTAGCACTTATCAATGATGTTCTTAACTTCCTGGTCAATCTCTCCTGCCACCAGCTCAGAGTGCTTCTTGGTGTGAGAGATGTCATAGCCGATAAATACGTCTTCCTCGTTGTCGTCATAGTTTACGACACCGATATTACCGGACATACCGTACTTGGTAACCATGCTTCTGGCTTCCTGAGTAGCTTTTCTTATGTCACTGGAAGCGCCTGTCGTGATATCAGATTCGCCGAATATGATCTCCTCAGCAATCCTTCCGCCGAGAGAAACCATGATATCCTCAAGCATCTTGCGCTTTGTAAGGAACATATCATCGTTCTCGGGAAGTGGCATTGTATAGCCTGCTGCCCCAAGGCCTGTAGGAATGATGGATACTGTGTGAACAGGGCCAACCTCGGGAAGTACATGGAAGAGGATCGCATGTCCTGTCTCATGGTAAGCGGTGATCTTCTTCTCCTTTTCAGAGATGATCCTGCTGTGCTTCTCTGTTCCTATTCCAACCTGGATAAAGGCCTTGTTTATATCTTCCTGCTTGATGAACTGTCTGTTATCGATGGCTGCCCTTATTGCAGACTCGTTAAGAAGGTTCTCAAGGTCTGCTCCGGTAAATCCTGCTGTGGTCTGTGCCACCTGCTTGATATCTACGTCATCGGAAAGGGGCTTGTTCTTGGCATGAACCTTGAGGATTTCCTCTCTTCCGCCCACATCAGGTCTTGAAACAGTGATCTTTCTGTCAAAACGACCCGGTCTTAAGATAGCAGGATCAAGGATATCTACTCTGTTTGTTGCTGCCATTACGATGATACCTTCGTTGACACCAAAACCATCCATCTCAACAAGGAGCTGGTTCAGTGTCTGCTCTCTCTCATCGTGTCCGCCGCCCATTCCTGTTCCACGTCTTCTTGCTACTGCGTCGATCTCATCGATAAACACGATACATGGAGAATTCTTTTTTGCATCCGCAAAGAGATCTCTTACTCTTGATGCGCCGACACCTACGAACATCTCCACAAAGTCTGAACCTGAAATACTAAAGAACGGAACTCCCGCTTCTCCCGCAACTGCTCTTGCAAGAAGGGTCTTACCTGTTCCGGGAGCACCTTCAAGGAGAACTCCCTTGGGAATTCTTGCTCCAACCTTGGTGAACTTCTCGGGGTCTCTCAAAAACTCGATTATCTCAGCGAGCTGTTCCTTTTCTTCCTTAAGACCTGCCACTTCATTGAGGGTAACCTTGTTTTCCTCACCTGTGGACATTCTGGCTCTGCTCTTTCCAAAGTTCATCATCTTGCTGTTGCCTGAACCCTGGCTCTGAATGTTGGAAAAGAGCGAGAAGATAAATACCATGACTATCAATCCCACAATTATGGGAATTATGCCACTTATAAGTACATTTTCCGAAGGGACATCCTTGACCTCGACGCCTACGCCCTTCTCAGTGAGATACTTCTCAATATCAACAACATCCGTTGAGTAAAAGCTTGCGTCTGTGGTCTCATCCTTAAAGCTTACTCTTACCTGGCCTGTCGGCGTCTCGGAATTAGGTGTGATAACTGCGTACAGAACTCTGTCTGCCTCAACGTCTCTCTCAAGAGAAGCCCTGTTATAAGCAGGTCCTGAATTATCCACCAGTCCTCTTCCGTACTCCAGGACCACAACGGCCACAAGAAGCACGATCACAAAAATAAATATCGAATTAAAGTTCCTTGAACGATTCAACTTGCGTTTTTCCCCTCTTAACAATACTTTCCTTCGGATCAGTTGAACTCAACTACTCCGATATAAGGAAGGTTACGGTATCTCTGGTCATAGTCCAGTCCATATCCAACCACGAATTCATCAGGAATCTCAAATCCTGTGTAATCAACCTTTACATCTGTTACTCTTCTCTCAGGCTTATCAAGAAGTGTGCAGAGCTTGATGCTGGCAGGATCTCTGTCCCCAAGCATCTTGATCAGATATGAAAGGGTTCTGCCTGAATCCACAATATCCTCAACGATAAGTACATGTCTGTCCTTTAAGGGCTCATCAAGGTCTTTTACGATCTTAACTACACCACTGGATTTTGTTGAACTTCCATAACTTGATGCAGACATAAAGTCCATTGTTACAGGAACTGTGATTCTCTTGGCAAGCTCACACATAAAGAAAACACCGCCCTTAAGGACGCATACAAGGTGTACGGTCTCGCCCGCATAATCCCTGCTTATTGCCTCTCCAAGTTCCTTGATCCTCTTGTCTACTTCCTCTTCTGAAAGTAATATACGTACAGATTCAGCCATTACTCTTTCCTCCAGTCTGATTGATATTTATTGATAAAACCCTTTTAGTAGCTTTACTTACCTTGTAAGCATCACTCATTCGATAGCCCGGAACCCACATAACTTCATCCCCGTCACAGAGAATGTATATACTGTCTCTTTCAGGTCTTGGTATCTTCTCATCCGTCATGAACTTGGCCAGTTCCTTGGAATGTAGCTCCCCTCCCTGACTTATCCGGATGATGTCGCCCCGTCTTCGCTTTCGAAATGAAACTGCTTGTATTCTATCATAATCGAACCATTTCGTATATGTCTGTGTGGGGACTTCTTTTTGTTCATCGTAGGAAATTACTGCAATCTGAGCCCTTCCGAGTCCCGGAATGTCTATTTCAGTTTCCTCTCCATCCGCGAGGGACAAGCTTATTTCCTCATCTGAAGTCATCCGGTTTTCCACAGGTCCCAAATAAAGAATATTGTATGTTCTTACAGCTCTAAGACCATAGGGAAGGTCCACCGATGCTGTTCCCGATATGTCATCAGTAAGCCCAAGAACGTCATCCACGTGGACAAATCCAATGTCCTTGCGGCTCTTTACAAGCTCCTCAAATGCCATCAGTACTACGTTTTCCCTGATGATGTCAGCTTCCTTAAGAAGCGCCGTAACGTCAATCTTAACCGCCTCTTCAGAAACCTCAGCAATGTCCTCAAATACCTTACGGGCATAGCTTCTTACAAACTCATCCGCCTTTTCAAAAGAGGCTGCTGCCCTTGCCATGTGACTTACGGCTTTCTGATTTACATTTTCTTCAAACTCCGGGATCAGGCGGTTTCTGATGATATTTCTGGTATGGATATTTTCAAAATTGGTCTTATCTGTGCAAAAAGAGATCTCTTTTTCCCGAAGGTAATTCTCAATCTCATTCCTGTCTGCGCAAAGAAGCGGTCTTATGATGTTGTCCCTCACAGGCCTTATGGCTGCTGCCCCGTGAAGCCCGCACCCCCTCGTCAGGTTCATGAGAAGAGTCTCCGCCACATCGTTTTTGTGATGTGCAACAGCTATGACCCCGGCACCGATCTCTTTTGCAAAAAGCTCGAAGGCCTCGTATCTGGCTCTTCTTCCGGCTTCCTCTTCTGTCAGTTTCAGCTCCCTCGCCATCTTTGGGATGCTTACCTCCACCGATCTAAAGGGGATTTCTCTCTCAAGGCAAAAGGTCCTTGAAAATTCCTCGTCCTCCCCGGCCTCCTGCCTCATCCCGTGATTTAGGTGAATGGCTGCCACCTCGATCTTCAGGACGGCCCTTAGTTCCCAGAGCACGTTTAAAAGAGCTGTGGAGTCCGCTCCTCCTGAGAAGCCGACCACAACCTTATCCCCCGGGGATAACATCCCGTTTTCCTTTATGAAACTAAGTACCTTTGATGTGAATTTGTCCATTAGAATCGTGCTTCTTGAATATCAAAAGCGCAGACTCATACGAACCCCCCGTATAGATGTCTGCGCCTAACTGCTTAGCTATCAGTTATCCGAGTTCTTAAAGATGATCTCTCCCGGATAAACCAGTCCCAGCTTTTCCTTGGCTGTATCCTCTATATACTTACGCGTCTCTGTATAGCGCTCAAACTCAGCGATATCTTCACTTCTCTGATTCTCGTACTCGATCTGCTGCAGAAGCTGCTGTTCCTTTTCCTGATATTCCCTGGCTTTCTGCATAAGTCCGATACTCTTTACAGAAACCACCGTCACAAGAATAAGTACAACGATGCTTGCCCAGACGATACCCGCTCTGTTTGTGAGCCTGCGCCTTTTATAACGAGCTCTCGCCGCCATAATTACCCCCTACTTTCAAACACTATATCACCATTTTTATTGTAATACAGCTAAATGTACCTGTAAAGGTTACTCACATCCTCTTTGTGCACGGTTTCCTGCACGTCAAGGACTTCCACGGAGACATCCTTGTTGCCAAAGCCTATGGTTATCTTATCTCCAACCTTGACCTCTGTTCCTGCCTTGGCGGGCTTTCCGTTTATGGAAACCCTGCCGGCGTCGCAGGCGTCATTGGCCACGGTCCTTCTCTTAATCAGTCGGGTTACTTTTAAATACTTATCAAGTCTCATTATCATTCACCGGATACGGCACTTGCTGCATCGCTTGCTCCTTCGTTTGTACTGCTTTCTTTTGATGCATCCTCGGATGAGCTGCTCTCCTTGGAGGAATCCTCTGATGCCGAGTCTCCTTCCCCTGAAGAATCCTCTGTGGATGCGCTGTCAGATGACGAGCCGGAATCTCCTGCAGGTGCTGAATCCTCGGTAGTTGAAGCATCTCCTGAAGATGATGAATCCTCTGTTGAGGCACTGTCACCACTGTCTGATGAGTCATCCGTGCTGGAAGAGTCGCTGCTTGATGAGGAATCTCCGCTGGATGCGCTGCTTGACGAGGAGGAATCATCGTCTGTCTCAATCTTTACAAGATCAGGGAATGAGTAGGACTTGTTGTCCTCTTCTTTATCCACGTTGATCCTGTAGCTCTTGGTCTCATATCCGTCCATCTTAAGGATGACTTCATGATTTCCGGAAATCTTGTTTATGCTGGTGGGAACAACGCCCACATAGGCGCCGTCAAAATACACCTCAGCTCCATAAGGTTTATCGAAATAAATCTTGTATCCCTTAATCTCTTTGTTTGGTTTATCCTCTTCCGAAGAGGAATTGCTGCTGACTGTGGCTGCCTTGGAAGCTGCAGAGCTTGATTCACCAAAGTCTATTGTGCCGACAGGATAGCTTGTCAGTGTTGATGCGCTGCTGCTTGAACCCACCGAAGTAGAAGCATCCTCGCTTGATGCGTCCGCTGCTGCATCGGAGTCTTTTTCCAGTTCTATCTGAATAACTGCCTTGGCTGTTCCAACCTTGAGATACTTATTCTGGGTAACATAACCGTCTGCAAGGACTTTCAGGGTGTGATAGCCGTAATTGATGCTCTGTGGAACTCCTGTAAGAGCCCTTTCTCCGTCAACAAAGACCTCAGCGTCTTCCGGGATGATCTCAAAGGTGATCAGTGACTCTTTTGGCTTTGATATGGATACTCTTCCCGTATCAACCACGGTTTCCTGATTGCGACTGATGTTTACCTCAGTCTGATAGCTTGCGCCGTTACCAAGGATCTGGAGATTGTAATCTCCCTCCGGGGCGCTGAGCATCATGTTCGGAGAAATCTTGTGTATTACCTCGTTGTCAAGCTCAAGCCATGCTCCCACAAGGCTGTGGTCCTCAACAGTGTCCGAAGAAAGGCTCACATAGCCATGTCCGCTTGTGACAACCACGCTGTAAATATCTTTTCCAATACCACTGACTGTAATTCTGTCTGTATCAAGTACATCCTCAGCAAGAGCAAGTTCGCCTTCAGCCATGACCAGAGTCCTTGCATCTATTTTGTAGATATCTCCCTGGATCCTTGCTGTTCCGTCACCCCTTACAAGGTCATGGTTTCTTGTGTTTTCCACAACCCAGGCATCAGATGAAACATTTAATGTTGTAATATGCTTGCTGCTCTTAAGGAAAGTGACATCAACAATCTCTCCAACCTCTAAAAGAGATGCCGACAAAACCGTTCCCCTGGCATCATACATCATGCTCGTGTTGTCATAGGAGAGGGTGTAGGTCTTGCCTGTCTGATGATTCCTGAATCTTATGAGCTTTTTGGTGGTGTCGATCTCTCTGATGGCCGCAGTATCTGCAGAATCATACTTGCCGATAAGTGAAACAGTGATCTTATCAGCATTGTCTGCCGCCCTGGTTATGCTCTGCGGCGAAGAGACAAGCATGCCCAACGATAATGTAATTGCAAGTAGTGCCCTGAGTATTCTTTTAGTCGTAATCATGGTTCTCCCGTTCCACATGATCCTTCATGTATTCTTCTCTTAGGCGCTCCGGCTTAAGCAAATACTCCTTGGTGTTGTGCTCGGGATGCTCAATGACGTCCATCAGCATCGCACTAAGGATGTTTCCCAGAGTCTTACCGGGGGCAATCCCCAGATCAATGAGGTCCTTCCCCTTGACTGCCAGGTTCTTAAGGTTAACACAGTCCTTCCTGTCTAAAATCTCCTTGTATACAGCTTTACACTGCTCAATGACCTGCAACTTATCATCTCTTTGATAATCGCTCTGGGCCATGGTATCTGCATATCTGACCTCAAAAAGCAGAGGGAAATCTTCTTCTCCCACACGGGCCATGGCTCTTCTGATACTGGAAGCCTTGGGCGGAAACCTGTAATCGTGGTAGAGAACCAGGTTGCAGACCCTGTCCATGGTATCTCTGTCAAACTTAAGGCGCCTGAAGATCTTTTTTGCGATCTCAGCGCTGACCAGGTCATGGTTGTAGAAGTGATGAACTCCCTCGTCATCTATCTCCATTGTATCAGGTTTTCCCATATCATGCATCAGCATTGTAAGGCGCAAAACCTTGTCAGGACGCACATTCTTCATGGCTTCCACCGTGTGATCCCCGACGTTGTACATGTGGTGGATATTCTCCTGGGGCGTATCCATGCATTTATCGAATTCAGGAAGGATCACCGCGGTTATTCCCAGCTCGTAAGCCATCTTGATCTTCTCCGGATGGGGAGATTGCAGGAGCTTCACCAGCTCTGTCTGAATTCTCTCGGCGCTGATCTTTGAGAGGGTAGGAGCAAGCTCTTTTATGGCTTTCTTCGTCTCTTCTTCGATCTCATAGTCAAGCTGAGCGGCAAATCTCACAGCTCTCATGATCCTCAGGGCATCCTCAGAAAACCTCTCCCTTGGATTCCCGACGCACCTTATGATATGGTCCTCTAAATCCTTTTTGCCATCAAACCTGTCGATCAGACCCTCTTCCTCATTGTAAGCCATGGCGTTTATGGTAAAATCCCTGCGCATCATGTCTTCATAGAGGTCCCTTGTAAATGTGACCTCCTTGGGGTGACGGCCGTCCTCGTAAATTCCATCAATCCTGTAGGTGGTTACCTCATACCCCTCTTTTCCCATCATCACCGTAACGGTTCCGTGCTCTATACCGGTGTCGATGGTTCTTTTAAAGAGTTTCTTGGTATCCTGAGGAAGCGCATTAGTGGTGATGTCCCAGTCCTCCGGAGTTCTTCCTAAGAGGGCATCACGAACACAGCCACCCACTATATAAGCCTCAAAACCTGCCTTGTGCATGGTGTCGAGAATGAATTTTGCATTTTCCGGTATTGTAATCTTCATACCTTCATAATAGCCTATAGGCCTGATTTTGTGAATATTTGCTAGGAATTTTGTCATTAAGGTTATATACTAAATATATGTAATAATGAGGAAAAGTTTATGAAATTTTGGGACTATAGTCGCTATGATAAATTGGCGGCAATACTGCTGCTCATAATATCAGTTATTGCAATTTTCTTTATTTCAGATACTTTCTTTAAACCGGGATCCGGGATCTACAGCCTGAACGATGGCTGGGAGATCTCTTTAAATGGTGTCCCGTACTCTTCGGATTCACTTCTCGATGCAGGTCTTGGCCTTATTGACGAAGGTGATGTGGTGATCCTTAGCCGCAAACTTCCTGATTTCAAGCTCGAGAACCCCTGTCTTATCATGTATTCCATCCACGCTTTGGTAGATGTATATCTCGATAATGAGCTGATCTATTCCTTCGGTCATGACTACTATGAAAACGACCGTACCGTCCCCAAGCGCTACAATTACATTGCCCTGGGACAGGATTATCTGGGAAAAGAGCTTAGGATTGCCATTTCCGGTACCAGAACCCGGTCATTTTCAGGCGCCTCTCCCATAACTGTCGGTGAAAGACGCGACATTCTGACCTATCACATCTCTGGCATGCGATCAAATATAATAATCGGTGACTTTTTGATGATCCTGGGCCTTGCCTTGATGATCCTCTCTCCCTACATGGTTATTTACCACAGCAATGACTTAAGACTCTTCTTCAGTGGTCTTATATCACTACTTCTTGGTCTGTTCATATACTCTTTCTACGGACTTATCGATCTTCTGTGCAACAATCCGAGCCTTAACACCATTTGCGAATATTCTTCAATGTACAATATTCCGACAGCCATCATCGGATACTTCATGTCCATCTCAACAGATAAGCTAAAGAAGATATTCAGAGCACTTTTTGTTGCAAATGTTCTGGTATTCCTTTCGGTATTCTTCTTTACCGTCATTGCAAGCCGCAGGATCTTCGAATTTACACCTATGCTTCAGGGGCTTGCCCTTTTTGAGGCAATCGTCTGCACCGTAATAATCATAAGAGCTGCAGCAAAACTATTTAAGGATCCGGATTTCCGTCTGATTTCCTCCGACAATGTCTTTTCCGCAGGTCTTATCATTTTCACGCTTTTGTCGGTTGTTGACATCTTCAGATACAACTACACCAAGTACTTCTCAAAGCAGGGTGAATCATCAACTACCATCGCATTCTTCACCGCAGGCGCCGTACTTCTTGTTTGTTCGCTCCTTATTAGTTATCTGCTTTACATCATCTACAACTCAAACCTTCAGTCCATGCAAAGCAAGATATCTTCCCTTGCATACACGGATCCTCTTACGGGACTGGCCAACAGAGCACGTTGTGAGCAGGTAATGGATCTGCTTACAAAAGAGCGCGCTCAGTACACCATAATAAGTCTCGACCTCAACAAACTAAAGCACGTCAACGACACCCTTGGCCATCATGAGGGCGACAGGCTTCTGTCCGGCTTTGCAACCATACTCTCCGACTGCTTTTTGGATGCTAACCTTGTAGGAAGAATGGGCGGTGATGAGTTTATCGTAATCCTCACAGAAGAAAGAGCCCTTAGCACCACCAAGAGGATACACGAGCTCTACTCGATGATCAGCGACTGGAATCACAAAGAGCAGGTATTCCAATACAGTGCGTCCTACGGCTATGCCTACAGCTACGAAGTCCCCAGCGGATCCGCTCAGGAGGTCTACATGCTGGCTGACAGCCGTATGTATGAGATGAAGAGAGAGCATCAGTCTGACAAGCGTAAGGAGGTGATAAAGAATGCGTAAATTCTTATCTTTCCTTACTTTAGCCCTGGCTCTACTTGCACTGTTCTTTACGTTTGCAGCATTTTTCTTTTCCTTTAAGCCAACGCACCCTATTATGAAACTCGAAAAGGGCTGGACTGTAACCTACAGAAACCAGCAGTACTTAAACACTAATCTTGAGCACATGAGCACGCAGGTGGGAGCTTCATTCTCGAGAGGCGACGTGGTCTACCTGAATCAGACAGCGCCTCTTGTTGATATTCATTGTGATTTTCCTTACCTCGCCTTTAAGACAAGATACTGCTACTATGAGATATTCCTGGATGAAGAGCTCATAAACAGCACAGTTCCTGAGACTTCGTCAAATAAAGAGTTTATCGGTGTAGGCTACAATTTCATCCCGCTTCCTGACAACTACGTGGGTAAAAGACTTACCATCAGACTCTACGTTACCGAAAACGACACAAGAGCCGACATAATCACGCCTGTAATAGGAGATTTCGATGACATTTACAGAGATATGATCCATTCAATGATCTATCCCTTCACTATAGGTCTTTTCATGTTGATGTTCGGTGAGGTATTCCTGATAATATCCCTGCTCTTCTACATCAGGTCAGCCGGCGTTACTACGCAGATACTATGCTCCGTCCTCAATATCGTTCTTGGTTTCTGGCTGCTTACTGCCTTTGACGTTACAGACTTTGTGCTTCCACCTGCCATAAATACCACGCTGGAGTTCTGCACTATGTACCTGATTACGCCGCTTATCTATGCCATAGTCTTTGACCTCCACAGGCGCTGGGAAAACAGGATACTGGTAGTAATGGGTCTGTCAACTCTTGCCTTTACGCTTGCTTTCATGTTCCTGCACTTCTTGAATGTCGTGCACATTAATCATTTCCAGTACCCCTACTACTTCATTTCTACAGTAGGTATGTTCATACTGGGAGCCTATGTCTACATGGACTTAAAGAGCAAAAGCCACAACTCCTCGCGGTTGATCTTAATGTGCGGCGTAACTTTCATGGCAATATCACTGTTTGGCTATATAATAGCCGCCGTGCTTCACCAGTATATAGGCTTTGCCAACACTCCGATCATTTCCGCCATTATGCCCACCGGAGTTATGTTCTTCGTATTTATGCAGCTGCTCAATTACTTTGTTTATATGACACACTCTTTTGCCCAGAAAAAAGAGTATGCAGCCCTTACCAAGATTGCCTATATCGACAATCTCACCGGCCTTCCCAACAGAGTCAGCTGCGACGAAAGGCTTGTTACCTTTAATAAGTCAGATAAGAATTTCTGCCTGCTCAGCCTTGATCTTAACGGTCTAAAAGAAGTCAACGACAATGCCGGCCATCCTGCCGGGGATAAACTTCTTAAGTCCTTTGCGGATACGCTTAAAGCAGTTATTGGTGATCTTGGAGTCTGTACCAGAATCGGCGGAGACGAATTTTTGGTGCTGATTGAAAAGACAACTCCGATAGAGCTTGATAAAAGACTTGTTAAACTGGATCAGGAACTCTTAGAGCTTGATAAAAAAGTTCCCGACGTAAACCACAGCGTATCCTATGGCTATGCCTTCAGAGATGAGACAGAAGATGGGGATACACATTCCGTATTCATGCTGGCTGATCAGAGAATGTATGACTACAAGAGAGCTCACTACGCAAACATGATGAAGAGATAAAAAAAGGACGCGCATTAATACGCGCGTCCCCAATATACCATTTTGGTTGCAGGCTTTCCGCACATTACACATGTGTCGGAGAGCTTTTCTTGTTCAAAAGGAATACATCTGCTGGTAGCTGAGAACTCTTCCTTGATCTTGTCCTCACACTCCTGGCATCCGCACCACATAGCCTTTACAAAGCCCTTGGTCTCCTTGAAGGCCTCTGCGAACTCCTCTTTGTTGTGAGCTGCGAAGGTGTGCTCTGCAAGGTGCTTCTTAGCTCTCTCGAACATATCCTTCTGGATTGTATCAAGAAGCTCGCCAACCTTAGCTGAAACCTCTGAGATAGCACATTCGATCTTCTCTCTTGTGTCTCTTCTTACAAGTACGCACTTACCTGCCTCAAGATCCTTAGGTCCGATCTCGACACGAACAGGAATACCTCTCATCTCCTGCTCAGCGAACTTAAATCCCGGTGTTCTGTCGGAATCGTCTGTCTTTACTCTATAATCTGAAAGGCTCTTTGCGATATCGTAAGCTGCATCAAGAACGCCTTCCTTCTTCTGCTGGATAGGAATAACAACTACCTGTACAGGAGCGATCTTAGGAGGTACTACAAGACCTGAATTGTCGCCGTGTACCATGATCATGGCACCGATTGTACGTGTTGTAAGTCCCCAGGATGTCTGACATACATAGTGAAGCTGATTGTCTTTTCCTGCGTACTGGATTCCGAAAGCCTTTGCAAAGCCGTCACCGAAGTTGTGGCTTGTTGCGCTCTGAAGAGCACGTCCGTCATGCATAAGTGCCTCTACTGTATAAGTAGCCTCAGCACCTGCGAATTTCTCTTTATCTGTCTTGCGTCCCTTAACAACAGGAATAGCCATGTCGTTCTCAAGGAAATCAGCATAGACATTAAGCATCTGCTGTGTTCTCTCCTCAGCCTCTTCCATTGTTGCGTGAGCTGTGTGTCCTTCCTGCCAGAGGAACTCTCTGCTTCTAAGGAAAGGTCTAGTCTCTTTCTCCCAACGAACAACGCTGCACCACTGGTTGAGAACCTGTGGAAGATCCTTGTAGGAGTGGATCTCTCCCTTGTAGTAGTCGCAAAACAGTGTCTCTGATGTAGGACGTACGCAGTATCTCTCTGTAAGAGGCTCAAGTCCTCCGTGAGTTACCCATGCTACCTCAGGAGCAAAGCCCTCTACGTGATCCTTCTCCTTCTGAAGAAGTGACTCGGGAATGAACATAGGAAGGTATGCGTTCTGAACGCCTGTCTCCTTAAATCTTGCATCGAGGTGCTTCTGAATAAGCTCCCAGATTGCATAGCCTGCAGGCTTGATAACCATGCATCCCTTGATGTTTGAGTAGCTTACAAGGTCTGCCTTGATACATACGTCTGTGTACCATTGTGTGAAATCTTCATCCATGGATGTGATCTCAGAAACGAGTTTCTTGTTGTCTGCCATAATTTCTCCTCTCTCTTTCGTTATGAAGTGGATACGAGGTTGTTTAAGCTAAAAAAATAAGCCTTCGCATCCCTAAAAACAGGGACCGAAAGCTCGGCGGTACCACCCTATTTAAATCCGCAAAAGCAGATTTCACTTCATTTGTGCCCTTAACGCGGGTAACGCTGTATTTATGCTGACGCTTTCATACAGGACTCCAAGGCGGGTTCGCTGTTTTTCCGTAAGAGCCTCACACCAAACGGCCCTCTCTCTGAAACGTGATTGCAGTTACTATTCCTCTTCAACGTCGATTTATTTATTTCACTCATTCTAGTTTCAAACCCAAAGATTGTCAAGCCATTTTGAACCCAGGGGACGGAGTCAGTGGCTCATAATCTGACAATTAACCGATTTGTCAGATTATGAGCCACTGACTCCGTCCCCTGGGTTCATTACCGGTTCAACTCGCTCTGGGGACCGTCAGAGTGGTGATTTCTGATGATGCTGTCAATTACCTGCTTGTCACATGCAGGAAGATCACCCGGTACTGTGTTCTTAACGCTGGAGGTTGCATTTCCGTAGAAAAGAGCTTTCTCCACGTCATCATACTCAAGAAGTCCGTACAAAACACCGGATACATACGCATCACCGGAACCGATCCTGTCGATTACGTCGATGCCTGTATAAGGCTTTTCGGTGTAGAACTTATCTTCCTTGGCGCTGTAGATGGTTGAAGTAAAGTTATGCTTTTTAGGGCTGATTACTTCGCGCTGGGTTGTGCAGACAATCTCTACAGGATAATCCTGCGTATAGCTCTTCATAATATCGGAGAGCTCTCCTTCTTTTTGCATCATGCGCCTTGAAGTCTCCTCGGAAACAAAGAGAATATCAACATAGGGCAGAATGCTCTTAATAGCTGCCCTTGCCTCTTCTTCACTCCAGAGGTTTGCTCTGTAGTTGCAGTCAAAAGACACCTTCGCTCCCGCAGCCTTAAATCTCTTTATCATCTCTGTGGTAACTTCGCAGGTATTCTTGTTGAGCGCCAGAGTTATACCGCTGGTATGGAACATTCTTGTATTGGAATATACACTCTCAGGAATTTCATCAAGGCTTATCCTTGTAATCGAGGAATTCATTCTGTCATAGACAATGGAGGGCTTTCTGGGCGCAGCTCCATTTTCATAGTAATAGATACCAAGACGAGCCTCAGGGGCATCGTCATAGATAAGATAATCATCTGAAACACCCTCAAACCTTATCCTGTTCTTGATAAAGGTTCCGAGAGCATTCTTGGGAAGTCTCGATATAACGCCGGTGCGCATGCCCAAAAGAGCTACACCGGACGCCACATTGAGCTCGGATCCGCCGGCTCTTTTATCAAACACATCTCCCCTGGTCATTAGTTCGTAATTGGGTGGAGAAAGTCTAAGCATTATTTCTCCAAAGGTCAAAAGATCAAATCTTCCATCTCCCATAGCCGGCCTCCTTATTCACCATCAAAACTACAGACTATCTGCAGACAACTATATGATAATATATGAGAAATGCAAGTGTAAGGGCTTACATTGTTGATAATATTGATTATTTTGAACAAAAAAACAGGGGATAGCGATCATCCCCTGGAAGTATCTCTGTCGTTATATTTTGAGAGCACGACTTCGCCCTTCTTTAATGTCTCTTTTACATCAATGACTCTCTGGTTTGAGGAGCCCCTGAATCTCAGCATCAGGTCTTTCTTATCAAGCATGAACTCTCCGTCCACCAAAACATCAGTCATCGCAAGGATTGCATCGGTATCTTCACCGTGGCATCTCTTGTTGTCAGGATCTGTAAGCTCCTCCCACAGATACCCCGAATAGATCCAGATGGTGGCCCTTGGGACTTCCTTTTTTATCCTCTCAAGAAGCGGTCTTATCTCCTTCTGGTTTACTATCTCCATAGGCTCTCCACCAAGAATGGTAAGACCATCAATATATCCCGGCTTAAGAGACTCAACAAGGTCATCCTCAACCTCTTTTGTATAAGGCTGACCGTAATTAAAGTCCCAGGTCATCTCATTAAAGCACCCCTTGCAGTGATGAGTGCAGCCCGATACGAAAAAGGCTGTTCTGCATCCCACTCCGTTGGCAACGTCATTGTAATAAACCTGTCCGTAATTCATAACTTCGATCCTCTAAATTACAATACAAGCCGGACTTTATCTGCCCGGCTTGTATCTGTATTTCATACTTTTTCAATAACCCCCAAGCGATACCTTACACGGGTTCGCCATTAAACATATTATCAGCAGGAAATCTTAGGGTTGGACATGTGAAGAACCCTCTCCTTGATCTCCTGAGTACGTCCCTGATTCCAGAACTGGGTTCCGATATATCCACAGGTACGTCTTGCAACGTTCATCTTGTTCTGATCGCGGTTACCACAGTTAGGGCACTCCCAGATAAGCTTTCCGTCTGTATCGGTAACGATCTTGATCTCTCCGTCATATCCGCAGCACTGGCAGTAATCTGACTTGGTGTTGAGCTCTGCGTACATGATGTTCTCATAAATGTACTTCATAACAGAGATAACAGCCTCAATGTTGCTGTTCATATCAGGAACCTCAACGTAACTGATAGCTCCTCCCGGTGAAAGAGCCTGGAACTCAGCTTCAAACTTAAGCTTTGTGAAAGCATCGATCTGCTCTGTTACGTGTACGTGATAGCTGTTTGTAATGTAGTTCTTGTCAGTAACCTCAGGAATGATTCCAAATCTCTTCTGAAGAGCCTTGGCAAACTTATAGGTTGTTGACTCAAGAGGCGTTCCGTAAAGTGAGAAGGATACATTCTCTTTAGCACGCCATGCTGCGCACTTGTCATTGAGGAACTGCATAACCTTAAGTGCGAAATCCTTACCTCTTGGATCTGTGTGGGATACACCCTTCATGTACTTGGTACACTCACAAAGTCCTGCATAGCCAAGGGAAATTGTTGAGTAGTTTCCGAAAAGAAGTGGATCAATCTTTTCACCCTTCTCAAGTCTTGCAAGTGCTCCATTCTGCCAAAGGATAGGAGCTACATCTGAAGGAGTACCAAGGAGTCTGTTGTGTCTTGCCATCAGTGCTCTGTAGCAAAGCTCACATCTCTCATCGAGGATCTCCCAGAATCTGTCCTCGTCCTTAGCGGATGAACATGCAACATCAACGAGGTTAAGAGTTACAACACCCTGGTTGAATCTTCCGTAATACTTGTGTGTTCCTTCTGTATAATTCTTGGCCTTAGCCTTGTTTCCTGCGTTGCAAAGTCCCTCTGCAAGAGCTTCATTATCGGGAGTAAGGAATGATCTGCATCCCATGCAAGGATAAACATCACCCTTCTTGAGCTCTTTCATCTTCTTGGCTGAGATGTAATCAGGTACCAGTCTCTTGGCTGTGCACTTAGCTGCCAGCTCTGTGAGGTACCAGTACTTGGAATCCTCAGTGATGTTATCCTCATCGAGAACGTAGATGAGCTTAGGGAATGCAGGTGTTATGAGCTGACCCTTCTCATTCTTGACACCGTAGATACGTTGCCTTAGCATCTCTTCGATGACCATTGCAAGGTCGTCTCTCATCTGTCCCTCAGGAACTTCATCGAGGTACATATATACTGTAATGAAAGGAGCCTGACCGTTTGTGGTCATAAGTGTGATTACCTGATACTGGATAACCTGGCATCCTCTCTCGATCTCTTTCTTAACTCGCATCTCTGCGATCTCATCAACCTGTTTCTTGTTGATCTTCATGCCGGCTGTCTCGAACTCAAGAGCAACTTCCTTGCGGAATTTCTGTCTGCTGACATCAACAAAAGGAACCAGGTGTGAAAGTGTAATAGACTGTCCGCCGTACTGTGAGCTTGCGATCTGTGCAATTGCCTGAGTTGCAATATTACAAGCAGTTGAGAAGCTCTTGGGACGCTCGATCATGGTCTCGGAGATAACGGTTCCGTTCTGAAGCATATCCTCAAGGTTTACCAGACAGCAGTTGTGCATGTGCTGAGCAAAGTAGTCAGCATCATGGAAGTGGATAAGACCTTCCTCGTGAGCCTTAACAACATCATCGGGAAGAAGGAATCTCTTTGTGATATCCTTACTTACTTCGCCTGCCATATAGTCTCTCTGAACGCTGTTAACAGTAGGATTCTTGTTTGAATTCTCCTGCTTAACCTCTTCGTTGCTACACTCAATAAGAGACATGATCTGCTCATCGGTTGTGTTGGACTTTCTAACCAGAGCATGCTTATAACGATATGTGATATATTTCCTTGCAACCTCAAACTTGCCGGACTTCATCAGGCCATCCTCAACCATGTCCTGAATCTCCTCCACGCTGGCTGCACGGGTAAGAGAGGCGCACTGTTTTTCAACAGCTTTCTCGATGTCACTGATCTGACCGTCTGTCAGCTTCTTCTCCTCAGTAACCTCGTTGTTGGCCTTTTCAATCGCAGCGATAATCTTGCTGCCGTCAAAGGCAACTTCTTTTCCGCTTCTCTTTATTATCTTCATAACTAACCCCTTTCCTTTCGAAACACCTTCCGTCCACAATATCTTGTGGTCACATAAATATGATAATACATTATATGGGATAATTCAAGCTCAAAAATTTCGAACTTTTTCCAGACGCAAATGCAGTCTTTTTAGGTGTTCCAGCGTTTCTCCCCCGGTTATCTCTTTTCCGGAAAAATAATATTCCGTGTTTTTCATCCACGACATTTCGTTATTTTTGTCAAAAGACATATCTATATCTTGTGCCATATCCAGAGAAAGTACATCTGCAAGATGTCTTACCGTACCTCTGTTACCGTCTATCAAAAGAGTCTCCTGACCAAAGTACTCTCTATAGAGAGGTTTAAAGTAATTAAAATGAGTACATCCAAGAACCAGTGCGCAGTACTTCTCCTTATCGAAAGCTCCAAACTGCTGGGTTATGTACTCTTTTACAGCCTCCGATTCAAACTCCTCGCGCTCTGCAAACTCCACAAGCTTAGGCATTGCCAGAAGGTCAACTCTGTGGTCCTCGTCAACTCTGTGGAGCAGGTCTTTAAGCTTATCCTGCCTTATGGTGACAGGCGTTGCAATGACCATGATGCGCTTTCCTTCTGTGCCTTCTACCGCGGGCTTAACTGCCGGCTCCATTCCAAGTATCGGAATATTGTAGTTTTTGCGAAGCTCCTTGATGGCGACGCTGGTAGCTGTATTGCATGCAACAACAATTGCTCCGGCTCCCTTTTCTATAAGAAAGTCCGCTATCTTGGTTGCATAGCCGACTATCTGCTCAGGGGTCTTGGTCCCGTAAGGCACATTTTCTGTATCCGCATAAAAAATGAATTCCTGTTTCGGAAGCAGGTGATACGCCTCGTGCAAAACCGAGAGGCCTCCGATGCCGGAATCAAAAATTCCTATCTTCATATTTCTTTTTCCTCTGTGTTACAATAAACTCATGAGTGAAAAAATATTTGATGAACTTCAAAAACTGTATGACAACTCAAAGGTCGGTGCCCTGGTTCAGGAGATCTGCGAATACTACGCAACAAGAGTCGGGTATGAGGATGATTCCTACGAGGATGAGATAGAACCTCACGAGATCGTGGAATCCGCCTATATTCTCTTTTGTCTCCAGTCCAGAGAGCAGATCCTTGATGAGTTTGCTATTGTCAGAAAAAGGTATCCAACGCTCTATGAGCCCGTCGGAGCCTTCCACAACAACCTGCTTATCAACATGGATTATGGCAGGCTTGAAGGCGAGTGCGCCACAAGAATTGCAAATTATGCCAAGGACACCACAGAAAAAGAGGTTCTCTCGCACGTAGAAACCTTCGCACGTTCAAGCGAAAACCTCTCTGAAGGTCTTGATAAATTTTATGGCTGGCTCCACACAAGGAGCCGTTAAAACCACTGAAGTCATTCAGTGGTTTTTATTTTTCCTTGAGATACTTCATGGAGGCATATACCTGCTGCCCGTCAACCTCAACAAGGGCCCAGGAGCCATCCTCCGAAACAGCTATTCTCTTAAGTTCATCGCCTTCCGGAACCATTCCGACAACAGTCTCGCTGCTTGCTGAACTTGGCACGGAACGAATATTTAAGGTGCTTGCACCGGTAACTACCACCGTGTCGTTCTTTTCAACAAATCCGGCAGGAATCGCAACAGCTACATTCGCTGAAGGCGCTTCATCCGGGTCAGGCGCCAGGTACCTGTCATAAACCTTGACTTTGAGAAGCATGGCGATAAAGGCAAGGATCACAACTCCGGTGATAATGGACGCAATGCGCACCACAAGCTTCATGCTCGCATCGCCGTCATCGCCATCCTCATCCTCTTCATAGTACTCCTCATCACCGTCGTACTCTTCATCGTAATCCGGCTCTTCCTCAGGTTCAAACTGCTCTCTTGGAGGTCTTCTCCTTGGCTCGGAAGGTCTCTTTCTCCTCTCTTCCGGACGAGGACGTTCTTCTTCCCGATCCCTTTCCTGCTCTTTAGCCGCAGATTCTCCCTGCTCCTTCTGGCGCTGACGGATGTACTCTTCTCTCTCATCGGCGCTGAGGAACTGATAAGGATCCTCGATCTCGATATTCATTGTATCCTGAGATACAGGCTCCGGTGTTACAGCTTTATTCTTATAGTCTTCAAAACTTGTGATCTTATCTGACAAAACTTTTCCCCCGGTCTCCTTAAAAAGTGCTGGCTTTTTAGGCCAGCACTTTGTCGATTATTCCCTGTAATTTTGCTTTGTTAAGTGCTCCGACTGCTGTCTCCACAACCTCGCCGTTCTTAAAGAAAGCGAACATTGGAATTGACATTACTTTGTACTTCTGAGCGATATCAGGTGACTGGTCAACATTGATCTTACCAACCTTAAGTTCCCCTTCGTACTCCTCTGCGAACTCGTCGATCATTGGAGCCATCATTTTGCAAGGGCCGCACCAGTCTGCTGAAAAATCAACAAGTACCGGCAGTTTGCTCTTAAGCACTTCTTCTTCGAAATTCTGGCTGTTTAATGTGTAGTCCATTTAGATTACTCCCCTTTCTTTCTGCTGATTATGTATTTGTAGATGGGGTTTCCTTGCCCCGAAAATCGTTCTTCGTACTCTGTCATTACATTGCCGGCGTTCATCACTTCGTCGTGATGAAGGTCACGTGTTACGGCATCCAGATGCCAACCGGCCGGCTCGATCTCTTCAAGTGCGAAATTGAAAAGATCCTCATTGTCCGTCTTGAACTCAACCACTCCATCAGGTACCAGGATCTGATCATAACGCTTTAAGAACTCTCTTGACGGAAGTCTTCTCTTGGCGTGTCTGTCCTTGGGCCATGGATCTGAGAAATTCAGGTATATCCTTCCAACTTCTCCCGGCGCAAAGACTTCTGTTATGGTCTCCGCATCCATTCTGATGAAGATGATATTCGGCAAAAGAAGCTGCTCCTGTTTCTGAATAGCCCTTAAAAGAACACTTGAGTATTTCTCGATTCCAACGTAGTTGATATCCGGATGAAGAGCTGCCATATCCATAAGGAATCTGCCCTTACCCATGCCTATCTCAATATATATATCGTTGTCATTTCCAAATACCTCTTTCTTCCAGAGGCCTTTTTTCTTCTCAGGATCCTTGACGGTAAAGCTTGAGTCGGCTATTACTTCTCTTGATCCTGCAATGTTACGTAAACGCATTTTTCTTCCTGCCTGTAAATCTATTAATAAGAATTTTACACCATTTGCCCGAAGTTTGGAAGTATTGTATTATAAGCTTGTCATGAAGACTACATATAATAACATAAGAAGAAATTTAATATACAAGGCATTTATCGCAGTCTTTGCGATCCTGTTTCTTAGCGTATCCGTCTGTGATGTGTCTTTTGCTGCAACGGACTACGAGGCAGAAGCGCAGCTCCGCAAGGAACTGCCCATCCAGTCCAATGATATAAACTCCTGGCCCCATGGCCCTGAGATCACTGCAGAAGCTGCAATTGTCATGGAAGCCGGCACAGGAACCATCCTCTATGCCAAGAATATAAATGAAGAACTCTATCCCGCCAGTACCACCAAGATCATGACCTGTCTATTGGCGGTGGAGAATGCGTCTCTTGCAGACGAGATCTCTTTTTCCGACGAGGCAGTATTCTCCGTTCCGAAGGGAGGCTCCAACATCGGAATGGATGTGGGGCAGTCCATCACCTTAGAGCAGGCTCTGTACGGAATCATGGTCGGCAGTGCCAACGAGGTGGCCAATGCAGTTGCCGAGCACGTAAGCGGAAGCATCTCCGCCTTTGTTGACCTGATGAATGAGCGGGCAAAAGAGCTTGGCTGCACCAATACACACTTTTCAAACACCAACGGCCTTCAGGCGGATGATCACTACACCAGCGCCTATGACCTGGCCCTTATTGCAAGAGCTTTTTTCTCAAACGAGCTTTTGTGCAAAGTCGGTAACACCGCAAGATACCACTTTGAAGCCACAGATACTCAGCCCGATGACTTTTATCTGAACAACAAGCACAAGCTCATAAGCGGAGAGATGACCTACGAGGGTATTGTAGGTGGTAAGACCGGCTATACGGACCTTGCGAGAGAGACCCTTGTAACCTGCGCAGAAAAGGACGGCCTTAAGCTGATCTGTGTGGTTCTGATGGAAGAGTCGCCCTCCCAGTTCACCGACACTGTTACACTTTTTAACTACGGCTTTAATAACTTCAAGACAGTCAACGTAGCGGATGAAGATAGCAGATACATGCCCGATGATTCACTGTTCTTTGAGTCAGACAGGGACGTATTCGGAAGATCCGGAACCATCTTAAAGCTCAGCAGAAACGATCAGATCATAATCCCCAAGACCTCTTCCATCGAGGATACGGATTACGAGATCCTCTACGACCTGACGGATGAGGAAAAGAGCCAGATCCCCACTGCCATTGCCAAAGTTGCCTACACCTTTAACGGCGCGCCTATAGGTAATGCCTACGTATGCTACTCGCCCACATCAAAAGATGCTGTCGAGGATACAGCTACTTCTGATAAGACCATATTCATAAATGTGAAGATACTTCTTGCGATTGCCGGCGGGATACTTATTCTTGCGACGATCATCGGCTCCATTACGACCCTGGCTGTTTCAGGGAAAAAGATATACACAAAAAGTGATAAGCTTCGCTACAACCGCAGGAAAAGAGAATACAAAAAGACAAAATTTAAATCAAAAAAATTTTAAGACTGTGAGGGAATAATATGATATACGAAGAATTTGCCATCAAAGAAAACGGCTCCCTTGAAGGAGCCAAGCTGACAGTATATATTCAGCAGTATTCCGAATCGCTGAAGATCAATGAGCGTCCTCTTATTCTGCTCTGCCCGGGAGGCGCTTATGCCTACACTTCAGACAGAGAGGCAGAGCCCATCGCCCTTGCATTTCTGGCAAAGGGCTACCACGTTGCAATCCTTAGATACTCCTGTGCTCCGGCTGTTTTCCCAACTGCTCTTATGGAGCTCGGAAGGAGCATTCTTCTTATAAGAGAGCATGCAAAAGAGTGGCACGTCAAGGAAGACTCCATTGTCATTCAGGGATGCTCCGCCGGCGGACATCTGGCTGCAAGCTATGCCTGCAACTGGATGAACGACTTTTTGGCAGACGGTATGAACATCACCTACGCTGACAGAATAAAGCTTCGTCCCAACGGCCTTATGCTCTGCTATCCTGTTATTACTTCGGGGAAATTTGCTCACCATGACTCCATTAAGAATCTTCTTGGAGACAACTACCATGAGCTGAAAGAAATGATGTCCCTGGAAAATGCTGTTAATGAGCATGTTCCAAGGACATTCATATGGCACACATTTACTGATGCTGCTGTTCCGGTTGAAAACTCACTGCTCTTTGCTACTGCCCTCAGGGCACATGATATTAACACTGAGCTCCATATATTCCCGGAAGGCTGTCACGGCCTTGCTCTGGCTAATGAGCTTACAGCAAGTCTGGAGATGAAGGAGATTGCTCCTTGTGCTGAGCCGTGGATCGATCTTGCTGCTACCTGGATGAAAAAGTACTGGTAATTACATAATTCCTTCTACGAATTCTGCTACCTTCTTCATATCAGCTGTAGGCTCGAAGCGGGCAACAACATTTCCCTCTCTGTCTACAACGAACTTTGTGAAGTTCCACTTGATCTCAGGATTGTTCTTGTAATCCTTGTCGATCTTCTTGAGCATTACACCCATAGCAAGGGCTGCAGGGCCTTTTCCGAATCCCTCAAAGCCCTTCTGGCTCTTTAAGAACTTGTAAAGAGGAAGTGCTCCCTCACCATTTACTTCAGACTTCTTCATCTGAGGGAACATTGTGTTGTAATGAAGCTGGCAGAACTCGTGGATCTCTTCGTCTGTTCCGGGTGTCTGTCCTGCGAACTGGTTGCAAGGGATGTCAAGGATCTCAAGTCCCTTGTCATGAAGCTTCTCATACATAGCCTCGATATCTTTATAGTGTGGTGTGAATCCGCAGCCTGTTGCTGTGTTTACTACAAGCACTACCTTGCCCTTGAAGTTCTCCATTGAAACTTCATTTCCCTGTGCATCTGTTACTGAATAATCATAAAAGCTCATGGTAAATCCTCCTTTTGAATTCCATAAACAACTGTATCTACTGTATCCAAAGGCTCGATATTTATTTGCATATATATCTGCTTGTCTCTGTATACAATCATATTGTGTGCAATCTATTTTGTCAATACCTGTTGCAAATATTTTTTTCTCCTCTTATGATTAATCCATGAGTAACTATATTGTCTTTGACCTTGAGTGGAATCAGGGTGATGCGCCTGTGACGAAGGATAACAAGACACTGGTCTTTGAGATCGTTGAGATCGGCGCTGTTAAACTGAATGAAAAGAGAGAAAAGATCGATGAGTTCGCAAGACTCATAAAGCCTCAGGTCCACAAGCACATGCACCGTATCACCGGTAAGCTCATCCACCTCTCAATGGAGGACCTTGAACAGGGAGAGAGATTTCAGGATGTAGCAAAAGAGTTTTTGGAGTGGTGCGGGGAAGATCCCAAGTTCTGCACCTGGGGACCGCTCGATCTTACGGAATTCCAGCGCAATTTGGATTTCTTTGGCATGCCTCTTTTGTCCGACAGGCCCCTTGCCTTCTATGATGTACAGAAGCTCTACAGCCTGGCCTTCGACAACGGCAAATCCAGAAGGGGACTTGAGTCTGCCATCGACGAGCTTGGAATTGAAAAGGACATTCCCTTCCACAGAGCACTTGCAGACGCTGAGTACACCGCCAAGATCTTTGGGCGCCTCGGAGAAAAGGCCCTTACCAGGATCTCTTTTGACACCTATGTAACCCCCAAGACCAAGAAGCAGGAAATACGGATAACCTTCGACAACTACGAGAAGTACATCTCCCGTGAGTTTGCCAACAAGGAAGATATCCTTGAGAATATCGAGATCATGAGCACCAAGTGCTATCTCTGTAAAAAGAACCTTAAGAGAGTCGTCAAGTGGTTCACCCCCAACGGCAAGCACTACTACTCTGTCGCCTACTGCGAAAAGCACGGCTATATGAAGGCCAAGGTGCGCATCAAAAAGGCAGAGAACGACAAGCTCTATGTGGTCAAAACCTGCCGGTTCATCTCAGGCGAGGACATGGACGATCTTAAAAAGAAACACAGAAAGATAAAAAAGAGACTAAAAAGCAAGGACAATGACGACTGACATGGATTTTCAGCTTACAACCCTGTGCTATCTCGAGCGCGATGATAAGTACCTCATGATGCACAGGATTTCCAAAAAGAATGATATAAACAAGGACAAATGGATCGGTGTAGGCGGTCATTTTGAAGGCACCGAGAGCCCTGAAGAATGCGTTAAAAGAGAAGTTTTTGAGGAGACAGGCTTTGATATTCCCTTAGAGGATTTTGCCTACAGAGCAGTAATTACCTTTGTTTCCGACAAAGGCGATTATGAACTGATGAGTCTTTTTACAGCAAAGTGTCCTGATGGAGAACCCAAGGAGTGCAGCGAAGGTAAGCTCGAATGGGTTAATAAGAAGGATGTTTATGATCTAAATCTCTGGGAAGGAGATAAGATTTTCTTTAGACAGCTTGAAGAAAGCAGAGATTTCTTTTCCCTGAAAATGGCCTACGATAAAGAGGACAATCTAAGGCTCGCAATCTTAAACGGGAAGGAGCTTACACTTGGAAGAAAAGAGCTTTGAATTTCTTGCAGGAAGAGTCAGGGATCTGGCAAACAGAGCTTACCAGAACGGTTTTGTGACCCACACGGATTTCCTCTCACTCTCTGAGCTCTCTCACTTTTATAAGATGCTCGCATCCGAAGGTGTATCTTCAAATGTCCATGAATACTGTGGTTCTCACTACGTAATCTACGGTGGTTTCGATGATGCGGAGAGGGCAATGATATGTTTCCTTCCGGATTATATGGATGAAGAGACCTTTTTATTATCGGAAAAGACTGAGCCATCGGTTTTATCCTGCGTACATATAACACCGCTTAATAGCAAGTTCTCCGATGACTTAAATCACAGGGATTATCTTGGTTCTCTTATGAACTTAGGAATAGAGCGAGATCAGATCGGCGATATACTGACCGGAGATAAAGAAGCTTTTGTCTTTGCCACTACTGAGATTGCAGAGATGATCTGCAAAGAGCTCGTCAGAATTAAGCACACCTCGGTAAAATGTGAGAAGGTCAGCTCTTCTGACTGCGATATAAGGCCGGCATTTGAAGAGATAGGCGGAAGTGTTGCCTCCGAGAGGTGCGATGCCATCATTGCTTTTGTGTACCACTTATCGAGAAGTGAAGCCCAGAAGCTCATTGAAGCAGAATCAGTCTATATCGACGGAAGAACTGCTTACAGCGGAGGTTACGACTTAAAGCCCGGGAGCAGAGTTTCCGTAAGAGGCCATGGGAAGTTCATCTACGACGGACCATCCGGAACCACCAGAAAAGGAAGACTCTTTGTAAACGTAAGGAAATTCGTATAATACTAAAAGCAAACATAAAGCCACCACTTCAAAACTGAAGTGATGGCTTTTATTATGGTTTGATTTATTCTACTTCAAAAGCCTCTGACCAGTAATCCTGACCGTAGATATCAGTGAATCTGTAGGTTACGAGAGCCTTTCCGTCGCCAAGGTAGGTGTTGCTGATCTTCATGTCAGACATGCTGCCCTTAACGGTCATGGGCTCACCAAGATAGTAGCTGTCCTGATAGGTCTTGTCATATCCGTAGTAGTCACATACGAAGTCGATGACATCTCCCTCTGCAAGCTCTGTTGTGTTCTTGGCTATTGTCTCTGTCTCGCCCTCTACGTAGTCGTAGCAAGCACCTGCCACATATCCGTCCTCATTCTCAGAATCAAATACCAGGATGAGATTACTTCTTACATCATTGATGTAGCAGGGAACACGGCCTGTGATCGCGTAGCTGTCTTCTGTTCCCTGAATGTCGATAACGTAGTAAGCAACAACCTGTCCGTCTATGGAGATCCAGGTCTTATCGTTCTGGGTCTTAAGATTGCCGTCCTCATCAAAATCAAATATGTTATCAAGTCCAAGGTCCACATAGCCTTCGCCATCATCGTAAAATACGTTGAGGGCCAGATCCTGAACCAATCCCCACTGTTCTTCTGAGAGCTTTATGACGTCCTCACCTGCATCATTTGTGCTCCAGAAAAGAGCTGTTGAATCAAATTTATGCTCCGCGATATAGTTCGCTGCCTTCTCAACATCAAGGCTCTTGCCGATGAATGCTCCGCTGGAAGGAGTAAGTCCCGATACACTGCTGAAGTCGCTGGATAAGAAGCTGGTAAGAAGCTGAGTTATAAGCTCTGCTGAACCTGCTCCGTTACTGCTTGCGCTTCCCGAGAAGTCTCCGAAGATCGATCCTACTGGAGTTCCTGTAGCGCTTCCGCCTGCTGCCACCTGACCTGCTGTGCCCATTGAAGCAAAGCTCTGGATACACTTAGCATAGTCCTCATCCATTCCGATGTCGTCATACTCATGAAGCATGTTCTGGACGCTTCCTGACTTCTTGTAAGGGAAGTAGATTGAAAGGCCGTATGCGTTTGTCATGTTGGAGCTGGTTCTGTTGTACTTTATGGCATCCCTTAAGGCTGATGCAAGCTCTTTTGACTCTGTGGTATCCATGCGGGTTGCAAAATCCACAAGGTCAACCTGATCGATCCTTGCCTGAGCAAACTCTCTTGTGCTGCTCCTTGCACCTGATACAGTCTGGAAGTCATTTCCGTTTATCATCTCAGATGTATCCCTGGAGAAATCTGCCAGTTCCTGAGGTACTGTCTCTGAGAGCTCTGAGAGGTCTATGAGAGAAAGAGTGGTCTTCTGTCCCGGGCAGTTTCTTGCACAGGCATCGGTAAAGTCATCAATGATATTCTTACCGATCTGGGTGGTCTCCATGGAAGTGTTCTTGCCAAGAGCTGAAAGCCAGTTTGTGTAATACCAACCGATACCGGGCTCAGTCTCCTCGGAAGCCACGAGGTAATCTGCATAATTTGAAACAACAAGGGCATTTTCTACTGTTGCCATAAGGCAGGTATCAAAGCCCACCATGTCGAAGGTTACTCTGCCGTCCTTCAGGGCCTTGTTTATGCCACCAAGTGACATTGCACCTGCCTGAGGGAATTTCTCATCATAGCCGTATCCGCCGGTGGATCCTCCGCCGTGATCCCAGAAGATAAGGATATTTCTGTTTGCCGGGAAGTTCTTAGATGCCCAGCTGATGTAGCTTGAGAGTGTCTCAGGCTTGGTCATGGCAACATTTCCGAGGTTGTCCTTAAGCAGTTTCATGTTGCCGTTCTTTATCTGATATATCTGGTTGGTGGAGCTTGATACAACATTGTTCTGCCACTGTCTTGCTCCGCCTGTATATACGATGAGGTTGATGTTATCACCGAGGTTTGCGCCGATCATCTCCTGAAGGTCCTTGCTGGCCATTGCGCTTCTGGACTCAAGATCTGCTCCGCACATGTAAACCATGATGGTTACTACATCCTCTCCATTACCCTTGATTACTGTTCTCTTATCGCGGGCTTTGGGAGATACAGATGTGTTGAGCCTTCCTGTGTTGGCATCTGAACTCCAGGCTGCCGATGAACCTGAACTTGCGCCTGAATATGATCCATATCCGCCGCCAAGGAGAGATTCCAAAATGGACATGCCTGATGATCCGGAGGAACTAAGTCCTGTTCCGGTGGATGTTGATGGTGTCGTGGTTGTAGTTGTGGCCGGCGCTGTCTGCGTCGTCTGAGCAGGAGCTGTGTACTGAGAAGTATCACTTATGCTGCTGCCTCCGCCTCCAAGGAAAGACGTAAGTCCTCCGCCGCCTCCGAGTACCAAGAATAAAACGATGATGATCATAAACAACGGACTTCTGCCGCCGGATCTCTGGGGACCTTCGCCTCCGCCCGATCCTGATGATCCCGATGAATAACCTGCACTGTTACCGACAGGGCCTGTGCCCAGTCCTTCTCCTCTTTTATGAACGCCGGAGCCGCCTTCGGTGACATTTTTCTTTCTACCTACAGGTCTGTTTTCCATAATAGCCTCCCGTTTGTCAAAGATTGTCGTACATAGCTATTTTATCACATTCCCGATATATAAACATACTATAAAAAGCGGAAGACTGTGGGCTTAGTCTTCCGCTTTTTTTGGTTATAGAATTACTTGGCGTCTTTTTATTACAGTTCAATACTTCCTGCGCAGATGAGCTTACCTGATCTTCTATCGAAAAGAAGGATGTCTTTTCCATTGATATTGATCTTCTCTTCCTGGCCGATCTGATAAATCACGCCACCGAAGATAACGCTGGTAAGAAGGAACTCACCTACTTTAAGCTTAAGAGTTGACTCCATACCTGTAGGCATCGCACCGTAGATGGTTGTGTCGATCTTTCCGTTGGGATCGATGTCTATTGCCTCAGGGCGGATACCGATAACGAAGTCCTCATCGGTGATCACAGGCTCATCAACGATTGAATCATCCTGCTCTTCCACCTTCTGAATATGGTACTTGAATACCTCGTCCTTGTTGCTCTTCTCAACAGCACCCTTCTGAAGGAGTCTCTGTCTCTCGAACTCAGCCTTATCCGCAGCCTCTTTATCCCTTGCTGCTCTCCACTCTGTAAGGTCCATCTTCTCTGTGGGAACAAATCTTGCCTTGATTCCACCGAGGATATCAAGAGAAAGACTACCGTCACTTCCCTGAGTTCCCTTTGCATCAACAAAGTTCATGGAAGGATTTCCTACGAAGTCGGCAACAAAGAGGTTTGCAGGTCTGTTGTAAACTTCAAGAGGAGCAGCGTACTGCTGAAGCACACCGTTGCTTACAAGACAGATCCTGGTTGCAAGTGTCATAGCTTCCATCTGATCATGTGTTACATAAACGAAGGTTGATCCTGTCTCAACATGGAGTCTCTGGAGCTCATATCTCATCTCGAGACGAAGCTTGGCATCAAGGTTTGACAGAGGCTCATCCATGAAAAGAACCTGTGGCTCCGGAGCCAGGGTACGGGCAATAGCAACTCTCTGCTGCTGTCCACCTGATAACTCTGCAGGATATCTGTCCATGAACATACCGATCTTAACGATTCTTGAACATGCTCTTACCCTTGAATCTATCTCTTCCTTGGAGAGCTTTCTGTTCTCAATCACAGGCTCTCCGTTCTTTGTTACTTCGTACTTGTCATTGAGGCTCTTGCCTTCTTTTTCATATCTGCTCTTAATGCCTGAGAGCTTGCTCTCATACTCTGAAAGCTTGGTCTTTGCAACAGCTGATGCATCGGAAGCTGTATGAATTCCCATAGCATAGAGCTCTTTTGCTGTATAGATAGAGAGGTTGTAGTTGTCGATGAGCTTAACGTAAGCCTTGTTCTCATCGAGCTTGCCATTCTTATCACGGCACTCCTCAACAATCTCTTTTACCTTATTGCCGTTCTGAAGGGCTCTTATAAGGTCTCCTGCCTGCTTGGCTTCAACGTCAAGTACTGGCATCTCCTCGTGGATGTTCTTAAGACCAAAAGAGATGTTCTCATAAACTGTCATGTTTGGCCAAAGGGCGTAGTTCTGGAAAAGGAATCCAACCTTACGCTTGTTGGCAGGAACGTTGATACCTGCGTTTGAATCAAAGACAACCTTATCTCCGATGGTGATCCTTCCCTCTGTTGGTGTCTCAAGACCTGCGATCATACGAAGGATTGTAGTCTTACCACAGCCTGAAGGTCCGAGAAGTGTAATAAAGGAATTGTCCGGGATATTAAGGCTTACATTATCTACGCCGAAGAACTTTCCCCAACGCTTTGTTATATTTTCTAAAATGATTTCCGGCATGATTACTTTCCTCCTATGCCGCTGTCAAGGCTGGCGCCTGTCAGCTTGTTTACTAATGTGTTAAATACAAGAATTGTTACGATGAGAATCAGGTTGATGGCACTTGAGAATGCGTAAAGACCCATCTCATCGAAGTAGTCAAGTGTAGTTGAAAGGATAAAGCCCTGTGTGCAGAGAAGAAGGAACAGGGACAACTCACGAAGACATGTCATGAAGGGAAGAAGATATCCGCTTATGATAGAGGACTTCTGGATCGGAATGATGATCCTGGTCATTCTCTTTATCCATGAGGTGTTCATGATTATCGCTGCTTCCTCGAGCTCGTTGGAGATCTGGAGCATTGAGTTCAGTGAGCTTCTCGAAGCAAATGGTATGTATTTTACAACACCTGCGATAATCAGAAGTGTGTATGTGTTAAACAGATTGATGTGCTCGTTGGAGAAGAGGATGAAGAACGCTGCTCCAACTGCGATTGAAGGCATAAGGTAAGGCAGGAATGCTACGTTGTTTACGTAGTTGGCCCACTTATTTCTTCTCTTCTTTGCTACGGCGTATCCGATCAGGGTTCCGATGGTTCCTGCAATAAGTGCACAGACAACTGCCAGGAACAAGGTTCCGAAGAATGCGTGCCAGATTGTCTTGTTATAGAGGATACCCGGCTGACCGTACATACCGTTCTCTGTAATGTTCTCGTTTGTTACCCACCACTTGTTGGTCAGGTGTGCAAGGTTTCCTGTGTAAAGGAAGCTGTAATCACCAGGGTTTGGAAGGAAGGTCTCAAGAGCGAACAGAACGATGGGCCAGATACTTGTGAAGAATGTGATGATGATGAAAATGATTCCCACAAGGTATTTTCCGACTTTGCCGATCGTAAGCTTTGTGAGCTGACCTGACTTACCGGTTACAGTGGTGTAGTTTTTACGGCTCTTAAGTGAGAGCTGGTTCATTCCAAGGATCAGTACTCCGAAGATCATCATGATGATTGCCAGGATTGAAGCTTCTCCGGTGTATTTACTGTTCATGGAGATGTACTTGGTTGAAAGTGTTGTAAGGCTCAAATAATGTGGTACCGGGTAACTTCCCATTGCACTTCCGAATACCAGAAGGATTGTTGAAAGAATAGCCGGCTTGATCATTGGAAGCGTTACCTTGAACATGATCTTCCACTTCGGTGTATCAAGGATGGTTGCTGCCTCCTCGAGGTTGGCATCCATGTTCTTGAAGATACCGCCTATAAGGATATAGGCAAAGGGTGCGTAGTGAAGTCCAAGTACCATGGCACTTGGGAATACTCCCTGGCACCACCAGTGTGGGAAGTACACATTAAAGATCGCTGCCAGAAGTCCATCAGATGTTCCCGTAACCTTGTTTGAGTAGAACATGTGCTGCCATACAACAGCCAGTGTCCACTGAGGCATGATGTAAGGGAAGATGAAGATGGAGCTTAAGTACTTTTTAAACTTCATATCTGTTCTTGTTACAAGGAAAGCGAAAAGTCCGCCGAACAGAATCGATATAAAGCAGGTAAGTACTGAGAGGATGACCGTGTTAAGAAGCGGTATCCAGAGGTTTGTCTTTGCAAGTTTACTTGTGAAAAGATCTGTGTAGTTAACTATTGTGTATCCGGATACTCTCTTGGTCAGATGCTGATCAATGGTTCCGGGATGGATCGCAAAGGTGTCTTTTACAATTGCGATGATAGGTGCGACAGTACTGAAGGTCAGAACAATCCCAAACAGCAAAAGTATTATATTCTGAGGTTGGGAAAACCATGTCTTTACCTTATTCTTGAAAATCGCACTTTTGTCTGGTTTTGCGATTGTCTGCATGTTATCTCTCCTATATTTTGGGGATGAAGCCTTATGGCTCCATCCCCTTAGATCTTAAATTATTACCGAGTGCTGCTTTGATTATTCGCCCGGAGCGTAGTGATCAAGTACGTCGATCCAGCTTCCTACTGTGAAGGAAACCTCTGAGCAGTATGCAGGATCCTCAAGAACGAGCTCGCCGTCTGTTGTCCACCAGTCATAACCACGGTCGTTCTTTGCAGGGAACTCATCTCCGCCACCCTGTGAGTGCTGGAATTTCTCTTCAACCTCTTTTGCAACGTTAGGATTTGATGAATATCCACCCATATCCTTGCCCCAAGGCTCAAATCCTGACTCTGTGCATGTCATGAATGCGATGAATGCACATGCTGTCCAAGGAAGAGGAGAATTCTTTGTAAGGAAGAGATAGTGGCAGTAGCCGTATCCGCCGATTCCTGTGTAGCCATCCTGGTAAGCTGCTACGTTGATGTTGTTAACTGATACTGTAGCTGACTCCTCAACTGAACGGAGCTTTGAGTAAACAAGAAGTCCTGACTGATCCTTAGCTGATGCATCAACAAGTGTGTTGCAGATAGGGCCGTCATCAGTCTGCTCGTTGTAGTTGTTAACCCAGAGCTTGATCCATGCAAGAGCGTAAGCGCCGTTTGCACCAAGTCCAAGGTCGCTGGCATCTGCCTGCATAGCCTGGATTTCAGGCTCGAAGTATGCCTTCTTTGTATCGTCAAGCTTGTCATAAGCTTCTTTAAGCCATGTTGCGTACTTATCTTCTGTGAGCATCATAAGGAAGTTCTTTCCTACGATCTCAGAGTCAACGCCCATGAAAAGAGGGTGTGAACCTTCATATACGAAGTCCCAGCAGTTTGTGTATGTAGCTGTTCCCTGATTGTTGTACATGAATACCTTGTTAAGTGTCTGAAGAGGAAGGAATCCCTCGTAAGCATCAGCTGTTGTTCCGTTAGCCTCTGCCCACTCCTTAGGAACGAAAGTCTTAAGGATATCTGTGTCAACCATCTTGGACTGAATCTGGTTACCGTCCTGGATAAGAGTCATGGCAAATGTGCCTTCGCTCTTAAGTGAATCGGATGTAAGCTGCTCGAAGATCTTGTTGTTCTTGGGCTGCTGCCACTCGAATTCCATTGAATATGAAGGATCGATAGACTGAAGATACTCGATGAAAACAGGAAGTGCTGACTTACCACGGCTGGAGTTTCCTACACCGTAGAATGTCTTTCCGTTTGACTCTTCGATAGCTTTCTTGGCAAGCTCTTCCATTGTCATGCCCTCTGCCTCAGCGATGATGGCATCGATTCCTGTGAGCTCTTCTGCAGGTGCGCTCTCAGCTGCTGCTGTGTCTGCTGCAGGTGCTGCGTTGTCTGCTGCAGGTGCTGCATCAGATGTTGCCTGCTGTGTATCTGCAGGTGCAGATGTGGTGTTTGCTGCGCTGCCACATCCGGTCATTGCTGAAACAACCATTGTGACTGCTAAGATTGTAGATAATACTTTCTTTTTCACTTTTAACCCTCCTTTTATCTTGCCCCGGCGGGTTTTTTATAAAAAGAAATGTACCCGTCAGGCATTTGTTTGCTTGATAGGTACATTTTAGATTTTGTTTATGATTATTTTGAGATGACAATTCTGATATTATTTGTAAAAAAATGACAAATTTTATTAAATTATTCTTTTCCTGCTATACAGAATTCGGTCACCTATGCTTGTGGCATTTTCAAATCCGATGTCGATAAGTTCCATCGATGCTTCCTTTATGGCAGATTCGAATCCTTCCAGCACTTCATCATATACCCTGAGCGCAGGTTTTTCTCCAAGTCCGACCATTCCCGCCATTGCCCTGAAACTGTCTCTTGTAACTTCATCTATGTTTCTGATTCCGCCTATATTAAAAGACATTTCTCTGGTTGCACTTTCATAAATCAGCGTCCCTATAACATCATAAGCCGGAGCCAGCTTTACCCCTGAGAGGTCAGACTTATAGAGCAAAGAGAAATTCTTGATGTGAGAATCGGTATTTCCTATTACATAGTTAAATACAATTCTCCTCCACAAAGAAAGCTGATCCTCCAGCGGATTGATCGCGTAGAGCCTTAGTATCTTGAACATCCTCTGTGCATAGTTTTGCCCCTCTTTTTCATATTTATCAAAAGAGGCAATTCCCATAGCCTGGGCAAAGTCTTCCTGATGGATTCTATGGGGCAGCTTCAGACCATCAACATATTCTTCTGCCCCTTCGAAGGTCCTGTCATATCTTCTTGTTGCAAAGAGGACCTGGGAATCCAGACCTTTTCCCATGTTTATGATGAAACTTTGAGGAATCTTTATTCCGCATTTTGAAGCAGTAAGCATAGATAACTGCTCATTGGTTACGATTCCATCAAGCCTTATATGACTCTGTTTTACTATATGAGTGCTGGGAGCAAGCCCCACCGGCAGATACCACGAGTCTTCTTTGTCATCATAATAAAGCCCCACTTTGCCTGATGCTCCGGTGAGTGAGAGATGGGTCTTTATCACCAGTTCCGTAGATTTTGTCGCTCCCTCTGATGCAAGTTCTTCAACCTGCTTTGCAGAAAGCGGCTCATAGGAAATGTCTTTATCTTCTTCATCCAGATAGATCCTGAGGGCGCCAAGGCACTCTTTTCCCAGATTATAAAGGATTGAAAGATAATCTCCTTCATCAAAGTGCATATTTCCCGCAATCGCCCTGCGCATGAAACCTTCGGGTAAAAGGCCGTCAAAAAAAATCCGGGTTGCTTCAGGAGAAAAAGGCTCCTTTTGTAAGGGCAGCGATATTGATATCGGATGTGCAAAAGAGCCTGACAGAAACTCCTCAGAATACTTAAACTGCGCGTTATTTGAGGACTCTCCTTCAATTGTTCCTACTTTTATCTGTTTCCTGCCTATCTCAAGACCAACGTTGTACTTTCTCATTTTTATCCCCTTGCTTCCATAGTCAGATCAAGCCCAAGGATACTTGCCAAATAAAGTGCTTTTCCAAGTTCCGCTGTGCTCTTGCCGTTCTCAAGGTCAGAAAGAAAGCTTACACTAAAACCTGTAAACTCAGAGATATAACTCTGGGTGTAGCCAAGTTCCTTTCTGCGCTTCCTAAGTGCAATTCCAAAACTCTTTGCATCGGTTATCTTCATGGCATCTCCTCTTCGCCGTACGAACAAGTTTTTATATCCGGGCACAAAATTAGCCGTACGAACAAATTTATCTGATTCAAGTATAATCTTCGTCGTACGGCTAAGTCAAGTTATTATAAACATCGTGCGAGAAAACCCCTTCCGATGAAATCGGTTGTGGGATGAACCGCACTAGCTTTTCTTTTTGTATTTCCCCGTCTTAATGTATTTGCGCTTGTGTTCTTCTGTTCGCTGATCTTCAATGTATTTTTTGACAGTATCAAGAGAAACGCTTCCGGTAGTTGCACAAAAGTAACTTGCACTCCAGAAGGGTGAATCTCCCCACAGATACTTTTCTATATGAGTCCTATATGTATTTCTCACTTCTTTGGAAAGCTGTGATTTTAACGAGTTGATGAGTTTTACAGGTGCCACATCAGGTGGCATGGAGATCAGCAGATGCATGTGATCGACATCTGTCTCAACGGAAATGAGTTCGCTGTTCATGCGTCCACAGAGGTAAGCGGCGTAATTCTTCATGAAATCACCGATCTCATCTGTGATCACTTTCTTTCTGTATTTAGTCACGAAAATTACATGGTATGTGAGTTTGTATACGGAATGTGAGCCTCTTCTGTACTCGTTCAGGATATCTGATTCTGCTATTGATTTTTGCATAAATTTACTCCTTATCTAAAGAGAACATATGTTTGCATATTTCTGAAATATGTGCTATAATACTAACTATAGAATACTGATAAGGAATTTACAACCGTGTACAGAACAAGGCAATACAGGATAAACCAAAACCACATACTCTATGACTACTGCAGGGATATCTGCAGATCATCAGCCGTTCTGTACAACAGGGCAAATTTCATCTTAAGGCAGTATTCGTCATCAGTTGATTCAATGGCTGAGTTCAAGCCTCTTTTTCCAAATCAGATGATGGTTTACAGGCTCGTAAGGGATAATCTTTTAGGGACTAAATATCTTGGTGATAGCAAATGGCTCTCATATAATGCCCTTGATCATCTGCTAAAGGTTACAAGGGATAAGGCATACTATGCCCTTCCGGCTCAGGCTAATCAGCAGATATTGAAACTTCTTCTCAGAGACTATAAGTCTTTCTTTGAAGCTGTAAAAGTATATGGCAGGAATCCTGGGGCATTTACTGGCCGTCCCAAGATGCCGGGATATGTGTCACAGGGCTCATTCAAGACAGCTGTCCTGACTAATCAGATATGCAGGATCAAGGATGGGGATCTTAAGTTTCCCGGTACAAAGGATAAGCTGTCTCTTGGTCAGCTCCCTGAAGAAGTATGCCTTAAGGAAGTGCGTATAAAGCCCAGTGGAAAAAGCTTTGTCCTGGATGTGGTTCTTTCTGTTCCTGATAAAGGAATAATGCCAATGTCTGATAAGGATACCCTCTCTGACCTGTCGGACGTATCAGATCTGAAGGGCTTGAGAGTAATGGCTATCGATCCCGGAACAGAAAATATCGCCGCTGTAGCGAACTCTTTTGGCGCAAGACCATTTGTGATAAAGGGAGGCGTGATCAAGTCAATCAACCAGTTTTACAACAAAGAGATGAAAAGACTCTCTTCCTGTGCCATGACATGTAACAACAGGTACAGGACAAGAAAGATGAATGCTCTTACTGAAAAGAGGAACAGGAGGATAAAGGATCAGTTCCATAAGGTGAGCAGACAGCTTGCAGACTATGCAAGGGATAACCATGTAGATGTAGTAGTGATGGGGCATAATACATACCAGAAACAGGAGATAGGTATAGGACATGTCAATAACCAGAATTTTGTGCAGATACCAATGCTGATATTTGCAGACATGCTCAGATACAAACTTGCTGAATATGGTATAAAGTTTGTTCTCACGGAAGAAAGCTACACATCAAAGGCAGACTTTCTTGCAAAAGACTATATCCCTGTGTATAAAAAGAATGCGAAAGAGAACTTCGCTTTTTCAGGCAAGAGGATACAGAGAGGACTTTACAGGCACTGCGATGGTACAATAACAAATGCAGACATAAATGGAGCTGCAAACATCTTAAGGAAAGTATTCCCAAAGGTAAGCCAATGGGATAGGGGCATAGTGGACATGCCCTGTTCTGCAGGATGCATAGAGCATCCTACAGGTTCATGCCGCCATGCGGCATAACAGAAACCCTTTCCGACGTGGAGTCGGTGAGGGTAGTTCATTCAAGTCCTTTGGTCTGATAGTCAGAAGGGTTTTTGCCTACCAGTTTTTTAAAGGTGTTGGAGAAGTAGGCAATGTCTGAATAACCCACTTTCTCTGCAACTTCGTAGACCTTAACGTTTACATCCTTCAGGTAATCCATGGCCCTTTTTATCCTGTATCTGGTGAGATAGTTGTTTATGGACTGATCGGTCTCGGATTTAAAAAGCCTTGAAATATGCCCCTCACTTACGCTCATGGCCTCGGCAAGTTTGGTGATACTAAATCCCGAGTCAACATAGTTATTCTCGATATATTCAATGGCCGTCTGAACGTAGCGGTTTGAAACCTCATCTTTTGTCTTAAGAGGAATCAGCTGCTCCTCAAGTTCAGCGTTTGATGCCGGTGCATTGGGGTGCAGATGAAGGAGCCTCTGGATTGAACCCTCAAGCTCACCGTCCTGGAATGGTTTTAAAAGATAATCCGACACTCCGATACGTATAGCCTGCCTTGCGTATTCAAACTCGTTGTAGGCTGTAAGGAATATCACCTTCGTTCCCGGACATTTCTCGATGATCTTCTCTGCCATCTCTATGCCGTCCATCTTGGGCATGCGTATGTCTGATATAACAAGGTCCGGGCGCAGAGTCTCTGCTGCCTCAAGGCCTTCAATGCCGTTGGCAGCTTCTCCGACAACTTCGCATCCGATAAGGGCCCAGTCGGTCTCGCTCTTTATTCCCATACGCACGTATTTTTCATCATCAACTATCAGTACTCTTGTCATTTCTCTCCTCTTCCTTCACCGGCTCTTTTTCCGAATAAGGAATTGTAACTATCATGATGGTTCCACCCTCTGACGGTCTTACGGCCATGACTCCGTACTCCTTGCCGTAGTAAAGTCTAATAATGGTGTTCACATTGTTAAGACCAAGATGTCCTTTTAATGTTTCCGGGTCATCGTTGTTAAGGGCAGTCAGCATCTCATCACTGATACCTTTTCCGTTGTCCTGAACGGAAATCTTAAGAAGATCAGGATATCCGTCCTTACCTTTTTCCTTGATGGAAGCCACATAAATATGGCCGTTGTCCATATCATCCATGCCGTGAATAATGGCGTTTTCTATAATGGGCTGCAGGATAAGCTTTGGTATTATAGCCTGCATCACATCCTCCGGAATATCTATGGTAATGTCAAACTTATCGTCAAACCTTATCCTCTGAATGTCGCAGTAGTTCTGGATCAGCTTGATCTCTTCAGAGAGCTTTACAAACTGAGTCTGGGAAATACTGGTCCTTAGGATCCCGGCAAGAGACGCCGACATGGTCGCAACCTCCGGCACATGATTTGCCTTGGCAACCCACTTGATGGTGTCCAAAGTGTTATACAAAAAGTGCGGATTTAGCTGTGCCTGCATCATCTCGATCCTGGTCTCATTGACCTTTCTCTCAGCAGCCACTCGCTCTTCCATAGTGTCTTTTAACTGGGTAGTCATCTTGTTAAAGCCAACTGCCAGCTGCTCGAATTCATCCTCTCTGCTCAGCTCTATCTTGGCATCAAAGTCGCCCTTTCTAAAGCGCCTCATACCTGCTGCCAGTGTGCCGATGGGCTTAGCCACGTAGTTACTCATTCGGTTGGCGACTATCAGGCAGATAAGGACACTGATGATAGCCAGGAAAATGATGATCTGATAACTGGCTCTTACTGCGGATTCATCAAAGACAGGAGGCGTAACGTAAATTCCGAGAAGTTCTGTATTGCCCAGCTGCTTTATGTAAATATTCTTCTGAAAACCCTCGGTATATAGCTTTCCGCTTTGCAGATTGCTGCGGATCGCTGAAAGGTCTTTTCCGTCCTCAGCTGTGCCCACAAGACAGTACGGCTCAAGAAAGCTCCCCGTCAGCATAAAGCCGTCTCTGGCGTTTATTGAGCCCGAGAGCTGGTCTCTGAGCACCTGCTGATCGATCCTGATAAGAGCCACTCCCGGTTCCTCTTTATCCACCATCAGTCTTGCAATGAGGAAATCACCTTCGCCTTCTGAAGCATTAATTATATCCTGGGAAAAGACTGTATGGCCTCCTCCCTGTACTGCCTGCCTTATAACGCCGTAATAATCCGGAAGAGCTGCGGGTTTAGAGCCGCTGGCAGTTGAATACATGCAGCGACTTCCCATGTAAAGATCCACCTGCGCAAATGAGCGCACCTGTCTGGTTGCCTCATAAAGATCGGCATAGATGGCGATGGAATTCTTCCTCCCCTTATAAAAGGAATTAATTAGTACCTCACTGTCTGCAATGGCATCCAGGGTTTCCTCTGATTTTGTCAAAATGTCATTTATCTTGCCTATAGCTACGGCTTCCTGCTCAGCATCCCGCTTTTCGTAATCGCTCTTTATCCTGGCCTGGAAGCCCTGGATTGTCAGTACGCCTCCGAATATTACGAGGAAAAGAGTTACTGCTAGGAACACCACAAAAATCTGCCGCTTGAAGGATTGTCTCACAAAGCCCATACTCACTCTCCTTCCTGCCCGGCAAGGGCATTCCAGAGGGAAAAGACTTCTTCCTCTTCCCTGGCGGATTTTTCTACATCAAATTTAATGAAGGTCTCAGTATTTCCACGTTTGCTGCCCACATCACTCCTTGCAGATCTTCTGTAGAAGTTCTCAGTGGCGTATCTCTGGGTGTCGTAGGAAACCACAAAGTCGATGAACTTGCCCGCGTTATAACTGTGGGGAGCGTTCTTTACCATGGCAATGCCGTCGGGAACGGCACTGGTTCCGTCCTCCGGATAGAGCATGGAAATATCTTCATATTGATCCATGGCTTTCCTGGCTGTCTCCTCCAGAGTTATTCCTATAAGGAAGCTTCCATCCGAAACTTCGGGAATGACCTGTCCTGAAGAAGGAAGTATCCTTCCTTCCAGCTGCTCATAAAACCTAGGTACAAGGCTCTGTGGCTCTTCATTAAAGAGCTGCTCCATGGTGGATAATATTGTATAACTGGTTCCTGAACTATTTGGATCAGCAAAGGCAATCTGCCCCTTCCACTTGCTGTCAAAGAGCTCCTCCCAGGTAGTGGGAAGCTCTGAGTAGGATACCAGTTTCTTGTTGTAGACAAATACGATGGGGAGCTCGGTAAATGGAATCCAGCGGTCCTCATCATCCACATAGTCAGGATCCAGTGCGCTCCTCTCAACAGGCTCATAGGGCATGAAAAGATCTTTTGCCGCCTCATAGCTCTCGATACCACCGCCGAACATAATGTCGCAGCGACCTTGTTCTGAAGCCTCTTTTACCTCGGAAAACATCTGCGTCGTACCGCCTGTGTGAAGCTCAACCCAGATTCCTGTGCGGCTTTCAAACTCCCGGATGATCGGCAGATACACCTCTTCCTTGTGGGAAGTGTAGACAATAAGCTGCTTCTCCTGAGGTACAGCATAGCTACTTGAGAGCTCTTCTATCTCCTGTTTCCTCTCCGATCCTGCGCACGCCGAAAGAAGCAGCGTCACTGCTGCTAGTAAAGTCGCTGTCATTATGGCTCTTAGGCGTTTTCCGAAATCTCTTTTACCATGTCTCATGGTCCTATTCTACTACATACCTGCCTTGATTTACAAAGCGCATTGTGATAATATACTTAGTGCTTGTTTCCGTAGCTCAGCAGGATAGAGCGTTCGCCTCCTAAGCGAAAGGTCGTGCGTTCGAATCGCATCGGGAACACTAGTAAGGAAGCACATTTGCCGTGCTTCCTATTTTTGTGCCAGTCACCCAAAAGTGGGTGACAATGGGTGACAATAACCTTTTATTAGATTATCCGTTCTGGTATCTCAGGATACATGGCGCGGTGCTACGTGATGTAACTTTCTGAGACTCATAATCCATTTTAATCAGCCACGAAAACATAGTTACCTTCTTACCCATCTATTCCTTGTTTCAATAAATAATATTGACTAATTTCTTTGGACCTCATTGTTTCCCATAGCGGAGAATAGTCAATAATTCCAATCACTTTCAATTTTGTAATATTATTCAGAAAGATTCTGAATTAATAAAAAGTATAGAAGTGTTAAATGATTTTTTGCTTTGATGAGTTATTCACAATATGCTACCATTATAGTATCTATCTCACATTCCTTGAGATAATTTATTCAGTTACGTGATAATACTCACAAGGCTAGCAAATCATTATTGGAGGGTTTATATGAATAACTTATTTAGAAAACTGCCGAATCATAACAAAAAAATAATCATTAGCATAGCACTTATTTGCACATTGGCATTATGCATGCCTATTCCGGCAAAAGCCGAAACTGTGACTTCTGGCTATAACGGCCAGGTAGCGTGGAACACTGGCTATTGTGGCGGCGGCGTAGGCCTTGGATATGGTTACGTTGTAGATAACATCGGCAAGAAGTATGGTGAGGATGCTAAGACGGCTTACCAGAACGCCGTTATCACTGGTGACTATACAGCGTATAGAACACTTGTTAAGGACTGGAGACCTACACAGGACGTTCCTGGTATCAACGTTCATCCTGATGGAAGAGATTTAACTGGCAATGCACTTACTAATGCACAGAGTTATGAATATGATGCTTATCAACTTTTTGGTAAATACGGTACAGTGAACGACCTTTTTACTTATGCAGCACAGTATGGTTACGACCTGAATGTAGCTGACCAGTACAACAAGTTTTCGCTTGCTTGGACAGTTTACAAGACCGTTCCAAAGCCTGCAAAGAAGGCGGCTCCTGCAAAAACAACTACTGCTCCAGCTGCAAACAATACAAAGGTTGAGGCTTTGAAAACATACAAAGGCAATAATGCAAATTTCAATGCGTACTGGTACTATACCAATTATGCAGATCTTCAGGCCGCTTTTGGACCTGATGGAAAGGCATTAAAAGACCATTGGAACCAACATGGAAAGACTGAAGGTAGAGTCGCTAATAAGGCTAAGTAAATAACTATTAAATAGAAAGAGCCTCGTATTCGAGGCTCTTTTTTGACATACTGTGTATAACACTTTTCGTGCGTTTATTGTGCGTTTTTATTTTGTTCTGATTACTTTAATGTAATTAATTCTGGGTGACAAAGTGGGTGACACTTGAAATAGGTGGTCTAGAAGTGCCTTCCTTTCTACATTTTTTTGTGACCTTTCCTCTCCTAAGCGAAAGGTCGTGCGTTCGAATCGCATCGGGAACACTAAAAAAGAAGCCTCATTTTCGACAATGTCATTAAGATAAGATGACAACAAAAAGAAATAGAGAACTGAGAACCTGAATAAGGTAATCAGTTCTCTTTTTTTGATGGTTTTTAAACCTTCAGGGCATAGAAAATAGGCAGATGTCCATCTGCCGAAATGATAGTATAATTAGTTTGTTAAGCTACTCTGTACAGAAAGCTTATAGCGGTTTGGACTTTGACTTTGCGAGGGTCTTTGCGTCCAGGTCGGATTGGAAGAAGCTCTTTACTGATGAGGAATTCCACGTCAGGAGGAGCTTCCTTCTTTATTGATAGAAAATGGCGACATATGTGGATAGCCCTCGTGTAGTTTAATTGATAAGCATGCTT
>NZ_ATWY01000005.1 GCF_000421405.1 Butyrivibrio sp. NC2007
CCCAAGGGCTGCCCGGGCGCCAAAGGGCGGCGCCCAGCGTACTGTCCCTTGACTCCGGTATTTATATGAGCGGTCGGTCACTAAGGCGGGCCGGTAAGATGGGGCACGGGTTATGCAGAGACTATGACGTTTATCTTGAATTGATGAGGAGTACATCACAAAGGATCTGTAGTCTGGTAGTTGTTATGTCGAAGAAATTTTAAGGATGGAATTTTCTACATATAGCAGAAAAAGTGTCCTTTGGGCATAGAAAATATTTGAGACGAAAAGTATTGTTGAGCTATTTTTCTATATATATGCATAAAAGTGGGGCGTGGGTGTAGAAATTGGTGAGTACTGATTTTTTATTTTCTATATATATGACAAAAACTTGGCTGTGGGCGTAGAAAATTTGGCGCTCAAAAATTTTGGAGGCAAAATCTTTCTACATATATCAGAAAAAGTACCCGATGGGCATAGAAAATGGGACGATATGTTGAAGAGAGCCGCCTTGGCGACTCAAAGTGAGTCAAAGTGAAACGTCCCCGGTGACTCAAAAGGAGTCAAAGAGAACCGTCCCCGTTGACTCCCGGTGCATGATATCTTTTGTTAAGAAAGCAAATAAAACATATGTAGAATGGAGAATCTGATGGATTTTTTTTCTTTTGGGAAGAAAAAGAATGAAGGTTATGCTATCAAGGAGACCAAAGAGTCTGCTTCAGGGCTAATAACAGCTATGACCACATCAAATAAATGGGGTGAAGACTTTAGGCTGATGTGCAGATCTAAAGAGCAGATTTCTTATGCGCTGAGATGTCTTGATTATCTTGATAATATGCCTTTTGAAGTAGAGCAGAGACTCTGCAAATATCTTGTAAGGTATTATAAGGATTTTGAGCAGTTTTTAGATGATGAACAGAAAGCTGATATGGGAATGGTAAACGAAGATTCTGTTTTAAAGCTTATCAGGATAGGGTCTGTGATAGTTGATGACCATTGCCGACAGGATAGGATTGAGTTCCATATAGAAGGTGGATGCAAATGGGAAGTTGAGCACGGACTTGAGATCACCATATCTGATGGAAAGATACTGTATGTAGGTGCATTTGAAGACTATGGTCCTAACACAAGCAGATTGGCGCATATAATCGAGAAGTATGGATATTATGATCCGGAAAAAGACATGAACATTAACTATGTGGATAAGGAAGAATGAAACGTCCCCACTGACTCAAAATGAGACAAAATGAAACGTCCCCGGTGACTCAAAATGAGACAAAGTGAAACGTCCCCGGTGACTCATTACAAAAGGGTGCAAATTCCGTGTGATTAATATATAATAACTCACAGATTATCAATAATATTGCTAGGAGGATAGCATGTCGAGTGTAAGTCTTAAAACCATCATTGAAAAAATGAAGCTCGAGAACCTGACACCTGAGATCGATGCCAAGAAGATCAGGATCACTCAGCCGGATATCAACAGACCGGCGCTGCAGCTGGCAGGATATTTCGAGCACTTCGAAGCCACAAGACTTCAGGTAATTGGTTTCGTTGAGTACACCTATATGGAGAATTTTCCTGAGAAAGATAAGGAGAAGATGTACAGGGAGTTCTTATCCTTTGACATCCCGGCAGTAGTTTTCTGTAGAGAGCTTGCTCCGGATCCTCTTTTTGTAAAGATAGCTCTTGAAGAGAGAGTACCCGTACTTATTACCAAGAAATCAACATCTGCATTCATGGCAGAGATCATCAGATGGCTCAATGTTAAGCTTGCTCCATGCATTTCAATCCATGGTGTTTTGGTGGATGTCTTTGGTGTCGGCGTTCTTATCACAGGTGAGAGCGGAATCGGTAAATCAGAGACAGCCATCGAGCTGATAAAGAGAGGACATCGTCTTGTATCCGATGACGTTGTCGAGATCAGAAGAGTAAGTGAAGAGACCCTCATCGGTTCAGCACCCGACATCACCAAGCACTTCATCGAGATGCGCGGTGTCGGAATCATTGATGTAAAGACCCTTTACGGTGTATCAAGTGTAAAGGAGACCCAGAACATCGATCTTGTGATCAAGCTTGAGGACTGGGATAAAGACAAAGAGTACGACAGGCTCGGCCTTGAAGAGGAGTACACAGAGTACCTCGGAAACAAGGTTGTCTGCCACAGGATTCCTATCCGTCCCGGCAGAAACCTGGCTGTCATCTGTGAGTCGGCAGCGGTTAACCACAGACAGAAGGCAATGGGCTACAACGCAGCTCAGGAGCTTTACAACAGAGTACAGAACTCCCTGGCCAGAAGAAGGTCAGAGGATGACGACGACGAATGATAAACCCTATTAAAAAATCGGAGGAATAAAAATGGCAAGATACGTATTTGGCGCAGACGTTGGAGGAACAACAGTTAAGATCGGACTTCTTACAGAGACCGGTGAAAAGGTGGATTTCTGGGAGATCCCCACAAGAACGGAGGACCACGGAATCAATATCATTCCCGATATCGCAGAGTCCATCAGAGCTAAGATGAAAGAGAAGAACATCGAGGACACACAGGTTGTAGGTGCAGGTGTCGGCGTACCCGGCGCAGTTAATTCTGATGGTATGTGCCACCAGGCAGTTAACCTCGGATGGGAGAAGGTAAACGTTGTAAACGAGCTTCACTCAAAGCTCAAACTCCCTGTTAAGGCAGGTAACGATGCTAACGTTGCAGCTCTCGGCGAAGCCTGGAAGGGCGGCGGACAGGGCTATCCCAACATGCTCCTTGTTACTCTCGGAACCGGTGTCGGCGGCGGAATCATCGTTGACGGCAAGATCTTAAACGGTGCCAAGGGATCGGGCGGAGAGATCGGACACCTTCATCTTGTAGATGATGAGCCTGAGACCTGCGGATGCGGAAATCACGGATGCTTTGAGATGTATGCCAGCGCAACAGGCGCAGTAAGACTTGCCAAGAGACTCCTTGCTTCCACTACAGAGGACAGCGTTCTTCGCGGCAAAGATTTCGAGTGCAGAGACATCTTCGATGCCGCCAAGTCAGGCGACGCTCTTGCCAAGAAGGCTGCTGAGCAGTACGGCTACTACCTCGGAAAGGGTATCGCAGCAGTTGCTTCAGTTACAAACCCTGAGATCATCGTTCTCGGCGGCGGCGTTTCAAAGGCCGGCGACATGCTCTTTGACCTTCTTATGCCAAGCTTCAAGAAGTACGTATTCCCCGGTTGTGCAGATGCCAAGTTCGCACTTGCCAAGCTTGGAAATGACGCAGGTGTATTCGGAGCAGCCAAGCTCGTTATCGACTGATCTTGTTGAGGACATATAGTGAACACAGAAGTAATAGAAGCTTTAAGTCAGATTGTTTCAAAAGAAAATACATTAATAAATGAACCTATGAGCAGGCACACTACATTTCGATGTGGTGGGCCTGCCACCTTATTTTTGCGCCCACAGTCCGAGGAAGAACTCATAAAGGCTATCGCCCTGTTAAAAGACAAATCGGCACCCTTTATGCTCCTTGGCAACGGCAGTAATCTCCTGGTTTCCGACAAGGGCTATGACGGAGTTGTCATAAGTCTTGAAAGCCTCTCGGAGATAAGCCTTGAGGGCGATACAGCCATCCGCGCACAGGCCGGCGCACTAAATTCCAGGATAGCTTCTTTTGCCAAAGAAAACGCACTTGCAGGCTTTGAGTTTGCTGCCGGAATTCCCGGAACCATAGGCGGAGCCATGATCATGAACGCCGGCGCTTACGGCGGAGAGATGAAGCAGATCACAGTGTCCGTAAGAGCCATTACTCCTACCGGAGAGGTAAAAGAGCTGCCGGCAGAAACCTGCGATTTTGGCTACAGGACCAGTGCATTAAAGAGAGAAGGCTACGTTGTTCTCTCAGCTCTTTTGCAGTTAAAAAAGGGTGATGAAAAAGAGATAACAGACCTTATGACGGAACTGGCACTTAAGAGAAAAGAAAAGCAGCCCCTGGAGTACCCAAGCGCAGGCTCAACATTCAAGAGACCTGAAGGCTACTTTGCCGGCAAACTCATAGAGGATGCGGGCCTTAGGGGATTTAGCGTTGGAGATGCAGCAGTATCCGAGAAGCACTGCGGTTTTGTCATCAACAAGGGACAGGCCACGGCTGCAGATATATACGCGCTTATAAAAGAAGTGCAAAAGAGAGTACTTGAGGACTCGGGCGTTGGCCTTGAGCCGGAAGTTATCCTGGTTGGAGACTTTGAATAAAGAGGTATTGAAAGGACCGGAAAAATGAGATTTGTAATTGTAACAGGTATGAGCGGCGGAGGAAAAGCCACTGCTATAAATATGCTTGAAGACGCAGGATTCTACTGCGTTGACAACCTTCCGGTATCTCTTATTGGAAAGTTCACGGAGCTTATTTCTGCTCCCAACAGCGAGATAACAAAAGTTGTTCTTGGCGTTGATGCAAGAGCCGGTCAGAGCTTTGAGGGCGTGACCGGAATCATAGATTCCATGAGGGAAAGAGGAATTCCTGTTGAGATCCTCTTTATGGATGCTTCAGACCAGGTGCTCATAAAAAGATACAAAGAGACCAGAAGGATCCATCCAATGAACGCAGCCGGAGACAGGCTCGAGGACGGAATTGCCAAGGAGAGAGAAGTCCTTGCGGAGATCAAGAAGAAGGCTGATTATGTCATCGACTCTTCAAACCTTCTTACCAGAGAGCTCAAGAAGGAGCTGGATAGGATCTTTGTTGAGAACAAGGAGTACAACTCCCTGATGGTCAACGTTATGAGCTTTGGATTTAAGCATGGAATCCCTACTGATGCAGACCTTGTTTTTGACGTAAGGTTCCTGCCAAATCCTTATTACATCGATGAGCTCAAGCACCTGACAGGTAACGATAAGCCTGTTCAGGACTACGTTAAGAGCTTCCCTGCCTGCGGCGAATTTGTGGACAAGCTCGTAGATATGCTTAACTTCCTTATCCCGGGATATGTTCAGGAGGGCAAGTATCAGCTGGTGGTAGCTATTGGCTGCACCGGCGGTCAGCACAGAAGTGTTACCATCGCCAATGAGGTTTACGAGAGACTAAAGGCATCCGGCGGTAACTACGGACTTAATCTGTCTCATAGGGACGTTAAACAGGCAAGGTGAGATATGTCTTTTTCCTCGGAGGTAAAAGAGGAACTCTCAAAGCGCATTGCATCATCCAGGCATTGTCAGCTGGCTGAAATCTCGGCCATCGTTACCTGCATAGGCCATGTGGAAGCCGATAATGCAGGAAATACGGTGCTTTATCTGCAGGCGGATAACGCACAGGTGCTTAGAAAGTTCTTTACATTATTAAAAAAAGCATTTAATATAGTTACTAGCATTTTAGAGGGGATTCCCGATGTTAAGGCAGGAGGCCGAATCTACCGCCCTGTCCTTGATTCAGAGCATGATGTGGAATCCGTTTTAATGGCGATCAGGCTGATGGATCAGAATGGAAACCTGAAAGAAACAGGTGCTAAAGTGAGCGAGATGGTCACCAGAAATTCCTGCTGCAAGAGGGCATTTCTGAGGGACGCATTCTTGTGCATCGGCTCTATCAGCGACCCCAATAAAGGGTATCATCTGGAGTATGTATGCAGCACTCCGGAGTTGGCGCAGCAACTGGCTGACATGACCCTGAGCTTTGACATTGAGGCCAGGATAGTACAGCGCAAGAAGTACTACGTTCTCTATATTAAAGAGGGATCCGGAATCGTGGATCTTCTGAATATAATGGAGGCGCCGGTCAGTCTGATGAATCTTGAGAACCTAAGGATTCTCAAGGAGATGAGGAACTCCATCAACAGGAAGGTAAACTGTGAGGTGGCCAATATCACCAAGACAGTTAATGCTGCTACCAAGCAGGTAGAAGATATAACCTATATCAGAGACCACTATGGTTTTAGTAAACTTCAGGAAGGACTTAAGGAAATGGCAGAGGTCAGACTTGAGCATCCTGATGCAACGTTGTTGGAACTTGGTAAATTTCTCGACCCGCCCGTGGGTAAGTCAGGAGTTAACCACAGGCTTCGCAAGCTCTCAGAGCTGGCGGACAAGTTGAGATCTTAAGGAGGATATTATGATCACAAAATCTATCGAAATTAAGCTCCCAAGAGGACTTGAGGCAAGACCTGTTGCGGAACTTGTACAGCTTGCAAGTAAGTATGACAGCACTGTTCACATCGAGGCTCAGTCCAAGAAAGTGAATGCAAAGAGCATCATGGGAATGATGACACTAAGCCTGTCTTCCGGTGAGGAGGTTACGGTTATTGCAGAGGGAAGTGATGAGGAGTCTGCAGTTGCAGATCTTGAGAAGTTCCTTCAGGGATCACAGAAATAATCCTATAAATAAAAAAAGCCCTATAAAAGGGAGGATGCCAGGTAAGCTTCCTTACCTGGCATATTATGAAAAAGTTTTTGTTTGGTATTGTCTTAACTCATCTGACAATATTATATTAACAAGCTAATGTGTCTAAAAGATGATTTGAAGTAACTATTCTTTTAATTAATTGTTAACAAATTGTAAACGTCAAAGATCGCGCATACGTGCCGATTGTTTGACGTTTTTTTAATAGATATTTCACAATTAACCGTTGGGAAAACGTTCGAAATAGTGATAAAATTATTGTGAGTACGCATATCTATATTTGGCTTCGTTTTGTTTGATTGTGCCATCAATTTTGAGGATAGCATGAATAATAAACTTAAATCATGGGTAGGTTGGTTTGTTATCGTCATATGCGTCGGTCTAAACCTGCTGGGAAGGACTATAGCCTCGGGCTATGAAATTCCTTTCTGGTTTGATTCGATTGGAACAATCCTTGCTGCAGTTGTACTGGGACCTATTGCCGGTGCAGTCTGTGGTTTGCTTCTTAATGCCATCATATCCTTTGCGGATCCGGTATCTTTGCCGTACATGGCTGTGTCAATAGCCATCGGCGTCTGCGTAGGAGTCTTTTATCCCAGAAGAAAAAGAAATGTCTTCAAGGCCATATCCACCATGGTTATGACCGGAATTCTCTCTGCAGTCATATCAACTCCTCTTAACATCATCATTTATGACGGAAAGACCGGAAATGCCTGGGGAGACAGCTTTATGGACATGCTCTCCAGCGATATTCAGGTCCAGGCTCTCAACTCATTTTTGGGCGAAGCCTTTGTTGATATTCCGGATAAAGTGGTGAGCTTTATCATAGCCTTTTGCCTCATGAAGCTGATAGGTCTTGTGAGCAAAAGTCACAGAACGGCAGCTAAAGCCTTTGGCGCATTACTTGCTCTGTCAGTGACAGCTCCCCTTATGCTTTATCCTGTTAAGTCAAGCGCTGCTGACTTTGGGTCTGAATATGCGGGAACTATATATGACACAGAGAGTGGACTTGAGTCGGTTGAGATAAATGCCATTGCCCAGACAAAGGACGGCTACATGTGGGTAGGATCATACTCCGGCTTGTACAGATACGACGGCTACAGGTTCAGGTCTTTTGCCATAGACGAGAGAATCAAGAACGTTATAGTACTGTTTGTGGATTCCAAGGGAAGACTCTGGATAGGAACCAACGACAGTGGTGTCGGATGCTACGATGTTGACACGGGAGAAATTGAATTCTTCGATACGGGAAGAGGTCTTGCTTCCGATGCTATAAGAGCAATCTGCGAGGATTCTGAAGGAAATATCTATGTGGCAACCATCAAGCAGCTCTGCAAGATAGACCAAAAAGGCGAGATAGAAGTCTTTATGGCAAAGAGCTTTTACGGTGTCAGCAAGCTGAGCTCCAGCGGAGATACCGTGGCCGGCGTTAGAAGTGACGGAAGCCTTATGATCTTCAGGGATAAGAAGATAATCTATGTCCTTGCGGGAAACTACACGGATATAACAAAAGAAGATGAAGGCAATTATATAATAGGAAATAGCAGCAACATGACAGGAAGGCTTTATATCAAGGATGGTATGACGGACATCATGTCCAAGCACCTTGCCGGAAAGCTTACCTACTTCAATGACATTCTTTATTCCAAGACCTTTAAAGGGTATTTCATAGCCTGCGAGAACGGTCTGGGATTTATATCGGATACAGGTGTTGTGACGGATCTTTCCACCTCCGACTTCAACACATCCATTGTTGATATATACGTTGATTATCAGGACAACGTATGGTTTGCTTCAAGTAAACAGGGCATCAAGAAGTTCTCCTGGAATCCTTTTGAGGATATCTATGCCAAAGCACATCTTGAGAACGAGGTTGTTAACAGCGTTCTTGTAAAAGACGGAGTTCTCTATGCCGGAACCGGCTCAGGCCTTAAGACCATAGATCTTAAGACCTTCTATTCCGTGCCCATTCCTCATCCTGAGGTTTTAAGAGATGTCCGCATAAGGTGTGTCATGAGCGATAGCGATGACAACATATGGTTCAGTACCTATGGACCGGGCGGACTTGTGGTGATGCATCCTGACAAGACCATAAATACCTATACCCGCAAGTATGACGGAACTGAAGGCGAAAAGTTCAGGAGTACCTTTGAACTCTCGGACGGAACAATTGTGGCAGTCTCATCAACCTGCCTTAACTTCATCAAAAACGAGAGGATCTTCAAAAAACTCGGTGAAGATGACGGCATAACAACTCAGGTGCTGTGCATGGTTGAGGACGCTGACGGAACCATATACGCAGGCTCCGACGGCGGAGGAATATTTGTCATAAAAAACTTCAAAGTGGTGGATACCATTGGGGCAGAGGACGGCCTTAAGTCACAGGTTGTCATGAAGATCACACCTTGCAGAGGCGGATACCTCTATGTGACCAGTAACGCCATTTACTACAACAACGGCGCTGAGATAAAGCCGCTGAATTCCTTCCCTTACAGCAATAACTACGACGTATTTATAGATGAAAACAAGAAGGCATGGGTACTCTCCAGCGCCGGTATATTTGTGCTAGACGAGAGGGACCTTCTGGCAAATAAAGCAAACAAATACATGCTTCTTAACAGAACAAGGGGACTTAGCACTTCTATTACAGCAAACGGGTTCTATTCGCTCAAAGGAGACAATCTCTACCTTCCATGTACCGACGGTGTAAGAAAAGTCTCCACTTCAGACTATGACTCTTTTAACAACAAGTATCAGATCAGGGTTTCGGAGATACTTGCCGGAGAAGAGCCGATAGAGCCGGTAAACGGCATTTACAGAATTCCTGCGATGTCAGGACGTATTGTCTTTGATGTTGCGGTGATGAACTATGCTCTTTCCAATCCGCTTCTCCATATTTTCCTGGAGGGCACTGAGGACGAGGGTGTCACCTGCTATCAGAGAAACATGCAGTCCCTGACCTATACAAACCTCCCGTACGGCAATTACAGGCTTCATGTGCAGGTTCTTGATACAGCCGGCAAGCACGTTATCAGAGAAGAGATATTCCCGGTGGTCAAAGAATCCCAGCTCTACGAGCGAGAGTATTTCAGGATCTATCTGTTTGTGGTAAGCTTTTTACTGGTTGCTTACATCGGCTGGGCAATAGCATCACTGGTACAGGATATGAACAGCATCCAGCGTCTTGAGCAGGAAGCATCCAAGGATCCTCTGACAGGTCTTTTGAATAAGAGGGGATCGACTGAGGCTCTCAAGGACGTACTTGGTAAGCGTAATGGTATTCTGGCTATTCTTGACCTTGACAGCTTCAAGCCGGTAAATGATATCTACGGACACGATATGGGTGACCGTATGCTGATCGACCTTGCCGAGATCCTAAGGCACAGCGCCGATTCCAAAGATGTGCTCTGCAGAATCGGAGGAGACGAATTCCTGGCTTTCTATGCGGATACAACTCCGAATGAGATGGAGATAAAGACAAAGTTCCTCAACGAAGCAATCCTGGAGTCGGCAAGGAAGCACATGGGCGATGACATGAGCATTCCTCTGGGCGTTTCTGTCGGTGGTGTATCTGTTCCTGTCGGAAGTCAGACTGAGTATGATGAGCTCTTCAGAAGAGCGGACAGAGCGCTTTATTCCGTCAAGAACGCAGGCAAGCACGGCTGCAAGCTCTACGAAGAGATCGTGGCAATGGTTGGGGATGATTCGAATATAACCGGCATCTCGGAGCTTAAGGCAATTCTTGGAGAGAGAGGCAAGTCCGATAAGCCATATCGCGTCGAGCGCGAGCGTATGCAGGATATTTACAGGCTTCTTGTCAGATACGGCGACAATGAAATCCTCAATTCCGCGCTGGTGCACTTTACCATCCTTGGTCCTGAAGGGGCTCAGGTAACTCCCGAGATCATGGAGCTGTTCCTTGATACTCTCATGGAAAACCTGCGCAACGTTGACGTTTACGGCAACGACAGTGGCAACAGAGTCATTGTGCTCCTCTCTGATGTCAGTCAGGAGATCGCCGGCAAGATAGCCGACAGAATGATAAATAAGTGGAACGATAATTCGAAGAACGAAGGATTTAAAGTAACTTACGAGAAGGAGATGCTTTAAGATTGCTTAAGACCATAGCATTTGTCCTAGGGGGAGATGGCCCTGAGGATGAGAGTTTTAAGGAGGCTGTAAAAGAGACTGCAGCCTACATACAAGAAAATGGATACAGCGTTTACGTGGCAGATGGAAAGGATCCGCTGCCACTTTCCATGTCCGAAAATCGGCAGGAGATGCTGGTTTTGACAGATGACCCTCTTTTGGCAAAAGAGCTGTCGGAGGAAGGGTACTTCTGCGTTGGGCTATTACATGAGGGTGAAGCCGGGAAGTCTTTTCCGGGACTTAAATATGTCTTTTCCGATATAGAAGAAGTTGATATCGACTCATTCGTAAAGGTCTATCAGAGGTACGCAGGCGAGCCCTGGACAGTGCTTGAGACTGACAGGCTCATTATCCGTGAGACCACGGTCAGAGACGTAGATGAATTCTACAAGATCTACAGCGACCCTGAGATGACGCGATATATGGAGGGGCTCTTCGATGACCCTGAAGATGAAAAAAGATATCAGAAGGATTACATTGAGAAGGTCTATGGCCTCTTGGGCTTTGGCGTGTGGACTCTTGTCAGAAAGGAAGATGACCGCGTTATAGGCAGGGCAGGGTATTCCGTAAGAAACGGCTTTGATGAGCCGGAGCTGGGCTTTCTTGTTGGAAAAGAGTTCCAGAGACAGGGCTACTGCATGGAAGCTCTAAAAGCCATCATGGAATATGGTAGAAATGTCCTCCAGTTTGATAAGGTGCAGACTCTTGTCAAAGCTGAGAATGCAGTATCCATCCACATTTGCGAGAGACTTGGCTTTAAAAAGACAGAGGATGTGGACGTTGAGGAGAACATCTACGGCGACGGTTACAACGACGGAAAAAGAGTTTCTCTCAGTGAATCCAGGCTCGGCAAGTATGTGAGAATGATATTTTTATGGTAATTTTTAGCTTAATCCTGTAAGATATAGCTGTAAACGTAGAAAAATGGACAAAGAATAATTAATGGTAGGAGAAAATGAGCTCACTGGAAGTATTTAGTCTAATCGCAGGCCTGGTCGGTGGCCTTGCAATGTTCCTTTACGGAATGAATGTAATGAGTGGCGGACTCACAAAAGCCGCAGGAGGCAAGCTCGAGAGCGTGCTTGCAAAAGTGACTGAGCACAAGGTAATCGCATACCTCTTTGGTGTGGGCGTTACGGCGCTGGTTCAGTCTTCATCAGCATCTACCGTCATGGTAGTTGGTCTTGTTAATTCGGGGATAATGACTCTTAAGCAGGCAGTTAATGTTATTCTGGGTGCCAATCTCGGTACAACCTTTACTGCATGGCTTCTTTCATTAAACGCAATCAGCAGTGAAAACTTTATAATCAATCTGTTAAAGCCCAAGTCCTTTACGCCCTTCCTGGCGCTTATCGGTATTGCGCTTTACATGTTTTCCAAGAATGATAAGAAGAAAAATATCGGAACAATTCTTCTTGGTTTCTCGGTTCTTATGTTTGGAATGAGCACCATGTCAGACGCTGTTTCACCTCTTAAGGATGTAGACGGCTTCAAGAGAGTACTTACAAGCTTCAGTAATCCCATCATCGGATTCCTTGTTGGTATCCTCTTCACCATGACCATCCAGTCTTCAGCCGGAACCATCGGTGTACTGCAGGCGTTATCACTTTCCGTCAAGGTCAAGTACAGCATGGCTATCCCTGTTGTAGTTGGTGCGGAAGTAGGTACCTGTATCACAGCTATTCTCTCATCTCTTGGCGCTAACAAGAACGGTAAGAGAACAGCTCTTATGCATCTGTACTTTAACCTTATCAAGGCAACAACCTTTATGATCCTGTTCTATCTGATACATTCCATCGTGAACTTCGCGTTCATGGACAATGATATCGGAATGGTAGGAATCGCCGGAATCCACACACTGGTCAACCTTGTGGCAACTCCGCTTATGCTGCCTTTCTCAAATCTTCTTGTAAACATGGCCCTGAAGACCATCCCTATCGACGAGAAGGAAAAGAAGGAGCAGGAGGAGCAGGAAGGTATCCGCACACTGGATCCCCGCTTCCTTTCAAACCCGCCCTTTGCTCTTGAGCAGGCAAGGATTGCAGCAATTGCCATGGCTAACATGTGCAAGGATGCTCTTTACGAGGCTATCGGACTTATTGATAACTTTGAGGAAGAGAAGGCTCAGAATGTCGATTACCTTGAGAGAAAGGTCGATACCTACGAGGATCAGCTGGGAACATACCTTATGCAGATCAACGCTCATCACCTCGGTGTAAAAGACTCGCATACTCTGTCAGTTCTTTTGCACTGCATCACAGACTACGAGCGTATCAGTGACCATGCCCTCAACATCATGCAGAAGGCCAGGGGCATGAGCGAGTCTAAGAGAGAATTTACGCCAAAGGCACAGTCCGAGATGGAGATCTTCTCCAATGCGGTAAAAGAGATCGTTGACCTCTCCGTCAGAGCTTTCGAGGCTCAGGATGTTGACCTTGCCAAGATGATCGAACCCCTTGAGGAGACCATTGACGGCATCAACATGGAGGTTAAGAGAAGACATATCAGGAGACTCAGAAAAGGTAAGTGCACCATCGAGCAGGGCTTTGACCTCACGGATATTAGCACGGACTTTGAGCGTATCGCCGATCACTGCAGTAATATCGCAGTTGGTCTTATTGAGGTTGATGAGGACGCTTACGATGCTCACGAGTACATCGAGCACCTCAAGGCCGACAAGGGCGAAGAATTCGAGAAGGCAGTCGACTTCTATCAGAGAAAGTATCTGCTTCCTTCAGTTAAGTACTAAGAAATATTTACCGGGGATAATTGTGTTATGAACATCAGAAAGCTGAACAGGCTTGATACACTTATAGAGAAACAAAGACAGGCAGGCGCACTTCAGGGCGCCAAGATAATCGTTGAGCACAAGGGAAAAAGAGTTTACGAAAACCACTACGAGCCCGACAGGGAGGACAGCATCTACAAGATCTTCAGCATGACCAAGCCCGTAACGGCCATGGCTGCCATGATCCTGTATGAGAGAGGCGACCTTGATCTTATGAGCAAGGTGTCTGACTACCTTCCGGCGTATGAGAGTGTTAACGTGGTTTCTGCCGAAGGTATCAGAAAGGCAGTAAACCCCATTACTGTAAAAGATCTTTTAAACATGACCTCAGGTATCGTGATGCCGGGAGAGTTCGGTGAAGCCGAAAGACTCATGGCCAAGATCGTAAAAGAGGCCAGAGCCCAGAGGGAATCGGGGATATTAAAGAGTAACGTCGATATCTGCAACAAGCTGGCAGAGGCAGGAGTTGCCTTTGAGCCCGGCGAGTACTTCAGATACGGATATTCTGCGGACATCTTAGGTGGCATCATCGAGGTTGTCACAGGCAAGAAGTTATCTGAGTTTTTCAAGAAAGAAATCTTCACTCCTCTTAACATGGAGGATACAGGCTTTAAGATCGACGAGGGAAAAGAGTTCAGGGCAGCAGTCCTTTACAGAAGAGATAAAAAGGGCAAGGTTGTAAGAGCCGAGGATGACGTAAGAAGACGCCTTCAGATGGAGAATCCGAGTAAGGATCCGTGGTTTGAGAGAGGCGGAGCAGGTCTTTATTCCACAGCTGCAGACTACGCGCACTTCGCACAGATGCTTCTCAACAAGGGAGCATACCACGGCAAGGAGCTCATCGGCAGAAGAACCTTTGAGTTCATGACATCGCCTCAGCTTAATCCCCAGCAGCTCAGTACTTTGGATTTCGAATCCTGCAAGGGATGCAATTATGGCAATATGTTCAGGATCCTCACAGATCCGGCTACTGCCTGCTCAAACGGAAGCGTTGGAGAGTTTGGCTGGGACGGACTGGGCGGAACATACTTCTTTGTTGACCCTGAGGAAGAACTGATATTTATATACATGCAGCAGATTGAGGGAGGCTGTGACTTCAGCTTCATAAGAGGACTCAAGCAAATAGTTTACGGTGCATGTTAACGGAGTAAGTAATGGAATTTGAATATATAGAAAAGAAAGAGCAGGGCAGGTTCATCAACCGCTATGACGTTCATTACAAGATGGTGGACGGAAACGAGAAGGTCTACGAGATGATAAGCAGAAACCCTGATCTTAAGACCTTTGAAGACCTTCAGAACCGCAAGGAGGATGCAGTTGCCATCATCATGCATGATGAGTCCGGCGAGAAGATCCTCATTAACAGAGAATTCAGAATGGCCACAGGAAGATGGGTCTACAACTTCCCAGCAGGCCTTATCGATCCCGGAGAGACTCCGGAACAGGCAGCAAAGAGAGAGCTCAAGGAAGAGACAGGCCTTGATATCTTAAGGATAGACCAGTGGTGGGGACCGTGCTACAGCGCCATCGGTTTTTCAAATGAGAGAAATGCCTGCTGCGTAGGTGTGGCAGGAGGGTCTTTTTCCGAGAGCACATCCTTCCAGGAGGAGATTGAGCCCCGCTGGTACACAAAGAGTGAGGTAAAAGAGCTGCTGGCTACAGAGCCGTTTGCAGTAAGAACACAGGCATATTGCTATTGTTGGATCAATGGGTAAAGAGATGGGCAGTTCAGGCGGAATCTACCGCGCCAAGGACAAGAGTCGCGGTGAAGAACTCAAGAGAGGAATATCGGGCCTAAACATTTGCGAGGAATGCGGAGGTTTTTGCACCGAGAGCGTGCCCCTTATCGAGGGGCTTCCTGTCAATGCCCAGGTGAGCCTGATGGAGCACTCGATCCATGAGAACCTCAAGAAGAACAGCTACCTGTTCAGAGAGGGCGAACCTGTTGATTCAATATGTATAATCCGAAAGGGAAGGGTCAAGCTCTGCAGATATGACTCTCTGGGAAGAGAGCAGATAGTAACTATTCTTGCAGATCACGACATCATCTGGGAAGGCATGTTCCTTGACGGCAGTATCTATCCCTATTCTGCTGTATGCCTCACCAACGCTTCCATCTGTCAGATACACAGGGATGATTTCATCAAAGTTGTCAATGATCCCCACGCAGCCATGAACACCATAATACTTCTTAGCAAGAAGCTGCATGATGCCAATGAGAGGAACATGCTTCTTTCAACTAAGGACCCGATGGCAAGGCTGGCGGGATTTCTTTTATACAGAGTCGACAGAAGTATCGACGACGATGTTATTTTAAAGCTCGATGATATCGCAGCCAGCGTAAGTCTTCGTACCGAGACCGTCTCCAGGAAGCTTCGCGAAATGGAGAGGGAAGGCCTTATTGAGAGGCTCGGGCACGCAAGGATCAGAGTGCTGGATCGCGATGGACTTAAGGAGATATACGTTTCTCAGTAAGGAGCGTCTATGACATATTTCACATGCTTTTTCCTTGATAACGAAAAAGACATTATCGTAAGCCTGTACAAAGATTTGGACAGGCTTATGTTTGTGCTCTCAACACCAAATCACGGCACCGGAAACCTTATTAGGAATCTGGCTTCCACCTGCGGACTTCCGCTTACGAAGAACAAAGACGGGATGCTGGAGATAAGGGGCGAAGTTCCCTGCTATGTGGATGCCGATAATAAGGAGTGCTATATCTTCAGCCTTGGTGATATCGAGGTGGCGAATATTTATCTCGATGGGACTGTTGAGACAAAGGCTTCAATTCCTGCCATCGCCAAGACCCTTATGAGTCAGACCAAGGAGCCGGACTTTGATCTCAGGAAGACGGTCTTTAAGACGCATATCAGGAAAGAGCTTAAGTTCGCCGGAGACCTTCACACACACATGAACGGTAATCTCTCCGGGGATATTCTGATAGCGCTGGGAATAGCGCACCAGATACGATATCCGCTTTACTATGTAAAAAAGCTTCAGCTGGGCCTTACAAATGCTCAGTGGGAGAAGGTTCTTGCGCAGAGGAAGAAGGTTGCGTGGCAGTGGACTTCCTCGGATCTGAAGGGCAAGTATCTGGACAGAAAGATCGATGATAATACCTTTATCAACTTTGCGGACCTTATCCTCAACAACCTTGATAATGCGGAGATGAACATTGTTAAGATCCGTGGCTCGCTGGCGGTTATCAAGGACGGGCAGGCGGTGTTTACCAATCTGGAGAAGGTATATTTGTACCGTTATGTCTTTTGCAAAGGCAAGGAGAGTGAGGACAAGATTGACCTTAGCGGGATTGATCAGATTCCCGATGATGATGTTAAGAGGCATTTGAAACAGATGCTGCGAGACAGGGAGAATCCGGATTATTGCGGAAATACGATTTTTCAGGACAAGCTCCTTTGGATTGCAAGAAGCTACAAGAAGCAGGGCGTGTGCTATGCGGAGATTAGCGACACGACACTGGTTAAGAAGTATGAATCAATAGAGATGCTGAGGCAGGTTCATGAGGTCATGCCCAAGATCTATCAGGAGACGGGCGTTATGATCAGGTTCTTGGCTGCCATCAGAAGGATTCCGCTTACTATCGTTAAGGATGCTGTAACTCCGGATAATTATCTGGAGCAGAACCTGGAGGTTTTGAAGGCTACGGCGCTGGATCCGTATGTGGCAGGGTGTGATTTTGTCGGCGAGGAGATAAACGACATCATTACGCTTAAGCCGGCGTTTAAGGAGATCGTGAAGATCGCCGCCAAGGATCCGAGCTTCGTGATCAGGGTTCATGCGGGAGAGAACGACAGCCAGAAGGACAACATCGCCCACAGTATCCTGTGCGTCAAGGACTGTCTGGCACCCGGGCAGCAGATGCCGAGGATGAGGCTGGGACACGGTCTTTATACCTATAGTCCAAGATCCAAAAAGGGCAAGGAAGTTCTGGCGCAGCTCAAGGAAAACAAGGTTGTGCTGGAGTTCCAGATATCAAGTAATGTACGACTTAACAACCTGAATTCGCTTAAGGATCATCCCCTGAAGCAGTACTTGAAACAGGGAATCTGGTGTGTTCAGGGAACGGATGGAGCTGCACTCTATGGAACGTCTTCTATAGATGAGGAGCTCTCCTTAAAGACCATGCTGGGACTGACGGATGCAGAGCTTGGGCTTATGAAGGATGCCGAGAGCGCAATTATCAAGTCCAGTCAGGAAGCGTACTCTGAGAAGAAAGAAGCCTTTGGCAGACTTCTTAAGGGCAGGGATATGGAAGAAGTTCTCCTTGAGAAGATGCAGAAGGTTAAGATATCCGGGGCATTGTCGGGCGGCGAAGAAAAGCTCGATGCCAACAGGGAGTTCAAGGACCGTATCAGCGATATCACCTGGGACAGATTCCCGGTTGTGGTGCTTGGCGGAAGCTTTAACACGGAAAACCGCGCCACCAGGATCACCGAGGCCGGTAAGAAAGAACTGGATTCGCTTCTTAAGTTTTTAAATCCTGAGGAAGTGTGCTTTGTTATCGGGCATAAGATCTCGGGGTATGAGAAATATCTTTTGGATCACAACAAGAAGGGCTTCAGGGTTTATGCAGTCGTTCCGGCTCTTGTCACTGCGCAGGAGAGGGACAGGCTATTGTCGTACCCCAATCTTCAGATCAGAGTCTCCACAGAGTCCCAGGGCATGGGAATCTACAAGAGCTTCAACTACGAGATCTTTGAGCGCCGCCCATCCATGGTTGTGGCCTTCGACGGCAACAGCGCCGCCGGAAACCTCATCCAGGAGGCCCGAAACGGCAAGGGTAAGTCTGCGATCCTCGTCTGGAGCCACTCCAAGAACCTGCGCCCCAAGGTCAGCACCCTTGGCGGCTATGTATACACCTTCGACGAGGCAAACGGCCTCGTCTCCCGAATCAAAGACCTACAAAAAGGCGTCCCCGGATGAGACACCGGGGACGTTTCACTTTGTCTCATTTTGAGTCACCGGGGACGTTTCACTTTGACTCATTTTGAGACACTGGGGACGTTTCAGTTTGACTCATTTTGAGTCAATGGGGACGGTTCAGTTTGACTCATTTTGAGACACTGGGGACGTTTCACTTTGACTCAAAAATAAGACGAGGCGACGATAAATGTTCGCCGCCCCGTCTTTTGCCCCTAACGAGTGTTAAGTAGTTTCTTAAGTTCCTGTGTTTCTCTCTCAACTTCTTTTTTCATGAAGTAAACATTCCTGCGATGAAGTGCCTTCGCATGAAGCTTCTCCTTCAGCATATCAATTTCGTACTGCGCTATACCCTTAAGTTCTCCCATTTTTGATACCTCCTGTCAGTGTTTGTTCAACACCCCCTCACGAGTCTCAAGATAATTTTAATCACAATATTTGTTTAAATATCGTTTAATGTCTGAAAATTGTGTGAATTATTTCTTTTATGAATTCACATGTCACATTTGCCTTCGCATCAAAAATTTCGAATTTGCGGATTATACTTGTACACTTTTAAGCGTAGTTGTGATAAAGTAAGAGTGCTGAAGTGCAACTGCTTTCTATGCAGATATTCCAATGCACTAATCTCCAACAGAAAGGTGGTGGTTTTTAATGAAGTCTGATTCACATATATGCAGTAGTGATTCTGCTCCCGGTCGAAGTACCATAAAAACCACATACAAAGGAGATTACCATGGAAAAAGAAGAAGAAAAGACTCTCGTTGAAACACTTCAGGAACTTCTATCATCCAGGCAATATACGCTGCTTCGCCAGACCATCTCTGAGATGAACACAGTAGATATCGCTGCTGCCATGAGTGAGATGGCGGACGAGGATTCCCTTAAAATGTTCAGAATCCTCCCCAAGGATATGGCGGCTGACGTTTTTGCCGATCTGGAAATGGACGTACAGCAGTACATCATTCAGTCCATGTCAGACCGAGAAGCTTCCAACATAATTGAAAACCTGATGGCCGATGATGCTACAGACCTGCTGGAGGAAATGCCTGCCAGCGTTGTTAAGCGTATTCTGGCCAATGCGAGCCCTGAGACAAGGGCCGATATTAACCACCTGCTTCGCTATCCTGAGGATTCAGCCGGATCCATCATGACCGTGGAGTATGTTGACCTGCGTGAAGATATGACGGTCAGCGAGGCCATAGAGCGAATCAGGAAAAAGGGCGTTGATTCAGAGACCATCAACATCTGCTACGTCGTAACCAAGCAGAAGATTCTGGTAGGAACAGTTGCCCTTAGATACCTGCTCATCATGAAGCCTGACGACGTGATCGGTGACATCATGAACACCAACGTCATCAGTATCGGAACCATGACCGACCAGGAAGAAGCAGCCAGAATGTTCCAGAAATACGGCTTTACAGCGATGCCCGTTGTCGACAACGAATCTCGTATGGTCGGAATCATCACCATCGATGACGTAGTGGACATCCTTGAAGAAGAGGCTACCGAGGATATCGAGAAGATGGCAGCTATCGTGCCATCCGACAAGCCCTATCCCAAGGTTGGTATATTTGAAACTTACAAGAACAGAATACCGTGGCTATTGTTCCTCATGATCAGCGCCACATTTACAGGCGCCATCATCACAGGCTTTGAGGATGCACTCTCAGCCTATGTTGTACTCACCGCCTACATCCCGATGCTGATGGATACCGGAGGAAATGCCGGTTCCCAGGCAAGCGTTTCCATCATCCGTGGTCTTTCGTTAAAAGAGATTGAGTTCGAGGATCTCTTCAAGATCATCTGGAAGGAAATCAGAGTTGCTGTACTCTGTGGCTTAACACTGGCAATCGCAAACTTTGCCAAGCTCCTGCTTTTGGACAGAGTATCATTTCTCGTAGCTGCAGTAATCTGCCTGACGCTGCTCTTTGTAGTGCTCATCGCCAAGCTCGTCGGCTGCTGCCTTCCTATGCTGGCATCCAAGATCGGCTTCGACCCGGCAGTTATGGCCAGCCCATTTATTACAACAATTGTCGATGCACTCTCTCTTCTGGTTTACTTCAACATCGCAACCAGGATGCTGCATCTTGTAGCATAGCAAAAGAAATACCTCCGGAATCTGGTTCTTATCCAGACCCGGAGGTTTTATTTTTGCAAAAATGAGTCAAAGTGAAACGTCCCCATTGACTCAAAATGAGTCAATCTGAAACGTCCCCAGTGACTCAAAATGAGTCAAAGTGAAACGTCCCCGGTGACTCACCCTTGAATAATTGCGACTAATGGTCTAAAATGTTGTGGTTAACAGTAGTAATGAGTAGAAATGGAGTAATACAAATGATGCAATCACGTACACATAACTGTGGTGAGCTTCGCATTGAGGATGCCGGCAAGAGCGTAACACTTGTAGGCTGGCTTGAGAACATGCGTGAAGTCGGATCGGGACTTGGATTCGTAGTTCTTCGTGACTTCTATGGCACAACTCAGATTGTCCTTGATACAGAAGAAATGGTTAAGACAGCCAAGGCTATCAATAAAGAGTCAACAATTTCCGTTAAGGGTGTTGTTAGAGAGCGTAGCTCCAAGAATCCTAAGCAGGCAACCGGTGATATCGAGGTTGTTCCTGAGTCAATCGAGGTTCTTGGCAGATGCCAGCACAACGAGCTTCCTTTTGAGATCAATCACTCAAGAGAGGCTGATGAGACAGCACGTCTTAAGTACAGATACTTAGATCTCAGAAATCCTGAGGTTAAGAAGAACATTGTCCTTAGATGCAATGTTATTGCAGCTCTTCGTCAGTCAATGACAGAGCACGGATTTTTGGAGATCACAACTCCTATCCTTACAGCTTCATCACCTGAGGGAGCAAGAGACTACCTGGTTCCTGCAAGAAAGCACCCCGGTAAGTTCTATGCACTTCCACAGGCACCTCAGCAGTTCAAGCAGCTTCTTATGACAGCAGGGTTTGATCGCTACTTCCAGATCGCACCTTGCTTTAGAGATGAGGATGCGAGAGGAGACAGAAGCCCGGGAGAGTTCTATCAGCTTGATATGGAGATGGCGTTTGCATCTCAGGAGGACGTATTCTCAGTATGTGAGGATGTCCTTCCTCCAATCTTTGCTAAATACGGCACATACAACCGTGCTTCAGGATCACCTTTCATGAGGATCCCATACCTTGAGGCCATGGAGAAATACGGATCAGATAAGCCTGATCTTCGTATCGACCTTACAGTTACTGACGTAACCGAGTCCCTTAAGGACTGCGGCTTCGGACCTTTCGCAAGTAAGAGCGAGGACGGACAGGACACAGACGTAAGGATCAAGGCCGTTGTAATTTCAGACTTCAAGGAGAGCCGTAAGTTCATCGACAAGACAATCGGCGATGTTGAAGTTCAGTCAGGTAACAAGGCTTACTGGTTCAGAATGGACGAGAACGGAGAGCTTGTCGGAGGAATCTCCAAGTTTGTTGCTCCTATCAAGGACAGCGTAGTATCAGCTCTTTCACTCAAGTCTGGAGACCTCGTGGTTCTCTCAGCAGGCAAGCTCGGCGCAGCTCAGAAGACAGCCGGTGTTATCGTTAAGACCTTCGGAGCAGCAGTTCCCGGTCACATGGACAAAGAGCAGTACGCATTCTGCTGGATCGTTGACTTCCCTATGTACGAGATCGGTGAGGAGTCAGGCGAGCTCGAGTTCTGCCACAACCCATTCTCAATGCCATCCGGCGGACTTGAGACACTTCTTAAGGCAGAGAGAGGCGAGATCGATCCTCTTTCAATAACAGCAGATCAGTACGACCTTGTATGTAACGGTGTTGAGCTTTCATCAGGTGCCGTTCGTAACCATGATCCCGAGATCATGATCAAGGCCTTCGAGATGGTAAGACTTGGCGAGGACGACGTTAAGGCCAAGTTCCCTGCTATGTACAACGCCTTCACCTATGGCGCTCCGCCACACGCAGGAATCGCACCCGGTGTAGACCGTATGGTAATGCTTCTTGCAGGCGAGGATACCATCAGGGAGATCATTCCGTTCCCTATGAACAAGAATGCTCAGGACGTAATGATGGACGCTCCCGGATACGTAACAGACAAGCAGCTTGAGGAGCTTCACATCAGAACCGTAGATGTTAAGACAGAAGAATAATAAAATCAAAAAAAGAGCGGGCAGTGTATCAGCACTGTCCGCTTATTTCTATCATGTGAGAAAAATACGTCAGATCCGCCAGGTCCGTCAGCGAAAGCCTGCACGAACTCTGAGTGTGATTCATGTACAGAATATATCCCGGCCTCTTGCCATGCTTCATCTTGTATATCACAAGGACCCTTAAGTCGTTCTTCTTCATAAACGCGGCTATCTGAGGATTCTTTTCCCTGTCCAGATCAAACCCGATCACACAGATAGGCGCCTTTTCAATCTTATCATCCAGCTCTCCGCACGTCAGAATGGGGAGCTCTAATTCGTTATGGGTAAAAGAAATTTCTCCGTCATCTCCGGTATGGCTCTGCAGACTGTAATAGCTCTTTTCCCCGTCAAGATCCGCCACGCATATCTCATCTATGGTATAGCCCTTTATTATCTGCTCAAAGGCGCATTCGCAAGGCAGATTCCCCTCGGAAATGAGCTTGTCCATAAGCCCCATCATCATATTGCTCTTTTCACGATTCATCAGCATGTTCTGGGAAATTGTCATTACCTTCCCGTCGTAGAGCACCTTACCATGTATGAGCGGCGAGTAAAAGATATATCGGTTACGGCCCTTGGTCTTGGCGATGTACAGCATTTTGTCCGCTAGCATGAACATGCTCTCATAGTCCATGGCATCTGTCGGGAAAAGAGCTCCTCCCATGGATACGGTTACGCAGACATTGTTTCCGATGTTCTGATATTTTTCTTCAACGGTCTTGCGGATGGTCATGAGGGTGTTTCTAAGGTCCTGCTCGGTGCTGATTTTTTCAAGGACCAGCATGAACTCGTCGCCGCCAATCCTTCCGACAACGCCGTTATCTCCAACGATCTCTTTTGCAATATGAGCTACCTCGGTGATGATCTCATCGCCCCTCATGTGGCCGAAAGTATCGTTCACCGACTTGAAGTTATCTATGTCCATCAGGAAGAAATAAAAAGGCTTATGGCTCTTGTCTTCCATCAGATCCTTGGCATACTCGGTGATGGTGTTCTTGTTGTAGAGCCCTGTCATCTTGTCGTAGTAGCTGTCAGTGCTTCCGGTCTTCATTGACTGGATATCGCTCAGCTCCACCTGTATCGGCTCCTCAGGATTTTCCGGCTTTTCGATGTTGGCCGCAAACCAGTCAAGGTTGTTGTTGCCGGCCCTTACGCGAAAGCAGGTGAGATTTGTCGATCCGTACCCTATGGCAAACATGCAGTTCTGGAGCTGCATGATGTCAGGCGGCGGAATGATCTGGCTTAAATTATGTAATTCTTTCATGCCGAGATAGCTTAAAAATGCATTGTCATTTTTAACGATATTAAGCTCATTATCTACGCAGATGAGATATCTTTTAAACCGTCGCATACTACCTCCATACTAGAATCGTGTCTATTTTGAATTTAACAGAAAATAAGTCTTGTTAGCAACAGATAATGCTTTCAAATTGGCGAAATTTTGATAAAAGTTTTATAAATAGCCTTTTAAATTGTCGCACTTTTATTGTGAAAGCCCTAAAAATGCAGTAAAATAGACTATGGGTCTTTATTTTTCAGAAAGGAGCACAGAAAGCCTGATGGAAGTAAGAAATGTTTCAAAGCTTATTGGACAGTTCGCCATGGTTGGCCAGCTTGGCTTATCACTTCTGATGCCGCTTCTGATGTGTCTTTTCGCATGTTATCTGCTTGTATCCAAGTTATCTCTTCCGGTCTGGATATATATCCCCGGTTTCATATTGGGACTTGGGGCTTCTATGACAACCGCCTACAAGGTTTATCTGTCAGTTGTTCAAAAAGAAGAGAAAAAGAAAATAAAGAGAAACCCAAATGAGGTTTATTTCAGTAAGCATATATAAAACTATTTTTGGGGAGAATATATAGGTATGAAATTACAGCCGGCTGTTAAGACTGAAACGGGGAGAATTGCCATCGCGACAGGGGTAGGCGTACTTGTCATGTACGCAGTGTTTTTTTGTTTGCACATGGTCGTTCCTAATTGGGCGCCATTTGATATAAAAGTCATCCTGGGAGGAATCGGCGGATTTATAGTAGCTGTCGTAAATTTCCTGTGGATGGGTATCACTGTGCAAAAAGTTGCATCCATGGATGATGAAAAGGCGGCGAGATCTACAATGGGCGTAAGCTACAGATATCGTCTGCTGCTTCAGATCTTGTGGATAATACTGGCGATCGTTGTCCCGGTATTTAATCCTGTATCGGGCATAGTTCCGCTACTTGTTCCTGCATTATTTATAAAACTACGCGGTATCATTTCTGCGGGGAAAGGAGGTTGAAGGCGAAAGCATGAGTCAAAGCTTCGAAGTTGATTATGCGAAGATATACTGGACTATCAAGACCGGTATTCCGATCCTTGGAGATTTAAAGATCACCGAGACCCTCATAGTGAGCTGGATCGTAATGATCATAATCACCGGGCTGTGTATCTTCCTGACAAGAGACCTTAAGGTCGAGAACATTTCGAAAAGGCAGGCTTTTGCAGAAATGCTGGTAGAGATGGGCAACAATTTTGTCCGCAATAATACCGGAGGAAACAAGTTTGATAAACTGATACCCTTTGTATCAGCTCTTTTTGCCACTAGTGTGGTTTCAAACCTGATAAGTCTTGTGGGACTTAGAAGTCCTACAGCAGATCTGTCAACAGAAGCTGCCTGGGCGATAGTCGTGTTCATCATGATTACGTCTACAAAGATTAAGACCAACGGATTTGGCGGATATTTGAAAGGATTCACGACTCCAATTGCAGTTATGACACCATTCAATATTCTGTCTGAGTTGGCAACACCGGTTAGTATGGCGTGCCGTCATTTTGGTAATATCCTGTCGGGTGTTGTTATTGACGGACTGATCTACTGGGCTCTGGGCCTTGCATCAGCAGCGCTTTTCGGACTTATACCCGGTGCCGTTGGAAAATTCCTTTCCAACATTCCTATTCTCGGAATTGGTCTTCCGGCTGTGACCGGAGTGTATTTTGACTGGTTCTCAGGATGCATGCAGGCGTTCATTTTCTGTATGCTGACCGTCATGTACATCGCCAATGCGGCTGAGGAAGGATAACAACTTAATACGTACGTAACACTAAAAAACAATAAATGCTTTAGGAGGCAAAAGAATTATGGGTGATTTTCAGATGCTGGCAAAAGGTATTGCACTTGCAGGTTGTGGAATAGGTGCAGGATGTGCACTTATCGCAGGTATTGGACCTGGTATTGGTGAAGGAACTGCTGTTTCAAAGGCTCTCGAAGCTATCGGACGTCAGCCTGAGTGTAAGGGCGATGTAACAGGAACAATGCTTCTTGGATGTGCCGTTGCTGAGACAACCGGTATCTACGGTTTCGTTACCGGACTTCTTCTTATCTTCGTTGCACCTGGTATGTTTATGAATTACCTTCAGTAATAAAAAGGAGATAAAATATGCAGACACAAGATCTAGTAACCCTTGTGCCTTGGACCTTTATCATTCAGATCATTAACCTTTTTATTCAGGTCTTTCTGATCAAGAAGTTTCTTTTTAAGCCAATCAATGACATTTTGGAAAAGAGAAGAAACCTTGCTGATAAAGAGATCAAGGAAGCCAGAGAGGCTAAGACTGAAGCCGATTCCTTGAAAGAACAGTATGAGAGCAGTCTCACAAATGCTCATGCCGAAGCTGCACAGATCGTATCCGATGCTCAGAAGGAAGCCCAGAGTAAGGCTGACACACTGGTAAGGGATGCACAGGAAGAGGCAGCAGGCATTAAAGCCAGAGCGGCTGCTGATATTGAACAGGAAAAGAAAAAGGCTATCAACGAGGCCAAGGACGAGATCAGCTCCCTTGCAATGGACATTGCAGGTAAGGTTGTTGAGAAAGAGATCAACGAAGCTGATCACAAAAAACTTATTGAGGACTTTATTAACAAAGTCGGAGCATAAGATTTTTTCGAAGAAAAGAGGTAAGGAAAATGAGCAAAGCTGGAGATCTTTATGGGCAGAGCCTGTATGATCTGGCAGCGGAAGAGAACCTTACGGATGATATACTGGGCGAAATGGTGAGTGTTAGGGAGATCTTTAAAGAGAATCCCGATTACATAACACTCCTGTCGGAGCCTTCAGTCCCAAAGAAGGAAAGGCTGCAACTCGTAGACGAGTCGCTGGGAAGCAGCTTAAATACTTACCATCTGAACTTTATCAAGATACTCATAGAAAAAGGACTGCTTCGTGAGTACTCAGCTTGTTATAAGAGATTCAGAAAATCTTATAATGAGGCCCACGGCATAGCAGATGCACTGGTAACAACAGCAGTTGCTTTATCGGATGCACAGCTGTCGCAGTTAAAAGAGAAACTTGAAGGGATCAGCGGTAAGAAAGTCCTTTTGGAACAGAAAGTGGATACCGGCATCCTGGGTGGTGTCAGAGTAGACCTGGAGGGACAGCTCTTTGACGGATCAGTCAAGGGCAGGTTATCCGAGCTTCGCAAAAGAGTTGATGACATCGTCATCTAATTACATGAACTAATACATCGGAGGATGATATGGAGTTAAAACCAGAAAAAATATCCGAGGTCATTCGAAGCCAGATAAAGAATTATCAGAACGCAATCATTCAGAACGAGACGGGTACAGTTCTCACAGTCGGTGACGGTATCGCACGTGTCAGCGGTCTTTTGAACTGTATGTCCGGTGAGCTTCTTGAGTTTGAGAACGGAACATTCGGAATGGCTCAGAACCTCGAGGAAACAGTAGTTTCAGCGGTTTTGTTCGGCGAGGATGTTGGAATCAGCGAAGGACAGACCGTTAAGCGTACAGGAAGAGTCGTATCTGTTCCTGTAGGCGAGCAGATGATCGGACGTGTAGTAAATGCTATTGGACAGCCAATCGATGGCCAGGGTCCGATCGAATCAACAGAGTACAGGCCGGTTGAGTCACCTGCACCCGGTATTATCGCAAGACAGCCCGTTAAGGAGCCGCTTCAGACAGGTATCAAGGCTATCGATTCCATGATCCCTATCGGAAGAGGACAGCGTGAGCTGATCATCGGCGATAGACAGACAGGTAAGACAACAATCGCCATCGATACAATTCTTAACCAGAAGGGAAAAGACGTTATCTGTATCTATGTAGCTATAGGACAGAAGCGTTCAACCGTTACAGCACTGGTTGAAGATCTTAAGAAGGGCGGCGCTATGGACTACACCATCGTTGTAGCAGCTACAGCGTCAGAGCCAAGCCCGCTGCAGTACATTTCACCATACACAGGCTGTGCTATGGGTGAGTACTTTATGAATCAGGGTAAGCATGTGCTTTGCATCTATGATGACCTTTCAAAGCACGCGGTTGCATACCGTGCACTTTCCCTGCTTATCAGAAGACCACCGGGACGTGAAGCTTATCCCGGAGACGTATTCTACCTGCATTCAAGACTCCTTGAGAGAGCTGCTAAGCTTTCTGATGAGAACGGAGGCGGATCACTTACAGCCCTTCCTATCATCGAGACACAGGCAGGCGACGTTTCGGCATACATTCCTACAAACGTTATCTCCATCACTGATGGTCAGATATTCCTTGAGACAGAGCTCTTCCACTCAGGCATCATGCCGGCGGTTAACCCCGGTATCTCAGTATCCCGAGTTGGTGGTAACGCTCAGATCAAGGCCATGAAGAAGGTTGCCGGAACTTTGAAACTTGTTTATTCACAGTACCGTGAGCTGGCAAGCTTTGCACAGTTCGGATCCGACCTTGATGAGGATACCAAGAACCGTCTGGCTCAGGGTGAAAGAATCGTGGAAGTTCTTAAGCAGGATAAGAACAAACCGGTTCCTGTAGAGAAACAGGTTGCTATCCTCTACGCGGTTGTCAACAACATCCTGATGAAGGTTGATGTTGCAGACGTTGCAGAGTATGAGGCAGGACTTTATGATTTCCTCGATGCAGATCCTTCCGGAATCGCAGCAATGCGTGACATCCGTGAAACCGGTAAGCTCGAGGCTGAAACTGAGAACAAGTTAAAAGAGGCACTGGACGCTTATACAGACAAGTTCATTAAGCAGAAAGGCTGATAAGAGGAGGATAAGATAATGGCTGGATCAATGAAAGCTGTTAAACTCCGAATCAAGAGCGTTCAGAGCACGATGCAGATCACGAAGGCCATGCAGCTGGTTGCTGCATCCAAACTTCGTAAGGCAAAAGAGAGAGCTGATGCATCTAAGCCCTACCTTGAGACCATGCTTGGAACTCTTACAGATATAGCCAATTCAAATACGGATTTCCAGTCGCCTTTTACAAAGGCTGCGGAGAACGAAAAGTGGCTGTACGTTGTAATCGCCGGAGACAGAGGTCTTGCAGGCGGATACAACTCAAACCTGTTTAAGTTCATGGAGCAGGAGACCAAGGGGAGAGATAATGTAACAGTTCTTCCCATCGGAAAAAAATCCGTAGAATACTTTAAGCACAGAAACGTACCTCTTTTCACAGAAGAGTACGCAGAGGTTGCCAAGGTAAACATCTCGGATTGTTTCCAGGTTGCCAAGCTGATCTGTGAAGCGTATAAGTCAGGAGAGTTCGGACATATATTCCTGTGCTACACGAATTTTATTTCCATGCTCTCACAGGTGCCCACAGCAGCATCACTTCTTCCTCTCTCGGACCTTAGATCCGAAGATCTGAAGTCTGATGGAAAAGCAAGGGATCTGATCTTGTACGAGCCGGACTCAGAGACAGTGTTCAATGCTATTGTTCCGGAATATCTGGCGGGAATTCTTTATTCCAGTATCAACATTTCTTATGCCAGTGAGCTTGCGGCCAGAAGAACCGCGATGGAAGCTGCAACAGACAATGCAGAAGAGATGATCGATACCTTGAGTCTGTACTATAACAGAGCGCGTCAGGCAAGCATTACGCAGGAAATTACAGAAATAGTAGCTGGTGCGGAAAGCTGATCATGCTACTAATAAATTAAGGAGTCAAACACAATGAGTGAAAATCATATTGGAAAGGTAATACAGGTTACAGGCCCTGTACTTGACATCCGCTTTAAAGAGGGTGAGCTTCCGGATCTTCACAATGCTATTGAGATTATGGTTGGGGACAGAAGACTTATCGCTGAGGTTGCTCAGCAGGTCGGTGACGACGTAGTTCGCTGCGTTGCCATGAGTTCCACAGACGGTCTTGTTCGTGGCGTTGATGCAAAAGACACAGGAGGCCCAATCACTGTACCGGTTGGTGACAAGTGCCTGGGTAGAATCTTCAATCTTCTCGGAGAGCCTGTAGATAACGAGCCTGCTCCGGAGGATGTAGAGAGATGGCCAATCCATCGTCCTGCTCCTTCTTATGAGGATCAGGTTCCGGCTACAGAGATCTTCGAGACAGGTATTAAGGTCGTAGACCTTATCTGCCCTTACGCTAAGGGTGGAAAGATCGGTCTGTTCGGCGGTGCCGGAGTTGGTAAGACCGTTCTTATCATGGAGCTTATCAATAACGTTGCTAAGGCACACGGTGGTATTTCAGTATTCACCGGTGTTGGAGAGCGTACCCGTGAAGGTAACGATCTTTACGGAGAAATGAAGGAAAGTGGAGTTATCGATAAGACCGCACTGGTTTACGGTCAGATGAACGAGCCACCGGGAGCCAGAATGAGAGTTGGTCTTTCCGGACTTACAATGGCTGAATACTTCCGTGATGTAAAGAATCAGGACGTGCTTCTTTTCATCGATAACATCTTCCGTTTCACACAGGCCGGATCTGAGGTTTCCGCCCTCCTTGGACGTATGCCTTCAGCCGTAGGTTATCAGCCTACACTGGCTACTGAGATGGGTGCTCTTCAGGAGCGTATCACATCAACCAAGAAGGGTTCAATTACATCCGTTCAGGCCGTATACGTACCTGCGGACGACCTTACTGACCCTGCTCCTGCTACAACTTTCACTCACCTGGATGCTACAACGGTTCTTTCCAGAGATATCGCTTCAAAGGGTATTTATCCGGCGGTTGATCCTCTAGATTCAACAAGCCGTATCCTTTCACCTGATATCGTAGGAAAAGAGCATTATGAAGTAGCAAAGGGAGTACAGCAGGTGCTTCAGAGATATCGTGAACTTCAGGATATCATTGCTATCATGGGTATGGACGAGCTGTCAGAGGAAGATAAGCTTACCGTTTACAGAGCACGTAAGGTTCAGAACTTCCTGTCACAGAGCTTCTCAGTTGCTGAGCAGTTCACAGGACTTCCCGGAAAGTACGTTCCTCTTAAGGAGACTATCCGTGGATTCAAGATGATCCTTGACGGTGAGTGTGATGATCTTCCGGAGTCAGCATTCCTTCTTGTTGGAACCATTGACGAAGTCTTCGAAAAGGCTAAAAAGTAAAAGGAGCGACTTATGTCTAGTTATCATTTACAGGTTGTCTCCATGGATGGCCTGGATTTCGATGGAGAAGTTCAGAAGCTGCTTCTGCGTACAATAGACGGTGATGTTGAGATCCTTGCTCGCCACACTGACTACTGTACCGCTATTGGAATGGGCACAGCGAGAGTGACCATGGAAGACGGCACAGAGAGAAAAGCAGCCTGTATCGGTGGAATGCTTTCAGTCTTAAAGGGTGAAGTCAAAGTCTTCCCTACCACCTGGGAGTGGAGTGAAGATATTGATATTGAGCGTGCTAAGGCTGCTAAAGCAAAAGCTGAAGAGAGACTTTCAGACCAGCTCCTGGACAAGGAAGCCAGAGTAAGAGCTGAGGCTAAGCTCTACAGAGCGCTCGTACGACTTGGTTCCACCGGTCATCAGGATCGCGAAAAATAAGAATTGTATTAAGAGTTTTAAACATAAAGAAAACGCCCCCGGCATTACGCCGGGGGCATTTCCAATTAATTGTGTAAGGGTTATATATAATTACTCCTTTACGCCGCCGATTGTAAGACCTGCAACAAAGTATCTCTGCAGGAACGGGTAGAGCATAACTATAGGAGCCATTGTAATGATGGTAGCTGCAGCTCTTACGGAAACAGGAGTGATGTTAACCTGTGTTCCTGTAGTAGCAGCACCTGCGTTACCCTTAAGGGAGGTAACGGCTGAAAGCATCTTCATCAGCTCGTACTGGAGTGTTGTGTACTGATCTGCCATACGGTTGTAAAGCATTGTATCGAACCAGGAGTTCCACTGACCTACAGCAACGAAAAGAGCAATTGTTGCGTAGATAGGTTTACACAAAGGAGATACAACCGATAAGAAGATCTTCATGTAACCGGCACCGTCGATCTGTGCTGCTTCCTGAAGTGAATCCGGAAGACCTTCCATGTAGGTTCTCATAACCAGCATGTTGAAACCGCTTATCATTCCCGGGATTACATATACCCAGAAGGAATTGGTGAGATGAAGGTTTCTGTACAAAAGCATTACAGGGATCATACCACCGTTAACATACATTGTGATAACCCAGAAGAGTGAAAGCTGTGATCTGAACACGAAGTTCTTCTGGCTTACAATGAATGCAAGAAGCGCATTGGCTGCAACTGCGAAAATTGTTCCGAGAACGGTTCTTAAAACTGAAATAACAGCGCCGCGTCCGATATTACGAAGGGCAAGTACTGCGGAATAGTTCTGTGTAGTAAAGATTCTTGGCCAGAGATGTACACCGCCTCTCATGGCGTCGACACCGTCGTTAAACGAAATGGCCAGTGTGTTAAGTACCGGGTAAATGGTTACTATACAGAAGATCAGCATGAATAGATAAAGGAAAATGTAGAAAACTACATCCCATGCACTTAATTTATGAAGTCCACCTGACTTAATCTCATTCTTTTCCATACAGCACCTCCCTTAGAATAACCTTTCTTCGCCGGTCTTCTTAGCGATCTGATTTGCAAGTACTATGATCACTATGGATACTACACTCTTAAAGATACCGGCTGCAGTACCGAGGGAATAGTCATTCTGGCTGATACCCCAGGTCAGAACGTAGATATCGATGGTATCTGATACGCTCTTTACAAGTCCGTTTCCTAAGAGATACTGTACTTCGAAACCTGCATTAAGCAGATTTCCCATGTTCATAATAAGCAGGATAATAATCGTAGGCTTGATTCCGGGCAATGTAACGTTCTTGATCTTGCCCCATCTACCTGCACCATCGATGGAAGCTGCCTCATACAGGCAGGGATCAATGGATGTGATAGCTGAAAGATATATGATCGCGTTCCATCCTGTTTCCTTCCAAACATGTGCGAAGGTTACGATAGGCCAGAACAGAGCCGGTATCGAGAAGAACGGAACGGTGTCTTTTACTAAACCAAATTTAACTAAAAGCTCGTTTATGATACCTGTTGATGAAAGGGCATCATTCAAAATACCTGTAACAATGATCCATGAAAGGAAGTGTGGAAGGTAGGAGATTGTCTGTACTACCTTCTTGGCTCTCAGCAGTCTGAACTCATTTAAGAGGATCGCAAAGACGATAGCTGTGAGAGTAGTGAAGATAAGATTCAATGTTCCCATGCAGAAAGTGTTTCTGATAACCTTAAGGAAGGTTACATCCGAGAACAGGAATCTGAATTTTTCAAGTCCAACCCACTTTGAGTGGAAGAGGCCTGTCTTGTTTTTATAGTTTTCAAAAGCCATCAACCAGCCGGCCAGGGGCAGATAACAGAAGATAAATCCGTAGATTACAAATACTGCAGACCATGCTATAAGAACCTTTTGCTTGGCGAGTTCTTTTCTTGTGATGACCGTTTTCTTTTTATTTGCGGCGGTTTTACTCATCCCTTTTGGTACCTTTCGTTTAATAATTCTGTATAAAAAGGCAGCCATATACTTATTAAGCTGCATATGGCTGCCTTATCATCTAGAACAAGAATTAAAGCATTAGTTGCCTGAATTTGCTGCTACTCTTCTGTCGAGCTCTTCCTGCATCTGGCTAAGGAAGTCCTGAGGATTGCATCCTTCATAAGCTTTCATGTAGTTGTTCCACTCGCTCTCGAAGTCTGAAGCCATAACTACCTTAGGAAGCCACTCGTGCTTAACTTCACCCATCTTTGTCCAAGCTACACCACCCTGTGTTGATGTATCAAGGTTGTTTGAGTATGACCACATAGGGAACCAAGGATGTGTTGCGTTTACATCTTCTACAACTGATCCGATGAGATCAGGATAGTTCTTAGCACCGTAAGCGTCGAAGCACTTCTTAAGAGGTTCAGCTAACTTATCATAGAACTCTGAAGGCTGCTCTTCAGGAAGGTTAGCGTTCTTTCCATCGTCGCTTGTTCCGCCGTACTGAGGAAGGTAGCTGTATGTGCACATATGATCTGCTTTGTACTTAGGATCTGCTACCTTCGCTCTGATTTCAGGAGTTCTGTAGAAGAGTCCGTTATCGTCTACGAGGTAGTCAACACCTTCAACACCCCAGAAACGAAGGTTCATGATATCCTGGTCAAGCATCTTGTCAAGGAATGAGAATGCAAGGTCAGGGTCTGCGCAGCTTGTTGTAACTGCGATACCTGAAGCTGTGTTAAGTGTGTCGCCGTATGTATGCCAACGGTTGTCCATTCCCTCGTCAATTGTAAGTCCAAGAGGAACGTAGTTGCAGCCCTGAACATCAAGACCTGCTGTAAGGAGTGCGTCGTTGATCTGCTGGAAATCCCAGTACTGATCGCACATACCAAGTACGTTACCGTTTGAAAGCTTCTGGATATAGTCGTCGTACTTCTGTGTTCCGAAGTCCTTATCAACGATACCCTTCTTATACTCTTCGTTCAGCTTAGCGAAGTATCTCTTAGCTGTAGGAGTTGTATTGTAGTCAACGATTGTAGGATCCTTGCCCTCGAAATCAACGATTACAGAACCGTCGTTTGGATATCCATCAAGGAACTGAGGAGCGTTCTCAATACAGAAGTATCTCCAGTCATCGCAAAGGCATGTGTAAGGGATGATATCCATCTCGTTGCCGTTAGCGTCTTTGGTCTTAGGATTAGCTGCTGCATATCTCTCAAGAAGATCGAAGTACTGATCAAGTGTCTTGATCTCCGGGTAGTTATCCCACTCAAGAACTCTTGCCTGAATCCAGAATGCTTCGTCGTTGTGAGCTGTTCCTGTAGGAGCGCCCTTTGTGTTCTGGAATACGTTGCACCAGTAGATGTGTCCGTCATCCTGTCTGAACTGATCCCACTCTGTAGGAGTGTAGTAGTTTGTAAGGTTAGGATACTTGCCACTCTCAAGGTACTCATCCCAAGGAATAAGAACACCTTCGTTGTAAAGATCTGTAGATCCGTCACCACCATCGATAAGGTCAGGATATGTTCCTGATGCGATGATTGATCCGATTGCCTCTGAAACTGTCTGACCTGTCAGCCATGTCTCTTTAAGACGAACACCGGTCTTCTCTGCGATCATGTCCTGGATCTCGTTGTTACCGCTGTTGATCTCTGTTCCGGGCATTCCTGCGAAGAATGTGAAGTCAACGATCTCGTCAGGTGCATAAGTCTTTTCTTCTGCAGCTGCTGTTGTGTCTGCTGCTGTGTCTGTAGTAGCAGGTGCTGCTGTCTCTGTGCCCCCATTTGATGTCTGTGCGCTGTCGCCTGTGCTCTGAGCTGCTTCACCACAACCTACAAGAGCAGTTGCCATGAGCATTGTGCTCATTGACAGAGCAACAACTTTTTTCATTGCTTTGTTTTTCATAATTACCCCTTTCTCCCTTTTACTTTTTTTATTTGGTCCAAAAAAAGTATGATTATGTGACACTTTTCATGGATTATTATAGAACTCAGAAAATTTTGATAGAATGGAATTCTTTTACTTCAATAAGCACTTTTTTTACTTCTTTAACAGAAAATTTACTTTTTGTTTCTTTTTATTGTGCAAAATGGACATGTTTATTTGGTATAATTAATAATTTGTGCCAAATTTCTTGTCATATTGCCATATAAAGTCTGAATGACTGTCCTAATGTTAATAGTAATGTATAACATCAGGACCACCCCATTCCAATCAAATATTGGCAAGGTCTTGCCAATGAATGCTCAGTGAAGGAACTCAACAGACTTAAGAGAACAGCTCCCGCTTCCTTTATATATAAGGTAAAGCGGATTTTCTCCGGAAACCGCATCAAACCTGCATTCGTGGGCTGTCCAGATGTTTGATCCGATTGCTGTTAAAAGAGCCAAAGTCTCTTTTGAAAGATCGGTCTTAATTTCAAAGTGGCCATCAAAGTATGCCCTTGTCTTAATGCGAAGTCCCTTAACATCATTAAAATCAAAGTACTTAAATCCAATGGTCGTTCCGTCTGTGATTCCCTTGATGTAGCCGTCGTTCTGGTCGCCATCGCCACCCTCCTGGACAACCCTTGGAGCGCTGTCCTCAACATACATCTTCTTCTCGGGAGTGAAGATGTTGCAGGCAATGTAAGCAGGGTATTCACCGATGTCCTTAAGAGGAGCGCCGTTAAGCCCGCAGGAAGTGATCTCTACCTGAGGGATCCTGCCGTCTTCTGTAAACTCGATCCTCTCTGCGCAGCCCTGTCTTGAGAACCAGGTGCCATGGGTATGTCTGTGGTAAAAGATATACCAGCTGCCTTCAATTTCCACGATGCTGCCGTGGTTGTTGGCGCCGTAACCGGATGGATCCTCGGCATTTTTGTAGGTATCTATATGGAGGTCGCAGTTACTTACGATAACGCCGCCGTAGGTAAATGGGCCTTCCGGTTTATCAGATGTTGCATAGCACAGCTCGTGCATAACTTCCGATGAGTAAATGAAGTAGTAGGTATTACCGCGTTTTCTGATGGATGGAGCTTCGAAGAAAGCGTGTCCTTCGAAATCAGTTCCCTGGCTGTACTTGGCACCGGGCACGATTATCTCCGGAGCCTTGACTACTGTCAGCATGTCTTTTCCAAGGACTGTGTACATTGCACCGTGCCTTGACTTGTCGCCATGTCCGCAGAAGCCTGTGTAGAGGTAAGTGATATTTCCCTCTGTCATTACACCGGGGTCAAACTGTGGCTCGTCGCCGGCTTTTTTGCCAAGCTTTGTTCCGTCTTCGTAGTGAACATATCCGTAGAATTCAAAAGGTCCTGCAGGAGTATCGGCTACTGCTACCGACACGACATTTTCTTTGTCGAGGACGTAGTAGAGATAGTATCTGCCATCCGGTCCGACTGTGATATCAGGTGCATAGAGGCACTGATGTCCGTCAGGGTTTAAAGGATCTGAAGTCTTGGGATAGATAACACCCTCATAGTGCCAGTTGCCGAGGTCATTAACAGGCGCTGACCAGCACACATAATCTCCGAGGCAGAAGGTCTCTCCTCCCACAAGATCGTGTGAACCGTAGACATAAACCCTGTCTCCGAATACGTAAGGTTCGCCGTCCGGGATGTATTCCCAGGATGGAAGATAGGGGTTGACTGCCTGCTTCTTGCTGCCCTGTCTTATGCCGCCCTCCTGCCTTGGTGATGCTCCGCGGCCAAGAAACTCCATTTCGTTTCTGGCTGCATCTGCAAAAGGCTCCCACTTCGGAAGAGGAGTTCTGTCCTTGCCACATCCGTTGGGATCACCTGTCTTGATAAAGTTTGCAAAGTAGTCGCACATCTGACAGGCCAGCTCAAAGTGCCTTCCTGCGTAGGGCCTGTGACACATGTGAAGTGTATCGAAGAAGAACCACAGATCTACCGAGTGGAAAGTGCCGGGATAAGAATCTCCCGCATGACCGTCTCCCGGAATGTCGGGATCAAATCTGTAGTAGTAAAGCTTCTGATCAGGACGATTTTCGTTTGCTTTTAAGAACACCTGCTTAACAGAGCGCTCAACCATGTTTACGCCGGCTTCTGAAAACTCATCCGTGGTGTTTCCTGAAATGATGGGAACATTAAGGCTCTTGCCGTTTGCAATATTTTCTGTGGGATCATCCTTGCAAAAGAGTCCGTCGATGATCGGGAACATTCTTCTGTGAGTTTCTGCAAATTTGTTGTAGCCATCAAGAAGCTCCCTTGAAGAAAGAGCTCGTGCTTCTTCCAGATCTTTTACACCAAGGCTCTCAAAGAATTCTTTTCCGAGGTCCTCTGCCTGCTTAAGGTTTAATGGATGGAAGATGTCTGCATCTGAATTATCGAGTCTTATGATTCCGCTAAAGATCGCTGCAGCCTTGATGATGTCTTTGTTGTCTTCGCAGCTGAGCTGATGCTGAACGCTGGCTCCGCCTGCTGACTGGCCTCCGATAGTGATCCTATCCGGGTCTCCGCCGAAGGAGGCGATATTTCTTTTAACCCAGTCAAGGCCTGCCTTCTGGTCGAGAAGACCGAAGTTGGAAGGAGAAGCAGGTGACTCGCCTGTTATCTCGGGATGAGCCATAAAGCCAAAGCATCCAAGACGGTAGGCAATGCTAACGACAATGACACCTCTCTCAGCAAGAGGTTCTCCGTTAAATTCCATCTCTGCCGTGTAGCCCCACTGGAAGCCTCCGCCGTAGATCCATACAAGGACGGGGAGTTTTACATCGGCTTTTTTGGCAGGTGTCCAAATGTTGAGGTAGAGGCAGTCCTCGCTGTTTCTGATTTCGGGATCAACGTGCCACTCGCGGTTATAAACGAGCTCGCCGATGCCCGGTGTATCCTGCATTGAGATGGGACCAAACTCAAAGGCGTCCAGTGTCCCCTCCCAGTTCTGCACCGGTTGTGGCGCTCTCCATCTGTTTTTTCCTATAGGTGGTGCTGCAAAAGGGATGCCCTTAAAGACCGTGATACGAGGGTCATTTCCGGGAAGTCCCCTGACTTTTCCGTTTTCTGTTACTGTTTCTCTAAGCATGATTTTTCCCCTTATTCTCATGAATTATATAGTTCATTAATTTTAATTTATTCTCGACGGCCACCATCTTCCAATCAAATAATGGCAATAAATTAGCAATTTATGAAAAGAAACGGAAATAAATCTTGGTGTATATTTTTCTATAACATGAACCTAAATTTGGAGGATTACCAAAATGAGTGATATCAAGATCCTAAGCAGCTACAAGGCGCTTTCAGACCACAACCCTGTAATGGTGCAGAGATTCGGAGCTGACCCCTATGCACTTGAGTACAAGGGAAGAGTATATATTTACATGACACTGGATTATCCGGAGGTCAATGACATCGGGGAAATCCAGGAGAATACCTATAGTAAGATCGACAAGATCAGCGTCATTTCATCTGACGACCTTGTTAACTGGACGGACCACGGAACGGTCTATGCAGCAGGTGCAAACGGCCAGGCGAAATGGGGCGGAAATTCCTGGGCGCCGGCAGCAGCATGGAAGACAATAGATGGGAAGGACAAGTTCTTTTTGTACTTTGCTAACAGCGGAAACGGAATCGCAGTCCTTACGGCAGACAGCCCTGTAGGACCGTTTACCGATCCTCTTGGACATGCGCTTATATCAAGAGAAACACCCACCTGTGCCGAGGTAACATGGCTCTTTGACCCTGCAGTTCTCATGGATGATGACGGCGAGAGCTACATATATTTCGGGGGCGGAGTTCCGTCTGATGACAAAGCTTCTGATCCCGGAACAGCAAGGGTTGTCAAGCTTGGAAAAGACATGATCTCTATCGTGGGAGATCCGAAGCCCATAGAAAATGTATCCTATCTCTTTGAGGATTCCGGCATAAATAAGATTGATGGAAAGTACTATTATTCCTACTGCTCAAACTTCTCCATGACACCTGAAGCCGAGAAGGAAAAAGGCTTTGAGCAGGGCGAGATAGTAACCATGGTTTCCGATGATCCCATGGGACCTTTTGAGATGGCAAATCCTGTTCTTAAGAATCCTGAGCATTTCTTTGGACTTGGCGGAAATAACCACCACTGTATGTTTAAGTTTGAGGGCGAGTATTACATCACCTACCACTCAAGGATATTAGAGGAGAGCATGGGCATTCTTAAGGGCTATCGCAGCACCAGCATTGACAAGCTTGTGATCGATGAGAAGGGGCAGCCTTCTGCCAGCGTTGCTACAAGAGAGGGTGTTAGGCAGCTTAAGTGCGTCGATCCTTACGTGGAGACAAAAGCAGTTACCATGTCAAATTCAGCAGGTGTTGCCACAAGGCAGTACGGAGAAGAGGCAGTTAAATACGGCTCCGGCGACATGATCCTGACTGCAATCAAGAGCGGAAGCTGGGTGCAGATAAGTGGTGTGGACTTTGGCGCAGATCCTGCAAGGCTTGTGGAAGTTATGGTGAAAAGAGCTGACGGAAGAAGGTCAGATAAGATAAGAGGCAAGATCCTTGTATGCCTAGACTCACCTGAGTCAAAGCCCATAGAGGAGATTGAAGTTGGCATGGAGCCTGTAAAGGGAGTGGACGCCGGAGAAGAGCTCATTAAGATTTCAAACAGGCTCGATACTCAGGCTGTAGGAATTCATGATCTGTACTTTGTCTTTGAGGGTGAAGGCTTTGAGTTCTATTCCTGGAAATTTGTAGAGTGATCTTGCGCGGCGAAAACTGTTTTGTAAGATATGGGGGAAATTATGGCAGAGATAGCAAACAAGGGGCCTGTGGCACCCAAGGATCCAACTAAGAAGCGTCCTTTTTTCTATATTATGAAGGACAAGGAAATATTCGGAGCTCCGCAGCCGGATGGAAGCTTTGCTCACTTTTTGTACATGGATATGGGAAGACTTACCGATGCTGCCAAGCTCACGGGTAATGTCACAGATGAAGAGATGATAGAGAGCCTGACCACAAGAACAGGTCTTCAGAAGATGGTCCACTCCATCGGAGTCAGCGTATCCTGCGAGAAAGCTGCTGAGAAGACAAGGTTTGTGGCAGAGCTGTATCCGAATACTCCCGGCGAAGAGGTAACCGTCATTGAAGCGGAGCTTGCCATGGATGGCATGGAGACTGTAATTGAGCTTGATGGCGTCGACTGGAAGGACGGCGATAAAGAGCTGGGGCAGATGAGATTTCTTTTTGATAAAGAGGGGCTCTGCGCCACGGCAGATGTAAGGTTCTATCTTAATGACGGGTTTGAAGCTCCCGAGCAGCCCGAGGAAGTTGCAGTAGATTTCGCTTCTGAAGGCTACAAAAAGATGATCGGCAATAGCCTTATGCAGACCGGTAATACCGAAAGGCTCAGAAAGGTCCTTGATAAGGCAGCTTCCGGAGAGGATGTAACTCTTTCATTTATCGGAGGCTCAATAACTCAGGGAGCCGGCGCTATTCCCATCAATGAGAAGTGCTACGCAAGGGTCTTTTACGAGGACTTTGTAAAAAGATATATGAAGGGCGGAGAGTGCACCTTTGTTAAGGCCGGTGTTGGAGGAACTCCTTCAGAGCTTGGAATGATCAGGTTTGAGAGAGATGTGCTCCGTGATGGGAAGTGCGAGCCTGACCTTGTTGTCATAGAGTTTGCAGTTAACGATGAGGGCGATGAAACTCAGGGCGTATGCTACGAGAGCCTTGTGAGAAAAGCTCTTTCTCTTCCCTGGAAGCCAGCGGTAGTTCTGCTATTTGCAGTTTTCTCAAACGACTGGAATCTTCAGGACAGATTATCTCCTGTTGGAAAGAATTATGATCTTCCGATGGTCAGCGTCCTTGATGCCGTAAGTCCGCAGTTTCCGCTGATGCCTAAGGATGGGCGCGTCATCTCCAAGAACCAGTACTTCTACGATGTGTATCATCCCAGTAATCTTGGACATCAGATCATGGCTGACTGCCTGACGAACCTGATGGAGGTGGTAAGTGTAGGGCCTCTTCCTGCTGATCAGGGAAAAGAGATTTCTCTTGCGGAAATTGAGCCGGTGATCGGAGCAGATTTTGAGCAGGTAGAGCTTCTTGATAAGAAAGAGATGGATGCGCTTAAAAAGAAGTACGATATCGGAGAGGTGGCCGAAGGCTCTTTTGACCAAAAAGATGAAGACCTGCAGGCTGTGGAGATGGATAAGGATATCAAGATGACTCCCGAATTTCCGCACAACTGGTGTCACGAAGGCGGAAGTGAGCCCTTTAAGATGACGCTTACCTGTAAGAGACTGCTTCTGATATTCAAGGATTCAGCTGCTGCAAGCCATGGCACGGCTGAGGTCTATGTCGATGGTAAGAAGGTCCTGGATGCGGATCCTCACGTAAACGGATGGACCCACTGCAACGCCGTGATCCTTGTAAATGAGGCGGAGAGCAGGAAACGGGAAGTCCTCATTAAGATGAAGGATGTAGACGAAGATAAGAAGTTTACCATTCTCGGATTTGGAGTCTGCTGAAATAGATATCAGAAAATGAGAAAAAACATGGCGGAAAATGTGAAGAAGCATGTCGCCATGTTTTTGTATAATTAGCCATAGAAGGACTATGGGGAAACATGGGGAAAACGAAATGGGTAAATTAGTACTTCCAAAGATCATTTCGGACGGAATGGTCATTCAGAGACGTAAAAGAATACATATTTGGGGATGGGACGAGCCTGGAAGAGGAATCGAGGTAAGGCTCGATAATCTCATGTCCACAGGAAAGGCTGACGATAGAGGAAGGTTTGATATCTACCTTTCTGCAAAAGAGAGCGGAGGCCCTTACGAGCTCATCGTTTCAGACGATAAGGACGAGGAGATCGCGGTTAAAGATGTAATGATAGGCATCGTGTGGCTCGCCACCGGTCAGTCCAACATGGAGCTTCCCATCGCAAGGGTTAAGGACAGGTATCCTGCTCTTGCTCAGATTGAGGAGAATCCCGGGATCAGGACCTTCAAGATCGTGGAGGACACAGATTTCCACGGACCTTTGGCGGAGCTGAGGAGCGGCGCATGGAGCAGAGTTAAAAAGGATACCATCATGGACTTCTCTGCGACCGGATACTTCTTTGCTGCATATCTTCAGAAGCTCACAGGTCAGACTGTTGGATTTATAAATGCATCCCTTGGCGGATCCAAGATTTCCTCCTGGATGTCAAAAGAGATGCTGGAGGGGTATGACGAACTTATAGAAGAGGCGGATAAATACGCCGACGATGATTTCAGAAAGAATCAGGCGGACAAAAACGTCATCAACGGAACGCTCTGGAGAGAGAAGCTCGATAAGCTTGACAGGGGACTTTCAGAGAAGTGGATGAAAGAAGAGCTCGACGAGCGCAGCTGGAAGGAAATGGATATTCCGGTGATGTTTAAGGATACTGAGCTAAACGGAATGTGCGGATCGGTATGGTTCAGAAAGAGCTTTGACCTGCCTGAGGAACTTGCCGGAAAGAACGCAAGACTGTTCCTTGGAACAATGGTAGACAGGGACGAGGTATTTGTTAACGGAGTGAAGGTCGGCGGGATAGAGTATCAGTATCCGCCGAGGAAATATGATATTCCCGAGGGACTTACCAGGGAAAAAGGAAATGTGATCGCAATAAGACTCTGCGTTGAGTACGGCCTTGGAAGGATAACTCCGGACAAGGAGTACAAGATATTCAACGATGATGCTGAGGTAAGGCTTGATGGTACCTGGTACTACAAGGTTGCTGCAAGATGCGGAGAGATTCCGCCCACAGACTTTATCAACTGGCATCCGACAGGTCTTTACAACGCCATGACTGCGCCTTGTCACAACTTCCCAATAGATGGAATCATCTGGTATCAGGGCGAGTCAAATACCTATGAGCCATATGACTATGTTGATCTCTCAAAGCGCATGATAAAGGGCTACAGAGATAAGTGGGGAGAGGAAAACCTTCCTTACATCACGGTTCAGCTCCCTAACTTTGTTATAGATATTCAGCCGGTGGACGATCCATGGCCTGAGTTCAGATTAAAGCAGGCAAAGCTCCTGGACGATCCGATGGTTGGAATGACAGTAAACATGGATCTTGGAGAAGACAACGATCTTCATCCCACAGGCAAGCGCCGCATCGGCAAGCGCCTGGCCCTCTGGGCTGCGCACCTTCGCTACGGCTATGCCGGCGAGTTCACAGGTCCTACACCTATTCCTGTTTCAGTTAAGGCTACAGGTTCAGGCCTTATGAAGGGCTCAACTGTAGAGATCAGGTTTGATCACGCCGACGGAATGGTTGCCAGAGACATCGGCAAGGGCAGCGAGATCCGCGATTTTGTTGTAGTTGATGATAAAGGAAAAGAGTACGAAGCCAAGGCTAAGATTGTCGGCGAAGCAATTCAGCTTCAGACAAACCTTAAGGTAGAAAAGATAAAGAAGGTTAAGTACCTGGTTGCCTATACATATTCGGGAGCCATGATCTACAACAAGGCCAACCTCCCAATGGGCCCCTTCGAACTCGAAGTAAAATGAGTCACCGGGGACGTTTCAGTTTTGAGACACCGGGGACGTTTCAGTTTGACTCATTATGAGACACCGGGGACGTTTCACATTGACCCATTTTGCAAGATCCGGAAGATTCTGCCCGCGCCCGGCGATTGTAGTTCGGGTGAATACCGGAGCCAAGTGCTGCCCGGGCGCCAAAAAGCGGCGCCCAGCGTACTGTCCCTTGACTCCGGTATTCATCCGAACATATTGGTCACTAAGGCGGGCAGGAAAAAGGGCGTTGCATTCAAGATTGAAAGTGCAGGCAGAAAGATGAGGTTTTGCTGATTTTCTACATATACAGCAAAAAGTAGGCTGTGGGCGTAGAAAGTATGAGAGAAAAATTTTGCATTAGGGATTATTTTCTACCTATACAGAAAAAAGTGATCTATGGGCACAGAAAATAGAAATGAATGTGGAGAATCTTTCTACCTATATCCCCAAAAGTGGCCGTTGGGCGTAGAAAATAAGGCATTTTGAATTTTGTTTAAGAAATTCTTTCTACCTATATTGTGAAAAGTGCCTTCGGGGCGTAGAAAATGTGTGATCATAAGATTTTCTATATATACAATTGAAACTATGTCCATGGTATAGAAAATTGGACACTTGAAAAAGTATGTTGATTCAATTTTCTATATATGTGAGAAAAAGTATTTCTGGGGTATGGAAAAACAAGCTTATAAAGATTTTGGGGTGAAGAGTTTTCTATATATATGAGCAGAAGTTGTCTCGAAGTATAGAAAAACTGCCTGACAAAGTTTTTGAGAAGATCTGTTTTCTATATATATGACAAGAACTCAACAGAAGATATAGAAAAGGAGTCAAAGAGAACCGTCCCCACTGACTCAAAATGAGACAAAGTGAAACGTCCCCGGTGACTCACCGCTACCAACGAGGACGAGCGAGAGCGTGCTCAAGGTGACCGAGTCAATTTTTGACGACAGCAGCCAATAGCTTTCGGACCTTATTGCTTGGTGTAGGTTCGGCCGGCGACGTCGGCACCCTGGAGGTACATCTTGCGGTACTCGGTGGGTGAGCAGCCGTTCATATCCTTGAATACACGGTTGAAGGTTGAAAGAGAGAAGAACCCTGACTGCAGTGCGATGTCCATGACTGAGAGGTCGGTGTCGCCAAGGAGCTCCTGAGCCATCATTACGCGGCGCTTGGTGATGTACTGATAGCAGGAGATGCCCATGGAGGACTTAAAGAGTCTCTCGAAGTGGTACTTGGAAAAGCCTGCAAGCTCAGCAAGCTGTTCAACCGAGAGATCCTCACTTCTGTGGGAATCGATGTAGTTGGTTACAGCCACTAGTTTTTCAATGTTTTTGGACTGGGAATCTGAAGTGCCGGTGGGAACAATAGCATCCACAAGATGCATGCTTCCAATCTGGGCAAGGATCAGAGTCACCAGAGAATATACAGATATCTGAAGAAATTCATCGCTCTCTCCGTAGAGGCGCTCAATGTCCCAGAAGTAGTTCTGAAGGCGCGCAGCTTCCACAGGGAACTGGCTCTGCTTAACATGAACGTAGGGCGGAAGAGTTTTAAGGAGTGGAACCATAAGAGAAACCTGTGAGTAGCGGGTAAAGTCAAAGAGAAGGATCATCTTCTCACCGCCCGGTGCAACAGACAGGTACTCATGAAGGGTTCCGGGAGCGATAAGCATTATATCTCCGGGAACGCAGTTAACAACTGCGGAAGAATCGTTGTGAAACTTAACCTGGAATGACCCTGACAAAGGAAGGATCAGCTCTACCTCGTTGTGCCAGTGGAGCGGATATTCGTTGAGCGTATTGTGATAGAGAAGGACGCCCTTTAAAGTGTCGTAAATTATATCTTCTCTGGACTGGGCGTTAATATCTTCAATCATGGATCATTCTCCTTTGATTTATGTTAACTCGTACATATTCTAGCATTTTACGCCAAGGGCGTGCAAATATTTGTGAAACAGAAGGGAAAACTTTTTATGGGAACAACTGATTGGACACAGCTTTGGCTGAATTACCACAGAGTCTACGAGGGCGATGGCGCATGGAATATCGCCCTTGAAGGATTTTCAGACACTGATGTTGTCATATCAAATGCAATATGCGAGTTCAGAAAAGCCATAGAGCTCCTTACCGGAGAGCAGGTATCGGATTCGCCGGAAGCCGGCAAGAAGGCGCTGACACTTAAGATCGCAAAGGTCGCTTCAATATCCGCAGAAGGCTATAGCATCAAAGGAAGCACTAACGGCATAGACCTTAGCGCATCCGACGCAAATGGCGTTCTCTACGGCGTCTTCGCAATCCTGCGCCTAATAGCATGTGGTAAAAGAGCTGACGAAGTAGCCGAGACAGCCTCTCCATCCAACCCTCTTAGAATGATGAACCACTGGGACAACATGGATGGCAGCATCGAGCGCGGATACTCAGGAAATTCTTTCTTCTTCGAAAACGAAGAGATCATCATAAACGACAGAACCAGAGACTACGCCCGCTTCATGGCCAGCATCGGCATCAACGGCATTGTCATCAACAACGTAAATGTAAAGGGAGCAGCTTCATACCTCATCACTGACAGGTACTTTGATAAGGTAAAAGAGCTTTCGGACATCTTTGAAGGTTACGGAATAAAGCTCTACATGTCCCTTAACTTCGCATCACCTATCGAGATCGGAGGCATGGACACCTGCGATCCTCTTGATAAATCAGTCATCTCCTGGTGGGAGAAAAAGATAAAGGAAGTTTACGACAATCTCCCGCACCTCGGAGGCTTCCTTGTAAAGGCAGATTCAGAGGGAAGACCGGGACCTTTCACCTACGGAAGGACTCAGGCAGATGGCGCCAACATGCTCGCCGATGTGATAGCTCCTTACGGCGGAATCATCATCTGGAGATGCTTTGTCTATAACTGCACTCAGGACTGGCGCGACACCAAGACAGACAGAGCAAGAGCCGGCTACGATTACTTCAAGGACCTTGACGGAGCATATCATGACAACGTCATCCTTCAGATAAAGAACGGACCTATGGATTTCCAGATCCGCGAACCCGTATCTCCCCTTCTCGGTGGCCTTACAAAGACCAACCAGATGCTGGAGGTTCAGGCAGCTCAGGAGTACACAGGCCATCAGATCGACCTGTGTTATCTCATCCCTCTTTTCAAGGAAGTTCTCGACTTCCACACACATTGCAATGAGGAAAAAGACACTGTGGCTGACATTGTAAGTGGTCGCACCATGGGCAACAATCTCGGAGGAATGTCAGCAGTCATCAACACCGGAAATGACATGAACTGGACCGGAGATGACCTGGCAGCAGCCAATACCTACGGATTCGGAAGATTGTCTTTTAACACAGAGCTCACAGCTGAAGAAATAGCAAGAGAGTGGATCGCTCAGACACTGAATCTTCCAAAGAAGGAAGAGGACATCCTCTGCAGCATGCTTCTTCGCTCAAGAGAGATCTACGAGAGATACACATCACCTCTTGGAATCGGCTGGATGGTAACACCAAACGGCCACTACGGACCAAGCGTTGACGGCTATGAATACTCAAGATGGGGAACCTATCACAGGGCTGATCACCTTGGGATCGGTGTTGACAGAACAGATAGGGGAACGGGCTATGCCCAGCAGTACTACCCGGAAAATGCAAAGTTGTACAACGACCCGAATACCTGCCCGGAAGAACTCCTTCTTTTCTTCCATCACATTCCGTACACCTGGAAGCTTAAGACCGGAAAGACACTGATCCAGCACATCTACGACAGTCATTTCCAGGGAGAAGAAGAGGCAAGAGGTCTTGCAGCAGACTGGGACAGCTTAAAAGATGCAGTTCCCGAGGAAGTCTACAAAAGGGTAAAAGAAAGGTTCGACCTTCAGCTGGATAATGCCAGAGAGTGGAGAGATCAGGTGAACTCCTACTTCTACAGAAAATGTGGCATTCCGGACGAAAAAGGCAGAACCATTTATTAAGCAAAAGATATGAAGGCTTAGCCCACGCGGTTCGATAACTGATACTGCTTGGGCGAGACGCCTATCTGCGTTGAGAAACGCCTTGAAAAGCTGGAATAATTGTTGTATCCCACCATGAAGCACACATCGTAGGGGGAATTATTTTCCAGCAATAATTTTTGTGCAAGAGCGATTTTTTTTGCATTAATGTAATGTTTTAAAGAGTCACCTGTCGCTTCGCTAAAAGCGCGGCTAAGGTGATCACTGCTGTAGTGAAGCTCAGCAGACATGGCATTTATAGTGATCTCATCAGAGAGATGTCTATCGATATATTCCAGCACTTTTGCCACGGCAACGGGCATAGTGCTGCTTTTTTTCTGCGGAGGAACGTTCTCAGAGTACTTGCAGGTAAGAAGAAGGAACTCTGCAAGGTAGGCCTTCGCCAGGACACTGTGGCCGTAGCACTCGCTGTGGAGGGCTTCCTCAAGGTTTTTTGCCACGGCAATGAACTTGGGGATCGACTCCTTTGGAATGCGCAGGTGATTCATGTTTGCAGAATTCGTGCTCCTAAAGAGCGTGCTAAAATCAGTCTCGGAATCACCGAGGCTCTTTAGATACTCGTACTGGACGTTGATGACGATCCTCTCATAGCCGCTTACATCCTCAAGGTCAACACCATGGAAGACCAGCGGGCTTATAAAGAAAATGTCCCCGGGCTCCATCTTGAAAAGCTCGGGTTCCACCATCATATTTACATCCCCTTTTAAGAAAAGAACAACTTCATATCCGTCGTGGTTGTGGACAGTGCTGATGTCAGTGGGATCGACACGGGCCTTCTTGTGCTCACAGATGATCTCGCTGTCTATGACGGTATACGGGAAGTTCAGACACTTTTTCATACCTCTCCTTATACATGGGAAAAGAGCTTGTGCACTTTATATCGGAAAATGCAAAAAATATATGGTTTTTTGTGTATTTGTATTAAAATCCCATGCCCTATGATTTATTTATAGCATTCAAATGGGGAAACATCAACAAGCAAAAGTGGAAAGAAAACCTGGTGGGGGTAAAAGTGTCAAAGGTCAGTTTTGATAACAGGTTAATGTTCACTTACGAATCTAAATCTTTTCCCGGAGTCAATAAGGTAGCAGCACTGGTCAGGCAGGACCTGTACCTGGTAACAGGGTTCCATGCAGGTGAATATACAAAGGGATGTAAGTGTAAGAACCTGATAATTTACGGAACCGTCGGCAGGAGCGATTACCTGGATGAGCTTGAAGAAAAGGGACTCATAGATTTAGAGGAAGTGAGAGGCAAGTGGGAAGTCTACAGCTTTCAGGTTATAGACAGCCCGATGGATGGAGTTGATCACGCTGTGGTCATCGCCGGAAGCGACAAGCGCGGAACCATCTACGGACTGTTCCATCTCTCGGAGCTTCTCGGGGTATCACCACTTGTTAACTGGAATCACGTATTACCCAAAAAGAAGAAAAACGCTTCATTGACAGATGAAGTAAACATGGTCAGCAAAGAGCCATCTGTTAAATACAGAGGATTCTTTATAAATGATGAGTGGCCGGCTTTTGGAAATTGGGCCACAGAGCACTTCGGCGGAATAAACGCCAATTGCTATGAGAGAGTTTTCGAACTTCTCCTTCGCCTTAAGGGCAACTACCTATGGCCTGCCATGTGGGCATCGAACTTCAGCATGGACGGACCGGGGCTTGAGAGCGCAAGACTTGCGGACGAGTACGGAGTGGTGATGAGCACATCCCACCACGAACCCTGCATGAGAAGCGGAGAGGAGTACAGGCTCCTTCGGGGAGAGAACTCAATCTACGGAGATGCCTGGGACTTTAGGGCAAACAGAGAGGGAATCACCCGTTTCTGGCGAGACGGACTTATAAGAAACAAGTCCTTTGAAAATGTAATAACTCTTGGCATGCGAGGCGAGAGAGACTCAAGGATACTTGGGGATGATGCTTCGCTACAGGATAACATAGATCTGGTAAAAGACGTTTTGAAGACCCAGAACGATCTTATCAAAGAGACCATTGATGATGATCTAAAGAACGTTCCGAGGCAGATAGTTCTTTTCTCCGAAGTGGAAGAATTCTTCTACGGCAATGAAAAGACAAAGGGCCTTATGGGTGATCCGGAGCTTGAGGATGTAACTTTAATCCTCTCCGATAACAACGTCGGCTACACAAGAACACTTCCGGATAAGGAGATGAGAAATCATCCCGGCGGATTCGGAATGTACTATCACATGGATATGCACGGTGGTCCTTATTCCTTTAAGTGGATAGGAGCCACCTTCCTCCCAAGGGTATGGGAGCAGATGACAGCAGCTTACGAGTTCGGCGTAAGACAGATCTGGGTCACCAATGTTGGTGATATAGGCACTCAGGAGCTTGGTCTTTCATATTTCCTTGACCTTGCTTACGACATAGATAAGTGGGGCGGCACAGATGCAGCCATCACTGAGACTTACGTAAATGAGTGGGCGGAGAGGCAGTTTGGTGGTATGCTTCCCCTCTCCGGAAGAAACAAAGCAAAAAAGATCCTGTGGGATTACACATCTCTTCTTGAAAAGAGGCGCCACGAGATCATGAATGCAGATGTTTACCACCCTCTTCACTTTGGAGAGGCAGACATGGTCCTTAACATCAGCGATGAGATACTTAAGGAATCAGCTGCACTTAAAAAGAGAATAAATGACGAGAATCTATCGGCATTCATATCTCTTTTGTACTATCCGGCCTGCGGAACGGCCAACCTCATGAAGATGTGGATACTGGCCGGCAGGAACAAGTTCTTTGCAATGCAGAACAGGATTGAAGCCAACGATGTTGCAGAGCAGCTTGACGCTTGCGTAAAAGAAGATGCCCGTATCATTGATGAATATGAAACGGTGGACGGCGGCTACTACAAAGGCTTTGGCAGATCGGAGCATGTGGGATTTATCAACTGGAACGAAGAGGATAACAGATATCCCATAAGGCATCTTGTATATGGCGCAAACTCGCCGAGGATGCTTGTTTCCAGGGCAGAGGATGAAAACTACATGACGGGCCTTGAATGGAATGATCACCCCCAGACCTGGAGTGACATGCTAAGACCGGATGTGAGCAGCATCGAATTTGACCTGATAAGCGGAAGTGAGATCCCTTACAAATACAGGATCAGCACCGATTGCAGCTGGCTTTTGCTTTCAAAAACAGAGGGCGAGGTCAAAAAAAGAGAGCGGATAACCCTTTCGGTGAATAAAGCTCTTTTATCCGAAAAGATCACAGGCACGTTTACAGTGGAAGGCATTGGAATCGGATGCGCACACGTAACGGTGGAAGCTTCTCCTGCGGATGCTCCGAAGGGACTCTTTATTGAGAGCGACGGATATATCTGCATGGAGGCAGAGCATTTTTCCGAAAAGGCTAACACCAAAAAGGGAGGCTTTAAAGTTCTTTCTCCTTATGGAAGAAGCGGAAGCGCCATCAAGGCATTTCCTGTGACAGAGGATTTTTATCGGGGAAAGACAAGACCCAGTGTCACATACAGATTTATGGCGACGGAAAACAGTGAGTACGAGGCAGTCTTTTTACTGGCACCTACAACACCGGTTACTTTTAAGCCGGAGCAGTACCTGGGATACTCGGTTAACGGCGGCAAGACAAAGATAATAAACACCGTCAGAGATCCGGAGAACCAGTTTTTCTTCAGCCCTCAGTGGCGTGAGGAAGCAATAAACAGCGTCAAGATCGTTACGGACATGATAAAGCTCGTAAAAGGGGAAAATGAACTTAAGTTTTATGGCTGCAGTCCCGGCATCGTTCTTGAGAGGATAGTGCTTATAAAAAAAGGAATTAAAATCCCGGAGTCCTACCTTGGACCCAGGGAGAGCTATATCAGGGGATTAGAGGAGGAATGAAATGAGCAGGCAAGCTAAGGCCCAAAATAAGGCGGGCGCCGGTGTCTATCTTAAAAAGTACTGGCAACTTTATGTGATGTTATTTTTACCACTGTTGTATCTTTTGATCTTTAAATATGCACCTATGATCTATGTGCAGATTGCGTTCAAGAAATACTCACTGGTAGAGAGTGTTTGGAAACTGCCACTGGCAGCTAATCACGGTTTTGAGTATTTTATCAAGGCATTCGGAAATAATGATTTCAGATATGCACTTAGAAATACACTTACACTTAACCTGCTGGATCTTGTTTTCGGATTCCCGGCACCTATCATATTTGCTCTTATATTAAATGAGCTTTGCTTCCAGCGTTATAAGAAGGTTGTGCAGACCATTGCTTACATGCCTCACTTCCTTTCATGGGTCATCATCTACAGCTTGGCTCTGCAGCTCCTTGCACCAAACGACGGACTTGTAAACATGGTTCTTATGAAGATGGGCGGATCATCAATTCCGTTCCTCAACGACGCAGCTCACTGGATCGGCAGCTACATCGGATTCGGTATCTGGCAGAACTTTGGTTGGGGCTCTATCGTATATCTGGCATCAATTGCCGGCATCAACCCTGAGCTCTACGAGGCAGCAGCCGTTGACGGAGCAGGCAGATTCAGGAAGATGTGGCACATCACGCTTCCCGGCATCAAGCCAACCATCGTGGTTCTTCTCATCATGAACCTCGGAAATATCCTGGGCGGCGGATTTGATCGTCCTTTCGCATTCCAGAACAACCTGGTCATGAAGGTGGCAGACGTTATTGCAACTTATGTATATCGTGTAGGTATCAAGGGACTTCAGTTCTCGCTGACAACAGCGGTTGGACTCTTCCAGTCGGTTGTTGGTGTGTTCTTCCTGCTGATGGCTAACTTTATCTCTCGTAAGCTTGGCGAGAGAGGAATCTGGTAAGGGAGGACAAAAGAGATGAAAGTAAAATCAACGACTGATAAAGTATGGGACTGGGTGTTCGTGATATTTTGCCTCTTTGTGAGCCTTATCTGCGTCATCCCGATGCTGAACCTTCTTGCCAAATCCTTGAGTGGTACGGATTTCCTGGTAAGAAATGAAGTATATCTTTTACCTAAGGGACTTAACTTCGATGCTTATGCAACGGTACTTAAGGATCCCAAATACATAAGAGCATTTGTGTGGACTGTATTTCTTACAATTGTCTGCACCATAGCATCTCTTACAATGACAACACTTTGTGCTTATCCCCTTATCTTTGAGCACTTAAAGGGAAGAAAAGCAATTAACATTTTTATCACCATTACCATGTTCTTCAACGCAGGAACAATTCCGAACTACCTGCTGATGCAAAAGCTCCACCTGCTCAGTAACCCACTGGTTCTGATCCTGCCCGGTGTACTTAGTGTTTACAACATGATCATCATGAGGAGTTTCTTCTATGGAATTCCTGACAGCTTAAGGGAGTCAGCTGAGATCGACGGGGCAAGCCTTTTCAGGATCCTGATCAGCATTTACCTTCCTCTGTCCAAGCCGGTTCTTGCAACACTTGCACTGTTCTACGCAGTAGGAAGATGGAATGGTTACTCAGATGCCTTGATGTACATGAGAGATGACAGGTTCTACACACTGCAGCTCCTTCTGTACAACATCATCAACAACATCAACCAGGTAGAGGTTGCAACACAGGAGGGCTTCTCAGCTCCGGGACTTGCTGCATCACTTAAGGCAGCCATCGTAATGTTCTCAACGATCCCGATCCTGTGCATCTATCCTTTCCTGCAGAAGTACTTCATCCATGGTGTTACTCTTGGAGCGGTTAAAGAATGAGTACTTAGCGAGGTATTTTCGAGTTTAGTACGAATTCTTGTTCTGGCGAGCGCTCGCGCGAGAGCAGAACTTCCTTGTTGGTAATTATTAAAAATTCACATAAAAAATATGGAGGTAGAGTTATGAAGAAAAAGGTATTATCTATGTTTCTTGCATCTGCAATGGCTCTTTCAATAGTTGCCTGCGGATCAGAGGGCGGTGGGGCAACCACAGAGACACCTGCAGCAACTACAGAAACACCTGCTGCTACAACAGAGACACAGGCAGAGGCACCTGCTGCTGAGCCTGAGACAGCATCAGAGCTTACAGACGGTAAGTTCGCTGACACAAGAAAGATCACAGTAGAGATCTACGACAGAGGAAATGACGGCGGTTCAGATCCTGAGAACAACATGTACACAGAGTACATCAAAAAGGGAATGCTCGAGGAGCACAACGTAGAAGTAACCTTCAAGAAGGTTCCAAGATGGACAGAGGTTGATGATATCAACAACCTTCTTGCAGCAGGCGAAGCTCCTGACATCTGCGTAACATACAGCTATCCTACAGTTCTTACATACGCTCAGATGGGCGGTGTTATCGATCTTCAGGACCTCATTGAGCAGTACAAGGCTGATACACCAAACCTTTGGAACTGGCTTGGCGACCAGAACATGCTTTGGGACAAAGATCCTAAGACAGGCGAAGTTTGGGCACTTGAAGGAAGACGTGCTGAGCAGCAGAGAATCGTTACTTTCGTTCGTCAGGACTGGCTCGATGCTCTTAACATGAAGGCTCCTACAACAACTCAGGAGTTCGAAGACATGCTCGTTGCATTCAGAGACAATGCTGATACTCTTCTTGGAAAAGACGCTTCCAAGATGGTTCCTTTCTCAACAAGCTATGATGTAGGTTGGAGAGCATCTAATATCATCACATCTTTCATGGATCCTAAGATCACTGACAAAGAGTACTACATCAACGGATTCGATGACAGAATGGTTACAGAGCCTCAGACAAAAGAAGCTGTTAAGCTCCTTAACAAGTGGTACAACGATGGCCTTATGTGGAAGGATTTCGCTCTTTACGGAAGCGGAGACACAACTGAGGACGATATGATCAAGGCCGGCTATGTAGGCGCATTCCAGCACAACTGGGATTATGTATTCAGAAACGGTGAGGATTCAATCAACTCTAACCTTATTAGAAACGTAGGTCCTGATGCTAAGTTCGTACCGGTTGACTGCTTCCAGAACTCAGACGGCAAGTATGCTAAGTGGCTTTACTCTTCAGCAGGCGACAGAAAGCTCTTCTTCCCTACAACAAACACAGAGCCTCTTGCATCACTTCTTTACCTCGACTTCATTTCAAAGCCTGAGACAATCAAGTACCTTCAGGCAGGTGAAGAGGGTGTTACACACGAAGTTCTTGAGTCTGGCGCTATCCAGATCATCGCAGCAGAAGGCGATGCAATCCAGAACTCAGGTAAGAACATCGACTACACAATCACATGTAACGGAACATACTTCGGTGATCAGAAGCTTGCTGACCTTTCAATCGCTTATGGTTATGCCGGACAGGATCCTGAGCTTGTAAGTGCTGCTGACAAGATCTCTAAGGCAGACGGACTTGAGCCTAAGAACGTCAACGTTGGTGTTATCGAGGCTGAGGCAGGTGTAGGTGATACACTTTCAGCTAAGAGAGATCAGGTTTATGATCAGGCTGTAGTTGCTTCTACTGCTGACTTCGATGCAGTTTGGGAAGCCGGTATTGCTGATTACCTTTCAGCAGGTGGACAGGCTATCATCGACGAGAGAACAGCTAAGTGGGCTGAGTACTTCGGCGATGCAGATATGCTTCCATAATATTAAGTTCCTCAGGGGCTGCGCTTTACGGCGCGGCCCTTTTTTGTGGGGAGTCAAAAAGAACCGTCCCCACTGACTCCCCATATTTAAGAATAAGATGCCAAAATGTGATAAGAAAAAAACCTCCCGGAAGCATAAACTAATATTTGTAAGAATGACCTTTTTTCAACATTACATAAATAAAAGGGGTACGCAATGAACAGAGAAGAAGCTAGAAACAGGGCAAAAGAGCTGGTTGCCAAGATGACAGTCGAAGAGAAGGCATCTCAGCTTCGTTATGACTCACCTGCAATAGACAGGCTGGGTGTTCCGGCCTACAACTGGTGGAATGAGGCGCTTCACGGTGTTGCAAGAGCCGGCACAGCCACCATGTTTCCACAGGCAATTGCACTGGCTGCAGCCTTTGATGAGGACCTCATGAAGCAGGTCGGAGAGGTTATCGCAGAGGAAGGCAGAGCCAAGTACAATGAGCAGGCAAAGCGCGGTGACAGAGACATTTACAAAGGACTTACCTTCTGGTCACCAAACGTTAATATCTTCCGTGATCCCAGATGGGGACGCGGACATGAGACCTACGGAGAAGATCCGTTCCTTACAGGAACCCTGGCAGTTCCTTTTATAAAAGGAATTCAGGGCGATGGAGAGTACATGAAGGCAGCAGCTTGTGCCAAGCACTTTGCTGTTCACTCAGGACCTGAGGGAGAAAGACATTTCTTCGATGCCAAGGCCAGCAAGAAGGATCTTGAGGAGACTTACCTTCCTGCATTTGAAGCCTGCGTAAAAGAAGGAAATGTCGAGGCAGTAATGGGAGCTTACAACAGAACCAACGGAGAGCCCTGCTGCGCCAACAAGCCACTTATGGTTGACCTTCTTCGTGGCAAATGGGGATTTAAGGGACACTTCGTATCAGACTGCTGGGCTATCCGCGATTTCCACGAGAATCACAAGGTTACAGCAACAGCTGAGGAATCGGTTAAGCTGGCCCTTGAGATGGGATGCGATGTGAACTGCGGATGTACCTACCAGAAGATGATGAATGCTTACAGAGCAGGACTTATCACAGAGGAGCAGATTACAGAGTCAGCAGTAAGACTCTTCACAACAAGATTCCTTCTTGGAATGTTTGATAAGACTGAGTACGACAACATTCCGTTTACAGTGGTTGAGTGCGATGAGCACCAGAAGGTTGCAAGCAGAGCTGCAGCTGAGAGTATAGTTCTTTTAAAGAATGACGGACTTCTTCCACTGGATAAGACAAAGCTTAAGACCATCGGTGTAGTAGGACCAAACGCCGATTCAAGAATAGCACTTCAGGGTAACTACCATGGAACATCATCAAGATTCGTTACCGTCCTTGAGGGTATTGAGGATAAGGTAGAGGGAAGTGCAAGAGTTCTTTATTCTGAAGGATGCGATCTCTGGAAGCCAAACCTCAGCAACCTCTCAGATCAGGACTATCCTGACAGACTCTCAGAAGTTCAGACCATCGCTGATTACTCAGATGTAATGGTGGTTGTAGTCGGACTCGATGAGAACCTTGAGGGCGAGGAAGGAGATGCAGGTAACCAGTTTGCATCAGGAGACAAGGTAAACCTTGAGCTTCCTATTCCTCAGAGACAGCTCCTTAATTCCGTTCTTGCATGTGGCAAGCCAACAATAGTCATCAACATGTCCGGAAGCTCCATTAACCTCGGTGTTGCACAGGACAAGGCTGCTGCAGTCATCCAGGCATGGTATCCGGGAGCAAAGGGCGGAAGAGACGTTGCGGACATCCTCTTCGGCGACGTATCACCTTCAGGTAAGCTTCCTGTAACCTTCTATAAGTCGGCAGATGACCTTCCTGACTTTAAGGATTACTCCATGAAGAACAGGACTTACAGATACTTTGAGGGAACACCTCTTTATCCTTTCGGATACGGACTTACATATGGTAAGTGCAGCGTAAAGGATGTAGACGTTGAGCTTGTTAAGGACGACAAGGGAGAGTTTGCCGGAGCCAAGGTTACAGCTACTGTTGTAAACGAGGGCAAAAGAGATACCGACGAGGTTGTTCAGATCTACATCAAGGACACGGGTTTTGAGCTTGCAATCCCTAATCCAAGCCTTTGCGGATTTAAGAGAGTTCACCTTGCTGCAGGAGAAGAGAAAAAGGTTGTTGTTGATATAAACAGAAAGGCCTTTACTTCTGTAGATGAAGAGGGAGTCAGAGATCTCTTTTCCAAGAATTTCACCATCTACGCAGGCACATCACAGCCCGATAAGAGATCGGAAGAACTCACCGGCGTTAAATGCGCAGCTAAAGATGTACAGCTTTTGTAAATTTCGAATACAAGCATGGTAAAAATGAATAGAAACACGGGCATTTTTTCTGCAAATTTGTAATGTTGTATTTTAAGTTGTATTATTATATATTTTTTTTGAACACGTATTTTAATGCGTGAGACGGGGGTATGAATATGAAATATCTTATAGGAATTGATGTTGGAACTTCAGCAACCAAGACGGTTCTTTTTGATGAGAACGGCGGCGTTGTTGCTGAGAGAGCTTACGAGTATCCCATGTACACTCCCCAGAACGGCTGGGCTGAGCAGGATGCTTATGACTGGAAGAAAGCTTCACTTGAGACTGTAGCAGCAGTTGTTAAGGAAGCTCTTGATTCAGGTAAGGTATCAGATGCTGCAGATATCAAGGGTATCGGTATCTCCGGACAGATGCACGGACTTGTAATGCTGGATGAAAACGGCGAAGTGATCAGACCTTCAATCATCTGGTGCGACCAGAGAACAGGCGATGAAGTAGAAGAGATGCTTAAGATTATGCCTCGTGAGAAGTGGATCGAGATCACAGCCAATCCTCCTCTTACAGGATGGACAGCTGCCAAGATCTTATGGGTTCGCAACAAGGAGCCAGAGAACTACAAGAAGTGCAGACACATTCTTTTACCTAAAGATTACATCAGATACGTTCTGACCGGTGAGTTCGCTACAGAGGTTTCAGATGCATCAGGAATGCAGCTGATGGATGTATCAAAGCGTGACTGGTCACAGGAAGTTTTAGACAAGCTCGGAATCGACAGAGCACTCCTTGGCAAGATGCATGAGTCCTGCGAGGTTACAGGAACTCTTTTACCTGAGATCGCAAGTCAGCTCGGACTTACTACAGACACTGTAGTTGTCGGAGGTGCAGGTGATAATGCAGCAGCTGCTGTAGGAACCGGCGTTGTAAGAGAGGGAACAGCCTTCACAACCATCGGAACTTCAGGCGTTGTATTTGCACATACAGACAAGGTATCCATCGATCCTAAGGGCAGAGTTCACACATGCTGCTGCGCAGTACCGGGCGCATGGCACATCATGGGCGTTACCCAGGCAGCAGGTTTCTCACTCAAGTGGTTCAGAGACAACTTCTGCCAGAGCTATATAGAAGAAGCCAAGGAAAAGGGAGTTGATCCCTATGACCTTATAAATGCGGATATCGAGACCGTTCCCGTTGGTTCAGACAGACTTATCTATCTGCCATACCTCAACGGTGAGAGAACACCACACCTTGATGACAAGGCAAGAGGCGTGTTCTTCGGACTTTCAGGTATCCACACAAGAAAGCATCTCTTAAGAGCAGTTATGGAAGGCGTTTCCTACTCACTCTGTGACTGCAACGATATCCTCAATGAAATGGGTATCAGTGTAAAAGAGATGATGGCCTGCGGCGGAGGCGGAAAGAGCAAGATCTGGAGACAGATGCTCTCAGACCTCTACGGATGCAAGGTTGCAACCATCAACCAGGAACAGGGACCTGCTCTTGGCGTAGCAATCCTGGCAGGCGTAGGCAGCGGAGTATATGAGGGCGTACAGGAAGCCTGCGACAAGCTTATCACTAAGGCAAAAGAGACTGAGCCTGTAGCAGATAATGCTGCCAAGTATGCAGAGTACCACAAGCTTTACAAGAAGCTCTATGCAGACCTTAAGGATGATTACAAGGCACTTGCCGAGCTTTGATAAATGTATCTAAGAGGCATCTGGCCTCTGAAAATAAAACAAGATTTCTGAGAGTAGAAAGGGGATTATTATGATTAACATTCCAGATTTAAAAATTGGTATCGTTGCAGTTAGCCGTGACTGTTTCCCGGCATCACTTGCTGTAAACAGAAGAAAGGCTCTTATCGATGCCTACAAGAAGAACTTTGATGAGAAGGATATCTATGAGTGTCCTGTATGTATCATCGAGAGCGAGATCCAGGCTATGGAAGCTCTTGAGGATATCAAGAAAGCCGGATGTAACGCACTTTGCGTATATCTTGGAAACTTCGGACCTGAGATTTCAGAGACACTTATCGCTGAGAAGTTCGACGGACCGGTTATGTTCTGCGCAGCAGCAGAGGAGTCACAGAATGACCTTATCGACGGCAGAGGAGATGCTTACTGCGGAATGCTCAATGCAAGCTACAACCTCCACCTTCGTGGCGTAAAGGCTTATATTCCTGAGTACCCTGTAGGAACAGCTGAAGAGTGCGCTAAGATGATCAACGAGTTCGTGCCTATCGCAAGAGCTATCTATGGCCTTTCAAACCTCAAGGTTATCGCATTCGGACCTCGTCCTATGAACTTCCTTGCATGTAACGCACCTATCCAGCAGATCTACAACATCGGTGCAGAAGTAGAAGAGAACTCAGAGCTTGACCTCTTCGAGAGCTTCAACAAGCACGCAGGTGATCCAAGAATCGCTGACATCAAGGCTGACATGGAGAAAGACCTCGGCGCAGGCAACAAGAAGCCTGAGATTCTTGAGAAGCTTGCTCAGTACGAGCTTACACTTCTTGACTGGATCGAGGAGCACAGAGGAAGCAAGAAGTTCGTATGTATCGCCGGAAAGTGCTGGCCTGCATTCCAGACTCAGTTTGGTTTCGTTCCTTGCTACGTTAACTCAAGACTTACAGGACGCGGAATTCCTGTATCCTGCGAAGTAGATATCTACGGTGCAATTTCTGAGTTCATCGGAACATGCATCAGTAACGACGCTGTTACACTTCTTGATATCAACAACTCTGTACCTGATGATATGTACGAGCAGTCAATCAAGAATCAGACAAACTACAAGCACACAGATACATTCATGGGCTTCCACTGCGGAAATACATGCACAAGCAAGCTTTCAAGCTGCGAGATGAAGTTCCAGAGAATCATGGCTCGTAACCTTCCTGAGGAAGTTACACAGGGAACACTTGAGGGTGACATCATTCCCGGTGATATCACATTCTACAGACTGCAGAGCACATCTGACAACCACCTTCGTGCATATGTTGCACAGGGAGAAGTTCTCAATACTCCTACAAAGTCCTTCGGTGGTATCGGTGTATTCGCTATTCCTGAGATGGGAAGATTCTACAGACACGTTCTTATCCAGAACAACTTCCCTCATCACGGAGCAGTTGCTTTCGGACACTTCGGAAAGGCACTCTTTGAGGTATTCAAGTATGTTGGAGCAGAGACAATCGGCTACAATCAGCCTGCATCTCTTCCTTATCCAACAGAGAATCCTTTCGCATAATTTATCGACGACTGAAAAAGTCCTCTCCGCTTTCACCGGCGGAGGGGACTTTTACTTTGCAATTGATACTAACGGCAGTATTTGATATAGTGAACTCAATTGCGAAAGGCAGTAAGTATTAACATAGAAGGAGCATTACGCATGAAGATAGTGATCGCTGACAAAGACAGTGTCGGAACAGATATGGACTACAGCATTTATGATGAGCTGGGAGAGGTTACCTACTACGATGACAAGGTGACTGAGGAAAATGCGGCAGAAAGGCTTAATGGCGCTAACGTCCTTGTGATCAACAAGAGTCAGATCACGGATAAGCTCCTGGATGCAGCACCGGACCTTGAACTCATCTGCGAGTTCGCAACCGGGTTTGACAACGCCAACATTCCGGCCTGTGACAGACACGGAGTAAAGGTTGCAAACGTTGTGAATTACTCGACAGCCTCCGTTGCCCAGCACACCTTCGCTATGCTCTTTTATCTCATGGAGAACCTCCGCCACTACGATGAATTTGTAAAGAGCGGAGCCTACGCAAATCAGACGCATTTCTGCTGCTTGGATATTCCCTTCGATGAACTCGATGGTAAGACCTACGGAATCGTCGGCATGGGAAACATCGGAAGAAAGGTTGCTCAGATAGCGACAGCTTACGGCGCTCATGTAATATTCTATGCTTCCTCCGGACACAGTGACTGCACAGACTATGAACAGGTAAGCTTTGACGAGCTTCTTACAAGGTCAGACGTGATCTCCCTTCACTGTCCTTTATCTGACAGGACAAGAGATCTTTTTGACAAAAGAGCTTTCGAGAAAATGAAGAAAACCGCAATCCTCATAAATGTCGCAAGAGGCGCGGTTGTTGTGGAAAAAGACTTATCTGATGCTCTTATAAACGGAGAAATAGCCGCAGCGGGACTCGATGTTTTAAGCCCCGAACCCATGGCTAAAGACTCCACTCTTTTAAAGATTCAGGACAGCGGAAAACTTATTGTAACACCGCACCTGGCCTGGGCCAGCACACAGGCAAGAACCCGTTGCCTTGACGAAGTTAAGAAAAACATCGTGAGCTGGATGGAAGGAAAACCAAGGAATATTGTAAATTGATCATATATAGAACAGCCTCTTCATAGTTGAGTGAAGAGGCTGCTTTTTTTTTATTCAAGTGCTTTTTTGATCTGCTCAATTACGATCTTCAGTGCTTTGATCCTTGCGTATTTCTTGTCCACGGATTCAAGTACATGCCAGGGTGCAAAGGTGGTGCTGGTCTTTGCTATCATCTCATCGATTGCCCCCTCGTAGAGATCCCATTTCTCACGGTTTCTCCAGTCTTCGTCGGTGATCTTCCACTGCTTCTCAGGAGTGTTCTGTCTGTCGTTGAAGCGCTCCAGCTGAGTGTCTTTGTCGATCTGAACCCAGAACTTGATGATGACTGCGCCCCAGTCGCTGAGCTCTTTTTCAAACTCATTGATCTCGTTGTAGGCTCTCTGCCAGTCGTTTTCGGAGCAGAATCCCTCAAGCCTTTCAACCATTACACGGCCGTACCAGGTCCTGTCGAAAATAGTGATGTGACCGGTCTTTGGAAGTCTTGTCCAGAATCTCCACAGATAGTGACGGGCCTTTTCGTGGGGCTCGGGGCTGGCGATCGGCTCAACCACATAGTCTCTTGGATCTAAGGCCTCTGTGATCCTCTTTATGTTTCCGCCCTTTCCGGCAGCATCCCAGCCTTCGTAGGCAATAATTACAGGGATCTTCTTTCTGTAAACTTTGTTTCCAAGCTCTTTTAACTCCTTCTGAAGTCTGTCCAGCTCAGCGTCATAGTTCTCAGCAGATACAGTCTTATCATCAAGAGATATCTCAGAGAGCTTGCAGGATTTTTCAAGAGGGAAGGTGTTCTGAAGAATCGGAACATTCATCTTCTGGTTCTTCAGCGCGATATCTATGCCCTGATTAAGGAACTGCAAAACCTGGAGCTCAGCCCATTTCTTGTCTGTGGCGTCGATGATGTACCACGGGGCGCGGGACTGATTGGTGTCGCTAAGGTACTTCTCAAACACCTCAAGGCACCTGTCATAGTGCTTGTTCTGCAGAAGGTCGTCCTTGTCTACACGCCAGCTGGTGTCTTTGCTACCCTGAAGGTTTTCCAGGCGCTTTTTCTGTTCTTTTTTGGATATATGGAAAAAGAACTTTATGACCAGATAACCGTTGTCGCAAAGCTGCCTTTCAATGACGTTTATGGAGTGAACTCTTTTTTGGTAAATCTCTTCGGTGAGCTTTTTATCAAGCACGCCGTCAACCACTTCCTCCATCCAGCAGGTATCAAAGAAGCGGAATTTGCCGGCTTCCGGAATTTCTTTTATGTATCTGTAGAGGAAGGGATATCTCTTTTCCTCGGGGCTTGGCTCCCTGTCCATGGTGGCAACCTTAAAGAATCTCGGGTCGATGTTTCTTATGATCTTCCCGATCAGGGCGCCTTTTCCTGCAGCGTTCCAGCCTTCAAACAAAACCATCACGGGAAGACCTGCTTCTTTTATCTTCATCTGGAATGCAGACAGGCGAGCACGTTCTTCCTTGAGCTTTGTCTTCAGCTCTTCTTCATCCGGTAATTCGGCTTTTATAAAGTCTTTCAGCATAGGTCTTCCTCCTTAATTCTATAACGATTTTACAACAATATAATACCACAAAACCGCCCATAAATACGGGACTGTTTTAATTGCCTTGGGTACATTTTTCACTTATAATAAATGTTAAGAAATCTGTAAAAAACGGGGTAGAGGTATGAAAAAAAGTTTGAAGAGAATCATCGTTTCTGCCGGAATGCTCGTGGGCATGCTGGCACTTTTACTTGTTTGTCCCGGAACAGCCATTAAGACCAAGGCTGTAGGTCCTGAGGTGGCAGTCGGAATCGACGTCTCCAAGTATCAGGGCGGAATCAACTGGGGCCAGGTAGCTTCTCAGGGCGTAAGGTTTGCCATGATAAGAGTCGGCACAACCAAGAAGGGCCTTGATGAGCAGTTCATCAACAACATCAACGGTGCAAATGCAGCCGGCGTACGCACAGGTATCTACATTTATTCCTATGCTACAACACCGGAAGCTGCAGCAGCTGAGGCCAATCAGGTTTTGGCATGGATCGCACCTTATACAGTAACATTCCCCATCGCAATTGATATTGAAGACTCCTGCCAGAAGGGTCTTAATGCAGCACAGCTTCAGGCTATTGCTGATACTTTCTGCGGAATCATAAATGCAGCCGGCTATGAGCCAATGGTATATGCAAGCAGAAACTGGTTCATGGGAAGAATGCCTGCAGTGTCATCAGCAAGATGGGTTGCACAGTACAATTCATTCTGCGATTATCCCGGTGACTATGCAATGTGGCAGTCAAGCTCCCACGCTACATATGCCGGAATCCCTACAAGAGTAGATGTTAACCACCTCTATGTTGACTACTTCTCAAGGATAATTCCTGAGGGCTTCAACAGCTGGGGCGGACACGTTTACTACTACCACAACTACCGCAAACAGTATGGCTGGATCAACTTAAGCGGCCAGAGATATCACGCGGATCCCAACGGATTTATCCAGACCGGATGGTTCCAGGATGAGAGCGGAATCTACTACCTCGATCCAAATCAGGGCGGCCTTGCACTTACAGGCTTTGCCGATATAGACGGAGCACGTTTCTACTTCAACGAGAACGGCCAGAGATGCACAGGTCTTTTGAACCTGGGTGGAACAGTATATTATGCCAATGCTGACGGCGTTTGCCAGAGAGGCTTCTTACAGCTCGAGGACGGCATTCGCTACTTCGATGAGCAGTATGTGATGCGCACAGGTCTTACACAGATCGGTGACAAGCTTTATCTCTTCGATGCCAACGGACTTATGCTCACAGGTATGCATGCACTTGAGACCGGCCTTTACATGTTTGGTGCTGACGGTATTGCACTCAGCGGCTGGTGGGCTAATGAGCAGGGCCAGAGATATTACTTCGGACCCGGAAATGCAGCAGTAGTCGGACTTCAGACAATTGATAAGGCCAACTACATGTTTGGCGCTGACGGCGTTATGTTTGTTGGCTGGTCAGGCGATGTGGCAAACAGATATTACTTCGGACCTGACGGTAAGATGGTTACAGGCTGGAATGCCATTGACGGTGCAAGTTATTACTTCGGTGCTGACGGCAAGATGGTAGTTGGAATGGCTTCTCTTAAGGACGGCGTTTACTACCTTGATCCTGCAGACGGACATCAGGTTGTAGGCTGGGTACAGCAGCCTGACGGATGGAGATTCTTTGACGGCAACAACGGAAGAATGCTGGTTAAGGTTACAGTACCTCTCGACGGTGTGAACTGCACCTTCGACAAGAACGGTCTCCTTGTAGATCCCGCCGGCTGGACACCCGGAACTCCGCTTCCTGCTCCTGCAGACCCGGCAGCAGATCCTGCAGCTCCCGCTCAGGGCGGCTGATGAGACACCGGGGACGTTTCAGATTGACTCATTTTGAGACACCGGGGACGTTTCAATTTGACTCATCGAATGTAAATAATTAGGCAAAAGCATGAGAGGGCTGGGAAAACAGCCCTCTTTTTTGTGCGAAATATGGCTTTTAGGAAAAACGGTTTTGTAGTATTATATATGAGGTCAAAAACGCAATTTTATGGAAACTTAAGTGAAAAGGAATTAGGAGTGAGATATGAATTTAGAAGAAGCTAAGAAGAAACTGGAAACCTTTGGACAGGAACATGTCCTTAAATATTATGATGAAATTTCAGATACAGAGAAGAAGGATCTTCTCACACAGATCGATGAGACAGATTTTGCTGTCCTTGAGAACTGCAAGAACCTCGGTAAGAGCGAGGGAAGAGGACAGTTCAGCCCTCTGGCAGCTATGCAGGTTTCAGAGATAGAGAGAAGAAAAGATGAGTTTGCTGCAGCAGGAATCAAGGCACTCAAGGAAGGAAAGGTTGCTGCTTGCCTCCTTGCAGGTGGAATGGGAACAAGACTTGGCAGCGACAACCCTAAGGGAATGTATGACATCGGACTTACAAAGCCTGTATTCATCTTCCAGAGAATTATCGAGAACCTTCTTGATACAGTTAAGCAGGCTGATGGCGCATACATCAGACTCTTCATCATGACAAGTGAGAAGAATAACGATGCTACAATAAACTTCCTTAAGGAGCACAACTTCTTTGGATACCCTGAGGAGAAGATCACATTCTTCAAGCAGGATATGGCTCCGGCATCCGATTACAACGGCAAGGTTTACATGGAGGGCAAGGGCAGAATCTCTACATCACCTAACGGAAACGCCGGATGGTATGCATCAATGCTTAAGGCCGGACTTCGTGACCTCATTCAGAAAGAGGGCATCGAGTGGATTGACATCTTCGCAGTTGATAACGTACTTCAGAGAATCGCAGATCCTTGCTTTGTAGGAGCAACACTTACAGCAGGTGTAAGCTGTGGCGCTAAGGTTGTTCGCAAGAACGCTCCCGATGAGAAGGTTGGAGTTATGTGCCTTGAGGATGGCAAGCCTTCTATCGTTGAGTACTATGAGCTCTCTCAGGAGATGATGGATGCCAAGGACGAGAACGGCGATCCTGCTTACAACTACGGCGTTATCCTCAACTACCTCTTCAATGAGAATGACCTTTATGAGATTGCTAAAAAGACACTTCCTCTCCATGTAGTTGAGAAGAAGATTCCATACATCGATGAGAACGCAAACCTTGTTAAGCCTGAATCTCCAAACGGATGCAAGTTCGAGCAGCTGGTTCTTGATATGATCCACGAGCTTCCTACCTGCCTTCCATATGAGGTTGTAAGGGAAAAAGAGTTTGCTCCTATCAAGAACAAAGAGGGAGTAGATTCAGTTGAATCAGCAAGAGAGCTTTGCAAGTTAAACGGAATCGAGCTTTGATAGTTTCGACCAGTTAACATTTCGACTGATTGTCCCAACATAAGTTTATTGATTTAAAAGGCTCAGAGCCTTACAATTCAACCATAGTAAACAAATAAGCATCTTAGAAAAGAGGTAACGTATGGCAATTCTTGTAACAGGTGGCGCAGGCTATATCGGTTCACACACAGTAGTTGAACTTCAGAACGCAGGAGAAGACGTTGTTGTAATGGACAACCTTGCCAATGCAAGCAGAAAGAGTCTTGAGAGAGTAGAAGCTCTCACCGGCAAGAAGGTTCCGTTTTATGAAGCTGATATCAGAGACAGACAGGCTCTGGAAAAGATCTTTTCCGCAGAAAAGATTGACAGTGTGATCCACTTCGCAGGACTTAAGGCGGTTGGAGAGTCTGTCCAGAAACCATGGGAATACTACGATAACAATATTACAGGAACACTTACACTTGTAGATGTAATGAGAAAGCATAACTGCAAGAACATCATCTTCTCATCATCTGCTACAGTATATGGAAATCCGGCATTCGTGCCCATCACAGAGGACTGCCCTAAGGGACAGTGCACCAATCCTTACGGATGGACCAAGTCAATGCTCGAGCAGATCCTTTCCGATATCCAGAAGGCTGATAACGAGTGGAACGTAGTTCTTCTTAGATACTTCAATCCTATCGGAGCTCACAAGAGCGGAACCATCGGTGAGAACCCCAACGGAATTCCTAACAACCTCATGCCATATATCACACAGGTTGCAGTTGGTAAGCTTCCTAAGCTTGGGATTTTCGGTAATGACTATGACACTCCCGACGGCACAGGCGTGCGTGACTACATCCACGTAGTTGACCTTGCAAAGGGCCATGTTAAGGCACTTGCAAAGCTTGCACCCGGAAGCGGACTTAATATCTACAACCTCGGAACAGGCGTTGGTTACAGCGTTTTAGACATCGTCAAGAACTTCGAAGAGGCAACAGGAGTTAAGATCCCTTATGAGATCAAGGACAGACGTCCCGGCGATATCGCAACCTGTTATGCTAAGGCTGAAAAGGCTGAAAAGGAGCTCGGCTGGAAGGCAGAGAACGGAATCAAAGAGATGTGTGCTGATTCCTGGAGATGGCAGAGCCAGAATCCAAACGGATACGAAGACTGATAAGTACTTATCGCAATTAAGGAGCCGGTAGTCAAAATGACTGCCGGCTTTTATAATGTAAGAAAAAAGACATTGTGGGAGTAATTTATGTTTAGACTTTGGGTAAAGCTTTTTAAAGACAACCATCTTCTGAGAGATACAACAATATGTGACGACACGGTTGACACAAGAACTCATAAGGTAATGAACTCTTTGGAGAAGGCATGTTATGAAATGGATCTCTCCAAACCTATATGGCTTGATAACACCATCAAGGACTTCCAGATCCACGACAAATGCAGATTTACTGCGGATTCTTTCATTGAAGAAGTCTCTTTTGACTATATGGAAATTCAAATTTTGGAAGAAGATTATTAATTTTTATATAAGAAATAAAACACATTTTTGTCACAGATTGAATCTATACTAAAGCCATCAAAAGAAAGGAAGGTTCACCAATATGTACGAAGATGACAAGAATGGTCAACAGTCCACTGGCTCTACAAGCTACGGTCAGTGGAATGCTAATACATCCCAAACAACAAACAATGGTCCATACAGCAATTACAATAACGGCTACAACAATGGTTACAGCAGCAATTATTCTTATGGACAGAGTAGCTACAACTACAATCAGAACGGACACCCAACCTACGGTACTTACCAGTACAATGCAAACACCCAGCCCCCTGTAACACCACCTGCAAACGGCGGCAAGAAGAAACATACAGCGGCTAAGGTTATCGCAGCAGTTTGCATACTTGCTCTTATAGTCGGTGGTGTGGGCTTTGCTTACACACAGGTAGCAGACAGATTTGGACTACCGGTTCCGGGAAAAGAGGCTTTGGTAGAGAATACTGAAGAGGAAGTTAAAGAGGAGGTTGCAGAGGCTCAGAAGGAAGAGACTGAAACAGATAAGACTTCAGCAGCATCTGATTCTGACAACTCAATTTCAACAACAACCGTTTCCGAGACATCACTTGGTGTTGTAACAGATGTAACAGCAGTAGTAGAAGAAGTAATGCCTGCAATGGTTATGATCCACAACAACTACACTGCATCAGCAAGCTACTTCGGATACGTTCAGACAGAAGAAGCAACAGCATCAGGCAGCGGATTCATTGTTGGAGAGAATGACACAGAGCTCCTTATCGCAACCAACTACCACGTTATCGAAGGTGCTGACAGCCTGGAAGTAATCTTTGCGGATGATGCCACAGTAGAGGCAGTTGTAAAAGGAACCGATTCAGATAAAGACCTCGCGGTTATCGCAGTAATGCTTGAAGATATCAGCTCAGAGACAAAAGATGCTATCAAGATTGCAACTCTTGGTGACAGCAATTCACTTAAGCTCGGCGAGCCGGCAATTGCAATCGGTAATGCACTTGGCTATGGTCAGTCAGTTACAACAGGTGTAATCTCAGCGGTTAATCGTGAGATCGAGGTTGAAGAGGGCGTTACAGGAACATTCATCCAGACAGATGCAGCCATCAACCCCGGTAACTCAGGCGGAGCACTTATCAACCTTAAGGGCGAAGTTATCGGTATCAACTCCAACAAGCTTGGCGGACAGTACGTAGATGACATGGGATATGCTATTCCTATTTCAGATGCACAGCCCATCATTGATAAGCTCATGAACGAAGAGACCAAGATTAAGGTTTCTGATGAGGACAGAGGATACATCGGTATCTCAGGTGTCAGTGTTACAGCAGAAGTTGAGGCAGCTTACGGAATCCCTCGCGGCGTATATGTAGCTGAGGTTTCAAGAAACGGCGGTGCTGAGGCGGCAGGAATTGAGAAGGGTGATGTTATTACTGAGTTTGACGGTGAAGAGATCACATCAATGGATGACCTTCAGACAAGACTTCAGTTCTATGCTGCAGGTACTACAGTAACCATCAAGGTAATGAGACAGAACGGTGCAGAGTATGTGGAAGAGCAGTACGACGTAACTCTCGGACACGCAGCTTCAGCTCACGGCGGACAGGATTCAAATGCCGGTGAAGATGGAGAGACCTCTGATCAGTACGACGGAACATTCCAGCAGCCTGCAATACCTGGTGGCAAGAACGGTCAGAACGGCCAGGGCGGCAGCAACAGTAACGGTGGCTGATAAATAAAAAAAATATGTCTTATCAAATCCGCAGACAAAGCTTATTGTCTGCGGATTTTTGTTGTTAGTATGTACGGTTACGTGGTAGAATTCTCTTAAGTGAACCATTAAAAATACTGTTTAAGGAGCACGATCAATGCGAGATAAGATTAAAAAGATCTACAGGGATATGAGTCTTTTGATGGGATTTACCATGAGCTTTTTCCTGTCAATTGTAGGAACAGCAACCTCAGGACATTTTACCGTTCCGGGTTGGATAATGAGTTTTGTGGTGAGCCTTATCATAAGCCTTATCATCGGTTTTGTGATCCCGGTAGGAAAAGTTGCCGGCGATGTTTCCAAGAGCTTTAACTTAATTCGCGGAACCATGAAGGCAAGACTTGTTGAGAGCCTTGTTTCAAACCTGATCTACACTCCGATAATCACCTTCCTTATGGTAACACTTGCTTACAGCGTAGCTATGAAGCAGAGTAACGGAATGGCCGGTCTTGAGTTTGGCCCTATGTTTTTTCATTCTCTGGCAATAACATTTGTTGTCGGATATATTCTGGTGTTCTTTTTACAGCCGTTCTTTATCAAGAGGCTGATGAAGAAGTATGGTGTTGAAGGCGAGTATGGCTCTAAGTAAAAAGAGCTGACGGAGGAATTCTTATGCACGAGATGATCAGGAAAAGAAACGAACTCTTTGCTCAGAAAGTCATTAAGGGACTTGAGTCAAGGAATATGAAGGCATATTATGCAGCAACCAAGGGAGAGGCGCTTCAGAAGGCACTTGAACTTATTCCGGAAGGGTGCAGCGTTGGAATGGGCGGTGCAATGAGTGCCCATGAGATCGGACTGGTTGATGCTCTTAAGGCAGGAGATTACAGATTTATTGACAGAGATGCAATGGAAGATAAGAGACAGGCTATGCTTGATACCTATGACGCCGACTTCTTTATCTCCAGCGCCAATGCCATGACTGACGACGGAATCCTTGTCAACATCGATGGTAACGCAAACAGAGTTTCAGCGATCGCTCAGGGCCCGAAGCACGTTCTTTTCATAATCAGCATGAACAAGATCTGCCCTGATCTCGACAGTGCCATGAAGAGAGCAAGAAATGTGGCAGCGCCTGTAAATGCTCAGCGCTTTGGCCTTTCTACTCCGTGTGCCAAGACCGGCGCATGCATGGACTGCAAGTCTCCGGATACCATCTGCTGCCAGTTCCTTATCACTCGTTTCTCCAAGCACGAGGGAAGGATTCAGGTAATCTTAGTAGGAGAGAATGTAGGATTCTAAGTCATGGGAAAAGAGACTGTAAAAGCCGTTCTTTTTGACCTGGACGGAACACTTACCGATACAGAGAAATACTATCAGATAGCCTGGCCAAAGGCTCTTGCGCACTTTGGCTACAAGACGGAGGACTGGATGCCACTTGAGCTTCGCTCCCTGGGAAGGCCCTTTGCTCCTGAGAGATTCAAGCAGTGGTTCGGTGAGGACTTCGACTATCAGATGGTTAGGGAATACAGAAAAGGGATCGTGGAAGAGATGATCAGGGAAGGCGGAATCCCACTTAAGCCCGGGGCAAAAGAGATACTGACCTGGCTTCGGGAACATGGAGTCCTGACAGCTCTTGTAACTGCCAATGAATATCCGAGGGCAGAGAGATACCTAAAGAAGATAGATCTGTTTGATTACTTTGATAAGATCATCTGCTCCAACATGGTTAAGCTTGGTAAACCGGCACCTGATATATACGCATATGCCTGCAAGGAGCTTTCGCTTGACCCGTCTGAAACCTTCGCAGTGGAGGATTCTCCAAACGGTGTTACCAGCGCATACCTGGCAGGGTGTAAGGTCATAATGGTTCCGGACCTAACCCAGCCCGATGAGGAGCTTTCCAAAAAGCTCTATAGAAAAGTTGATAAATTACTGGATATAAAAAGCCTGATCTGACGATCAGGCTTTTCTTTTGACTTTATTATTGAGCTTTTTCAGCTTTCATGGAAGCGACTAATTCTCCGCTGTTATATCTCTCAATGATGTTGTTGATACGCTCAACAGGATTAAGAAGATCGCTGATTGAAGCGTCATGGTTAAGTGTATCAATGAGGTATGCAATGTACTTACTCATATCACAGCTTACATACCAGTCTCTTGAAAGAAGCTCAGGTGACTGATAGATGAGGTTTGTTGTAAATACCTTGTCGATAAGGCCTTCCTCGTGAGCCTTGTCAAATGCATCAAGACCTGAGGTGAACAGACCGAAGGTTGAGAATGCATAGATTCTTGAAGCCTTTCTGTCCTTGAGGGCTCTTGCTACATCCAGCATGCTCTCGCCGGAGGAGATCATGTCATCAACGATGATAACTGACTTACCTTCTACGCTGGTACCCAGGAATTCGTGAGAAACGATAGGGTTTCTTCCGTCAACAACCTGAGTGTAGTCACGTCTTTTATAGAACATACCAACATCAAGACCGAGGACGCTGGCAAGATAAATTGCACGACTCATACCACCTTCATCCGGGCTTATTACCATCATGTGTTCGGAGTCAATCTTGAGATCCCACTCGCTTCTGAGCAGAGCCTTGATGAACTGATATGTTGTTCTTACAGTTTCAAAACCATTTAAAGGAATAGCATTCTGAACACTGGCATCATGTGCATCAAAGGTGATAATGTTATCAACACCCATGTTTACAAGTTCCTGAAGTGCGATAGCACAGTCAAGTGACTCTCTGGAACTTCTCTTGTGCTGTCTTGACTCGTAAAGGAAAGGCATGATAACTGTAATTCTTCTTGCCTTACCACCTACGGCAGCAATGATTCTCTTAAGATCCTGATAGTGATCATCAGGGGACATGTGATTTTCCTGTCCGAATAACTTGTATGTTTCGTTATAGTTACATACATCTACCAGGAGATACAGGTCATCTCCACGTACGGATGTCTTGATAACACCCTTAGCCTCACCGGTTCCAAATCTGGGAATCTCAGCTTCAAGAATGTAGGAAGGACGCTCATAGCCGGTAAATGCCAGGCTGCCTTTGTGCTCATTCTCTCTTTCTGCTCTCCACTTAACGAGATAGTAATCAACCTTCTCTGCAAGTGGCCTTGTACCTTTTAGGGGTATCATTCCAAGGGAACCTACAGGAATGGTCTCCAGATTACGCTTCTCCTCTTTTCTTGGCATTAGTGAAAATCCTCGCTTTCTTTTTGGGCAATCTTCTTTTGGTTTCGAATGTCAGGACCTGATAATTTAAGCAATTTGAAATTGCTTGTGACCCTCGAAAAAATTCGATCCTGATAGGCTTGTTGTAATCCCTCTAGCGATAAATTAGATGTAATTATAGTTGATTTTTTGCGATTATCCCTCTCGTTCAAAAGTGCAAAGAGCTCTGAAGTAACCAGGTTAGTAATCCTCTCGGAACCAAGATCGTCTATAACCAGTAGTTCGCAGTTATAGATATCATCATAAAGGGCTCTGAGTTCATCCTTGGCCTTGTAATCAAAAGTATTTTCTGCGATCATCTCAAACAGTCCGATTGAACTGAAGTATATTACAGAATAGCCTTTTTTCAGTACTTCGTCTGCCACACAAATGGACAAGAAGCTTTTACCCGTACCAACTGTACCATAAATAAATAAATTTTGGTAGTCGGTGCCAAAATTATTCACAAATTCTTCAGCAGTTTTTTTTGCCCCCAGAAATTTAACCAGATCCTCTCCCTGATAATAAGAATCCTTCATATTCCTGAAATTCGCCTTCTTTACCAGCATTCTCAGGTTGGATTTATCATAGAGAGTATCAATGATCTTCTGCTTGAAGCAATGGCACTTCTCATTGCCTACATATCCTGTGTCCTTACAGTCAGGGCATGTATAACCCATATCCAGGAAATCAGGAGAGTAACCAGCCTCTCTGAGCAGAAGCTGCTTTTGTCTTGCTATCTCATCAAGCTGTCTTCTGAGATCGCTTCTATCAAGCTTCTCTCCAGAAAGCATTCTTCTGCCAAAATCCGCAGAAGCAGTAGCCGTCTCATCATCCAGCTCCTTATACCCGGGAACAGCCTCATAAACACTCTGAAGCCTTTCCTCCTGCTCCTGTCTATGAAGATACCTTCTCTCCTCATACTCATGCATTATCGCATCATACTGCGCATTAGTTAACGCCATACACTAACTCCTCATAATATGTATCTGAAATCTATTAACCACATCCTACCTTTATTCGAACCACACTCAAATATGATGTATGTCTGAATCATATTTACATATATTCGATGTGTAAGGATGGGGTAGTTATATATATCCCCTTTTCGATTTCAAACCACGTAGATGAGACCAATCAATATCAAGTGCCCATGCACGCAGATATTGATGCCCTGGGCTCATCGGAGTCGCCCGGTTTGCCGAGAAAAGGGGATATATATAACTATCCCAGCCGTATTCTTCCAATACCGTAAATTCTTCAGCCCTTACACTACACATAAGTATGGCCCTGTACGTGCTCCAGGGAAGGCTAAGTGCCACCGCCGGGCCAAGGTACAGGGCCGAGCTTATGAACCGTCGTCCGACCTGATTCCCCAATCTGTCGGAGCTTTAGTTGTCCAGAAGCTTTTTCTCGAGCTCGGCAAAATCATAAGTGTTTTGCTGAAACTGATTAAAGCGATTCTGGGATACGCCTGAACGAATAGATGATTCGCTTAGACGAAGTTTGGTATCGATGGATGATATGGAAGCCTTAGATCTCTTCTTGGCGAGATCTGCGGTAAAGTTGGCATCAAGCTTGGCAATATCCTCCCTTGTTTTAACCTTTTTCTCGTGCCAGCTGCGTAAAATGGCGTCGCAATATTTAAGACGTCCTTTTTGTGTCGCCATAACAGTGCGGTCGCAGGCTTCCAGGATAATATCCATCGAAAATCCCAACTCCCCACGCCACTTGAGAATGAAGTTTGTCTCCTTCTCAGTAGGTGAGTTTTCCATACCGAGTGCCTTCATGATAGCGATGAAGTCGCTATCATGTTTAAAGATTTCCGCGCGGGCCTGTTTTGGCGTTTTGATGCCCTGCTGATTCCAGTTAATGGCCACCTTCTCCATGTACCTGAAATCTTTCTTATGATTATCGACGCAATACTGCATCAGATAGTCCAAAAGGTCGTCTGAGAAAGCCAGATCATCGTGAATGTAGCAGATGGTCTGCATCTCAGTGCTTGTAAGTGTCCTTCCGAAATACTGCTCTGCAATGAACAGAAGATTGGATACATCTGTAGTAGCTGCCTTAGCGGTCTTAGCCGGTGCCGGAGCAGGAACAGCAGGTGCTACAACCTGTGCTGCTGCCTGATTCTGGACGCTGTCGCCCCTTCTTCTGCCGTAGCGTCTGTGCTGCTGAGCTACGATATCTTCCATATGAATTCCGGTAAGGTTCTGGGAGCCGTCATATTCGAGACTGATAAGTCCCTTTTTCTCCCAATATTTAAGTGCACGGATCACATCCGATTCCGTATGGTTGAATTTATCTGCCAGAGCCTCAACACTGGTAGGTAAATTCGCACTCATCATACGCAGTAAAAAGAGGTAGATCTTAATCTGCGCATCGTTTGCGTCCTGCATATATTCGTCAATAAAGATGTTGGAAACATAAGTAGAATCCTCCCCACAATTAGAACTGATCGTCACACGCCCCATCATAAACTTTCATCACCTACTTCATAAAATATCCGAAAAAGAATTGTTTGGTTCTTCGGAACAATTCAGATTATAGCATGGGGATTTTTAAAATGATATGGAAAAAGTGACGAAGAAATCCAGTAAACATCAAGGGTTTCTAATTTGAAGAAGTTTTGTGGACAATGTGGATAACGTGGATTATTTATTACAAATCTAATTAAAAAAGGTCTGGCATAGGGTTTCTAGACCAGACCTTTATCCACCGAATTAAGTTTACATAAAATATATTTTCGGGTGGAAATGTGGATAAGTTTTACCTTCCAAGGAGCTCATCGCCGATTTTTACAACATCTCCCGCTCCCATGGTTATCAACAAATCTCCCTTAGTGCAATTTTGCAAAAGAAATTTTTCAATCTCATTAAAGTTTTCCGTGGTAGGGAAATAATTGCATTCGTGGCCGAGTTCAACAATCTTATCCCTCAGAGTACGTGAGCTTATTCCAAGGTTGTCTTTTTCTCTTGCTGCATAAATGTCGGCAAGGATGACATGATCTGCCAGTGAAAGTGCCTCGGCAAATTCGTTCATAAGTGCCTTGGTCCTGGTGTAGGTATGTGGCTGGAATACGCACCAGATCTTGCTGTGAGGGTAATTCTGTGCAGCAGTTAATGTGGCACGGATCTCTGTCGGATGGTGAGCGTAGTCATCGATTATGGTAACTCCGCCGATCTCACCCTTGTATTCAAATCGTCTGCCGGTTCCGTGAAATGCATCCAGCGCAGACACAATTTTGCTTTCTTCTATATTTAGAATGTTTGCAACAGCGATTGCTGAAAGTGCGTTGTAAACGTTGTGGATTCCCGGAACAGAAAGGGAGATCGCAAGCTCTTTTCCTCCCGGAAGATGAGCTGTGAAGGATGGATTACCGTGATCGTCATAGGTAATATCTGTCGGGTAGTAGTCATAGGTATCGGTTGAGCCGTAAGTTATGATGTCGCATTTAAGGCCGCCTGTGATCTCTTCAACGTTGTCGATCTCGCCGTTGATAACAAGAGTTCCGTCCTCTGGAAGGAGCTCGGCAAACTTTCTGAAAGAGTGTCTGATGTCATCAAGGTCTTTAAAGAAATCCAGATGATCGGCGTCGATGTTTGAAATGATGCTGATCTTGGGGAAGAAGCTAAGGAAGCTGTTGGTGTATTCGCAGGCTTCGGTTACGAAGTACTCGGACTTACCAACGCGGATGTTTCCGCCTATGTCACTGAAGATTCCGCCGATTGAGAGGGTGGGATCTGTCTCTGCTTCCAAAAGGATCTTTGAAAGCATTGAAGTTGTTGTGGTCTTACCATGAGTTCCTGATACAGCCACGGGAAGATCATACTCTTTCATGATCTGTCCAAGGAGCTCGGCTCTTGTAAGCATTGGAATGCCGGCGTTCTTGGCAGCTACGAATTCCGGGTTGTCGGGACGAACAGCTGCTGTGTAAACAACGGCGTTTATGGTTCCGAGAGATGTGATGTTCTCGGCCTTTTGTCCGTAGAAGATTCGGATACCCTTGTCCTCAAGAGCTCTTGTCATAGCGGACTCTTTCATATCGGAACCTGAAATCTTAAAGCCTTCCTCCACAAGGATCTGTGCAAGACCGCTCATTGAGATTCCGCCGATACCGATAAAATAGATATGTTCAGGATTTTTGAAATCAATTTTATACATAGTTTTCCTCTTCTTTATTAAATAAGAAACTACTTTATTCTAGCACTTATTCATGCAAAGTCAAAAATCAGAAAATTCGAAAACGTTTACGTTAATTATATATCATATTTAGACTTTTTCGTGTTTTTTTACGGCATTCTTGTGCTATACTAAAATATAGAAAAAAAGGCAATTTGGTGAGTCACAAAGATCTTTTAGCAACGAGGTGGAGCATGATAAAAAAAGAAATGATCGCCATGCTTTTAGCAGGTGGGCAAGGTAGCAGACTGGGCGTTCTGACATCTAAGATGGCAAAGCCTGCAGTTTCATTTGGGGGAAAATATCGAATCATCGACTTTCCACTCAGTAACTGCATCAATTCAGGAGTGGACACTGTCGGCGTTCTGACACAGTATCGTCCGCTCAGACTTAATTCCCATATCGGAATTGGAATACCGTGGGATCTGGACCGTAACTTCGGTGGAGTTACAGTTCTTCCTCCGTATGAAAAGAGTGCGAACAGTGAGTGGTACACAGGAACTGCAAACGCAATCTATCAGAATATGGAGTACATGGAAAACTATAACCCGGACTATGTCCTGATTCTTTCCGGTGACCATATTTATAAGATGGACTACGAGACAATGCTTGATTTCCATAAGTCAAGCGGTGCTGACGTTACCATTGCTGTTATGCCTGTTCCTATGGAAGAGGCCAGCAGATTCGGTATCATGATAACAGACGAGAACAAGCGTATTGTGGACTTCGAGGAGAAGCCTGAGCATCCACGCAGCAATCTTGCTTCGATGGGTATCTACATCTTCTCATGGAAGGCCCTCAGGGATGCGCTTATCAAGAATAAAGATCAGGCAGGACTGGACTTTGGTAAACATATCATTCCTTACTGCAAGGAACAGGGACAGTCATTATTTGCTTATGAGTTCGACGGATACTGGAAGGATGTAGGAACTCTTACATCTTACTGGGAAGCCAATATGGAGCTCATCGACATCGTGCCTGAGTTCAATCTCTACGAAGAGTATTGGAAGATCTACACATCAAGCGGAGTTCAGCCGCCACAGTACCTTGGCCCGGAGAGTGCCATTGAGAGAAGTATTGTCGGCGAAGGCTGCGATATAGAAGGTAAGGTTTACAACTCAGTTATAGGACCCGGCGTCAAGATTGGTAAGGGAACGGTTGTCAGCCATTCCATCATCATGAACGAGACTCAGATCGGTGAGAACTGCAGCATTGAGAAAGCTATCATTGCTGAGAGGGCACAGATTGGAAACGGCGTTATACTGGGAACCTTCGAGGAAAAAGAGAATGAGACCAAGCCCGGAATTTATTGTGAAGGTCTCTGCACTATCGGAGAGAGATCAGTTATACCAGACGGTGTAAAGGTTGGTAAGAACACTATGATCTCCGGAGTTACAACTGCTGACGACTACGTGGACGGAGTCCTGGACAGCGGAAGAACATTAGATAAGGCAGGTGATTAAGTATGAGGGCGATTGGTATTATTTTAGCAGGCGGCAGCAGTAGCAGGATGCAGGAACTGTCCAAGAGAAGAGCGGTTTGCGCAATGCCGGTGGCTGGTTTTTACAGAAGTATCGACTTTGCACTTAGTAACATGACCAACTCTCACATCCAGACAGTAGCCGTATTTACACAGTACAATGCAGGAAGTCTTAACACACACTTAAGTTCATCAAAGTGGTGGGACTTCGGACGTAAGCAGGGAGGACTTTACGTATTCACTCCCGCAGTTAAGGCATCAGGTAATCTCTGGTACAGAGGTACAGCAGATGCGATTGCACAGAATCTTGATTTCCTTAGAAGCTGCCACGAGCCGTATGTGGTTATCACTTCAGGAGACTGCGTATATAAGATGGACTACGGCAAGCTTCTTGAGTACCACATTCAGAAGCAGGCTGACATCACAGTTGTATGCAAGGATATGCCGGCAACAATCGACACTGAGAGATTCGGAACCGTTCGTATGAACGAGGAGAGCCGTATCGAGGAGTTCGAGGAGAAGCCCGTTGTATCAAGATCCAACACCATCTCCTGTGGTATCTACGTCATCAGAAGAAGACAGCTCATCGAGCTCATTGAGAGAGCTGAAGAGGAAGAGAGATACGACTTTGTTAGAGACATCCTTGTAAGATACAAGGATATGAAGAGAATATACGGATACAAGATCAAGGATTACTGGAGCAACATCGCTTCCGTAGAAGATTACTACAGGACTAACATGGACTTCTTAAAGCCTGAGATCCGTCAGTACTTCTTCCGTGAGTATCCGGGTATCTACACTAAGGTTTCCGACCTTCCGCCGGCTAAGTATAACGTAGGGGTAAACGTTAAGAACGGCCTTATCTCCAGCGGTTGTATCATAAACGGAACCATTGAGGATTCAGTAATCTTCAAAGGCGCCTTCATCGGAAACAACTGTTACATCAAGAATTCAATCATTCTGAATGATGTATACATCGGAGATAACTCACATATTGAGAATTGCATTGTAGAGAGCCACGGCACAATACAGGCAAACTCATATTATAAAGAAGAAAATGGAATAAAGGTAGTCGTAGAGAATAACGAGAGGTACGTAATCTAAGGTTATTCGGCAACAGAGTTGTAATCAAGAGGGGGTTACACTATGAAGATTACAGATATTCGTGTTAGAAAGGTTACAAAGCAGGGCAAGATGCGTGCAGTGGTTTCGGTTACTTTTGACAACGAGTTCGTTGTACACGACATCAAAGTGATCGAGGGCGAGAGAGGACTCTTTATTGCAATGCCCAGCAAGAAATCAGCTGATGGAGAGTATCGTGACATCGCGCATCCCATCAACTCAGACATGAGAGGCGTACTTCAGAGCCAGATTCTTGAGGCTTACGACAAGGCATCTCTTGAGGAGCCGGAGGGCGAGGAAGCGCCTGCAGAGGCTTGACAGACAATAGCTTAAAGTGAATAATGGGTATAATAACAGGGGACTTAGATTACTAGGTCCCCTGATTTATGCTGGGGGATGGGATGTTCGAATTTTTAAAGGCATTATTTTCAGGGAAGAATAAAGAGGAAGACGGCAATATGTTCGTTATAGTGGGACTTGGAAACCCGGAGAAAAAATATTTCGGAACCAGGCACAACGTGGGCTTTGATACCATTGATCACCTGTCCGATAAATATAACATAGGTCTTACAGAGACCAAGTTTAAGGCAGTCTATGGTAAGGGCAGGATAGGAAGCGAGAGAGTTATCCTCCTTAAGCCCCTGACCTACATGAACCTCAGTGGTGAGGCAGTGGCTCCTATCTGTAATTATTTCAAAATAGATTCAAAGACAAATCTTATCGTGATCTCCGACGACGTCGAGCTTGATGTGGGGAACCTCAGAGTTCGCCCCAAGGGAAGCGCCGGAGGACACAACGGACTTAAGAACATCATAGCTCAGCTTGGGCATGATGAATTCTCAAGAGTCCGCATCGGAGTTGGCAAAAAGCCCAAACAGTGGGATATGGTGGACTGGGTCCTGGGACACTTTGAGGGAGAAGACGCCACCCTTATTGAGGAAAGTATTGAAAGAGCAGCCGAAGCTGTCGCCTGCATTATCGATGAAGGCACCGACAGCGCCATGAACAAATTCAACGGAAAAGTTAAATGAGAGCGATCACCACACCCCTTTCTGAGCTGAAGGAATTTAATGAAATAAATGAGTATCTTGAAAAGCCCTTCGCCTGCGCTGAGGTAACAGGCTGCGTTGATTCGCAGAAGCTCCACTTCATAGACGGTCTTGGCGCTGATTTCAAGTACAGGATCATCGTGACCTACTCTGACCTTCGGGCAAAAGAGATCTATGAAGACTACAAGTTTTACGACAGAAATGTCACAGTATATCCCGCCAAGGATCTGATCTTCTACCAGGCCGACGTTCACAGCAACGAGATCGCAAGGCAGAGAATCAGATGCATGAGAAGGCTCATCGAGGGAAGACCAGTAACGGTGGTCACTACTTTTGCTGCCCTTATGACTCCGCAGATAAAGCCCGAAGTCATCAAGAATCATATCCTTTCTCTGGACAGACACAGTGCGATAGACGTTGTTGAGATCGGCAAAAAGCTTGTCACCATGGGCTATACCAGAAACTATCAGGTAGAAGCTCCCGGTGAGTTCTCAATCCGCGGAGATATTGTGGATGTCTTTGACCTGACAGAGGAAAATCCTTTCAGAATCGAGCTCTGGGGCGATGAGATCGACTCCATAAGAAGCTTTGATATTCTCTCCCAGAGATCCCTTGAGAAGCTTGAGTCTGTGGATATCTACCCGGCCTCCGAGATCATCCTTGAGGATGAGGAGCTTGAAAAGGGGTTTGAGAAGATTCAGGAAGATACAGATAAAGTAGTAAAGGCTCTGAGAGATGAGTTTAAGACTGCAGAAGCTCATCAGCTAAAAAAGCAGACTGAGGAGCTCAAGGAGCAGCTCTTTGAACTGAAGGCAGCAGTCAATCTCGAGAGCTATATCAGATATTTCTATGAAGATACAGTCACCATCCAGGAGATGTTCCCCAAGGGCAAGAGCTGTATCTTTATCGACGAGCCACAGCGCGTTCAGGAACACGCCATGGCTGTTGAAGCGGAGTTTCGTGAGAGCATGACCCACAGAGCAGAAAAGGGATATGTGCTTCCGGGACAGATGGACATTCTTTACCCCATAGACAACTGCATAGCAAGAATGGGTAACGGCAGGAGAGTCCTGGTGTCTGCTCTTGCAATGCCGGCTTCTCTAAATCTCTTTTCCCCGGAAAAGAGCTGGGACATTAAGGCAAGGAGTATCGCAGCCTACAACAACAGCTTCGACTCTCTGGTCAGCGACCTTAAAAATTACGCAAAAAGAGGCTACAAGGTGCTCATTCTCTCCGGCTCAAGAACAAGGGCAAAGAGAATAGTTGAGGACCTTCGCGACAACCTTGTCAGCGCCTTCTACAGCGAGGATCCGGGTAGGGTCTTGCAGCCCGGCGAGATCATGACCTATTACGGCAGGATAATGAAGGGCTTTGAGTATCCTGACATCAAGTTCGCAGTCATTGCGGAGAGTGATATCTTCACCGAGCACACAAGGAAGAAGAAAAAGAAAAAGAGCCAGTACAGCGGCGAGAAGATCTCCGACTTTGCTGACCTTAAGATAGGTGATTATGTAGTCCACGAGGACCACGGTCTTGGTATCTACAGAGGCATCGAGAAGATTGAGACCGACCACGTGGTCAAGGATTACATCAAGATCGAGTACGGAGGTGGCGGAAATCTCTACGTTCTGGCTACAGGTCTTTCTGTCATCCAGAAGTACGCATCCGGTGGCGATGATGAGAACGCTCACAAGCCAAGGCTCAACAAGCTTGGAAGCGGCGACTGGAGCCACACCAAGAATAAGGTCAGAGCTGCGGTTGAAGAGGTGGCTCAGGATCTTGTGGAGCTCTATGCCAAGAGGCAGCAGGCTGCGGGCTTTGAGTTTGGAAAAGATACAGTATGGCAGCAGGAGTTTGAGGATGCCTTCCCTTATCAGGAGACGGAGGATCAGCTCACTGCCATCGACGATACCAAGAGAGATATGGAATCAAGCCGGATCATGGACAGACTTGTCTGCGGAGATGTTGGCTTTGGAAAGACAGAGGTTGCTATTCGCGCAGCTTTCAAGGCGGTTCAGGACGGCAAGCAGGTGGCGGTTTTGGTTCCCACAACCATCCTTGCTCAGCAGCACTACAACACCTTCTCCGAGAGAATGCGTGCATTCCCGGTGAGGGTTGATCTCATGTCCAGATTCAGGACACCGGCCGAGCAGAAAAAGACTGTTACAGACCTTAAGAAGGGCCTAGTTGACGTTGTTATCGGAACCCACAGGCTCCTGTCAAAGGATATTGAATACAAAGACCTCGGTCTTCTTATTGTGGATGAGGAACAGCGCTTTGGCGTAACCCACAAGGAAAAGATAAAGACCATGAAGGAGAATGTTGACGTTCTGACGCTGACAGCTACTCCTATCCCAAGGACTCTTCACATGTCACTGGTTGGTATCAGAGATATGAGTGTTCTTGAGGAAGCGCCCAACGACAGACTTCCGATCCAGACCTACGTCATGGAGTACAACGACGAGCTGGTGAGAGAGGCCATTGTCAGAGAGCTCTCGAGAAATGGACAGGTTTACTATGTTTACAACAGAGTCAACACCATAGCTGACACAGCTGCCAGAATTCAGAAGCTTGTGCCTGAAGCCAATGTTGCCTTTGCCCATGGCCAGATGAAGGAGTCGGAGCTTGAGAGAATCATGTACGACTTCATCGACGGAACCATAGATGTTCTTGTCTCTACTACTATTATTGAGACAGGACTTGATATCCCTAACGTTAACACCATGATCATCCATGACTCGGATAAGATGGGACTTTCCCAGCTCTATCAGTTAAGGGGCCGTGTCGGCAGATCCAACAAGACAGCCTATGCCTTCCTTATGTATAAGAGAGACAAGATGCTCAAGGAAGTTGCGGAAAAGAGACTTGCAGCCATCAAGGAGTTTACCGACCTGGGCAGCGGATTCAAGATCGCCATGAGGGACCTTGAGATCAGAGGTGCAGGAAATCTCCTTGGCAAAAAGCAGAGCGGACACATGGCAGCAGTAGGATACGATCTCTACTGCAAGATGCTCGGTGAAGCGGTCAAGATCAGAAAGGGCGAGGATACCGAGGAAGTCCTGGATATGCCCGGAACAAGTATTGACCTTGATGTCAGTGCCTTTATTCCTGACAACTATATCTTAAACGAGGATCAGAAGCTTGAGATCTACAAGAGGATCGCAAGCATAGAGAATCAGACAGAATGTGATGAGATGAAGGACGAGCTCATAGACAGATTCGGAGAAGTTCCCGAGACAGCACTTAACCTTCTTCGTATATCTCTTTTACGTGCAAGGGCGCACGAGCTCTACATCATGGAAGTAAAGGGCGGAAACGGCAGTATCGAGATCAAGATAAGTCCAAACGCCAAGATAGATCCCGGCAAGATCCCGGGCTTTATCGCCTCCTACAAGGGGAACATGGCCTTCCACAGCACCGGCATTCCGGTATTTGTCTACAAGTACAAGAAGGACACAAACCCCACCAAGGCCGAGAAGCAGCTTCTTGAAGACGCCGAGACGCTTATTGAGAAGCTCAGAGAGCTGCGGGCGTGATGGCACTTTAATAATGTAAACTGCTAAACAATATGATATAATCAAACAGGTATTATGCTATAATCATACAAATATCACGGCATAGATATACGAACAGCCATATATATATTTAGGAGGAACGGCTATGATTAACGAACAATACAAGAGCATGCTCGGAGCCAAGTCAGTAATAAGAGAGCTTTCAGAGTATGCAACTGCCAGGGGAAAAGAAGTAGGATACGAGAACGTATTTGATTTCAGTCTGGGAAATCCGAGTGTGGAAGTTCCCAAGGAGTTTACGGATGAGATGATCAGACTCCTTCAGGAAGAGGACACCATGACACTTCATGGCTATACACCAAGCCTTGGAAACCCTCTATATAAAGAAGAGATAGCAAAATCTTTGAATGAGAGATTCGGAATGAATTATGGTCCGGAGCATATCTTCCCTACAACCGGAGCAGCAGGTGCTGTTGCGCATGCAGTAAGAGCAGTGACTAAGCCCGGCGATGAGATGATCGCTTTTGCTCCATACTTCCCTGAGTACGGTCCATACATCACAGGCGCAGGCTGTAAGCTCAGCGTAGTTCCGGCAGATACGAGCTCTTTTCAGATCAACTTCGATAAGTTCCTGGAGATGATAAATGAGAACGTGGCAGCAGTTCTTGTAAATACACCTAACAACCCTTCAGGTATTGCATATTCAACTGCTACACTTCAGAGACTTGCTGATATCTTAAGAGAGAAGTCAAAAGAGTATGGTCACAACATTTTCCTTCTCTCAGATGAGCCTTACAGAGAGATCGTGTTCAAGGGAGCAGATTCACCTTATGTTTCAAAGTTCTACGATCACACCTTAAGCTGTTATTCATTCTCCAAGTCACTCTCACTTCCTGGAGAGCGTATCGGATACGTTGCAGTTAATCCTGCTTGCGAGGGTGCGGATATCATCGTTCCCATGTGCGGACAGATTTCAAGAGGCACAGGACACAACTGTCCTCCTTCTATTATTCAGCAGGCTGTTGCCAAGGTATGTTCACTTACAGCGGATCTCTCAGTTTATGAGACCAACATGAACATCATCTATGACACACTTGTTGAACTTGGCTTCACAGTAGTTAAGCCCGGCGGAACCTTCTATATAATGCCCAAGGCACTGGAGGAGGATTCAGTAGCATTTTGTAAAAAAGCTTTAAAGTACGATCTGGTATTTGTTCCGGCTGACGGTTTCGGAGCACCCGGGTTCTTCAGAATGGCTTACTGCATCGATACCGAAAAGGTTGAGAGAGCAATGGTTGCCCTCAGAAAATTCGTCAAAGAGGAATATGGTAAGTAATGCCGAAAGGGGATGTTTAAATTGAAGTTTGAGAAAAATTCATCGACAAAGCCGATATGTCTTTTACTGGTTACTGTGATATTCTCGGTTCTCACAGCATTTGTGGACAGAGCGGCCATAGGTCCGGAAGGCACATCCGTTGGTTTTTCTTCATTGAACGGAGCTGTTGCCAATCTTCTGGGATATAACGAAATGTTTGACACTATATCTGATCTGGTGATGGTGCTGGCATTTCTGGTAGTTGCGTTCTTCGCTTTTATGGGCGTTGTAAAACTTGTACAGACAAAGAGTATTTCCAAAGTCGGAAAGACCATCCTTGGACTTGGAATGCTGTATCTGGTGGTTGCGATCATCTACGTTGCTTTCAGTAAGATCCCGATCAACTACAGACCGATCATTCCGCCCGGAGAGACTGAGCTTGAGACCTCGTACCCATCAAGCCATGTACTGATTATCTGCAGCGTCTTCGGAAGTGCCATAATCGCATGGAAAAGACTCTTTTCCGAAAAGAGCTATGTCAGAATACTGACTATTGCTGGTGCCGTGCTTATGGTAGTCGGAGTATGCGCAAGAATGCTGGCCGGAGTGCATTGGGCCACCGACATACTCGCGGGAATACTGTTTTCCCTGACACTGGTTTCTGTTTATGCCGCATATATCAAGGATTAAAAGTCCTTAAAACTTTGAAAATGCGTTGACAAGGCAAAATAATGAGTGTAAACTCTATTTCGTAATCGCTTTATTGTTTTAACGAGCTACAACAAATCAGACAATGATTTTGAGGAGGAAATGTAAAAATGGCAGAGATCAAGAAGACTGATGCAGCTGAGAAGCCTGTTGCAACAATCAAGACACCTGTAGCTGCAGAAGTTAAGGCAGCAGAAGTTAAGGCAGCTCCTGCAAAGGCAGAAGAGAAGAAGGCACCTGCTAAGGAAGCAGCAGCTAAGAAGCCTGCAGCTAAGAAGGCAGCACCTGCTAAGAAGGCTGAGCCTAAGAAGGCAGCTGAGAAGACTGAGGCTAAGAAGCCTGCAGCTAAGAAAGCTACTACAACAAAGAAGGCTGAGACAAAGAAGGCAGCACCTGCTAAGAAGGCAGCTCCTGCAAAGAAAGCTACAGCAGCTAAGAAGCCTGCAGCAAAGAAGGCAGCAGCTACAACAGAAGTTAAGACCAACATCGTTCTTCAGTATGGTGACAGAAGCGTTACATACGATACAATCGTTACAAACGCTAAGAACAACTACAAGTACGATATGGGCGGAGATGTAGACGCTATGAAGAAGCTCAGCGTTTATGTAAAGCCTGAAGAGAATGCAGCTTACTACGTTGTTGATGACAAGGTACAGGGCAGAATCGATCTTTGATCATTCTCTTATATAATGAGACTACAGACAGCAGACACTTTCAGTGCCTGCTGTTTTTTTTATCCATATTTAACATTTAGAAGGTTGACATTAGTTCTCGCGAGTGATATTTTATGTTACAGAGAAGATGTTAGCACTCGAATGGATTGAGTGCTAACAACTCAAAATAAAAGCCTTTCAATGAAATCCGGAGACAGAGGAAGGGGTACAGACTTGGAACTTGATGAGAGAAAGAGAACCATACTACATGCAATAGTAAGGAACTACCTTGAGACAGGAGAGCCTGTCGGATCAAGGACTATTTCCAAGGATACTGATCTTAACTTGAGTTCAGCCACCATCAGAAATGAGATGGCAGACCTTGAGGAGATGGGACTTATAATTCAGCCCCACACTTCTGCGGGAAGAATTCCTTCCGACCAGGGCTACAGAGTCTATGTAGATGAGATGCTCAGGGACAAGGAACAGGAAGTTGAGAACATGAAGGAGATGCTTCTTGATAAGGAAGAGAAGCTTGAGAACCTCCTTAAGCAGGTGGCTAAGACCCTAGCGGTTGATACCAACTACGCCACAATGATCTCAGCACCCCAGATCCGCAAGAACAAGCTCAAGTTCATCCAGATTTCCAAGGTTGATGCAGAGCACCTTCTGGCGACCATCGTCATAGAAGGAAACGTCATTAAGAACAAGATCATTCCCGTTGAAGAGGAACTTGATGACGCAACAATGCTCAAGCTTAACATTCTCATGAATACAAGGCTGGACGGACTTGCTGTAGAGGACATTAACTTAGGCCTTATCGCAGCAGTCAAGCAGGAAGCCGGAATTCATAGTGAGATCATCGGAAACGTCATCGATGCAGCTGCAGAATCAATTACAGCTGATGACGACCTTCAGATATATACCAGCGGTACGATGAACTTCTTTAAGTATCCTGAGCTTACGGATTCGGCCAAGGCCAGCGAGCTCATCAGCACCTTTGAGGATACCAAGGACCTTTCGAGTATCGTTGAGGACACACTCTCCTCTGACCATGAAGAGACCGGAATCCAGGTCTACATCGGTAACGAGACACCGATCCAGTCCATGAAGGACTGCAGCGTTGTTACCGCAACGTACGAGCTTGGTGATGGCATGAAGGGTACGGTAGGAATCATCGGACCCAAGAGAATGGATTACGACAAGGTTATAAAGACGCTTAAGAACATGCGTCACGCACTTGATGATCTATATAAAAGGGACTAGCTCCCATAAGCTTTAAGGAGGCAATTTGAATTGAGCGAAGATAAGAAGAAGGCTTCTTCCAAGGCTAAAACAGCTGAGGAAAAGAAAAAAGAAGAAGTTCTTGAGAACATCATGGAAGAACTTGAAGAGGAAGCCAAAGAGAAAGAAACAGCACAGACACCTGATACACAGGAGGAAAAAGATGATGCTGAAAAAGAGGCTACTGTAGAAAAAGAAAAAAATAAAAAAGAAAAGAAGAATCCGCTTCAGGAAAAGATCGATGAACTTAACGACAAAGTCCTGAGACAGATGGCGGAGTTTGAGAACTTCAGGAAGAGAACCGACAAAGAGAAATCACAGCAGTTCGAACTTGGTCAGGGCAATGTCCTTGAGAAGCTCCTTCCTGTAGTAGATAACTTTGAGAGAGGTCTTGCAGCAGTTCCCGAAGCTGAGAAAGACGGAGCTTTTGCAGACGGCATGAACAAGATTTACAAGCAGCTCATCAAGCAGCTTGAAGATCTCGGAGTAACCCCCATAGAAGCGGTTGGAAAAGAGTTTGATCCAAACCTCCACAATGCAGTAATGCAGGTGGAATCCCAGGAATACGAATCCGGAATCGTTGCCCAGGAGCTTCAGAAGGGATACATGTTCCATGATACAGTGCTCAGACACAGCATGGTGGCTGTAGCACAATAACTTAGTAAATACAGAATCTTATTATTATAAACGGAGGAAAAAGAAATGAGTAAGATTATTGGTATCGACCTTGGTACAACTAATAGCTGCGTAGCAGTTATGGAAGGTGGTAAGCCCACCGTTATCGCTAACGCAGAAGGCGCTAGAACAACACCTTCAATCGTTGCTTTCACAAAGAACGGCGAGAGAATCGTCGGCGAGCCTGCTAAGCGTCAGGCAGTAACAAATGCTGAGAACACAATCTCATCAATCAAGAGAGATATGGGTACAGATCACGGCCGTACAATCGACGGCAAGAAGTATTCACCTCAGCAGATTTCAGCTATGATCCTTCAGAAGCTGAAGGCTGATGCAGAACAGTATCTCGGCGAAAAGGTTACAGAGGCAGTTATCACAGTTCCTGCTTACTTCAATGATGCTCAGCGTCAGGCTACTAAGGACGCAGGTAAGATTGCAGGTCTTGAGGTAAAGAGAATCATCAACGAGCCTACAGCAGCAGCTCTGGCTTACGGTCTTGATAACGAGAAAGAGCAGAAGATCATGGTTTACGACCTTGGTGGTGGTACATTCGATGTATCAATCATCGATATCGGTGACGGCGTTATCGAAGTTCTTTCAACAAACGGTGATACACACCTCGGTGGTGATGACTTCGACCAGGCGATCATCAACTGGATGGTTCAGGATTTCAAGAACAAAGAGGGCGTTGACCTCTCAGGCGATAAGATGGCTATGCAGAGACTTAAGGAAGCTGCAGAGAAGGCTAAGAAGGAGCTCTCTTCTTCAACAACAACCAACATCAACCTTCCTTTCATCTCAGCAGGCGCTGATGGCCCTAAGCACTTCGATGTAGATCTTACAAGAGCTAAATTCGAAGAGCTCATTCACGATCTTGTAGAGAGAACAGCTATCCCTGTTCAGAACGCTATGAAGGATGCAGGACTTACAAACGCAGATATCGGTAAGGTTCTCCTTGTTGGTGGATCAACTCGTGTTCCTTGCGTAGTAGAGAAGGTTAAACAGCTCACAGGCCAGGAGCCTTCCAAGAACCTCAACCCTGATGAGTGCGTAGCAATCGGTGCAGGTATCCAGGGTGGTAAGCTTGCAGGTGATGAAGGCGCAGGCGATATCCTTCTTCTTGATGTAACACCTCTTTCACTTTCAATCGAGACAATGGGTGGTGTTGCTACAAGACTTATCGAGCGTAACACAACAATTCCTACCAAGAAGAGCCAGGTATTCTCAACAGCTGCTGATAACCAGACAGCCGTAGATATCAACGTACTTCAGGGTGAGAGACAGTTCGCTAAGGATAACAAGTCACTTGGACAGTTCAGACTTGATGGAATCCCTCCGGCAATGAGAGGTGTTCCTCAGATCGAGGTTACATTCGATATCGATGCTAACGGTATCGTTAACGTATCAGCTAAGGACCTTGGAACAGGCAAGGAGCAGCACATCACAATCACAGCCGGTTCTAACATGTCTGATGAGGATATCGATAAGGCAGTTAAAGAGGCTCAGGAGTACGAGGCTCAGGACAAGAAGCGTAAGGAAGGCATCGATGCAAGAAACGACGCTGACTCCTTCGTATTCCAGACAGAGAAGGCTCTTCAGGAAGTTGGCGACAAGATCGACGCTTCTCAGAAGCAGGTAGTTGAGGATGACATCAAGGCTCTCAAGGAAACACTTGAGCAGACCAAGGATAAAGAGCTTTCAGACTCAGAGATCGATTCTCTTAAGAGCCAGAAGGAGAAGCTCATGAACGATGCTCAGGCACTCTTTGCTAAGATGTATGAGAACGTTCAGGGAGCAGCAGGTGCTGCAGGTGCAGGCCCTGATATGGGTGCCGGCGCAGGTCCTGATATGAACGCAGGAAGCACATCTTCAAATGATGACAATGTAGTTGATGGAGATTACAGAGAGGTCTGAGTTAAATGGCGGAACAGAAACGCGACTATTATGAGGTCCTGGGCGTTGGTAAGAATGCCACTGAGGACGAAATAAAGAAAGCATACAGAGTGCTTGCCAAGAAGTATCACCCGGATATGAATCCGGGTGATGCGACTGCAGCCGATAAGTTCAAGGAAGCATCCGAAGCTTATGCGGTACTTTCTGACCCTGAGAAGAAGCGTCAGTATGACCAGTTCGGACATGCGGCCTTTGAGGGCGGCGGTAATCCCTTCAGTGGTGGATTCGACTTTAACGGTGCAGACTTTGGCGACATCTTTGGTGATATATTCGGTGACTTCTTCGGAGGCGGACGTGCAAGAGGCGGCGCAAGAAGTGGCCCTTCAAAGGGTGCCAATCTTCGTGCAAGCGTGCGCATAACCTTCCTTGAGGCTGTATTTGGCTGCGAGAAAGAGCTTGAGCTCACCATCAAGGATCCATGCCCAACATGTCATGGAACCGGAGCTAAACCCGGAACATCACCACAGACATGTACCAAGTGCGGTGGTAAGGGACAGATTGTATATACACAGCAGTCCTTCTTTGGCACTGTAAGAAACGTTCAGACATGTCCTGAATGTGGCGGTACAGGTAAGGTCATCAAAGAGAAGTGTGCCGACTGTCACGGAACCGGATACATTGCAAGTCGCAAGAAGATCAAGGTTACAATTCCTGCCGGCATTGATAACGGCCAGAGTGTAAGAATAAGAGAAAAGGGTGAACCCGGAGTCAACGGCGGACCAAGAGGAGACCTTCTTGTTGAGGTTGTTGTATCTGAGCATCCTATTTTCCAGAGAGACGGTTACAACGTTTATTCAATGGTTCCTGTATCCTTTGCTATTGCAGCACTGGGCGGAACAGTTCTTATAGATACTGTCGACGGTAAGGTAGCTTACGATGTTAAGGCCGGAACCCAGACAGACACAAGAGTAAGACTTCGCGGAAAGGGTATCCCATCCCTTAGAGACAAGGAGCAGAGAGGTGACCACTACGTAACACTTGTGGTACAGGTTCCTGAGAAACTCTCCAAGGAAGCTAAGGACCTTCTTAAGAAGTTCGATGAAAAGACAGGCGATTCTCTTACAGCAGCTGAGAGACTCATGGGTAATGAAGATAGTAACTCCGGAGGCTCAGGCGGCAAAAAGAAAAAGAAATTTTGGGAGTGACGCTGATTTATGATATACTACCGTAGTTAGAAGCATTAACTACGGTAGTTTTTTACGTGTGAAAGAGGAATTCTATTATGAAATGGATGCGTTTCCGTGTAAGAACAAATGAAGAGTCAGAGGACATTATTGTAAGTTACCTTGAGGACATCGGTCTTGAGGGAGCGCAGATCGAGGATAATGCACCTTTATCTGCAGCAGACAAGGAGCAGATGTTCATCGATGCACCTGAGCTTGAGCCGGACGAGACAGAAAACGGCATTGAGAGCGGAGTTGCTTATCTTAGCTTTTTTGTAGAGATAGATGATAACAACATGCTCACTGTTGAACTTCCAAATGACGAGGGAGAGATAGAGAAAGTTAAGAAGACTCCCGAAGAGATGCAGGCGGCCATAAGAGAGAAGCTTGATGAACTTAAGTCTTTTTCTGATATAGGCGACGGCACAATATCCGTTGATGTCACCGAGGATATAGACTGGATCAATAACTGGAAACAGTACTTTCATAAATTCTATATTGATGATATACTTGTTATTCCATCCTGGGAGAAAGAGAGCGCAGAGGACGAAGGCAAGGCTAACATGGTCCTTCACATCGATCCCGGAACAGCTTTCGGTACAGGTATGCATGAGACGACACAGCTCTGCATCAGGATGCTCAAGAAATATGTAACAGCGGACACAGAGCTTTTGGATGTCGGAACAGGAAGCGGAGTTCTTTCAATCCTTGCCCTTATGTTCGGAGCTAAGCACGCTGTGGGAACAGACCTTGATAAATGCGCAGTTCCTGCGGTAAAAGAAAATATGGAGAACAATGGTATTTCTGCCGATAAGTTTGACATGATGATCGGCAATATCATTGACGATAAAGAAGTCCAGGACAAGGTTGGATACGATAAGTATGACATCGTTGTCGCAAACATCCTGGCAAACGTACTGGTTCCTTTGACACCGGTCATCCTTAACCAGCTTAAGAGCGGCGGAATCTACATCACTTCAGGTATCATCAACACCAAGGAAGAGGAAGTAAAGAAGGCGCATCTTGATGCAGGTCTTGAGATCCTCGAGATCCATCATCAGGGAGACTGGGTTTCAATCACATCGAGGAAAAACTGATGTTTCATTTCTTTGTAGACAGCTGTCAGGTGAGTCCTGACCTCAAGAAGGTCGAGATAACAGGCAGCGATTACAACCACATAGTAAACGTCCTTCGCATGAAGGTGGGAGAGCAGTTCTCTGTAAGCATCAGAGAAGAGGATGAAGGGCGAGAGCTCTTTTACGAGATTGAAGAGATAAGGGATTCATCCGTCATCGGCAATCTGTGCTTTATAGAAGAGCTTGGGAACGAGCTGCCCTCTAAGATATATCTTTTCCAGGGACTTCCCAAGGTTGATAAGATGGAGCTCATCATCCAGAAGGCGGTTGAACTTGGAGCCTTTAAGATCGTGCCCATGAAGACCAAGAGGTGCGTTGTTAAGATCGATGAGAAGAAGGCTCCTGCCAAGATAAAGAGGTGGCAGGCAATTTCCGAGGCTGCTGCCAAGCAGAGTAAGCGTGGCATCATTCCGGAAGTTTTAATGCCCATGACCATGAAGCAGGCCATAGAGTACTGCGGGAGCGAAGGCATTGAAGTGCGCCTTATTCCCTACGAGAATGCAAAAGACATATCGGTGACCAGGCAGATAATTGAGGATATTAAACCCGGCCAGAATATAGCTCTTTTCATCGGACCCGAAGGGGGATTTTCCGAGGAAGAGATAGCGCTGTGCTCAGAGAATAACATAAAGCCCATCACACTGGGCAAGAGGATTCTGAGAACTGAGACAGCCGGATTTACAGCAATAGCATGGCTTATGTATCACCTTGAAAGCTGAGAAATAAAATGAGAGCATATTTAGATAATTCAGCCACCACAAGAGCTTACGACGAAGTAGCACAGCTGGTGGCCAGGATAATGACAGAAGAATACGGAAACGCTTCAAGTGTCCATCATATGGGCGTGGTTTCAAGCAACAGACTCTTTAGTGCAAGAGAGACTATAGCGGATACTTTGAAGGTTGATCCTGCGGAGATAGTATTTACCTCCGGAGGAACAGAGTCAGACAACACGGCAATAATCGGTGCTGCCAGAGCCAATGCCTGGAGAGGTAAGCACATCATAACAACTTCAATTGAGCATCCGGCTGTTTTGGAGAGCTGCCAGGAGCTTGTTAAGGAAGGGTTCGAGGTAACCTATCTTCCTGTTGATGAGACCGGTGTTGTCAGGCTTGAAGACCTTAAGGACGCCATAAGAGAAGATACCATCCTGGTGTCAATGATGTTTGTAAACAATGAGATCGGCGCAGTTGAACCGATTGCTGAGGCCGGCAAGCTCATAAAATCTATAAATGAACAGATAGTATTTCACGTAGATGCTGTGCAGGCCTACGGCAAGTTCAGGATAAGACCAAAGTCCATGAACATCGACCTTTTGGCTGTCAGCGCCCACAAGATCCACGGACCGAAGGGTGTGGGATTTTTGTACATCAAAAAAGGTACAAAGATTGTCCCAATCTGCTACGGCGGAGGCCAGCAAAAGGGCATGAGATCCGGAACCGAGAACGTCCCGGGAATCGCAGGAATGGCCCTGGCTGCGCAGATGTGCTACGATGATTTTGATACAAAGATAAGTGCTCTTTACGAGCTCAAGAAATACCTGATGGAGAGCCTTACTGAGAGGATTTCCGACATAAGGCTTAACGGCCCTGAGTGCGAGAAGGGAGCTCCGCATATTGTGAGCGTCTCAATCAAGGGACTGGCGGCGGAGACCATCCTTAACATGCTAAGTAGCAAGGAGATCTACGTCTCAGCCGGAAGTGCATGTACTTCCAACAATCCACACGTTTCGGACACACTAAAGGCCATCGGGCTTGATAAGAGTCTTTTGGAATCAACCATTCGTATCAGTATGTCCACGCAGACAACCAAAGAGGAGATCGACTACCTTCTGGATGTCCTCTCTTCACAGGTAGAAACCATGAGAAAGTTTTACAGGCATTAAGGAGAAAGATATGCAGTACCATGCTTTTGTTATCAAATACGCAGAGATAGGAGTTAAGGGCAAGAACAGATACATCTTTGAGGACGCTCTTGTTAAGCAGATCAAAAGAGTTCTTGCAAAGTGCGACGGAGAGTTCAAGATCTCCAAGGTAGCAGGAAGAGTATATATCGAGGCTACAGGCTTTGATTTTGACGAGACAGTTTCCGCGCTCCAGAGAGTCTTTGGAATAACCGGAATCTGTCCTGCTGTGACAATAGAAAGAGACGGAGAGAACAACCTTCCGGATGTAGACGGAGTGTGCAAGGCGGTTGTTGACTTTGTTGACGGAGTATACCCGGACAAGAAGCGCACCTTCAAGGTTAAGTGCAGAAGAGTTGATAAGAGCTATCCTATGGATTCCATGGAGATGGCAGCTGAGATCGGCGGCAGAATCCTTGATGCTTACCCAGAGATGAAGGTTGACGTGCATGACCCTCAGATCCTTATAAATGTTGAGATTCGTGAGAAGCTCAACATCTTCTCTGAGATCATCCCGGGACCCGGAGGAATGCCCATCGGTACAGCAGGAAAGGCAATGCTTCTTCTTTCCGGCGGAATTGATTCACCTGTTGCAGGCTACATGATCGCCAAGAGAGGTGTTGATATGGAGGCTGTTTACTTCAATGCTCCTCCATACACCAGTGAGATGGCCAAGCAGAAGGTTGTCGACCTGGCAGGTGTTATCGCCAAGTACACAGGTAACATCAAGCTTCATGTTATCAACTTTACAGATATTCAGATGTACATATATGAAAAGTGCCCACACGACGAGCTTACCATCATCATGAGAAGATACATGATGAAGATCGCAGATATCCTGGCAGCAAGATCCGGATGCATGGGACTTGTAACCGGTGAGAGCATCGGACAGGTAGCATCCCAGACTATGCAGAGCCTTATGTGTACAGGTGAGGTGGTAAAAGACATGCCGGTTTACAGGCCACTTATCGCCTTTGATAAGCAGGATATCGTAGATATCTCTGTTAAGATTGATGCCTATGAGACATCAATCCTTCCTTACGAGGACTGCTGCACTATCTTTGTTGCAAAACACCCTGTAACAAAGCCAAGGCTCGATATTATTGAAAGACACGAGGAGGACCTCGCAGAGAAGATCGATGAGCTGGTTCAGATAGCGCTTGATACAGACGAAGTAATTGAGATAAAGAAATAAAGCGGTATTTATGCAAAAAAAGACCATCCCAAATTGGGATGGTCTGTAATAATCTTCTTAAGAAGATCTAATCAAAAATTGATTAGACCATGTAGGGCTTGAGAACCTCAAGGATCTCTTCAGCGCCGTCTTCTGCATGGATATTAAGGTCGATCGGCTTTGAAAGATCGAGTGAGAAAATACCCATAATAGACTTGGCATCGATAACATATCTTCCTGATACAAGGTCGAAGTCATAATCGAACTTCGTAATATCGTTTACGAAAGATTTAACCTTATCGATGGAATTTAAAGAAATCTTAACTGTCTTCATTGGTCAAGTACCTCCTTCTTTTCTTTATAGTAAACGTATGATTGTCAAAAGTCAATGAGGTTTTCAACATAAAAATGAATAAGATTAGTGGTTTGAAGGTTGCAATGCACAACCTTGGTTGCAAAGTTAATAGTTATGAGATGGATGTAATGGGGCAAAAGCTGTCTGCTGCAGGCTGTGAAATCGTGCCATTTACTGATGTTGCGGATGTTTATATCATAAACACCTGCACCGTTACCAACATCGCCGACAGAAAATCAAGACAGATGCTCCACAAGGCAAAAAAAGAAAATCCAGGCGCTGTGGTTGTGGCTGTCGGATGCTACGTAGAGACAGGAATGGACGGCGTCAAGAAGGATGAATGCATAGATCTTGCAATCGGCAACAACAAAAAGTCAGAGATTGTTGATATTCTTGAGGAATTCGTGTCGGCAAGAGAAGGCTCTTTTGACAAGACCATGGGCGGAAAGAGCGTCATAGACATAAATGCTACACACGAATATGAGAACATGAGACTCTCAGACCTTCCTGAGCACACAAGGGCTTACATCAAGGTTCAGGATGGCTGCAATCAGTTCTGCAGCTACTGCGTAATCCCTTACGCGAGAGGAAGGGTCAGAAGCCGTGACATGGAGGATGTTCTCTCTGAGGTGAAAGACCTTTCGGCAAAAGGACTGAAAGAGGTCGTAATTACAGGTATTCATGTGGGCTCTTACGGTGTTGATAAGGGTGAGCCACAGCTTATAGAGCTTCTTGAGAAGGTAAATGAAATTGATGGTATAGAGAGGATCCGTATGGGCTCTATCGAACCAAGGCTCATGTCCGCTGAAAATGTTGAGAGGCTTGCAAAGATCAGTAAGCTCTGTCCTCATTTCCACTTATCTCTCCAGAGCGGATGCAACTCAGTGCTTAAGAGAATGAACAGACATTACACCGCCGAAGAGTATATGGAGTCGGTAGGTCTTTTGCGCAAGGCATTTGACAGGCCGGCTATAACCACTGACGTTATCGTTGGCTTCCCGGGCGAGACTGAGGAAGAGTTTGAGGAGTGCAGGAAATTTGCAGAGGACATTGCGTTCTATGAGATGCATGTCTTTAAGTATTCGCCAAGAAAGGGCACCGTGGCAGCAGGTCTTCCCGACCAGCTTACCGACAGACAGAAGTCTGCAAGAAGCGATGTACTGATCGAACTTACAGAGAGAGATTCCAAGGCCTACAGAGAGTCTTTTATCGGAGAAGAGCTCAAGGTCCTCTGGGAGGATGAAGAGGAGCACGGCGGCGCTAAATACATGATAGGGCACACAGACAGATATGTCAGAGTTGCTGTAAAAGAGGGGACAGACGCTTATGGTGAGGCTGTATCCGGCGAGATCACAAGCGTTGTGCCAACCGGAATGCTAAACGATGAAACGCTTCTGGTTTGAGTCAATGGGGACGTTTCAGTTTGACTCAAATTTGAACAAATGCAAATGGTTTGGTATCATTATATTGGTATATTGTTTAATTGAAGGATTATAAGAGGGAAGACTCCCTCACAAAATATAAGAATGGAGAAAAAATAATGGCAGATCAGGATTTAGGAAATACCCAATTTTTCAAAGTTGAAGTAGAACCTGAGACAGGCGTTAAAAAGGTACTTTCAGTAGTTTATGATGCACTTCTTGAGAAGGGCTACAACCCTGTAAACCAGATCGTTGGTTACATCATGTCCGGAGACCCTACATACATCACAAGCCACAAGGGTGCAAGAAGTCTTATCATGAAGGTTGAGAGAGATGAACTCGTTGAGGAGATGCTCACAGAGTACATTAAGAGCAACGATTGGGCTAAGAAGTAATGAGGATCATGGGACTTGATTACGGGTCCAGGACTGTGGGAGTGGCGATCAGCGATGAGCTTTTGCTCACTGCCCAGGGCAAAGAAATTATCCGTAGAAAAGAAGAAAACAAACTTAGAAGAACTCTTGCGCGCATAGAAGAACTCATTCAGGAGTACGGGGTGGAGAAGGTTATTGTTGGACTTCCCCTGAATATGGATGAGTCGGTCTCTGAGCGCTCTAAGTTATGCCTGGAATTTGCAGACAGGATTGAGAGAAGAACAGGACTTCCTGTGGAGATGCTTGATGAGCGCCTTACAACAGTTGAGGCGGATGAAATAATGGATGAAGCCGGCATCAAGGGGAAAGACAGAAAAGAGTACGTTGATATGATTGCAGCCCAGATAATTCTTCAGGACTATCTGGACAACAGATTGAAAAGGTGATTTATTTTGGAAAAGATTTTATTCAGCCCCGATGGCGAAGATGCGGTAGAGTTTTACTGTCTTGAACAGACCACAATAGGTGGCAAGACATATCTACTGGTCACAGATGAAGAAGATGGTGACGGAGAGGCGCTTATACTGCGCGACGACTCCGATTTAAAAGATGAAGAGGCAGTTTATGTTATCGTGGATGACGACCTGGAGCTTGAAGCAGTTGCAGGTGTATTTAGTAAGCTGCTTTCTGAGGATGGCATAGATCTGGATATTTAACGGGCAAGAGGTTTATATCCTATTCTGTGCGTCCGCCAAATTTATATGGAGGAATTATATTGAGCAAAAAGAAAACTGAAAACACGTCCAAGCTGCAGGTTATACCGTTAGGTGGCCTTGAGCAGATTGGAATGAACATCACTGCCTTCAGATACGAAGACAGTATTATTGTAGTGGATTGCGGATTGTCTTTTCCCGACGATGACATGCTGGGAATCGACCTTGTAATCCCTGACATCACATATCTGCAGGAGAATATTGACAAGGTAAAGGGCTTTGTAATTACCCACGGACATGAGGACCACATCGGTGCGCTTCCTTATGTTCTTCATGAGCTCAACGTGCCGGTTTACGCAACACGCCTTACCATGGGCATTATCGAGCACAAGCTCGAGGAGCACGGCCTTCTTAAAAAGACCCGCAGAAAGGTTGTAAAGTTTGGACAGTCCATAAACCTTGGACAGTTCAGGGTTGAGTTTATAAGAACAAATCACTCCATCGTTGATGCAGCAGCTCTTGCCATCTATTCACCGGCAGGAACCGTTGTGCACACAGGAGACTTCAAGGTTGACTATACACCTGTATACGGAGACCCCATCGACCTTCAGCGCTTTGCTGAGATCGGTAAAAAAGGCGTTCTCGCCCTTATGTGTGATTCGACAAATGCAGAGCGCCCCGGATTTACAGCTTCCGAGAAGACTGTGGGAAGGGCTCTTGATAACCTGTTTGCGGATCACGAGAACTCAAGGATCATCGTTGCTACCTTTGCATCCAATGTTGACAGAGTTCAGCAGATCATAAATACCGCCCACAAGTGCGGCCGTAAGGTTGCGGTGGAAGGCAGGAGTATGGTCAGCATCATTGATATTGCCCAGAAGCTTGAGTGCATCAAGATTCCTGAGAACACTCTTGTAGATATTGATCAGATCAAGAACTTCCCTGACAGCAAGACTACCATCATCACAACAGGTAGCCAGGGAGAGAGTATGGCTGCCCTTAGCCGTATGGCCAACGGTCAGCACAGAAAGATCACTATAGGTGCCGGAGATACAGTTATCTTCTCATCTCATCCGATTCCGGGTAATGAGAAGGCGGTAACCAACATCATCAACGAGCTTCAGATGAAGGGAGCAGAGGTTATTTTCCAGGATGTGCACGTTTCAGGACACGCATGTCAGGAGGATATCAAGCTCATCTACACATTGGTTAAGCCTAAATATTCCGTGCCTGTTCACGGTGAGTACAGACATCTCATCGCTCAGAGAAGGATTGCAAAAGACCTTGGAATCCCCAAGGAGAATATCTTTATCCTTCACTCAGGCGAGATTCTTGAGCTTTCAGAGGACAGCGCCAAAGTGGCAGGCAAGGTTCCTGTGGGAGCTATCCTTGTTGATGGTCTCGGAGTCGGCGATGTAGGAAATGTTGTCCTCAGAGATAGACAGCATCTTGCAGAAGATGGTATTGTAATTGTTGTGTTTGGAATTGATAAGGACAGTGCTCAGCTGGTATCAGGTCCGAGCATTGTTTCAAGAGGCTTTGTATATGTAAGGGAGTCCGACAAACTCATTGAGGATGCGACGGACATGGTTTATGACGACGTCACAGAGGCGCTTGAGAAGGGCATTACCGACTGGACCAAGCTCAAGAACATCGTCAAGGATACCCTTAGCGATTACATATGGAAAAAGACAAAGAGAAGGCCAATGATCATGCCGATCATTATGGATACACATTTCTAAGGCCTTCGGGGAGTTTTTATGAACGCAAAAAAATTTGCACTGGGATTTTTGGACCTGGCTGTTAAGGCAGCTTTTGTCATCATTGTGATCATGCTGATCTCAAAATATTCTAAGCTGGCTTACAGCTATGGATACCAGATCTTTAACCAGTCAGCTGTTTCATCCGGTACCGGAAGGACAGTGAGCTTTACCGTTAAGAGCGGAGATGATGTGGATACCATAGCTGACAATCTTGCCGGCCTTGGCCTTATCAAGGACAAGACACTCTTTAAGCTCCAGGAGAGATTCTCGGAGTACCATGAAAAGGAAAAGCCCGGAACCTATGAGCTTAGCACTGCCATGACTCCTGAAGAGATGCTGACAGTAATGTCAGGCGGACAGGAGGGAGCCGAAGGAGAAGATGGCCCAAGTAGCCAGGAGAGCGGAGACGAGTCAGATGGTGGGTGAGAACGACAGGATCAGCAGCTTTATAAATTCTCTTGATCCCGGCAATCTCCCGTTTCTTGATGAACTGGAGAGAACAGCGCTAGAGGATCAGGTTCCCATTATCCGCAAGGATACACAGGCACTTCTTAAATTTCTAATGGCCCAGAATAAGCCTAAGAACATTTTGGAAGTTGGCTGCGCTGTGGGATTTTCTGCACTTTTAATGGCAACATATACAGATGCAGATACCAAAATTACAACTATAGAGAAGTTTGAAAAAAGAATTCCCGTAGCAAGGGAGAATTTTTCCAAATACGACACAGAAGGTAAAATCACACTGTTGGAGGGGGACGCCACAGATATTTTAAAGGGTCTTGATCCGGGGTATGATTTTATTTTTATGGACGCAGCCAAGGGGCAGTACATCAATTTTTTGCCTGACTGCCTGAGGATTCTTAACAAAGGCGGACTTTTGGTTTCAGACAATGTCCTCCAGGACGGAGACGTGTTTGAGTCAAGGTTTGCGGTAACAAGAAGAAATCGCACCATCCATGCAAGGATGCGCGAGTATTTGTATGAGCTTAAGCACAACGATCAGCTAAACACAGTAATCCTAACCGTTGGAGACGGAATGACACTTTCGGTTAAGCTCTAAGATCTAAGAGGAAAGAATAAATGAAAAAACCTGAACTTTTAATACCTGCATCAAGTCTTGAAGTACTTAAGACAGCCGTAACATTCGGCGCCGATGCGGTTTATATCGGCGGAGATGCCTTCGGGCTTCGTGCCAAGGCCAAGAATTTCAGCCACGACGAGATGAAGGAGGGCATTGAGTTTGCTCACGCCCATGGCGTCAAGGTCCATGTCACCGTCAATATCCTGGCCCACAACTACGATCTCGACGGTGTTGAGACTTATCTTCATGAGTTAAAAGAGCTAAAGCCTGATGCACTGATTATCGCAGACCCCGGCATCTTCATGAAGGCCAGAAGGATATGCCCCGAGATTGATATCCACGTTTCAACCCAGGCCAACAACACCAACTATGAGACCTACAATTTCTGGCATGACCTCGGAGCCAAGAGAGTCGTTGCAGCCAGAGAGCTTTCCATAAATGAGATAAAAGAAATAACGTCTAGGATTCCGGATGATCTTGAGATGGAGTGCTTCATCCATGGCGCTATGTGCATTTCATATTCGGGAAGATGTCTTTTGTCCAATTACTTCACAGGGCGTGATGCCAACCACGGCGCCTGCACTCATCCCTGCAGATGGAAATATGCGGTTGTGGAGGAGAAAAGACCCGGTGAATACCTTCCTGTTTATGAGAATGAGCGCGGAACCTATATCTTCAACTCCAAGGATCTGTGCATGATAGAGCACATTCCGGAGCTGGTGGATGCAGGTGTGGACAGCTGCAAGATCGAGGGAAGAATGAAGACAGCCCTTTATGTTGCAACCGTTGCAAGGACTTACAGAAAGGCTATCGATGACTACTTTGAGTCGGAGGAGAAGTACAGGCAGAACATGCCATGGTATCTTGATCAGATTTCAAGATGTACTTACCGCCAGTTCACCACAGGTTTTTATTTTGGCAAGCCCAGTGATGAGACTCAGATCTATGACAACAACACTTACATAAATGAATATATCTACCTCGGAATCGTTTATGACATTGACGAGCGGGGTTATGCAAGAATAGAGCAGCGAAACAAGTTCTCCGTGGGTGATGAGATCGAGATCATGAAGCCCGACGGAACTGATGTAAAGACTACAGTAAAAGGCATGTACAGAGAGGATGGAACAGCCGTAGAGTCCTGTCCGCACTCCAAGGAAGTCATTTATCTTGACCTTTCTGTCACGCCTTCAAAATACGATATTCTCAGAGTGGATGCAGAGGATTCCACCAAGGAACAGTAAAAAACACTTGAGTTTTCTAAGAATTATTGTATAGTTGAATACAAATTCAGTTTAAAGGGGAACATAGGATGAGCAATGTGGTTAATGTAGAAGAGATCTTTGGTCAGAACGTCTTTACCATCGCGACGATGAGAGAGCGTCTTCCGAAGTCTGTCTTCAAGGAAGTTATAAACGTCATCGAGAACGGCGGAGAACTCTCCAAGGAGTCTGCTGATGTTGTTGCCAACGAGATGAAGAGCTGGGCAATGGAGAGGGGAGCAACACACTACACCCACTGGTTCCAGCCGCTTACAGGCATTACAGCTGAGAAGCATGATTCATTTGTTGGAAGCGCTGACGCCGATGGCCACATGCTCACTTCTTTTTCAGGAAAAGAGCTTATAAAGGGTGAACCTGATGCATCATCATTCCCATCGGGCGGCCTTAGAGCTACATTCGAAGCAAGAGGATATACAACCTGGGATATCACATCACCGGCTTTCCTTAAGGAGTCCGGAGCAGGTGTTACCCTCTGCATCCCTACAGCATTTTGTTCATATACAGGAGAAGCTCTTGATAAAAAGACTCCTCTTTTAAGATCCATGGAAGCAGTTAACAAGCAGGCTCTTCGTATCGTAAGACTTTTTGGCAATACTACAGCCAAGAGAGTCAACGTATCCGTTGGTCCTGAGCAGGAATACTTCCTTGTTGACTGGGATAAGTCCATGAAGAGAGAGGACCTTATCTTTACCGGAAGAACACTTTTTGGAGCAATGCCTCCAAAGGGTCAGGAGATGGAGGATCACTACTTCGGTGTTATCCGTGAGAGAGTCGGAGAGTACATGAAGGACCTCAACACAGAGCTCTGGAAGCTTGGCGTTCCGGACAAGACTCAGCACAACGAGGTTGCTCCCGGACAGCACGAGCTTGCTCCTATCTACGAGACTGCAAATATCGCAGTAGACCACAACCAAATCATTATGGAGACCATGAAGAGAGTTGCAGAGCATCATCACATGAGATGCCTTCTTCACGAGAAACCCTTCGCCGGAGTTAACGGCTCAGGTAAGCACGACAACTGGTCTCTTTGCACAGATAACGGCGTGAACCTTCTTGATCCCGGTGATACACCTAACAAGAACGTTCAGTTCCTTTTTGTACTTGCATGCATACTTAAGGCAGTTGATACTCACGCTGACCTTCTTCGTCAGAGCGCAGCTGATGTAGGAAACGACCACAGGCTTGGTGCCAACGAGGCTCCGCCTGCGATCATTTCCGTGTTCCTCGGAGAGCAGCTCGAAGACGTTGTAAGACAGCTCATTGAGACCGGCGTTGCCAAGTCCAGTAAGCGCGGAGGCAAGCTCAAGACCGGTGTTTCAACTCTTCCTCAGTTTGAGAAGGATGCAACAGACAGAAACCGTACATCACCTTTTGCCTTTACAGGTAATAAGTTCGAGTTCAGAATGGTTGGCTCATCAGATTCAATGGCCAGCTCAAATACAACACTTAACACCATCGTTGCCGAGGCTTTCTGCGAGGCAGCAGACATTCTTGAGAAGGCCAAGGACTTCGACGTTGCAGTTCATGACCTTATGAAGGAATACCTGACCAAGCACCAGAGGATCATATTCAACGGTGACGGATATTCAGACGCATGGGTAAAAGAGGCTGAGAGACGCGGACTTCCAAACATCAAGTCCACAATCGAGGCAGCAGATACACTTACTACCAAGAAGGCGATCAAGCTCTTTGAAGACTTCGGTGTATACACTAAGGTTGAGCTTGAATCAAGAAAAGAGATCATCTTCGAGAACTACGCTAAGACCATCAACATCGAAGCTCTCACAATGATTGACATGGCTTCCAAGCAGATCATTCCTGCAGTTATGAAGTACGCAGGACGTCTTGCCAAGGATGTCAACGAAGTAAAGGCAGCAGGCGCTGATGCTTCAGCTATGGCTGATGAGCTTAATGAGATCACAACAGAGCTCAACAAGATGAAGAAGGCCCTTGACCAGCTTAAGGCCAATGAGGCCAAGGCCGGCAAGATCACAGATGAGAGAAAGCTTGCTTATTTCTATAAAGATAAGGTAAGACCTTCCATGGAGGCTCTCCGTGAGCCTGCCGACAAGCTTGAGATGCTTGTGGATAAAAAGGATTGGCCTTTCCCTACATATGCAGATCTCCTCTTCGAGGGCTAATATGTGAGTCATTGGGGACGTTTCAGTTTGACTCATTTTGCTTCACAAAATGAGTCAAACTGAAACGTCCCCACTGACTCACCAAAACTTTTTAAAAAAAATCAAAAAAAGTACTTGCAATTAATAAAAAGACCACGTATAATTATTTCTTGTCCGATGGGCTATCGCCAAGCGGTAAGGCAACGGACTCTGACTCCGTCATTACGTAGGTTCGAATCCTACTAGCCCAGCTATCAAGCTCTTCAAAGCGTTAGCTTTGAGGAGCTTTTTTCGTGTTATTGCAGATTTCGGCTTTGCAATTTAATGGCAGGTATAAGGAGGTACTTATGTACAGCTTCAATTCACGAATCAGATACAGCGAAACAGATACCAATGCGGAACTGACAATAGAATCCCTGATCAACTATTTTCAGGATTGTTCTACGTTCCAGACACAGGACGGACCGGCTTCCATGGAGTATCTTAAAAGTAATGGACTGGCTTGGGTTTTGAGTTCCTGGCAGATTGAGATAAACAGGCTCCCAAAGCTTTGCGAGGAAGTGACAATAGGAACTGTGCCCTACGAGATCAAGGGCTATTTTGGCCTTCGTAACTTCTTTATGGACACCAGAGAGGGTGAGAGGCTTGCTATTGCCAATTCCGAGTGGATACTGTTTAACTTTGAAAAAGGGATTCCTGCCAAGGTGACTCCTGAGATCATTGAGGCTTATCCTGTGGAGGAGCGCCTTGATATGGAATACTTACCAAGAAAGATTGTTATTCCCAGAGATATTACTCCTGTGGCAGCGGATGAGATCGTGGTAAGGGAGCACCATCTTGATACGAACAATCACGTAAACAATGGACAGTACGTGAGAATGGCTCTTGGAAGACTTGATAATGAGAGCATCAATATCAAGAGAATAAGGGCTGAATACAGGAAACAGGCAAGACTTGGGGATATATTGTACCCCGATGTTTATAAATCTTTGCAAAATGGCAATATGTCTTATACTATTAATTTAAAGGATGCAGACGGACATAGTGTCTGCAAGGTTGAGTTTATTGCGCAATGAAGCAATTGCGAAATCTCGGTAGAGAGAAACGGAGGACTTATGATCAAATTAGGAGAAAAGCAGGTTTTAAAGGTAGTTAAGAAGGTGGACTTCGGTGTGTATCTTGCAGATACCGACCCGGAGGAGAAAGTTCTTTTACCAAATAAGCAGGTTCCGGAAGGAACAGAAGTCGGCAGCAAGATAGAGGTCTTTATCTACAGAGACTCAGACGACAGGCTGATCGCGACGACCAATGAACCAAAGATCATGCTGGGCGATGTGAGAATGCTTAAGGTCAAGGATGTTGCCAGAATCGGAGCTTTCATGGACTGGGGCCTTGAGAAAGACGTACTTCTTCCTTTCAAGGAGCAGACCAGAAAGGTTAAACCCGGCGAAGAGGTGCTCTGTGCCATGTACATCGACAAGAGCAACAGACTCTGTGTGACCATGAACGTTTATCAGTATCTGCTTACAAATTCGCCCTATGGCAAGGATGACAAGGTTAAGGGCACTGTTTATGAGATGAGCGATAATTTCGGCGCTTTTGTGGCTGTTGATGACATATACTCAGGTCTGATCCCCAAGAAAGAGCTCTATGGAAACATTCAGATTGGCGATCAGGTAACAGCAAGAGTTGTGTCTGTTAAGGATGATGGCAAGCTCAATCTGAGCATCAGAGAAAAGGCATATCTTCAGATGGATACAGATGCCCAGAAGGTCTTTTCCATGATAGAGCAGTGCGGCGGAAAGCTGCCATTTACGGATAAGGCTTCACCTGAACTTATCAGAGATAAGGCAGGCATGAGTAAGAATGAGTTCAAAAGAGCTGTCGGAAGACTTCTCAAGGAAGGCAAGATCGAAATAAGACCCGATTCAATTGTCAAAAAGTGAGGACTTAAATGGACTATAAAAGAGCCAATAGAGCTTATCTTTATATGATTCTATCCACACTGGCGCTAGTACTTTTACTGACGGCCTGGGTATTTACCACAGGAGGTGCACTCTCCATTACTGCCAGTAACATCTTAAGCGAGCTTATGATACTGGTTCCGGCCATTGCTACGATCTTTTACCACGGAGACAGGCTTGGGGTGCTTATTCCCTTTAAAAGGATAAAGATATCGTCTGCGCTTCTTACGATTCTGTATGTGGTGCTTCTTTTCCCGCTGGTAACCTTCATCAATTCGGTTTCGATGCTCTTTGTTGATAACACAATTGTGGGACTCTCGGATGAGATCACCGTAATGCCCATGTGGGAGATGTTTCTGCTGATAGGAATCTTCGGACCATTGGTAGAAGAGGTTGTGTTTAGAGGCTTTTTCCTTCAGAGTTATCAGAGAACCGGCAGGATCATTGGTTCCATGATCCTCTCGTCGATCCTCTTTGGACTGACGCACATGAACTTCAACCAGTTTGCTTATGGCGCAGCCATGGGACTTATGCTAGCACTCCTGGTGGAGGCTACGGGAAGTGTGTTGACCTCGTTTATCGCCCACGCAACCTTCAACTCTATTGAGGTGGTGCTGATGTATGCAACTTCGGATGTTCTGGATAATGCAGAGAGCATGCTCACAGATATGGAGGCTACGGGACAGATTCTTTTAACCATTGGAATCTACTTCGTGGCAGCGGTCATCTTCACGGCAATCGCGTTCTGTGTGGTGATAAAGATATCTGATATCGAGAAGAGAAAAGAGTTCTTTGTCAGCATTCCGAAATGTCGCAAGCAGGGCTACAAACTCATCACTGTTCCGCTTGTTTTGGCCATAGTCATTGCTGCAGTTTATATGATCGGACTGGAAGTTTTAAATAGCTTTATATAATCAAAAAGACCCACTGATGCGTTCAGCGGGTCTTTTCTTGTGCAATACTGCACGGTTTTGATGGCCTCAGATACTTATGTCGATATTTTGACCGACATTGGGATCAAGAGATGGCGAGGGCATTGAATTCATGGCCGAAACCATGGCTGCGCCGTTTGCCTCGAGGTTGTCGAGACTCTTTGCGAGCATAGCAACGCCATAATCATTCTTGATATTGTTCTGAGCAAGGGCCATCGATAAAGCAGGAATATCCATAAGGCCACCTCCTTGTGTATGAATATACTTTCCCTTATCTGTTATATCGGCTTGGAGGGACAAAAATATAATTGCCAGGAAGAAAGTCGGATGGCAAAAAATAAGAGGCGTTTTTGTGACTTTTGACTACAAAATTAAAAAAATAGACAAAAAACACCTCTGTTTGTATAGATTTTTTTGTACATTTATATTAAAATGGATAAGTAATGTTTTTTCATTACAAATATTGTAATAATTTAATCTGCACTAAAGGTGCAAGAAAGAGTGATACATGATATCCAATCAGATTTTGCAGAACACAATCGACGGACTCAAGAACATAGCGCATGTAGACCTTTGTGTGCTTGATATTGACGGTAAGGAGGTTGCATCTACCACCAATGAGATCGGCAACGTTTCGGCAGTGGCCAGGGACTTTGTTGAGTCACCTGCAGATTCGCAGGAGATACAGGGCTATCAGTATTTCAAGATATATGACGAGCAGCAGCTTGAGTATCTGCTCATCTGCACCGGAAGCGGCGACAACGTATATATGCTGGGCAAGATGATCGCATATCAGATCCAGAGCCTTTTGGTTGCATACAAAGAGCGCTTTGATAAGGACAACTTTATCAAGAACCTGCTCCTTGACAACCTTCTTCTGGTTGATATCTACAGCAGAGCCAAGAAGCTTCACATCCAGAGCGACGCCAAGAGAGTTGCCATGATCGTAGAGTGCGCCGGTGGAAGAGACAGCAATATACTTGAGCTCACAAGAACCTGTGTGGGCAGCGGAACTGATTTTGTAACAGAGGTAGATGAGGACAACGTCATCGTAGTCAAGGATGTCAGCGAGATGGCTAAGCCTTACGAGATTGCAAGATCAGCTGAGGATATTTTATCATCACTTGAAAAAGAGGGACTTTCAGGCGTAAGGATCGCCTATGGTACAGTTGTTGGCGAGATCAAGGAAGTGAGCCGTTCCTACAAGGAAGCCAAGATGGCTCTTGATGTAGGCAAGATCTTCTTTGACGAGCGCAAGGTTATCTGCTACAGCGAGCTGGGTATCGGAAGACTTATCTATCAGCTTCCTATTCCGCTCTGCAAGATGTTTATAAAAGAGATCTTCGGAGGAAGGAATCCTGATGAGTTTGATCAGGAGACCTTAAGCACCATTGATAAGTTCTTTGAGAACAGCCTCAATGTATCCGAGACCTCAAGACAGCTCTTCATCCACAGAAACACTCTTGTTTACAGACTGGACAAGCTTCAGAAGAGCACCGGCCTCGATCTGAGAGTCTTTGACGATGCCATTACTTTCAAAATTGCATTAATGGTTGTAAGATATATGAAGTATATGGAGAGGTTCACGTAATTGATATGTCAGGTAGGCATATTACGGTTTAACAAAGAGGAGAGTTATGGAAAGAGGATACAGAAAAAGAAGGACAAACAGGCAGATCCCCGAGGATGAGGTTATCACGCTTGAAAACGTGACTAAATCTTATTCTACGGGTGCACCGGCCTTAAACGGAGTCACCCTTCACATTAAGAGGGGTGAATTTGTTTTTATAGTGGGCGACAGCGGATCAGGTAAGTCTACTCTTATCAAGCTCCTGCTCAGAGAGCTTGTTCCCACTGACGGCGAGATCACAGTTCTCGGATATAATTTAAAGAGGATCAAGCACAGCAAGATTCCGAAGTTCAGAAGAAACCTTGGAATTGTATTCCAGGATTTCCGTCTCTTAAAGGACAGAAACGTCTATGAAAACGTCGCTTTTGCCCAGAGGATTGTTCAGACTCCCACAAGGGACATAAAGCGTAACGTTCCGTCAATACTTGCCACTGTCAATCTGGCAGGAAAATACAAAAACAAGATCAATCAGCTTTCAGGTGGTGAGCAGCAGAGAGTTGCTCTTGCAAGGGCTCTTGTAAACAAGCCGGCCATTCTTCTTGCTGACGAGCCTACCGGTAACCTGGATCCCAATAATTCCTGGGAAATTATGAAACTCATGGAACAGATCAACGAGAATGGTACAACCGTCATCGTAGTTACTCACAACAGAGAGATAGTAAATGCTATGAAGAAGCGAGTTATTACCATGAAGAAGGGCGTCATTATAGAGGACGAGGAAGAGGGTATGTACATCGATGAGGATTAATAGTTTCTTTTACACAATAGGCCAGGGCTTTAAGAACTTGGGACGTAATAAATGGTACACACTGGCATCAATTGCTACCATTACAGCATGTCTTTTCCTGTTTGGCCTGTTTTATGCCATAATCACAAACTTCCAGAACGTGGTTAAGACAGCGGAGGAAGGAGTCTCTGTAACAGTGTTCTTCAACGAGGGAACAACTGAGGATGAGATCCTTGCGGTAAAGAGTGATCTGGAGAAGAGGACAGAGGTACGTGAGATTCAGTACGTTTCAGCTGATGAGGCATGGGAAGGCTTCAAGGAGGAGTACCTTGGAGAGTATGCAGACGGATTCACAGAGAACCCTCTGGCAGATTCAGCCAACCTTCAGATTTATCTTAACGACGTATCAATGCAGCCGGCTCTTGTAACTTATATAGAGTCCATCACATCTGTAAGAGAGGTTAACAGGTCTGAGGTTACAGCTACAACACTCAGCGGACTCAACCTCCTTATTGCTTATGTGTCTGCGGGTATTATCATAGTTCTTTTGCTGGTATCAATATTCCTTATCAGCAACACGGTAACTATGGGTATTGCAGTCAGAAAAGACGAGATCAACATCATGAAGTATATCGGTGCCACAGACTTCTTTGTAAGAGCACCCTTCGTTGTTGAGGGTATTCTTATCGGTCTTATCGGATCCGCTATACCTCTGGTCATTATCTATTTCGTATATACACACGTTATCACCTACGTTGTATCAAGATTTACAATGCTAAGTTCACTCCTGAACTTCCTGCCTGTTGAGACAGTGTTCAACAGTCTGATTCCTATATCACTTCTCATCGGTATTGGTATCGGTTTCTTCGGAAGTTTCATCACAGTAAGAAAGCACTTGCACGTATAAAGATCAGGATAAGGACGACCCATAGGTGATTAGATTTTTTAAAAGAAGCACAAAAAGAATATCGGGCGTTATCCTGTGCCTTTTAATGGCTGTCTTTGTCTTTATGTCGTCTGCTGTTACCAGTTATGCTGAGGTTACCGAGGAGTCAATCAAGGCCAAGGAGAATCAGATCAGCGAGGCCAAGAAAGAGAGAGACTCTCTTAAGAATGCCAAGACAGATCTTGAGAAAGTCAAGAAGGAACTGGAGACCAGTAAGTCCAACCTCAACAACTATATTACTCAGCTGGACGGACAGCTTACTGATATCCAGGAAAAGATTGATTCCCTTAATAACGAGATAACAGAAAAAGAGCAGGAGATAGAGACAACAACTGCAGAGCTTATAGAGGCTGAAGCTATTCAAAAAGCACAGTATGAGGCCATGAAGAAGCGTATCAAGTTTATGTATGAGCGCGGAGATACGCTCTATCTTGAACTTCTCATACAGTCAGGAACCTTCGCTGACATGCTGAACAAGGCGGAGTACATTGAGATGCTCTCCTCCTATGACAGGCAGAAGCTCAACGAATACATACAGACAACAGAGCTGATAAGGCTAACCAAAGAGGCTCTTGAGGAAGAAAAGGCTACACTTGATGAAGCCAAAGCTGCCAAGGAAGATGAGGAAGCTTCTCTTCAGGCGCTGATGGATACCAAGGCTAATGAGCTTTCAGCTGTTAAAATGGATATCACTCAAAAGGAAGCAGCCATCAAGGCCTACGAGGACGAGATCAAGGCTGAGAATGCAGCAATCGCCGCCCTGGAGAGGGAGGTTGCGGCGGACAAGGCATCGCTCTACAGCAGATACATGTATGACGGCGGAATGTTCACCTGGCCTGCTCCCAACTACACCAGAATTTCTGATAATTATGGCATGAGAATGCATCCGACTCTCGGAATCGAGAAGATGCATAACGGTATAGATCTGGCGGCCCCATCGGGCTCACCTATACTGGCAGCTTACAACGGAACAGTAGTAGCTGCTGATTACAACTCATCCATGGGTAACTACATCATGATAAACCATGGAGGAGGTCTTTATACCATCTACATGCACTGCTCGGCTCTCTACGTTTCAAAGGGACAGGATGTTACCTCGGGAACCAAGATCGGAGCAGTAGGTTCGACCGGAAGATCTACAGGTCCGCACCTTCACTTTGGTGTGAGACTTAACGGCAATTACGTAAGCCCATGGAATTATCTTAAGTAAGCCGGATAGGAGTAAAAAGTGGATACTAATAATAATTTTGAATCAATGCCCCCACAGATGCCTCAGATACCTGAGGATAAGGGGAAACTCACCAGAAGGTTCATAGCCGGAATATTGGTGGGATGCTTCATCGCCCTGTTCATAGTGGCAGGAATATATGTTTTCTTATTTGCTAATCCTTTTGCGGGATTTTTTGGTGGCTCTTCCCAGATAGCAGGTAAGCTCGGCGGAGACGACCTTCTCACAGAAGACATTGCAAAAAAGATTGAGGCTCTCGATGATGTGATCGACGAGTATTACTACAAGCCCGATGTCAGCGATGAGGTTGAAGCAGACGGTATTTATAAAGGACTTATGGATTCGCTGGGCGATCCTTACTCTGTATACTACACAGAGGAGGAGCTCAATGATCTTTTGTCCGACACTGCAGGTGTTTACTACGGAATCGGTGCTTATGTCAGCATAGATGAAGATATGGGGCTTCCCAGGATTTCAGGCGTAATGCCCGGAACTCCCGCTGAGAGAGCAGAGCTTCAGACTGACGATATCATTTCTGAGGTAAATAAAGAGTCTACAAGCGGCCTTGAGCTGGATGAAGTTGTTTCGCTGATCAAGGGGCCTGAAGGAACAACGGTGCACCTCACAATCTTAAGAGGCTCCAAGAGAGAGCAGATCGAGGTTGATGTTGAGAGAAGCGCAGTAGAGGTTCCTACAGTAACAACCAAGATGGTCGGAGAAAAAGAGAATATCGGATACCTTCAGATCACTGAGTTTGATGACGTTACTCCCGACCAGTTCGCTGAGGGAATGGCAGAGCTTCGTGAGAAGGATATGCAGGGCCTTATCATCGACCTCAGAAGTAATCCGGGTGGAAGCCTTCAGGCTGTATGCGAGATCGCAAGACAGCTCCTTCCCAAGGGACTTATTGTTTATACCGTCGACAGGGACGGAAACAGAGATGACTACACGTGCGATGGAGAGCATGAGATCGATATTCCGGTGGTTGTTCTTGTAAACCAGTATTCAGCCAGCGCTTCCGAGATCCTCTCAGGAGCCATCAAGGATTACAAGATCGGAACTTTGGTCGGAACAACAACCTTCGGTAAGGGAATCGTTCAGAGGATCTTTGATCTTAAGGACGGAACAGCCGTTAAGCTCACGGTAAGTGATTACTACACTCCTAACGGCAACAACATCCACGGCATAGGAATTGAGCCGGATGTAGAGATTGAATTTGACGCAGATGCCTACGCTGAGGACAAAACAGACAATCAGCTCGAAAAGGGTATCGAGGTCATGGAAAAACTTCTTGACAATTAAATTGTATACGTGTAATATCAAAGACTGTGTCGAACATCTTCGGCACAGTCTTATTTTTTTGTGCGTAGCACATCATATGTTTATTCTAACAGTTTTCAGGAGTAACGAGTTTTATGGAAGTAAAGGCATGTATTTTTACCGATGCCGGCAAAGTGCGCAAGGTAAATCAGGACGCGGCTATGATCAAGGTAGCCAATACGAGAAGGTACGGAAGGATCTCTTTTGCCGCAGTATGCGATGGAATGGGAGGCCTATCTAAAGGCGAAGTTGCAAGCTGCAAAGTGATAAGGGCTCTGGAGAGGTGGTTTAATGAGGAACTGTCTCTGATGCAGGGTATGAGTGAGGATGAGCTGTTTAAGACTGCGGAGATATCGCTAAAGAGGCTCATTGTGAAGGTTTGCGGAGAGCTTAAGAGATACGGCAAGCACAGGGGGATAAACCTTGGAACCACTATGACAGCTCTTTTGCAGATTGGTACGAGGTACATGACACTGAATATAGGTGACTCCCGGATATATCTGATAGACAGCGCCAGAGCCCGGGCCATAACAAAGGACCAGAGCCTGGTGCAGGATAAGCTGGATAAGGGCCTGATAACAGCCGGGGAAATGGAGACAGACCCTGAGAGAAATGTGCTTCTTTGGTCCGTGGGAACCACGATGGATCCGGAAATCGAAGTGGGCCATGGAACATTTTCAGGAAGCACAACTGTCCTAGCCTGTAGCGACGGATTTTGGCGAACACTGAGTCCTGAGGAGATGCATAAAAAGCTATGTCCCCAGATGTGCGTGACGGATATGGATATGCTGCAGGAGTGCAAAAAGCTATCTGAGCTCGCCTGGAGCAGAAAAGAGAAGGATAACATTTCAGCAGCAGCCATGTGTCTGGAGTTTTAAGGAGTAATTGGGATGGATACAGGAATTTTATACAGGGATAAATACAGAATAAAAAGAAAGCTTGGCGAGGGCGGAAGCAGCGTAGTTCTCATGGGAATTGATGAAGAGAAGGGCAGAGCTGTAACCATCAAGCAGATAAAGAAAGATGTGTACGGAGCCGGAGATATAGGATGTGCAGTAGAGGAAGAAGTGGGACTTCTTAAGGTGCTGAGCCACCCTGCGATTCCGAAACTCATAGATGTTTATGACGATGCATTTGTCCTTGAGTATGTTCCGGGAAACAGCCTCGAGAAGTTCATTAAGCACAAGGGCTTTCTTGGGGAGAAAGAGGCTGTGGCCATGGGGCTTGAGCTTCTGGATATCCTTTCATATCTGCATGGTGGCAAAAGACCTGTCGTCTACCGCGACTTAAAGCCTGCCAATATCATGGTGCGTCCCGACGGGCATGTATCGCTCATCGATTTCGGAGCTGCAAGATACTATGAGGGCGGGGCGATGTCAGATACCAGGAACCTGGGAACCGGCGGCTTCGCAGCACCTGAGCAGTATGGGAACCTCGGACAGACAGACCCGAGGACGGACATATACTGCTTTGGAAGGACTCTTTTGCAGATCATGGGTGGTAAGTGCTCACCTGAACTGATGGCTATAATCGATAAATGTACAAGACCGGACAGGGAAGACCGGTTTGGAAGCTGCAGAGAAATTAGGGTGGCAATGAAGAAGTATCCGAAAATTGCTGCTAGGAATAAGGTTCTGGCGAACGTCAGATATGTCACAGTGGCAGCAGTACTTGCGATGGTCATTTCTTTGGGCTTAACTCACTACGATACGTTTGTGAGCTACGCCGCCATAGACGCTCAGATGAGAATCCCTTCGGTTAAAGAAAGACTTGGAAGGGCAGGTATCAGAATAAGAGAGATACTTGATGAGAAATACGGCGATGATATTGAATGGCTAAAGTTGCCTATGGAGGAAGAAGAATGATGATCTTTGCTTATACCTTTCTGGTGGTTTTCGTTGCTCTTGTGGTGATACTGGGACTTGGAAGCCTTCTTGCAAAGGGTGGTGAAACGCCGGAGATAATTCCGGAAGGAGCTGCAACGGCTGCTATGTGCACGACGCAGCTACTTGGCCGCGGAGACTATTCAGGCTCTGTGTGCGATGAGGACTTCGTGATCGAGCAGGACCTTGTATACACCTACGATTCCATCAATCTATAACGAACAGATGTTCTAAAAATTGTGGACAATGTACTTTGAAAATGATATACTGACAACGTATATGCACTTATTGTTTGTGGACCAGAATTTGAGGGTAAAACATGGACTTCAAATTACATTCTGAATATAAGCCGACGGGCGATCAGCCCCAGGCGATCAAGAAATTAGTTGATGGTTTTAAAGAGGGCAATCAGTTTGAGACGCTGCTGGGAGTAACCGGCTCAGGTAAGACCTTTACCATGGCCAATGTTATTGCTGCGCTCAATAAGCCCACACTTATCATCAGCCACAACAAGACTCTGGCAGGACAGCTCTATGGTGAGATGAAGGAGTTCTTCCCGGAGAATGCTGTAGAGTACTTTGTCTCTTACTACGATTATTACCAGCCTGAGGCCTACGTGCCACAGACTGATACTTATATTGCCAAGGATTCTGCGATTAACGACGAGATAGATAAGCTCAGACTTTCTGCAACTGCATCCCTTGCCGAGAGGAAGGATGTGATCGTTGTTGCCAGTGTATCCTGTATCTACGGCCTTGGAAGCCCTGAGGAATTTAAGGGCATGTCAGTATCACTGCGTCCGGGCATGACCAAGGACAGAGATGAACTGATCAAGGATCTTGTGGCAATCCAGTACGATAGAAACGACATGGAACTTGGAAGATGTAACTTCAGGGTTCGCGGAGATACGGTTGAGGTCTTTCCCGCCAACGCTGATGATTATCTGATCAGGATTGAGTTCTTCGGAGATGAGATAGACAGGATCTGTGAAGTTGAACCTGTTACTTCCAAGGTCAGGAGCGAGCTGACCCATGTCATGATTTACCCGGCTTCTCACTATGTTGTCCCTCAGGAGAAGATCAATGCAGCCTGTGACAACATTGAGAAAGAGCTCGAGGAACAGGTTAAGTTCTTTAAGGGTGAGGACAGACTTATAGAGGCTCAGAGAATTGCTGAGCGCACCAACTTTGATGTTGAGATGATGAGGGAGACGGGCTTTTGTTCCGGAATTGAGAACTACTCAAGACACCTTAATTTTGCCAAACCCGGCGAGCCTCCGCTGACTCTTCTTGACTTCTTTGACGATGATTTTCTGATCATCGTTGACGAGTCACATATGACAATTCCGCAGGTTGGAGCTATGTATAACGGCGACAGGAGCAGGAAACTTACTTTGGTGGACTATGGATTCAGACTGCCATCTGCTCTTGATAACAGACCTCTCAATTTTGAGGAGTTTGAGCAGCACATCGACCAGATGCTGTTCTGCTCGGCTACCCCGGGTAAGTATGAGGAGGAACACGAGCTTCTTCGTGCCGAGCAGGTGATCAGGCCGACAGGTCTTTTGGACCCGGAGGTTGACGTACGCCCTGTTGAGGGACAGATAGATGACCTTATCGGTGAGATCAGGAAAGAGATAGACAACAAGAACAAGGTCCTTGTAACTACACTTACCAAGCGTATGGCAGAGGATCTTACAGAATACCTTGCAGAATCAGGAATCAGGGTCAAGTATCTGCACTCGGATATCGATACCCTGGAGAGAGCTGAGATCATCAGGGATATGAGACTTGATGTCTTTGACGTTCTTGTGGGTATCAACCTTCTTAGAGAGGGTCTTGATATTCCGGAGATATCTCTGGTTGCCATAATAGATGCGGATAAAGAGGGATTCCTTCGTTCTGAGACTTCTCTTATCCAGACCATCGGACGTGCGGCCAGAAACTCTGAGGGCCATGTAATCATGTATGCCGATACCATGACTGACTCCATGAAAAAGGCCATCGATGAGACCAAGAGACGTCGCGCTATTCAGCAGAAATATAACGAGGAACACGGCATAACACCTCAGACCATCAAGAAGGCAGTCCGTGACCTCATTGCAGTAACCAAGGCTGTTGCCAAGGAAGAAGTTAAGTTTGAGAAGGATCCTGAATCCATGGACAGAGACGAGCTGGAGAAGCTCATTGCCCAGGTTCAGAAGAAGATGAAGAGGGCGGCTACGGAGCTGGATTTCGAGACAGCTGCAATGCTGCGTGATCAGCTCATCGATCTTAAGAAGGTGCACAACGAGCTCACGTCAGGGCTGTGAGAACTTAACGAGGTATTATCGAGTTTAGTTCGAACGTGTCACTCCGAGCGAAGCGAGGAGTAACTTCCTTGTTACTCTGGAAGGGAAATATTTATGTCAGAAAATCAGATGACCAAAAAGAACACCACCAAGAGGATTCTTCCCTCTGATATACACGACTATATCAGGGTTCGTGGTGCCAGTGAACATAACTTAAAACATGTAAATGTAAAGATCCCGAGGGAGACTCTTACAGTCCTGACCGGTGTGTCAGGTTCAGGTAAGTCGTCTCTTGCTTTTGAGACCATCTTTGCAGAGGGTCAGAGACGCTACATGGAGTCTCTTTCATCCTACGCCAGAATGTTCCTGGGACAGATGGACAAGCCCAATGTTGAGGCAATCGAGGGACTTTCCCCCACAATATCCATCGACCAGAAATCCACCAACAAGAACCCCAGATCTACCGTTGGAACAGTTACTGAGATCTACGATCATTTCAGGCTTCTCTACGCGAGGATTGGTATTCCTCACTGCCCCAATTGCGGAAGAGAGATCCGCCGACAGACAGTGGATGAGATGTGCGATCAGATCATGGCCCTGGGTGACGGAACCAAGCTCCAGATCCTTGCACCTGTTGTCAGAGGTAAAAAGGGTGAACACCAGAAGACCCTGGACAGAGCTAAGCGTGCAGGTTATGTAAGAGCCAGGATTGATGGCAGCCAGTACGACATTTCCGAAGAAGAGATCAAGCTGGACAAGAATATCAAGCACAACATCGAGATCATCGTAGACAGAATCGTGGTCAGAGATGACAATGAGAATCTTCGCCGCAGACTTACCGATTCCATAGAGAATGCCCTTCAGCTTACAGAGGGACTTCTTCTTGTGGACGTAGTTGACGGACAGGAACTGAGCTTTAGTCAGAGCTTTGCGTGTCCTGACTGCGGAATCAGTATCCCTGAGATCGAGCCCAGAAGCTTTTCTTTCAACAATCCTTTCGGCGCATGCCCTGATTGTGTGGGACTTGGCTACAAGATGGAATTTGATGCCGATCTCATGATCCCCGATAAGAGTCTGTCCATCAATGACGGATGTATCGTTGTAATGGGATGGCAGTCAGCCAACAAGGACTCAAGCTTTAGTAACGCCGTACTCCGAACACTTGCCAAGGAATACAAATTCAGCCTTGATACACCTTTCGAGGATCTGTCTGAAGAAGTTCAGAATATGATAATTTACGGTTCTGACAGAACCGTTAAGGTTCACTATAAGGGTCAGAGGGGCGAAGGTGATTACCCCATCAAATTTGACGGCCTTATCAAGAACGTAGAACAGCGTTACAGAGAGACTTTCTCTGAAGCTATGAAGGCAGAGTATGAGGAGTTTATGAGAATTACTCCCTGCCAGCTTTGTGGCGGTCAGAGACTTAAGAAGGAGTCGCTTGCTGTAACCATAGATGACAAGAATATTTACGAGATCACTTCCATGTCCATAGATGAGCTTCAAAGCTATCTCGAGAACATGAAGCTCACAACTCAGCAGGAGATGATAGGAGCCCAGGTACTCAAGGAGATCAAGGCACGAGTTGGATTCCTTGTAGATGTGGGACTGGACTATCTGTCTCTCTCGAGAGCAACGGGAACTCTTTCCGGCGGAGAAGCTCAGAGAATAAGGCTTGCAACCCAGATTGGCTCAGGCCTCTGCGGAGTATGTTACATCCTAGATGAGCCCAGTATCGGTCTCCATCAGAGGGACAATGACAAGCTCCTTAATACACTTAAGAACCTGCGAGACCTTGGCAATACCCTTATCGTGGTTGAGCACGATGAAGATACCATGAGAGCTGCGGATTACATCGTTGACGTTGGTCCCGGAGCCGGCTCACACGGAGGCAAGATCGTTGCCTGCGGAACTGCCGAGGATATCATGAAGGTAAAAGAGTCTGTGACAGGCCAGTACCTGTCCGGAAAACTCAAGATAGAAGTTCCTGCTACCAGAAGACAGCCAAAGGGCTGGCTCAAGATAAAAGGTGCACAGGAAAATAACCTTAAGAACATCGACATAGATGTTCCGGTTGGAGTAATGACCATTGTTACCGGTGTATCCGGGTCAGGCAAGAGCTCTTTTGTCAACGAGATCCTCTACAAGCACCTGGCAAGAGATCTAAACAGGGCAAGAGTTATCCCCGGCAAGCACAAGGCCATTGAGGGACTTGAGCAGGTTGATAAGGTAATTGCCATAGATCAGTCGCCTATCGGAAGAACACCACGTTCAAACCCTGCAACCTATACCGGCGTATTTGACATGATTAGAGATCTCTTTGCGGGAACTCCCGACGCTAAGGCAAGGGGTTACAAGAAGGGAAGATTCTCCTTTAACGTTAAGGGCGGACGATGCGAAGCCTGCGGAGGAGACGGTATCATCAAGATCGAGATGCACTTCCTTCCTGATGTTTATGTGCCCTGTGAAGTCTGCGGAGGTAAGAGATACAACCACGAGACTCTGGAAGTCAGATACAAGGGCAAGAACATATACGATGTCCTGGATATGACAGTAGAGGAGGCTCTCAAGTTCTTTGAGAATGTTAAGACCATCAAGCGCAAGATCCAGACTCTCTACGATGTAGGACTTGGTTATGTGAAGCTGGGTCAGCCCAGCACAGAGCTCTCCGGTGGTGAGGCTCAGAGGATCAAACTTGCAACTGAGCTTTCCAAGGTTGGAACAGGCAAGACCGTTTATATCCTGGATGAGCCCACAACAGGTCTTCATTTTGCAGATGTCCAGAAGCTTGTTAAGATCATGCACACTCTTGTTGATCAGGGAAACACCGTTGTTGTCATTGAACACAACCTGGACGTTATCAAGACCGGAGACTATATCATAGATATGGGCCCCGAGGGAGGTTCCAAGGGCGGTACAGTGGTTGTTGCCGGAACTCCTGAAGAAGTTGCAAAGTGCAAAAAGTCCTATACAGGCGCATACATAAAGAGACTCCTTAAGTAAATAGGTTGTTGCATTGGGACGGCTCAATTCTTATTATTAAAATAGAGTAAATTTTGCCATCCGGGGGAGGGAAAACATGTCCACAAAGGACTTTGATACAAGACCTATAGACCTTAAAAGGTTCTTTAGACAGTTTGTAAAGAGATTCTGGATTGTCATTGCAGTAACAGCACTCGGTGCGCTGCTGGGATTTGTCAGCTATGTGATCTATAGCAATGTAAAGAGTGGCAATACAGTTTACCGCATAAGAAACGACTATTATATAAACTTTGATTACGAGGCATTTCCTCAGGGACCGGATTATTTCAATGCCTATACTTGGGACGGAATATTAAGAGATGACCCTGTTGTGAACAAGGTACTGGAAGTTGCCCCCGGCATTACCAAGGCTCAGATACTTGAGTCCGTCAAGGGAGAGATCCTTGGAGATTACAGGATTCTCACCGTTGTTGTTACAGGTACAGACAAGGAGATGATACAGAGCATTTCTGATGCCTACAAGGTTGCACTTCCTGCATTTGCAGATGTATTGGACATGATAGCATCAATCGATCTTTGGACAGATGCGGAGATTGAGGAGTATGACGAGTATACCAGAGAGGGCAATGCAGCATTTTTAGGTGCTCTCATAGGTCTTTTCGTAAGTCTGTTTGCAGTTCTTTTATACGGAATTTTTGACGATGCCATCTACACCGAGAGAGACTGGGTCATCAGATACCCACAGATCCCTTACCTTGGCAAAAGAGATACCGACGAGTACAACGCCAACAGATCACATCTTTTGCAGTATGATGGCAACTATATAGAGCTTGCCACAGATCAGTTCAGATATGATCTTGATGAATTCGACAGAATGAGAGCAGCGGACGGAGTTATCCTTAAGCTCAGATCCGGAAAAGATAAGACAGAGGTTATGGACAAGGTGGTCTATACCCTTAGGAAGCAGGATATAAAAATAGTCGGAGTGATGGAGTAAATGGTTCTTTACGTGCTGATAGCTGCCATCACCATCGTGCTGGCTTGCCATGTTCAGACAGTTTCTAAAGCGCATGGTGAAATATTGATGGGATATACTACAAGGCAGAGAGCTCTTAATGCTCTGTGTCTTGTTTCTGTGTTTGTGATACTTACAACCCTTGCAGCTCTTCGCCACGAGGTTGGCAATGACTACGGAACCTACGTGGTTACCTGCCATGAGATATTCCAGAGGGGATATGTTGTTACCGAACCCGGATTTAATCTGGCTGTGAGGATACTATACACACTCTCAGGCAAGGAAGATTATCTTCTGATGTTCGGAGTTTTCGGAGCCGCCATAGTAGCTGTTTTCCTGAAAGTGATCAGGGATCAGAGCGACAGCTTTGCCTGGGGTTTTTTCATATTCATGACATTTGGCCTTTACTACAAGAGCTTTAATACTGTCAGGTATTACTTTGCGCTGGCCATCGCCACCTTTGCACTGCGCTATCTGGTGGATATAGACTGGCAGGGTATCATCAAGTTCTTTGTACTGATACTGTTTGCAGCAACCTTCCACAAGTCTGTGCTGGTAGTAATTCCTATGTACCTTCTGGCAAGGGTGCAGTGGAAGAAATGGGCGATAGCTCTTTTGGCAGTCTTTGCTGCTGTGGTAGGACTCTTTAACAAACAGATAATGGATATTGCACTTAAGCTCTATCCTTCATACAGAAATACCGTGTATATCGAGGAAGTTCATACAATTATTGATTATGCAGCTCCGATAGCAGGATGCATTTTTGTCCTGGTGATATGCCTCATCTGCTACGAAGATGCCATCAAAAACCGCATCGACAATCGCATGTATTTCAACATGAACATCATGGGAACTGCTCTTTACCTGAACTGTTACTGGCTTCCTCTGGTAACGAGATTTTCATACTATCTGACAACGGCGCAGATGCTTCTTTTGCCAAATATCATCTGCAGCATAAAGAACCCAAAAAAGAAAAAGGCAGTTACAACTGCAGTAATCGCCTTCTGCGTTCTTTACTTTTTGTATTTCCTTAGAGAAGCAGACAAGATGGGCGTAAGAGTACTGCCATATAAGAGCTGGCTCTTTTACGATCACAGATGGCTCAACCAGACGGATACGTTCTAAAGATCTGATATAAAGCCACTACAGGAGGACTAATATGGATAATGCCCCCCAGAAAACAAAATCCTATGCAGAATTTTTAAGGAAAAATCGAATAGCAGTAAACAAATCCCTCAATGTCGTTTTGTGGTTCTGCATTTTTACAGGACCGGCAATAGCGCTTGGAGTCGCAGGAGATATATTCAAGAATGTGGATTATGATATATGCATTCAGATATCTGTGATAGTGGCGATACTTGCCTTTGGACATTATCTGATGCTTAAGAAGTGGCCGGATTCTGTGGTGACTAGTATTACTGCACTGTTGGCTTTTAACATGCTCCTGGCTCATATGACCTATGGACGTGTCGCGGTTTATCTGACCTGGTTTTTAGTGCCGCTCCTTAGCCTGCTGTTTTGTGATACCAGGATATATATTTTCGCTGTAATATCCAACTACTGTCTGATGCTGCTTTCTACATGGATGGTAGCGCCTTATTTTTCCGGTATGAGGTCAGACTATGAGACAACGCTGGCGTATTTTCTTAATGCAATTGGCGGATATACCATAGAGACCATTATCATGACATTCGCAGGTCTTGCCCTTGGAAGACTGGCGTCAACCTATTTCCGGGACACAATGGTCCAGCAGGAAGATCTGATAGAGCATGAAACTCAGATGACAGAGCAGCTCGACATTCTGGATTCAATGGCGGAGATTTATGACAAGGTTAACCTCATTGACTTCTACAAGATGACTGAGCGCCCTTTAAGAGACGATAATGCAGATGACAAGCTCCACGAGAAGAAGCTTGACTTTGCTGTGTATGACCACACTTATATGACCCGCCAGATTATGGGGGATATTGTAGAGGACCAGGCACAAGCGTTTATCAATTTTACAAATATAACTACTGTTCAGGACAGGCTTGGAGACAAAAAGATCATATCCGGTGAGTTCATCAACAAGTACAGCGGATGGTTCAGAGCTCAGTACATTGTGGCTGAAAGAGGCGATGACGGCAGACCGATGATCGTTGTCTTTACTATCCAAAGCATAGAAGAAGAGAAGAGACGAGAAGAGCACCTTATTCGTATAGCGATGACGGATGAGCTCACAAGACTCTATAACAGACGATGCTACGAGGAAGATATACTTGTGTATCATGAAAAAGAGATCGAGGACGATTTCTCTGTTTTCTCAATTGATGTAAACGGACTGAAAGCCGCCAATGATACCAAGGGTCATGCTGCAGGAGATGAGCTCATAAAGGCTTGTTCTGAATGTTTGTTAAAGGCAGTTGCCTCGAGGGGCAAGGTTTATCGTACCGGCGGTGATGAGTTTATTGCTATTGTACATACCGATGACTCAAAAGCTCTTTTGACTGATATGAAGAATGAGGCTGCATCCTGGCATGGCAAATATCAGAATGTACTTACAATAGCCGTAGGCTATGCAGCCCATAAAGATCATCCTGAACTTTCTGTAGAAGACCTTGAGAAGGTGGCGGACAGAATGATGTACAGTGATAAGGCTGAATACTACAAGGCTGCGGGAATAGACAGAAGAAAACAATAATTGTATACTTAACGGGATAATTTATTCATAAGATTTTCGGAGGATTTAGACATGAAGATGAGATATTGCAAGAGATGCCTTCAGCCGGATACAAGACCGGGCATCATATTCGATGATGAGCAGATCTGTTTTGCCTGCAGATACGAGGAATCCAAGGCTACAATAGACTGGGCTGCAAGAGAGGCAGAGCTCAGGGGCTTTGCTGAGGAAGCCAAGGCAGAGGCCAAGAAGAGAGGAAATATCTATGACTGTATCATCGGTGTTTCCGGAGGTAAGGATTCAACCTTCCAGGCAGTATATGCCAAGGAGAAGCTTGGACTTAATCCCCTTCTTATCAACTGCATGCCTGACGAGATCACAGAGATCGGTCGCAAGAACATCAATAACTTAAACAACCTTGGTTTTGACATCATCTCAATCCGTCCAAATCCTATCGTTGCCAAGAAGCTCGCAAGAAAGTCATTCTTTGAGCGCGGCAATATCATCGCAGCTTCAGAGTACTGCCTCTGGGCTTCTTCATACATCATGGCTGTTAAGTTCAACATCCCTCTTATCATCCAGGGCGAGAACGCAGCTCTTACTCTTGGCGCTGCCAAGAACCAGGAAGCAACAGGTAACGCTTTCTCTGTAATGCAGCTTGAGACAATCCGTGGAGCCAGCGTAGACAGCTTCGTTGATCTTTCAAACAACATTACTGAAAAAGATCTTTTCCTCTACAAGATTCCTACCGTTGAGGAGATGCAGGCTAAGGGCATCAAGGCTATATTCCTTCAGTACTACACCAAAGAATGGTCACAGGTCAGCAACGCAGACTTTGCTGTTGCAAGAGGACTTACCGGAAGATCAGGAGATCTTCATGATCTTGGCCGCTACAGAAGATACACAGCTCTCGACTGCGATCTTCAGATTCCTAACCAGATGATCAAGTACTTAAAGTTCGGTTTCGGATACGCTACAGATGAGATCTGCTACGACATCAGAGAGGGAAGATTCTCAAGAGAGGACGGAAAGTGGTACGTCAACGAGTACGACGGACTCTGCGGTCAGCAGTACATCGCCAAGGCCTGCAAGTATCTGTCTATCACCGAGGCAGAGTTCTGGGAAGTTGTTGATAAGTACGTCAACAGAGATCTCTTCGAGAAAGTAAACGGAAAATGGACTCCTAAGTTCACAGTTGGTGAGGACTATGAATCATAAGATAAAAAAGTATTGGTATATGTACTTAACAGGAACACTGCTTCTTATACAAGCGGCAGTGTTCCTTGTATTTCGTGGGGAGAGCTATTTTCAGATCCACGATAATTTAGATTTGTTTATGGGCCACTATGAGATGCTAAAGAAGGCGCATCTCTGGTTTGCTCACGGAGTTGACGCTCCCATTCTTCACGGAGTGCCAAGGGACCTCTTCGGTTCTGAATTTAATCTCTACAATTTCTTTTACATAATTCTGCCCACCTATTGGGCGTACCTTGCCGGCTACGCTGCCAAGATAGCCATCGGAATGTTGTCTTTCATCCTCCTGGCCAAAGACATATATAAGGAGCGCTACGAAAACTATAAGCCCCTTGTTATCGTCATCGCAGCAGCTTTCGGAATGATACCGGTTTTCCCGACCTACGGCATTGCATTTACCTCGGTGCCTTTTATAGTTCTTTTCCTGAGAAAGCTCTACTTCGCGCAGAGCTTTAAAGAGAGACTTCCGTGGTATGTGGCAGTGTTCTTCTATCCGCTGATTTCCTACTTCTCATACCATGGCTTCTTTATCCTGAGCTACATGGTCTGTGCGGTTATCATCCTGTGGATCAGGGACAGGAAATTCCCAAAGAGCACCTTCGCATCAATCGTTGTTCTCTCATTGGGATATATCCTTCTCGAGTACAGGCTTTTCGGGCAGATGCTCGGAACGGATACTGTCACCATCAGGACCACCATGGACCACGGCGATCTGTCCTTCGGACAGGCCATGGCTACTGCCTTTAGTGAATTTGTGAACACATCCTTCCACTCGGAGGATTCACATACCTACATTGTGCTGGGAGTGGTGCTGATTGCAATGGTTCTTATCAACATCGGCCACGTAAGAGCAGGTAAGGCAAAAGAGATACTGACAGATCCAATTAATCTGGTGATGCTCTGGATCATCTTCAACGTGTTGATCTTTGGTCTGTATCAGTTTGCACCTTTCAGGCATCTCTTTGAAATGCTGCTTCCGCCTCTTACAGGCTTTGAGTTTGCACGTACAGCTTACTTTAACACCTTCCTGTGGTACGCAGAGCTTCTTCTTGTTTGCATCCGCATGTACGATTATGGGAAAAAGAACCTTAAGCTGCTTGCAAACGTTATCGTCACCCTGGCAGTGGTTGTTGTAATGTTTGTTCCGCAGGTTTACAACGATTTCTACTACACCTGCTACAATCAGGCATACAAGGTTATTAAGCACAAAGAAACCAGCACTGTTAATTACAACGAGTTCTATTCAGCTAAGCTTTTTGAAAAGATCAAGGACGAGATTGATTATAACGGCGAATGGTCTGCTACCTACGGCTTCCATCCCGCTATCCTCAACTACAACGGTATTGCTTCCGTTGACGGATATCTCGGCATGTATGCTCAGGAGTACAAGGATAAGTGGACCAAGGTTATTGAGCCTGCTTTTGAAGGCTCACCTTCGCTTGCTTCATACTTCGTCGGATGGGGAGCAAGGGTCAACCTTATCTCAGCTGATGATGAAAACACCTACGCACCACTTCGCGTTATGGATCCCGTAGACAAGAGACTTGTTGCCGACATGGATGAGCTAAGGAGTCTTGACTGCAAATATATATTTGCAAGGTTTGAAATCAGTAATGCTGCAGATATCGGCCTTAATCTGGTTGGCAGTTACACGGATGAGAGCAGTCCTTATACCATTTTTGTTTATGAACTTTAAAGCACCTTGAGATTGGTGTGATAATTCTGTGATAAATCTAATGCTATTATCATTTTGTTGAGAAAAATGATAGGCCACAACGGTCGCTTAAGAGAGAAGAGGAGACAGATTTATTATGAAGAGAAGAATTGCACTTTTAATGGTTGGTGTTATGTTTGGACTTACAGCTTGCGGAACACAGCAGGTAGCAGAAGCACCTGCAGAGCAGGCACAGGAGACTGAGGCAGCGCAGGAGGTTGCAGAGCAGGCTCCCGAGACAGAAACTGCAGAAGCTGATTTGGGTCAGGACATTACTTATGTTGAGGACATGGTTCTTTCAACAGATCTTTATTCAATAACAATGCCCGAGGAATTCAAGGGCAAATTTCTTGCATACATAAACGGTAACGAGATCAGCTTCTACGACAAGGCAAGTAACGAGGCAGGCTTTGGTGGATATGCATTTTCCGTAGTTGCAGATGTAGACAAGAACTACATTGCAGGCGGAATGTACACAAAGGTTGGCGAGATCCTGACTCCCGAGGGACAGACTGTAGATGTCTTAAAGGGCTATCCATCAGATGTACAGTGGGATTACGTGACATATCCCGATATGGAATCAGCTGAGGATTACAACAAGCTTTATCTGGCAACAGACAGCATTATCGAATCCATTCAGGCAAATGATGGTTATTACTATATGTACGGTGCAGGCATCAAGGGTGAGGACCTGTACTTTGTTACACTTGATTCATTTGTTCAGGCCTGCACAGAGGGCTGGGATGCAGCCAAGTTTGAGGAGAATGGCCTTAGCCCGGAGTATGGTGCACTCATCCAGAACGAGGGCGAGAAGGCACTTGATAAGATTGGCTATGCTTACAGGGATATCTCAAGCGATGGTGTTGACGATCTCATCATCGGTGTTATCGGAGATAGCAGCGAGCCTACCGTGGTGTACGACATCTACACCATGGTAAACAGAGAGCCGGCACACGTTATCAGCGGAACTTCAAGAAACAGATGCTATGCCCTTGAGTACAGCGGATTTGCAAATGTTGCTTCCGGCGGTGCAAATGAAAACGAAGTGGCTTTATATGAGATCGAACCCGGCACAACAAATCTTATACAGCAGTTCACGCTTAAGTATGACGGCTACGAAGATGAGAAGAATCCATGGTTTGTAAGCTACGATGACGGAGCGACCTGGGAGAGCATGACCGAGGAGGATTACACAGACAGACTTAAGATGACTGAGGAGAGATACTTAAATCTCGACCTTAAGCCCATCTCAGACCTTATTCCTATCGATTATTCAAAGGTTGATCTTAGTAAGTACGCAACCTTCACCAAGATGATCGATGACTTCAAGCCCGGCATGGGATATGCAAATGAACCTGTCGGAGATACAGACGTATTCTTCGTTTCAAGCGCATGCTACAACGGAGAGAATGACACCAAGAATGCCATCGATTCATCACTGTTTGTATATGATAATGATTCTATCGTAATGATCGGTCAGGTAGCTTCAATCGGAACAGCTTATCCTGTTACCCTCAATGACGGTTACATTTACGTCGGCGGACATCATGAGGTTTTCAAGTACACAGTTAAGGATAATAAGCTCGTTGTAGCCGAGGAAGCATCCGAAGTCTTCGACACAGCAGGCAACGCTACTTACTACTACGCCAAGGACGGAGCTACTGCCGAAGAGGTTAAGGACGACTCCAATCTTACCAGAATCTTCGACGAGTACTTCTCCGGCCAGCCAGTAGAATACGCAGTCGTACAGGATTAATGAGTCACCGGGGACGTTTCAGTTCGTCTCAAAATGAGTCACCGGGGACGTTTCAGATTGACTCAAAATGAGTCAATCTGAAACGTCCCCAGTGACTCATCTTTTTTATTTTGTGCAATTAGAATATAATTGTTGATATGAGTAAAAGAGATAACACAAGAATTTACATATGCCACACCTACTACCACGCCTACATAGCTGTGGTAAAAGAGCTGGTGAAAAGACATGACTCAAGCGCCAAGGCGGACATCATGCTAAGCACAATGTCCAATGACTTCGGAAGGTTAAAAGAGCGCCTCGAGAGAGCCGGAGTGTTCGATAGAGTCTTCATGTTTGATGAGAAGGAAGATGTGACCAGCGAAGAAGTCATGAGCTATCACAGGGACAAGGGCAACATTGTTGCCAATCTTCTTCAGAGGATCACCTATACCAAGCTCCTTGGTAAGCTCCAGGAACCACATATTCCGACAGACCTCTCAGCGTACAGCGATGTGTATGTGTTCTGCGACTCGGACCCTATCGGCTACTACTTAAATTACAAGAAGATCCGTTATCATGCCATTGAGGATGGCCTTAATTCCGGAAGGCTTGACGATCAGGCCCGCAACGCCAACAGAGGTGCATGGCCCCTTAAGCGCGCCATGGCAGCGCTTGGGCTGATCTTTATAGAGAGCGGATACAGCAGATACTGCATAGACTATGAAGTCAACGATATCAGCGCCAATCATTCGCTTCCGCCAAACGTAGTGGAGGAGCCCAGAGAAGAGCTCAATAATAAGCTCACCCCTGAGGACCACAAAGTCCTGGTGGATATCTTCCTTGAGAACAAAGACAGCGTAGTATCACAGCTCATCGGAGATGGCAGCGACAAACGTCCACAGGTCATGATCCTTACCGAACCCCTTTGCGAGATGGATGTCCGTAAGAAACTCTTTGGCGACATCATCGATGAGTACAAGGCAGACAACCGCGTTATCATCAAGCCCCACCCCAGGGATGTTCTTGACTATGAAAAAGAGTTCCCTGACACAGTTGTCATCAGAGACAAGTTCCCCATGGAAGTTCTTGGCGACATCGAGGGCTTTAAAGTTGATAAAGTGATCTCCGTCATCACTCAGATGGAGAATGTTTATTTTGCAAAAGAGATTGTCTATCTGGGCCTGGATTTTCTTGATAAATACGAGGATCCGTCCATTCACAGAAAGACAGAAAATCTCGACAAATAGCACGGAGCAGCACTGCTACCCAAAAGGAAAAATAAAATGGCATTGTTTTTACGTAATGCGACAATTGAAGATGCGCAGGATGTCTTTAACTGGAGAAATGACCCCGATACCCGCGCAAACTCTTTTAACAAGGACGAGATAGACCTTGAGAGCCACATGCTCTGGTTCGGAAAGCGCCTCGGCCGGGAGAATACCCTCATGTACATCCTCATGAACGGCAACAAAAAGGCCGGCAACATCAGGATAGACATAGAGGGAACCACGGGAGAGATCAGCTATATGATAGCTCCCGAAGCCCGCGGTAAGGGCTATGGCAAAAAGATCCTTGCCCTTCTTGAAAAGACCCTTGCAGAAACAGAAGCGGGAGAGCGGATAACCGGACTCAAAGGCAGTGTCCTTAAAGGCAACAAAGCTTCCTGCAAGTGCTTTATCGCAAACGGCTACACCCAGTCAGAGGAAGAAGATTCCTACTGCTTCACAAAAGAAATTTGAGGTGACAGATAACTATGTTTAATAAAGAGATCAGGATCGGAAACAAAACGGTTGGAGAAAACCACCCTGCCATGATAGTGGCTGAGCTTTCCGGCAATCACAACGGTGACTACAACAGAGCCATAGAGATCATCCACGCCGCCAAGGAAGCGGGAGCGGATGCCATCAAGCTTCAGACATACACAGCGGATACCATAACCATCGACTGCGACAAGCCCTGGTTCATGACACCCGGCGACGGACTCTGGGCCGGAAGGACCCTTCATAACCTCTACGAGGAGGCCTACACTCCCTGGGAGTGGCACGAAGGCCTTTTTGCTGAGGCCAAAAAGCTCGGAATGGAGGCGTTCTCATCGCCCTTTGACCCCACATCCGTAGATTATCTTGAGAACTTAAATGTTCCTGCCTACAAGATCGCAAGCTTTGAGATAAACGACATTCCCCTTATCAGGAAGATCGCAAGGCTCGGCAAGCCCATTATCTTCGCGACAGGAATTGCCTACGAGGAGGATATAGAGCTCGCTCTTAACACCTGCAAGGAAGAGGGTAACGACCAGGTGATCCTTCTTAAATGTGTCAGCGCATATCCTACACCCTACAACCTTGTGAACCTTCGCATGATGCAGAATCTTAAGGACAAATACGACTGCGTTGTCGGCCTCTCAGACCACACGCCCGGCGGAACAATCCCCGTTGGAAGCATCGCCCTCGGTGCCAGGATGATAGAGAAGCACCTGACCCTGAACCGCTCAGCCGGAGGCGTTGACGATGCCTTCTCCATGGAACCCTCTGAGTTTGCCCAGATGGTCAAGGAAGTGCGCATCATGGAAGAAGCCCTCGGAAGCTATGAATACAAGCTTACTGACAAGCAGATCAAGGAACGCGGCCTTTCAAGATCTCTTTTCGTGGTAAAAGACATTAGGAAGGGCGAGACCATAACTGAAGAAAACGTGAGATCCATCCGCCCGGGAATCGGAATGCACACCAAGCACTACGAGGAAGTCCTCGGCAGAAAGGCATCTCAGGACATAGAGAAAGGCACACCCCTTAGCTGGGAGCTTATTGACTGATGATCGGTATTAGAGCAGATGCCAACAGAATAATCGCAACAGGTCACGTCATGCGCTGCATTACTATCGCAAAGGAAATAGTAAAGCAGGGAGAGTCTGTGACCTTTTTTGTGGCGGACGAAGAGTCAAGAGAACTGGTTAACCTTTACGCGAAAGGCGTTTCCGGTATCGAGACGATTGTCCTTGGCAGCAACTGGCAGGACATGGAAAAAGAGATCCCGGCACTTAGACGCGAACTTGATGAGCGCAAAATTAAAGCCCTTCTGGTGGATTCCTATCAAGTCACTGTCAGATATTTTGAAGAACTTAAGGATATCTGCCCCATCGCCTACATGGACGATCTGGGAAAAGAGCCTTATCCGGTAGATATACTCATTAACTACAGCGGATACTATGAGAGCATGAACTATAAAGAGCTCTACAAGGGACAGAGCGGATACAGGAAAGCGCCAACAGAGCTGCTCCTTGGCCTGTCCTATGCACCGCTTCGCGAGCAGTTTTACTCAGAAACAGATAGCAGCAATGCAAAAAGCGATGACTTCAACATCCTTGTCACCTCCGGAGGGACGGACAATTACCGAATGCTCTCAGGCGTGATAAAGGCCATGGAGGAGCAGGACCTTATCTCAAAGGCAAACTTCAAGGTTGTTGCCGGCAACATGGTATCCGGCATAGACATCCTGAGGGACTACGCCGGCAGATACCGGAATGTTGAAGTTTTAAAGAACGTGGAGCAGATGGCAGATCTTATGAGGAGTTGCAACCTTGCCATCGCAGCAGCAGGCACCATGCTGACAGAGTGCGCAGCTGTTTGCCTCCCTGTCATATACTATCAGGTGGCTGACAATCAGAAGTTCAACGTATCATTCTGGCAGGGGACAGGCGGAATGTCTTTTGCAGGAGATGTTACCAAAGAGGGAGACAGAGAAGAGACCTTGCAGAATATCTGCAATCAGGTGAAAGCTCTTTTGACGAATAAAGAAAAACTGTCGGCCATGAAGAATGCCCTTTCCGGCGTTACTGACGGCCGAGGAGCTGTAAGGATTGCAAAAGCTCTTTTAACAATAAACTAAGTGAGGATTTATCTATGAAAACACTGGCTATGATCACAGCAAGGGGAGGAAGCAAGAGGATTCCCCGTAAGAATATAAAGGAGTTCAATGGTAAGCCCATCATCGCATACTCAATTGAGGCGGCGCTCTCATCCGGAGTGTTCGACGAAGTAATGGTCTCCACAGATGATGAGGAGATTGCAGAGATTGCAAAAAAGTACGGAGCCAAGGTGCCCTTCTTCAGGAGCGAGAAGACTGCGAATGACTTTGCTACAACGGTTGATGTCATCGAAGAGGTGCTCAATACCTACAAGGAAAGAGGAGAGGAATTCGACATCTTCTGCTGCATCTATCCTACGGCGCCGTTTATAACAGCAAAGAGGTTAAAAGACGCTGTTGAGGAGCTGGCAAAATCTGATGCCGATTCACTTATCCCCGTTGTAAGGTTCTCCTATCCGCCTCAGAGGGCAATGGAGGTACACGACGGAAAGCTGGTGTTCAGGCAGCCTGAGAACCTCTCAAAGAGGAGCCAGGATCTTGAGCCGCACTTCCACGACGCAGGGCAGTTTTATGTGGTAAGGAGCGAGAGCTTTTTTAAGAACCGCGGGATAATGGTGGGAGATATCCTTCCCATGGAACTCTCGGAACTTGAGGTTCAGGACATCGACAACGAAGTTGACTGGAAACTGGCAGAGCTTAAATACAATCTTTTGAATGAAGGTTAAGTTATGAAAGGGGGCATCCGATATATATAAAGGATGAATGCCCTCTTTTAAATTGTCATCCTTTGCGTTATAATGTGGAATGAAATCATAGACTTATTGTTATTATCCGCGTTTATGCGCTTTCATAAATGCGTTGAAAGGGGTATTTGAGAATTATGCAGTATGCAGATATCGGAATCGATTTAGGTACAGCCTCTGTACTTGTATATATCAAGGGTAAGGGCGTTGTTTTAAAAGAGCCATCAGTTGTGGCTTACGACAGAGATACAGAAGAGATCAAGGCTATCGGAGAGGATGCAAGACTTATGCTTGGTCGTACACCGGGTAACATCGTAGCTGTAAGACCTCTTCGTCAGGGCGTTATTTCCAACTACAAGATAACCGAGCAGATGATGAGATACTTCATCAAGAAGGCTATCGGCAGAAGGATCCACAGAAAGCCCTTTATCGCTGTTTGCGTTCCTTCCGGAGCAACAGAGGTTGAGAAGAAGGCGGTAGAAGATGCTACAAGACTCTGCGGAGCAAGAGATGTTGAGACCATCGAGGAGCCTATTGCAGCAGCTATCGGAGCCGGAATTGACATTACAAAGCCATGTGGAAACATGATCGTTGATATAGGCGGTGGTACATCAGATATCGCTGTTATCTCTCTTGGAGGAACCGTTGTCAGCACATCCGTTAAGGTTGCAGGCGATGACTTCGACGAGGCAATTGTTCGTTACATGCGTAAGAAACACAATCTGCTTATCGGTGACAGAACAGCCGAGGATATCAAGATCAAGATCGGTTCAGCTTATCCAAGAGCTGAGAACGACACAATGGACGTAAGAGGAAGAAACCTTGTAACAGGTCTTCCCAAGACAGTAAGAGTATCATCAGAAGAGACAGAAGAGGCGCTCAGAGAGCCTACAAGCCAGATCATTGAGGCTATCCATAGCGTCCTTGAGAATACACCCCCGGAGCTGGCAGCAGATATCGCTGACAGAGGAATTGTTCTTACCGGTGGTGGAGCACTTCTTCGCGGACTTGAGGACCTTATCTATTCAAAGACAGGTATCAACACAATGACCGCTGAGGATCCAATGACAGCCGTTGCTATCGGAACAGGCCGTTACATTGAATTCGTATCCGGTTACCGCGAGGATTAATACACACATCACTGCTCATGGATAGAGCGGTAGTAATGGCCAGGATGGCATGAGGTACTTTGTATGGTAAAGGGTCTTTACACTGCTTACACAGGGATGATCAATGAGCAGCACAGGATGGATGTGCTCACCAACAATCTTGCCAATGCCAATACCAATGGTTACAAGAAGGAAGGCGCAACTGCACAGTCTTTCAAGGATCAGCTTGCGCTCAAAATTAAAGACATAACTGATGCCCCGTTCACTGCTCGTGGACTGGGCATTATTAATCCCGGGGTTAAGATCGGCGAGGGCTATGTAGACTGGACCGAGGGCCCCATGAAGGAGACTCATAACACCTTCGATATGGCCATCGGCGGAAGCGGATTTTTCGCAGTCGAATACGCCATGAAGGCTGAGGATGAAAACGAGGACGAGGATACAACCGGTACCAATAATACCAACAACTGGAGACTTTCAAGATATCAGAACGACAGGACTCTGGCAGCCTACAAGGCAGGCAAGCTCTCTCTTGATCAGATGAGAGATAACGGCTACGAGCAGATGGTGCTCTATACAAGAGACGGTAACTTCACTCTTAACAGTGAAGGCGTTCTGGTTACTCAGGACGGCGACTTTGTTCTTTCACAGGATCAGGGACACATTGAACTTGATCCCAACCTTCCCGTACAGATTTCTACCAATGGAGAGGTGGTTCAGGACGGACAGGTTGTTGCTACCATAGGAGTCTTCGACTTTGAAAAGACTGTTCAGAGAAATGGAATGAGTACCTATACAACGCTTGAGCACTACGGCGAGAATGGATTTATTCCTACGGACGATGCTGCTCAGGTAGAGGCTACCGGCCAGGTTTATGCGGGATTTTTGGAGCAGTCCAATGTTTCTGTAGTTGATGAGATGGTTAACATGATTGCAGTTCAGAGAAACTATGACACCAACCAGAGGATGATCACCACAATTGATGATACTCTGGATAAGGCGGTTAACCAGATCGGAACCCTGAGTTAAATTTTATAAATTTTTAATAATTTAACTCACACAGTATGACGATAAATAAACAGAGAACTATATTGAAGTCACGGATGACGCATTGTTCAGCAAAGAGCCACGGATGGTAACAGCTCTTACTGAATCGGAGGTGACTGAATATGGTAAGAAGTTTATGGTCAGCAGCTACAGGAATGAACGCCCAGCAGACGAATGTGGATACTATATCCAACAATCTCGCCAACGTTAACACAACGGGCTATAAGGCACAGGGCGCTCAGTTCAAATCTCTTTTATATCAAGAGTTACAGACTATAACTACAACAGCAAACGGCGCACCCAAGCCCACCACATCACAGGTAGGCCTTGGTGTTCGTACTTCTACGATCAATCAGTATTTTTCCCAGGGATCATTTCAGGAGAATGCAAATCCTGCAGCTATTGCCATTAGTGGCGATGGCTTCTTCAAGTACCAGGGAGCAACTGACGGAGAAGTATTATATACAAGAAACGGTAACTTCACATGGGCTCTTTCCGGCGGAAACGGATCACCTCTTGTTCTTACCACTGCAGAAGGTAACAAGGTTCTTGGAATCAATGATCAGCCTATTCAGGTAGACGGAAACATGGTTGCCAGCCGTATCACCATCGGCGGAGACGGCAAGATCTACTATCCTGATGCACAGGGCGTTCCTCAGGAAGTTGGCGGAATGCAGATAGGTCTTTGGCAGTTCCCTAACAGAGAAGGTCTTCAGAGAGTAGGAAGCGTGGCATGGCAGGAGACGGCAGCCAGCGGAGCAGCTATCAATGAGAATCAGGCAGCCGGAAACATTAAGAGATCCGAGCTGGTTCAGGGATATCTTGAAGGATCAAACGTAAACGTAGCAACAGAGATGGTTAACCTCATCGTTGCACAGCGTGCCTATGAAATGAATTCAACTGCGATCCAGACAACAGATGAGATGATGCAGACAGCTAACTCTCTTAAGAGATAAGCTGTAGTTAGGGGTAGTTATGGCGAGCTTTAATGTCAGCGGTATAAACGCATCGGCAATAAGTGAATATGCAATGCAGGAGAGCAAGAACGCCAGCACCATCGCTCTTCAGAAAAAGCTTGAGAACACTTCAGCTAAGTCTACCGACGATGAACTCTGGCAGGCCTGTAAGGGATTTGAAGCCTACTTTATGGAGCAGATCTACAAAGAGATGCAGAAGTCCGTGGATGCTCTCAAGCCCGACGATCAGGACAAATCCACCTCGACGTTGGTTGACTACTTCAAGAATCAGACTCTCCAGGAGATATGTGCTGATTCGGTAGATACCCAGAGTAATGGCTTTGCCCAGATGCTCTACGAGAATCTGAAAAGAAATTATGACATTCCTACAGCTCCTGAAGCAGAAAAGACACAGGGTCCGGAGCAGGTTTAATAAAATTATAAAAGTCGTCAAATCTTAAGAAAATCTTAAAGTCTTGGCGACTTTTTCTATGCTATAATTCAGTCTATGGAAAAAGTAAAGGGATACATAGAACACTTTTTATATAAAAATGCCGAGAATGGCTATGGGGTTTTAAATATTGTTACAGCCGATACCGAGATCATCTGTACCGGCTCTTTTCGTGATGTCGATGTTGGCGATACCATCGAGATAGAGGGTGAATACGTCAACCATCCGGTCTACGGAAGTCAGTTCAAGGCTTCTTCTTACGAGATATCAATACCCGATGATGCAGCTTCAATGCAGAGATACCTGGGCTCCGGCGCCATCAGAGGCGTGGGGGAAGCTCTTGCTGCCCGTATTGTCAAGATGTTCGGAGATGACACTTTCAGGATCATTGAGGATGAGCCCGAGAGGCTTGCGGAGGTCAAGGGCATAAGCCTTAATAAGGCCCAGGACATCGGAATGCAGATGGCCAGCAAAAGAGAAATGCGCGATGCCATGATCTTTCTGCAGCAGTTTGGCATTGGAAATGCCCTTTCGGTCAAGATATTTAACACTTATGGGAATCGCATATACAGCGTTATCAAGGAGAATCCCTATCAGCTCTCTGAGGATATAAACGGTGTCGGATTTAAGACTGCCGACGAGATCGCTGAGAAAGCAGGAATCCTTGTTGATTCCGACTACCGTATCAGGAGCGGAATCCTCTATGCTCTCTCTCAGTCAGCTGCGGATGGAAACACCTATCTTCCTATGGAGGAGCTTATAGCAAGGACCATACAGGTGCTTCAGACAAGGCCCGGATACGAGATCAGAAGGGACAATATAGAGACTCACATATCCAATCTGATGATGGATCGTAAGCTCATCTGCAAAGGCGATGATCAGGTTTACGCAGCAAGCTTCTACTATGAGGAACAGGGCTGTGCAGCCATGCTTGAAGGTCTTAATCTTCAGGAGAACATAACACCTGCTCAGGAAGAGGAGTACAAAAAGCTAATATTGAAGCTTGAAGAGAGCAAGGGAATTGAGCTTGACGACCTTCAGAGAAATGCAGTGCTGCAGAGCATTACCAATGGTGTTGTCATTATCACGGGAGGTCCGGGAACAGGTAAGACCACTACCATCAACACCATCATCAGCTATTATGCCGGGATGGGGCTGGACATCATGCTGGCAGCGCCTACAGGAAGAGCTGCCAAGAGAATGACCGAGGCAACCGGGTATGAAGCCAAGACCATTCACAGGCTGCTGGAGGTTTCGGGACAGATGTCCGATGACATGTCAGTGAAGAGCTCCGGCGTACATTTTGAGAGAAACCGAGATAACCCCTTAGAGACGGATGCTATCATCATTGATGAGATGTCTATGGTGGATATTCATCTCTTTTACGCACTGCTCAAGGCACTGGTGCCGGGAGTACACCTGATACTGGTCGGAGACAGCTCACAGCTTCCGAGCGTAGGCCCGGGACAGGTTCTTAGGGACCTTATAGACAGTGGTAAATTCCCGACCACCTATCTGAAAAAGATATTCAGGCAGGCCGAGGAGAGCGACATCGTCATGAATGCTCACAGGATCCACGACGGAGAGAAGCCGGTTCTCGATAACAAGAGCAAGGATTTCTTTTTCCTTGAGAGGAGCGATGCAGGCGTTATCTACAAGCATATGGTACAGCTCATAAGAGACAAGCTTCCATCCTATGTGGACGCAGGACCTTACGATATTCAGGTGCTGACCCCCATGAAGAAAGGACCGCTTGGGGCGCAGCAGCTAAACCTTATTCTTCAGGAGCATTTAAATCCTCCGTCCCCTGACAAGAAGGAGCACACCTACGGTGATTGCACCTTCCGCGAGGGTGACAAGGTCATGCAGATAAGAAACAACTATCAGGCTACCTGGGAGGTTGTTGGCAAGTTCAACATCGCCATAGATTCCGGAACCGGAGTGTTCAACGGAGACATGGGAGTCATCAAGCAGATAAACGACTATTCACAGGATGTGATCGTGGAATTTGATGAGGGAAGGCAGGTCAGATATCCGTTTGCGGATCTGGATGAGATAGAGCTTGCCTATGCCATAACCATTCACAAGTCTCAGGGAAGCGAGTATCCGGCGGTTGTGCTTCCGATACTGGGTGGGCCAAGAGTCCTACTCAACAGAAACCTTCTGTACACGGCAGTTACAAGGGCCAGAAGTACGGTATGCATCCTCGGCAGCAGCCAGACTCTTATGAGCATGGTGGAGAACGAGGAGCAGCTCAAAAGATATACAGGATTGAAAGACAGGATCATAGAAATATTTGATACATCAGAGTTTTAAACGGGCACTGGATCTTTTATACCCCAGAAGGTGCCCGGTATGCGACGGGGTAGTTCCGGCCTTTGAGATCAGAGATGGGCACATAAAAAGGGCAGGACTTATTCACAGAAAGTGCCTTGGAAAAATTGAATATGTAAGAGGCGCAACCTGTGCAAAATGCGGAAAGCCTCTTTCGGACGACGAACAGGAGTACTGCGAGGACTGCAGACGGACGAAGCATAACTTTGACAGAGGCTACTCTGTCTTTGCTTACAGATCCATTTCGGGGTCCATATACAGATTCAAGTATATGGGTAGGCAGGAATATGCTGATTTCTACGGACTGGCCACGGGTAAGATCCTTGGCAGGAAACTTAAAGGCCTGGGCATAGAAGCAATAGTTCCGGTGCCTATGTATCCTGCGAAAGAGAGAAAGAGAGGCTACAATCAGGCAGCAGTATATGCCGAAGCAGTTTCTGCACAGTTGCATATACCCGTCCTTAAGGGTCTGGTAAGAAGGGTCAGAAACACAGCTCCGATGAAGGAACTGGACGCTCGCGGACGCCGTAATAATTTGAAAAAAGCTTTTATTATAGCTAAAAATGATGTAAAATTTAAGTGCGTACTTATTATCGATGACATCTATACAACTGGAAGTACTATTGATGAGATCGCCCATGAGTTTCGGATGGCGGGAGTTAAGAAAATATACTGTTTGACTCTTGCTATCGGGCAAACTACTTAAATATATGGAGGTCAGCTTATGAACTTACGGAATTGTGCAAGATGCGGAAAGATGTTTAATTACATCGGAGGTCAGCCGATATGTGACCCTTGTAAGAAGGCCATCGAGGAAGATTTCCAAAAGGTAAAACAGTACATAGAAGACAATCCTACTGCAAGCTTGAAAATGATCTCTGAAGAAAACCAGGTTTCTACCAAGCAGATCCAGCAGTGGATTCGTGAAGAGAGACTTATGTTCTCTAAGGATTCTCCAATCCAGCTTCTCTGTGAGGGCTGCGGAGAGCCTATAACAACAGGAAGATTTTGTGCTAAGTGTAAGACCAGCATGGCCAATACACTCAACAGCACCTTTGCAAAACCAAAGCCTGCACTTCAGCAGCCTGTTAAGAAGGAGCCTAAGGCCGGAATGCGCTTCCTGGATACTTAAGGAGCAGCGATGTTAAACGAAGAAAAAGTCATTTTGATGACCAAAATGGCTGCCTTCATAGATCGCGAGGGCAAGAAGAACGACGCAATCAATTCATACTTTAAGAGCGACTACATTGGATTCAATGTTCTTAAATCTTTGATAAGCGCCACTATTGTCTTTGGAGTAGTAGTCGCGACCTATGTTTTATGCAACTTTGAAACCGTTTTATCGAATTTATACAATACTGAAAATCTATTAGCCATCGGCAGGAGGTACTTGATGTATTACCTCCTGCTTGTTGGCGTGTATTCCCTTGTATCATATGTCATTTATTCCTATCGTTACAGCAAGATGCGTAAGAGTATGAAGGCATATTATGCAGATCTTAAGAAATTAGCCAGAATTTACGAAAAGGAACAATGACATGACATCACTATTGGAATTAAAACAGTATATAAAGCGCTTTTACATCAAGTATGAAACTTACATCACATACGTCTGGAAATTCCTTCTGGCACTTGTGTCTATCCTGGTTATCAACAGCAAGCTCGGATATATGGACGCACTTACAAATATCGCCATTGTCATGATGGCTTCACTTTTGTGCGCAATTCTTCCGGCTAATTTTATTGTATTTGTTTCAGCAGCGTTTATCCTGGGACATCTGTATTCCCTTGCGATGGAGTGTGCGCTCATCGCACTGGTGATATTTATATTGATGTTCCTTTTGTACTTCAGATTTTCGCCTAAGGACACATTGGCGGTTCTTCTGACACCGATCTTTTTCTTCATGCATATCCCATATGTTATGCCACTTGCTATGGGACTTTTGGGAACACCGGCGTCAGTAGTTTCTGTTTCCTTCGGACTTGTAATCTCATACATGATCACTTACTTCTCTTCAAATGCCACAAGCTTTGGCAGTGACGGAGTAGTGGAGGCAGCCAACGGATTCTCTACAATTGTCAATGGAATCATCGGCAACAAGGAGATGATGGTGATGATAGTTGTATTTGCCATTGTCCTGATACTGGTTTACATCATCAGAAGATCTTCAATCGATCACTGCTGGAAGATTGCCATCGCAGCAGGATCCATCGGACTTATGATCTTTACCCTCATCGGAGATATCATGTCAGATACACAGATATCGATCGCCGGGGTTATTTTGGGAACTATCATCTCAGCACTCTTGATGCTGGTGGTTGAGTTCTTTGCGTTTAACATGGATTACAGCAGAACCGAGAAGGTTCAGTTTGAAGATGACGAGTATTATTACTATGTCAAGGCAGTGCCCAAGGTTACTGTCGCAACCCCCGAAAGGAAGGTAAAAAAGATTAACCGCGCAAGAGAGCAGCACTGATTAGTTTTTGGGGAATGTCATGGATCAGTTAGATTTTATTTTTGACTTCAACAGAACAAGCCTTCACATGCCAACCATCAGATTTTCTGATGTATTGGAAGTTTTTATCATTGCGTTTCTGATATATCACATTCTGGTATGGGCAAGAAGTACTAGACTATGGTCTCTTTTAAAAGGGGTCATAGTTATTCTTGTGTTCATTTTGCTCTGTGCGCTTTTAAACATGTCGACGATCCTGTGGATTGTTGAGAGGGTATTCAGTATCGCCATCATAGCTATCGTGGTAATACTCCAGCCCGAGCTCAGGAAGGCGCTGGAAGAACTGGGAAGGAAGAATTTCTTTTCCAATGTCTTGTCCCTTGGTGATATGAAGAGTTCCGGAAGGTTCTCGGACAAGACTCTCAATGAGATCACAAGAGCCTGCGTTGAGATGGCCAAGGTCAGGACCGGAGCGCTTATCGTTATTGAGCAGAATCATCCGCTTACTGAGTATGAGAGAACCGGTATTGATGTGGACGGAATAGTAACCAGTCAGCTCCTCATCAATATTTTCGAGCATAATACACCGCTCCACGACGGAGCAGTAATAATCCGTGGTGACAGGATCACCTCGGCAACCTGTTATCTTCCGCTTTCCGACAACATGGGAATCGGTAAGGAACTGGGAACAAGACACCGTGCAGGAATCGGTGTGTCTGAGGCTTCAGACTGCTTTGTTATCATAGTTTCAGAGGAGACAGGTAAGATAAGCGTTGCATATGAAGGAGAGCTTGAAAGAGCTCTTGACAGTGACAGGCTAAGGGAGCGCCTGAGAGTTATCCAGGACAAGCATGAGGAAGAAGCACCCATCAAGTACCTTGCCAGAAAGGCCAAGGTGAGAAAATGAAGAGACTGACGGCCAACTGGGGACTTAAGCTTGCTTCACTGATATTTGCGATGGTTGTGTGGTTCCTTGTAACCAACATAAACGACCCCATCACTTCGGTGAGGTACAACAATATTCCCGTAACACTAAAAAACACCAATCTTATTACCGATCAGGGCCAGGTTTACACCATTCTTGATGGCAGTGATACCATCAGCAGTGTGACAATCTATGCGCCCAGATCAATAATAGATTCCCTGAGTCTTAACAATATTATTGCAACAGCGGATCTGCAGGAGCTTTCAAGCTTCAATACCGTTAATATCGATGTTAAGACCAACAAGTACTTTGACAAGATTGAGAAGATAGACACCAGTTCCGACATGGTCAAGCTCAGCGTAGAGAGAAAGGCATCAAAATCCCTTGCTCTCGGAGCAACAACCTCAGGTTCACTGGCTGACGGATATGTTATCGGAGACGTCTCCACCGAGCAGAACATGGTGAGGATAAGCGGACCTGAATCCGTTGTAAATCGTGTCGCTTCTGCCACGGTAGATGTCGATGTCACAGGATTTACCTCCAACATAGGAACCGATGCGGATATTGTACTGCTTGATTCCGAGGGAGAGCCTGTAGATGCTTCACTTGTCTCTATGAACATCAAGACAGTAAGAGTCAACGTTGTAATCTATGAGACCAAGTATGTGCCGATCACTTATAATGTGACAGGAGTGCCGGCAAACGGATACATTTTTACAAAAGAGATTGAGAGTACCCCTGATGCTGTGCAGATAGCAGGCAGAAGCAGCACTCTTTCATCCGTAAACGAGATCATTGTTGATGATCCCAACATAAATGTTGATGGGCTTAATTCAAATCTGACTTATACCTATAATTTGAGCCAGTTCCTTCCATCAGGGGTAACTCTGGCGGATAAAGACTTTAACGGATCTGTTTCTGTGGTGATACATGTATCACCTGTCGAGAGCAGAACTTACGACGTGAATGTTTCCAAGATAAGCGTTAACGGAGAAGCCGAGGGCTTTAAGGTCTATGTCGATGACAGTGAGTATGACACCGTATCACTTACTCTTCAGGGGCTTTCTGCTGCTCTTAATGCCATTTCAGAGAATTCTCTTCAGGGAAGTGTAAGTGTAGATGAAATACTCGCAGCTAATGATCTTACCGAACTCACAGCAGGAACCTACAGCGCAGATGTGGATTGGGCTTTGCCCGAGGGCGTCAGCGAAAAGGGAACAGTGAGTGTCTATGTGACAGTTGAACAGAATTAATTTAGGAGGAAATGCTTAATGGTAACGAAAAAAGTTGTCATTACCAATCCTACAGGATTACATCTTCGTCCTGCCGGCAATCTTTGCAAGGTGGCGATGAACTATAAATCGCATATTACTTTTAATTACGGTGATAACACGGCCAATGCAAAGAGTGTTTTGAGCGTCCTGGGTGCATGCATCAAATGCGGCGATGAACTGGAGTTTAAATGCGAAGGCCCGGATGAAGAAGAGGCTATGCAGGCGCTTATTGAGGCCATTGAAACAGGACTTGGCGAGTGAACTATCTTGTGTTAAAATCACATGAGTTAAAATTTTAAAGAGGGAGTTTTGGAAATGAAAAAGTTAAAAGCTGCATTAGTTGCAGGTCTTGCTGTAACAATGCTTTTTGGTTGCGGAAAAGCCAGCGATGAAGCTGTTGTCGGACTTAGTATTGAGAAGCTTGAAGATGTTCAGGATGTAACACCTGCAGCAACAGAGGCAACATCTGAAGAGGAAGAGGTTATCGATGAGGATGCTCCTCCTGCAGAAGGAATGGTAAGAAGCTACTTCACAAACCAGTGGGTTGATGAAGCTGTTAATAATACAAGACCTATCGCAGTTATGTACCCTATCAACAAGGAAGCTCAGCCACAGTACGGACTTAGCAATGTGGCAGTTTTCTATGAGATCATGGAAGAAGGCAGCATGAGCCGTCAGATGGGTATCGTTGAGGACTGGCAGAATCTTGAGCGTATCGGTAATATCCGTAGTATCCGTGATTACTTCGTATATGCTGCTCTTGAGTATGATCCGGTTATCGTTCACTACGGCGGACCTGAGCTCTATGTTAAGACAATTCTTACACGTTCAGATGTAGATAACTTAAACGGTGTCGGTGGTGTTATGGGTTCTGATTACGGCGCATTCTTCAGAGTACCTGAGGGAAGTACTTCAGAGCACACAGCTTTCACAGACGGATCTCACGTATCAAGTGCTATCAGCAAGGCCGGTTTCTCACTTGAGCACAGAGATTCATTTAATGGTGAGCCACACTTTAAGTTTACAGGATATACAAATCCCAACACACTTGAGGATTACTCAGATGCTGTAGAGGCAACTGAGATCGATATGTCAGGATGCTTCCCTGTTACCAAGTCAACCCTTACTTATGATGAAGAGAAGGGCGTATATCTTAAGACTCTTTACGGCTCAGCTCAAAAGGATGCTCTTACAGGTGAGCAGCTTTCATTTGCAAATATCGTGATCCAGAGAACATATCACGAGACTCGTGATGACAACGGATACCTTGCTTATCAGATGCACGATACAACCAACGATGGTTACTTTATCACCAAGGGCAAGATGATCCATGTTACCTGGGAAAAGACAGATGACTACGCACCTACAAAATACTTTGATGACAACGGTAATGAGGTTACCTTCAACACAGGTAGAACAATGATCTTTGTTGTTCAGCTTAAGGGTAAGTCATTCTCCAAGTTCAAGGTTAACGGAGTAGAGTACGCAGATTGATATCTGCAAACGTAATGTAAATAATAGGCGGACGGCAGAGATGTCGTCCGCTAAGTGTTTCGTCAGATAAAACTGAAAGGTGATTAAAATGGAGAAAATCATTGTAACCGGATGTAACGGACAGCTTGGAAGAGCAATCAACTTAGAGCTTCCAAAGGATAAGTATGAGCTTATCAATACAGATGTATTCCAGGGAGAAGGAATCATTCCGCTTGATATCACTAATGTCGATGCGGTAGTCGACCTTGCAAGAAAGACAAAAGCAAGCGCCATCATCAACTGCGCAGCCTACACTGCTGTTGATAAGCAGGAGAGTGATATCGACCTCTCTTACAAGATAAATGCAATCGGCCCGAGAAACCTTGCAATAGCAGCAACTGAGGTTGGTGCTAAGCTTGTTCATGTTTCAACCGACTACGTCTTTGAGGGAAATGGCACAAGACCTTATACCGAGTTTGATAAGACAGGACCTGTCAGTGTATATGGAAAGACAAAGCTTGCCGGCGAAGAAATGGTAAAGCAGTTCGCCAAGGATTTCTTTATCATAAGAACTGCATGGCTCTACGGAGACGGCAAGAATTTCGTTAAGACAATGCTCTCTCTTTCAGAGAAATACGACGAGGTAAGCGTTGTTAAGGATCAGCTCGGTACACCAACCAGTACAAAAGAGCTGGCAAAGGCAATCCACTTCCTTCTCGGAACCGAGAACTACGGAGTATTCCATGGTACCTGTGAGGGTGACACCAACTGGGCAGACTTTACGGAGGAGATCTTCAGGATCGCCGGCAAGTCAACCAGAGTTAACCACGTAACAACCAAGGAATACACTGAGAAGAACCCTCAGGCAGCTCCGAGACCTGCATACAGTATTCTTGAGAACTATATGTTCAAGCTTACATCTGACTTTATGTTTGCTGACTGGCATGATGCAATCGAAGTTTACCTTAAGGAGATGCTTTGATGAGTTTTATTAGCGGTTTATTTAGCAACAAAATACTTATTGCTGCGTTTTGTGGCTGGCTGGTAGCTCAGGTTTTGAAGACCATTATATATGTTGCGGTAAATAAGACTTTTAATCCCGAAAGGCTTTTGGGAGATGGCGGAATGCCAAGTTCACACTCGGCAACAGTAATGGCGATGGTGACGTCTACAGCCTTCTATTTTGGACCGGATACCTTTGAATTTGCAGTTACAGCCATTCTTGCACTCATCGTCATGCATGATGCCATGGGTGTAAGACGCGAGACGGGCAAACAGGCCAAGGTCATCAACAACATGATGGACTGGTTTGTACAAAACAGTGATATCTCTCCGGAGGAAAAGCTCAAGGAATTCGTTGGACATTCACCGACGCAGGTTTTCTTCGGCGCACTTCTTGGCATAATTGTAGGAATCGTCGTTTGCAATCTTTAATCACTTACCTATTGGGGGCATAAATAACTATGCTGACAGTGCTTGTTATCTGGATGTATGTCATAGCTACAACATATCTTATTGGATACGGCTTTCTGATGTCTTTGGTCAATATGCCGGGTATGCTTCCCGGCAAAAAGAACAAGAAACACGAAAGAGAAAGCAGAAGATACGACTTTAAGTTCAGAGAGAGCTACATCATTACCGGAATTGTTCTGGTTACAGTTTATGCGCAGATAGTCAGTCTATTTACAAAGGTTTCTTTAGGTGCCAATTTGGTTTTGCTTGCACTCAGCGTCCTTATCGCTGTTTATTATCGCGAGGAGCTCAGTGATGATTTTCTTAGTATGCTTGGCAAGCTGAAAGCCGGCGCAAACTTCTATGTATATCTTGCAGTTTTTCTGATCATGGCCTATGGGGCATCACACGGGTATATGCACTATGACTCGGATCTTTATCATGCCCAGGCAATCCGTTGGATAGAAGAATATGGAATCGTAAGAGGTCTTGGCAATCTACATGTGAGACTTGCTTATAACAGCTCTGCTTTTCCGCTGTCAGCTCTTTATAGTTTTAGATTTCTTGGGGGACAGTCCTATCATGTAATGTCCGGATTTTTCGCACTCCTCCTTGCATGGCAGTGCGTCGATATCAAGAACTTCGTCAGAAGAGGACATCCGGTAATCTCGGACTTTGCCCGTCTTGCAGCCATTTACTATCTCTTTACCATATATGATGAGATGATGGCTCCGGCTTCAGACTATTTCCTTTCCTGCCTCGTTTTCTACATAATCATCCATTGGCTTGATATGAATGTAAGGCATGAGAGATCCTATCTGCCATATATTTTGCTGGCTCTTTTGGGAGTATTTGCTATTACCATCAAACTTTCCGCAGCGCCGATGCTTCTTTTGACAATAGTTCCGATCTATAAGCTTTTCCACAACAGGACAAAACAGAAGATGAGGGCATTCTGGGTTTCGGTGGCGCTTGCCTTTGTAATTGTGCTCCCGTTCCTCATCAGGAATATAATCCTGTCCGGATGGCTGTTATATCCGGTAACTTTCCTTGATTTCTTTGGCTTTTACTGGGAGATTCCAAAAGGTCTCGCAGCCTATGATGCCCTTGAGATCAGGACCTTCGGAAGAGGCTACAACGACGTTGCAACTTACGCAAGTGCACCAATGTCTGAGTGGATACCGAACTGGTTTGCAAGTATTACGGGTTTAGATAAGATAATGCTGATACTGGCGCTGCTTTCAATCATAGTGTATGTTATTTATCTTGTGTATTTTGTACTTGCCTTTGCCGGAGAAAAGACCGAGAAGTTAAAGGGTCTTAATGACTCCAAGGTCTTTGAAATCAGCCACAGAAGTATGCTGAGCATGGCGGACTTTCTTACGATCGGAGGAACTCTTATCGGCTGTTTTGCATTCTGGTTCATGAGCGCTCCGCTTATCAGATACGGAATTGTATACGTCTGGCTCCTGCCGGCAGTGATTCTGGGAAGGACATTTATTCTCGCCTACAACAGGCTCTTCGAGGATGAGGTAAAAGACACTGTGGTGAAGGCCTTCGTTATCGTCTTTTTAGCCTGGTTTATCTATAAATGTGCGATTGTTGCACTGGAGGATAACAGGCACTTTAACCCTGAGTATCTGCTAAGGCAGCAGGACTATGGCAGCTATGAAGTAGATACCTTTAAATTGGGTGATGAGACCTTTTATTATCCCGTTTCGGGAGACCAGGTCGGCTATGATCCATTCCCTTCTGCAACCCATGATATTACGGGGGAAGTAGAACTTATAGGGGGAGAAATTAAAGAAGGATTTAAGGCTGTACACCAATAATAAAAACATTATAAATTATTTGGCAATTTATTAATACAAACTAAATTTTCTGACAAAAGACTGTACTTCTCTGATTTTTATTACGAAATAATGTATCATGAATTAATGAAAAGCGTATAAGCTGCGCTTGGAGGATACATTATGAGAAGAGCGATTTTTTCGGTGATCCTGGTCTTTATGCTTGGAATATTATTTCAACCTGTTACAGCAAAAGCTGCCAGGGAGGATGATATTGTGGCGCTGATGAACGATGCAAGGGCCCGTCAGGGGCTTACGGCTGTAAGTATTGACCAGACACTTACTAATGTCGCCGAGACTCGAGCAGTAGAATGCTCCAAGAAGTTTTCTCACATCAGGCCTAACGGAAAGGCGTGGCATACCGTATCGGCAGCAACCAACGCAGAAAATCTTGCACATGCAGTAAATGATGCGCAGCAGTCCCCTGAAAATGTAGTTCTGGCATGGCTTCTTAGCCCCACGCACAAAGCCAATGTGATGAGAAAGAACTGCACCGGTGTCGGCATCGCATATTACAAGGGCGCCAATGGTGAAACCTATATTGTCTGCGAATTTAACTGATTCTAAATACCTTAGGTAGGGGTGTTTCGAATATATAAAAAGGCTCGTTACTTTGAAAGTGGCGGGCCTTTTTACTGTTTATTTTATTCTGTTATCTTTCTGCTCTCATAGGATTGTTAAGGAAATCCTCGTAAGCAAGCTTTATTCCGTCGTCGAGCTCTGTGGTGTAAGTCCAGCCAAGAGCCTTAGCCTTGGAGACATCAAGAAGCTTTCTTGGTGTTCCGTTGGGCTTTGTGGGATCCCAGCGGATTTCTCCGGTGTAGCCGATGATCTTTGCAACCTTCTCGGTAAGTTCCTTGATCGTAAGCTCTTTTCCTGTGCCGGCGTTAACTGTCTCGTTGCCACTGTAGTTATTCATAAGGAATACGCAGAGGTTGGCAAGATCGTCAACATAGAGGAATTCTCTTAAGGGACTTCCGTCACCCCAGCAGGTTACGTATGGAAGGTTCTGCTCCTTGGCCTCGTGGAAACGGCGGATAAGAGCAGGAAGTACGTGTGAATGTGTGGGGTGATAGTTATCATTTGGTCCGTAGAGGTTTGTGGGCATTACTGAGATGTAGTCGGTTCCGTACTGCTTGTTGAGGTATTCACAGTATTTAAGACCGGAAATCTTAGCAAGTGCATAGGCCTCGTTGGTCTTCTCGAGCTCGGAAGTAAGAAGGCAAGTCTCCTTCATGGGCTGAGGTGCCATTCTGGGATAGATGCAGGAGGAACCAAGGAATTCAAGTTTCTTGCATCCGTTCTTCCATGCTGCATTTATTACATTCATCTCAAGGATCATGTTCTCGTACATGAAATCTGCAAGCGCCTGTGAATTACCCATGATTCCGCCAACCTTGGCTGCTGCAAGAAATACGTACTCAGGTCTCTGCTCGGCAAAGAAGTTCTCTACCTGATCCTGTCTTGTGAGGTCAAGCTCTTTATGGGTTCTTGTGATTATGTTGTTATAACCCTGCTTTTCAAGTTCTCTTACTATGGCAGAGCCAACCATTCCTCTGTGGCCTGCAACATAGATTTTTGCATTCTTTTCCATCATATCTTTGTACCTCTATTACTTATCAATACCTTTCTCAAGGAACTCTGCCAGGTTGAATTCAACGTGCTCGTTGGCTCTTTCAACAGCAACCTTGGCCATGTCGTGCTCGACCATGATCCTTACAAGATCCTCGAAGGATGTGGACTGTGGATTCCAGTGGAGCTTCTCTTTTGCTTTGGTTGGGTCGCCCCAGAGGTTAACGACGTCTGTAGGTCTGTAGAAGTCGGGTGATACTTCGACGAGAACCTTACCTGTTGCCTTATCGTATCCTTTCTCATCTGCGCCTTCTCCCTTAAACTCAAGCTCGATGCCTGCATAGTGGAAAGCCAGCTGAGCGAATTCGCGAACAGAGTGCTGTACACCTGTTGCGATAACGAAGTCCTCAGGCTTGTCGTTCTGGAGGATCAGCCACATGCACTCAACATAGTCTTTTGCATAACCCCAGTCACGAAGACTGGAGAGGTTTCCAAGGTAGAGCTTGTCCTGTTTGCCCTGAGCAATTCTGGAAGCAGCAAGAGTGATCTTACGTGTAACGAAGGTCTCTCCGCGGCGCTCAGACTCGTGGTTGAAGAGGATTCCTGAGCAGCAGAACATGTTGTAAGCTTCTCTGTACTCTTTTACGATCCAGTAGCCGTAGAGCTTGGCTACAGCGTAAGGGCTGTAAGGGTGGAAAGGTGTCTTTTCATTCTGAGGAACTTCCTCGACCTTACCGTAGAGCTCAGAAGTTGATGCCTGGTAAATTCTGCAGGTCTCAGTAAGCCCGCAGAGACGAACTGCCTCAAGAACACGAAGAACACCTGTTGCGTCAACATCAGCTGTAAACTCAGGTGAATCGAAGGAAACCTGAACGTGTGACTGAGCTGCAAGATTGTATATTTCATCCGGGCGAACCTTTGATACTACGCCGAGGATGCTCATGGAATCGCCCATATCGCCGTAGTGAAGGTGGAAGTTGGGCTTTCCTTCAAGGTGAGCAATTCTTTCTCTGTAGTCCACAGATGATCTTCTGATGATACCGTGAACATCATAGCCCTTCTCGAGAAGGAACTCTGCGAGGTAAGATCCGTCCTGACCGGTTATACCGGTTATCAAAGCTTTCTTTGCCATATAGTAATCCTTTCTTAACAAAAAAACATTTAGATTTGTACTTTTCCCTATCATTATATTTATATGTTATCACTTTTTAAATTCACTTTCTTGACTTTGATTTGCATTATCTTGCTGCCGATTTTATAATGAGAAATATGAAGAATCAATTATTTCAAGGTGAATACGTATCCTCGGACAGGCTTTTGTACACCCCCTCTGAATTTGCCAAGAATAATCTTATGTATTTGCAGGAAATTGGCAGGCTGACAGCTCAGAAGCCCCACACCAGCAAGAGGCAGAATCTGTCCTCTTTTCTTTTTATTTACGTTAAGAGTGGCAGTGGGTTTATCGACTATGAGGGAAAAGAGTACGCGGTATCCTGTGGGGATTGTGTCTTTATCAACTGTCAGAACCTCTATTCCCACAGGACTTCCAATGACCTGTGGTCTATCGAGTGGATCCACTTTAACGGTGAAAATCTCCTGCCCATATATCTTAAGTACATAGAAAGAGGTGGTCAGCCGGTATTTAGGCCTGATGACCCTTCAAGGTTCATGCATTTGTGGGATGAGCTAAACTCCGTGTCAAGGTCCTCCGACTACATCAGGGACATTAAGATCAACGAATACTTATCGGGGCTTGTGACCTTCCTTATGACCTTCAGCTGGAATCCCGAGATAACACAGCAGAGTGGAAGCAGTAAGACGGTAAGTGCCCTTAAGGAATATCTGGGTACCCACTATCAGGAAAAGATAACGCTCGATATGCTTGCGGATAACTTCCTGATGAGTAAGTACACCCTCTCAAGGAGTTTCAAGGAACAGGTTGGAACTTCAATCATTAACTACCTGCTCGTTGTACGAATCACCCATGCCAAGCAGATGCTGCGCTTCACGGACAAGACTGTGGAGGAGATTGGCGCCAGCTGCGGAATAACACCGCTTTATTACTTCTCCCGCATGTTCAAGCAGATTGAAGGGGTAAGCCCCCTCGAATATCGCATGAGCTGGAAGTGAGCTTGCCCCTACGGCAACATTGAAAGAAAGGCGCAATAAGTGTAGAATAAGGATTAGGATTGCGATACTGTGCGCACCTGACAAAATAAGACCAGAAAGTGTAACGCTATGAAACTGCTTAGTGCTATTGTTCCATGCTTTAACGAACAGGAGAATATTTTCGATTTCTATGATGAGTTTATAAAGAACGAGGCTTTCTTTAAGTCTTCGGACGTTGATTTTGAACTCATCTTTGTTGATGACGGCTCTAAGGATGAGACTGTATCCAGAGTAAAAGAGCTTAATGAAAAAGATAAAAGGGTTCATCTCATAAGCTTTTCAAGAAACTTTGGAAAAGAATCTGCAATGTATGCGGGACTTAATGCATCAAAGGGTGACTACGTTGTCATCATGGACTGTGATCTTCAGGATCCACCTGCTCTTCTTCCGGAGATGTTAAAGGCCATTACTGAAGAGGGCTATGATTCTGTTGCAACCAGAAGAGTAAACAGAAAAGGCGAGCCTCCCATCAGATCCTTCTTTGCAAGGCAGTTTTATAAGATCATCAATAAAATGACCAAGGCCGAGATCGTTGACGGAGCCAGAGATTACAGGCTCATGACAAGAGATTTTGTAAACGCCATACTTTCCATGGGAGAATATAACAGATTCTCCAAGGGTATATTTGGCTGGGTTGGCTTTAAGAATAAATGGCTCGAATTTGAGAATATCGAGAGAAAGAAGGGAGAGACCAAGTGGTCCTTCTGGAAACTTTTTGCCTATGCCATTGATGGAATCATGGCATTTTCAACTGCGCCCCTTGCCATGGCTTCATTCCTTGGAGTTTTCTTTTGTATCGTGGCATTTCTGTTCATTATTATTGTCATGGTAAGACAGTGGACAGTTGGAGATCCCAATAATACTGTTGGTTGGGCTTCCATGGTCTGCATCATTTTGTTTGTTAGCGGTGTTCAGCTCTTTTGCGTGGGAATCGTCGGACAATACCTGTCCAAGACCTACTTGGAAGTTAAGAACCGTCCCTTATATATAGTTAAAGAGGAACTGTGATGGTCAGCATTGTTGTTCCGGTCTATAACGCAGCAAACTACATAGAGAAGACCATGGAGATGGTCTGCAGACAAACCTACAAGGACTGGGAGCTTATCCTGGTGGACGATGCATCCAGAGATAACAGCGCCGAGATCATTGAGAATTACATTAAGAAACAGGGTAAAAGAATCCGTCTCATCAAAAAGAATGTGAATCAGGGGGCAGCTGAAGCCAGAAATACCGGTATTGATGCTTCTTCCGGAAGATACATCGCCTTTCTTGATGCGGATGACGTATGGATGCCTGACAAGCTTGAAAAGCAGGTGGCATACATGGAGAAGACTGGCGCAGCCTTCTGTTTTCACGCCTATGAGTTTGGCGATGAGAAGGCAAACCCTACAGGTAAGATTGTTCATGTGCCGCCGGTTCTTAAGTACAAACAGGCACTTTCAAGGACAATAATTTTCACCACTACGGTGATGTTTGATACCGAGAAGATAGATATGGAAATAATCCATATGCCCAATGTCCCAAGCGAAGATACAGCCACCTGGTGGAGGATCTTAAAGAGTGGGTACGAGGCATACGGTCTTGATGAGAATCTGGCTATTTACAGAAGACCGGCCAAGTCTTTGTCTTCTAATAAGCTGGAAGCCATAAGAAGGATATGGTTCCTGTACAGAAACATCGCAGGACTTTCTGTGGCAAAGTCATTATTTTATTTTGGAGGATGGGCAGTAAGAGCAACCCTTAGAAGGGTTTAACTGCCGTGGGAAGAGTATGAAACAAAGAGAATCAAAAAAGAGAATCCTTGTTTTGCTGTTGGGATTTATTGGACTGTGTATGCAGACAGCTGTATATGCATGGTTCTGGTTTAAAGTATACTATCCCGAGGTTTCAAGACCTCGTATCAGTGTGGACGGATATGCGCTTGGTAACGGACTAAAGCTCTATTTCCGTGGACATCTTCTTATTCTTGCCATCTATTTCATTCTGCTGCTCTTTTTCTCGAACACTTACGGTGGACTGAAGATTGGCTACCTAAGACCTATGGACGTGTTCTTCTCACAGATATTTGCACTGTTCATGGTCAATTTCATCTCCTATTTCCAGATTTCACTTTTGAACAACTGGCTGGTTCAGGTTCCTCCGATCTTCGTGATTTTCCTTTTCCAGCTCCTTATAGCCTTTGTGTGGGCATACATAACAAATGCAATTTATATGCATATATTCCCGCCGAGAGAGCTTCTTCTTGTAAGCGGAGTATATCCTGTTGATGATATCGTTACCAAGTTCAACACCAGAAAAGACAAGTACCATATCGCCAAGAAGATCAATATCTCCGAGGGAATCGATGCGGTATATAAAGAGTGCCTTGGCAAATATGACGGTGTTGTTATCTGGGATGTACCAAGTCAGTTCAGAAACGGTCTTGTTAAGTACTGCTATGGCAGAAATATCAGGATATACGTAATGCCTAAGATAACGGATGTTCTCTTAAAAGGATCATCCCAACTTCATCTCTTTGATACACCGGTACTTCTCCTTAGAGAGTATTCCATTAAGATTGAACAGAGAGCCATCAAGAGACTTTTTGATATATTGATATCTCTCATTCTTATAATCCTGACCTCGCCCATCATGCTTGTAACAGCTATTGTTATCAAGTGTTATGATAAGGGACCGGTGCTCTACAAACAGATCCGCTGCACCAAGGATATGAAGGAATTTAAGATCATGAAGTTCAGGAGCATGAGGGTTGATGCTGAGAAAGACGGCGTTGCAAGACTTGCTGCCAAGAACGATTCAAGAATAACACCTGTTGGAAAATTCATCCGCTCCTGCAGGATTGATGAGCTTCCACAGCTCTTTAATATCCTCGCCGGCGATATGTCCTTTATAGGACCAAGACCTGAGCGCCCCGAGATCATTAAGCAGTACCTTGAGGAAATGCCGGAGTTTGCCTTCAGAATGAAGGTTAAAGCGGGACTTGCCGGATATGCACAGGTTTACGGCAAATATAACACCACACCTTATGACAAATTAAAGCTTGACCTTACATATATCGAAAACTACTCGATCTGGCTGGATATCAAGCTGATGCTTCTTACCGTCAAGATCCTCTTTACTCCTGACAGTACAGAGGGCGTTGAGGAGAATCAGACCACAGCACAGAAGAACTCATGATGGAGTCAGGTATGGCCAACAAGAGACTGCAAATCTTAATATCTGCTGTTAACAAGGATCCTGAAGAGCTGATCGGAAACATGAACCTGGATTGTGATGCTGTGATAGTCAACCAGCTTATCGGCCATGATCAGGACGCCAATACGACGGACAAAAGCTGGGATTACATACAGGAATTTAAGGATTATGAAGCCAGAATCTTCTGCAGGGCGGAAAAGGGCGTAGGACTTTCAAGAAATACAGCCCTGGAAAATGCCGACCACGAGCTTATACAGTTCGGTGATGACGACATTGTCTATGACGATGGGTACGTACAGAAGGTGATCGCGGAGTTTGATAAGCATCCGGAGGCTGACATTTTATTATTTAACGTCAAGGCTCAGGAGGGAAGGGAAACCTACTGGAACACAGATTTTGTCAGGGTTAATTGGCGTAACTACGGCAGATATCCGGCTTATGCCATATGTGCAAGAAGGCAGAAACTTATGGACACAGGTGTCAGGTACTCGCTTTTATTTGGAGGCGGAGCACCCTTCATGAACGGAGAGGATTCTCTCTTTTTACATGACGCTCTGAAGGCCGGACTTGCAATCTACAGGACTCCTGTAGCAATAGGCAAAGAGCGCAAGGGCGAATCCACCTGGTTTAAGGGCTATAAGGATGAGAAATTCTTCTTCGACAGAGGAGTACTATACCACTTCCTTTACGGAAAGATGGCAATGATATTTGGATTTAGATTTCTTTTTAAAAACAGAAATGAAATGTGCAAAGAATTGGGACTAATGCACTGCTACAAGCTTTTGTGCAGCGGAGTCAGGCATGGGAGAAAGCTATGAAGAAGCCATTTTTTACAATAATTGTCGTTTCGTATAACGCGGGAGACAAGCTCCTTAAGACCGTAGAGAGCGTAAACAGACAGACCTTTACGGACTATAGGATACTTGTAAAAGACGGAATGTCCACCGACGGATCTTTAGAGAAGCTAAGAGCAGCATATTCTGTCAGTAAGGCAGGGGATGAGAATCCCGGTAAGATTACACTGATGGAGAGCTGTGACAACGGTATCTATCACGCAATGAATATAGCCTGCGCATCCCTTGACGGGGAGCTTAAGGTTGGAGAGAGCCCATCATACGTGTTCTTCTTAAATTGCGGAGATCTGTTCAGAAATGAAAACGTACTCAGGGATGTGCACAGGCATATCGTTGAGAGGAACCTTATGGAAGGCACCACACTTCCGGTAATATACTACGGAGATATCTTTGACTGCTCCGCGGGCAGCAAAGTCGCTTCAAATCCTAAGATGGATGACTATGGTTGCTATAGAAATGTTCCGTCGCACCAGGCCTGCTTTTACGATGAGCGCCTTATCTGCAGAAATCCCTTTGACCTTAAGTATAAGGTAAGGGCTGACTACGAGCAGTTCCTCAGGTGCTTCTACAGAGAGAAGGCAGAAACCGTGTATATGCCGGTTATAATCACTGACTATGAGGGCGGGGGATATTCAGCCCAGAACCTCAAGATATCGGAGAAAGAGCGCAAGGAGATCATTGCGATGTATCTTCCTGCGTCCAAGATAAAGAAGTATGACCTTTTGAGAATAATAACTCTTTCTTCTCTGCGTACAGCGATTGCTTCAAACAAGTTAACTTCAGGTCCTTACAATGCCGTCAAGAACATCATTTATGCGCTTAGAGGCAAAAGGAGATAAATAAGGGGTAATAGATTTGAGAGTACTCTGGCTTTGTAACGTCATGCTTCCTGCCTACGCCATTGCTCATGATCTGCCGTATTCGGTGAGAGAGGGTTGGCTTACAGGATGCCTTAACAGAATAAAGGAACAGAAAAAGGACGACGAAAAGATCACTCTGGCCGTATGTTTTCCCGCTGAAGGCAGTATTGCCTCATCCAGCGAGGAGATAGACGGCATTACTTATTATGGTTTCAGGGAGGACTTAAACCATCCCGAGATCTACGATGGAACAGTTGAGAACAGGTTCCATGTTATATTGGATGACTTTAAGCCGGATGTTGTCCACATCTTTGGTACTGAATTCCCGCACACTCTGGCAATGATAAGAGCCTTCGGTAATCCGGACAGAGTTCTTTTGGGAATCCAGGGTGTCTGCAGTGTGATCGCAAGGGAGTACATGGCTGACATTCCCGAAGAGGTTCAGAGAACCGTGACTTTAAGGGACAGACTTAAAGATGACTCCATTATGCAGCAGCAGGAGAAGTATAAGATCCGCGGAGAGCATGAGAGAGAAGCCATTATGCTGGTAGGCAATATAACCGGAAGAACCTCTTTTGACAAGAGCGAGATCGAGAAGATCAATCCTGAAGCAAGATATTATCACATGAACGAGACCATGAGACCCTGCTTCTACATGGGCAAGTGGAGTGAAAAGAAGGCAGAGCCACACACTATCTTCCTGTCTCAGGGAGATTACCCTCTTAAGGGCTTCCATTTTGTATTAAACGCAATGCCTAAGATATTAGAGAAGTATCCGGATGCTCACCTCTATGTGGCCGGCAACAACATCATTGGCAAAGGCGAGAGCAAATACCCGTACTTTATGAGAGCCAGTGCATACGGCAAGTATATAAAGAGCCTTATTTCCAAGGGCCATCTTAAAAAGAAAGTCACCATGGTTGGAATGCTGACTGACCAGGAGATGAAGGAGCGCTTCCTTAAATGCAGCGTCTTTGTCTGCCCATCGGTTATTGAGAATTCGCCCAATTCGCTGGGAGAGGCCATGCTTCTTGGCGTGCCGATTGCAGCTTCGAGAATTGGCGGAATCCCTGACATGGTTTCCGAGGATAAGGATGGCGTGTTATTTGAAAAAGGCAACGTTGATGATATAGCAAGAGCAATACTTCAGATATGGGACGAGCCTGTTATTGCGGCAGTTTACGGAGATAATGCAGCTGCTCATGCAAGGATCACCCACAACGCTGATACTAACTTTAAAAGACTCATTGAGATCTACAAGGATATCGATGACAGGCAAGGGTAAGACAAATTGAGGATAACATTTGTTTCCAACTACATAAATCACCACCAGCTGCCTTTCTGTAAGGCGATGAGCGAGATAGGCGATGATGTGGAGTTTTTCTTTATCCAGACCATACCCATGGAGGAGAAGCGCCTTAATATGGGGTGGGGATTCGATGATTCAGCCCTTTCCTTCGTGGTGCGCTACTACGAGGAAGAGGAACGGGCAAAAGACCTTATCCTTAACTCCGACGTTGTTCTCTTTGGCTGGACTGAGGACCGCATCTGGGATGTAGAGCAAAAAAGGCTCTCCTCCGGTAAGCTCTCCTTCCGTGTCAGCGAGAGAATTTACAGAGAGGGTCAGTGGAAATTCATAAGTCCCCGCGGTCTTATGAAAAAGTACAATGAACACTTTAAGTTCAGGAATAAACCGGTCTATCTCCTATGCACCGGAGCTTATGTGGCATCGGATTTTAGTCTGATCAAAAGCTTCCCAGGCAAGATGCTTAAATGGGGATACTTCCCTGATGCAGCAGGTAGTGAGGCAGTGGCTCAAAGAGGCGGTGATAAAAAGCGCCTGTGCTGGGCCGGAAGGCTTATTGACCTCAAACACCCTGAGTTCGCGGTTAAGGTCGCAGCGGCTCTAAAGGCTGCAGGCTTTGATTTTAGTATGGATATCGTGGGCGATGGTCCCCTCAAGGACAGGCTCACAGATATGGTAAAAGAGCTTGGACTTGAAGCGTCAGTTAATCTCACCGGAGGGAAAACCCCTGAGGAAGTTCTCTCTTACATGAGAGGGGCGGATATATTTCTTTTCACCAGCAATTATCTCGAGGGCTGGGGAGCAGTTGTTAACGAAGCGATGCAGAGCGGATGCGCTGTTGTGGCGTCGAATGAAGCCGGTGCAGTTCCGTTTCTTATAGAAGAGGGCAAGAACGGTCTTATCTATAAAGATGGCAGTTATGAGGATTTTGAGCATAAGGTAAGATTCCTTCTTGATCACCCTGATATGATAAAACCCATGGGCACAGCTGCCATGGAAACAATAAATAACAAGTGGAATGCAAAGAATGCAGCAGCAGAGCTGGTTAGATTCTGCAGAGAGCTTGAGAGTGGAAAGACGCCGGTTGCTACAGATAACGGTCCCATGAGCCCGGCAGCGGTCCTTACACCTCCCGGGTTCTCCAGGACTCTCAAGGAGAAAAACCACTTGGAGTGAGTGCCTAAATGAACGTTTTAGATGATGTTTTGGACAGTGAAATAAGATTAAAGGACATCAGGTTAAGGATGGTTGATCTGTTCTTCCTGGTGTTTATGTTAGGGCTTGGAATAGCCATAAGACTCCCCTTGTTTGATTTTGAATCGGGGGATTACTATCACTTTCTCTCCCACTGGATGGAGGAGTGCCATAGGGCCGGAGGCATCGGATATCTTGGGATAACGCCCTTTGAGAGCGATGCAAGCACCATCAACTACGGCTGCATGTATCAGTACGTTATCGTTCTGCTCCATTATATCGCAGGGAAAGACCTCCATCTGATAAAGACTGTATCTGTTATATTTGATGTTATCTGCGCCATGACCATATTTAGGATTGCCTACTGCGTTACTGAGGGTAATGTACAGAAATCAGTCATGGCTTTTGGCGGAGTAATGATCCTTCCGACGGTTGTTTTAAACAGCTCGGCTTGGGCACAGTGCGATTCAATCTATACAGCCTTTGTGTTATTATCCCTTCTTCATGCGCTTAAGGGTAACAATAACAGGGTATTTATATATCTGGCCCTTGGATATACGTTTAAACAGCAGGTGATATTTATTGTTCCTTTCCTGATAATAATGTGGCTTAAAGGTAAAATTAAAGCACGATATATTTTCTGGCTCCCGGTGGTCCTTTTTATCACTATGATACCTGCTATGATTGCAGGAAGAAGTTTTGCTGAACTTTTTTCCATTTATGGAAAGCAGGTTTCCACCTACAGTATGCTCACCATGAACTACCCAAGCATATTCATGGTGGTAAATCCGGGACTAAACCTTGAAACCAGAAAACTAATAATAGCTTCAGCAACAGTAGCAGCCATAGCCATACTTGGCTTTATTGCATATTACGTCAGAAACAGGAAGTTTCGAGTAGACGGCCTTTTTATGATAACGATCGCTATATTTACGGCAGAAATAGCTCTTTTCACTCTTCCTGTCATGCATGAGAGGTATGGATATCTGCCGGAAGTTATAGCTGTTTCTTACGCAGTTACAAACTATAAGAGGCTGGCAGTTCTCGTCATGATGCAGTTCGTATCGATAGTAACTTACTCAAAGTTCCTGTTTGGAACGACTGTTGAAGACATGTGGCTCATGTCACTTATGAATCTGATCATAATAATGCTTGTGGGCTATGACCTTTATAAACAGATGAAAACACCGGAGGTGGCAGATGCCTGATTTTAGCAAAAGCATATCGGTTATCATACCTGCCTATAACATAGAGGACCTTTTAGAGAAGTGCGTGGACTCGGTTGCTGCTCAGGACTATCCAAAAGACCTTCTACAGATAATCGTGGTGGATGACGGTTCAACGGATGGAACAGCCAAAAAGGCCGATGAACTTGCGGATAAATATAGTAACGTCCAGGTTATCCATAAGAAAAACGGCGGATCCAGCAGCGCAAGGAATGTCGGGATAGATGTTGCAACAGGGGATTACCTTGGCTTTGTTGACAGTGATGATTATATTTCCGGAATCATGTACAGCTCCATGATGGAAGCTGCCATGCGCACCGGTGCGGACATGATACAGATCGCCAGAGACGAGATATCCGAAAGCGGTGATAAGCTCCCGGATGTCCTTGAGAGATTTGATAAGGAAAAAGAGATTACTCCCGCTGAGCACCTTCGGACTCTTCTTATGCACACAGGAGATGCGTCTTTTTGCACCAAGCTCACAAAGAGAGAACTATTTACCGAGGATATGAGATTTCCGGAAGGGGAGCTCAACGAAGATTTCTACCTGATGATCCATATGCTTCAGAAGGTTAATAAGCTCGTTCTTCTTCCCGAGGCTACCTACCATGTCTTTTACAGGACCGGCTCTAACTCAAGGAAAAAGGCTCGGGATAAGGACTATTTCCCGCCGGTATTTACGGATATCGTAAGAAACGCCGACGTGGCCCTTGATCTGGTCAAAAAGAGTAACCCCGAGCTTGTACCCGTTGCCTACAGGTTTGGATTTGTGCAAAGGCTCGACTATTTGCTTCATATTCCAATCTCCAAGATGACGGCAGATAATTCTTTTTACAAAAAAGTTGTGTCGGATCTAAGATCCGGCTTTGGAAGGATGCTCACAAACAAGTATCTTACCGCTAAACAGAAGGCGTATTTAATGCTCCTTACCATCGCGCCCAAGGGCGTAAGGACTCTTCATGCTCGGATTCGGGGACTTTGATAATGAAAAAATATATATTTGGCTTGATATTAATTATCTCGCTGGCTCTGAGCATTTTCTACGGAACACAGAAGGCGGGATTTCACGAGGATGAATATTATACCTACTACTCCAGTAACAGAAGCATAGGGCTGTTTCAGCCTGACAGGGAGTGGCAGGAGAGGCAGGCTGTGCTGGATGAGTTTGCCGTTAAGCCGGGAGAGGGCTTTAACTATGGAATGGTTAAGCTGGTTCAGTCCTGGGATGTGCATCCGCCATTTTATTATTTTCTGTTCCACACGCTCTGCAGCTTTGTTCCGGGACAATTCACCAAGTGGACGGGGCTTATAACAAATCTGATGGCTTTTGTGGTGGCATTCCTGCTTCTTTGTCTGCTCATGAAACGACTCAAGGTTCCACTTCCTGTTGAGGTGGCGGTTCTGCTATTTTGGGGGCTCAATCCTCAGACTGTATCCTGCAATATGCTGATCAGAATGTATGCCTGGCTCGGGGCAGCGCTGATCGCTTGTGCGCTGTTTCATATAAAGCTCATACAGGACTTTGACAACAACGCTCTGGAGATTAAGGACTTTGTGCTCAAGAGCCTTCTTCCGATAATGATCACTTCCTACATCGGCTTTTTGATCCAGTACTTCTACATCTTTTTCTTTGTGGGAATCGGATTTCTTACCACCCTCTGGATTGTCTTTTTCAAAAAAGACATTAAAGTAGGCCTTACATATGTTGCCGGCTGCGCTGTAAGCCTCGCTTTTGCGGTACTTACATACCCATCAGCTCCAAGGCATATGTTTGGAGGATATCGCGGAGGAGATGCTTCGGGAAGTCTCTTTGACATTGCTAATACCTGGATGAGGCTATCTTTCTTTACAGGGCTGTTTAATGACTTCGTGTTTGCCGGAGGACTTCTTATAATTGTGCTTATCATCTTTATGGGACTTCTCCTTAAGATAACGTCCAAAAAGAGGGTAAAGAAGGAAGGAAAGCCGGCTCCAAGGCCAGAGATCATAATACTTACGCTTGCATCACTGGGGTATTTCCTTTTGACGTCGAAGACAGCACTCCTCGTAGGAAGCGCTTCAAACAGATATGAGATGCCAATCTATTCTCTTCTGATATTGCTGATCTTTATGGATGTTTACTACGTCCTGAGTGATATGGGCAACAAAGCACTCATCTATGCAATGGGAGCAATTCTGATAGCTCTTTTACTAAAAGGGCATTTTAGTGATAAGAGTGTGCTGTTCTTATATCCTGAGGATACGGAAAAGATGGCGTATGCTTCAGAGAACGCAGATGAAGTTGCGGTGGTAATGTTCAATCCCAAGACGCCTCAGAATGTCTGGAGGCTTACGGATGAGCTTTTAGAGTATCCAAAGGTCTTTTACATGGATGAGGAGAACCTTGATAAGATCACAGATCCGACAGTTACCGGTGCAGATAAGATCATCCTCTATGCAGCCGATGACGAGCTTCAGGAAGATGCTTTTGAGAACCTGTTTGACAGCTGTAAGAAGCTCAGCGCCATGAGCTGTGTATTTACTGAAGATATGTGGACTACCTATGAAGTTAAGTGATGAGAACAGCTCTTTTGACCTTTGCGTCTCATTAGTATATGATATAGAGTGACTATGAATGTCATGAGATAAAAACAATATTTATGGAGAGTTAAAATGGAAAGATCAATTATTGATGATAAGACGATCCTGGTTACCGGGGGAACAGGTTCTTTCGGACACTGCTTTACTCAGTATGTTCTTGAGCATTACAATCCCAAGAAGCTCATAATCTATTCAAGGGACGAGTTCAAGCAGTTCACTATGTCCAATGAGAAGATATATAAGGACAACGCTGACAAGATGCGTTTCTTTATCGGAGATGTAAGAGATGAGGCAAGACTTGAGAGAGCTTGCGAGAATGTTGATTACATCGTTCATGCAGCTGCGCTCAAACAGGTTCCTGCCTGTGAGTACAATCCTGATGAGGCCATCAAGACCAATATTAACGGCGCTCAGAACGTAATAAACGCAGCACTTAAGACAGGTGTTAAGAGAGTTGTGGCTCTTTCAACAGATAAGGCAGTAGATCCCGTTAACCTCTACGGTGCAACCAAGATGGTTTCAGATAAGCTCTTTATCGCAGCTAACGCTTACGCTGGTTCCAAGGACATCAACTTCTCGATCGTCCGCTATGGAAATGTAGCCGGAAGCCGTGGCTCCATCATTCCTTTCTTCAAGAGCCTTATTGAGAAAGGGGAAAAAGAGCTTCCTATCACCGATTATCGTATGACAAGATTCTGGATCAGCCTTCCCGAAGGTGTTGAGCTGGTTCTTAAGGCTCTTGCAGAGGCTAAGGGCGGAGAGACCTTCATCAGCAAGATCCCTTCATTCAACATCAAGGACCTGGCTGAGGCTATGTGCCCGGGCATCGGAACCAAGGAAGTCGGCATAAGACCCGGTGAGAAGCTTGATGAAGTAATGGTTACCAAGGAAGATGCTCCTAATACTTACGAGTATGATAAACACTTCATCGTATATCCTCAGGTTTCCTTCTCTCACGAGATCGTTCCCGCTCCCGGCGGAAAGAGAGTTCCCGACGGATTCTACTACAGCTCAGGTAACAACACTGAGTGGATGAGTGTGGAGGATATCAGAAACAGACTCAGTGAAGCAGTAGATCACTGATAAATACAGAAATTCAGACTAATCGGAAGCACCTGGTCTTTAAGTGGCCGATGCTTCCTTTGTTGTTTGAGAGGCAAGTTTACGGGGAGAATATGATCAAACTAAGTATTGTCGTACCGGTTTATAATATGGCGGCGGATGGGAAGCTGGAGTACTGCCTGGACAGTCTGGTTAATCAGACCCTTGCGCCGGGGAGTTTTGAGATAATCGCTGTAGATGACTGCTCAACGGATAACTCCCTGGAGATATTAAGGTCTTATCAGGACAGATACCCTGACAGATTTATCGCCATCGCCTCCGACAGGAACCGTCATCAGGGCGGAGCCAAGAATATAGGACTTGCCGGGGCGAAGGGCGAGTGGATCGGCTTTATCGATGCCGATGACTGGGTTGTCCCCGATTACTACGAGAGACTGATTGGCAAGGCTGAAGAGACCGGAGCCGATATGGTAGGGTGCGACTATAACCTGACCCATGAGCACAGCTTCAAGGTTGGCGAGATCGTCCACAACAATAACTTTGAGCAGACAGGAGTCATGGACAAAGAGAGATACCGGAAGCTCCTTATCGAGACCGGAAGTCTTGTGGTCAAGGTATATAAAAGGGAACTTATCCTGGGAGACTATGTGCCCGGGACCAAAGATAAAGTGGATATCTTCCCTGAGGACATCTTCTATGAGGACAATGCGGTCAGCAACACCTGGATGACGAGAGCCAAACACTTTGAATACATCCGGGAGCCTCTTTACTTTTACTATCAGCATGACTCATCAACGGTCCACAGCATTTCAAAAAAGAACCTCGAGGACCGAATGGTGGCCGGCAGGATGATAGTGTCCGAGGCAAAGGAAAATGGCTATTATGAAGACTATCTTCCGGAGATAGAATTTCAGTACACTGTGTTATTTTATGTCAACACATTGTTCTCAGCCATGCCAAAAAGATACAAAATTAAAGGATGCTATAATTTTTGCAAGGCTCTTGGAAAAGAGATGAAAGAGACCTTCCCAAATTTCCAGAACAATCGTTATTATTTGGAGAAGATACATCCCGAGGAGAGGAAACTCATAGGATTTCAGATGAAGTCCCATTTATTCTTTTATATATACTACAGACTGCTGTGGTTCTACAGAGATCTAAGGAGCAGTCTGTCAGGAAGGAATTAAAGCTTAATGCGTAAGATTATCAGCAAATTAAAAGTGCTTCTTGATAAGAAGCAAAAGAGACAGATGGTGGGCATAGTCATTCTCATGCTCATTGGTGGCGTCCTGGAATCACTGGGTATCGCAATGATAGCGCCAGTTATGCAAGTTGTCATCGATCCCCAGAAGGTGGAAGAAAGCAAGATCTTATCAGGCGTTTACAATCTCTTTAACCTTAGCAGTACAACCCAGCTGGCGGCTCTTATAATGGTGGCGCTGATTCTTGTCTTTGTAATCAAGAACGTATTCTTATACTTCATGAATGTTGTTCAGCTTCGGTTTGTATATACCAATCAGTTCGCAACTTCAAGGCGTATGATGATCAATTTCATGCAGCGTCCTTATGAGTATTATCTGAACGCTGATACAACGGTAATCCAGAGGAATATCACATCAGACGTAAACAATCTCTACGCACTGATCCTTAGCTGCCTTCAGCTTATCAGTGAGATCATAGTATTTGTCTGCCTGGTAGCTATCCTTCTTAGTCAGGATGCCAGGATGACACTGACAATAGCAACTCTGCTTGTTATCGTGCTCCTTGTCATCAAGTACTTTATCAAGCCTGTAATGGTCAAGGCAGGTCAGGATAACCAGGATTACTACAGCGGACTTTACAAGTGGATCTATGAGTCCGTAACAGGAATAAAAGAGATCAAGGTTGCAAATAAGGAGAACTACTTCATCAATGGCTACGCTGACTGCGGAGCAGGCTATGTAAATGCCGTTCAGAAGTACAATCTCTACAACTCAACACCAAGACTCCTTATCGAGACCATCGCCATCGCAGGAATGGTCGGATACATGCTTGTAGTTATGCTCTCAGGAACCAGCATCACGACGCTCCTTCCTCAGCTCACGGTCCTTGCAGCTGCTGCAGCGCGTCTCTTGCCCAGCGCCAACAGGATCAACAACTACCTGACATCAATCGCGTATTTTGAGCCTTTCCTGGACAATGTTAGCGACAATCTCCAGATGGAAATCCACGATGAGTCAATTTCTTACAACAGCGATGACTACCGCGTTAAGACTGCAGTTACCAAGCTCCCTGTAACAAAGACAATCAGGATGGAGGATATTACCTATAAGTATCCCGGAACGGACAAGCTCATCCTAGATAAAGCTACCATGGAGATTCCTGTTGGCAAGTCTGTCGGTATCGTAGGAACATCCGGAGCAGGTAAGACAACAATCGTTGACGTGCTTTTGGGACTCCTTGAGCCCGAGAACGGCAGGATCCTGGCTGACGGCGTGGATGTAAACACCAACTACCAGGGATGGCTTAAGAACATAGGCTACATCCCTCAGACAATCTTTATGACGGATTCAACCATCAGAAAGAACGTGGCATTTGGCGTTCCCGATGATGAAATAGATGATAACAAGGTCTGGCAGGCACTTAAGGAAGCGGCTCTTGATGAGTTTGTAAAAGAGCTTCCTGAGGGGCTCGACACACAGATAGGCGAAAGGGGTATTCGTCTTTCAGGTGGACAGCGCCAGAGGATCGGTATTGCAAGAGCTCTTTTTGAAGACCCTGAGGTTCTGGTTCTTGATGAAGCCACATCTGCCCTGGATAATGACACCGAGGCAGCCATCATGGATTCCATCAACAGACTTCACGGCAGGAAGACTCTGGTCATTATCGCTCACAGGCTTCAGACCATTGAGAAGTGCGACATGATCTACAGTATTGGAGAGGGTAAGGCTACACTTAAGTAAAGCCTTGGAGGAGTTATGGAAGGTACTAATTCTTTGGGTAAAAAGAGAAATCCCAGCTTTGAACTTCTAAGAGTGATTGCAATGTTCATGATAATTACTCTGCATTACAACACGCACACGAATGCGCTGCTTCAGCTTGGGATTCCTGCTACAGCCGTCAATATATTTGCAAATATCATGGAGGCTTTTGTCATAACAGGCCTTAATGTTTATGTGCTGATAAGCGGATATTTCCTCTCAAAGGGCAAGGTGAAACTCAGCCGCATCATCACTTTGATCTGTCAGGTGTACTTCTACACACTGATAATATCCCTTGTGATGCAGGCTGTAGGAGCATCTTCCGGAGTAAGATATGACTCCATGTACAAGATCGTGGAATACATATTCCCGATTTCTTCAGAGCATTACTGGTTTGTGACAGCCTATGTGATCATGTACATCCTGGCACCTGTTATGAATGCAGCTGTTGAGAAACTTTCAAGAAAACAGATGAGGGCAGTGATCTTTCTTCTCCTTACCTGGTTCTGCTTTATAAAGAGTGTGGTTCCGGTTCTTTTCCCAACGGATAAGTTCGGATATGACTACGGATGGTTTATATGCCTCTATCTCATAGCGGCATATATCCGCAAGTACGATGTTGTTCTATTCTACAACGCAAGAAACAGTGCCCTCGTATTTGTGATATCCTGTGCGGTCATAGCCACCATGAGTATCTCTCTTTACTACATAAACTATAACTGGGGCGGAGTTGCTCATTTTCAGGAAGTACCGTTTAACTTCAATTTTTTCTTCACTTTAACGGGGTCGCTTGGACTGTTCTCCTTCTTCAGGTTCTTTAAGATGAGAGAAAATAAAGCTGCCGACGTGGTAAGATTCCTTGGCCCCCTCACCTTTGGTGTATATCTTCTTCACATGCATGTGGAGATCAGAGACAGATGGGTAGAGTGGATGGAAAGCCTTATGGGAAGCGTTCCGACCTATAGTGTTCCGCTGTTTGCATGGCACGCTGTAAGGTCGATACTCATTGTATTTTTAGCAGGTATTTTTGTGGACTGGATCAGAAAGATGATCTTTGACTATGTGGGAAGAGTCCTTCATGACACCTGGCTGTTTAAGCAGGTAAGAAAGCTGGACGAGGAGCTGGATTGAGAAACTTTAGAAGCTATTTCCTTAATTTAAAAAAGTACCAGGCTCCGCTGGAAAAGTACGTATTTCCCGTGATCCTTCTCTTATATCCGCTTATTGGCCTTAATTTGGGGCTGGATATAACGGACACCACCTACGGCCTTTCCAACTATGAGTTTCTTGGAAATATAGATCCCATGTGGGCTCTGTCAACGTTTCTCAGTAACGTGGCAGGAAGGCTGTTTATGAACCTTCCCTTTGCAGGGACCATGCTGGGAATGAGCGTATATTGCAGCTTTGTGATAAGTCTGATAGCTCTTTTGCCCTATTACCTTCTGCAGAAGTGGATGCCGGGCTGGATGATCTTCATCGGTGAGTTCATTGCAGAGAGCCTGTGCTGGTGCCCAAGAGTCATCATGTACAACTATCTGACCTATCTGTTCTTTACGCTGGGAACACTTCTTTTGCTGGTGGGAATCTTCGAGTGGAAGAGACAGAACCTCTTTCTTGTCATTGCAGGTGTATGCTTTGGAATGAGCGTTATGGCCCGCTTTCCAAATGTGGTAGAAGCTGCAATGATACTGGTTTTATGGTTCTACGCATTTATAACTCACGGCAAATTTTCGGAGACTCTGAAAAAGACCCTTATCTGTATCGCGGGATATATCGCAGGCCTTTTAATTCCCTTTATCGGAATTGTAGGTCTTTATGGTCCCGGCGCTTACTTTGAGATGATAGGAAGCCTTTTTGGAATGACCGAGAAGGCCTCTGACTATACAGCCGGCGGAATGATAAGTTCCATCATAAGTGCATATTTCAGTACCGCTACGGACATGTTTATCATGCTTCCCTGCATAGCTGCAGGAATCATTATGTTCATGCTCCTTCCGGACAGATATGTTTTGGTAAAAAAGCTCCTGTACATCGCAGGACTTTTCATAGTCGTTAAGTTCTATTTCTCGAGAGGTGTATTTACAAAAAATTATCACTATTATGACTGTGTCTTCCAGGCAGCCATGATGTTTGTTATCATCGCACTTATCCTGTGCATCGTAGGAAGCACAGGAGTTTTAAACGGAAGCAAACAGGAGCAGACCCTTGCTTTTGCGGCGCTTATGATAATTCTCATAACGCCCCTTGGAAGCAACAACTACACCTTCCCTGTTATCAATAACCTCTTTATAGTTGCGCCGGTAGTACTCTGGCTCATGAGAAGGCTGATGCAGAGAGTAGGGCAGGCTCAGTACCATTTCGCATGGCAGGCCATGATCTCCATGGTCATTACCGTGCTCATTGTTCAGGGTATCATTTTCCATTTCAGCTTTGCTTTTATGGATGCTGTGGATGGAAGCAAGAGAGATGCTTACTGCAGCATTCCTAAGGTTTCGGGGATGAAGACAACTAAAGAGAATGCAGCTACTTTGGATGAGCTTTATGCTGCACTTAAGGATGAGGGTCTTTTGCAGGACAAAGTCCTCTTATTTGGTGGAGTTCCGGGACTTTCATACATTCTTGATATGGAGCCTGCAATCGACACCGTATGGCCGGATCTTGACAGCTATTCGACATCCAAGTTTGATGAGCAGCTTATGGAACTTAGTACATCTGGGGATGCACCTTCTGTGATCATGGGAAAAGACCTGGCTGAGTATGCCAACATAGATGAGAAATATGACATTTTGATGGACTATATTGCTAATCACGATTATAATAAGGTCTTTGAGAATGATAGATTTATGGTTTTTAGCAGTAAATAGGAGTTTATGAAATGACTGAGACACATGAAACAATTGAAACACAGGTAGCAGAGAAGAAGGATATCTTTGACAAGATCATGTCACTGCCGGTTCTGAATATATTAGAACCTTTTTACAAGAAATATAAGGAAGGGCTTCTGTACCTGTTCTTCGGAGGACTTACATTCTTTCTGAGCATCTTCCTGTTCTGGTTTATGGGTGAGGGCGTAATGCACCTCAATCCGATCGTAAATAACACTATCGACTGGGTTATTTGCGTTGCATTTCAGTTTTTTACAAACAGAACATGGGTGTTTGACGGAAAAGTTGATAACAAAAAGGATTTCCTCAAGCAGGCAGGTTCCTTCACTGCGGGAAGACTCTTCACACTTGTTGTTGAAGATGGCCTGATCTTTATTTTTGTATCACTGCTGAAGTTCCCTGAGATGCCGGTAAAGCTTGGAGCGACATTTATTGTAATAGTACTTAATTACATCATCAGTAAGCTTATCGTATTTAAGAAAAAAGAGGATTAAATCATGCGCATTAACTTTAATGTTCCCCCTTATACGGGAAAAGAGTTTGATTACATAAAAGAGTGTGTAGAGAACCAGAAGATCTGCGGAGATGGTCCATACACAGCAAAAGATAATGAGTGGATCGAGAAAAAGACAGGAGTTACAAAGGCTCTTCTTACAACCTCCTGCACTCATGCCACTGAGATGGCTGCGATTCTTGCAGATATCAAAGAGGGTGATGAAGTCATCATGCCTTCCTACACCTTTGTTTCAACTGCCAATGCCTTTGTTTTAAGAGGTGCCAAGGTTATTTTTGTCGACATCAGACCTGACACCATGAACATTGATGAGAATCTGATCGAGCAGGCAATTACTTCAAAGACAAGAGCTATCGTCCCTGTGCACTACGCAGGAGTTGGCTGTGAGATGGACACCATCATGGACATCGCAAAAAGGCACAACCTCTTTGTCATTGAAGATGCTGCTCAGGGCGTTATGGCAACCTACAAGGGCAAGGCTCTCGGTGCCATCGGAGATTTTGGTAACTACAGCTTCCACGAGACCAAGAATTACAGCATGGGTGAGGGCGGAGCGCTTCTTCTTCGCGATGAGACCTATGTTGATAACGCCATCATCATCAGAGAAAAGGGAACCAACAGAACCCTCTATAAGCTTGGCAAGGTTGATAAGTACAGCTGGATCATGCCCGGTTCATCCTATCTTCCAAGCGATATGAACGCAGCTTACCTCTATGCTCAGCTTCAGATGGCAGATGAGATCAATGCCGACAGATTGAATCACTACAACAGATACTACGAGGCACTTAAGCCTCTTGAAGAGAAGGGCCTTATTGAACTGCCTTATGTGCCAAAAGAGTGCGTTCACAATGCCCACATGTTCTACATTAAATGTAAGGACTTCGAGGAGAGAAAGGGCCTTATCGATTATCTCATGGCTAACGATGTCCTTCCTGCTTCTCACTATGTTCCGCTCCACTCAGCCAAGGCAGGACTTATCTACAGTGAATTCAGGGGAAAAGATAAGTACACTACCAAGGAGAGTGAGAGACTTCTGCGTCTTCCTATGTACTACAAGCTCACAGACGAGGATCTGGACGAGGTTGTTACAAGGGTTAAGGAGTACTACAAATTTACGTAAGACGGAGCTCTTTGTATGAAAAAAGCACATCAGGGTATGAACTTCATAGTACCTGCATTATTAACGCTGGGGGTTTTCGTGATTGTTTCTTGTTTTGGGGACTTTTACTTTGACCTCAATGATGATGTGCTCATGAAAGATATATTGTCGGGAGCCTATACCGGGATTCCCGCCGGACACAACATTCAGATGCTGTATCCCATCAGCGCCTTAATTGCCCTTATCTACAGGGTATTTAAGGGCCTTGATGTGTATGGCATCTTTTTATGTGCACTTCAGTTTTTGTGCGTGTATATTGTGGCAGAGCGTGCTTTTTCAGCTTTTGAAGACAGGATTTCCAAGGTTATAACCGCTCTTTGTGTGTTCCTGTTTATGCTGGGCACCATCGGCTCTCACTTTGTTTTTGTCCAGTACACCTTTACCGTGGGCTTTATGTCCGCAACTGCAGCCTTCCTCATCATGACGCATGAGGGAGATGGGAAAAGAGATCACGTACTGGCGGTAGTTCTTATAACACTTGCCTATCTTATAAGGTCTGAGATGCTTCTTTTGACCCTTCCTATCGTGGGCGTGGCAATATTTGCCAGGTGGCTTATGCAAAAGGACCTGTTTTGGAAATATTTTAAGCTCCTGGTTTTCATAATTGCCGGTATAGCAGTATCCATGGTGCTCCACAAGATAGGCTATTCTTCATCTGAGTGGAAGGAGTTTAATAACCTCTTTGATGCAAGGACAGAGCTTTACGACTTCCAGTACATACCGGATTATGCAGAGAACAAGGAGTTCTTTGACAGTATCGGACTGTCGGAAGCTGAACAGCAGCTACTTGTGAACTATAACTACGGAATAGATGATGAGATAAATGCAGATACTCTGTGGGCTGTGGCAGAATATGCCTCCGGGCAAAAGACAGATGAGACTCCCTTTATGGAAAACCTTAAGGCCAGCACAGTCTCTTATCTGTACAGATTAAGGCATATAACCTATCAAAAGAGCTATGAGTATCCCATGACGGATGCGCCTTGGAATATAATAGCACTGGTTCTTTATTTAACAGCGTTTGTTATTTATTGCCTTGCGCAGGACAAAAACAGAAAGCTTTGCGGAATATTCTCGGTGCTTCTTCTCTTTGCCTGCAGAACCACGCTGTGGCTTTACATAATAATGAGGGGTAGAGACCCGATCAGGATCACCCATCCTCTCTACCTCATGGAGATATTTGTTCTTCTTGGCATGATCCTTTTGGAAAGCAAAAATAGCAAGCGATATGCTTATGTTCCTCTTGTGGCAGTTTCACTGGCGTCTCTTATCTTCATTCCAAACCAGTTTGGAGTCATTAAGGACGAGATGGCAGAGAGGGATGTGATGAGAGCTCACTATGATGCGCTCTATGACTACTTTGCACAGAACAGGGACTCATTCTACTTCTGTGACGTCTACACCTCGGTCAAAGCCACTGATGAAGGTGAGAGAACCTTCTCTGAAAAGATGTTTGACCGCGTAGATAATCGCCTTGCCAATCACGACCTCATGGGAGGCTGGGCATCTAAGAGTCCTCTTTACTACGACAAGTTGAGTGCCTATGGCTTTGCTTCCATGCATGATGCCATTTTGAGCGATGGCGTCTATGTGGTGACCAAAGAGTCCTCGGGAATCGAGTGGCTTTCTGATTACTACCTGGATAAGGGAGTAAATACAGAGCTTCAAAAGATAGATACAGTGGCAGATGTGTTCTATGTCTACAAGGTCACATCCGCAAACTGATTGGAGATATGCATGAAAGAATATGAATTTGTAAAAAAGGGAAATCTGGTGAGCCTTCGCCTTTCAGACGAGGACGATATCCCCATGATCGTGGAGTGGCGAAACAAAACAAGAGTCCGCATGAACCACGTATATCGTGAGGACTTTACCATCGATGGCCAAAAGGCTTGGAAAGAAAAGAATATTGATACCGGAAAGGCAGTTCAATTCATCATCTGTGAAAACAGGCAGGACAGAAGGATTCCAAGACCCGTCGGCGTTGTTCATTTCCACGGAATTGATAAAACCAAAGGCGAGGCTGAGTACGGAATATACATCGGTGAAGAGGATGCACTCGGAAAGGGCTACGCCAAAGAGGCAGCAGTACTGGCCCTTGAATATGCCAAGGAAACGCTGGGACTTAAAAAGGCAGTACTTCGTGCCTTTGCTTCCAACATCGCTGCAATAAAGAGCTATACTCATGCAGGTTTTGTAAAAACCGCGGATGTTCCCAAGGTTCTGTGCAGTGATGGTCAAAAAGATGATATGATAATAATGGAAAAGAGTTTATAGATGGGAGAGGAAGCAAAATCAATGTCTAAGAAACTAATCAGCTTTTGCATTCCATGCTACAGATCAGAACAGACCCTTGAGGGCGTTATCAGGGAAATAGATGAGACCATGAAAAAGATGGCCTCTTATTCCTATGAGATAATCCTGGTAAACGACGGTTCACCGGATAACACCTGGGGCAAGATCCGTGAGCTTGCAGATAAAAGTGAGCTAAAAAACATACTTGGTATAAACCTTGCCAAGAACTTCGGTCAGCATGCTGCCATTATGGCGGCTTTAAACGCAGCTGCCGGAGATTACATAGTCTGCCTTGACGATGACGGACAGACTCCTGCAGACGAAGTGGATAAGCTTATTGCAGCCCTTGAAGGCGGCGCAGATGTTGCCTATGCAAGGTACAGCCACAAGCAGCACAATCTCTTCAGGAATTTCGGTACGGCCATGAATGAGTGGATGGCCTCTGTCATGCTTGGTAAACCAAAAGACCTCTATGTGTCCAGTTACTTTGCTGTAAAGCGCTTTGTTGTCAATGAGATGGTCAAGTATGAGAGCTCTTACCCTTACGTAATAGGCCTCGTCCTTCGTACCACCAGAAATATCGTAAACGTAGATGTCACCCACAGAAGAAGGGAAGTCGGCCAGAGCGGATATACCCTTGGTAAGCTCTTTGCCCTCTGGATCAACGGCTTTACTGCCTTTAGCATTAAGCCCCTCAGGATCGCTACCGTGACAGGAGCCGTATTTGCAATACTGGGCTTTATCTACGGAATTTACACCATTATCAAGAAGTTTGTCCTGCCGGATGTGCAGATCGGATTCTCGGCTCTCATGAGCGCAGTAGTGTTCATGGGCGGCGCTATCATGCTGATGCTGGGAATGATCGGAGAGTACCTCGGCAGACTCTATATATCACAGAATAAGAATCCGCAGTTCGTTATCAGGGAGACTACCCGCGATGAAACCAGATAAGGATGCAAAAATGGCCTGGCTTATGTCAGGCTTGTTTGGCGTTTTGGCAAGTGTTTTTTTAATATTCGGATATCAGCTTGAAAGTGCAGATGCCATCAATTTAAATGATAAGAATGCCCTGTCGATACTTTTGATGTTCATTCTGATCTTCACCATTGATACCAGGTACGTGTGGAGAAACTACAACAGCGCGCTTCACGGTGGCAAGCTCTTTGGCTTTATCACCCTTCCTAAGGACACAGGTGATGCAGAGGTATCAAGAAGAGACTTCCTTATCAATTACCTGTCAATGATAGCTCTTAGCATTCCAGTCATGCTGGCAGAGTTTCCGGGATTTTTTGTTTACGACGCACAGGATGAACTTAACGAGGTGCTTACAAGGTCTTTTACCACCCATCATCCGCTGCTCCATGTCCTATTGCTGGGCGGAATTATCGCTCTGTTCCACAAGATATCAGGCTCCTGGAATGTGGGAATCTTTGCCTACATATTCCTGCAGATGCTGGTGATAACAGCTATCTTTGCCTATGTGGTCACTTACCTTCAGAAGCGCGGAATTGGCAAGAGATCAAGAATTCTCTGGGTTTTGTACTATGGACTGTTCCCGACAATAGTCATGTACACGCTCTGCTCCTGCAAAGACGGCCTGTTTTCGGCGCTGCTCCTTCTTCTGACAGTATTTCTGGTTCAGCTGGTGGCAAGCCCTGAGGCTTTCTTATCTGACAAAAAGAAGATAGCAGTTTTCGTCCTTACGGCAGTACTTATGCCCATGTTCAGGCACAACGGCTTTTATGCATATCTGGTATTTATTCCATTTGCTCTTATCTATTTCAGAAAGAGCTTAAAGCCCATGCTTATCGGTATGCTTGTAGCGCCGGTGGTGCTTTATCTGGCATTATCGGGCCTTTTGTCCGCAGTATGCCACACTGAAGGGACTCATCACCAGGAGATGCTCACAGTGCCAATCATGCAGCTGGCAAGAGTCTACGCTTATGAAGGCGATAGTCTCACTGCTCAGGAAAAAGAGCTGATAGAGAGCTACATACCAAAGAGTAATCTGGATAAATACACGCCCAGAGTATCAGACCTTGTAAAGGTTGACTTTAACAACGAGCTCTATGAACAGAACAGCGCAGGCTTCTGGAAGGCATGGAAGACACAGCTCGTTAAGCACCCGATTGCTTACGTCAATGCCTGGCTTCTTACCTCCTACGGTTACTGGTATCCGCCGGCAATAATTAACGTTTATAAGGGCAACTCGGTTTACTCTTTTACCTACGAGGACAGCTCCTACTTTGGCTACGAGGTTGAGCCTCCGGGAGAGAGAAAGAGCCTTATCCCTGCAATTGATAAGCTCTACAGATATCTGTCCATCGGCTCATTCCAGCAGGATGCGCCGGTGCTTCACTTATTCTTTGGTCCCGGACTATATGTTTTTATCTACATGTTCGTGTTTGCTTACAGGCTCTATAAAAAGAGATTTGGAAATATATTGCCGTTTATGCCCATGCTGCTCACTTTCTGTACAGTGCTCCTTGGGCCGACATATCTTGTAAGGTACGTCCTGTACCTATGGCTGTGCATGCCACTTCTTTTGGTGACTGCAAAGGCCGTTAAAGAGGCGCAGTAAGCCGTTTGATTAAGCCCTCTTTGTGTGATATCATACTATGATGCACAATTTTGCGCCGGAAAAGGTTTTGATATGAGAAAAGTAATCAGTAAAAGCAGAGCAATAAAGATTGTTACGCTTATTTTTGCATTAATCGGAATACTACTAATCTTCCCTATAAGGGTCTTTACCCAGACTCTTGAGACTTCAGGCGGCGGAACCATCGTCTCTGAATCACAGGGAATTAACTTTGAGAACAACAAGTTCTATCAGAGTTTCATAGCCCGGTATAACAGGCTGAGCTCAGTAGACGTATATGTTACTAATGTCGATAAGGGAAGATACATAACTTCATATCTGTGCGATGAGAACGGGGCAGTACTGCTGGCAAACTACACTGATACTGCAGAGTTCACAATCCCCGGATATGTAAGGATTCCCATGGAAATGAATGTGGAAGTGGGAAAAGAGTATTCGATAAGACTTGCAGACTGCAGATCCAAGTTCTACGTGGCGCTTGAGGATATACCTGCTGATTCTGCTTATGTGGGAGATCTGACCTGGGAGTATGCAAAGGTTGAAGGCCTTCATTTGGCAGCTAAGTACAACTACAGACTGCCGCTTTCAAAGGGAGTTTCCATTGGAATAATACTTGGAATTGCACTACTTGCTGCAGCCATTTATTTTGGCTCAGATTTCTATTACAAAAAGAACCCTGAAAAGGACAGCCTTCTTACAGTTGAGAAGGTGCTGGCCTACTCGGCAAACCCTGTGGCAGCTCTGATTTTCGGAGCGCTTATGATAATGGTATTCCCGCTGAAGATCTTTGACAGCAGGGCTATCGACATTGTCTTTTACGAGATAGGTCTTATCATTGCCGCAGCGATAGTATTCTATGCAATAAACCACAAGGTCATCATTCATGAGGAGGGCATTTCCTTCTGGCAGAGCCTTAAGAACGAGCACAGACTTCAGTATGTTCTTATCATGTTCTCCATGGCCATGGCCCTTTGGTATGCATCGGGCTACATGAATGACCTGTATGACATTTATCACTACATTTCCGAGAGAAGGATGAGTATCTGGCTTATAATTATGCTCCTGTTTACCTTCTCCCTTAAGGAGTTCTTCAACCTCTACAACTTTGTGTGGATCCTGGGCTCCTCAATATTTGGCGTGCACTATTATAACCTGCACAAGCTCTCTCCCGATGAGAAGGAGTACGACCTTCACAATGCCGTCCTGAAGTATGGCATCATTATCGTGATCCTGGGCGGAATACTGGTTCTGAACCTTATAAGGCTTATAATCCTTAAGACCAGAGAGATCAGGTACGGTGCAGAACACAGTAAAAGACAAGTTGTCGTCCCTACATTCTTTGGAATAGTTCTGGGAGTGCTCCTTATCTCAATGGCAATCCTGAGCAATACAAGGATGTGGCCTATATACCTGGCTGTCTTTGCATTCTTCCTGTTTGTGAGATTTGCCATCTGGGATAAGAGAGGAGATTTCTACAAGATATTATCCGGTGGATTTATGATGAACTTTGCCATTTCATTGGCATTTAGCTATCTCCACAGATACTTCCCGGGATATGTCAGCGGAAGATTTGCTTTCATATTCCACACGGTTACCGTAACTGCTGAGTATCTCACTTTCATGGGTGCTACTGCTACGGTAATGCTGATCGTCAAGATCATTTCACTTCCAAATAATGCAAGGCTTAAAGAGATTGCAGTTATTGCCTGGAAAGAGATTGTGCTTTTTGGCTTTATCATGTCCTATGCTATATTCACTGTTTCAAGGACTGCGTACCTTGCGATAGCTGTGAGCGTTATCCTTGTGATCTGCGTGGTTATTTCTTACTACAAGAAGCAGCTCTTCAGGATACTGGGAATACTTATTCTGTCAGTAATACTGGCTTTCCCGGCTGCGTTTACACTGCAGAGGATCCTTCCGACTATCGCTGCCGACCCTGTATTTTACCCCATCGATGATGCGGATGAGTTCATAAGAGGCGGCGCGGATTGGGACAGCACTAACTTTATGTGTGTTGAGAGATTTGCAAATCTCTTTGAGAGTAAGATCCTTGGAGTGGACGTGGGAGAGTACGAATTCCCCATGGATCCTCATAATTACGAGGACAACGGCAGGGGAGAGCCTCTCTATGACTACTATGGAAGGCCTTACGACGAGAGCCCGGATAACACTGAAAATCAGGAATCCGGTATGATCGATCCACCTGAGACAGATGCACTTATTGCATCAAGTATGATGACAAGAGCTGAGATAATAATGCTCCTTGATGAGCTTGAAGGATATGTTGATACAGACAACATCCTAGATGTAATCTCAAACGGACGTATATCAATTGCAAAGTCTTACCTTCAGCAGCTCAATATGTGGGGACATGAGGAGATGGGGGCAACCCTTTCAAATGGCGAGATCGCTGTTCATGCCCACAACACATACATTCAGGTGGCTTATGACCATGGTATCCCGGTAGGAATTCTTTTCCTGTTTACCATGATTGTAGCACTTGCTTCGAGCATCAGATATTTTAGTAAGAACAGGAAAACAGAGCCTTTGTCGCTGATCACCTGTGCAGTTATCATCGGATTTGCAGTCGCAGGTGTTTCAGAGTGGGTATTCCAGTACTGCAATCCAATGACGGTGGCCTTTATCATCGCACTTACACCGCTTACTTTTAAGGCAAAAGAGATATGAACAAGAAAAAAGAACCATTTAACTATGCAAAACTTTATAGAAGAATAGGGCTTATCATCTACGATATACTCAGCGTGATAATGGCCAGCTATGTATCTCTCCTTATGAGATATGAGTTTAAGTTCTCTGCGATACCGGAGCATTTCCTTACTCCCGTGACCAGATTCCTTCCGATCAACATCATTATCACACTGGCAATTTTCTACCTGTTTAAGATGTATGACAGCCTTTGGGCTTATGCAGGCGAGAGGGAGATGCAGAACCTTGTAATGGCTTGTACGCTCTCCGGCGTTATAAATGCCATCGGACTTCAGTTCTTTAAGTCTGATAAACAGCCGGTTCCACAGAGCTGCTATTTCCTTTACACCTTCCTTCTCATCACCATTATCTTCGCGAGCCGTTTTTCTTACAGGTTCCTTCGAAGCAGAAAGCACATGGCTGAGAACCGCAATAACTCCAAGGCTGTGATGATAATCGGCGCAGGAGAAGCTGCCAATATAATCATCAAGGACATCCTTACCAGCAATTACTCCACCATGTCCATCAAGTGCATCATCGATGATGACTCCAACAAGTGGGGCAAATACATCCAGGGAATCCGCGTAGTAGGCGGAAGAGAGAAGATTGAAGAGTGCGCTGACCTATATGACATAGATGAGATTATCGTTGCAATCCCTTCAGTTTCCAGGGCAGAGCTTAAAAAGATCCTGGATATCTGTAAGAATACCAACTGTAAGCTGAGATCCCTTCCTGGAATGTATCAGCTTGTAAACGGAGAGGTTAACGTATCACGTCTTCGTGATGTAGAGGTAGAGGACCTTCTTGGAAGAGATCCTATCTCTGTAGATATAGATTCCATCGCAGGCTATGTTAAGGGCAAGGTTGTACTGGTAACAGGAGGTGGCGGATCCATCGGTTCCGAGCTCTGCAGACAGATAGCAGGTCATAACCCAAAGACTCTTATCATCGTAGATATCTATGAGAACAATGCCTACGAGATCCAGCAGGAACTCAAGTACAAATATCCTGACATGAATCTTGTGGTACTCATTGCATCAGTTCGTAATACATTAAGGATCAATAAGATCTTTGAACAGTACAAACCGGACATTGTATATCACGCAGCAGCCCACAAGCACGTTCCTCTTATGGAGGACAGCCCGAATGAAGCCATCAAGAACAACGTCTTCGGAACCTGGAAAACAGCTATGGCTGCAGCCAGCAACGGTTGCAAGAAGTTTGTAATGATCTCTACAGATAAAGCAGTTAATCCCACAAATATCATGGGAGCTTCTAAGAGAATCTGTGAGATGATCGTTCAGACCTTTAACAAGCACTATGATACAGAGTTCGTTGCAGTGAGATTCGGTAACGTACTCGGCTCAAACGGCTCGGTTATTCCGCTCTTTAAGAAGCAGATTGCAGCCGGAGGTCCTGTTACAGTAACAGACCCTAACATCATCAGATACTTCATGACCATATCCGAAGCAGTTTCACTGGTGCTTCAGGCCGGCGCTTTTGCCAAGGGCGGAGAGATTTTTGTCCTTGATATGGGTGAGCCCGTCAAGATCCTTGACCTTGCTGAGAATCTCATCAAGCTCTCAGGTTACAAGGTTGGCGAGGACATCAGGATTGAGTTTACAGGCCTTCGTCCCGGTGAGAAGCTCTACGAGGAGATGCTCATGGACGAAGAGGGACTTCAGGACACAGCCAACAAGATGATCCACATCGGTAAGCCCATCGAGATGGATGAGATGAGGTTCTTCTCACAGCTTGAGAAGCTCAATCAGGCTGCAAGAGAGGAATCACCTGAGATAAGAGATATTGTAAAAGAAATCGTTGAGACCTATCATCCCGACGTACACAGATACACAATGACAAGAGAGAGAAAAGAGGCCCTTCAAAAGACCACGGAGGAGATCAATGGAACTTAAACCCTTTGAAAAAAAGCTTTACCTCTCATCACCCACAACTCACGGAGATGAGATCAAATACATTCAGGAAGCCTATGATACCAACTGGCTCTCTACCGTAGGCGCCAACATCAATGCAGTTGAGGAGATGATCGCAGAGAAGATTGGCTGCAAGTGCGCAGTAGGTCTTGCTACAGGAACAGCAGCACTTCACCTGGCAATAAGACTTGCCGGTGAGAAGCTCTACGGACAGCCAAAGGTTGGCCACGGAGTGCTGGAAGGCAAAAAGGTCTTTTGCTCCGATATGACCTTCGACGCAACGGTAAACCCTGTTGCTTATGAAGGCGGAGAAGCAGTGTTTATCGACACTGAGTACGACACCTGGAACATGGATCCTTTGGCTCTTGAGAAGGCTTTTGAGATCTATCCCGATGTAAAGATGGTAGTAATTGCCCACCTCTACGGAACTCCCGGCAAGGTGGATGAGATAAGGAAGATCTGTGATGCTCACGGAGCCCTTATTGTCGAGGATGCTGCCGAGTCTTTCGGTGCAACCTATAAGGGTAAGCAGACAGGAATCTTTGGTGATGTAGGCGTTATCTCTTTTAACGGAAACAAGATCATCACCGGCTCTGCAGGAGGAATGCTTCTTACAGAGAGCGAAGAGGATGCCCACAAGATAAGAAAGTGGTCAACTCAGTCAAGGGAGGATGCTCCCTGGTATCAGCATGAGGAGCTCGGTTACAACTACAGAATGAGTAACCTCATTGCAGGACTTATCAGAGGCCAGATTCCACACCTTGAGGAGCACATCGCTCAGAAGAAAGCAATCTACGAGAGATATAAGGAAGGGTTTAAGGACCTTCCGGTAGTTATGAATCCTTTTGATGCATCAGTTTCAGAGCCTAATTTCTGGCTCTCTTGCCTGCTGATAGACAGAGATGCCATGTGCAAACAGGTAAGAGGTGAGAAGGATGTTCTCTATGTGACAGAGTCCGGAAAGAGCTGCCCTACAGAGATCCTCGAGACCATAGCCAAGTACAATGCAGAGGGAAGACCCATCTGGAAGCCGATGCATATGCAGCCCATTTACCGCATGAACGGCTTTGTCACAAGACAGGGCAGCGGAAGAGCAAGAAGTAATGCCTATATCGACGAGGGCACAGTTCTTGATGTGGGAATGGATATCTTTGAGAGAGGCCTTTGCCTTCCAAGTGACAACAAGATGATTCCCGAACAGCAGGATGTCATAATAGAGATTGTTAAGAGGTGTTTTATTTAAATGCCTCATAGATAAATGATATAAGCCCCGGCTTCTTGGCCGGGGCTTTAATATCGGGCGTTGCCCGGTAGACAGTATTTTTTCATGTCCCGCCGCCAGTAGCTTACCATTCTGCTAGAGACCTCGGACCGCCATAGCCCCTTGTGCAAATATTTGCTCAGAGTATAGGAAGCCAATTACTGTCCTGGAGGGGAAATTACGTAAATACCGTAAGTGAAATGTGGCGCTGCGCGGAGGACTACTGTCCTGAAGCAAAAAATCAAAGGGGACAGTTAGCATCATCTTGGTGATTTGGCAAGTGCTACTGTCTTGAGACAAAAATTATGCAAGGACAGTAGCTATCAGGTCGATGATTGGTGGGGGGCAACTGTCCTGGATCAAAAATCAAGCAGGGACAGTTGCTATCAAGGTAATGACTGGTAAAGTGTTACTGTCTTGAAACTAAAAATGTGTAGAGACAGTAGCTGGCAATGACATGTATGAAACGCGTTGCTGTCTTGTAATAAAAATTGTACAAGGACAGTAGCTAGTAGCTAGATGATTGAATAGGTGCATGGAGCCTTACTGTCCCAGAAGAAAAACTTAAAATATACCGTAAGGTTTAACGAAAAGGAGCCGATGCCACAATTACATAGCCCGCTTACAGACCGAATTATCTCTGCGGATGTATGTCAATGGCACCGTGGAATACCGAAGCCCTCTCTTTGGGCGAGGATATGCCGCGAAAGGCCATTGATATACATCCACAGAGATATATAATCCATCAGCGCGGGCTATGTAATATAAAAAACATGGCAGGTCTCGGCACCAATCAGTATCTTGAAGAATACATTTATGATAAAATAAGTTCTGAGTGACTGATATTTGAAACTGGCAGATTAATCCATTATGAAAAAGACTATTTATTCTGTTTTTATAAAAAGACTCTTAGATATACTGATCTCAGCAATAATCCTGGTACTATTCAGCTGGCTCTATATAATCCTTGCAATTCTTGTAAGGGTTAAGCTCGGAAGCCCGGTCCTGTTTAAACAGCCCCGTCCCGGCAAGGATGAAAAGATCTTTAACATGTACAAGTTTAGGACCATGACTGACGCGAGGGATGAGAACGGAAAGCTCCTTCCCGACAAGGACAGGCTGACAAAGTTTGGTAAGCTCCTTAGAAAGACCAGTCTTGATGAGCTGCCGGAGCTGTTTTGCATACTAAAAGGGGACATGAGCTTTATAGGTCCGAGGCCGCTTCTTGTGGAGTATCTTCCCTATTACACCGAGAGGGAGAAGCTCCGCCACACAGTAAGGCCGGGGCTTACGGGACTTGCCCAGGCCAGCGGAAGAAATACCGTGGATTGGGACACCAGGTTTGAACTGGATGCTACTTATGTTGAGAACCTGAGCTTTTTGATGGATCTAAAGGTTATCGCCATGACTTTTAAGACGGTGTTTGGACACTCCGACCAGGTGGCTGAGGATACAAACGCCACAGAAGGAAACTTTGCTCAGATAAGAAAAGAGAGGCTTGAAAAGACAGGCAAACTGGAAAAATAATCAAGGAGGCCGAATATGGGAACAAACATTTTAATTCTTAGTGCAGGAACAAGAAATAAGGTTGTTCAGTATTTTAAGCGTGAGATGGCAGGCAGAGTAATTGCTACCGACTGCTCCAACTTGGGTCCGGCTATTTATGATGCAGACAAGGCCTACATCGTTCCTAGAATTGATGATCCCGCCTACATAGACGAGGTCCTTAAGATCTGTAAAAAGGAGGAAATAAAGGGTGTATTAAGTCTTATTGACCCTGAGCTTTCTCTTCTTGCCAAGAATGCAGATAAATTCCTGGAGATTGGCACTACACCTATCGTGTCTTCCTATGAGCTGTGTGAGACCAGTCTTGATAAGTTCAGAATGTACGATATGCTCCAGAAGCTTGGAATCCCCACAGCAAGATGCTTTGCATCAATCGATTCCTTCGAAGCATCAAGGGCAGATGGTGAAATTGATTACCCTATATTCGTTAAGCCCCAGAAGGGAAGCGCATCCCTTAACATTAACGAAGTAAGGTCAAAAGAGATGCTGACAGCCCTTTTCCATGACTATGACGGCCTTATGATCCAGGAATACATGAAGGGTCAGGAGTACGGCGCAGATGTTTACATCGATATGATAACCGGCATGTGCACATCCATCTTCCTGAAAAAGAAGATCAAGATGAGAGCCGGTGAGACGGATAAGTCCGTATCATGCAAGTGCGACATACTCTTTATGAAGCTGGCAAATTTCGTGGAGGCAGTGGGATATCGCGGAATGATAGATATCGACCTGTTCTACGATGAAGATAATGACACCTGGTACCTGTCAGAGGTTAACCCAAGGTTTGGCGGAGGATATCCACACGCCTACGAGTGCGGAGTCAACTTCCCTAAGCAGATCATCAATAACCTTGAAGGCAAGGAGAACCTTGTAAACATTGGCGATTACAGGGACGGCGTCTTCATGATGAAGTACAACGAACTGATGGTAGAGCCTGAGGATAGGCTTGCAAAATAAACAGATGGCGGAGATAGAAGCTAAATGCCAAAGGCACTGATTTTAGCAAATTCATCCAGCGGACTATATGACTTTCGAAATGAGCTCCTTACGGGGCTCATGGAGGAAGGCTATGAGATAGTCATAAGTCTTCCGGATGAACTTAAGGTAAAAGAACTAAAGGACGAGGGATGTCGGGTAGTACACACTGACATCAACAGACGCGGAGTCAATCCAATTCAGGATATGGCTCTTTTGCGCGCTTATAAGAGTCTTGTAAAAAAGGAAAAACCGGACGTGGTTTTGACCTATACAATAAAGCCAAATATCTACGGCGGATATGTGTGCGGAAGGCTGAAAGTCCCATATATATCAACCATAACGGGACTTGGGACCACCTTTGAGCGAGGAGGAATTCTCCTTAAACTCATAGTCACCATGTACAAGGTTTCCTTAAAGAAGTGCAGCGCTCTCTTTTTCCAGAATGAAGAGAACAGAAAGATATTCGAGAGCCACGGAATAAGGGCGAAGAAGCATGTTACTGTAAACGGCTCCGGAGTAAACCTTGAAAAGCACAGACAGGAACCTATCCCGGGACATGAAGATGATGTCACGAGATTTCTTTATATAGGGCGTCTCATGACGGAGAAGGGCTCAAAAGAGTACATAGAAGCAGCAAGGGCTCTTCATGATAAATACGGCGGGAAAGTCTCTTTTGCAGCAGTTGGTTACTGCGAGGATGACTTCAGACCTATAGCGGATGAGGCAGAAAAAGAGGGAATCCTGAAAGTCATCCCTTATCAGAAAGACATTCATCCTTACATGAAGGAAGCTGATGCGATAGTTCACCCATCCTACCATGAGGGAATGAGTAACGTCCTTATGGAGGCAGCAGCAACGGGAAGACCTGTTATTGCTTCGGACATTAGTGGATGCAGAGAAATCGTTGATACTGATAGATCGGGATTTTTGTGCAAACCAAGAGATGCAAAGTCACTGATTTCAGCCCTCGAGCGCTTTACGGGGCTTGATATAGACAGACGCAGAGCCATGGGTGAGGCGGCAAGAAGGTACGTCGAGCAGAAGTTTGACAGGCGTAGTATAATATTGACGTATATTGAAGAGATAAAAAGAATCGTTAAGTAATGATTTGATTTTTGGAGGAAATACAATGGATTTATATGAGAAGCTCCTTTCAGGAGAAGAGAAACTGTCACTTGTAGGACTTGGATACGTAGGTATGCCTATCGCAGTAGCCTATGCCAAGAAGATCAAGGTTGTAGGATATGATTTCAACGCTGAGAAGGTTGAGCTCTACAAGAAGGGAATCGACCCCACAAGAGAGGTCGGAGATGATGCTATCAAGGAGACAACAGTTGAGTTCACTGCTGATCCTGAGAAGCTCCGCGAATGCAAGTTCCACGTAGTAGCAGTTCCTACACCTGTTAATGACGATCACACACCTGACCTTACACCTGTTGAGGGAGCAAGCCATACCCTTGGTAAGTACCTTACAAAGGGATCCATCGTAGTATATGAGTCAACTGTATATCCCGGTGTAACAGAGGACATCTGTGTTCCTATTCTTGAGCAGGAGTCAGGCCTTAAGTGCGGCGTAGATTTCAAGGTTGGTTATTCACCTGAGCGTATCAACCCCGGTGACAAGGTTCACAGACTTGATACCATCACCAAGATCGTATCCGGTATGGATGAGGAGACACTTGATACAGTAGCTAAGGTTTACAGCCTGGTTGCTCTTGCAGGTGTTTACAAGGCTCAGTCCATCAAGGTTGCTGAGGCTGCCAAGGTTATCGAGAATTCACAGCGTGATATCAACATCGCTTTCATGAACGAGCTCTCCATGATCTTCCATAGAATGGGAATCGATACAAAGAGCGTTTTGGAGGCAGCAGGAACCAAGTGGAATTTCCTTCACTTCTTCCCCGGACTTGTTGGTGGACACTGCATCGGTGTAGATCCTTACTACCTTACCTACAAGGCTGAGGAGCTTGGATATCACTCACAGATCATCCTTTCAGGAAGACGTATCAACGACGATATGGGCAAGTACATTGCAGAGTCACTGGTTAAGCGCCTTATCGCCAACGACATTTCAGTTAAGAATGCAAAAGTAGCAATCCTGGGCTTTACCTTCAAGGAAAACTGCCCTGATACACGTAACACCAAGGTTATCGATATCTACAACGAGCTTGGCGAGTACGGAATAAAGCCTATGGTTGTTGATCCTCAGGCTGATTCAGCTGAGGCTAAGAGACTCTATGGCATTACCTTTGATGACCTTTCCGCAGTAAAAGACATGGATGCAGTGATCGTAGCTGTTGCTCACGAGGACTTCAAGGATTACAAGGCAGCAGACATTGCGAAGTTCTTCAATGCAGCACATAAGACAAAAGTATTCCTTGATATCAAGGGCATCTATGACATGAATGATTATAAAGCTCCGGAATTCGACTACTGGAGACTGTAATAAGGAGTAATAAATAATGGGATTTAGAGAACTTAAATTCCCCGCAGATTCCGTATTCCTGGTAACAGGCGGAGCGGGCTTTATCGGATCAAATATTTGTGAGGCCCTTCTTGACATGGGCTACACAGTAAGATGTATGGATAACCTCTCAACAGGTCACATCGAGAACATCCAGCCTTTCATGGAGAACCCTAAGTTTACTTTCCTTGAGAAGGATATCAGAGACCTTGATTCCTGCATGGAAGCAACCAAGGGAGTAGACTTCGTACTTAACGAGGCTGCCTGGGGAAGCGTTCCAAGGAGTATTGAGATGCCTCTTTTATACGAGGAGATCAACATCAGAGGAACCCTTAACATGATGGAAGCTTCAAGACAGAACGGTGTCAAGAAGTTCGTATATGCTTCAAGCTCCTCTGTTTACGGTGATTCAACAACTCTTCCCAAGAAAGAGGGACAGGAGGGAAACGTACTTTCACCTTACGCTCTTACCAAGAAGACAGATGAGGAGTACGGCAAGCTTTACAAGAAGCTCTATGGCCTTGATACCTACGGCCTTAGATATTTCAACGTATTCGGAAGAAGACAGGATCCCAATGGCGCTTATGCAGCAGTTATCCCTAAGTTCCTTCGCCAGCTCATGAACGGTGAGACTCCAACCATAAACGGAGACGGTAAGCAGTCAAGAGACTTTACATATGTCGATAACGTAATCGAAGGAAATCTTCGTGCGTGCCTTGCTTCATCTGATGCAGCCGGAGAAGCTTATAATATCGGTGCAGGCGGAAGAGAGTTCCTTATAGATGTTTATCACCACTTAACAGATGCACTGGGCATGGATGTTGAGCCTATCTTCGGACCACCCAGAGCAGGAGATATCAGGGATTCAAACGCAGATATCACCAAGGCAAGAACCAATCTCGGATACGATCCATCATACGATTTCAAGGCAGGTATTGAGCTTGCTATAGACTGGTATAAAAAGAATTTATGAGAATTGCAATTCGCATGGACGACATAACTCCGGATATGGACTGGAGCAAGTTCAAGAGGGTTAAAGACCTTTTGGACGCGCATCACATAACACCCCTTATCGGAGTTGTGCCAAGGAACAAAGATGAAAAGCTCTCACTTAACCCGGCTAGAGACGACTTCTGGGATTACATCAAAAATCTCAGGGACAGAGGCTGGGTTGTAGCCATGCACGGATATAAGCATCGATACACCACCAAGGATCCGGGGCTTTTTCCTATAGGTGGCAAGTCTGAGTTCGCAGGCCTTCCTTTTGATAAGCAGGATGAGATGATAAGAAAGGCCAGAAGGATATTCAGGGAGAACGGGATTGAGACCGATATCTTCATGGCGCCGTCCCACTCTTTTGACAAAAATACTCTTACAGCCCTTAAAAAGAACGGCTTTAATCGCATCACAGACGGCTTTGGAACGGAGCCTTACAGGGCTTACGACTTTGTCTTTTACCCGATTGCAATAAAGAGAAGCGATTCTCTTGCAGATACCAGGGACGGTATTGTAACCTTCGTTTACCATGCAAACACCATGGATGACAAGGATTTTGATAAGTTAAAAGAACTGTTGGAGTCAGGTAAGGCTGTTTCCTACTCTGAGTTCTTTAATGAAGAAGTACAGGATAGAAATACATTTGGCCAGGCAAAACAGTATGCTATTGCAAAGGCTAAATATCTGGCAGTTCAGCTCCGCAAGCTGAAAGGCTGATTAGAAAGATAAGAGAAATAAGGCGGGGGACCAAATTTCTATGGAAAATGGATACGGTCAGATACGTATACTCCATGTGCTTGGGGGCCTTGGAGTTGGCGGCGCGGAATGCCGAATAATTGATTTGTACAGAAACATGGACAGAGATAAGATCCAGTTTGATTTTCTTGTCCATTATTCGCCTGGAAAAACAGGAAAAAAGAGTCCGACTTCAGATGAACTGATGGCAGTTCGCGAGCCGGACTATTTTGATAATAGCGTATATAAGCTCGGGGGCAGGATTTTCTGTCTTCCGAAGTTCACAGGGACCAATATGGCCCAGTACAAGGCTGCCATAAAGAGGTTCTTTGAGAGCCACAAGCACGAGTGGAAGGTGGTTCAGGGACACATGACAAGTACTGCTGCCATTTACCTTCCAATCGCCAAGAAAAGTGGAATTCCCATCTGCATCGCCCATGCAAGAAGTGCAGGCGTTGATGCAGGAATCAAGGGAATGGCAACAAGGGTTTTGAGAAAGCCACTTCAGAAGGAAGGCATTACAGACTATAACTTTGCCTGCTCCAAGGAAGCCGGAATATCAGTCTTTGGCGAGGATCTTGTTAAGGCAGGTGCTGTGAGGATAATCCCCAACGCCATTGACCTTAAACACTTTGCATATAAGCCCGAAGTAAGGGATAAGATAAGGCAGGAGCTTGGAGTATCCAATGCTCTGGTCATCGGCCATGTCGGAAGCTTCCGCTATGCCAAGAATCATGAGTTTCTCTTAAATGTTTTTGCGCAGCTATGCAGAATACTTGATAATGACGATCTTAACCAGTACAGCATACTTCACGGAATGCGCATAAGGCTCCTGATGCTGGGCAAAGGCCCGCTTATGGAAGATATGCAAAAGCTTGCGGATAAGCTCCACATTTCGGACCGCTGCATCTTTGCAGGCAATAAGTCCAACGCCAGCGATTACTATCAGGCAATGGACTACTTCTGCTTCCCTTCAAGATACGAGGGACTTCCGGGAAGTGTTATTGAGGCTCAGGCAGCAGGACTTCAGTGCCTTGTATCTGACTCCGTAACACCTGAAGTTAACGTGACAGAGCTTGTTTCCATGAGGAGCATAACGTCAGAGCCAAGAGACTGGGCCAGAAAGATACTCGATGACCTTCTTCTTAGGGAGGACTACCACGCAGATCCTCTGGAGGAGGAAATAAAGCTCAATCAGACCTTTACTGCAATTGCAGGAGAGAGAAGAGAGAGCGTATTTGAGACGGATGAAATGCCCGATATCGATGCACTGGATGCAGGAACCGGTTTTGAGACGGTAAATGTACCCGACAAGAGCCCAAAGAGCACTCACCATCGCACAGGACTTTATTCTGTGGGTGACAGGGCAAACAGCTCTGAGTATATTTTGGGAAGGCTAAAAGACGCCGGGTTTGATGTCAAGACTCAGGCCAAGATGATGGGATATTTCTACGAGAGAGGTCATTTTTAATGGATCAGAAAAAGAAAAACCTGATGCTGATGGTGCCAATGCTCCATCAGGGCGGATTTGAGAGAGTCTGCATAAAGACCGCAAGACTCATGCAGGAGTACTACAACGTATGCATTCTCATTTTCAGCTCCAAGGATATAAACTTTGATATAACGGGACTCGAAGTCATAGACATTGATGTTCCTTCGCAGAAAGGCCTTGTTAACAAGGTTATAAATGTATTTAAAAGAGTGCGTAAAGCCCGCAAGGTCAAGAAGGAGAAGCATATCGATATCTCCTACAGCTTCGGATCTTCGGCTAACTACGTAAACACTCTCTCAAGAGCAGGAGAGAAGGTCCTTACTGGACTTCGCTGCCAGACTGACATGGAAAATACAGGAGAGGTAAAGCTCTTTTGCAGAAAGTCAGATCAGGTACTGTCCTGTTCAAAAGAGATTGTAAGACAGCTAAAAAGAGACTTTAAGTACGACAGGAGCACCTATATCTACAATCCTTTGGACATTCTCGACATACAGAATAAGGCAGGGGAGACTCCTGAGGATTATCCGTTCCTTGGAGATGACATAAAGGTCTTTTCCTGCTCGGCACGAAATGACTATATCAAGGGAATCTGGCATCTGGTAAAGGCCTTTTCCCTGGTGCAGTTCAAGCACCCTGAAGCCCGTCTTGTGGTCATGGGAGCAGGTAACTGGGATAAGTATAAAGAGATGGCTAAGGCCCTGGGGATCAAGGACAAGGTGTGCTTTGCCGGCCTTAAGAAGAACCCGTTCCCATATGTTGCAGCTTCCGACGTATATGTCTGCAGCTCCAACCATGAGGGCTTTCCCAACGCAGTCTTGGAGGCCATGGCCCTTAAAAAGCCCGTGATCTCAGCTGACTGTAAGACCGGACCCAGAGAGATACTTCTCTCTGATGCTGAGTACAACAAGCTTATCGAGGAGATCCCCGATGGCAGCAGCATAAAAGAGCCTATCCGCGGAGAGTATGGAATCCTCGTTCCCGACATGGATCAGGAGGAGAACTTCGATCCCGAGTATATCACTGAGGGTGAGCGACTCCTTGCACAGGAGATGGAGAAGATCCTTGATGATGAGGAGCTTCTTAAGAAGTACTCAGGCAAGGCCTTTGAGAGAGCGTCAGTTTTTGCTCCGGATAAGTATAAAGACAGTATTCATGAGATATTTAAGAGGTATGAGTGATGCATTATAAAGTTGTTGTTTTTGGAGTAAAAGACACATCGGAGAATATCATTGAGTTCATTCAGAAGGACATCTGCAAGGTTGATCTTGTCATCACCATTGCCCCTAAGGTCCTTGAGCACAATCAGGTGTCCGGCTTTAAGGGACTGACCTTCCTTACAGAGAAGTTCGGAATCCCTGTATTTGAGGCGGACAGCTACTTCCTAAATGATGATAACACCAGGAAATTCATGGAGGAGAACACCTTCGGTATCGGTGTTGTAATGGGATGGCAGAGGCTCATTCCAAAGGAAGTTTTGGATAAGTTTGAAGCAGGAATCTTTGGATTTCACGGCAACTGCGGATATCTCCCCTTTGGAAGAGGCAGATCTCCTCTTAACTGGTCAATGATTCTGGGAGATACAAGATTTAACTTAAATCTCTTTAAGTACGATGAGAAGGCAGACAGCCCCAACGTCTTTGCCACAGAGATGTTCCAGATAAATGAGCACGACGACATCAGGACTGCTCAGTACAAGAACATGATTTGCTCCAAGAACCTCATCAGAAAACTTCTCACCACATATCTTGAGAAGGGCGAGGTAACAATTCACACTGATTCAAAAGACTTTGATTCATGGTACAATAAACGTACAGCGGCAGATGGAAAGATCGACTTTAAGGACAGGACAAGAAATATCTACAACCTGATTCGCGGAGTTGCAGCTCCTTTCCCCGGTGCCTTCTGCTATGCAGATACAGAGGATGATGCCCACAAAGTAACCGTGTGGCAGGCTCATCCCTTTGATGAGATGATCGATTTCTCAGGCTTTGCTCCGGGAGAAGTCGTGGATATTTTTGATGGAAAGCTTGTGGTAAGGACAGTTGACGGGTCACTTCTAATCGATAAGTTTGAGGCCGGATTTGAAATTACCAAAGGAATGGTACTTAGATAAACTATGAAGAGTATAGCGTTTCACTTAAATTGCCTTGTACAGGGTGGTGCAGAGAGAGTTGTATCAAACCTGGCAAACCAGTTCGCCAAGGAAGGGATCAAGGTCTACGTAGCCACTGAGTGGTACGACGAAGATGAGTTTCATCTTGACGAGAGAGTTACAAGAGTCCACGTGGGACTACGTGAAGGCGATGAAAAGAAAAACCGAATAACGAAGTTTTTCCTCAGGATCAAGTACCTTAAGGAATTTGTCAAAGAGTATAAGCCTGATGTTCTTGTGGCTTTCGCTCAAAGGGCCAACTACAGGGCTCTTATGGCAGCAGGAAACAGCAACATTCCTGTTGTAATATCCGTCAGGACAGATCCTGTCGGCCACTACGATGCGTTCTCTGACAAGGTACAGATCAAATGGCTGTTCCCAAAGGCTGCCGGCTGCGTCTTCCAGACTACCGGACAGAAGGCTTTCTTTAAGCCCTACCTTCAGGACAATTCAACCATAATCTTAAACCCTGTAAATCCCAAGTACTTTGGGGTAGAGCATCCACAGGAAAAAGAAAAATCGGTGGTCCACCACGCAAGACTCGTGGACTTCAAAAATCAGCCCCTTTTGTGCGAAGCCTTTGTGGAGGTTCACAAAAAGCATCCCGATTATGTTCTTAAGATCTATGGCCCTGATTCCTTCGACGGAACCAAGGAGATCCTTGATAAGATAATTGCAGACAACCACGCAGAGGATTACATCCTTCTCATGGGCGGATCTGATTCTTTGGAAAAAGAGATACCAAAGGGCGAAGTATATGCCTTCACTTCAGACTGGGAAGGTCTTCCTAATTCTCTTTTGGAGGCCATGGCAATGGGAATGCCCATAATTGCAACAGATTGTCCATGTGGAGGACCTGCGACAGTAATGAAGGACGGCGAGAATGGTCTTCTTATTCCAATCAAGGATAAGGACGCTTTGGTCAATGGCCTTAACAGACTGATTGAGGACAAGGAACTGGCTGCAAGGCTTGGAAAAGAAGCTGCCAAGATTGAAGAGATAACCAACGCAGAGGCGATATTTGTTCAGTGGAGAGACTATCTGGATAAGGTAATAGAGAACTTTAAGGAGAGATAAGATGTTTTCATTTGATGATTACAGAGAGATCATAAGAGTTATCAAGGAGAGCGGACGCTACGCAACCTATGAAGAGGCGCTGAATAAAGACGAGTTCATCATCATGCGTCACGACGTTGAGTATTCCGTAGAAAGAGCATATGCCCTTTCCAAGGTTGAGGAGAGCATGGACTTCAGATCCACCTTCTTCTTCCAGTGGACCAACAACTCCTACAATATTCTTTCAAGAAAGAACAGGGATATTCTGACAGATATGCATGAGAGAGGTCAGAACATCGGACTTCACTTTGCACTTAACGGAATGACCGATATGAGACTTGTAAGGGACAGGATCAGACAGGAGATCGATATGCTCAGCAATATGCTGGGATTTGAGATCAACTCTTTCTCAATCCACAGACCGTCCCCCAGCGTTCTTGCTGAGAATATCAAGTTAAACGGTATTTTAAATGCTTATCAGGATGACTTCTTTGTATTTGATCCCAAGGCGACTCCCGAGTCCAAGCTTGATATCAAGTACATGTCAGATGCAAACCACATCTGGAGATACGGCTATCCCGACGAGGAGACGATAAAGAAACACGATAAGATCCAGATCCTCACACATCCTTTCGCATGGACCAAGAAAGGATATGATAACCTTAATAACTACAAGACTCTTGTTAATGAGAAATATGTTGAACTGATTGATTCGATCGACAACGAGTGTAAAGACTTCGGACCACTCAGGGACGAGTTTGAGAAGCTCCCCATTGAGATTTAAGGACAGAACTGGAGAAACTTTAGATGTGCGGAATCTGTGGATACGTATCTAAAAAGAAAATAACCAAGGACCAGCTCCGAGTAATGAATGATACCATGTATCACAGAGGACCGGATGACAGCGGTGTTGAACTGTTTGAGGCAGAAGATGGCTATACTGTGGGCTTTGCTCAGAGAAGACTTGCTATCCTTGACCTTTCGCCTCTTGGTCATCAGCCCATGCACTCAGCAGATGGCAGAGTATCAGTGGTCTTTAACGGAGAGATCTATAACTTCCTTGAACTAAAAGAGGAGCTTTCCGATTACAGCTTTAAGTCAACCTGTGACACTGAAGCTATCATCGCAGCATACCTTAAATGGGGAATAGACATGGTGGATCACATCCATGGAATGTTCGCCATTGCACTCTTTGACAGAGAGAGCGGAGACGTATTTCTCGTAAGGGACAGGATTGGTAAAAAGCCCCTTTTCTACTGGATTGATGGTGGGAATATCGTCTTTGGGTCAGAGCTTAAGCCTATAATGAAATGCCCTGAGTTCAGCGGCAGAGTAAGAAAAGAGCTTCTTCCGAGATTTCTTTTCCAGCAGTATATAGTTGCTCCTGACACAATCTTCGAGGATGTGTATAAGCTTGAGCCCGGCAGCGTGCTTAAGTTTAATAACGGCGAGATCAAGAAGTGGAAATACTGGGATGTTAAAAAAGTCTATCATGAGATGGCACAGAACCCGGTTACCAATTATGAGGAGGCCAAGCAGGGCCTTAAGGACAGACTTAAAAAGGCTGTTGTTTCAAGAATGATAGCTGATGTTCCTCTTGGAACTTTTTTATCAGGTGGATACGATTCATCTCTCGTTACAGCCATGGCCCAGGAGTTTTCAAAGGAGCCTGTTAAGACCTTCTGCATCGGCTTTAATGTGCCAAGCTACAACGAGGCCGAGTATGCCAAGGAGATTGCAGCTTACCTTGGATGCGACCACACAGAACTCTATATCAGCGAAAAAGAGATGTTCGATCTGGTCAGCACTATTCCTCAGTACTACGACGAACCCTTTGCTGACAACTCGCAGATTCCTTCAATGCTGGTAAGTAAGCTGGCCAAGAAGGATGTTACGGTTGCCTTGTCAGGTGATGGCGGTGACGAGTTCTTTTGCGGATATAATGTCTATGACAACGTAGGGCAGGCTCAGAAACTGGACTTCCCGGGTGCTATGGTCCACGCTATAGGACAGATTCCTGTGGGAAGCGGCAAGCTTCTTGATAAGATGCCCTTTAGGGTAAGGGTGGTTGCAAATAACAGAAATCCCGAGACCAAGACACAGCTTGTGTCAAAGGGCTATCTTGATGCATCCCACGCCTTTGTAAATCTTAGCGATAACGAGGAATATCCTATCCTCTACCCGATAGAGACGAGCTATGGTGTATCCAATTTCCAGGCAAGGCGTATGCTCCTTGATATGGACACCTATCTGCCTGAGGATATTCTGGTCAAGATGGACAGGGCTTCCATGAGATATTCTCTTGAGAACAGATGCCCTATCATGGATACGGATGTTATGGAATATTCTTTCAGGATACCTCATAAGTTTAAATACTATAACGGTGACAAGAAGCATATCCTAAAAGACATTGCTTACGATTATATACCGAGAGAGCTTTTGGAGAGACCAAAGACCGGCTTTGGAGTTCCGATGGACGCATGGCTCCGCGGACCTTTAAAGGAAGCGCTTATTGACTACAGCAGCACGTCCTTCTTAAAGCAGCAGGGTATATTTGATGTGGAATATGTTTCTAAGTTTATAAATGATTACATTGTGAAGGGTGACGGAGGCCCGGCTACAGGAGCCAACTACAGCAAGATTGCCTGGTCGTTCTTCATATTCCAGCAGTGGTATAATTACTACATGGTCTGATTTTGAAAGGAGTATTAAATGACAAGAGAAGAAGTATTTGAGAAGATGAACGAGGTTTTCAGAGACGTCTTCGACGATGAAGATATAACAGTAACAGATGAGACAACAGCCGATGACATCGAGGATTGGGATTCACTTGAGCACATCAACCTTGTAAATGCCATGGAAGAAGAGTTCGGTGTTAAGTTCACCATGGGTGAGATCGTAGCTCTTAAGAACGTCGGTGAGATGGCTGACCTCATCATGGGTAAGCTTTAATTCGTATTGTCGGTGGGACTCATGAACGAATACAGATATGAGGACATAATTTCAAAGGAAGAGGACAAAGAGAACTTTACAAAGGCCGAGTTTACAGTGACTGTAACTGAGGATATGATGAGAAAGTTTCTCGAGATCACAGGGGATATCAATCCTCTGCACAATGACGCTTCCTATGCGAGAGAAAAGGGCTTTGGCGACAGAGTTGTTTATGGGATGCTGACGTCGTCCTTCTATTCTACGCTTGCCGGCGTCTACCTTCCGGGTAAGTACTGTATTTTAAACAGTGTTGAATCAAAGTTCAGATTCCCTGTATTTATAGGTGATACCCTTACTGTTTCAGGATTTGTAAAAGTAAAGCACGATGCGACAAAAACCATGGAGATTGCAGCTCAGATAGTCAACCAGGATGGCAAGAAGGTAGGAAAAGGCACAATACTGGCCGGGTGTATAGATGAATAACAACAAAGTTTTTCTCATATTGGGCGCGTCATCAGATCTGGGAATCGCCCTTATCCAAAAACTGAATGCTGAATATAATGACAGCCTGTTTTGCCTTCATTACCATTCAAATTGCGACAGGTTAAAAGAAATCTCTTTTACCGGAGGAAACAGGGCAGAGCTTATTCAGGCTGACCTCTCGTCAAAAGAAGGAACAGAGGGGTTGATAGATGCTCTTAAGGAAAAAGAGATCACGCCCACCCACATAGTTCATCTTCCTGCAGCAAAGATGATGTTTACAAAGCTGAAGGAATTTGACAGAGAAAGAATGGACAGAAACGTACAGATCCAGGTGTACTCCTTTATAGATGTTCTGAAGGCTTTTCTGCCGGGAATGGCTAAGAAGAAAGACCACTGCAAGGTTGTGGCAGTTCTTTCATCCGTAGTAAACGGAAAGCCTCCGAAATCAATGCTGGAATATACAATGGTAAAGTCCATGCTGCTGGGTGTTATTAAGCAGCTTGCTGCTGATTATGAGGGGAAGATGGTATGCATCAATGCCGTTTCACCTTCCATGATAGAGACCAAATTTTTGAGCGATATTGATCCCAGGATCATCGAGATGGCTGCAGGTAACAGCCCTGAAAGCAGGCATGCAACTCCATCCGAGATAGTTCCTGCCATTGCATTTTTGTTATCCGAGGACAGCAATTATATAAATGGTGCAAACCTCAACGTGAGCAATGGAAGCGTGATCATTTAACTTTAGGAGAGACGTGTCAGAAAAAGAGAACAACAATAAAAAGCATATAGCCATGTATATAGGATCCCTGCAAAAGGGCGGCGCAGAGAGAGTAATGACAAATCTTGCGGACTACTTTTTTGAGCAGGGCTACAAGGTGACTTTGGTAACTACCTATCTTGCTGCCGATGAGTATGAGGTAAAGCACGCTGCCTGGAAGTGTGTACCGGCAGGTGCCGACGAGGCAGAACTGGTAGCTGACCCTGATGAGAATCCTGTGTGGGTTGATCCTCATGGTGGTGAAAAGGGCGGAATTGACAGAGTCTTTTCGGCTCTTTTAAAAAGTGAGCAAAAGGGCAGAGCATATAACCTGAAAATGCGTCACAAAAAGCTTGAGGAGATATGGAAAGAGATAAATCCCGACCTTATCCTCAGCTTTATCGGTAAGAATAATATCATGGCTCTTTCAACTGCAACTAAAGAGGGCTACAAGGTGGTTGTATCCGTAAGAGCCGATCCCAATATGGAATATGATACTCTGGCCTTAAAAGCCGGCATGCTGTCGACCTTTGGAAAGGCAGAGGGAATAGTGGTACAGACCACGGCAGCTATGAATTGGTTCCCTGTTTTTTTGAGAGGTAAGTGCACTATACTTCCCAACTCTGTTAATCCCTCATTTATTCGAAAGAGAAACGTAGGGGATAGAGAAAAAAGAATAGTCATGGTGGGAAGACTTGATAGCAACAAGAACCAGGCCATGGTAATGGAAGCCTTCAAGGAAGCTACAGCAGGCGATTATGAGGACTATATTCTGGAAATTTACGGAGATGGTCCCGACAGACTAAAGCTCCAGAGAAAGGCAGAGAATCTTGGAATAGCTTCAAGAGTGAAGTTCGCCGGTGTGGTTAAGCATGTGGCCGAGCATATAGAGAAAGCATATATGTATGTTCTGGCATCTAACCAGGAAGGTATGCCAAACTCTTTGATCGAAGCCATGAGTCTTGGAATGGCTTGCATTTCGACGGATTGTCCATGTGGTGGTCCGGCGGACCTTATAACGGATGGAGTCAACGGACTGCTTGTACCGGTTGATGATGCAAAGGAAATGGCAAAGGCTATGAGAAAGCTTTTGGACAACAAGGTCCTTGCGGAGAACCTGGGTATAGCAGCGTCTAAGATACAGAGAAAGATAGCTCCCGATGTTGTAAATCAGAGCTGGAAGGACTATCTCGACAGAAAAATGAAATAATATTAACTAAGATTGGACCGGACATATGAAAGAATTAGAATATCCGTTTGACAGCAGCTACATAATGAAAAAGGCAAAGGGGCTTAAAAAAGCTCTTTTATCCGATGGGTCAGAAAGAATCCACAAGAAGATCGCGGTACTTGGTGGATCTACGACTCATGATATCATAAAGGTCTTAGAGCTCTTTCTTCTTAACTACGGAATAGAGCCGGAGTTTTATGAGTCAGAGTATGGGCAGTACTGGCAGGATGCAATGTTTCCCGATGAGAAGCTTGCGAATTTTGCGCCGGACATTATTTTCATTCATACCAGCAACAGGAACATAATGAGCTACCCGGTGATGGGTGATGACAAGGATACGGTAGATGCCATTCTTTCCAAGGAATACGATCACTTCGAGACCATGTGGAAAAAGCTGATAGAAACTTATCACTGCCCGATCATCCAAAATAACTTCGAGGCGCCTTTTTTCAGACTTCTTGGTAACAAAGATGCCGTTGATATCCACGGAAGGCTGTCATTTATAAACAGACTCAATGAGAAGTTCTATGAGTTTGCCAGGAAAACTGAAGAGGATGGGGGAAGCTTTTTTATAAATGATATCAATTACCTTGCAGCCAGCTACGGGCTTGATAAGTGGTCTGAGCCTCAGGCGTGGTATATGTACAAGTATGCCCTTTGCATCCCTGCTATTCCGTACCTTAGCTTTAGTGTTGCAAATATAATAAAGTCAATCTACGGAAAAAATAAGAAGGGCCTGGTACTTGACCTTGATAATACTCTCTGGGGCGGTGTTATCGGCGATGACGGTGTTGATGGCATCGAGATAGGACATGAGACCAACCTGGGACAGGCATATATTGAATTTCAGAATTATATTAAGTTACAAAAAGATATCGGAGTTGTTCTGGCAGTAGATTCCAAGAATGAAAAAGAAAATGCTCTTGCAGGACTTAATCACCCTGAAGGAATACTAAAGCCCGATGACTTTGTTTCGGTTATGGCTAACTGGGAACCAAAGAATGAGAATTTTAAAACCATTGCCAAGAATCTTACACTTCTTCCGGAGTCGCTGGTATTTGTGGATGACAATCCTGCAGAGAGGGAGATTGTAACTGCCCAGATTCCCGGAGTCTGTGCTCCTATAATGGACAGCCCGGAGAATTATATAATAAACATCGACCGTTCAGGATTTTTTGAGGCCACTGTAATCTCTGAAGATGATAAAAAGAGAAACGAGATGTATATGGCCAATAAACAAAGACTCGAGCTCGAGGAGAGCTTTGCTGATTATTCGGAATACCTTAAATCTCTTGAGATGGAAGCGGAGATCAAACCTTTTGAGAAGCTGTATATGCCAAGGATCGTCCAGCTCACCAATAAGAGCAATCAGTTTAACCTGACCACTAAGAGATATACCCAGGAAGATATAGAGGAGACGGCAGCAGATACCGGCAGCATAACTCTCTATGGAAGACTCAAGGATAAGTTTGGAGATAACGGAATCGTATCTCTGGCAATAGGAAACATCCGCGGGGATCACAGTGATGAGCTCCATATAGTGCTGTGGCTTATGAGCTGCAGAGTCTTAAAGCGCGATATGGAATTTGCAATGATGGACGAGCTGGTAAAAAGAGCTCTGGATCGCGGAATTAAGTCAATATACGGATATTATTATCCAACAGCCAAAAATAAGATGGTAAAAGATTTTTATCTCCTTCAGGGATTTGATAAGATCTCTGAAGATGAGGAAGGAAACGCAGTTTTTAAACTTGATATAGGAAGTGGTTACGAAGAAAAGAACCATGTTATAAACATCGTTTCCTGAAAGGGGTTTTATGTGTGGAATTGCCGGTCTCATAGGATATAAGGGAGATACCCGCAACAATATACTGAAAATGAATGAGCGTATGCTGCATAGAGGTCCGGATAGCGGCGGAGTTTATGTGAGCGAAGATGCAAAAGTAGCCTTCGGTCACAGACGTCTTTCTATTGTGGACCTTTCCGAGAATGGCGCTCAGCCCATGACTTCCCGCAGTGGAAGAATGGTCATTATCTACAATGGTGAGATCTACAATGCCGGCGAGATAAGAAAGAAACTCGATAGTGCTTTATTTCGCGGAACTTCTGATACAGAAGTATTACTTGAGGCCATTGAGCATTTTGGAGTATCTGAAACTCTTTCAATGTGTAAGGGAATGTTCGCATTTGCTGTTTACGACAAAGAGTTGCAGACAGTGACATTTGCCCGTGACAGGGTAGGAGAGAAACCTCTGTACTATGGAATGGTGGGTGATGCCTTCGCTTTTGCGTCGGATATTGGTTGCCTTAGAGTGATAGAGGGATTTGATAACGGAATCAATACTGATGTGCTGGATATATACTTCACTGAAGGCTATATTCCGGCTCCATATTCAATTTATAAAAACATTTATAAGTTGGAGGCAGGAACTTACCTTACTGTTGACGTTAATACTTTAAGAACTGAGACACAGGCTTACTGGTCCATGAAGGATGTTGCTCTGCGCGGTCAGAAGAACCCGTTCAGAGGAACTGAGAATGAAGCGGCAGACGAACTTGAAAGACTCCTAAAAGAATCAATAAAGGGGCAGATGGTAGCAGATGTTCCTGTTGGCGCTTTTCTTTCTGCCGGAATTGACAGCGCAACAGTGGTATCTTTGATGCAGTCTCTTGATGCCGGGAAGGTTAAAACCTTTACGATCGGCATGGATGACCCTGCGTTCAATGAGGCTGTTTATGCAAAAGAAATTGCAAAGCATTTAGGTACCGAGCATACAGAGTTATACATCACAGAAAAAGACATGAAGGAAGTTATTCCAAAGCTTTCTTTCATGTTTGGCGAACCTTTTGCGGATTCATCTCAGATTCCGACTTATCTGGTAAGCCGTATGACCAGAGACAAAGTTACCGTATCTCTTTCCGGAGATGGCGGGGATGAGCTTTTCTGCGGATATACATCCTATGAATCCATATCAAGAATATGGGGAAAGATGAAAAATATCCCATATTTTATCAGAAAACCTGTTAGCAGCATTGTTCTCCACAGTCCTTTGGCCAACAAGGAAATATACAGGATAAAAGGAACAATTCTTGGAGCAAAGGGACCTGCTGATATCCATAGGATGGAACATGAGACAGATCCTCTGACTAAGAAGATAGCGCTGACAAAGGGGAGCCTACCCTATAAATACACCGAACTTCCAAATGATTTCTTAAATGAAGTCAATCATGAGACAATGCTGATGGATATGCTTGTGTACCACCCTGACGATATTCTGGTCAAGGTGGACAGGACTGCTATGGCTGTTTCACTGGAAACAAGAGTACCGATGCTGGACAGGGATGTTGTGGAATTTGCATGGTCACTTCCTATAAATTATCTCAGGGACGATAAGGTTGGCAAAAAGGTCCTAAGAGATGTATTATACCGTTATGTGCCCAGAGAGATGATGGAGAGACCAAAGAAAGGATTCTCTATTCCGATTGACAAGTGGCTCCTTGAACCGGAGCTTCGTGACTGGGCGGAAGGACTGTTAAGTAAAGACAAGATCAGGCAGCAGGGAATTCTTGATGCCGATGTTGTCGAAAAGATATGGACCGACTTTACAGAGCGGGGAATTTACCGTATTCAGATATGGTACATTCTCATGTTCCAGCTCTGGATCGAGGAAGAGTTTAGATGAGTGTAACATCGTTTTATTTTCTGTGCTTCTTTGCACTGGTTTTAATCATATATTATCTGGTGCCCCTGATCTTCAAGGGAAAAGGGCAGTGGGTGGTGCTCCTTCTTGCGAGCATCACATACTACCTTCTTAGCGGAAACGGGGTTCTTATTCTCTACCCCCTTTTGTCATCTCTTTTGACATGGGGGCTCTTACAGCTCCTTGGAAGACTTAAGGAAGAAGACATTGTAAAGAGACGCCTTTTGCTGGCGGCTGAGCTCCTTGGCCTCCTTGGTGTCCTCATAGGACTTAAGTACACCAGGTTCATTCACGGTGGCAGCATTGCAACTCCTTTGGGACTATCCTTCTACACGTTTATCCTTTTGGGCTACTTTATCGAGGTCTACAATGGTATCGGTAAGGGGCAAAAGAGCTTTCTGAAGACTGCACTTTACGGGATGTACTTTCCTGTTATGATTTCCGGACCTATCTTCCAGACAAGACAATCCGGGGATCAGTTCTTTGAACATCACCCATTGGACTACAAAAACATCACTTTCGGTATTCAGAGAATGCTCTGGGGATTTTTTAAAGAGCTTGTTATTTCTGAGCGCCTTGCGACGGTTGTAAACACAATTTATGACAATGATACCCAGTACCAGGGCGCTTATATCTGGCTTGGTACAGTGTGCTTTGCATTCCAGCTCTACACCAATTTCTCGGGATGTATGGACATCGTTATAGGTATTTCCGAGACCTTTGGAATCGTCCTTCCGGAGAACTTTAAAACTCCGTTCTTTGCAAAGAACATAAGTGAGTATTGGAGAAGATGGCACGCTACTCTTGGAACCTGGATGAAGGACAATGTCTTTTACCCGCTCCTTAGGAGTAAGATGATCACAAGCCTTGGCAAGACCTTAAAGGGTAAGCTTGGGAAAAAGAAAGGCAAGCAGTATACGACCTACGTTGCCATGCTCATTCTCTGGTTCTCTGTTGGTATGTGGCACGGAGGCGAGATGAAATATGTCATCGGTTCAGGTCTTCTTCACTGGGCTTATATCGTCATCGGCGAGATAACGCTGCCATTCTTCACCTGGCTCTTTGCCGAGAAGATGCATATGAATCTTAAGAGTAAGGCAGCTGACGCCTTCAGGGTGGTAAGGACGTTCTTTCTGGTGTGCATAGGCGATCTGTTCTTCAGGTCAGACAATGTTCCGCATGCACTTAGAATGCTCAAGGAGAGTGTTACTGTCTTTAATCCTCAGGTGCTGGTAAACGGAAGTGTTCTGGGACTTGGACTTGATTTTATAGAGTGGGGAATCCTGCTGGTTTCTCTGGCTGTTCTGATCACGGTTTCAACTCTTCAGTACAGGATGGAAGGGCAGGATGGACCTTCAAATATAAGAGAACTTATAGCCTCCAAGGGTATTGTCCTTAGGTGGGTTATCTTCATAGGTTTGCTGTTCTATGTTATCCTTCTGGCCGAATATGGCCCGGGTTACAGCGCAGCAGAATTTATTTATAAGGATTTTTGATTTGGTATGACCAGAAAACAGATTTTGAGATCGGTAATTTTCATAGTGCTGGTTTTGTGGATGGTGGTGCATCTTACTTATATCCTCAGGACTAACGGAGATGTCAAGGACAGGTTCGTCGGATTTAATGCCGAAAAGAATGACACCATCGATGCTCTTGTCATTGGCTCCAGCCCTGTTGCACCCTGCTTTATAACCCCAAAGATTTACGGGGATATGGGCATAACCATGTATCCGCTCTCGTCCAACATGCAGCGTCCTGTGGCGTCTAAGTATCTTTTGGAGGAAGCTCTAAAGACTCAGAGCCCTGATCTGGTTATCTTTGAGATGAGGATGTGGACTGCAAACGACGAGGATCTTCTTGGGAACATGGCCCATACCAGAGAAGTTACCGACAACATGAAATACTCCGTAAACAGAAAAAAGACGATAAATGCCATGGTGGATGATAAGAGTGACCGGATCAATTACTACTTCGACATTTTCAAGTATCACTCCAACTGGAAGACACTCTTTCTGTGGTCACAGTTCAGGACACTTTTCTACAGTTATCCGGATGACCTTAAAGGCCATGTGATCGAGACCGATGTCGGACCGGCTGATGAGCCTGCACAGGTTCCTGTTACGGTAAAAGAGCCTATTCCTTCTGAGCAGGAGGAATATCTTTTGGACCTTCTTGATTACCTCAAGGAAAAAGATCAGAAGGCACTGTTTGTGGTAACACCTTACTCCGCTACAGAAGATGAGCAGAAAAAGATCAATTACATGTCTGAACTGATAAGCAGCAAGGGATATGATTTCCTTGATATGAACAGTTATGTGGATGAGATGGGACTTGATTTCGAGAAGGATATCAGGGATTACGGCACCCATGTTAATATAGTTGGCGGCGAGAAGATAACAGATTGGTTTGAAAATTATCTACAGGAAAATTATGTAAATACAGGCGTGGCACTGACTGCCGATCACAGAGGAGATAAGAAGTACAGCTCCTGGGATAAAGCGTATGAGCTGTGGAAGAGCCTTTGTATTGATGCCAAAGAACAGGTGAAATACAACATCGAAAATGAGATCTATTATGAGCTTGAAACCGAGTAATGGCGACACTTCATTATCCATGATATAATAGCTTGAGATATGCGTATTTTTATGTGGAGGAGTTATGATAATCATTCAGCTGAAAGGCGGACTTGGAAACCAGATGTTCCAGTACGCCTTATACAAAGAACTTAAGCATAGAGGAAGAGATGTAAAGATCGACGACGAGTCTGGCTTTATAGGTGATAAGTTAAGAGTTCCGGTACTTGACCGATTTGGCGTCGAATACGACAGGGCAACCAAAGATGAAGTTATAGCCCTTACCGATTCCAAGATGGATATCTTCAGCAGGATCAGAAGAAAGCTCACAGGACGTAAGACTTTCAGGATCGATGAGATGGAAGGCATCTTTGATCCCAAGATATTGGAGACAGAGAATGCTTATCTTGTAGGATACTGGCAGTCTGAGAAATACTTCACATCTCCAGAGGTTATTGAACAGATACAGGAAGCCTTCGGAAAGCGTCCACAGGAGATCATGCATGACTCTGTCAGCTGGTCAACTCTTCAGCAGATCGAGTGCTGTGAGTCAGTAAGTATCCATGTTCGAAGGACTGACTACATGGATGCAGAGCACATCAAGATCCACAACCTCTGCTCCGAGAAGTATTACAAGAATGCGATCAGCAAGATAAGGGAAGAACATCCCAACGCTGTATTCTTCATATTTACCGATGACAAGGAGTGGTGCAAGGAGCACTTTAAGGGCCCCAAGTTTATCACTGTAGAGCTTCAGGAGGGCGAGTTTACGGATGTTGCGGACATGCTGCTCATGAGCAGATGCAAGCATCACATCATCGCCAACAGCTCTTTTAGCTGGTGGTCAGCATGGCTCAATGATTCTCCGGAAAAGATAGTCATCGCTCCATCCAAGTGGATCAATAACAAGAAGATGGATGACATCTATACTGAGCGAATGACAAAGGTTGCTATATAATGAACGATTCAAAAAAGGTAAGTCTTTTTACCAAACTCAACTACATATTTGATAGAAAACAAAAGGGACAGCTTGTTATTCTGGCTGTCCTTATACTCATTGGGGGTGTTTTTGAAACACTGGGCGTATCCATGATCCTGCCTGTTGTTTCAATAATTCTTTCCCCTGATGCGCTGCACAGGAATATTGCCAAGATTCCATGGCTTCAGGACATTTTAAATGCCGTGGGCCTGAACACGGATATAAAGCTCACCAGTGCACTACTGATAATTCTTATTCTTTTGTTTGTGATCAAGAACTCATATCTTCTGTTCCTTATCCACAGACAGAATACCTTCATCTCCAGGTCCAGGAACGACATGATAAGCAGGGTCATGAGAGAGTTCTTAAACAGGCCCTACGAGGACTACCTTGGAGCTGATATCCCGACTGTATTTCGAATTACCGATTCAGATATTCCCAAGACTTTTACGCTGATGCTCTCACTCCTTTCTCTTGCAACCGAGCTGGTGGTTTCAACGTGTCTTGGTGTTGTTCTTTTATTTGTAAACTGGCAGATGACGGTGCTTATTATCTTTGTGCTTTTGATACTTACACTTATCAGCACCAAGATCTTAAAGCCAAGGCTCAATACAATCGGAAGACGCAATCAGGAGACTCAGTCAAGGATTGCCAAGTGGAGACTTCAGGCCATCTATGGTCTTAAGGACGTCAAGGTCTTAAACAGACAGGACTTCTTTATCCGCAACTACTACGAGCAGGGTAAGATCGGAGCAGACATCGATAGAACATATACCGTTCTTAACAGTGTTCCGAGGCTCATGATAGAGACAGTGTTTATGGCTGTTGTCATGCTCTATGTCCTTATCTATATTCTGGGCGGCGGAGATGCGACAGAACTTCTTCCTCAGCTCACAGCCTTTGGTGTGGCTGCCATGAGGATAATGCCATCAGCCAACAGAATAAATACCCATATCACAACTATCGCTTACAACCAGTTCAGTCTGGATTTTGTATATGAGAATCTCACCGAGTCCATGAAGGCAGATAAGGCAATGAGAGCAGAGCGCGCTGCCATTGCAGGACCTGAGCTTCACTTAGAAAAAGAGATTGATCTAAAAGACATCACTTTCTCCTATCCGGATTCTGATGTGAAGATCTTTGATAAGGCAAACATGACCATCAAGAAGGGTCAGTCTGTCGGAATCATGGGACCTTCAGGAGCAGGTAAGTCAACCATCGTGGATATCCTGCTTGGACTTTTACATGTTCAGTCCGGAGAGATCCTGTGCGATGGAAGCAATATCTTTAGTAACTACGATTCCTGGCTTGCACAGATCGGCTATATTCCGCAGTCTATCTACCTTGTGGATGAATCCATAAGAGAGAACATAGCCTTTGGTATCGATGAGGATCAGATAAATGATGACAGGATCTGGGAAGTTATGGAGGAGGCTCAGCTTGCTGACTTCGTAAAGGGCCTTCCTGAAGGACTGGACACCAAGATTGGAGACAGAGGCGTAAGACTCTCCGGCGGACAGAGACAGAGAATTGGTATTGCAAGAGCTCTTTATCATGATCCTGAGATCCTGGTATTTGACGAGGCGACAAGTGCGCTTGATAACGAGACAGAGGCAGCAGTTATGGAGGCCATCAACAGCTTCCAGGGCAGAAAGACCATGGTCATCATTGCCCACAGACTTAACACCATCGAGAAGTGCGACGTGATCTATGAGGTTAAGGATGAGAAGATAACTGCCACAAGTTTAGAGGGAAGAACGGTAATTCACTGATGATAGGAACCGAGTTTTTACATGGCTTTGGGCTGGGGAACCAGCTGTTCTGGTATGTTGCAGCAAGGGCAGCAGCTCTTGATAAGGGCGTTGACTTTGGGATTTGCAACCCTAAGGCTCTTGCCAACAATATGCACTCAGACACCGGAATGTATTTCATGGACATGGACCTGGGAAAAGAGATCCCGGAGGAAGATAAGCCAAAGTACAAGATATTTGAGGATCATGACAACAGGCTTTATCTTGGCAATTCAAAGCATGATATGACACATGGTACTTATGTCAGCGGTGTTGACCCAAAGTTCTTTGAAGTAGAAGACAATACTCTTATGTATGGAAACCTCCAGGCAGAGAGCTATTTTAAAAAGTACAAGGATCAGCTTAAGGACTGGCTTAAGGTTAAGCCTGAGTATGATTCTCACGAATATACCAAGGACAATTTATGCATCATTCATTTAAGGTGCGGCGATTATTCAAATTCACCGGAGCTTTGGCTTGATCGTAAGTACTGGGTGAATGGTATTAAGAACATGCGCAAGATCAGGCCTGATATGGAATTCCTTGCTGTTACAGATGATGTATCTGCAGCACACAAGATTCTTCCTGAGGTTAAGGCCATTAGAAATGATATTGGCAAGGATTACGTAACCATCAAGAATGCGAGATATCTCCTTCTTTCAAACTCATCCTTTGCTGTATTTCCTGCTTTTACCAGCGATGAACTTCAGTATGCCATCGCCCCCAAGTACTGGGCCCGTCATAATGTATCAGACGGCTACTGGGCTTCGGAACAGAATATTTACAGCTGTTTCCACTACATGGACAGAAAGGGAAAGGTCTTTTCCCCGGAGGAGTGTAAGAAGGAGCTTGAGGAATATAAAGCAAAATCCGGAACTTACAGAAAGCTTAACAAAAAGCCTTCGGGATTTTTGAAAACCTGTCAGGAAATCAGGGCTAGATGGCTCTATGGTGCTTATATGTTTAAGAAGATCATAAGGAGCCTTGAAAGACGTACGGGACTTATAAAAGTATTCCACGTATAGGTTGAAAATATGTCCAAAGAAAAGAAACTAAAGCTGCCAAGGGTAACCCTTGTGGCTATGACAAGTGTAAATATGTATGAGACTGTAAGGGCCATGTGCTACAGCATGCGTGATATCGAGTTTGGCGACGCTGTGCTCATCACTGATAAAAAGCCATGGTTCTTGCCAAAGAGCATCAGATACAGTCACACAAGCAAGCTTGATAACATTGATGAATTTAACTACAAGATGGTATATGAGCTCAAGGACCACATAAAGACCGATTTTTGTCTGGTGGTTCATGCAGATGGCTTTGTAATTCATCCGGAGCTTTGGAGAGATGAGTTCCTTGATTATGACTACATAGGATCACCCTGGCCACTACCTAAAAATGATTATGCCTACAGAGACAGTAAGGGAAATATATGCAGGGTAGGAAACAGCGTGTCTATTCGAAGTAAGCGCCTTTTGGAGTTCCCTGCAAAGCACAATCTTAAATGGGAGCTAGTAGATGATGGCTTTTACAATGAGGATATCTTCATCTGCTGCCATTCCAAAAACGCTATGGAGGCAGAAGGCTTAAAGTGGGCACCCTTTGAGCTTGCGCTTTATTTTGGCAGAGAGCACCCTCTTCCCGAGAACAAAGGCATAGAACCTTTCATTTTCCATAAGTGGTGGGGGGAGAACGAGAACTATCCACAATTCTACAGCCCCAAAAAGCGGCTTAAGATGGCTATCAGGCCGCTTCTTTTCTGGAGAAGAAGCAAAAAGTGGAAAGAGGAGCACGGTATTCAATGATCTTTTCAATCGTAATACCAATCTGTAATGGAGAGCAGTTTCTGCATGAGTGTATTGACTCGGCTATTTCACAGGATCTGTCTTTTGCAGAGAATATGGGAAAAGAGGATGCCTATGAGGTGATTCTTATAGAGAACGGCTCTAAGGATAGCAGTCCTTCTATTTGCGATGAGTTTGCTGAGAAGTATGAGAACGTATCTGTGATCCATAAAGGGAAGATCGGTCTATACAGTGCCCGTCAGGTGGGCATAAAGGCTGCAAAGGGAGACTGGATATTGGCCATGGATGCTGATGACAGGCTTCATCAAAAGGCCTTGGCCAGACTCTTTTGTGAGATCAGAAAATTTGAAGAAGCCGGTGAACTGCCTGAGTTTATCTTGTTTGATGCTGCAGGGATGGGAAGACCATCGACGCCTCTTTCAAAGAGAGTTTTTGAAGCCGGCAAAGTATACAGCGGCAGTGAGCTTGATATTTTTAAAAAGAGTCTGTGCATGGATGACTCCATAAACGCGATGTGGACTAAGTGTATCAAAAGAGATATTGCGTATCTGGGCAACACGGATCTGTATCTCAACTATGGAGAGGATCTGTATCAGACAGCTGAATATCTTGATAGGGCGTCAGCGGCAGTATATATCGGAGAGATTTTATATTATTATCGGGAAGATGCATCCAGCCTTTCTTCAACTTACAGCGAGGTGTATGTGGATAATCAGAAGATCACCTGGGGAAAAGTTGATGAGATGGTGGAAAAGTGGCACCTTACAGAACAGGTAGATCAGATCAATCGCAGAAAAGCTCTGACATGCACCATTGCTGTTACAAAGCTTATTTATTCCGGGATGTCTTTTTCCGAAAAGAAATATAAGCTCGGTAAGCTCATGGAGGATGAGTTTTATAAAAAGTATTATTCCTATGAACTTCCCGATTGGGCTCCTGAAGAATCATTGTATGTAAGAAAATTTGAGATATTACCAAATCCCACGAGGGCACTTTTGGGTGAAGCTGTCAAGACAGGCATAAAAAACTGGATCAAGGGAAGGGTCAGATAAATATGGTTTATGATCTGATACCATTTTTCAACGAAATAGATATTTTAAGGCTAAGACTTGGGGTACTGTCTCCTTATGTTGATAAATTTATCATTGAGGAGGCGGTTGAAACCTTTTCCGGGCAGGAGAAAGAGCTTTGCTTTGAAAAGAACAGGGAAAAGTTTAAAGATTATCTCGATAAGATAGTATATATCAAGGTAACGGACACTCTTGAAAATGCCAAGACTCATGAGAGGGATTACTTTCAGAAAAATCATTTGATAAAAGGCCTTGAGGAAGTAGGGGCAACTGAGGACGATGTCATAATCTTCGGCGATTGTGATGAGATACCGAATCCCAAAGTCCTTGAGAAGATCGTTGAGGAGTTTGATAAAACTAAAGTCTATCATCTTGCCCAGCGAAACTTCTATGCTTTTTTAAACATGGAAGAATCATCAGGTAAGCTTTTGTCCGTTACGGGAGAGTTTCCTGATATTCCGGAAAGTGACAGGAAATGGCTGGGGACCAAAATCACTTCAATAAATAACATTCCCAAAGAGGGTATAGTAAGACTTAGGGATCTGTGCCGTGTAACGGATCCAAATGCTGTGAGAGTTTCTGACGGCGGCTGGCATTTTGGATATATGGGCGGAGAACATGTTACTGATCCTTTAAAGAGGATTGGCGTAAAAGTCATGGCAGCAGCCCATCAGGAGTACTCCGAGAGGGAGGTGATCCTGGAGACTGTCGACAGACTGGTGCTGGGGCAGGATATCTTTGGAAGAGATGCTACGTTCACGAGAGTAGAAGTGGATGAGAGTTATCCCGAATATCTTTTGAAACATCTCTCAGAATACGATTATCTGGTGATGCCATATATTTCACCTTTCAAAAAGTTTTATCACAAATTTGATCTGACAGTCGGAAGGTTTTGCAGAAAGGCTTTGCGCAAGATTAAGAGGATGTTAGCTAAGTGACGGATAGTTGTATATGATGCACATTACGGATGAAAAAAGAAAGAAAATAGTGGATGCGCTGTTTTATATTGCGCTGACCATAGAGCTGGTACTCATGATCGTGGAAAAGAGCGAGATCTCTTTTTCCTATGAGAGCTATGTGTTCAGGGTGACATTTCTTCTGACTCTTCTTGCAGTGCTCTTCATGAAGCATGATAAGAGGGAATGGATATTTATTGCAGCTATTTGGGCTGTGTCGGCTGTGAGCTATTACATGTGCGGTAAGAATGATATGCTCAGAGTAGTGACATTCCTGATGGCAGCCAGAGATATTGATCTTAAAAAAGCAATGAAGTACACATTTTATGTGTGTGTTGTCGGATTTACACTGATAGCACTACTTGCTTGTGCCGGAGTTATGGGAGAGATGATACAGGTAGCTGATTACGGCAGAGGCGAAGGCGAAGAAACCAGATATGTGTTTGGATTCGGACATCCCAATACACTTTTTAGCTCTGTATTTGTGCTTATATTGATGTGGATATGGATATATGGAAAAACAGCCGGTATATTACCATATCTGGTTATGATTGTTTCTTCTGTCATAATAACTTTCCTGACCAAATCAAGGACAAGTGCGGTGATATTGGCGGCAACTATACTGCTCGCAATAGTATTCAGGCTGTTTCCTAAGTTGGCAGCGTTTAAGGTGTTTTATATTCTGGAGACGATCGTTTCTCCGGTGATCTGTATTGTAACTGCAGTTCTGGCAGCAGGTTGGACCGGAGCCATGTATTGCGGGGATAATTTCTGGGATCTTGAGGGCGATTACTGGAAGATTGAAACCCGCTTTAATTACAGAATGAGTTCCATATATTATGAAGCTGCAAACAGGGATGCAGTGCTCTCTCGCTGGAAGCTTTTTTCAGCACATGGCACAGACTCCTACTTTGATATGGGGTGGGTAAGGCTCTTTTACTGGTATGGAATTATTCCGGTGGTGCTGTTAGTGATTGCTCTGCTGGCAGTTATTTATGTGTGCTATAAAAAGCAGGATATCCGGGCATTGATAATCATATTTGCACTGTCCGTGTATACTATAGTTGAGGCTACTTTTGTAACAAGATATATTGGACGTGATTTCTTTTTGCTGATCGCAGGTGCTTACCTGGGTTATTACTTTAAAAATAAAGGGGAAACAGATGTCAGAGAATCTTAGAAAGAGGCTGTTTCAGCTGACAGTCTTTGCAAATTTCATAATGGTTTTCATCTATCAGTATCTGACACCTAATATGTCTGATGATGTGATCTACTATGATAAGGTGGCACAGGCCGGCAGCTTTTTTGACTTGTTCGCACAGGAATACGAGCATTACATGGCGCATACCGGCAGGAGCATCGCACATATAATTCTGAGAATCTTTTTATATACGGATAATAAGATATTATTTGATATAGTAGCTGCTGTAGTGTTTGTGCTGATATCTGTGCTCATTTATTTAAATGTTGATCACAGGAAAAAATATGATATCAGGATTTATGCTGCTATAGCAGTACTGCTTTGGTTGTTTGACCCTACCATAGCAAACAGCGTGTTCTGGGAGACCGGAGCATGTAACTATATGTTTACCGGATGCATCATGCTCGGCTTTATCACACTGTTCAGGAAATATGCTGCAGAGGACAAAAAGAGTATTGGGGCTGTCATCGGTATGTTTTTCTTTGGCCTCTTTGCAGGGTGGTGTAATGAAAACACTTCCGGTGGTGTTATTCTCTTTGTTCTTATCATGATCTTTGCAAGATGGAGAGAGAGCAAGAACTTTTCTAAGGTCAGGCCTTGGATGGCGTCGGGACTTGCCGGTGCTCTTATCGGATTTATGTTATTGATTATGTCACCGGGGAACTTCAATAGAGCAGAGATCACGGATGAAGCACATACCGGTCTTTTGGCGCTTATGGCAAGATTTCTGAAGATCACACTGAATATAAAGAACTACTATCTGGTTTTGGTTCTGGTATTTATCGTTATTGCAATTGCTATTCTTTACAGGGGAGGAAAGGGTGCATTACTGCAAAAAGTACCGGGGATGGCTCTGTTTGGGTTCCTTTTCCTGGCGACCTGTTATGCGCTTATTGCTGTACCGGATTCACAGCTTCGTACCTATTATGGTGCCGGTCTGTTCCTTATGACCGCTATAGCTATGGGTATTGGTTGGGTTGCAAATGAAGGTTTCAAAGAAGATTTAGTGCAGATCATTGCAACGTCAGTTGTAACAGTGTTCGGAATTCTTTTGATCTTCACATACATTGAGGAAGGTGCAAATCTTGCCAGAATTAAGAGAGAGTTCGACGAAAGAGATGCATACCTTACTGAAATGGCAAAGGGCGAAGAAAAGGTTATAGAAGCACCTATGCTGCGTCCGGAATGGGAGACCAGATTTTCAATGGCCTATGATTCGGATATTACTGAGGATAAGTTTTTCTGGCTTAATATAAGCTATGCAGAACATTATGGCCTTTGGTATATCATTGGCGTTGACAGGGAGACCTGGACTGCTTATTAAATAGTTATTTGGGAGAAGTATGGAAGAAAACAGGGAGATATTGGTCAGCATAATAATTCCTGTCTATCAGGCTAAAGACACACTGGATAGGTGTGTCTTATCTTGTTTAAATCAGAAGTTTGTAAAAGAGGGCGAGATCGAGGTTATTCTGGTGGATGATGGGTCAACTGACGGCTCATCTGAAATATGCGACCGTCTTGCAAAAGAGGATGAACATGGCCGGGTGCAGGTTATGCATACGCGGAACCACGGGGTGTCACACGCCAGAAACATAGGCCTTGAGCATGCAAGCGGTAGGTTTGTGGTTTTTGTGGACTCTGACGACGAGGTCAAGGCAGGATACCTTGAGACTCTGATGAAGTATGCGGATGAGGGTACGAGCCTTGTGGACGAGACAAGGTCTTTTAACGGAAATACCAAGCTCAGCGGCTTTCAGTACATCGAGAACTCGGTCCTTGATCGCAACACCCATGTCTGGGGCAAGCTCTTTGAGAGACAGAGCATTGAGGAAGGGCATGTACGCTTCAAGGAAGGCCTGGCAATTGGCGAGGATCTTTTGTTCCTCTTGGACTTTGCAATCTCTCAAGGGAAAAGACATACCATCAAATGCATAGAAGACGGTAACTATATTTACACTGAGAATGCTGCCGGAGCTATGAAGCAGGAATTTAAGGAGAGCTATCTGGGCGAGATCATATCCTGGAGAGAGGCTGAGGAGAAGCTCCTGCCATATAAGGGTGAGATGAGCAGGGATGCGTTTGTTTCGCTTTCTGTAAGTCAGATTCTGACAGCTTTTCTTGTGATTGGCAAGGTGGCGGTTCTTGATGATGATAAAAGAGATAACGACCTGGCAAGGCTTGCAGTTGATGAGGCCAAGGGACAGATAGAGCATGCGCTTAAGACACAAGGGGTGTTTGCAGCACTCCCATTAGGGCACAAGATCAAGACTGCGCTGTTTCGTTTAAGTCCTGAACTGTATCTGAAACTCTATGGCAGGCACAAAGGAAAAGGATAATATGATAGATTTAAGCAGACCAATAATTCTATATATGCATGCCGGAAGCGGAAATCATGGGTGTGAGGCTATTGCAGACAGCACCATCAAGCTGATACAAAGATTGAGGCTTGAGCAGGGGTGCGATGTGGAGAAGGTACCGGCACCGGTGATCATATCCAATAACGCTGATGAGGACAGGAAATATGTTCTGGGCGATTTGGAGAAGCAGGGGCTTTGCGTGCTTACTACGGAGCGTCACATAGACAGAGATTTTCTAGCTCATGTCTTTTACTATGGATGGCGCAAGATAACAGGCGATAAGCAGTCCTTCATGCGCTACAGGTTTAAGGATGCCTATAGGGACTATGTGAAAGAGTGTAGCAGATACAGTGATACCGGGGCTTATGCGAACAAGAAGCCACTGGCGATCTCCATCGGAGGAGACAATTACTGCTATCCCGAGATGGTGCCTGATCTGATACTGGCCCATGACTATTTTATTAAAAAGGGCTTTGAGACTATACTTTGGGGATGTTCTATTGAGCCCGATTCCCTTAAGAATGCAGCTCTTTTAAAGGATCTTACAAGGTTTGACAGGATATATGCCAGGGAGTCGATAAGCTTTAATGCGCTGCTTGAGGCAGGACTTTCTGCTGATAAGCTTGAGCTGCGAAAGGATCCGGCCTTTGAGATGGAAACTGCTGAGCCTCCTGCTTTAGAGGGCTTTATTCCGGGGAAGACTGTGGGAATCAACTTAAGTCCCATGGTCCTGGACAGAGCAGGAGATCCGGAACTGGTTAGAGAGAGTTACAGAAACTTCATCAGATATATTCTGGATAAAACCGATAACAACATCGCTTTTATTCCGCATGTTGTCTGGAGCAACAACGATGACAGAAAGCCGCTCACAGAGCTTTATGACGAGTTCAAGGACACCGGGCGCGTGGTTATTATAGGGGATGCACCAGCAGAGGTTCTAAAGGGCTATATATCAAAGTGTAGTTTCTTCGTTGGGGCGAGAACGCACAGTACTATTGCAGCCTACAGTACAGGAGTTCCTACTCTTGTAATAGGATATTCTGTAAAGAGCAGGGGAATAGCCACGGATCTGTTTGGGACTTATGACAAGTTTGTCTTACCGGTTCAGGAGCTTTCTGATCCGCAGGGACTGATCCATTCTTATGAGTTTATAATAACGTGCGAAAAAACCCCTTCCGATGAAGTCGGTTGTGGGATGAATCGCACTGATATTTAAATTTTGTAATACGGGAACATACGTTTGCTAAAGAGCTGCAAAAGTGCTATAATACTAGCATAAGACAAGTTTTGGAGCAGCTTCTATGGATAAGTATATCTACCTCAGATATCAGTACCGCATATATCCCAATGACTTACAAAAAGCAAAAGCACAGATTACTGCTAACTGCTGCAGGTTCATCCACAACTACTATCTGAACCTGAGAAGCCTTGCATGGCGCACTCAGCACCGCAGTATGAACTACAATGCCTGTGCAAATGACCTGAAGTACTTAAAGCTTGTTTACCCCTGGCTGGCGCAGGCTGACTCCATGGCACTTCAGGAGGAGCTTAAAGATCTCCAGAGATCCTTTGAGAACTTCTGGCGTGGCGATGCTTCTTATCCCTTATACCAC